>CAVUTB010000012.1:0-375594 GCA_963744315.1 uncultured Acidobacteriota bacterium
GCTGGGACGGCCTGCCCGGGGTCTGGTCCGTGGAAGAAGGAGCCATCACCGGGCGCAACCGCGCCGAGGCACCCCTCGAGGGCAACACCTTCCTGATCTGGAAGGAAGGCACGGTCGGGGACTTCACCCTGCGCCTCAAGTTCCGCTTCCAGCCCGTGGCCGGTGCGGCCATGGGCAAGGCCAACTCGGGCGTCCAGTATCGCAGCCAGGTGATCGACCCCGCGAAGAAGGTGGTGGGCGGCTACCAGGCGGACATGGACGGCGGGGGGAAGTACGTGGGCATGCTCTATGAAGAGCGCGGCCGCGGCATCCTGGCCCTTCCGACCCAGAAGGTCCGCCTCTCCCCCCGAGGCGAGCAAGCCGGGAGAGCCAAAAGCGAAGATCGACGTGCTCGGCGCCACCGCTTCGGAGGCGGACCGCGCCGCCCTCACGGCGGCCGTGGCGCGCGGAGACTGGATGGACCTGAACCTCGTCGTCGAAGGCCGGCTCTTGCGGCACTACGTGAACGGCGTGCAGACGGCCGAGATCGTCGACGACGACGACGCCCACCGCGCGGCCTCCGGAGTGCTGGCCCTGCAGGTGCACGCGGGCGAGCCGATGATGGTCCAGTTCAAGGAGATCCGTCTGAAGGCGTCGGCGAAGGCTAGAAGCCGCGATGTCTCCGAGGCGGCCACCCGTCGGCGATGACGAAGCTGACCGAGGTTCCGAAAGTCTCCTCCAAGCCCGACCCCCGAAGGGCGATCGAGGAGGGAGAAGGCGTCCTGCGCCTGGCGCCTTGCTGGGTGCCGAGGTCGTTCCTCACCCCCGGGCGGCGGCTGAAGCTGCATCCGGACGACTACTACGCGCTGGGCGCCCACCGCGGGGGCATCGACGAGCGGTGGCTCGGGTCGACGACCGAGGCCGCCAACGAGAACCGCGGCGAGGACGAGGGGCTTTCCTACGTCGTGCACGCGGGCGGCCGCTTCACCCTTCGCGAGGCCGTGCAACAGGAGGGCGAGCGCATCGTGGGCAAGGCGATCTGGTCGAAGTACGGCGCTGGCCGGTCTACTCCAAGTTCTTCGACAACCTCGGCCCCATTCCCTGCCACATGCACCAGGACGACGAGCAGGCGAAGGAGGTCGGCCAGCAGGGCAAGCCCGAGAGCTACTACTTCCCGCCTCAGCTCAACAACACGGGCAACAACTTCCCCCACACCTACTACGGCCTGGAGCCGGGCACCACGAAGTCCCAGGTGCGCCGCTGCCTGGAGGATTGGAACCGCGGCGACAACGGCATGCTCGACCTCTGCAAGGCCTACCGTCTGCGGCCGGGAACGGGCTGGCTGATCCCGCCCCGGGTGCTCCATGCCCCGGGCTCGATCCTGACCTACGAGCCGCAGTGGGGCAGCGACGTCTTCGCCATGTTCCAGTCCATGGTCGAGTGCCGCTGCGTGCCCTGGAGCCTCCTGGTGAAGGACGTGCCCAAGGGGAAGGACCAGGACCTCGACTACATCGTCGACCTCCTCGATTGGGACTTCAACACCCACACCCACTTCAAGGACGCCTGCTACCTGGAGCCGCTTGCCCTCGCCGACTCGGGGAGCGAAGGCTTCGTGGACCGCTGGGTCGTCTACGGCCGGATCCACGGCAAGCAGCTCTTCTCCGCGCGGGAGCTCACGGTCGAGCCCGGGGCGAAGGTCACGGTGAAGGATGCGGGCGCATCCGGCGTCATCGCCGTGCAGGGCCAGGGCCGGATCGGAGTTCACGAGATGGAGACCCCGGTGCTGATCCGCTTCGGCCAGATGACGATGGACGAGGTCTTCATCACCCACGAGGCGGCGGTGCGAGGGGTGGTGGTCGAGAACACGGGCACCGAGCCCTTCGTCACCCTGCGCTACTTCGGGCCCGAGGTCTGGCCCGACCACGGATTACCCGAACGTCTCCGACTGGAAGAAGCAGGCGGCGGGAAGAAGCTAAGGAGGAACGGCAATGAATCGCGTGTCCATCGGCACCTGGGCGTATTCGGTCGGCCCCTACGCGAACAACCCGGTCCCGTTCGGGGAGGTGGTGAAGGGGCTCAAGGCCATGGGCTTCGACGGCCTGGAGCTGGGCGCCTTCGGGGCCCACCCGACGCCCGACAACCATCCCACCAAGGAATCGCGCCAGACCCTGCGCGACCTCGTCGAGTCCAACGGCCTCCAGTTCTCGGGCATCGCCGGCGACATGTGGAGCGAGAAGCTCGTGAACGCCGAGGACGGCGGCAAGAGCTACCTCGCCACCGTCCGCAAGAACATGGAGTTCGCCAAGGACCTCGGCATCACCCTCTTCCGCGTCGACACCGTCCAGCCTCCCGAGGTCCTCGACACGGTGGAAAAGAGCCTGGCCATGGACCGGGTGGTCCAGACCTGGCGGAAGGTGTGCCGGATGGGCGCCGACATGGGCATGCTCGTCACCTGGGAGTTCGAGCCCGGGTTCGTGTTCAACCGGCCGAGCGACATCGTGGCCCTCGTCGACGCCGTGGGGGAGAAGAACTTCGGGGCCATGTTCGACACCTGCCATGCCTACACCTGCGGGGTGATGGGGCTGCGGCAGACGGGCGGCCCCAAGGAGGTGTCGGCGGACGGCGTCCTCGGCCTGGCGAAGAGGCTGCGCGGGAAGATCAACGCCATCCAGGTCATCGACTGCGACGGGTCGCTCAACGACCACCACACGAGCACCCACAACCCGATGGGCGAAGGGAACATCGACTTCCCGCCGGTGATGAAGGAGCTGGCCGCGCACTCGGGGTCCCCCCACGACTGGTGGACGATCGACCTGTGCTTCTGGCCCGACGCCTGGCCCGCCACCAAGAAGTGCAAGAAGGCGGTGGACGAGCTGAACGCGCTGGTCTCCGGCAAGCGCGTCGCGAGCAAGGCCAAGAAGTCGTCGCCCTCGGCACCGAAGGCGCGCAAGAAGCCCGCGCCTGCGAAGAAGGCGGTGAAGAAGAGCGGCGGGCGCGGCAAGCGGCGATAGGGCGAGGAGCCTCGGCATGAAGAAGGTAAAGGTCCTCATCATCGGCCAGGGCTTCATGGGCGGCATCGCCCATCCCCGCGCCATCCTCGAAGCGAACCAGCAGCTGCGGCCCCGAGGAATCGAGCTCGTCCTTTCCGGCATCGCCGGCCGGGATGCGAAGCGGCTTGCGGAGACCCAGGTCCGCTACGGCTTCGAGCGGACCGCGACCGACTGGAAGGCGGAGATCGGCAAGGCCGACGTGGTGGTCGTCACCACCCCGAACCGGGAGCACCACGGCATGGCGATCGCGGCACTGCGGGCCGGCAAGGCCGTGGTCTGCGAGAAGCCCCTCGGCGCGTCCCTCGGGGAGGCGCAGGAGATGGCGGGCGAGGCCAAGAAGGCGGGCACCCCCACCATGGTGACGTTCTGCTACCAGGGCGCCCCCGGGGCGCTCGAGGCCCGGCGCCTCGTCCAGGACGGCCTCGTCCTCGGCGCCTCCGGCTACTTCGAGGGCTCCTCGGTCTTCCTGCAGGACTGGGGTCGCAAGGGGCGCTCGAACCACCGCTTCGATGCCGCCAACGGCCTGGGCGGCGTGATCGAGGACCTGGGCGCGCACCAGGTCGACCTCGTCCAGTTCCTGCTCGGGAAGAAGGTCAAGGCGGTCTCCGCGCACACCCGGGTCTACGACGGCGACGGCGAGGACCTCCGGATGATCGCCGGCTCCGACGACAAGAGCGAAGGGCAAGGCCGTCGACGCCTTCGACGCCGTGGCGTCGTTCGACAACGGCTCCGCGATCACCCTGCGCTCGAACCGCACGTCCACCGGGCACAAGGCCTTCTTCGAGACCGCCCTCCACGGGAATCGTGGCGGCGGCGATCTGGGAGCTCGAGGACCAGGGCTACCTCAAGTTCTACTCGCACACCCGGCCGGCCGGCGACGGCGTCGCCGAAGCGCCCGACCGCGAGCGCGGGTGGACGCACATCCACCTGTCCAATCCCGGGGGCGGCGGCCACGCCAACACCGACACCGTGCCCGGGCCTGCTCAACGGCTACCTGCAGTACTTCCGCTGGCAGTACGTGCACTTCGGGCTCCAGCTGCTGGGCCAGCCCGACGCCGCGTACGCCGTCCCGACCTTCGCCGACGCCTGCCAGGTGCAGGCCGTCACCGACGCGATCTATCGCAGCGGCCGAGCGGGCGGGACCCGGTCGAGGTGGCGCAGACCGCCTAGCAGGTCAAGGCCTCGGCGAGGCCCGCTGGGCCCCCGAACCATCAAGGGCGGCAGCCGCGCCGCACAGGCCGAGCAAGAGTCGCTCCCGCGCACATCGACCCGCTCCACCGAGCCCACGAAGCTCATGATGCAGGCCGTCGTCGTCCGGGTA
Source organism: uncultured Acidobacteriota bacterium (assembly GCA_963744315.1). Lineage (GTDB taxonomy): Bacteria > Acidobacteriota > Vicinamibacteria > Fen-336 > Fen-336 > DATBSL01. The sequence continues at coordinate 4,351 of CAVUTB010000012.1, forward strand.
CTGCCGGAACGGCCCGCCCACCCGTCTCTCGCCCCTTCCGTGGCGGACCTGCCCTGACGCGCCTCCGTTGCACACTGCCCACTCGCCTGTCCCACGCGGCCTTGATGGGCAGGCTCTTCTTCGTTTCTCGCCGGACGCTCTCCCACCGGCAGGTCGGCTGGTGTGGAGATCACCTGTCGCGTCTACAGACCGAGACGGGCACGCGACACGCCGCTTTTCCGCTTGGTCGAGCAGCACCTCGAGGCGTTTCTGCGCGTGTACCAGGAGCGGTTCGCCAAGGCACACGGCCCGCTGCGTCCGGTGGTCGAGCGGGTGCTGCGGGCCTTCCTCACCTGTGGGCTCGTCGAGCGCGGTTTCGCTCGCGGTTGGTGTGGAACGTGCCGCCTGAGCTACTTGATCCCATACTCGTGTCGTGGGAGGTCGTTTTGTCCCTCTTGCGAGAAGAAGCGCTCGCTCCTCTGGGCTGAATGGCTGCGCGAAGAGGTGCTCGCGCCCGTTCCTCACCGCCACGTCGTCTTCACCATGCCCCGGCTGCTACGAGGCTTGTTCCGGAAACGGCGGGAGCTGCTGCTCGATCTCTCCCAATGCGGTGCGGAGGCACTCGGCGAGTACATGAGGAGAGAGCTGGGCGCCGACGCAGGGCCCGGGATCGTGGTGTCGGTCGCCACCAGCGGTGACTTGTTGCAATGGCACGTTCATCTGCACGTTCTCGCGACCGACGGCGCATTCTCAGACGACGCAACGTTCCACCACCTCGCGACGTGGGACGCAGAGGCGCTCATGCGGCTCTTCCGCGAGCGGCTTCTGGCGCGGCTCATCGAGAAACGCGCCATCTCGCAGGAGCTGGCCACGAAGCTCCTGGCTTGGAGACATCCGGGCTTTTCAGCGCACGTCGGAGAACCGATATCGGCGGAGGACACGCAGGCCCTCGAGAACCTGGCCGGGTATGTGACGAGAAACCCCTTGTCCCTTCAGAGGCTCGTCTACCTCGACGGCCAGCAGGCAGTCATCTATAAGGGGCTCAAGCACAATCCGACTCTCGGACGGAACTTCGAAACGATGGACCCGCTGGAATGGCTGGCGAGAATGGCGGATCACATCCCGGACCCGGGGAAACATCGCACGCTCTTCTACAGCTACTATGCCAATCGAGTGCGCGGAGATCGCGCCGCGGAGGAGCCGGAAGAGGGCAAGGTTGAAGAGGCGCCCGCCAAGAAGCGCCGCTCTTCCGCGAGTTGGGCGCGCCTCATCGCGAAGGTCTTCCATGCCGACCCGCTCACGTGTCGCAAGTGCGGGGGGAAGCTCAAGATCGTGGCCTACCTCCACGACCAGGTAGCCATCAAGCAGGTCCTCGCGCACGTGGGCCTCAGCCCGCCGGAGGAGCCCAAGCCTCCGCCGGCCGTGCACGAGGTCGTGCACGTGCCGGTCGATGAGGAGGGCCGGGAGATGGAGGCGCCCTGAGGAACCGCCAGGCCGCCAGGTTCGGTTGACCACCTCGCCCGAAGCGGGAGTAGTCTGCCTCCGCAACGGTGAACAAAAGGTGGGAGGACGCTTCGCAGCGTGCCTTGCCGCTCAGGCACACGGTCGAGGGGGATGTTGAGGGAAGGAGCCCTCCTCATCACCCTCGGCGACGCCTGCTAAAGCTCCCGGCGACGGCGTCCCCGTCAGGGCTGCAGAAGGAATTGCCTATAGGTTGGTGGCGTAGGAACCGGGCGCAGCAGTGCTCACCAGGATCGGGGCGAGCCTTGGTTGCCAGCGGTCGTGACTCTTGGTCACGGCCTGGTCACGAAACACCAGCACGTACCGTGCATCACCGTGCCGTCTAAAGCCGACAATTCGCCAGGATTCGGCACCTTACGTGCGGGTACGTGCTGCTGCTAGACCCCGACGGAAGTTCGTAATCAGCAGGTCGTCGGTTCAATCCCGACCGTCCGGCTCTTTCGAGCGAGTCAGCTCCTATCGTTCGGTCGCGACTCGGACGGCCCGACCGGTGCGTTCAGCGGTACTTCTCGATGATGCTGAGATTGCCGCGATCGAGGTCCCTCGTGTACACCATCGACCGGCTGTCTGGGGACCAGGCGCCGCCGTGAACGTGCCACCGTCCCCTTGCCGAACGTGAGCTGCCGAGGCTCGCCTGTCGCGCGCGGCAGTTCCGTGGCGCCGGTCGGGCGGACGAGCGTCAGCACGTAGCGATTCATGCTGAAGTGTCCGTCCGCGCTGTTGTAGGCGACCGACCTGCCGTCCGGAGCGACGCTCGGCTCCGTCGCGTTCGCCTTCAGGAGGAGACGCTCCTTGCCCGTGTCGAGACTGGCCGCGACCAACTCGATTCGCCCATCCTCGCCGTTGCGCGTGTAGATCACTCGGCGGCTGTCCAGGTACCAGTCGAAGGGCAAGACGCCGGACACGCGTGTCGGGCGTGCGTTACGCCCGTCGGGATCGACGAGCCACAAGGTCGAGCCGCGCTCGCCCGGGGCCAGATAGGCGATGGCCCGGCCGTCAGACGACCATCTCGGTGCGACTCGTGCGCTCACTCACCAGCCTCCATCCATCGGGATGGCCTGCTCGGAAAGGCGACGCGTCGCTCCACCCTCCACGTCTCCAACCCACAACTGAAATGGACCGCCGCGATTCGAGAGAAACACGACCTGCTTCCCATCGGGCGACCAGTCCGGCGTACGGTCCTCCCGGTCGGCCGGTGGATAGGAAAGCTGGCGCTCGGCACCTGTCTCCATGTCGTGGAGCCACAGCACCGAGCGCCCGCCGCGGCTCGACTGGAAGACGATATGCCGGCCGTCTGGTGAGAAGCGCTGACCGAAGTTGCTCCCCCCGCTGAGTGAGATCTGCTGGTGTTTTTCCGCCTGGCTGGCGACAGACATCCTGAAGAAGAAGGTCTCGTGGGCCCAGGCTGAGAAGGCGATTCGCCCGGTGGACGAGAGGATCGGGGTACTGACCTTGGCCTCTACTGTCCGCTGGGTGATCCTTTCGGTTGCGATCTCGACCTCGAAGAGGTCTCCACCCACCGCCACGTCGGAAACGAACAGAAGCCGCTGGTCGTCGAGCGACCAGGCCGCAGCGGCGCGGCCGACCGTCTTGTCCGGGAGCAGCGGGCGCGGCTCCCCGCCCGAAGCCGGCACCAGATAGAGGTTGGATCGCGAACCGGTCGACGAGCGATTGAACGCGATCTGCTTGCCGTCGTGCGACCACGCACCCCGCCAGTCGCTCGCACCGGCCGGAGGAGAGGTCAGGCGCGCCTCCTGGCCGCTCTCGAGTTCGACGGTCCACAACGCCACGCCATGGCCGGGCTCCAGCCGTGAGTAAACCAGACGCCGTCCATCCGGGGACCACGGCTGCGAGCCGACCGCGCCGATCGACGTGAAGCGGTCGAGGTACTGGAGGTGCGTCTCCGCGATCTTCCGGCGCGCCCCGCCCGTGGGCGGCACCCAGTAGACGTTCATGCCCGTGCCGTCGTCGGACAGGAACGCGATCCGAGAGCCGTCGGGCGACCAGCGAGGCATCGCCTCGTCGTTGGGGCCGCCCGCGACGAGACAGCTTCTCCGCCCCCGAGCGACATGACGGCAACGTCCATCGACCCGTTCAAGGTGTAGTCGAAGGCCACCTGGGTCGCGTCGGGAGACCAGCTGCCCGACAACGAGAGCCCGTCCGTGTCCGTCAGTGGGGTGATCGTCAGTGCCGGTGCGCCCGCGGGTCGCGGCCGGCGCGCGGAAGCTTCTCGCGACCCAGACCACGGCCACGAGTGCGAGGACCCCGAAGGCAGCCGCGCCAGCGAGCTTCAGGGCACTCCATCCTGCTGCGTGCACGGCCAGCCGGTGCTGCTGCTGGCCGGAGTGGGTGTCGCGCCGCATCCGCTTCAGGTCGGCGCGCAGCTCGGAGGCGTGCTGATAGCGGAGACCGACGTCCTTTTCCAGCAGCTTGTCGACGACGCCTTCGCAGCTCCGGTGAGACCTTAGGATTCAGCTGCGCGAGCGGCGTCGGTGGCCGATTGAGGATCTGATCGAAGATCGCCGCCGACGTGTCGCCCGTGAAGGCTCGCTTGCCCGTCAAGGCTTCGTAAATGACGAGACCCAGGGAAAACAGGTCGGTCCGCGCATCGAGCTGCTTGCCGAGCGCCTGCTCGGGCGACATGTACGCCACCGTGCCCAGTACGGCGCCGTGAGCCGTGAGCCCGGCGTCGTGCGCGGCGGTCGGGGCTTCCTGATCCGAGAGCTCGCCGGTCTTGGCCAGGCCAAAGTCCAGGATCTTCGCCTGTCCGCGATCCGTGATGAAGATGTTCGCGGGCTTCATGTCCCGATGGACGATCCCGGCGCCGTGAGCGGCATCCAGGGCATCGGCCAGCTGAATGCCCAGCTCCAGGACTGCGTCGTATTCGAGGCGTCCCTCTTTCGAAAGTCTGGCCTCGAGCGTCTGCCCCTTGATCAGCTCCATCACGATGAAGGGCTGACCCTCGTGCTCGCCGATCTCGTGAATCGCGCAGATGTTCGGATGGCTGAGAGCGGCAGCGGCACGGGCTTCCCGTTCGAATCGCGCCACGCGGGCCGGATCCCGGCCAAACACGTCCGGGAGAACCTTGACGGCCACCTCGCGTCCGAGCTTCTGGTCCTTCGCTCGATACACCTCCCCCATGCCGCCTTTTCCCAGGGCAGAGAGGACTTCATAGTGGCCGAGCGCCGTGCCTGGCTGGAGCAACAACGGATGGGACTACGGATGGGAGTCGAGGTCAATCGGGATTCGCCGGAGGGGGCGAGCCCGTCCAACGGCTCTACGACCGCGTGGTCGCGAGGAGGACAAGGCACGTGCTACGTTCCGTCACGCGCTCGAGGCTTGGTCACGGCCCCATGTCGACTTCCTCGGGAGCGTGAATTGCTCGGACCGGTGATGCGACCGGCGGATCTTGGGTCCAGAATTGGATGGTGAAGGTTCCCTAGATGATGGGTCGAAGGCTACTGCACTACGAGGTCCTCGAGAAGCTCGGGGAAGGCGGAATGGGTGCAGTCTACAAGGCCCGCGACACCCACCTGGACCGCTTCGTCGCATTGAAGGTTCTGCCGCCGGAGGCGGTGGCCCATCCGGAGCGCAAGCGCCGCTTCGTGCAGGAGGCGAAAGCAGCCTCGGCGCTGAATCATCCGAATATCGTCCACATCTACGACATCTGCTCGGACGGAGACGTCGACTTCATCGCCATGGAGTACGTGGCGGGCCACACCCTGGAGGCGTTGATCGGCCGCCGGGGCCTGCCGGTGAGTGATGCCCTGAGGTACGCCATTCCGATCGTTGAGGCGTTGGGAAAAGCGCACGCCGCCGGCATCATCCACCGGGACCTGAAGCCAGGGAACGTGATGGTGAATCGGGACGGCGTGGTGAAGCTGCTCGATTTCGGGTTGGCGAAGCTGACCGATCACAGAAAGCTCGATCCGGAAGGCCTCACCGAGACCATGCCGGCGGCAAGCCCCAGGACCGATGAAGGCACGCTGCTGGGCACCGTGGCTTACATGTCCCCCGAGCAAGCCGAAGGCAAGCCCGTGGATTCGCGCACGGACATCTTCTCGTTCGGAGTGATGCTCTACGAGATGGTGACCGGCCGGCGTGCTTTTCACGGCAAGTCGAAGCTGTCGACGCTGACGTCGATCCTGCACCAGGAGCCGACGCCGCCGAGCCAGGTGGCGGAAGGGATCCCAGTAGACCTGGAGAAGACCATCGCGCGCTGCCTGCGCAAGAGCGCGGATCGGCGGTTCCAGGGCATGGCGGATCTGCGCATCGCGCTGCTCGACCTCAAGGAGGAGTCGGATTCGGGACGGGCCATGGCGCCGCCCGCCACGCGAGGGCGCTTTCCGGTGCCCGCGGTCGCGGCAGCGCTGGGAGTTGCGGTGGCGATCATGGCGGCGGTCGCGTGGTGGGTGTTGCGTTCCAAGGGTCCGCCCCAGATGCCTGCCCCCAGAGCCCTGACGTTCGATTCCGGGGTCGCCGTCTTTCCCGCCATCTCCCGGGACGGCAAGCTGGTGGCCTACGCGAGCGATCGCGCCGATGGAACGAACCCTGACATCTGGGTCCAGCAAGTAGACGGCGGGCCGCCGGTACAGCTCACGCGACATCCCGCCAATGACAACGAACCGGACTTCTCACCGGACGGCACGCGCATCGCCTTCTCCTCCACGCGAGACGACGGCGGTGTCTACGTGATCCCGACCCTGGGCGGGGACGAGAGAAAGATAGCCGATCACGGCAAGAATCCGCGCTTCTCGCCCGACGGCAAGTGGATCGCCTACGCGGTTGGAGAAGGATCCGGTTTGCGGGTTTTCGTCGTGCCTGCCACCGGCGGCGAATCCCGTCGGATGGCCTCCGGGTTTCGGACCATCGGCCAGCCCCCACTCTGGTCGCCGGATGGCAAGCACCTGCTGATCGGCAGCTACGACCCGACCGAGCCTCCGACGGTTCCGCCCTGGGACTGGTGGGCGTGCCCACTGGACGGAGGAGCGCCGGTCAAGACCGGGGCCTACAAGTACCTGGTGGAGCAGGGTGTGCGAATCACCATGCTCGGCGACTGGTTCGACGACTTCCTCTACCTCAAGGCCGGCACCAACCAGACGGGGAACGTATGGCGGGTGCCGCTGTCCTCGAAAACGTTCCAGGCCACCGGCCCCGCGCAGCGTGTGACCTCGGGCACCGGCGACGAGAACATGCCGCGAGTCAGTGCTGCAGGCGACCTGGTCTTCGCCGCGATCGACAACAGAATCAGCGTGTGGGGCGTGGGGCTCGATGCACAGGGAAAGGCGTCGGGCGTACCGGAGCGCCTGACCGCCGACGCAGGTCAAGGCAACGACGTTCGCCTCTCCCGGGACGGGAAAAAGATGGTCTTCTCCTCTCGGCGATCCGGGAACAACGACATCTGGATGAAGGATCTCGAGACCGGCAAGGCGGCCGCCGTCGTCACCGGCCCCGCAGACGTGCAGCCACGCAAGGTCACCGCCGACGGCTCGGGCGTGATCTACAGGACGATCGAGAACCAGAAGAGCGCTGCCTATCGGTTGGGATTCGAAGGCGGCATGCCCCGCAGGCTTTGCGAGGACTGCTGCGTGTTCGATGTTTCCTCCGACGATACGAAGATCCTGACCTGCATCCCGCCGGAGATACAACGGGGAATGGCGCTACTCGACCTGAGGACGGGCGGGAGGACGGACCTGCTGAAGGACTCGAAGTACGACCTGGCCGACCACGCTCTCTCACCCGACGGCCACTGGATCGCCTTTCGCGCCAACCTCAGCCCGGAGCAGCAGCGGCTGTTCGTAATTCCCGTGCGGGCGGAGGGGCGGCCTGTCGAGGAGAAAGACTGGATTGCGGTGAGCGACGCCCGCCAATTGAATTACTCGCCGCGCTGGTCTCCCGACGGCAGCCACCTTTACTTCATCTCCGGTCGCGACGGCCACCGCTGCATCTGGGCCCAGCGCCTGCACCCGTCGACGCGGCAGCCCGCCGGAGAGCCCTTCCCTGCGCATCACCAGCACGCGCCAGGTCACTTCATATGGTTCAACACGCGCATTGACGTCGCGCACGGCCGGCTGGTCATGTGGCTGGCGGACGCCAGGTCCAATATCTGGGCCGTGAAGATTCCCTAGGGCCGCGGCCGGTCTCGGGACCGCGCCCTTGCTTGTTCTCTCCTCGGGGTGCAGTTCGCATCGCGGATCGCGCTTCGCATCGGCCCCGCGCTACGGGGCCCGGGCTGCCGGCCGGCGCTACTCGAAGCGCCAGCCCATGGCCACGTCCTGAGAGAACACGACCCTGTTTTCGGCCGGCCTGTCGGCATCCATCAGGACGAACTGAAGACGGTCTGTCGTGAAGCTCCCCTCGGCGCCGGCACGACAGGGGCTGGCGCCGGTAAAGCTGTTGCCCGACTGCGTGATCGTCGAGCCCGCCACGTAGTTGAAACGCCCGCCATAAGGCGCCCCCAGCACGAGACCCTCGGCGACGAGACACTGTTGAGACGCACGCCAGAGAACGATGAAGACGATCGCATTCGAGATGGGCTCCGAAAAGGTGAACCGGATGGTCACGGTCAGGTCCTGTACCCAACCATTGCCTTCCGGAAAGTCGAAGAACCCGGCGGGCAGCGCCACCGTCCCTCCCGCTGCAGGTGATGTCGAAAGCACCGCGAAGGTCCCTGTCGGGGTGCCGGCCGGCGGCGACATGCCGTCAGCACCACAGGACAGCATCAGTCCGGAGGCCAGGAAAAGAGCCAGGGCTTTTCGTGTCATGTGCACCTCCGCGGCGGCGTGCCGTACGGCAGGCCCCTCCCTTTCTAGAATAGGGTGGTTGGCCGGCCGCCCATTCGCTTCACCGAGGCGGAGACCAGTCCGGTCAGGAGACGGGTCGGACTCGCGGGTCCGCCCGTCTCCCGGGCAGGGAAACCGCTACTTCTTGCCGCGTACTGGCCTGAGCTCGGTGCGGACCACGAAGCGGCCGATCTTCGTGCCGTGAAGGCCGCCGGCGGTGCAGGCTTCCCGGTAGTGGAGGCCGGCGTAGACACGCGAGATCTGGGCCTCGGAGGCCGCCTGCGAGAGCGAGGTGTAGCTGCGCGTGATGGTCTTTGGCGCCAATGGGTCCAGAGGCGCCGGCAGCGGCAGACTGCCGACGGTGACCGTCGCGCTGAAGGCGATGTCGTCGGTGCCGAAGAACTCGCGCAGCACCGAGGTCGCGGCGCCCGTCAAGACCGACAGCGCGCTGGGGAAGTCGGGATACGGCGGCGTGTTCAGGAGCGGCCGCCAGATCGGATCGCTGGCGGTGTTCGGATTGCCGTCGTCGGGCCAGCGAATGGCCGTGACGGGTCGCCAGAAGTTATAGGTGTACTTCCATTTCTGGTTGGCAATGGCCGCATCCGCCTGCGCCATGTTCATCAAAGCGAACAGCCGCGCGTGCCCCCAGCGATCGAGCCCCCTGCCGCCCACGATGGTGCGGGTATTGGCATTCCAGTTCGCGCCGCCCCCCGGCCAGAAGCGCGCGATGTCGGTGAGCTCGGAGTTGGCGTTGGCGACCGAGCCGCGGACGCGCGCGTCTCCGAGGCTCTTCACCTCGTTGTACTCGGCCGTATACGCGTCACCCAGGAGATCGAAAATCGCACCGGGCTCGACCTCGAACTGCGCGCTGTGGTTGATCGAGAACGTCGTCACGTTGGCCCAGTTCGCAAACAACGGCGTGGTCACGGCGGGGAATTCGGGGTTGGGCGTCGGCTGATGGACGCCAGGGACGACCGGCTCGTCATAGGGCAGGTGCGGGTTGTCGGACCCGTCGCCGGCGCGGAGGTCCAGGATCGCGTCGGCGGCTGCCTCGCCCACGGCGAGACCGGCTGTCGTCGGCGCGTCGTACGGTCCTGGGCCGACGGTCGCGTCGAAGGCAGTCTGGATGGCGGCGAGCGCCGCATCCTTCGCCGGCGAATCGGGGATTGGAGCGAGAAGCTCGAGCATGACGTGGCGTGACGCGGCGGCGACTGCCGCATCGGGCGACGCGCTGGGGGAGAGCGGACCGGTCGCGGCGTACCGCTGGTAGCGCGACTCGATAGTGTTGAGCGCGTCGTGGACGGAGATCTGAATCATGGCAAAGGCGCGCGTCTGCTGCTGCGGGCCGCCATATCGCGGGGCGACGAACTCAGCCACAGCGACCCAGGTCGTCACGACATCTGCTCTGGCGGTGGCGGGCAGCAAGACTAGGGCGAATGCCAGGGCCCGGCCCAGTCGTCGGGCCAGTCTGCCTCCGGTCCGGGTGCGGGTTGCCGGCGACGATACGGAGCACGAATCCCTCATGAACTCCTCCTGTCGAAGGTGGGAATGCTAGACAGCTTTCTCATGGAGCCTTCTGACGCAAGCGGCTGTGGCGTGCGTGGGTCTCACGCCTCCACAGTGCATGGCGAGCACGCTCGAAGTATGTCGGGGATGCCCACCTCCCTTGCAGGAGCCGATCGCCCTCGTATCCCTGAAGCGCCGGGAACCCGGGGGAGAGCGCGTGTCTCATGCGGGGACTAGCCAGCATCCCATGCTCTCCATTACATGCGAGCCGAACACAGGTTGGGTCCAGCTGGGGCGATGTCGCCGCAAGTCTAGGTGGATGAGGTCGTCTCCGCTAGCAGCGATTGGCAGGGTCGTTGGGTGAAGTAAGGGCCTGGATCGAGCCCGTGGAATGTCAGGTTCCTCTACACTAGTTGATCGGACACCGAACCCCCTATTCGCGCGAGAGTTAGTGTTTCTGGTGATAGCTCTGTCCGATCGGCACGTGTTAAGAAGCCTTACAGGTTTAGCTGTCGGCGCAGGTAGAGCAAGCGGTCGCCCAAAGCTCGGCAGTATAAAACCCTGAAATGACTTGGCGCCATCTTGTGAGTGCGTCCTGCACTCTCGGAATGCCTCTTGCACGAAATTGGGTACGGAGGTATCCCCATGCAGATCCGGCCTGTTCTTATGCTCGTCATGGGCCTGGGACTCGACCTAGTAGCGGGGGCTGCTCACGCGGCGATCATCTCGATCGGACCCTTCGCGGGCTCGTTGACGGAGACTTGGGAGTCGTTCCCTAACTACACGGTGCCGGTGCGACCTACCTTCCTCCCGAATCCGACGGCGATCATGGGTGGAGCGGCGATGATCTCCCACCCGTTCATGGCCGTCTACGAGCCCGCGGTCCCGCTCGCGTTTTTCGACTTCTTCACGTCTGGGCTTGCCCAAGTCGCAGACGGCAGCAAGGGGATGGGTAGCGTGCACGTTTTCGGCTTTCCCACCGCCACGACGACAATCACGTTTCTAAGTCCGATTGGTGCATTCGGGGCCTTCTGGGGAGCGCTTACAGGTGGCGGTAGAGGTGATCCGGTCACGGTTGTTCTCGACTTCTTCGATGTATTCGGGAACCCTATCGGAACCGACAGCTTCTCTTATTCTCACAGTTCTCTCGGCGATGGCCGCCTTGACTGGCATGGCTGGCAGTCGTCGATTCCCGTCGGCTCCCTAACGTACACAGGGCTCGACGTGGCAGTCGATGGGCTTCAGGCGGATGCGGTTCCCGAGCCGGGGACGCTGCTTCTGCTGGGCTCCGGTCTCGCGAGCATTCTTGCCTTGCGGCAGTCTCACCGCTCATAGGCAAAGCCCTCTCGTCCAACCAGACTGGCTTGTCCTGGCGCTTCCACCGGCGACAAGCTTCGCGCGCGGCCAGTCTGCGCGTCAGAAATCGACGGTGACGCCGATCGAGGGAAGCAGCGGGAACAGCGTGTCGACTTCCAGGAAGACCCGGCCCGAGGGCAGGTTGAGGCCGTCGAGGCCCGTGTAGCGATGGTGTGTCCGGTCGAGTACGTTGATCACCTCGCCGTAGAGCGTCAGCTTCCAGCCGTCGAACAGGAACGCCTTGTTCGCGCGCAGGTCCCAGCGGCTGTAGGCCTCGGGCCGGTAGAGGTTGCGCTCGTCGCTCAGGAACACGCCGCTCGGGCGCGCCTCGTAGAAGCCCGCCACCGGGAACCCGCTCCCGTAGCGGTACTTGGTGCTGAGGTTCAGCGTGGGCGTGACGCGGTAGCTGGCGAAGACCGTCAGCGTGTGGCGCTGGTCGAAGTCGGAGTCGAAGGCGAGAGTGCCCGGCTCCTCGTGCCAGCGCGCGTGGCCGAAGCTGTAGGCGATCCAGCCGGAGAGCCCGTTGGCACTGCGCCGCTGCAGCATGACTTCGACGCCGTGCGACCAGCCGTCGAGCACGTTGCGCAGCGGCGCATCGGGCTGCGGCGGCCGGATGCGGCCGTCCTCGATGCGCCAGTCCGCGGCGGCCACGAACGCTTGATCGTGAAGCTCCGCGTCGTAGGCTTCGACGCGGACCCGGGTGGTCGCTCCCAGCGCGTGCTCCACGCCTAGGCTGAAATGCGTCGCGCTCTCTGAGCGCAGCTCCGGGTTGCCGTGGCCGCCGAACAGCTCCTCGAAGCGCGGGAACTGCGCGTACTCGCCGAAGCCGGCGAAGATCCGCGTGCCCCGGCTGACGTTCCAGGCCAGGGCCGCACGCGGCAGCAGCCGCGCCTCGTCGGTCTGCTGGAAGCCATCGAGCCTCACGCCCGCGGTGAGGCTGAGGCGGTCCCCCGCGGTTGTCCAGGTGTCCTGCAGGTACGCACCGCCCTGCAAAGCGTCGGCGTCGTACTGAGCTGTCACGCGATAGGCCGTAAGGTCGAACTCCCGCGTGATCGCATCCTCGGAGAGCTGGCGCAGCAGGAAGCCGCCTTCGACGCGGTGCCGGCCCATCACGCGCGTGGCGTCCGAGCGCAGGCCCCACTGCCAGCTGGAGGCGTCCAGGCTGTCGGTGCCGTCCACGCGGCGGTTGAGCCCGGTCTCGCGCGAGACGAATGCCACGCTCTCCAGCCTGGTGCGCGTCGAGGGCAGCCAGCGATGCTGCAGCGTGATGAGATCGGTGCCCGCGTCGGCCGTGTCCTCGCTGGTCGGCCCCCGGTCGTCCTCCGTGTTGCGCCAGTGCGAGCGCCCGTGCAGCAGGCCGAGCGCCAGCGTCTGGGAGGCGCTCGGGTGATGGGCCAGGCGCGCGGTTACGTCGTAGTAGCCGAGCACGAAGCCGCTGGTCTCCAGCCGGTCGAGGACGTAGTCGAGGTAGCTCTTGCGCGCGGACAGCAGCCAGGACGTCTTCTTGGCCCCGCCCAGCGGCCCCTCCAGCGTGGCGTAGACGCCGGTCGCGCCCAGGCTGGCCCGGCCGAAGAACTCCTCGCGGCTGCCCTCGCGCAGCTTCAGTCCGAGCACGGAGCCGGTGCGCTCACCGTAGCGCGCGGGCGCGCTGCCGGCGAGCAGCGTGATCGAGTCGACGACGTCGCCGTTGACCAGCGTCAGCGAGTAGCCGTCGTTCACGTCGCGGATCGTGTGGAAGGGCGCGCTCATCAGCACGCCGTCGATGTACAGGCCGACGGTCTCGAAGCCCGAGCCGCGCACCGCGAACGTGGCCTCGAACTCGTCGCTGGCGGTCACGCCGGGCAGCGACTGCACCGAGCGCAGCGGATCGTCCACCAGCACGTTGCCCAGGTTCTTGAGCTCTGTCCCCGCGAGCACCTGGGCGGCCGGCGCCGCCAGGTCCGCTGGATCGAACGCCGACGTCGACACCGCGACCTCCTCCGCGCGCCGCAGCGCTTCTTGGGTCAGGCGGATCTCCACCTCCGGCCCGCCCACCGCCAGGGTACGCTGCGCGAGGCCGTAGCCGACCGTCGTGACCACGAGCTCCACGCTGCCGGCGGGCAGGTCCGCGAGCCGGAACCGGCCGCTCGCGTCGGTCACGGTCTCGCTCTGCCGCTCGCGGACGGTGACGACGGCCTTGGCGATCGGCTCGCCGGTCTGCGCGTCGACCACGCGTCCCTTCACGTCGGCTGGCGGATCGTCCGCCGGGAGCGGAGCGGCGCCCAGCAGAAGGACGACGAGCGTGAACCACATTTTTGAATGCCCGAGGGCGTGTGCCCCACCTTCGAGGGTATTAGACGCCGCAGGCGATGCGTCGCGTCACCGCTTCTTTGTCGGCGCTCGCTCCGGCCTTCCCTGGTGAGTGATCGCTCGCTGCGAATCAGCGGTCGGTCGTCGAGCGGGGCCACCCTGCAGGTCACGGCTTGGTCACGAAACACCAGAACGAATCGTGCATCACCGTCCCGTTTCGAGTCCAGATTCCAGCGAGCTCGGGGTCGCTCGGTGCAGATCCCAGAACGCGCGAGCTTCCGGTTTTTCCGGACGACATAGGGAAAGCAGTGGCGAACCGATTTGTTTGCAATCAGATACCAGCCCAGGGTGATATCGCACACGGACAAGGGAACGCAATTTGCCTAATCTACGAACCGTACGGCCCGCTGCGGCTGCCTAGTGACAGCCTTGGAGAGGGTGCAACAAGCGCGGGGGTTCGAGCTCACCGAGCCGAACCCGGAACATCAGGGAGGCGCACCCTTCATGCGCATGCGTAGGCACACCACCTGGGCATACACCATCACCTTGCTGTGCGTCCTCGCACCGGCTCTTTCCTTCGGCCAGTCGCTCGGCGAAGCGGCAGCGGCGGAGGAGCGCCGCAGGGCCGCTCGCGGCGCGACCGCGAGCGCGGACAAGTCCGCACAGAGCACCACCTCGAATGCCAGCGGCGGTAAGACGGAGGGCACCTCCGAGGCGAAGCCCTCGGCACCGGAGTCGGCACTTGCCCGGTCGTCCTCCACGGGCACGGGCAAGGGAGCCGCGTTCGCGGTTTCAGACTCGTCGCCCTCGACGGCTTCCGCCGGAGGCAGCGGAACGGGCTCGGCGCGGGACGCCGCTCGGGATTCGAAGTCGACGTCACCTTCGGACGCGACGTCACCGCGCGCCGGGCGATCGGCATCCGGGGGCGGCAGCGGGACGGCCAGCGGGGTTGCAGCGCCCACGGCGCGCCGCGTCATCAACAACCAGGCCCTGCTCGAGAGTCGTGACCGGGCCACGAGCCGGGGCACCTTCTCACAGGGCTCCGACGACACCTCGAGCTCGACGACCACGAGCTCGACGAGCAGCCCGAGCGGCGGCTCCTCGCCGAGCGCGCCCAGCTCTCCGTCGTCGCCGGGGCCGGTCTCCTCGCCGCGTTCGCCGTCGACGAGTCCTACGCCAGCGCCTTCGGGGCCAATGCCGACACCGGCGCCGACACCGGCGCCGACGCCGACCCCTCCCTCAAGCGGGGACGAAAGGCCCGTTGCGATCCCGGAGCTCGCCCGTTGGAAGACGCAGATGGTGAGCTATGGGCAGAAAGCCTGTGTGCAGTACGCGGCGCTGAACGACGAAGAGAAGCTGGCTGCCACGTACTACGACGCGACCCGCGTCTACGAGCAGATCGCGGACTACACGGGCAATGCGGGCTGGGACGATTGCGCGACAAAAGCCAAGGCGATCTACCGCGGCTACGTTATGCGGAACAACGGGAACGTCCCCGGCTACTGGAACTTCACGTCGGGCTTCCGGATGGATTGGGAGCGGAACTCGGATGCCTTGTCCAAGCAGGCGGCGATCCTGCTGTCTCAGAACGCCGCTTTCTGCACCGACACGACTCCACGCGACTACACTGTCTCTCCCAACCACAGCCGGGAGGTCGCCTACTGCATCCTGTCCTACCTCAACGCCGAGGACCTCGGCGCACCGCGACGGGCTCGCTTGACGACGCTGGTGGATCAGGCGCTGGGGCATGTCGACCAGTGGTTCGTCTCCAAGACCTACCGGGCACCCAGCTCGTTCTCGCTCGTCCCGCAGGCAGCCGGCCAGTACTACATTCAGCCGTTCATGGTCGGGCTCACGATGCAGGGGCTCATCCGCCATTGGGACGTCACTCACGACCCGCGCGTGCAGCCGGCGGTCAAGAAGGCGCTCGACTGGCTCTGGGCGCGCGCGTGGGTCGCGACCGACCGGGCGTTCTGGTACGAGAACTGGGCTGCCGATGGCAACCAGGCCTTCCCACAAAAACCGGGTGCGCCAGACCTCAACCTGCTGATCGCACCCGCCTTCGCCTGGATGTATCACCAGACAGGAGACGTCGCGTACCGCGATCGCGGAGACCAGGTCTTTGCGGGAGGCGTCACCGGGGCGTACCTCGAGAACGGGAAGCAGTTCAACCAGAACTACATGTGGAGCTTCGACT
The DNA here is from genome assembly GCA_963744315.1 of uncultured Acidobacteriota bacterium. Lineage (GTDB taxonomy): Bacteria > Acidobacteriota > Vicinamibacteria > Fen-336 > Fen-336 > DATBSL01. The sequence continues at coordinate 19,981 of CAVUTB010000012.1, forward strand.
ACGTGAAGTGGCGGTCGGAGTAGCGGCCGGACGCGGCGCGTCCTTCGTTTGGGGCGCGCCGCACCACGTGCACTAGCGATCGCGGCGGGCCCTCAGAAGCTCGCGACGAGGGTCAGCCCCGTCCGCCGCCCGATCTGGGGAACGAGACGAACCCACAACCCCGCTTCGGCCGGCATCGTCACGCGCGCGCGCGTCACGGCCACGTCCACCCAGCGCTCTGCCGGAGAGACGGCCGCGCCAACGCCGGCTGCCGACAGCGCGAGCAGCGCGGCGGTCAGGACGTTCCCCGAGTTGCAGCCATCGTTGCACCCGCCTTGCAGCGCGGCCTTCCCGAGGGTCGCCGCCACGCCGAGCCCGAATCCGATCAGTGCTCCCCTGGTCCTGTGGCTGGGGCTGACGCTCTGCTCGAGCCGGACGATGGCATCCCGCCTCAGCGCCCGGATCGCACGCCGCTCTCCTGGCTCTCGCGAGGGCCGGGGATCGGCTCTCCGCTGGATATGAAGCACGCGCCTGTCCCGCGTTACACAGCCGTCCGGCCCATCTGGAGTAGTCTCAGCGTGTCCGTCCAAACACCAGGTGGCCTGAAGTGCGCGGGATTGAACGAGCCTGGGTCGAAGCGACCGTTCGGCAGTTCAGGACACTCTCCCCGCTGCGGCGCGCCTGCTCGCCGAATGCCGACGCGGCTACCCTCCCGTCCTGGCCGGGCTCGCGGCGGCGTCGGCGCGCGTCGGCGTTCGAGACCTACGACGTCCTGCAGCGGGTGGGCGCCCCTGACCTTGCCGCGGCCGGTGAAGCGACGTTCCTTCCGTAGCCGCCCCGAACCTCGCGACGTGCGTGGCAACGCTGCACGCTCCGGGTGTGCCGCTCGGGATCCATGTCCCGCACCAGAATTGTCCAGTCGACGGTCAGGGATCTGTCCGGTTACTGGCAGCCGAAGGCGGGCCGCCGACCCGAAACGGTGTCCGATCATTCGGCCTAAGTCGTTCTGTTGCAGCGGCCTGAGGCCTGGATCGGCCTCAGGCATGGGCATTGCTCCTAGGCAGCTCGTGAGATGGACAGCCTCGTGCTCGAACTCAAGTCGGTGCAATCATTCCGGTGGGTCGTGCTCGCCGCGGTCGCGGCGACCTTCGTACTCGCTCCGTCCGTTGCCCAGGCCGCCGTCGTTCAGTCGGTCCAAACGGGGACCGCCACCAGCAACGCCGACGGCGTCCTGACGGTGACGATCCCGGTGGCCATCAACCCCGCGCAGTCGGCGCTTTTTTCGACTCGAGCTCACGACAGCAACCGGCCGACGAGCTCAGCCGTGGCCGGACGCATTGCCTCGGCCACGACGCCTCGAGTTCGTCAGGGCAACGAACGAGGCGACACCCGGGACGATGTCGATCCGCTGGTACGTCGTGCAGTGGAGCTCCGGCGTCAGCGTGCAGCGGGGCGAGACAGAATCAGATTGGCGACCGTGATCGACGTCCCGATCACCGCCGTCGCGGCGGTGAACCAGGCCTTCGTCACGTGGTCGAAGTTCCCGCAGCTAGGGCGACACCAACAACCTGAACAACGACGACCCGATGATCGGCGAGCTGACCAGCACGACCAATCTGCAGTTCCGCATCGACATGCCGCGAACCTGCGGTGGACATCTACTGGCAGGTGATCGAGTTCACGAACGCGGCAGACATACGCGTGCAGAAGGGCAGCACGGCGCTCATCGGCAACAGCGCTCTCCGTGGACGTCACGCTGCCGATCGCGGTCAACCTCGCCTCCACGTTCGTGCTTGTCGGGTACCAGACGACCAGCGGGGCTGGCCCGCCATCGGCGCGCGGATGGTGCGCGCCCAGCTGATCAACGCCACGACGATCCGCATCGACCGCTCGATCGGCGCCGTCGGCGCCGACCTCACGGAGATCCACTGGCAAGCCGTCGAGCTGCGGGACGGCTCCGAGGTGCTGCGCGGCAACGCGAGCTTCGCCGCGGGAGTGGCCACGGCGACCGCCGGCTTCGGCGGCCGCAAGCTCAACCTGAACGGGGCCGTGGCCTTCGCGTCGGTGCAGGTCGAGAGCGGCCTCAACATGGGGATGACGCCCATGCCGCGGCCGACGACATCGTCGGCGTCTGCTCGGTGCGCTCGACGCTCGCCCCCACGCTGCTGACGCTCTCGCGCTGCGAACACGGCCGATACCTGCGACGTGGGCTGGCAAGTGGTGCAGTTCGCTCCGACCGCGACCACGGCCGTGACGCTTCAGTCCTTCACGGCGACGGGCGGCGACGGCGAGGTGCGGCTCCAGTGGGAGACCGGCTCCGAGCTGAACAACCTCGGCTTCCACCTGTACCGCTCGGCGTCCGAGGCCGGCCCGTGGCAGCGCATCACGTCGTCGCTCATTCCGGGGCTGGGCTCGTCGCCCGACGGCGCGCAGTACGCCTACCGCGACACCGGGCTCGCCAACGGGTCGACGTGGTACTACCTGCTCGAGGACGTCGAGACGACGGGGAAGACGAAGCGCCACGGGCCCGTCTCCGCGACGCCGCAGGCCGGCGTGGCCGCGGCGCCCGTCGCCGATCCGGCCGCACCGGCCGTCCCCGCTCCGGTGGAGCAGGCGCGAACCTGGCTCCGCTTCGGCGCGCCCGAGGCGACCACGCTCACCGTCGTGGAGCGCCAGGCGGGAGGAGCCGTGATCGAGCTCCAGACCGGCGGCTTCTACGCGCTTCCGGACGAAGACGGCAGCGTCTTCCTCTCGATCCCGGGCTTCGAGGAGACGCGCCTCGCGGGGGCTCCGACGTTGCCGGTGAAGCTGGCGTGGCTCGAGGCGGTCGTCGGCCGCCAGGTCCGGATCGTCTCGATGGCCGGCCAGGACGTCGTGGCCTTCACCAGCCTGCGGCCCTCGGTGGTCGGCGAGGCGGCGATGTTCGCGGATGCCAACGGCACCTTGTCGCCCCGCATGCGCCGGCGCGCGGCCGGGATCGCCTTCCGCGCGGCGGGCCTCTACCCCGAAGAGCCCGCGCGGCTCGTCGACACGGCGTTCCAGGGACAGGTGAAGAAGGCGCAGATCGAGCTCTCGCCGCTGCGCTGGGATCGGACGAACGGCCAGCTCCTGCTGGCCCGCACGCTGCGCGTGCGCGTCGCGTTCGCCGGCCAGGAGCCGGGCGAGGTCTCGCGCGGGGGATCGCGGGGCCTGGCCGCGCTCAGGGGACGCAACGGCGGCGGCAACCCGAAGAACGGGGACGCCGCGCGCGTCGTGGCACGGCTGACGGTCCGCGAGCGCGGGCTGCAGGCCGTGAGCTACGAGCAGATCTTCGGAACGCGGGGCCGCGTGGCGCTCGCCGACCTGCGCCTGAGCCGCCAGGGCGAGACCGTGGCCCATCACGTCGAGCCCGACCGCCGCGCGTTCGCTCCCGGCTCCGTGCTGTTCTTCGTGAGCGAGGGTCCTGTCGTGAACCCGCACGGCAACGAGCTCGTGTACGAGCTCTCGCTCGCCGGCGGCGGCAGCGCGATGCCCGTCGCGAGCGCCGCGCCGAGCGGCGCCGCGCTCGCCGAAGCCTGGACCGACGAGCGGTGGGAAAAGGACGTCCAGTACCTGCCGGGCCTGTTGCAGGCGGAGAGCCCGTGGCTCTGGGACACGCTGCTCGCGACCTGGATCAGGAGCTACCCGATGGAGCTCGGCCGCGTCGCTGCCGCGAGCGAGACGGCGCGGCTCAGCGTGTGGCTGCAGGGCGGCACGGACTTCCCCGAGTCGCCGGACCACCACGTCAGGATCCGCGTGAACGGGAACGCCGTCGGCGAGGCGAGCTGGGACGGCCAGACACCCTACCGGCTCGATGCCGAGCTCGCGCCCGGAACGCTCGTCGAGGGCGCCAACCTGTTCGAGATCGAGAACGTCGGCGACACCACGGCGCAGTACTCGCAGGTGTTCCTCGACAAGTACGAGCTGCGCTCGGCGCGGCAGCTCGTCGCGCAGGCCGGAAGCCTCGACGGCGTCTTCCACGCGGCGGGCTCGGCCGAGATCCGGGACCTGCCGCTCGGCTCGATGGTGCTGGACACGACCGAGCCGGTCGCGCGCTGGCTCGTCGACACGCGCGCGTCGTCGCTGGGCGTGAGCTTCCGGGCCGAGGCGGGACGGCGCTACCTGGCGGTCTCGCCGCAGGCGGTCAGGAGCGTCGTGGCGAAGCCGGCCGGTCCGTCCAGCCTGCGCGGCGCGCTGCGCGCCGACTACCTGGTCGTCGGACCCCGCGAGTTCCTGGCGGCGGCGGAGCCGCTCCTGGAGCAGCGGCGAGGCCAGGGTCTCGAGTCGATGTCGGTGGCGATCGAGGACGTCTACGACGAGTTCGGCTACGGCGAGGCGCACCCCGAGGCGGTGAAGGCGTTCCTCGAGTACGCGTTCCACTCGTGGGAGCGGGCGCCGCGCTACGTGGTGCTGCTCGGCGACGCCAGCTACGACTTCAAGAACAGCCTCGGCACCGGAACGCTGAATCGCGTGCCGCCCATCATCATCCGCGACACGTACCTCTGGACCGTGTCCGATCCCGAGTACGCGTTCGTCAACGGCTCCGACCTGCTGCCCGACGTCGCTCTCGGACGCCTGCCGGCGGCGAACCTCGCCGAGGCGGAGCGGCTCGTGCGCAAGCTGCTCGACTGGGAGAACGCGGGCTTCGACCTCTCGGGCCGCGCCGTGCTCGTCGCCGACAACGCGGACGCGGCGGGAGACTTCGAGAGCGACAGCGATCGGCTCGCGCAGACCTTCCTGGCCGACCGGCAGGTGGAGCGGATCTACCTGAGCCAGCTCGGCTCGGGCACGCGCGCGGCGATCACGCAGGCCTTCGACACCGGCGCCTCGCTGATGAGCTACATCGGCCACGGCGGAACGGCGGTCTGGGCTTCCGAGAACATCTGGAACTTCTCGGACGTCGCGCGTCTCGCGCCGCAGGCCCAGCAGCCCTTCCTGATGACGATGGACTGCCTGAACGGCTTCTTCCACCACCCGCGCATGAACTCGCTGAGCGAGGAGCTGCTGAAGGCCGACGGCAAGGGCGCGGTGGGAACGCTCGCGCCGAGCAGCCTGAGCGTGCACTGGGCGGCGGACGTATACCTCGAGGCGCTGACGGGCGAGCTCGTCTCGGGTCGCCACCAGCGGCTCGGGGATGCCCTGCTCGCCGCGCAGGCCGCGTACATCGAGGCTGGCGCCCGCCCGGAGCTGCTCCGGACCTATCAGCTGCTCGCGGACCCCGCGCTGCCGATCACACGCGCGTCGGGTGGCACCCGCTAGGGGCTCGAGCCGGCGGCCTCAAGGCAGGGGCTGCAGCACCGCGTTGTCGAGCGACGGATCCTTGAAGCTCGTGCGCTGGCCCGGACCGCCGCCCTTCACGGGCAAGCAGCCGCGCCGTGAGCGGCTTCTTCCAGGTGTAGGCGAGCGACGCGACGTCCCCCAGGATGCGGGCGAGCTGCTCTTCGCTCACGCCGCCGGGCAGCGGCACCGTGTCGAGGCCGGTGGCGCACACGGACGAGTAGGAAAGCAAGCTGTCGATGTGGACGGCGCCCTCGCTCCAGCGCTGCGCGATCCGCGAGTCTTCGAGCACGGGCAGCATCAGGCCCGAATACCCGACCTGCTTCGCGGGCACCGACTTCACGGCTTCGGTGATGAGGCGCGCCGCGCTGAGCGTGCCGCTCGAGCCGAAGCGCTGTCCGGTGAAGCGCTCGATGGCCGCGCCGATCGAGACGTCCTTGAGCGGCGCCGGCGTGGGGTCGAGGCCCAGGTACTCCCAGCCGCTCGCCTGCGCGGCCGCCTGCGCGGACTTCTCCGCGAGCGACGTGTACTTCGCGAGCGCCGCCTTCAGGCGCGTGCTGGCGGCGGCCGCGTCGCCTTTGGCTCCCGCGAAGGCCTCGTCGACGAGGTTCGCGCCTTCCAGCCCCACCGTGAACTTGCGTCCCGGGCCGGTGTGGTACGACGCCGGATAGAACGGCGCGTACTCCGGCATCATCGCCGCGGCGGCGAAATTGAAGTTGCCCTGGCTGTCGGGGCTGCGGTCCTGGACGTACTTGATCATCCGCGCCGTCGCGCGCACGGCCTTCCAGTGGATGCCGAAGCGGCTGGCGATCAGCGTGGTGGCCCTGGTCCGCTTCGTCTTGCAGAGCAGCTCGCCCAGCAGCGTCCATCGTCTGTGGATCGTCGTCGTCCAGGCTCATCGCCGGGCCGATCGCCAGGGCGAAGTCCTCCTTCTCCGCCAGCGCGTCGAGGCCGCTCAGGAACGCGACCGCCTGCTCGCGCGTGAGCCCCGCGAGATAGTCCGGGAACGGCTGGGTGGTGATGCGGATGGTCTCGACCTCCCAGCCGTCCTTCTGGAAGCTCGCGCGGGCGCCGCGCAGCATGTTGGCCGCGTCGCGCAGCAGGGCCGCGGAGTGCTCGCGGTCGATCTTGATGAAGGCGGTAATGGCTCGTACCTTGGGCCGCGTCTCCTTGGGCGGAGCCTGCGCCTTGGACGGAGCCTGTGCCGCGAGAGGCAGGGCGGCGAGGAACAGGACGAGCGCGATCACGCCGGCCATCCTACACCCGCGTTCGTGCTCGATCGCGAGAGCCCGCTGCGGCAAACGGCGTTAGGATCGGCCTCGGCCATGACCCGCACGCTCGCACTCGCGGTGGCGGTCGCGTTGATGCGCTCCGATGCACCCGGCGCCGCGCCGCAGGCGCGCCCGACGCCGCCACCGGCGCTCGCCGGGGATCGCGTCGCGGGCATCGGCTCCGCCGACGTCGGTCGGTACGAAGTGATGTACGGACGCCGGAGTTTCGGGGCTCGACGAGGACGCCGCGGCTTGGCCGACTGCGACGGCGATCCGCACGGTCGGCAGGCTGGAGCCGATTCCCGGGCGCGGGGAAAGGGAGCGGCCTCGCCTGCCTGGCCGGCGTCCAGGGAAGGGCGCGCGGCGAGTGGGACAACGCGCTCGCGCGCTACCGGATCTGCGGCGAGCGGATCGGGTCTGCCTCGCCATGGTGCCGGTCAGGAGATGGCCGGCGTCTTCGTCGGGCCGGCTCAGGAATGGATCCACCGGAATATCGAAGTGATCGGCGCGATCGACGAGATGAGGCTGCCCGGCCTGGACCCGATGTCGCTCCGGTCTTTCCAGGTCTGGTCTGTCTTCGAAGCGCCGGACATGCCCGGACGGAAGAAGGGATCGAAAGGGCTCGAGCCTCGAGCCGCTCGTGCGCTATCCGAAGGGGGTCGAGGGGACCGTCGTGACGGTCACGGGCGTCTTCCGGGGCGCGAACCTCTTCGAGGACATGCCGCCCGAGAGCCGCCGCGACGACTCCGACTGGGTGCTCCAGGACGGGCCGTTCTCGATCTGGGTGACGGGCAAGGCCCCGAACGGGAAGGGCTTCTCGCTCGACCCGCGCTCGCGCTCCGACTGCCGCTATCGCCTGGAAGCGACAGGCAAGGTCGCCACGGCGAACGGCTTCATCTACCTCCGCGCCTCGAGCCTGCAGCTCCTCGGCCGCGCGAAGGAGGAGTGACCGGGCACCGAGCGTGCACCGGCGGAGGCCTTGTGACACTCGACGAAGTGTCACAAGGACACCGGTCGCACCGTCACACGGCCAGCCTGAGCCTGCCGCCGGGCCGGCCGCATCCTCCCTCTGGCCGTGAGCTGCAGGTGCCGGCGGCGAGCGCCGGCTTCATCGAGAGGAGGCGACGATGAGCGAGCACGAACGTTGCCTGGCCGTGACGCCCTGCGGGGGCGAAGAGTGCACCCGCGACCGCTGCCGCGTGCTGGTGCGCCGGGCGCGCACGGTCGCGACGCCCGAGGCCCGCGCGCTGCTCGAGGCCTTCTGCGAGGCGAACTGGCCGAAGGTGCTCGGCATCGTGCGCCGCCGCGGCTATCGCGGCGCCGACGCCGAGGACCTGACGCAGGCCTACTTCGCGCGCTTCCTGGAGCGCGGCGACCTCGAGTACGCGGCCGCGTGGCAGGGAAGCCTGGAGGCCTTCCTGAGCGTCTCCGTGCGCTACTTCCTCTCGAACGAGCGCGATCGCGCGCGCGCCCAGAAGCGCGGCGGCGGCCGCCATCTGCTCTCGCTCGACGAGACGCCCGACCCCGGGGCCGCGCCGCTCGAGCCCGTCGACGCGTCGACTCCCGAGACGCTGCTGGCGCAGGCGCAGGCCACGCGTGCGATCGAAAACGCCCTCTCGCGGCTGCGGTCGGAGACGGAGCGGGCCGGCGGCTGCGGCGCGGCTCGCGCGCGTCGAGCGCTACCTGCTGTGCGAGGTCAACACCGGGAGCTACCGCCGCATGGCCGACGAGTGGGGCGTGGGGGAGTCGGCCGTGCGCGTCGTGGTGCACCGGCTGCGGCGACGGCTCGCCCGGCTCCTGCGCCACGCCGTGCGCGCCCGGGCGGCGTGAGGGCGATCTCCAAGTAGAATCCGCTCCTCGGGCACGGGATGCGGGGAAGCGCGAGATCGGCGTTGCTGGCGGCCGCGGTGCTCGTGGGCGTCGCGGGCGGCCTGGGCGGCTACACCTTCGTCTACGCGAAGGGCGCCTCGTACCTGACCAACGACCCGGCCGCGTGCGCCAACTGCCACGTCATGAACGAGCAGTACTCGGGCTGGCTGAAGTCGAGCCACCGCGCGGTCGCGGTCTGCAACGACTGCCACACGCCGCACGGCGTTCGTCGGCAAGTACTGCGACCAAGGCGAGCAACGGCTTCTGGCACTCGTTCTGCGTTCACGACCGGCGACGTTCCACGAGCCGATCCGCGATCACGCCCGCGCAACCGGGCGATCACCGAGGCGAACTGCCGGCGCTGCCACGCGCCGGTCGTGCAGGCGATGGGCACGCCGTCCCACGCCGGGAGCGACGCGATCAGCTGCATCCGCTGCCACGGCTCGGTCGGGCACCTGGAGCTCTTCGCGACGAACGTCGCGCAATCGAGGTGAGAGGCGATGGCCGACGAGAAGCCGGCGATTCCGCGGTGGACGCGCGGCGCGATCCTGGCCGTGGCGGCCGCGGCGCTCGTGGCGACCGGCGCGCTCACGGCGCTGCTGGTCAACATCTTCGAGCGCAAGCAGGAGGCGCGGAACCCGTTCTTCCGCGTCGTCGAGCTGACCGACGAGACCGACGACCCGGCGGTCTGGGGCAAGAACTTCCCGCTCCAGTACGACGGCTACCGCGCACCGTCGACCAGGTGCGCACGCGCTACGGCGGCAGCGAGGCGGTGCCGCGCACGCCGACGCGAGGCCGACCCGCGCTCGGTCGTCGCGCAGTCGCGGCTCGAGGAGGACCCGCGGCTGAAGACGATGTGGGCCGGCTACGCGTTCGCGGTCGACTTCCGCGAGGAGCGCGGCCACGCCTACATGCTCGAGGACCAGACCTTCACCGAGCGCCAGCAGCGTCGCGAAGCAGCCGGGCACCTGCCTGCACTGCCACGCGCTCGGTCTACGTGCCGTACAAGAAGGCCGGCGGCGGCGACCTGATCAAGGGCTTCGAGGAGATGCAACCAGATGCCGTACGCCGAGGCGCGCAAGCTGGTCGCGCACCCGGTCGCCTGCATCGACTGCCACGACCCGACGACGATGCAGCTGCGCGTGACGCGGCCCGGGCTTCATCGAGGGCATCCGCGCGCTGAAGGCGTCGCAGGGCGTCGCCGACTACGACGTGAACGCGATGGCGACGCGCCAGGAGATGCGCACTTCGTCTGCGGCCAGTGCCACGTCGAGTACTACTTCAAGGGCCCGGAGAAGCGGCTCGACTACCCGTGGGCCAAGGGCCTCAAGGTCGACGAGCATCCACGCCTACTACGACGAGGTCGGGCTACAAGGACTGGATGCACGCGGAGACCGGCGCGCCGCGTGCTCAAGGCGCAGCACCCCGAGTTCGAGATGTGGAACCAGGGCATCCACGCGCGCTCGGGCGTCGCCTGCGCCGACTGCCACATGCCGTACAAGCGCGTCGGCGCGCATGAAGATCAGCGACCACCACGTGCGCAGCCCGCTGCTCAACATCAACCGCGCCTGCCAGACCTGCCACAAGTGGCCGGAGGAGGAGCTGCTGGCGCGCGTCGAGACCGATCCAGGAGCGCGACCGTTCGCGCTGCGCAACCAGGCGATGGACGCGCTCGTCGCGCTGATCGGCGACATCAAGGCGGCGCAAGGCCGCCGGGCGCGCACGGACGCCGAGCTCGCCGCGCGCGCGCGAGCTGCAGCGGCAAGGCGCAGTTCTACCTCGACTTCGTCGAGGCCGAGAACTCGACGGGCTTCCACGCGCCGCAGGAGGCCGCGCGCATCCTCGGCGAGTCGATCGACCTCTCCCGCCAGGGCCAGGTGTCGCTGCGCCCGCTGCCCGCGGCGAAGGCGAGTCGGGCGACCGACTGAGTCATCGCGAGAACGGCAGGGCGTGGCGATCTCCGAGCCCGGCACCTTACTGACCGACTACCTGCTCGCGGCCGCCGCCTTCGTTCTCGGGGCGCGGCTCTGGGCCGGCGCGTCAGCGGGCGCGCTCGCGCGCCGGCTCTGGGCGGCCGCGTTCCTGGTCGGTGCGGCCGCAGCCGCCGGCGGCGGAACCGTGCACGGCTTCCGGGCGTCGTTGCCTGGTCCGCTCGAGGCGGCGCTCTGGACCGGCTGCCTGATGGCCGCGGCGCTTTGCGGCGCGCTCCTCGTCGCGGGCGCGGCTGCCACGTTCTCGAGGGCGCCCCCCGGAAGCTCGCGCTCGTGGTGGTCGCGTTGGTGCTGACCGCGCAGCTCGGCCTTCTCTTCGCCGCGCCGCTGACGCGCTACGCGGTGTGGGCCGGCGCCTTCTGGATCGTGTCGCTGCTGGCGCTCGTCGCGGGGAGTGCTTCGGCGCGTGCGACGCTAGCCGCTCCGATGGCTTTCGGGCTGGCGCTCGTCGGCGCGGGTCTCGTCGTCCAGCGCGCCGGCTGGGCGCCTCACGCCCACTTCAACCACAACGACGTGGCGCACGTCCTGATGACCGTCGCCCTGTGGCCCTTCTATCGCGCCGGCCTTCGACTCAGAAGCTGAAGCCGGCTCGAATGTAGAAGGCCGTCCGCTCGTCGCTCTTGGCGACCGTGAAGGCGATCGAGTTGGCGCGCGAGAGCAGGCCGATCCAGATGCCGCCGCCCCAGCTCGGGTGCCAGGTGTCGGAGGTCTCGCCCTCGAGCCAGACGCGTCCGACGTCGCCGAAGCCGAAGAGGCCCCACTCGCCGGGCAGCGCCACGAAGAAGCGGGACAGGAACAGCCGCAGCTCGGCGTTGCCGTAGAGCGAGGTGTCGCCGATGAAGCGGTTGGGGTGCAGGCCGCGCACCGCGTCGAGCCCCGAGAAGAAGCCGCCGCCCCCGACCACCGCGGCGTTGAAGAACGGGTAGCTGCCGAACATGTGCTTCGAGCCGGCGCGCACCGCGAGCGTCGCGCGTCCGCGGTCGCCCGCGGTCCAGAAGCCGGCGGCCTCGCCCTCGACCCAGCCGTAGGTCTTCTCGACGTCCCAGGCCTTGGGGAACACGGTGCCGATCGCCTCGACGTACACGCCGCTCACCGGGTAGCCGGCGGCGCCGAAGACGGACGGCAAGGCGGCCTTGCCGCCGGCCGTTCGGTTCATGCCGCGTCTCGTGTCGAGCCTGAGCCGCGCCCAGCCCCCGACCTGGCCGAAGTCGCCGGTGCCGTAGGGGTTCTCCAGGGTCACGAGGTTGGCCTGGACCTGGGTCTGCGCGTACTGCAGCACGGGCGCGAGCGTCAGGTCGAGCGACCCGGCGAGCGGCCACGTCAGGCTCGGCACGAACACCGTCTGGCGCTGGCTCAGCTTGTAGAACTCGTCGTCCTCGACGTTGACGGTCTCGTTGCCGAAGCCGTAGTAGCGCAGGATCTCGAGGCCTGAGTAGTACGCGCGCAGGCCGAAGCGGACGCCGGAGTCGGCCCTTCGGAACTCGCCGCGGTAGTCGACCTTCGGCTGCTTCGCGCCGAAGGCCCACCCTGCGCGGAGCGTCTGCTGGTCGGCCCACGGGTGCTTGCGGAAGCCGTAGCCGACGGTCGTGATCCCGGCGCCGAGGAAGACGCCCTCGTCCGTGCCGTAGCTCAGCCAGGGGACCCAGAACTTGTCGCGGCCCCAGTCGCGCGGCGGGATCCACGGCGCGCCCTCCGGTCCCGGCGGCGCGCTGTAGGGCCGCTTGTCCCAGGAGGTGCCGGATCCCTCGACGACCTTGTTGTCGCCGAGCGAGTCGTAGAACTTCGTGCCGCCGGTCTTCGCGTCGTCGAGCAGGTCGTTGCCCTTCCCGCCGATCACGCGGACCTTGATCCCGCCCGACGGCCCCTCGACCTCGATCTTGTCGTCGCCGCCGCGCAGGTAGACGCGGATGTCGTCGGTCTCGCCCTTCTTGAAGAGCCGGTCGAAGTAGGGCGCCTCCGGCGCCCCGCCGCTCCGAGACGCGCCACCTGGATCTCGACGCCGCCGTCGGCCTGGCGCTTCACGCGCGCGAGCTCGGGCGCGTTCGTCGCCTGCACGTCCGCCTGGTGGGCGAGGAACTCGTAGAAGACGTCGGCTTCCTTGACGAGGTCCGCGCGGCGCTGCTTGAGCGCCGCCACCAGCCGCGCGCCGTCGATCTTGTACCACTCGTCCGGCATCCGGCGTGCGGCGCGCTCGAGCACCTCGTCGGTGAAAGCCGCCTGCAGCGTCTGCGGCCTCCGCGTGCCACGCCTCGCGCGGCAGCCCGACGAGCAGCCAGCGGTCCTGCTCGCGGCCGTTGTACGGTGAGCCCGAAGATGCGGTCGTAGTTGGTGCCGAAGTCGCGAACCTGGGGTACGACCCTCGCCACCATGCGGACGAGGAAGCCGTCGTAGCGGGCGAAGGCCTGGTCGCGGTCCTCGGGGATCGGGTGCCACAGCGCGTCGCCCGGCTGCCGCATCCAGCGCCACTGCTTCCGGTGGCGGTCGAAGTCCGAGATGAACACGTCGAAGAGGCGCGCGCGCAGGTACTCGCGGAGCGCGACCAGGTCGTCCGGGCTCTCGGCGAGCTTCGCGAAGAGCGTCAGGTGGTCGACGATCTCGGTGGCGCCTTCGTAAGCCCGGATGCGCCGCCGTCGCGGCGGTCGGGTACTCCGAGAAGGTGCCGGGCAGCCGCCTTGAAGACGTCGCGGAACTCGCCGAGCGCCGGGTCGTCGGGCAACACCACGAAGCGGACCGGGACGGTCGGGACGCCCGCCGCCTTCGACGAGCTCGTCCGCGATCAGCGCGCCCGCCGGGTGCTGCGCCGCCATCTGGTCGCGCAGCAGGTCCTCGACGAAGGTGTCGTGCAGCTCCTCCGGCAGGATGTTCGACGGGTCCTTTTCGACGCCGCGGAAGGTGTAGGCGCGTCCGTCGTTGCCCACGAGCGCCAGGCCCTTCGTCTGCTGGCCGCCCACGCGCCGCACCGGCTTCAGCCCGCCGCCGCCCTCCTTCGAGAGGTCGAGCACGGGCAGCACGACCGGCGTCGTCCAGAGATCCCGATAGGACGAGCCGAGCATCGCCCTGTGGAAGCCGCCCGCGCCGTACTCGGCCCCCGTCGTGACGCGCTCGCGTCTTCGGCTGCTCTTGCGCCTCGGCCGCGCGCGCTGCCGCGAGAGCCGCCGCGACCGCCGCGACGAACAGGCAGGAAGCGAGGGTCCGGCGGGCGGCCGATCCGAGGGTCATGCGGTCCTCCTTGCGACGGAGCCCGAAGCGTAGCATGACGCGCTCAGCCGTTTGGCGCGTGCCGCGCCGCACGCCACTCGGACGCGAAGGCGGCCGCGAGGATCAGCGTGCCGAGCACGGCGGGCGCCAGGCTCCAGAGGAGCGCCTGCGTCAGGCTGCTCCGATCCGCGAGGAGCCCGGTGACGAAAGGGCCGGTCGCGACGCCCAGGAGGTTGAGGGCGAGGAGCAGGAAGCCGAGGACGCTCGCGCGCCGTTCGGCCGGCGCGCGCTCGGCGACGGCCGCCACCAGCGAGCCATACCAGCCGAGCAGGTAGGCCTGCGCCACGAACCAGGAGATGAAGAAGGCCGACGATGCCGGCGGCAGCGTGTAGAAGGCGGCCGCGGCCGCGAGCCCGACCGCGCTCACGCCGGCGAGCACGAGCAGCCGTCCCGCGGGATGGAGCCGTAGCGCACGATCCGCGAGCGCTCCGATCGCCAGGCTGCCGAGCAGGCCGGCCGCGAGGATCACCCCCGCCGAGAGGAACGCCGCGCGCGAATAGGGAAAGCCACGCTCGGACACCAGCCAGGTGATGATGTGCTGGGACGACGCGCTCGCGTACACGAGGAGCGTGGCCGCGACGGTGAGGACCACGACCATCGGCCGCTCGCGCAGCGCCGAGGCGAGGCCCGGCCCCCGCGAACCCGTCGCGCGCCTGCCGCGGCGAGGCGGGTCGGCGAGGCGCAGGACGAAGAGCGCGCACGCGAGGCCGCCCAGGCCGAGCAGCAGGAAGCAGGCGCGCCATCCCAGCCGAGGCGCTATCGCCCCCGAAAGCGCGAAGCTCAGCGCGAAGCCGACCGGGACGCCCGCGTAATAGAGGCTCGTCGCGACGGCCAGGTGCCGGCCCGCGACGCGGTCGCTCATCATCGACAGCGCTGTCGCCGGCAGTCCGGCCTCGCCGGCGCCCACGAGCACGCGCCAGAACGCGAGCGAGGCGAGGCCGCCGGCGGTGGACGTGAGGGCCGTCGCGGCGCTCCAGACGGCCAGTCCCAAAGCGATGAGCCGCGGTCGGTTGTATCGATCGGCCAGGACGCCGACCAGCAGCGATCCGAACGCGAAAACGACGATGAACGTGCCGCCGACGAGCGCGCCGATCTGCGCGCGCGACAGGCCGAGGTCGGCGATGAGGAGAGGCGCGACCGCCACGAGCAGCTGGCGATCGACGTACGCAAGGACGTTGAGCGCGGCGACGGCGGCGACCAACCACAAAGTATCCGCCGCGGGCGCCTGCGCCGTGCGTTCCGCGCTCGTCCACGCTCTCGTTCACGCACGCCATCCTATCTGGCTCCAGGACTTTACGCCGGCCCGCCGGGGTGGTATCACATGCAAGTGACCGAGGGCGAAGACGGCCGCGGCCCGCTTCGGATCCTGCTGGTCGAGGACGATCTCGACCACGCCGAGCTCGTGAAGCGAGGGCTCGACCAGTGCCGCGCCAAGATCGAGCTCGTGCACGTCGAGGACGGCGAGGCGGCGCTCGCCTACCTGCACCGGTGCGAGGCGCCCGATTCGCCGGACCGGCCGCACCTCATCCTGCTCGACCTGCGGCTGCCCCGCATCGACGGCCTCGAGGTGCTGCGGGAGATCAAGTCGTCGCCCGATCTCGCGGACATCCCCTGCGTCGTGCTCACGACCTCGCGCGCGGAGGGCGACATGGTGAAGGCCTATCGTCTCCACGCGAACAGCTACCTCGTCAAGCCGGGCAGCTACGAGCACTTCGTCGAGCTGATGGCCGAGGTCGAGCGCTACTGGCTGCGGCAGAACAGCCGGCCGATCCCCGCCGGCATGCCCTGAGCCCCGCGCTTCAAGTGCGATCGAGGTCGCGAATCGGCCGCATGATGCAATATCCTGACGATCCTCGTTGACCCGCGGCCCCGTCGTTCATATTCTCGCTGTTTC
This sequence comes from uncultured Acidobacteriota bacterium, assembly GCA_963744315.1. Lineage (GTDB taxonomy): Bacteria > Acidobacteriota > Vicinamibacteria > Fen-336 > Fen-336 > DATBSL01. Next base: position 35,538 of record CAVUTB010000012.1, read on the forward strand.
ACGAGGCCAGTGGACCCAGACCAGCGACTCCCGCGCAGTGTCGACGACGAGCGGGACGCGTGCGGCATGGGCTTCCTGGCCTCGCGCCAGGGGGTCGCCGAGCGCCGGCTGATCGACATCGCGCTCGACCTCTGCCGGCAGTTCGACCACCGCGGCGCGCCCGGCCACGGCGCGGGCCTGCTGCTCGACATCCCGTGGCCGCTGCTGCTCGACCGCTTCCCGGACCACGTCCGGCTGGTCGCGCAGCGCGACGTGGCGCTCGGCATGTTCTTCCTGCCGTTCGACGCCGTGCCGCGCCGCCGCTGCGTCAAGCGCGTCGAGGAGCTGGCGGCGCTCGCCGAGGCCGACGTGCTGGGCTGGGCCGACGTGCCGGTCGATCTCGACGCGCTGCCGGCCGGGGCCGCGGCCGCCGCACGGCGCCGGTCGTGCGCCAGGCGCTCTTCCGCCGGCCGGCAGGGCTCTCCGAGGACGGCTGGCTCGCCTGCCGGTACCTGCTGCGCCTCGCGCTCGACGAGGTGCTGAGCCGAAGAGGTCGGCGCCGACTTCTCGATCGCGAGCCTCTCGAACCGCACCGTGGTCTACAAGGGCCTGGCGGAGCTGTCGAAGATCGGGCAGCTCTACCCGGACCTGCGCGACCCGCACTACGCCTCGCGCTTCGTGCTGTTCCACAGCCGCTACAGCACCAACACCACGACCGCCTGGCGCCGCGCGCAGCCGTTCTGGGCGCTCGGGCACAACGGCGAGATCTCGACGATCAAGGGCAACGTCGCCTGGATGGAGGCGATCGGCCCCGACCTCGTGAGCCTGCTGGTCGAGCGGCACCCGCGGCTCAAGAAGATCGGCAAGCGCGTGCGCTCGATCATCTGCGCGGGCGGCTCGGACACCGCCAACCTCGACGACATGATCATCGCGCTGCTCACGGGCGGCCTGAGCCTGCCGCAGGCGATCCTGGCGCTCCTGCCCGAGGCGCCGAGCCTCGCCGCGGCGAGCGACCGGCTGACCGCCTTCCACGAGGCGATGAGCGTCTTCCTGGGCGCGTGCGACGGTCCCGCGGCGATCGTCGCCTGCGACGGCGACGAGGCGGTCGCGCACCTCGACAGGAACGGCCTGCGGCCGCTCTGGCTGCTGACGACGCGCGACTACGCGCTCGCCGCGAGCGAGATCACCGGCACCGAGGACCTCGGCAAGGTCGAGACGCAGCGGATCTTCGGCCCCGGAGACACCGTCGTCGTGAGCCTCAAGAACGGCGACGTGCTGCAGACGGACGACGTGCACCGCCTGGTCTCGGGTCAGAAGTTCCCCCAGCCGCAGCGGCGCGTGGTGGTCGAGGCCGCCGAGCAGGCGCCGCTCGTGCCGCCGCGCGGACCTGCGACGGCTGCAGGTGGCGTTCGGCATGACGCGCGAGGACGAGAACGTCCTGCTCGCGGCGCTCGCGGGCACCGGCAAGCCCGCGGTGGGCTCGATGGGCGACGACACGCCGCCCGCGGCGATGCTCGACCACCTGCCGCGCCGGCTCGAGGAGCACTTCAAGCTGCGCTTCGCGCAGGAGACGAGCCCGCCGATCGACCCGATCCGCGACGCGTGGGTGTTCGAGACCGGCGTCGCGCTCGGAGACCGCTCGGGGCTCTGGCAGCCCAGCAAGAAGAGCGGCAAGGGGCGGCCGGAGAACGGGCCCGTCTACATGCTGCCGGAGCGCATCCTCTCGATGAGCGAGCTCGAGGCGCTCGAGAAGCTCGAAGGCGTCGAGCGGCTCACGCTGCTGTTCGAGGCGGCGGGGGGGCCGGAGGGCCTCGAGGCCGCCCTCGAGCAGGTGGTCGCGCGTGGGCTGGAGCGCGCCGTTCCCGCGGCGGTGCTCGTGCTCTCGGATCGCGGCGTCGACGAGGCGCACGCCTCCGTGCCGGTGCTGCGCGCCGCGAGCCGGCTGCACGACGCGCTCGTCAAGGCGGGCCTGCGCCACCGCGTCGGGCTCGTGGCGGACGCGGCGGTCTGGGACATCCACCACGCGGCGCTGCTCGTCTCGGTGGGCGCCGACGCGCTGTGCCCGTGGCTCGGCTGCCTGAGCGCGGGCGAGCGCGAGAAGACGTACCTGAAGGGCCTGCGCGGCGGCTTCGTCGAGGCGATGTCGATGATGGGCGTGACGCCGGCCTCGGCCTACTGCGGCGCCAAGCTGATCGAGGCGGTCGGGCTCGACCCGGCGTGGCTGCGCACCGAGTTCCCGGGCGTGGCCCGCCACCTCGGCGGCATCGGCCCCGAGCGGCTCGACCGCGAGTGGCTCTGCTTCCACGCCGAGGCCTTCCAGGACGGAGCGAAGGCCGAGCTCGTCGACGCGGGCGAGTTCCGCTACCGGAACGCGGCGCGCCCTCACGCCAACAGCCCGGACGTCGTGCGCACGCTGCACGCGGCCTCGGGCTACGCCGCGCGCGGCAAGGACGTCCCGCCGGCTCGCACGAGGCCTACGCGAGCTACGCGCACACCGTGAACGAGCGCGCGCCGCTGACGGTCCTCGACCTGCTGCAGGTCGTGCCGCACGACGAGCCAAGTCGCGATCGAGCGAGGTCGAGGCCGAGGAGCACGTGCTGTGGCGCTTCATGGCCCCGGGCATGAGCGAGGGCGCGCTCTCGGAGCCCGCGCACCGCGCGGTCGCGCGCTCGATGAACGTGCTCCACCGCTACTGCCTGAAGAAGTTCAAGCAGGCGGGAGTGAAGGTGCCGCCGGGCGTCGGGCCCGATCGCCAACTCGGGCGAGGGCGGCTTCGACAAGACGCGCATCGGCGGGCCCGACGGCAACCGCAGCATCCAGTACGCGGGCGCGCGCTTCACGGTGACGCCGATGACCGCGGCGCGCGCAACCGAGGCCGAGGTCAAGTTCGCGCAGGGCGCCAAGCCCGGCAAGGGCGGGCAGCTGCCGGGCAAGAAGGTGGCGCCGCGCATCGCGCACCAGCGCGGCTGCGAGCCGGGCTACGAGCTGGTCTCGCCGCCCGTGAACCACAACCTCTACTCGATCGAGGACGTCAAGCTGATGGTCGAGAGCTGGCGGCACCTCAATCCCGACGTGCGCGCCGCGCTCAAGTTCGTGGCGACGCACGGCGTCGAGATGGCCTGCATGGGCGGCGTGAACGCCGGCGCCAACCGCCTCCACATCTCGGACGGCTGCGGCGGCACGGGCGCCGCCAAGCGCGTCGACCAGAAGCACGGCGGCGTGCCGGTGGCCGCGGTGCTGCCGGCGTCCAGGACATGCTGGTCGAGGAGGGCGTCCGCGAGCGCGTCGAGCTGAGCGTCGACGGCGGCGTGCTCACGGGCGAGCACGCGCTCAAGCTGATGCTGCTCGGCGCCGACCGCATCGGCTTCGGCACGTCGCTCTTGATGTCGATCGGCTGCTCGATGCTGCGCCAGTGCCACATGGCGGGCCCGCAGCCGGGGGACACGACCGGCAAGCGCCGCCAGGGCTGCACGCGTCGGGGTCGCGACGCAGGACCCGCTGCTCGTGGCGCGTTTCAGCGGCAAGAGCCGGCACGCCACGCGGCTGCTGCGCCACGTCGCCGAGGAGCTGCGCGAGCTGATGGCCGCGAACGGCATCACGCGGCTCGAGGACGTGATCGGGCGCCGCGACCTGCTGCGCAAGCGCGAGGACCTCGACGGCAAGGCCGCGCTGCTCGACGTCGGCCACATCGTGGGCGCGCCGCCCGCGCAGTCCGAGGAGCGCGACGACTCCGAGCAGCGCCGCCGCTTCTCGCCGCCGCGCCGCGAGGCGGAGGAGACGGGCGCGAAGCGCGCGCTCGCCGGCGAGGAGGTCCTGGTCGAGGCGGCGCTCACCAACAGCGACCGCTGCGTCGGCGTGGGTGCCGCGGGGATCGTCGCGCGCTGCCGCGGCGACGCCGGCCTCGCGAAGGGCAAGCTCGTCTTCCGCCACAAGGGCGCCGCGGGGCACTACTACGGGGCCTACGCGGTCACCGGCATGGAGCTCTACCTGAAGGGCGTCGCCGCCGACTCGGCGTTTACCGCCGCCTACGGCGGCAAGCTCGTGGTGGTTCCGGAAGGCGCGTCGGACGAGCTCACCGTCGTCGGCAACACCTTCGCGTACGGCGCCCGCGCCGGGCGCGCCTACATCGCCGGCCGCGGCGGCAACCGCTTCGGGATCTGCCTGCGCAAGAGCCACGAGGGCGAGGGCCCGCGGATCGTCGTCGAAGGCGTCGAGGCGAACGCGTTCCAGTACATGACGGGAGGCGTCGCGCTCGTGCTCGGCCCCGTCGGGTTCAACCTCGGCGCCGGGCTCACCGGCGGGCGCGTCTACCTCTACGACCTCGACGGCTCGCGGCTCAATCGCCAGTACGTGCGTGCCGAGCCGCTCGACGCGGCGGGCGCAGCCGAGGTGCAGCAGCTCTTGAAGGAGCACGTGGCCGAGACGTCGAGCCGCACGGGCAAGCGGCTGCTGAAGGAGTTCGACCCGGCGCGCTTCTCGCGCGTCACGACGTCGCTCTCGCCGGAACCGATCGAGTAGTCGGCGGCGCGGTCGTCGGCGGCGTCACTCGTTCCGGAACGAGTCACGAAAGGTAACGCGTCGACTCGATCCACAGTTGTTCCGCAACGGAACAACAGCCAATCCACAGGGGACGCACAAAGCGCGCGCAGGATTTCGACAGGGATTTCCACAGGAAACGAACGGACGGACTGGGCGGGCTAAACGGGCTAACGGACTAATCGGGCTAGACCGACTAGACGGACTAGACGGACCAGACGGACCAGACGGACCAGACGGACCGAAAGAAGGAAGCTCGACGGGCTGGACTGAGCTATCGGGGGGCTGATCGCCCCCCGTGCCCCCCATGGCGTTACTTCGTAACCGTGATGTGGAGGGGGTTGGTGCGCTCGCCGTTCGCGCTCTCGAGCGTGATCGCGTAGGCGGTCGGCGTCACGTTCGCGTCGAGCTCGAGCAGCACCGTCACCAGGTTCGCGTTCGCCCACTTCTGGCGCACGACGCTGATGCCGCGCGGGGCGTCCTTGATCGGCAGGATCTGCACGTGCTGGTCGGCGCGCAGTCCGGCGCCGCGAATGTCGAGCAGCACGCGGCCGCCTCGCTTCATCGAGAGCGGCGAGACCGTGGAGAGCGACGCAGGCTCGACGGCTGGCGCCGCCGTCTCGGGAGCCGCTGCCGCCTGGGCTACGGCTGCGGGGGCAGGCGTCGAAACCGCGGCGGCGCTCGCGTTCGGCGTCGGCGTGGTCACGGGCGCCGAGGCGGGCGGCGGTGTCGCGACCGTGCGGACCGGCGGCGGAGTCGGCGTCGCGACGGCGGCGGTTGCGACGGGCGGCGGCGTGGCCGAGGGCGTCGCGACCGGAGCCGGCGTGGGCGTGGCGGTGACGTCCGGCGCGACCGTTGCGGCCGGCGTAGGCGTGGCGCGTGCCGTCGGCGGAGGCTGCGCGCTCGCGGGGCGCAGCCAGAAATAGTAGCTGGCGCCGGCGGCGGCGACCAGCAGCGTCGCGGCGAGGAAGAGCGGCAGCTGGCTCCGCGACTCGCGCCGCGGGGCCGGGGCCAGGCGCGCCGCGCTTCGCGCGGGGGCGGGGACACCGCGCGCCGGAGTCGACACCGTCGGTGGGGGCTCGCTGGGCGCACGCCCGACCTTCTGCTGAGCCGCCGCGAGCTGGGCGAGGTACGTCAGGTCCTTCGGGCGCCAGTCCGGCGACTTCTCGAGGCAGCCCATCACGCTGTTGGCGAGCTCGCGGGGCAGGTCCGAGACGACGTCGAGCAGCGGTCGCGGCGCCTCGCCGCACGGCTGGCCGACCAGGATCTCCCAGCAGAGGGCGCCGGCCGCGTAGATGTCGGCCGCCGTCGAGGGCGGACCCCCCTCGAGCACCTCGGGCGCCGAGTAGCCTGGCTCAGGCCGGCCCCGCATGGCGGGGCCGAGGTCGACCTTCATGTCGCCGCCGACCTCGACGCGCTCGGGCGCGAGCGCCGCCAGCATCTCGCCGCGGTCGTGGACCGTGTTCAGCGCCTGAGCCAGACGCTCCACCAGCCGCAGCCGCTCGGCGGGTGAGTGCTGCTGTCTCAACCAGGCGTCGAGTCGCATACCGCGCTCGCGAGGCTAGCCGTGCAACGGGGCCGGGTCAAGCGACGGGGGACACAATGCCGCTTCAGTGTCCGGCGGAGGCGAGGGGCGGAGAACCCTTCTTGCGGGCTTCCTTGTCGACGATCGCCACGAAGTAGTTGATTTGGGGCAGCTTCTTGCCGTCGATGTAGACGGTGGGCGTCGACGTGATTCCCAGGCGGTTGCCCTCGGCGACCTGTGCGGCGAGCGCGGCCTTCGTCTTGGGGTCGTCGAGACAGCCCTCCATCGCCGAAGGGTTCAGGCCCGCCTCTCCCGCGAGCCTGACGACGTCCGACGTCTGCGCGCTGTGCATCTCGGTCGCGAAGACGCGGTCGTGATAGGCGTCGAACTTGCCCTGGTACTGTGCGCACAGGCCTCCGAGCGCGAGCGCGCACGAGCCCGTGTGGATCGAACGCTGGAGCTTCGGGTTGCATGAGGCCTCGAGCGGGTAGTTCTTGAAATAGATCTTGATCCGGCCCCCGGCCTGCGGCGCGAAGCCGGCGAGCGCTTGCGCGAGCTGCCGGCAGTAGGGGCATAGGAAGTCCGAGTACTCGACCACGGTCACCGGCGCGTCCGCCGGGCCGCGCATCGGCGTGTTCGCGAGGTCGATCTGCGCGATGGGAGCGGCGTCGTGATCGCGCTGCGCCTTGGCCGAGAAGTACTCCTCGAGCTTGTGCGGGTCGTCGAGCGTCGCCTGGAGCTTCTGCGCCTGCTCGCGCCAGTAGGCGGCGTCCTTCACCCCGCCGGCGGCAGCGCCCGTGCCCGCGGGCGCCAGCTCGGCGGTCGGCGTCGCCGCAGCTGCAGCGGCGGACGGCGGCGTGTCGGAGGCCGGCGTGGCGGGCGCCGGCGCCCCCAGCAGGCCCGCGGTGCGGGCGGCCGCGCGGTGGCGCAGCGTGGTGTTGGCGGCAAATACGAACGCGAGAATGGCGAGCGCGCCCGCCACGGCGCCCGCGAGTGCTATGCGGCCTTCGGGCCGCGCGAGCAGCGCTCCGGCCGCTCCCGCCGCGCGGCGCGCGGGAAGGAGCGCGGCGAACGCCAGGCCGCCCAGCACGTACGTCAGGATGCAGAACCAGCAGAAGGCGTGGATCGCGAACGCCTGCACGGCGAGCAGGGCCAGGTCCGCGAGCAGCGCGGCTCCGAGCGCGCCGAGCGCCACGAGCGCGAGCGCCGGCCGCAGCTCGGCCGGGGTGACGAGGGCGAGGAGCAGCAGCACGCCGAGCGAGAGATAGAAGGCGAGCCCCCAGGCCGCGACGGGGAAGCCGCCCACGCGCGACCAGCCGCTCTGCGCGACCTGGTCGCACCCGCTCGATTCGCCCTCGCCGCACGCCTGGCTCACGGTGGCGACGGCGCGGGGCTCGCCGTAGTGCTGGCCCAGCAGCAGGCCGGCGACGAGAGCCGCCAGCGCGCACAGCACCAGGGCCGCTCCGATTCGTCGACCCGCGCTCGCTTCCACTCGAAACCTCCCGAAAGAGCGAATCTAGCCGACGCTCACCGCACGCGCAACGCGCTCGCACCGCGCCGGGCGCCGATAGAATGGAGGCGAACCCCATGAGCCGGCCTCACGTCGTCGTGATCGGCGGCGGCTTCGGCGGCCTCACGGCAGCCCGCGCGCTCGGGCGGCTGCCGGTCGACGTCACGCTCGTCGACCGCAAGAACCACCACGTGTTCCAGCCGCTGCTCTACCAGGTGGCGACGGCGGGGCTGTCCCCCGCGGAGATCGCGGCGCCGATCCGCCACATCCTGCGCCGGCAGCGCGCGACGCGAGTGCTGCTCGGGGACGTCACGGCCGTCGACCTCGCCGCGAAGCGCGTTCGCCTCGACGCAGTGGAGCTCGCCTACGACTATCTGATCCTCGCGACGGGCGAGACGCACTTCTACTTCGGCCACGACGAGTGGCAGCCGCAAGCGCCGGGCCTGAAGACGATCGAGGAGGCACTCGAGATCCGCCGGCGGATCCTGCTCGCGTTCGAGCAGGCCGAGCGCGAGGAGGACGCCGAGGCCCGCCGGGCCTGGCTCACGTTCGCCGTGATCGGCGGCGGGCCGACGGGTGTCGAGATGGCGGGCGCGCTCGGCGAGATCGCGCGCCATACGCTCGCGCGCCAGTTCCGGCGCATCGATCCGGCCAGCGCGCGCATCGTGCTGATCGAGGCGGGCCCGCGCGTGCTGCCGGCGTACTCGGAGGACCTGTCGGAGCGCGCCCAGCTGCAGCTCGAGGCGTTGGGGGTGCAGGTTTGGACCAGCTCGCGCGTGAGCGGCGTCTCTCACGCCGGCGTGCAGATCGGCGCCGATCAGCTCAGCGCGCGGACGGTGATCTGGGCCGCGGGGCTGCAGGGCTCGCCGCTCGCGCGCTCGCTCGGCACGCCGCTGGACCGGGCGGGCCGCGTCCGCGTGCAGCCGGACCTCACGGTGCCGGGCCACCCGCAGGCCTTCGTGATCGGCGACCTCGCGTCGCTCGAGCAGGCGGACGGCACGCCGGTGCCGGGCGTCGCTCCGGCCGCGATGCAGATGGGCGATCACGCCGCGGCGAACGTGGCGCGGGCGCTGCGCGGCGAGCCGCTCGCGGCCTTCCGCTATCGCGACAAGGGCTCGCTCGCCACGATCGGACGGCGGCGCGGAGTGGCCATGATCGGCAAGCTGCACCTCTCCGGCGTCGTCGCGTGGCTCGCGTGGCTCGGGATCCACATCTTCTTCCTGATCGGGTTCCGCAGCCGGCTCATGGTGCTGCTCGAGTGGGCCTGGGCCTACATCACCTACGACAGGAGCGCGCGGCTCATCGTCGGCCACGGGCCGGGCGCAGCGCCGGAAAAGGCCGGCTGATCGGCGCTTGCTAGAAGCGCACGAGCAGCCCCGCCGTCGCGTGGACGTCGTGCTCGGTGTCCTTCGTGAGGAACTGGTCGAGCACCAGGTGATCGACGACGTCGACGCGGGCGCCGACGCGCCCGAACAGGATCTTGAGGCCCGCGCCGAAGCGGAACACGAAGTCGGTCCCGGCCTCGCGCGCGCCGTCCCAGGTCACGCCTCCCGCGCCGAGGATCAGGACCGGCCGCACGTCGCCGCGCGTGAGCTCGTAGGCGAGCCCCGCGCCGTAGTGCCAGGCGTTGACGTTGCGGCCGCCGAAGGCCACCCCGCGGCCGAAGCCCCGGCCGCGTCCCTCGAGGTCGCGCGAGCCGCTCTCGCCGAAGCAGAGGTCGCCGATGCAGCCGCTGCCGCGCGTCTCGATCTCGTGGCTCGGCGCGACCGTGAGGTCCGCCTCCAGACCGAGGCGGTCCTTGATCTGGCGCGTGTAGCGCGCGCCGAAGAGCGCGCTCGATCCGATCGCGCTCGCGGTCGAGAAGCTCACCGGCGGGAGCGGGATCGGCAGCGGGAACGGGTTGCGGCCGAAACCGAAGCGGCTTCCGACCGGCGTCGTACGGTCGAGCGGGAAGATCTGGTTCTGGCCGGAGCCGCTGGCGTCGAGCAGCGAGACTCCGCCGAAGACGACGATCTCGTGTCTTGCCTCTCGGTGGCGCGCGGCGGCCGCGGGCGCGGGCGCGAGCGTGAGCGTGAGCGTGAGCAGGAAGGACAAGGTCTCCAATCGCGTGTTCTTCATTTCGTCTCCTTGGCCGTCCATTAGAGAACGCTTCGCGCACGAGCGGTGTCAGCAGCCTGTAAGTCGCCTGTGAAAGCGTGTGCTTGAATGGGGCACCCACGCGCGGTGTCAGCGTGGCCTACGCCGTCGGCGCGCGTCACCGGGATGTCGCCAGGAGCGGCGGATTGCCACGCGCTGATCGAGACGGGTGTGGCGATCCGCACGGCGCTCCGCGGCGTCACGCTCGGCCTGCGTGACGACGAGCAGGCTCGGGCGCGCGAAAACGGCCCTAGGGTCGGGCCGGGGCGACGAGCGACGCGAAGCGGTCGAGGTCGATGTTGCCGCCGGACACGATGCACACGATCGGCCCCGCTCCCGCGCGGCCCGAGAGCGCACAGGCCACGGGGCAGGCGCCCGCGCCCTCCGCCACGACGCGGTTGCGTTCGGCGAGCAACCGGACCGCCGACTGGACCTCGGCGAGCGTCGCGACCAGGGCACCCTCGACGAGCCCGCGGGAGCGCTCGAGCATCGACGCGAAGACGATCTTGCTGCCGATCCCGTCCACGAACGAAGGCTGGTAGGCGACGGCCCGCGGCTCTCCGGCCGCGAGTGCGGCGGAGAATGGAGCCGCAGTCTCGACCTCCGCGGCGAAGACGCGGCACTCGGGCCGCCGCGCGCGGACCGCGGCCGCGATGCCGCAGGTGAGGCCCCCGCCGCCCCAGGGCACGACGATCGCGGCGACCGCTGGCAGGTCTTCGAGCACCTCGAGCCCGATCGTGCCGTTGCCGGCCATCACGTGGGGATCGTCGAACGCGTGGATGAACGTGCCCTCGACGCCGGGATAGCGGCGCGTCTCGAAGGTCTCCCACCAGCGCTCGAACGGGACCTTGATCACGCGGCCGCCCAGCCGCTCGATCGCCGCGATCTTGGTGGCGGGCGCCGTCTCCGGCGCGACCACGGTGCAGGGGATCCCGCGCGCGCGGGCGCACCACGCGACGCCCTGGGCCATGTTGCCCGCAGAGGCCGTGAGCACGCCCTGCGCGAGCTCCTCCGGCGCGAGGCGTGCCATCGCGTTCGCGGCGCCGCGGATCTTGAACGAGCCGATCGGCTGCAGGCTCTCGAGCTTCAGGTAGATCTCGGTCGGCGCCTCGGGCACGTTGAGGCGGACGAGCGGCGTGCGCATCGCGATGCCGCGGATGCGCTCGCGCGCCGCCTCGATGTCCTCGAGCGTCGGGATCAGGGTCACTCGGGTCATCGTACCGTCGCCTGAGATTCGGGGTGCCGGTGGGCGCCTGCGCCGACTTCAATCGCGAAGCACGACAGTAAGGAGGCCGCTATGGACCTGTAGGCCGCCGTTGTAGTGGATGAAGCCCATCTTCCTGAACCGATTCATGAAGTGGCTCACCCTCGAACGCGTCGTGCCGACCATGGCGGCAAGCGTCTCCTGGCTTATCTTCGCAATGACGCGTCTCCGGTCTCGGTTCCTTGCCGAAGTGCGCGAGCAGCAGGAGAATCCGGGCGAGCCGCTTCTCGCTGGAGTTGAAGAGCTGGTCCACCAGGTCCTCTTCGATCCGAACGTTGCGAGACAGCAGATACGCAGTGAAGAGCTCCGCGAACTCCGGGTCTTCATGGAGCACGCGGACCATCGTGCTCTTGCCCACCCGGACGACGCTGGACGGCTGAATCGCGCATGCGGTGGACATGCGGAGCGGTTGGCCCGCCAGGCAGCCTTCGCCGAAGAAGCTCCCTCGCTCCAGGATGCCGATGACGGCTTCCCTTCCTCGCGTGGAAACGACCGTGAGCTTGACCTTGCCGCTCTGTACGAAGAACACGGCATCGGCTGCGTCCCCTTGGGAAAAGACGACCTGCCTGTTCCGATAGGCCCGCGTCGTCTTTCCGGTCTCGATCCTCGTGAGGAACGCCTTGGGATCGAAGGCGAGAGCCGCGTCGCTCCGCATGACTTCCCCCTTCGGGCCTCGATTCTCACAGAGCCGGAGGATCGCTCCGCTTACGTCTGCCCGAGGCTCATCTTAGCACGAGCCCTGAAAAGCAAGGACGCCACCAGGACGTCCCGCAAGTCCCAGATCGGCGACACGCTCGCGATCCACCGGCGATGAGCGGAATTGAACAGACGGGCCCGGGTTGCCCTGTTAAGCTTAGGGCCGTCGCCTGCACTTTCGAGAGCTGAAGAGATCGAGAGTGAAGAGCAAGGAGTCCGCAGTGCTCGCCAGTCCTGCCTCGTGATCGCCCTCTGGATGCTGTTGGGAGTCTTCCCCGCCTGACCTCACAGCCGGGAGCTGGGGCTATGTCACCGAGCGGCGGTCTGGGACCTGCTCGTGCTGCGTCCTGGTTGTCATGATTATTTCGAGGCGGAGCTCGTCGGTCTCGACCGCCGATCGGCTTAGTCAGGAGCGTCCTGCTGCGGACGCTAGTGGCTCGCGGCTCCAGCTTCACTTGCCGGAGCCGTTGTCATGCGTCACGTCGCGGTGGCAGTCCTGTCCCCGTCTCTGGTCGATCATCGGCAGGGCCGCGTCTACTCGTGGACGGACATCCAGCCTCATCTCGCAAGGCGTGAGGCGTGACGGAGCTACGAGGAGCAGGGTTCGAGGACCGTGACCCGGAGGCAGGGCGCTAGCCGGACGAGGCCAACTGCCGCGGCCTCCTGGAGGAGGAACATGCTGCCCGGCAAGTGGATGCGGTTGGCAGGCCCCATCCGGACGAACGCGACTGCGGAGGCGGCTCAGACCGGCTGCTCTCTGGCTCGGGCGAGCCGGCGAGGGCGCCGCCCGCGGCGTCCGGAGCGCAGTGCCGCTGCGGCTGGCCGCCTGCGTGCCACCTGGTCCCACCGGGCTGTGCGCATCGCCTGCCCGATCGTCGCGACCCTGATGCTGTTGCCGCCGGCCGCCCTGCGTCCACCACGTCTACTTCGACCGCAGCGACCTTCCCGAGCTCGCTCCGTTCCTCCTGTTCCAGCCCCCTACGACGGGCGAGGTCATGGACGCCAGGGGAGAGGTCGTGATCCAACTCGCACGGGAGTACCGGCGGGTGGTGACGTACGACGAGGTGCCGCTCGTGGTGCGTCAGGCCATCCTGGCGGCCGAGGACAAGAACTTCCACTCGCATTCCGGGGTCGACTATGGCGCGCTGCCGCGGGTGATCCAGAAGACGGCTGGCGCGCTCTCTGACGGAGTGGAAGAACGGCGGCGGACTTCGGCTGAGGCTGCCCCAGGGAGGGTCGACGATCACGCAGCAGCTCGTGCGCGTCTATTTCCTGGGGTACCTCACCGCCCGCCTGAACGACGATGCGGTGTTCCTGCGCGGCCTGTCGCTGGCGCGGGCTGATGTCGGCCGTGCTGGGCGCCCCCGCCACGAACAAGCTGCTCCGGAAGCTCGAAGAAGTGCGCCTGTCGCTCTGGCTCGAGGAGGCGATGCGCAAGCAGTACGGAACGCGGGAGCAGGCGAAGCGCGAGATCTTCGCTCGCTATGCGAGCTTCATCTACATGGGCAGCGGCCGCTATGGCTTCGGCGCCGCCGCCGAGTACTACTTCGACAAGCCCCTGGCGGGCTTCACCACCCTCGACACCGGGCGCGCGGCTCTGCTCGCGGGGATCGGCAAGTCGCCCGGCGTCTACGCGCCCGTGGCCGGCAACTCGCGCTCGCTGCAGCGCCGCAACCAGATCCTGGCCCTGATGGCCAGGAACGGCGACATCCCCGACGAGCTGGCCCGGCGCTTCCAGGCCGAGCCGCTCGGCGTCGTCCGCCTCGCCGTGGCGAAGACCGAGGCACCCGCGGCGATCGAGCACGTGCTGGACGAGCTGCAGGCGCACGGCGGCGCGCTCTTCACGGTAGAGGACCTGTTCCAGGGCAGGATACGCGTGCGTTCAACGATCGATCGGCGGGTGCAGAAGGTCGTCAACGAGGCGCTGGAGAACGGCCTCGCTCGCTACGAGAAGCGGCATCCTCGCGCACGCGGGCTCATCCAGGGCTCGGTCGTCGTGCTGGCCAACGCCGACGGCGCGATCCTCGCCGAGGCGGGTGGGCGGCAGCTCTACAACCTTCGTTCCAGCCGCTACTCCGACTACAACCGCGTGACCGGCTCTCTGCGCCAGCCCGGATCGGTGATGAAGCCATTCGTGTACCTGGCCGCATTCCGTAGCGGTCTGACGCTCGATGCCACGGTGCCGGACCAGCCGATCAGCGTGCCGGATGGCCGCCGCGGGCGACGGGGTCAAGTGGATCGCCAACTACGACTACACGTTCAAGGGTTCGATCCCCGCCCGCCAGGCGCTCGCCGAGTCCAGGAACGCGGTCGCGGTGTGGATCGCCGAGACCATTGGCATCGAGAAGATCCTGAGGACCTGTCGGGACCTGGGCTTTCACACGCCGCTCAAGCCCTACATCAGCACGGCCCTCGGCGCGTCCGAGGTGCGGTTGCTAGAGCTGGCGGGCGCTTATCGAGGCATGGCCTCGGGCGTGCTTGCGGAGCCGCACGTGATCGCGCGCGTCACCGACAGCACGAACCGTCTCCTCTACGAAGCGCCTGGAGCAGCCGGGGTGATTCCCTGGGCGAGCCTGGCGCTGATCCAGGAGGGGCTGCGCGGTGTGATCCGCCTTTCCGGCGGCACCGCCCACGCTCTCAGCGGAAGTGCCTTCCCGATCCCGGTGATGGGCAAGACGGGTACCACGAGCGATTTCAGGGACGCTCTTTTCGTCGGTTCCACCTACGGGCCGCAGGGCATCACGGTCGCTGTCCGAGTCGGCTTCGACGACAACCGCACGCTGGGCCCTCGGGAGACCGGCGGCCGTACGGCGCTGCCGATCTTTCAGGAGATCGTGGCGCGCATCTACAGGGATGCCCTGGTTGGGACGGTCCCGCAGTTTCCACAGGCGATGGAAGACCGGATTGACGCTTACCTGAGCAGTCCGGCCAAGCCCGAAACGGCGGGACCCATCGCCGCCAACACGCCGGGGAAGCATCGGTCCACTCCGATGGATCTCGCCCGAACAATCGATTAGGGCCCTGCTTCCGCGGCGCCTACAGTGGTGATGCTCGGTTGAGAGGCAGCCATGAGAATGATGACGTCGGACACCTTCGATCGCTGGATCCGAGGCGCTGGGCTCGTGGCGCTGGTGGCGCTCGTCTGGGCCGTCGTGGTTCCCGACGGCATCTTCTGGACCGCCATCCTGGCGGCGGGCCTGATGGGGGCGGCGGTCGCTACCACGCTCCTCGTCCGCAGCCGACAGGTCCCCACTCTGGCGCAGGTGATCGCGAGTGCAACGGCTGAGCCGGCGCTCGTCCTGGTGCCGAGTCCCGCCGGATACACGAACGCAGCCGGGCTTCGCCCGACTAGGAGATGGAAAGCCATGAAGGTACGACCGCTTCACGATCGCATGCTGGTCCGCCGGATCGAGGAGAAGGAGACCGCCAAGGGCGGCATCATCATCCCCGACACGGCGAAAGAGAAGCCGATGCAGGGCAAGGTGCTGGCGGTCGGCAACGGCCGGGTGCTGGAGAACGGGAAGAAGGTGGCCCTCGACGTGAAGGTGGGGGACCGGGTCCTGTTCGGCAAGTACTCCGGGACCGAGATCAAGATCGACGGCGAGGAAGTCGTGATCGTTCGCGAGGACGAAGTCCTCGCGGTGATGGGTTAAGAGGCTAGAAAATGTCGAAGCAGATCACGTACGGTGACGACTCGCGCCAGGCGATCCTGCGCGGCGTCAACCGCCTGGCCGACGCCGTCCGCGTGACGCTCGGCCCGCGGGGCAGGAACGTCGTGCTGGACAAGAAGTTCGGCTCGCCGCTCATCACCAAGGACGGCGTCACGGTGGCGAAGGAGATCGAGCTCAAGGAGCCCCTCGAGAACATGGGGGCGCAGATGGTGAAGGAGGTCGCGAGCAAGACCTCCGACGTGGCGGGCGACGGCACGACGACGGCGACGGTGCTGGCGCAGGCGATCTACCGCGAGGGCAGCAAGAACGTCACGGCGGGCGCCAACCCGATGGCGCTCAAGCGCGGGATCGAGCTGGCGGTCGCGGCCGTGAGCGCGCAGCTCAAGAAGCTCAGCAAGCCCGTCAAGGGCAAGATGATCGAGCAGGTCGGAACGATCTCGGCGAACAACGACGAGACGATCGGCCGCATCATCGCCGAGGCGATGGAGAAGGTCGGCAAGGACGGCGTCATCACGGTCGAGGAGGCGAAGTCGATCGAGACCTCGCTCGAGGTGGTCGAGGGCATGCAGTTCGACCGCGGCTACCTGTCGCCCTACTTCGTGACCGACCCCGAGCGGATGGAATGCGTGCTCGAGAACGCGGTGGTGCTGATCCACGAGAAGAAGATCTCCGGGCTGAAGGACCTGCTGCCGCTGCTGGAGCAGGTGGCGAAGCTCGGGCCAGCCGCTGCTGGTGCTCGCCGAGGACCTGGAAGGCGAGGCGCTCGCGACGCTCGTGGTCAACAAGCTGCGCGGCACGCTGCAGGTCGCGGCCGTGAAGGCCCCGGGCTACGGCGACCGCAGGAAGGCCATGCTCGAGGACATCGCGATCCTGACCGGCGGCAAGGCGATCACCGAGGACCTCGGGATCAAGCTCGAGAACCTCAAGATCGAGGACCTCGGCAGGGCCAAGAAGATCACGATCGACAAGGACAACACCACGATCATCGAGGGTGGCGGCAAGGCCAAGGAGATCGAGGGCCGGGTCAAGCAGCTGCGCACGCAGGTCGAGGAGACGACGTCCGACTACGACCGCGAGAAGCTGCAGGAGCGGCTCGCCAAGCTGGTGGGCGGCGTGGCGCTGATCAAGGTCGGCGCTGCGACCGAGACCGAGATGAAGGAGAAGAAGGCCCGCGTCGAGGACGCGATGCACGCGACGAAGGCCGCGGTCGAGGAGGGCATCGTGCCCGGCGGCGGCGTCGCGCTGCTGCGCTGCCTGGGCGCCGTCGCGGCCGTGAAGGCCGAGGGCGACGAGGCGGTCGGAGTCGGCATCATCCGGCGCGCGCTCGAGGAGCCGCTGCGCCAGATCGCGAACAACGCCGGACACGAAGGCGCCGTGATCGTGGCGCGGGTGCGGGAGATGAAGGGCGACGAGGGATACAACGCGCAGATGGACGTCTTCGAGAACCTGGTCGAGGCGGGCGTGATCGACCCGACCAAGGTCGTCCGCTCCGCGCTGCAGAACGCCGCCTCGATCGCGTCGCTGCTGCTCAGCACCGAGGCCGTGATCTGCGAGATCCCGGCAGAGAAAAACGACGGGCGCTCCGGCGGGATGCCGGCCGACGGCGGCATGTACTGAAGTACTGACACGATGACTGTTCTCTCGCGGGCTGTCCGGACCTTCGGGTGGCGTCCGAACCCTGCCCCCTTCGCGCCGAGGCGCACGCTCGGTTGGGCGGCCCTCGCGGGCGCCGCCGTCGCCGCGCTCGCCGCCGCGGCCGGAGCGGCGTTTCGCGATAGCCCGACGCTCCTTGGCGCCGTCCTCCTCGTCGCAGCCGTCGCGACGGTGTCGCTGACGTTCCAGGGGCTGGCCGCACGGATCCTGGCGCGCCTCGACGCTGCGGTCACGGAGCGGGACACGTTCCAGACCGAGCTCGTGGCCGCCCGCAAGACCAAGGAGGAATGGCGCAACCTCGCCTACCACGACGATCTCACCGGTCTGCCGAACCGGAGCCTGCTCCTCGACCGGCTCGGCCTCGCGATTGCTCACTCCCGTCGCCTGGCGAGCCACCTCGCTCTGGTGTTCCTCGACCTCGACGACTTCAAGAGCGTGAACGACTCTTTCGGCCACGGCACCGGCGACCGACTGCTGGTGGAGCTCGCCACTCGCGTTCGCGCCAGCGTTCGCGCGGGGGACACCGTGGCGCGGTTCGGGGGAGACGAGCTGGTCGTGCTGTTGGACAGCGTGACCGGGGCAGAAGACGCGGCGCACGTGGCGGCCAAGGTACTCGCCGCGGTGCAGGCCCCGTTCCGGCTCGACGGCCACGAGATCTGCGTCGCAGCCAGCATCGGCGTGAGCGTCTATCCCGGCGACGGCACCTCTCCCGCCGAGCTGGTGAGCCGCGCGGACGCAGCCATGTACCGTGACAAACGGCGAGAGCGAGCCGCACCGATGGCGAGAGACGAGGAGTTCCAGGGGGTGATCGGATGAAGCAGCTGCTGTGCTGGCTGTTGGGCCACGACCGCATGACGACGAGCTCTCGACGCAGGGTCTGCCTGCGTTGCGGCACGCGAGAGACGCTGCGCCAGTTCGGCCACGTGATCGCCTGGGAAGAGGTCACGAAGGCCGCGATCCACCGCTAGCCTCAGACCCGGTCGAGGTGCGCGCTGTCCGAGTCGCCCATCTCGACCTTGCCGTCGGGGAAGTACTCGCGCCAGCGACGCGAGACGAGCGCCGCGGTGTCGGGATCGGTGACGAGCTCCTTCGGGAACGACGGCTTGCGCCGCGCGTCGATCAGCACCGGGGGCTCGTGGACGACGTGGTGGCGCACCACGCGCGAAGCCGCCGCGTGGATGTCGGCGGCGGGCTCGAAGCGCGTGAAGGTGGTCCACAGGAAGTTCATGACGCTGGCCGTCGCGCGGCGCGGCTCGTCGGTCAGCACCACGAGCGGCCAGCCGGCGAATGCCGGGTGGGCGGCGAGCCGCGCGGCCGCGCCCGGGATCGTCCGCGGCGCTCGGTCCGCCGACGACGAGGCAGCCGCCGCAGAAGACGTTCGCGCCCGTGACCTCGGGAGGCGGCGGCACCGCCGGCCGGAACTCGCGCGGCAGCTCGCGCACCGGATCGCCGAGCCCGAGCCAGACGCCCTTCGAGCCTTCGTTCACGGTCGGGCCGGTGTAGTCGAGCGTGTCCATCGAGAGGTTCGAGAAGACGTAGAGGTCGGTCTCGGGGCGCGTGCGCGCGAGCAGGTGCTCGAGCGTGGCGCGGAAGTCGCGCAGGTCCACGCGGCGGTCGGTCAGCAGCAGGAACTTGGTGAGCGAGAGCTGGCCCTCGCCGAGGATGCGGAACGCCGAGGCCATCGCCTCGCGCTTGTAGCGCTCGCGCACGACCGCGGCCGCGAGCGAGTGATAGCCGGTCTCGCCGTACGACCAGAGGTCGACGACGCCGGGCATCACGAGCGGGAAGAGCGGCGAGAGCAGCTCCTGCAGCAGGTCGCCGATGAAGAAGTCCTCCTGGCGCGGCTTGCCGACGACCGTCGCGGGGTAGATCGCGTCCTTGCGGCGGCAGAGCGCCTCGACCTGGAACACCGGGTAGTCGTGGCGCAGCGAGTAGTAGCCGTAGTGGTCGCCGAACGGCCCTTCCGGGCTGGCGCAGCCGCGGCGGCACGTGGCCGACGAGCGCGATCTCGGCGTCGGCGACGAGCGGGTGCGGGCCCGGCCCGGGGCAGCGGGCGAGCTTGCGGCCGGCGATGAGCGACGCCAGCATCAGCTCGGGCACGTTCTCGGGCAGAGGAGCGATCGCCGCGAGCATCAGCGCCGGCGGTCCGCCCAGGAACACGGTGACCGGCAGGCTCTCGCCGCGCGCCTCCGCGGCCGCGTAGTGAAAGCCGCCTCCCTTGCCGATCTGCCAGTGCATGCCGGTCGACCGCGCGTCGTGGACCTGCAGGCGATAGATGGCGAGATTGCTCCTCCCGGAGCCTCCGGCTCCCGGGTGCTCGGTGTAGACGAGCGGCAGCGTGAAGAACGGCCCGCCGTCCTCGGCCCAGCAGGTCAGCACCGGCAGCCGGTCGAGACGGACGTCCTTCGTCACGACCTCGGTGACGGGCCCGCTCGCCCGCGAGCGCAGCCCGATCCGCATCAGGTCGGTGATCGCGTCGCGCGCCCCCCAGAGCTTGCCCGCGGTCGGCGGCAGCAGCGTCTCGGCCAGCTCGACGACGCGGCGGATCAGCCGTCCCGGCCTGCGGCCGAATGCCAGCTCCGCGCGCCGCGCGGTGCCGAACAGGTTGGTGACGAGCGGCAGCTCGGCGTTTCGGACACGCGAGAAGAGGAGCGCCGGCCCGCCGGCCGCGATCACGCGCCGGTGGATCTCGGCCGCTTCGAGGCGCGCGTCGACCTCGGCGTCCACGACGCGGAGCTCGCCGTCCCTCCGGAGCTGGTCCAGGAACGCGCGCAGGTCGGGGAAACCGGAATCGCTCATCGAGTCAGGCGCCGGGATGCTAGCACCCGTGACGGCTCACACGAGGCGGACCGAGTGGCTCTTCACGGCGAGGTAGGCCGCCTGGCCGACCGCGAGCCCGAGCGACGCGGCCGCCGACGGCGTGACGCGCACGATCCATTCGAGAGTCCCTTCGCCGCCCTGCGGCGCGCAGCGCAGCGTGACGTCCGCGCCGGCGCGGGCGAGCGCGACGATCCGGACCTCGAACAGGTTGCGGGCCGACAAGCCCTCGGGTGCCTTTCTCGCCACGATCACGTCCTCGGCCCTCACGGCCACGGTGACCGCGCTGCCGGGCGCGAGCGCCGCGGCGAGCGGCACGGTGATGCCCTGCCCCGACGCCAGGTCCAGGATCGTCACGCCGCCCTCGACGTCGTGCCCCCGCACGCGGCCGCTGAAGAGGTTCTCGACGCCGGGCTCGGCCGCGCTCGCCATCGCCGGCGTCGCCAGCAGCTCGAAGGGCGCGCCGTCCGCCTCGACGCGGCCGTCGCGCAGCAGAAGCATGCGGCGCGAGAGCGCCAGCGCCTCGCCGACGTTGTGGGTGACGTAGAGGACGGGCGTCTTCCACTCGTCGCGCACCCGCAGCAGGTAGGGCAGGATGCGCTCGCGCAGCCCGACGTCGAGCGCGGCGAGCGGCTCGTCGAGCAGGAGCAGGCGCGGCCGTGTCGCGAGCGCGCGCGCGAGCGCGACGCGCTGCTTCTCGCCGCCCGAGAGCGAGGCGGGGAAGCGCTCGAGCAGCCGGCCGATCTCGAGCGTCGCGATCGCGCTCGCCACGGCCGAGGCGTCGGCGCGCGAGCCGAAGCGCACGTTGGCGTGGGCCGTCAGGTGGGGGAAGAGGCCCGCGTCCTGCGGCACGTAGCCGACGCGGCGCGCCTCGGGCGGCAGCGAGCCGGCCATTGGCGGTGTCGAGCAGCAGCTGGCCGTCGAGCGCCAGGCGGCCGCGCGTGCCGCGGCGGAGTCCCGCGATCGCCTCGAGCAGCGACGTCTTGCCGGAGCCCGAGGGACCCATGACCGCGGTGACGCCGGAATCGAGGCGGGCCGCGACGCGAAGCGTGTAGCTCGCGAGCGCGAGCTCGAGATCGATCTCGATCATGCGGCGATCCGCCGCGAGCGCCGGCGCGTGAACCACTCGGCCGTCCAGAGGGCCACGAAGGCGAGCGCGGTCGTCACTCCCGCCAGCACGAGAGCGCGGTCGTCCCTCCCCAGCTGGTTGTCGTGGAAGATCGCGAGCGCGAGCGTCTGCGTGCGCCCCGGGATGTTGCCCGCGATCATCACCGTCGCGCCGAACTCGCCGAGCGCGCGCGAGAACGCCAGCACCACGCCGGCGAGCAGGCCGCGCCACGCGAGCGGCAGCGTCACGCGCCGGAAGGCGGCCAGCGGGCCGCAGCCGAGCGTGCGCGCGAGGCCCACCAGCCGCGGGTCGACCTCCTCGAAGGCCGTGCGTGCCGAGCGCACCAGCAGCGGGAAGGACATCACCGCCATCGCGATCACGACCGCCTTCCAGGTGAAGACCACCTCGAGCCCTTGGCTCGCGAGCCAGCCGCCGAGCGGCGAGCGCCTTCCGAGCGCCTCGAGCAGCACGAGACCGACGGCCGTCGGCGGCAGCACCAGGGGCAGCGACAGCAGCGTCTCGAGCGCGCCCTTGCCGGGTCCCCGGTAGCGGGCGAGCGCGAGCGCCGCGAGCACGCCGAACGGCAGGATCAAGAGCGTCGCGCCCGCGGCGGTCGCGAGGCTGAAGCCGACGATCTCGAGCTCTTCCCGGGTCAGCAGGCTATTCGCCTCCGAGCACGAGGAAGCCGTGGCGGGTGAAGACCGCGCGCGCGTCGGGCGAGCGCAGGTAGGCGACGAACGCGCTCGCGCCCCGGCGCGTCGAGCGCACGAGCGGAGCGACCGGATAGCGGATGGGCGGGCCCTGCCCGCCCGCCACCTCGAAGGCGATGCGCGCGCGCTTCGAGGCGGCGGCGTCGGTCCTGTAGACGATGCCCGCCTCGGCGTTCTCCGACTCGACCGCGGCGAGCGCGGCGCGCACGTGGAGCGTCGGGACGACCCGCGGCAGCAAGCTCGGTCCAGAGCCCCAGGCCCTCGAGCCAGCGGCGCGCGTAGACCCCGGCCGGAACCGCCTGCGGGTCGGCGACCGCGATCGTCTTGAAGGCGGCGAGGTCGCGCGGGCCCGCGACCGTCGCGCGGGAGGCGGCGGGGACGATCACGACGAGCGTGTTGGACAACAGGTCCTGCCGATCCGAGGCGCGCACCAGCCCTTCGCGCTCGAGCGCGTCCATCTGCGTGCTGTCCGCAGAGAAGAAGACGTCGGCGGGCGCCCCGGACCGGATCTGTCGCGAGAGATCGCTCGAGGCCCCGAAGTTGAAGACGGCACGGTAGCCGGAGGCCTTCTCCCACGCGCGGCCGACCTCGGTGAGCGCATCGGCCAGGCTCGCCGCGGCGAAGACGCTGATCTCCTCCGGCTCCGCGCGAGCGCCCAGGGCGCGACTCGCGCTCGCGGCGCAAAGCGCGAGCGCTCCGGCCGAGGCGCCGGCCAGCAACCACCGCCGCGAAAAAGCAGTTCGAGCCACGCGAGGCCGCTCGTCCGGATGCTAACATCAGGCAATCGCATGACCTCCGCGCAGCGGCCGATCGTCCCGCTCCGGCGCCTGCCGATCGAGGACGATCACTTCCACGACCAGTGCGGGCTGTTCGGCGTCTTCGGCCACCCCGACGCGGCGCACCTCGCCTACATGGGCCTGTACGCGCTGCAGCACCGCGGCCAGGAGTCGGCGGGCATCGCCTGCGCCGACGGCGCGTCGATCCGGCTCCAGAAGGGCATGGGCCTGGTGAACGACGTGTTCACGCCGGGCCGGCTCGAGTCGCTGGTGGGGGACCGCGCGATCGGCCACGTGCGCTACTCGACCTCGGGCGACACCGTGCCGACGAACGCGCAGCCGTACCTGATCGAGTGCCACCGCGGCCCGATCGCGGTCGGCCACAACGGCAACCTGACGAACGCCGCGATCCTGCGCCAGGAGCTCGAGGCGGCCGGCTCGATCTTCCAGTCCACCTCCGACACGGAGGTGATCCTGCACCTCTACGCGCGCAGCCACCGCGAGCGGCTCGAGGACGCGATCGCCGCCAGCCTCTACAAGGTGATGGGCGCGTTCTCGCTGCTGTTCCTGACGCCCGAGGCGATGGTCGCCGCCCGCGACCCCTGGGGCTTCCGCCCGCTCGTGCTGGGCAAGCTCGGGAACGCCACGGTGCTCGCGTCCGAGACCTGCGCGCTCGACCTGATCGAGGCCGAGTACGTGCGCGACGTCGAGCCCGGCGAGGTGCTGGTGGTCGACGCCGCGGGCATCCGCTCGTTCAAGCCGTTCCCGCCCGAGCCGACCGCGCACTGCGTGTTCGAGCACGTCTACTTCGCGCGCCCGGACAGCCTGGTCTTCGGCAGGACGGTGCTCGAGTCGCGGCTCGCGCTCGGCCGCCAGCTGGCGCGCGAGCAGCCGGCCGACGCCGACGTCGTCTGCCCGGTGCCCGACAGCGGGATGGGCGCGGCGCTCGGCTTCTCGAAGGAGAGCGGGCTGCCCTTCGAGTGGGGCCTGATCCGCAACCACTACGTCGGCCGCACCTTCATCCAGCCGCGCCAGGGCCTGCGCTCGGTGGGCGTCCGCATCAAGCTCAACCCGGTGCGCCACGTCCTCGAGGGCCGCCGCGTCGTGCTGATCGACGACTCGATCGTGCGCGGCACCACCTCGCGCAAGATCGTGCGCATGGTGCGCGAGGCGGGCGCGCGCGAGGTGCACCTGCGCATCTCGCTGCCCGCCCACCACCGGCCCCTGCTACTACGGCATCGACACGCCGCTCAAGAGCGAGCTGATCGCGGCGTCGCACACGGTCGACGAGATCCGCCGCTTCGTCGAGGCCGACAGCCTCGGCTACCTCTCGCACGAGGGGCTGCTGCAGGCCGCGGGCGACGCCCCCGGCCGCCGCCACTGCACCGCCTGCTTCAGCGGACGCTACCCGGTCGCCGTCACCCAGCTCGACGAGTCCCAGCTGCGCCTGTTCGAAAAGGCGAGGGCCTGAGCCCGGCGCGCATGCCGCGCCTGTTGTGCGTCGGCCACGTGTGCCACGACCGCGCGCCGGGAGGAGACGTCGTCGGCGGCTCGGTCGCCTACGGCTCGCTGACGGCGCGGCGGCTCGGCTGGGAGGCCGCGATCCTGTCGAGCGCCGGCCCCGACTTCGACGCCGCGCGCGAGCTGCCCGGCGTGCCGGTGTTCCTGCAGCCGTCCGCCGCGACCACGCGCTTCGTGAACGAGTACGCCGCGGACGGCACGCGGCAGCAGACCGTGACGGCGCGCGCCGACGACATCCGCTTCGACGCGCTGCCGGACGAGTGGCGCGCGCCCGATGCGCTGCTGCTCGGCCCGCTCGCCGGTGAGCTCGCCGGCGTCTCGGCGACCGCGTTCTCGGCCGCCTGCATCGGCGCGATCGCCCAGGGCTACGTGCGCGCGATCGACGCCGAGGGCCGCGTCTCGGCGAAGGAGTGGGCCCGGCCCGAGCGCGACCTCATGGGCGTGCACGTGCTGTTCCTGTCGCAGCACGACCTGCCCGACGCCGAGGCGCGGGCGCGCGAGCTCCTGGCATTCGTGCCGATCGTCGCGCTCACGCGGGGCTGGCGCGGCGTCACGCTCGTGACGAGGGACGGCGCGCACGACGTGCCGTCGCTGCCGCGCGCCGAGCAGGACCCGACCGGCGCGGGCGACGTGTTCGCGGCGGCGTTCCTGGTGCGCTACCAGGAGACGAGCGACCCGCTCGAGGCCGCGGCCTTCGCCGCGTGCGCCGCCTCGTGCGCGGTCGAGGGCGTGGGCGCCACCAGCCTCGGCGACCGCGCCGAGGTCGAGCGGCGCCTGGAGCTGCGCCAGCGCATGATCGACGGCGGCGAGTGGGAGGAGTAGCCTCGCGCTCTCAGCGAAGCTGGATCTCGAGGCGGTGGGACGCCCAGTCGGTCGTCAGGGGGACGTAGCTCGTCCTCTCCGACTCTCTCGGCGGAACGCGCGCGGGCTGGCCG
Organism: uncultured Acidobacteriota bacterium; assembly: GCA_963744315.1. Classification (GTDB taxonomy): domain Bacteria; phylum Acidobacteriota; class Vicinamibacteria; order Fen-336; family Fen-336; genus DATBSL01. The sequence continues at coordinate 60,375 of CAVUTB010000012.1, forward strand.
TCGAGCAGCAGCGTCGCCGTCGCGCCGGGCTCGGGGAGCCGCACGGCCAGCCGGCCGCGGCCGGGGGCGTTGCTCGAGTAGCGCAGCGTGGCCAGCCGCCGATCGGCGGCGTATTCGTACTCGTAGCTCAGCTCGCGGCCGGAGGCAGGCTCGCACACGGTCACGGCCCCCGGCGCGTTCCCGAGCCGGACCGTGACGTCGAGCCCGCTCGGCGTTCGATTCGAGGCCGAAGAGGCCTTCGTAGATCGCGCCCGCGAGCGCTCCGACGTTGCCCGCGTAGCTGTCGCTGCCGCGCCCCGAGCCGTCGCGCGTGTACCACTCGAAGAGCCCGCCCGACTCGGCCGCGCGGCGCGCCACCGCGCGCAGCCCCTCGCTCGCCGCCTGCGCGCGCCCTCGCTGGAAGAGCGCGAGCAGGAAGCGGCCGGACCACCAGTCCCACTGCGCCGCCGTTCTGGTAGGTGTAGGCGTCGCGCAGGATCGGGTGGCTGGAAGAAGCCGGTGGGGTAGGCGGGCATCAGGACCCCCGCGGCCGCGGAGAGGCCGAGGTCGCGCCGCCGCGCGTCGGCGACCGCGAAGAGCCGCGCCGCGCGTGCCGCGTCCGCGGGCGCCGTGGAGGGCGGCCAGCGCGTTGCCGCCGAGGGCGAAGACGTCGGAGTCGTCGAACGCCGCGGCACGCTGCCACGCGCCGCGACCACCCGGTGCAGCCGGTAGAAGCCGCCCGGCCGCATTCCAGAGGTGGCGGTCGATCGCGGCGCGCACCGACGCGGCCGACCTGCCGCCAGTGCTCGGCGCCCGCTCGGGGTTCCGACGCCGCGTCCAGGAGCTCCGCGAGCTCTTCGGCCGCGCGCGCGAAGAACGCGTTCGCATAGAGGCCCGACGGCGAGAGGCGTCGCCTCGTCGAGGTAGATCGCCCGCTGGTCCGCGTAGGTCGGGGCTCACGTCTCCCCAGTCGGCGGTGAAGGCGCTCGCCACGAGCCCGAAGCCCTGCGTCGAAGCGGTGCTGCTCGACGTAGGCGAGAGCGCCGTCCAGCCGGTCCACGAGCGCGCGGCCGCCGATCGGCTTCGTGAGCCAGCCGCGATCGCCCGTGAGCTGGTACACCCTCCAGGCCGCGTCGATGGCGCTCGACTCCTGGTCCGCGGCCGTCGTGTTCTTGTCGGCGGAGAGCACGACGCTCCCGGTCGAGTAGACCTGCGCGGCGCGGGGCGCGTTCGTCGTGAACTGCGCCGGCTCGCCCGCCGCGATCCAGTCCCACAGCGCGCCGTCGGGCAGCTGGTGCGAGAGGTGCTCCTCGAGCCAGCTCGTGAGGAACGGCGAGGGGTAGAAGTAGCGCGTGGCCGGGATCATCGTCGCGCTGTCCCGCAGCCAGACCTGCGGATAGATCGAGCCCGCGCCGAAGCCCTGGACCGGGCCGGTCCGGCCGGCGAACGACTTCTCGTTCGCCTCGAGGACCGGTCGGAACCGCTGCTGGAGGGCGTCGAGGGCCGACGTCGCCCGTGTGGTAGCTCGTGCGCGAGGCGCAGTCCGTCTCGGCGGACGGGGTCGGCGCTCGGCGACGGCGCGCTCGGGCGCTTCGGCCGAACCGCCGCAGCCCTGAAGGCGCCAGGCAACAGGCGATCGCGGCAGACGGCTGTGCTCGGGCTGCTCTCCCGTTGACTACCTGGTGCGCTTGAGGGCATGCTTTCCGTCAGACAGGATATCCGAATAGCGGCCAGCGCCGCCGCTCGGAGCATCCGGTGGCAGAGGAGGGCCGTTGTCCCTGAGGTGTGCACGAAGCGCCATCGGGTGCGCCCTCCTCGGCCTGCTCGCTGCCGCCGTTCCGGCCCGCGGCCAGGGCAGCGAGGACGTCAACGCCGGGCAGTTCGACTTCTCCCTTCCCGGCGCGCGGAGCCTCGCGCATGGGCGGCGCGTTCATCGCGCTCGCCGACGACGCGACCTCGGCCTACAGCAACCCCGCGGGCTTGATCCAGCTCGGGCGGCCGGAGGTCTCGCTCGAATACCGGGGCTGGGACTTCGACGCGACGGCGATCGATCGCGGCCACGCGTTCGGACCGCCGACCGGCAGGGGCCTCGACAGCGGTTCCGGGTCTCGTCTTCGAGGCGTTTCCGAGCTCCACGTCGGGCGTCTCCTTCGCCTCGCTCGTCTATCCGAAGTCGCGCTGGGCGCTCGGGCCTGTTCGCCCACCGCTTCCCGAAGTTCGAGACGACGAAGGACATCCAGGGCGCGTTCTTCAACTGCAGCGGCGGCACGCTCGAGACCGACACCGATGCCCTACTGCCAGGGGCTCGATCGCCAACACGGGCGGAATCGACCGGGTGCAGCCGAAGGAGCAGGAGATCAAGATCGGCCTCTGGAGCGCCGGCGCGACGCTGTCGGTCAGGCTCGCTCCGGGCCTGTCGCTCGGCTTCTCCGGTCTCTACTACTCGTTCTCGATCGACAGCACCAACCGGGTCTACAGCACGTTCGACGATCCCCTGGTTCGGGCCCAAGGATCCCGCCAAGCTCGACCTGTTGAGCACGCAGAAGGGCGACGATCACGCCTTCGCGTGGAACGGCGGCTTCCGCTGGAGCGTCGGGTCGTGGGTGCTGGCGGGCGCCTATCGGAGGGGACCGAGCTTCGACTACACCAACACGGTCCGGCCGGGCCGGCGCATCGCGAGGTGTGCCCCGAACAAGGTGTGCAGCGAGCAGACCGTCGGCTTCAAGGTGCCCGACACGTTCGCGGCCGGGCTGGCGTTCCGCCCGATCCCGCCCTGGACGCTGACGTTCCAGTACGACTTCGTCGAGTTCACCGACCTGCAGGGACCGCAGAGCTCGGGCCTGCCGGGCGAAGCCGCGGCGGACGGTGGACGCGGGCCTGAAGGTCGACGACGCCCAGCGCTTCCGCTTCGGCGTCGAATACCTCAAGGTGTTCTCGGGCGGACAGGTCCTGGCGCTGCGCGGCGGCGTCTGGCACGACAACGTCGCACCGCGCGTACTTCGAGGCCGACCCCGAGCACCGGCCTTCCCTACCCCCAGTACGCGCTGCTCTTTCCCGAGGGGGAGGCGCAGACGCACGGCAGCGCCGGCATCGGACTCGTGCTGCAGCCGCACTTCCAGCTCGACGCGGCGTTCGACATCTCGGATCTCTACCGGACGCTCTCGGTCTCGACGATCTGGAAGTTCTAGCGATGAGCGCCCGGATGCAGAACGCGGCTCGAGAGCGAGTGGCGGCGGCGGCGCTGCTGGCGCCTGCGTCTGCGCCGCGGCGCCCGTCGCGCGCGGCCGAGACCGATCCCGCGATGCAGGAGCCCGCCGCCCAGAGCCCGACGGTGAAGGAGCGGACGTATCGCGGCCCGGGCCTGAAGGCGTTCCGGGTCGGCCACCGCGCGCTGGGAGCTCCAAGGACTGGAAGACGGCGAATCGCGCGATGTCGCAGGCGATGCAAGCGGACCCGACCAGCCCGAGGCGCAGGTGCGGCTCTCCGGCGTGTTCCTGGACGCCCTACATCCCGAAGTACTACCAGAGCCACGCGCAGTGCCAGCTCGGCAATGCAGCCGAGGCCCGCCGGGAGATGGACGAAGTCCTCGCGCTGATCAAGGACGCGCCGAGCTATCTGAGGAACCAGTACAGAAGGACTGCCAGAACACCTGCCCGGCGGCGCCGTGGCGAGCGCAGGTCAGCGACAGCCCGGAACCTGGTCTTCCTGGACCTTCGGATCGACGTGCAGCTCCCGCGCGAGCGTCATCCGGGCGCGAGAAGCCGAGGGCTCGTACGGCCGGAGCGCCGTCGGCCGCCCTCGAGGATGTCCGCCTGCGTGCGGGGCCGACGTCCCAGAGCGACAGCGTCTCGCGCGCCGGGTCGTCTCTCGTCCGTGCTCCAGGCCGACCGTGGCGATGTGCGTCGGCGCGGATCGGGGCGAGGGTCGGGCCGGCGGCGGCGCATCGCCAGCCGGTTGAAGTTGTAGTCGGCGCGGCCGGGGCCCGACCCGGATCGCGTCATCCGCCGGGAGAACATCTCGTCTCCGAGCGTTCGGATCCCAGAGCTCGATCGTGCTGTCGTGGCTCACCGACACGAGGTAGTTGTCGTCGCCGGTGAAGCCCAGGTCGATGACGATCGCGCGGTGGCCGATGTGGCGGGTCGGCTCCGCGCGGCAGTCGTCCACCGGCCAGCTGCGGACGGTGTGGTCGAAGCTGCTCGCCGCGAGCAGCCCGAGCCGGCGCCCGCTGAAGACGACGCGCAGGATGTCCACGCCGAGGGGCTTCGTCTCGCACACCACGCTGGCCGCTGGCGGTGTCGATCAAGGTGACCGTGCGGCTCGATCCGCCGAACGCGAGCAGCCGGCCGTCGGGGCTGTAGGCGACGCTGGCGATCGCGTCGGGCGGCGCCGCGCGGGATTGCTCCGCAACCGGGCCGAGGGCTGGGCCGGCGACGAGGTCGAGATCGAACCTCAGCAGGCCCTTGTCGCCCGCGGCCATGGCGAGCTCCTCCCCGTCGGGCCTCACGCTCCATGTCCTCGACCTGCTCGACGCCGGCGCGCTCACGAGCGTGGTCGGACTGCCCGCCGCCCCGCGCACGTCGCCCACAGGACGAGGCTCCCGTCGTTGAGAACCAGCAACACGTCTTGCCGTCGGGAGTCCAGCGGAGCGCGGCGACATCCTGGTTGCACAGCGAGGCCCGCCGCCGGCCCGTCGCCACGTCCCAGATCCCCACCCGCCCCGGCTCTCGCGCGTGGCGGAGCCCCCGCGAGCCGCCGCCCGTCGGGACTGAAGGCCACCGCCGACGCGCGCGCCAGCGGCACCGACCAGAACTTCCGCACGACGGCGGCGGCCAGTGCCTCGCGCAGCGCGCCCGCCGACGTGGGCGTCTCCGCCTTCTCCACCGACTGGACGGCGCGGCGCAAGCTCTGCTCGGGATCGGTCCGGAGCACGGAGAGGGACAGCGCCGCCTGCTCGCCCGACTCCGCACGCGAGGACTCCGCCTCCGCCCGCGCCATTGCCAGAAGGCGACCACGGCCAGCTCGACGCGACGATCGCGGCCGCGGCGGTCCGGCGCAGCGTGCGCCGCGTGAGCGCGTGCTCGGACGCCAGCTGGAGGCGCTCCTGCTCCTTGCGGCTCTCCTCCTGCTCGCGCCACTTCTCCAGGTCGCGCCGGCGCTCGCTCTCGCGCAGGAACGTATCGGCCGACTTGAAGCCGTCGCCGTACCGCCGTGCCCAGGCCGCGGTCGGCCTGCCGCTTGTCCCACCACTCGCGCGCCTGGACGAGCTGCGGTCCGTCCCAGAGGCTGCCGATGCCGCCTCCCAGCCGCTTGGCGTCGTCACGGATGTGGATGTAGTGGTCGCGGTTCTGCGACTCCTCGTCGACCCACGCGCGGAGGCGATCCCACTGCCGGATCAGGCTCTCGTGCGAGATGTCCACCAGCGTCGCCTCGGGACCGGTGGTCCCGCTCTCGCCCGAGTAGCGCAGGAACGACCGCCGATCGTCCACGAACCGCTCCAGCAGGCGGTGCAGGTCCGGCAGCGCCCGCCCGTGAGCTGGCGCAGCCCGCGCAGGCTCTGCCAGCGCCGGACCTTGCGGTTCGCGTGGTCCGTGTCCGTCAGGGCCTGGAAGGTGTCTGGAAGAAGCGGAGCTCCTCCTTGTCGAGGCCGTCGAGGGCCGCCTTCACGGCATCCTTCGGGTGGATGCCGGACGCGTCCAAGCCGGCCAGGGCCTCGTCCGCGTGGCGCCAGCAGGGCGTCGGTGAGCATGCCGACCTCCAGGTAGTGCTCGACGTCCATCGCCGGCTGCCCGCTCTCGACGAGGCGCAGCCACATGCGCATCAGCGCGTGCTGCAGCACCGGCAACTGGTCGTGCTGGCCGCCGAGGTCGTTGAGCAGCCGGTCCACGAGGCGCGGGGCGACGTCTTTCTGGAACAGCCGGATGGGCCCCTCGATCGCCTGGCGGACTCGTCCCGGGAGAGCCGCGGCACCAGGTACTGGCTCTCGTTGAGCGCCTCCGGGCAGGCCGAGGAACTCGTCACAGTCGCCGAGGTGGTCGGAGCGCATCGTGAACACGACGAACACCGGCGCCTCGCGCTGGTGCGGAGGCCCGAGGACGACGGAGACGAAGTCCGCGTCTTCCTCGTGCTGCTCGGAGTGCGCGCGCCGGTCGTCGCGGCGGAAGATCTCCTCGAACTGGTCCACGAACAGCAGCAGGTTCGCGTTGGCCTTCTGCAGGAGCGGCGCCCACGACTGCAGCAGGCCCGAGACGCCGCCGCGCTCGGCCGTCCGCGGATGCCTGGCTGCGGGTCCTCGAGGCCGATCTTGCGGAGCGCCGCGTGGAGCGCGTCGCTGAGAGCCGGAGCCACGGGTTGTCTCCCGGCGTCATCCGGACGACGACCCAGCGGTCGCGGTCGCCGACGAGGAAGCCGGCCTGCAGCGCGGGCACGAGCCCCGCGTAGATCAGCGAGGACTTGCCGCTGCCCGAGCTGCCGATCACGCCGACGAAGCGCGTCCGATGCAGGCGCTCGAGCAGCTCCACGATCTGGCGCTGGCGCCCGAAGAAGATGAGCGCCTCTTTGGCTCTTGAAGGGCCGAAGGCCGACGAAGGGCCGATCCGGCGGGCCCGGGGATCGGTCCATGCCTCAGCGCACGCCGAGCCCGTGGAGGACGGGCCTCAGGGCGGCGGGGCTCAGCCCCTGCCGGATGTCGAGGACGTGGGTCTTGAAGAGCGGGTGCTCGAACGACTCCGGCGTTCTTGCCGACGCTCGGGGGCGCCATCAGCACGCCGCAGAACCGCAGGCCGCCGCCGGGAGCGAGTCACCATCAGCTTGCGGCCCTCGTCGAGCCGCGCGCGCACCCACTCCTCGCTCGCGCGCCCGAAGAGCACGATCAGGCCCCCGCGTCTTCGCGAGGCGTTCCGCGAAGAGGCTGCTGTTCTGGGCCGGGACCGTCCTGCTGCGCGATCAGGTCCGGCCGCATGCCGCTGGTCAAGAGCGTCTTGCACACGTCGAAGGCGACCAGGTGGTCGCGCTCGTGCGTGTCGAGCAGCACCGCGGGCGCGTCGGCGGACGGCGCGGGGCGCGGCGGCGGCTCGGCGAGCCGCGCCGCGACAGCGACGGCGAGCTCGCTCGGCGGGCAGCGCACGATCTGGTACTGGTCTTCCTCGCGCTTCGCGCTGTCGAGCCGTTGAGGACGGAGAGCCAGTCCACGTCGCGCAGACTCGTTCGGCGCCGACTGCCGAGCGGACGCGCTGCGAGATCCAGATGAGCTGCGGCAGCTTCAGCTCCTGCGCGAGGCGGAACTGCTCCTGGCCGTAGGTCCGGTCCGTCGCGGCCCTGCATCGGGTCGTCGCTCCAGGCGTCGAACAGGTGGACCACCAGCTTGGAGCCGGCCAGGGCCGATCGCGCCGCGCTCTCGTGTTCGGCGGCGGGGAACGGCGGCGGCGTGCGCGTGGCGACCGTGAGCCCGCGGGGGCCGAGGTCCGCCGCGAGCCGCTCGCGCGCCTTGCGCTGCGAGTCGCAGACCGCGGCGAGGAACACCGACCTCGTGCTGCACGCGGGCGCCGGCGCCGCCGGCTGCGTCGTCTCCCGGAGGCCGTTCAGGATCTTGATGATCACCGTCCGAGGCCGGTCGATCGTCGTCGCGGAAGACCGGCGAGTCGGTCTCGAGCAGCGTGCCGATCGGGTCGTCCTCAGGCCGCGACGAAGAAGTCGAAGGCGTCGGTCCGATCGAACGTTCCCGGCAGCTGCTCGTAGGGGATGTTGTGGAGGCGCGCCCGGACGATCCGCGAGCGGTCGTCCACGCGCAGCCGGGCGTCGCCGTAGTGCTGGCGGAAGGCGTCGAACTCGCCCCTGCAGTAGTCCGACCGCCTGTAGCCGCTCGAGCACAGCGCCAGGAACAGCGCGGAGTGCTCGACGCGGATCCTGGATCACGGCGTCGAAGATCGTGGCCTCGTCGAGCTTGGAGTCCCGCCAGATCTGGATCTCGCCGGCGCGTCCGCCGCGCTGGTCCAGCTTGATCGAGAGCTGCTTGTGGAAGCGCTCGACCCAGCCCTCGGGGTTGTCGACGTGCGCATAGCTGAGGAACAGGTCCCACTTCACCTCGGGATCGGGCACATAAGGCACACAGCACTCCTCGGCTAAAGCCGACGAGATCAAAGGCTGTTGTATTACAGCACATTCACAAATTGACCACAAAATGAACGAGGGGCGCTCGCGAGGCAGTCTGATAGGCTCACGCCGGAGCGCTTCCATGAGCCCGAAATCCCACGTCCTTTCCGCCCTGCCGTTTCTCCTCCTGTCGACGGCAGCGACCGCCCAGACCGCGGCCACGAAGCCTTCGTCGTCGAAGCCGGCGGCTGCCGCTCCGGCGCCGGTGGCGGCGGGCACCGAGGCGGTCGTCGAGACGGCGAAGGGCAGCTTCACGATCCGCCTGCTGCCGGAAGTCGCGCCGAAGCACGCGGCGCTCTTCGTCCAGACGGCGAAGGCCGGCGGCTACGACGGCACGACCTTCCACCGCATCATCATGGGCGGGATCATCCAGGGCGGCGACCCGCTCACCAAGGACCCGGGCAAGGCATCGCAGTACGGGACGGGCGGCCTCGGCTTGCTGAAAGCCGAGCTCAGCGACCGTCCGTTCGTGCGCGGCACGGTCGCCGCCGTGCGCCGGCCCTCGAGCCTGGACAGCGCGGGGACGCAGTTCTTCGTCTGCCTCCAGCCGCAGCCCTCGCTCGCGAAGCAGTACACGGTCTTCGGCGAGGTGACCTCGGGGATGGAGGTCGTCGACCAGATCAGCACGACTCCGGTCGACGGCGACAAGGCGAAGGAGCGCGTCGAGATGAAGGTAAGGTTCCGCGAGGCGCCGCTGCTCGCTCCGTGAGCCTCAGGGCCTGACTCGCGCGAGGCGCAGTCGCGTCATTCGGCCCTCAGCACCTCGAGAGGCGGCCGGCGCCAGACCTCGGTGCTGCCCGCAAGCCCCACCGCCACGGTGAGCGCCAGGACCGACACCAGCAGCAGGGCGAGCTCGAAGAGCGGCAGCGCGAAGCGGCCGTCGAAGAGGAAGCGGACGAGCGCCCAGCCGGCGAGGCCCGAGAGCAGCACGGCGGCGAGCACCGAGAGCGTCCGAGCACCGCGTACTCGGCGAGCAGGATGCGGACGAGCTGCGGCCGGCGTGGCGCCGAGCGTCCGCAGCAGCGCGCCCTCGCGCACGCGCTGGTAGCGGCTGGCGGCGACGGCGCCCACCAGCACCACGGCGCCCGCGGCGAGGCTGAAGAGCGCCATGAAGCGCACCGCCAGCAGCACCTTGTCGAGGACGCTCTCGATCGTGCGCTGCACCTGCGCGAGGTCGAGCGTCGAGACGTTCGGGTGGGCCTCGACGACCGCGCGCTGCAGCCGCGCGCGCGCGCTCGGCGTCCTCCACGCGCGAGAGCAGGACGTAGCTGTGCGGCGCGCCGTCGAGCGGGCCCTCGGGAAACACCACGAAGAAGTTGGGCTCGAAGCGCGCCCACTCCACCTCGCGCAGGCAGGCGACGCGCGAGTCGATCGCGGACCCCTGCACGTCCCACACGACGGCGTCGCCGACGCGCGACGCGCAGCTCGCGCGCGAGGCCGGCCTCGACCGAGATCGGCAGCGGCGCCGTGCCCGGCGCCCGCGCCCGGGCGCCGACCAGGCGGCCCGCCACGACGCGCTCGCGAGCCGTCGGCGCGTCGCGGTAGGTGCTGCGGTACTCGCGCCGCAGCGCCCAGCGCTCGGGCCGCTGCGTCGTCGTCGCTCGATGCGCCAGCAGCTCCGACGACGGCGCGGCCGTTCAGCGACTGCGATCCGCATCGGCACGATCGGCACCACCGGCGCCGTGAGCGGCCCCGCCGCGGCGACGCGCGACGCGACGTCGTCGCGCTGGTCGGGCTGCACGTCGAAGAACACGAGGTTCGGCCGCGTGGCGCCGCGGTCCACGCGCAGCTCGCGCAGCAGGTTGTGCTGCACGAGCAGCAGCGTGCTCGAGCAGGAACGCGCCGAAGCCGAGCGCCAGCACGACCGTCAGCGTCTGGTTCGCCGGGCGGTACAGGTTCGCGAGCCCCTGCCGGTAGACGTAGGGCAGCCGCGCGCGGCAGGAAGCGCCGCAGCCCGCGCACGAGCCCGAGCGCGGCGAGCCAGAGCGGCGAAGAGCGCCGCGCCGACGCCGGCCGCGAAGGCGAGCCCGTCGCGGAGCTGCGCCGGCCTGCAGCACCGCGAGCGCGACCACGCTCGCGGCGAGGGCCGCGAGCGCCGCGAGGCGCGCGGGATCGCGGCGGCGCGCGCGATCGGCTCGATGTCGCGCCGCAGCACGGCAGCGGCGAGACGTGCCGCACGCGCCAGCAGCGGCAGCAGCGCGAAGACGGCCGCGACCCACACGCCGACGCCGAGGCCCGCGAGCACCGCCGGCCAGGACAGCGACAGCTGCACGTCCACCGGCAGCAAGTCCCCGCAGCACGCGCGGCAGCGCGAGCTGGGCGGCCGCGCCGAGCGAGCGCCCAGCAGGCTGCCGAGCAGGCCGACCAGGCAGCGCCTGGACCAGGTAGATCGCGAGCACGCCGGCGCGCGTGGCGCCCAGGCAGCGCAGCACGGCGACCGTCGTCGATGCTTGCCGCTGATGAAGCACGTGGACGGCGCTCGCCACGCCCAGGCCGCCCGAGCAGCAGCGCCACGAGCGCCACCAGGCCCAGGAAGCTGCCGAGGCCGCGTGAGCGTCTCGCTGAGCCGCCGCTGCTCCTCCGCGACGGTGCGCACGGCCACGCGCTCGGCCGACAGCGGCGAGCCGGAAGCGGTCGGCGAGCTGGCTCGGCGTCCGTGCCGTCGGGGAGCGCAGGTACGCCTCGTAGCGGGCGCGCGAGCCGCGCGTCAGCAGGCCGGTCTCCTCGGCCTGGCGCGCCGGGATGAACACGCGCGGCCCGATGGCCGCTGCGCAGCCCGACGTCGCCCGGGCACGCTCACGATCGTGCCGCGCGATCGCGAAGCGCGCCTCGCCGAGGGCGAGCGTGTCGCCCGACGCGCGCGCCGAGCATGGTCGAGCAGCGACGGCGTCGACGAGCGCGCCGCCGCTCTCGCGCGAGCCGCGCCCACTCGCCGGCCGGCGTCGGTCGCGATCGTTCCGTAGAACGGGTAGCCGGGCTCGACCGCGAGCACCTGCGCGAGGCGCGTCGCCGGCCGCCCGCGCGGCCGAGGCCATCGCGCCGAAGCTGGTGACGCGCGCGAGCCGCGGCGCCGGGCCGCGTCGCTGCGGCGGACGTCGCCGAGCAGCGATTCGGCGCGCTGGCTGAGAGGGGCCGCGCTGCCGAGGACGAGGTCGGCGCCGAGCAGCGCGCGCGCCTGCTCGCGCACGGACGCGCGCAGGTTGTCGCGTGAACGAGTTGATGGCCACCAGCGCGGCGACGCCCACCGCGATCGCCGCCACGTCAGCAGCCGCAGCCGCGTGCGAGCCGCGCGGCTCTCGCGCCAGGCCATGCGCAGCGACGAAGCGGGCACCGGCACGCGGCGTGTCCGGCCGGCACGGTCGCGCCACCGACGCGCGCCGTCGCGCAGCCGCATCACGCGCTGCGCGCGCGCGGCGAGCTCGGGGTCGTGCGTGACGAGCACGAGCGTGGTGCCGAGCTCGCGGTTCAGCTCCGCGAGCAGCTCGATCACGTTGCGCGCCGTTCGCGGCGTCGAGGTTGCCGGTGGGCTCGTCGGCGAACAGCAGCTGCGGGCGGTTGCACGAACGCGCGCGCGAGCGCCACGCGCTGCTGCTCGCCGCCCGAGAGCTGGGCGGGATAGTGGTGGCCGCGGTCGCCGAGGCCCACGCGCGCGAGCAGCGCGTCGCCGCGCCCGCGCGCGGTCCTCGCCGCGCAGCTCGAGCGGCACCTGCACGTTCTCGAGCGCCGTGAGCGTCGGGATCAGGTGGAACGACTGGAACACGAAGCCGACCTTCTCGGCGCGCAGCTGCGCGCGCTCGTCCTCGTCAGGCTCGACGAGGTCGTCGCCGTCGAGCAGCACGCGCCCGCGCGTCGGGCGGTCGAGGCCGGCGAGCAGGCCGAGCAGCGTGGTCTTGCCGCTGCCGGACGGCCCGACGATGGCGAGGAAGCTCGCCGGCCGGCAGCTCGAACGTGATATCTCTGAGGACGGTGAGCTCGCGCCCGCCCGACGGGTAGGTCCGGGTCAGCGATTCGCAGCGCAGGATCGACATGCGAGCGGCTCTTCCCTCGCGGCATCATAACGGCAATCCTCGAGCGGCTCGTCGCAGCGACGCTGCCGGCCCTGCTGCTCGCGGCGTGCGATCGCGCGGCTCCCGCGGCCGCGCGACGCCCGGCCCGCGCCGCCGCGCACGCCGGCGGCGCGCGCTCCGCGCGACGACCGCCCGGTCGTGCTCTTCGTCGGCACCAGCCTGACGGCCGGCTTCGGCCTCGATCCGTCCGAGGCCTATCCCGCGCTCGTCCAGCAGAAGATCGACGCGGCGGGACTGCGCTACCGGGTCGTCAACGCCGGCGTGAGCGGCGAGACCTCGGCGGGGGCGCTGCGCCGTCTCGATTGGCTGCTGCGCGCAGCCCGTGGCGGTGCTGGTGGTGGAGACGGGCGCCAACGACGGCCTGCGCGGCCAGGACCCGGACGCGACGCGCGCGAACCTGCAGGCGATCCTCGACGCCGCGCGCCGCAAGCAGCCGCCGCCGCGCGCTGGTGCTGGCCGCGATGGAGGCGCCGCCCAACTACGGCGAGGACTACCGCCGCCGCTTCCGCGCGCTCTATCCCGAGCTCGCGAGGCGAGCGGCGCGACGCTGGTGCCGTTCCTGCTCGACGGCGTCGCCGGGTGACCCGAAGCTCAACCAGCCGGACGGCATCCATCCCACGGCCGAGGGCGAGCGGCGCGTCGCCGAGACCGTCTGGAAGGTGCTGCGGCCGATCCTGTGAGGCGCGCCGTCAGCGCGCGTACTTCAGGTGCGTGACGTCCGGCTGCCGCGATCGTGCGCACCAGCTTCAGCCCGTGCAGGTCGGCGCCGAGGCCCTCGAAGAGCCGCTCGCCGGCGCCGAGCAGGATCGGCACCAGGCTGATGCTCCATCTCGTCGACGGCTCCGTCGGCGAGGTACTGCTGCGCCGCCTTCGCGCCGCCGGCGACGATCACGTCCTCGCGCCCGCGGCGCGGCGCGCCTGCGTCGAGCGCCGACTCGTGCCCTCGGTGACGAAGTGGAAGGTCGTGCCGCCCTCCAGCGCGAGCGGCGCGCGCTCGTGGTGCGTGAGCACGAACACCGGATGGTGGATAGGGCGGGTTGTCGCCCCACCAGCCGTTCCACGGCGTCTCCGGTCCCCAGGGGCCGGGGCCGCCGCCGAACATGTTCCGGCCCATGACGGTGGCGCCGACGTTGGCGAGCGACTCCTCGACCACCGCGTTGCTCGTCGTTCACCTCGCCGCCCTCCATGCCGTGCATCGCGCGCCAGGCGGCGAGCGGAAAGACCCATTCGTGCAGCCGCTCGCCGCCGACGCCGAGCGGATTCTCGACGCTCTGGTCGGGGCCCGCGACGAAGCCGTCGAGCGACATCGAGATCCGGAGCGCACCTTGGCCATCTTCACCTCGCTAGAGGTCTCGCAGCACGGCGAGGGGATCGAGGCGCATCGCCCGCCGCGCGGGCAGGTCGCACGCGAGCGCCGCGACGAGGGCGAGCAGCACGGCCGCGCCCACGAGCGCGACCGGATCGAGCGGGTGCACGCCGAACAGCAGCCCGCGCAGCAGCCGCGCCGCCGCGATCGCGCCGCCGAGCCCGATCGCGGCGCCGAGCACCGGCGAGCCGCAGCCCCTCGCCGAGCACGAGACGGCGCACGTCGGAGGCGGTTGCGCCGAGCGCGACGCGGATGCCGATCTCGGTGTGGCGCTGGCGCACGTACGCGGCCATCACCGCGTAGAGCCCGATCGCCGCGAGCAGCAGCGCTGCGATGCCGAAGATGCCGATCAGGAAGCGCGTTGAAGCGCGGCCGCGCGAGCGGTGCCGTCGAGCAGCTCCGCGAACGGCGCGACGCGCGTCACCTGCACGCCGGGTTCGACGGCGCGCGACGCGCCGCGCGCGCCGAGCTCGGCCACGAGCGCGGCAGCGGCGAGGCCGTGCGCACGCACCAGCATCTGCGCCGAGACGATGAACTGCTCCGCCGGCAGGTACAGCGTCGGCCGCGGCTCCGGCCAGCTCGCGATAGCGCGTGCGGCCTCACGACGCCCGACGACCGTGCGCCAGCGCTCCTTCGAGTCGACGCCGGCCGAACTTCAGACGCGCTTGCCGATCGGGTCCTGGCCGGGCCAGGTGCGCGCGGCGACGATCCTCGCTGACGATCGCGACCTCGGGCGCGCCTCGCCGATCGTCGTGCCGTGAACGCGCGCCCGCGCAGCGAGCGGCACCTGCGAACGGTCGCGAAGTAGTTCGGATGGACGCCTCCAGGTTGAGCGCCGGGTTCGCCTCGGCGCTGCTCGAGCGCTCTGGCCCTCGGCGGTGAACACCGGCAGCGTCCCAGCCGCCGGTGCCGGCGAACGGCGGCGTGTTGACCGGCGTCGCCCCCGCGATGCCGGGCGCCGCCTCGAGCCGCGCCACGACTCGCGTCGAGGAACTGGAGGTGCGCGTCGCGCGGTCGGCGTAGCTCGCCCGGCGGCAGCGCGAGCTCGCACGAACACCAGCCGGTCCGCGGCCAGGCCCATCTCGACGCGCCTGGAGCCGCAGCAGGCTGCGCGTCAGCAGGCCCGCCGCCGCCACGATCGTGACCGCGAGCGCGACCTGCGCCACGACCAGCGCGCGCCGGCCGCGCCGCGCCGCGCCGCGCCGGTCGCCCACGCGCGTCCGCCGGTGCGCAGCTGCGCCGCGAGGTCGGTGCGCGCCAGCGGACAGCGCCGGGGCGAGCCCGGCGAGCGCGGCGGCGAGGAACGCCACCGCGAGGCGTGAACAGCGACCACGCGGCATCGATGCGCACCGACTCGACGCGCGGCAGGCCGCCGGGCACGAGCGCCACGCACGGCCGCAGCAGGACGCCCGCTGGCGGCGAGGCCGAGCGACGCCGGCGGCGAGGGCGAGCAGCAGGCTCTCGGCGAGCAGCTGGCGCGCCAGCCGGCCGCGGCCGGCGCCGAGCGCCGCGCGCACCGCCAGCTCGGGCCGCCTCGCCTCGCCGCGCAGCAGCAGCAGGTTGGCGACGTTCGCGCTCGCGATCAGCAGCACGAGCGCCGACCGCGCCGAACAGCACGAGCATGGCCGGGCGCACGTCGCCGACGACGACGTCCGTCGTACGAGCGGACGACCGGCCGCAGGCCGCGCAGGGACGTCCGGGCAGAGCCTCGGCCTCGAGCCGCGTCACCAGCCCGCGAGCTCGCTCCGCGCCTGCTCGAGCGTCGCGCCCGGCCGCAGGCGGGCGACGAGGTCGACGTCGCGCAGCACGCCCTCGCGGAAGGCCGGGTTCGCCATCGATCGACGCATTGGCGGCGAGCGTCATCCAGGCCTCGACGCCGCGCGGGTACTCGACGTCCGGCGGCATCACGCCCACGATCGTGAACGGCTGGTGCGCCGATCTGCAGCCGGCGCCCGATCGACGTCGCGCGCGCCGCCGTAGCGGCGCTGCCAGAGGCGCGTGCGTGATCACGAGCACGTTCTCCGCGCCGGCCACGTCGTCGGCGGCGCGAGAGCGCGCGCCCAGCACCGGCCGGACGCCGAGCACGTCGAAGAAGGTCGCCGGTCGACCGACGCGCCGCTGCAGGTAGCTCGCGAATCCGTTCTCGAACACGACGCCGGGGACCGGCGCCGTAGTAGCTGACGCCGGCGACGCTCTCGAGCGCCGGCTCTCCCGGCCGATGACATCGACGTCGCGGCGCGCGAACGGCCAGTGCGCGACGCCGGCCGCGGGATCTCCTTCCAGGCGACGAGCAGCCGCTCCGCTGGTCGCGCACCGGCAGCGGGCGCAGCAGCACGCCCTGCGACGAGCGCGAACATCACCGTGGTGCCGCGCAATCCCGAGCGCCAGCGTGAGCACGGCCGCGGTCGTGAAGGCAGGCGCGCGCCACAGTCCGCGGCCGGCCTGGCGCAGGTCGTGCCAGGTCTGCTCGAGCGCGACCCGCAGCTCAGCTCGCCGGCGCATGCCGCGCGTGGCCTTCCAGGAACACGAGCGCCCGCTCCGGCGCCCAGAACCAGCCGGGCGCCTGCGAGCGCGCGACGAAGCCGACGTGGCCGCCGGTGCTCACGATCTCGCGCGTCACGCTCGCCGAGCAGGGCCAGCGTGCGACCGACGCGGTCGGGATCATCGGGTCGTCGGCCGCGGCCAGCAGCAGGGCAGGCCGGTCGATCGCGGCGAGCCAGGGGCCCGCGCTCGAGCGCTCGTAGTACTGCGCGGCGCTCTCGTAGCCGCCGAATGGCGCCGTGATGCGGTCGTCGTACTCGCGCACCGTGCGCAGCCCCAGCTCGCGGCCCGCGCCGAAGAGATCCGGCCGCGCGGCGTGCCTGCGCCGGTACGCCTCGGCCAGCATGCGCATGAAGTAGTGCTGGTAGACGCCGTTGCCGGGGCTCTCGAGCGCCGCGGCGCAGGTCGCGAGCTCGACGGGCGCCGAGATCGCGGCGGTGGCCACGAGCGTGCGCGGCAAACGCTCGCGCCTGCGCCCGAGCATGAGCAGTGCGAGGTTCCCGCCGAGCGAGAAGCCGACGACCGCGAGGCGCGGCACGAGCGCGGACAGGGCCGAGAGCGCCGCGAGCAGGTCGGAGTCGAGGCCGGCGTTGTAGAGCAGCGGGCACAGGCGCTCGCCGTCGCCCGAGCCGCGCATGTTCATCCGGATCACGTGCCAGCCGCGCGCGTATGCGAGCCGCCCGGTCGAGACGACGTAGGACGAGGCGTCGCTGCCGCCGAGGCCGTGGAGGATCAGGAGCGCCGGGCGATCCTCGCGCGGGCCCGGCTGCCACGACGCGCGCAGCAGCAGCTGCACGCCTTCGCCGGCCTCGATCACCAGGTCCTGGCTCGGCAGCGAGAAGCGCAGCGAGCGCCGCAGGCAGTAGCCGAGCAGCGTCTGGCGGTGTCCGCCCGCGAGCCACGCCGGGGAACGAAAGCCGTCGGTCGGAACCGGTGCGTCCAGCTCGGCCTCCACGAAGCGACGGGGCCCGCGCGCTTCGCCGCTATAATCGCGGCCGCCCGGACCCTGCTCGATGATACAGGCCTTCCACGTGTACAAGCAGTACGACCGCGAGTCGATCGCGCTCGCGGACGTGACGCTCAACGTGGACAAGGGCGAGTTCTGCTTCCTGACGGGCCCCTCGGGGGCGGGCAAGACCACCTTCCTCAAGCTGGTGTTCCGCGAGGAGCTGCCGTCGCAGGGACAGATCCTGGTCGGCGGGCGCAACGTGACGGCGATCCCGCCCGGCCAGATCCCCGAGCTGCGCCGCTCGATCGGAGTGGTGTTCCAGGACTTCAAGCTGCTCAAGCGCAAGACGATCATCGAGAACGTGGCGTTCGTGCTGCGGATCCTCGGCGTCCCGCCGCGCGAGCAGAAGCGCCGCGCGTTCGCGGCGCTCAAGGCGGTCGGCCTCCACCACAAGATGCACGCCTACCCGCTGCAGCTGTCGGGCGGCGAGCAGCAGCGCGTCGCGATCGCGCGCGCCCTCATCAACGAGCCGATGCTGCTGCTGGCCGACGAGCCGACCGGCAACCTCGATCCGGAGATGGCCCAGGAGATCATGCGGCTGTTCCTGGAGGTGAACGCGCGCGGCACGACCGTCGTGGTGGCGACGCACGACCGCGAGATGATCCAGCGCATGGGCAAGCGCGTGATCTCGCTCGAGCGGGGACGCGTCGCCTCGGCCTGAGCGGAGCGGCTAGCTCGTCGGGGCCATCTGCTCAGGCGGCACTACGGCTCGCGCGACGACGTCGACGGCACCTGTGATCTGGCCGTTCCTGACCGTGAAGAGCGCCGGCGTGACCGGCGCGGACTCGCCGCCCTGGAACTGCGTCGCCGCCACCGCGCCGAAGGTGTGGACGCGCTCGACGTTCGCGTCGAGCGCGGTCACCGCCAGGAACCCGCGCCGTGGAACCGCCACGAGCAGGCCGGACGCATTGAGCGCGCCCTGGGCCTCGAGCAGGAACGCGGGATCGAGGATTCGCTCCGCCGTGAAGTCGTCGGTCGCGACGAGCATCTTCAGGCGCCGGAACCCGCCGAGGTCGAGCTCCAGGTCCTGCCAGCTGGCCGGGCGCTGGCGCAGGTTGCGGATCGCCTCGCTCTCGAGCTCCCCAGGCGAACGGCCCTGGGGCAGCTGGTCCTTGCTCAGGAACTCGAAGGCTTGCGAGCGGTCGTAGCCGAGCGCGACCCAGGGCACGTAGGGCGAGCTCTCGCGCCAGAGCGGACGCGCCACGGCGCTGTCGCGTCCCGTCCAGGCCGGCTCCTTCAGGCAGGGAAGCAGCGGCTCTTCGCTCATCGCGCCAGCATCGCACGGACGCGCGCGACCACGGCCTCGAGCGCGACCTCGTTCTCGGCGCCCTCGGGCACGATCAGGTCGGCGTAGCGCTTCGACGGCTCGACGAACTCGAGGTGCATCGGCCGTACCGACTCCAGGTACTGGCGCTGGACCGACTCGAAGTTGCGGCCGCGCTCCTGGATGTCGCGCTGCAGCCGCCGCAGGATGCG
Organism: uncultured Acidobacteriota bacterium; assembly: GCA_963744315.1. Classification (GTDB taxonomy): domain Bacteria; phylum Acidobacteriota; class Vicinamibacteria; order Fen-336; family Fen-336; genus DATBSL01. Next base: position 78,961 of record CAVUTB010000012.1, read on the forward strand.
CACGTCGCTGTCGGCGTCGATGAAGAGCTTGATGTCCATCAGCCGGCGCAGCGGCTCCTCGGCGAGCACCAGGATGCCCTCCAGGATCACCACCTGCCGCGGCTTCACGGGATCCGGCAGCACGCGGCGCGCGTAGCTCGCGTGGTCGTAGGTGAGGTGCGGGACCGGCCGGCCCGAGCGCAGGTCGCGCAGGTCCTGCACCAAAAGCGAGGTGTCGAAGGCGTCGGGGTGGTCGTAGTTGATCGCGGCCTGCGCGGCGTGGCTGAGCGTGCTGCCGTCCTTGTAGTACGCGTCCTGCGCGATCAGCACGCAGCGGTCCTCGCCCACGCGGTCGCGGATCTTGACCGCGAACGAGGTCTTGCCCGACCCGGTGCCGCCGGCGATTCCGATCAGCACGGTCACGCCGCGGATTATAATCGGCGCCTCCGAATGGCGCTGCTCCGCGCGATCTCCTACTTCCTGAGCGAAGCCCTCACCAGCCTCTGGCGCAGCCGCCTGGTGAACGCGGTCTCGATCGGCACGATCGCGGTCAGCCTGTTCGTGCTCGGCGCCTTTCTCACGGTGGCGAGCGCGCTCTCGAGCCTCGTCACGCGCTGGACCGAGACGGTCCAGGTGATCGTCTACCTCGACGACGACGTCGAGCCGCGCGTGCTCGCGAGCCTCGAGAACCGCCTGCGCGAGGACCCCGCGGTCGCCACGCTCGAGCTGGTGACGCGCGAGCAGGCGCTCGCGCGCTTCCGCTCCATGTTCCGCGACCTGAGCTCGCTGCCCGAGGACCTGGGCGAGAACCCGTTCCCGGCCTCGCTCGAGCTGACGCTGCGTCCGAGCCTGCAGGCGCCCGCGGACGTCGAGCGGCTGGCGAAGGCCTTCGGCGGGGTGCCCGGCGTGCGCGAGATCCAGTACGACCTGCTCTGGATCGAGCGGCTCTCGACGGGAGTCCGGCTGGTGCGGGTGGTGGGCGCGTTCCTCGGCGGGATCCTGGTGCTGGCCGCGGTGTTCACGATCTCGAACGTGATCCGGCTGACGATCTACGCGCGCGAGGACGAGCTCGACATCATGCGCCTCGTCGGCGCGACGCGCGCCTACGTGAAGGGCCCGTTCGTCACCGAGGGAGTGATCCAGGGCGGCCTCGGCGGCCTGGTCGCGTCGCTCCTGCTGTGGTCGGCCCTCGCCTGGCTCTCCCGCGACCTCGCGACCTCGGACGTGCTGCCTCACGCGACGCTCGCGCTGTCGCCGACGATCGCGCTCGCGCTCGTCGCGGGCGGGATGGCCGTGGGTCTCGCGGGCAGCCTGATGAGCCTCAGCCGGCTCGAGGATCTAGAACGGTACGTCTTGCCTTGTACCAGGAACGAGAGCTTCCGGCGCTTGAGCTTGCGGACCTGGGCGCGGATGCGGGCGAGGTGGCGCGGCTTGCCGCCGTAGAGGTAGATCGGCACGTCGCGCGTGAGCTTTCCGCAACTCCATCTCGAGCGTCTGCGGCGTCAGGTGGCCCGAGACGTTCGCGAGGTCCTGCAGCTCGTTCGGGAAGGACGTCTCGACGATCAGCGCCTTCAGGTTCTTGGTGCGGTCGGCGACCTCCCAGAAACGCTCGGTGGGCGCCGTGTCGCTCGAGTAGCCGACGCTGCCCGTCCGGTCCTCGACGATGAAGCCGGTGGTCGGAACCGAGTGCGAGACGCGGATCGCGCGCACGGAGAGCCCGTTCACCTTGAAGGCGCGCTCCTCCGGGATCTCGACGAGCTTCAGCACCGGCGTCAGGTCGTTCGGCAGGCAGGTGAAATCGGGCCAGGTGTGGTTGTTGAAGAGGTGGTTCTTCATCGACGCGATCACCTCGGGGATCGCGTAGATCTTCAGGTTGAAACCGGGCGCCGAGAAGTTGTTGTCGATCAGGAACGGGAGCGAGCAGGTGTGGTCGAGATGGGAGTGGGAGATGAGGACGTTCTTCACCCTCACCTGCTCGCGCAGGCTGAGCGCGCCCGAGACGAAGCCCGCGTCGAGGCACACGCTGTCGTTCACGAGGAACGACGTCATCCCGAGTTCGGGGACATTTCCTCCGTAACAGCCGAGGACTCGAAGCTTCATCGAAGGCTCCCCCGCAAGTAACTGTCTCTGCGGGGCTTGCGGGAAACCATTGGCGCCGACCGTAGCACGCGTTTCACATTCGGGTCAAGTGAGCCCCGTCACGAGCTCGACCACCGCCGCGAGCCCGCGTATCCGGCTGTCGCGGCCTTTCCTGGGCGGGCAAGAAGGCGGGATCGAGGGCAGGGTTTTTGCCTATACTGGGTACATGAGGCGGCCTTTCGTTGCGCTCGCGCTGGCGCTCGGGCTCGCCGCTCCCGCGGCCGCGCAGGTCAGCCAGTACGAGGCGCAATACGGACAGATTGTCGAGGTCTCGATCGACAACCTGCTCTCGATGCCCGAGCAGTACGTGGACAAGGCGGTGCGCACGCGCGGCCAGCTCGAGATGATCCCGACGGGCCGCGGCCAGGTGTACGGCCTCCGCGGCACCTTCGGCAGCTACCTCTACGTCTACCCCCGCAACGAAGTCGCGTACGAATGGGAGCAGGGCGCCAAGCACTGGACGGGAAAGGAGGTCGAGGTCACGGGCGCGATCGGCCGCGGCTCGGATCAGCAGAGCCAGCAGCCGATCGTCTACATCCAGATCTGGGGCTTCTTCGCACCTCAAGACGAGAAGAAGAAGGGCGTCGTCGCACCCGAGACGACGCTCGAGGACCTCATCACGCGGCCGGACAAGTTCGACGGCAAGACGGTGAGCGTGCGCGGACAGTTCCGCGGCGAGAACCTGTTCGGCGACCTGCCCTCGTCGAGCCGCGCGCGCTCGTCCGACTGGGTCATCAAGGAAGACATGTTCGCGGTCTGGGTGACGGGAAAGAAGCCCAAGGGCGCGGGCTGGAGCCTCGACGCGAGCCTGAAGCGGGACACCGGCAAGTGGCTGCAAGTGATGGGCCGTGTGCGCGTGGCCAACCGCGTGGTGACGGTCGAGGCAGTCGAGATCACGCTCAGCAAGGCCCCCGGCGAGGCGGCGGCCGCCGAGGCCAAGCCGGAGCCGACGCCGCCCCCGCCGCCGCGGCCCAGGCGGCCGCCGATGGTGGCCTTCTCGCTGCCGATCGACGGCGAGCGCGAGGTGCCGCGCGACACCGTGTTCAAGATCCAGTTCAGCCGCGACATCGACGAGGCCAGCCTCAAGGACCACGTGCTGTTCCGCTACGCGGGGCGCACGCAGCCGGGCGACAACGCGCTCGACGCCATCCGGGTGAGCTACGACGGCGGGCTGCGCACGCTGCGGATCGACCCCGGCGACCTGCTGCGGCCGGGGCGCGTCGTCGAGGTGGTGCTGCTGCCCGGCATCCAGGACCTCGACGGCGTGCCGCTCGAGACGCGCCCGGGGATCAAACCCGGCGCTGCGGCCGACGTGCTGCGCTTCCAGGTGCTGGCGCCGGGGCTGACGGGCGACGCCGGCCGCTAGCGCGAAGCGGCCTCAGGCCGGCTTGGGGCCGTGCAGGTGCGCGAGCGCCCGCGCGCCGATGTCCCGCCGGTAGAGCATCCCGTCGAACTTGACGCGGTCGATCGCCTCGTAGGCGCGCGCGATCGCCGACTCGAGGTTGGCGCCGAGCGCGGTCACGCCGAGCACGCGCCCGCCGACGGTCTTGACCCCGTCGTCCTCGCGCTTGGTCGCCGCGTGGTAGACGACCACGTCGCTCCACTCCTTGAGCGCGTCGAGGCCGCTGATCACCTTGCCGGTCTCGGGCGTGTCGGGATACCCCTTGCTCGCGAGCACCACGCACACCGCCGGCTCCTTGGCCCACTCGATGCGGGTGTCGCCGAGCGTGCCGCTCGCGCACTGCTGCAGGATCGGCACGATGTCGGAGCGCATGCGCGCCATGATCACCTGCGTCTCGGGATCGCCGAAGCGCGCGTTGAACTCGAGCACCTTGGGCCCGGACTCGGTGATCATCAGCCCCACGAAGAGCACGCCCTGGAAGCGGCGCCCCTCCTCGGCGAGGCCGGCGATCGTCGGCAGCACGATCTCCTGCATGATGCGCTTGTGGCCTTCGAGGCTGATGTTCGTGGTGGGCGAGACCGTGCCCATGCCGCCGGTGTTCGGGCCCCGGTCGCCGTCCTCGGCACGCTTGTGGTCCTGCACCGAGGCGAGCGGCACCACGCGCGCGCCGTCCGAGAAGCACCAGGAACGAGACCTCCTCGCCCTCGAGGAACTCCTCCATCACCAGCTTCGCGCCGGCCGAGCCGAACTTCTTGTCGGCCATCATCTCGGTCACGGCCGTCTTCGCCTCGGCCGCGTCCGTGCACGACCATGGTGCCCTTGCCCGCGGCGAGCCCGTCCGCCTTGACGACGCACGGGAAGCCGAACGGCTTGCGCTTGACGAAGTCCAGGGCCTCGTCGAGCGTGCTGCACACCTCGTAGCGGGGTGACGGGACCTTCCGGCGCGTCATGAACTCGCGCGCGAAGGCCTTCGAGCCCTCGATCTCGGCGGCGCCGCGCGAGGGGCAGAAGATGTTGAGGCCGCGCCGCACGAACTCGTCGCCGATCCCGAGCACCATCGGCAGCTCGGGTCCGACCACGGTCAGGTCGGCGTGGATCGTCTGCGCGAAGTCGGCCACCTCGACGATGTTCGAGGAGTCGATCGGGACGCAGTCGGCGACCTCGGCGATGCCCGGCGTTGCCGGGCGCGCAGTACAGCTCGGTCACCAGCGGACTCTGGCGGATCTTCCACGCCAGCGCGTGCTCGCGCCCGCCGTTGCCGACGATCAGCACCTTCATCGGGGGTGGAAAGTGACACGGGGCTCTGGCCGGTGTCAACAGCGCGCGGAGGCGCGTGTGAGGCCGTTCACCGGCGACGTGCTAGCCTCTCCGGGCCGATGAAAGACGCCCCCGCCCGCGCCGGCGCGCTCGCCGCGCTGCTCTGGGTGCTCTTCACCCTGCGCTGGTTCGACGTGGGCGCTCCCTGGCGCCCGCCAGGGCTCGCGGCGCTGCCGCCCTGGGTGCTGCTGGCGGCCTTCCTGGCCGCGCTCGGCGTCTGGCTGCGTGGCCGCTGGACCACCCTGCGCGGGGAGCCGCTCGGGCGCGATGGCGGGCGGGCTGGCCCTGGTCATGGCGCTCGCCTTCTTCTTCCGGCTCCCGATCGCCTGGGGCGGCGCCGGCGCGGCCGTCACGGCGGACGGAGCCCTGTCCGGAATCGTCGCGCTGCACGTCCTGAACGGCAGCGAGCATCTCGTGTTCGTGCCGCAGGTCCCGTACAGCGGCAGCCTGAAATCGCACGTCGCCGCGCTCGTCGCGACGGTGATCGAGCCGGCGCGCGCCTTCGCGCTCGCCTCGGTGCTCTTCTACGTCGCCTACGCCGCAGGCCTCTTCCGGCTCGCGCTCCTGGTGTCGGGGCCGCGGGCGGCGCTCCTCGCGGGCCTCTACGCGGCCTTCAGCCCGGCGTTCGTGACCCGCTACAGCCTGAGCAACGACGGCAACTACGTCGAGGTGTTGGCGCTCGGCACCTGGGCGCTCTGGCTCGCCGCACGCGCGACGGTCGAGCCGGCCGAGCGACCGCGCCTCGGCTTCCTGGCCGGCCTGCTGCTCGGCCTCGCCTTCTGGTGCCACATCCTGGCGGTCATCCACCTCGCGGCGCTCGGCCTGCTGTTCGTCGCGGTCGGCCGCGTCTCGGCCTGGCGGCCGCTCCTCGCCCTCGCGGCGGGCTTCGCCCTCGGCTACGCGCCGGGCTGGCTCTGGAACCTCGGCAACGACTGGGACTCGTTCCACTACCTGCTGCCCGGCGCGGCGCGCAGCGTCGGCACCGGCGAAGCGGGCGAGACCTCGGTCACGGGCTTCGCCGAGAAGCTCTGGCTGATGCTCACCGACCACGCGCCGGTCCTGATGGGCTACGACACCGGCTACGGCCGCGTCGTCGACCGCGCGCTGCTCGCGCTGGCGTGGCTCGGCGTGGGGATGGCGATCGTTGCCGCGGCGGCCGCGGCGCGCCGCGCCGTGCGCGAGAGGTCCGGGCCGCTCGCCGCGCTCCTGCTCTTCGCCGCCTTTAACCTCGGCGTCGTGCTGGTGGCGCTGCCGCACGTGCCCGGCAATCCCCGCTATCTGCTGTTCCTGATGTCCGTGATTCCGGTGCTCCTGGCGGACGTCTTCGGCCGCGGCCCGGTCCGGGCGCCGCGCACCGCAGCGCTCGGCGTCCTGATCGCCACCGGAGCCGTCGCCTCGCTCGCCCAGGTGCCCCCGACGCTCGTCCAGGACGCGCGCTGGCGCGAGTTCGTGGCGCAGCTCGAGCGCGACGGCGTCCGTCACTGCTACACCGACTTCTTCCTCGCCACGCGCATCAACTTCCTGTCGGCGGAGCGCGTCGTGTGCTCGGCGAAGCTCGGCCCCTTCACGACCGAGTACTTCTTCGCCTACCGGGACGCGGTCGAGCGCGCGCCCGCGGCCGCGCTCATCCCGGTGAACCGGACGGCCGCGGCGCGGCTCGAGAAGAGGCTCGCCGAGCTCGGCGTCACGTTCGAGCGCCGCGACCTCGTGAAGCCGGTGCTGTTCGGGCTCTCGCGCAAGGTCGACCCGGAGGAGCTGTTCCCGGGGCGGGAGTTCCCGATCCGGTAGCCGCCGCGCCATTCAAACGGGCGCGAATACTCATTGACAAACGACGGCTCGCTGCCTACCTTCCGATCCTGTGGAGAAAGCACATGCTTTGGCGACTGGTGAACCCATGGTGAGTCGGCTGGTCGGGCCACGACAGCGGCTTCGGCCAATCGACAGGAGGGGTGCGCCTAGGGAAGCCGGCTCTCGTCAGAGGGACCGAAGGCTTTCCGGGTGCCCCCGGAAAGCCTTTCGTGTTTTAGAGGGAGTCTCTTTGATGAAAGTGAAGGTTCGCGGCGGCACCGTCAACCACGGTGACGCGCCGCTGTGCTCGAGCTGCCGCTACGCGCTCGTCGTGAAGGGCGCCCGGCTCGGCGACGAGATCGTGAAGTGCAATGCCCTGGGACCCCAGCGCGCTGCGCTTCCCGGTCACGTCCTGCTCGGCCTACGAGAACCGCGCCCAGCCGACGCTCTGGCAGATGGAGGAGATCGCCTGGGTGCTGCGGTCGAGCCCGCGCGGGAAGAAGGTCGGCTTCGTCGAGGCGCGCAAGCTCGGCGACGACGAGCGCCACGTGCTCGAGGACTAGGAACAGACAGCAAACGGATCGACGGGACGAACATTCGGGGGGGCATCCCGCCCCCCCGAACCCCCCGGAGCTAAGGCTGCAGCTCGGTCGTTACCACGGCGCCGCCCATCTGGGGCACGGTCGCGCTGACCTTCACGACCTTGCGCGAGTCCTGGGCGATCCAGATCGTCTTCTGGCCGGGCTGGCCTTCCGCCGACGTGACCTCCACCTTCCAGGTCTGGAAGGTTCCGGCGGGGACCGTGACGCTCTCGACGCCCGTGACCCTGGCCTGCATCAGCTCCACCTTCTGCTGCCGCAGGTCGAAGTTGCGGTAGGTCGTGCCGAAGCCCTCTGCGAGCGGCAGCGAGGCGAGCGCGTCGTCCGAGCCCACGCCGTCGGCGAACAGCTCGCCGCCGAGCTCGACCGAAACCGGCTTGGGCGCGCCGCCCATCGCGACGGTGCCGGTGGCCTTGCCGTCCGACGAAGGCGACCTCGATCGCGGCCGGCCCCTGCTTCACCACGCGCTTGCGCGGAACGAGCGTCGCCTTGTCGAGCGTCGTGACGTCGATCGCCTCGCCCATCGGCATCTTGGCCGTGCCGGTCACGACCCAGTTGGCGCCCTGCTCCTCGATCGTCTGCGTGGTCGAGAGCGGGATCGTCTGGCCGCCGACCTCGATCTTGCCGGCGTAGGTCGTCTTGCCGGCGCTCAGCGGGAACGCCACCTTCGGCACCCCCACGCTCGCCGTCTCGACCGGCTTCGACAGGACCACGGTCTTCGGGTCGACCGTGAGCTCCGCCAGGCGCTTGGTGACCTCGGGCGTCATCGTCTCCTGGAAGCGGCCGCCCAGGTGCTTCGCGAAGAACTTCTCCGAGGCGGCCCAGAGCGACATGCTGTTGACCGGGCGCTGGAAACCGTGCCCCTCGTCCGGGGCCAGGACGTACTCGACCGGGAAGCCGCGGTCGCGCAGCGCGATCACGATCTGCTCCGACTCGGCCTTCTTGACGCGCGGATCGTTGGCGCCCTGCGCGACGAGCAGGGGCGTCTTGATCTTGGCGGCCGAGCTGAGCGGGGACTGCCGCGTGAGCTGCGCCTTGCCCTCCGCGGTCTTCGGGTTGCCCATGCGCTCGTAGAAGATGATGCGGCCGGCCTCCCAGTACGGCGGGATCGAGTCGAGCAGCGTGATCAGGTTCGAAGGCGCGACGATCGCGACGGCCGCGCCGTAGAGGTCGGGCGTGAAGGCGACGCCGGCGAGTGTCGCGTAGCCGCCGTAGGAGCCGCCCATGATGCCGACGCGCTTGGGGTCGGCGATGCCGCGTGCGACCAGGTACTTCACGCCCCAGGTCACGTCGTCCTGCATCTTGTCGCCCCACTGCTTGTTGCCCGCGTTCAGGAACTTCTTGCCGTAGCCGGTCGAGCCGCGGAAGTTCGGCTGCAGCACGGCGTAGCCGCGGTTCGCCAGGAACTGCGCGAGGTTGTTGAAGCCCCAGCTGTCGCGCGCCCACGGCCCGCCGTGCGGCAGCACCACCGCCGGCAGGTTCTTGGCCGCCACGCCCTTCGGCAGCGTGAGGAAGCCCGGGATCTCGAGAGCGTCGGAGGACGGGTAGCGGACGGGCGTCATGCTCGCCATGTGCTCGCGCGGGATCCGCTCGCGCACCTTGTACTGCAGCGTGACCTGCTTGCTGCCGCGGTCGAACAGGTAGCGCGCGCCGGGGTCGGCGTCGCTGCTGACCGCGACCAGCACCAGGCGGTCGTCGGCGGTGGTCGACGCCAGGTCGATCTCCTTGCCCGCGAACTTCGACTGCAGCAGCTTGTAGTCCGCCTCCCACGCCTTGTCGCGGAAGTAGACGCGCGTGCGCTCGTCCTCGTACTGGGTCCCGACGAGCTCGTCCGTCGCGTCCGCGAACAGCGCGCCGCCGAAGTCGACCCGCTTCATCGGGTCGGACTCGACGAGCTCCTCCTTGCCGGTCTCGGGGTCGAAGAGCACGAGCCGCGTGAGGTCCACCTCCCCCTTGTTCGTCTGCATGTAGACGCGGCGGCCGTCCTTGTCGAAGCGCGAGGTGTCGCAGGCCTCGAACACGGAGCACGAGTACACCTGCTTGAAGCCCTCGGGCTCCACCTTCAGGACCTGGGTGTCGCCGTTGTCGGCGACGCGGTTCGCCAGCCGCAGCTTGCCGTCGAGGTCGAACACCCAGCCCGCGATGCGCTCGGTGTTCTTGCGCACCAGCTCGCGCTGGCCGGTCGAGATCGTGACCTTGTAGACGTCGTGCCACGCCGCGTCGCGGTCGTTGAGGCCGACGAAGATGGTGTCGGGCTGGCGCTTGGGCACCGAGTAGATGAAGGCGCGGGCGCCCTTGGCGTCGGTCAGGTTGCGCGAGGGCGGCGCGTCGCTGCCGGGCGCGTTGGGAGCCGACGGGTCGACGGCCCAGACGTTGAAGTTCTCGTCGCCGTCCTTGTCCTTCACGTACAGGATCAGCTTGCTGTCGCGGCTCCAGAAGAAGCCGGGGATCGGCCGCTTCTTCTCGGTCGTGACGAGGCGCGCCTTCTCGAAGGGCTCGCTCGTCTTCTTGACGTAGACGTTGCGCGTGTCGTTCCAGGGCTTCAGGAACGCGATGTACTGGCCGTCCGGTGAGAGGTCGGCGGCGGCGATCTCCGGGTTGCCGAAGAAGAGCTCGCGGTCGAGGACGGGCGGCGGTGTGTCGGCAGCGCCGGCGAGGGCGCCTGCTCCCAGGCACAGGCCGGCCAGCAAGGCCATGCGTACCGGTCGGGTCATTCTCGTCAAAGCCTCCATGTCGAGCGGGACAGGATCAGGCCGGCCGGTCGCTCGTCCGGCAGGTCGCATAGGGCGCGTGCGGAAGGGACAGTCGACGGGAAGCACGCCAGCCTGAGCATACGACGAAAGCGGCCTCGCCGTTCCCGCCTTCGTCCCGACCGTGGACAGCGGGCGTTCGTCCTGATACGTTCGCGGCGGTTGGTGAGGAGCGAGGGATGGCCCGCCCCAGCGCCGAGGATTCGGTAGCCGAAGCACCGGAGCTCGCGATTCCGCTGCGCGCGGGACCGCTGCGCCTCGTCTTCGACCGCGGGGCGCTGCGCTGGATCCGGCTCGGCGAGCGCGAGGTGCTGCGCGCCGTCTACTTCGCGCTCCGCGCCGAGAACTGGGTCACGATCACGCCCGAGCTCGAGGGCCTCGAGATCGAGGCCGAGCCCGCCTCGTTCCGGATCCGCTTCCGCGCGCGCCACGAGCGGGGGCCCGTGAAGTACGCCTGGGAAGGCCGCATCAGCGGGCGCTCCGACGGGGGCATCGAGTTCGCCGTGAAGGGCGAGGCCGGCTCGAGCTTCCTGCGCAACCGCATCGGCCTCTGCGTGCTCCACCCGGTCGAGCCGTGCGCCGGGCGGCCCTGCATCGTCGAGACGGTCGACGGCGACCGCGCCGAGAGCGCCTTCCCCGCGCGCGTGGCGCCGCACCAGCCGTTCCGCAGGGTGCGCGCGATCCTGCACGAGGTCACGGCCGGCGTCGAGGCCTCGGTGCGGATGGAGGGCGAGACGTTCGAGACCGAGGACCAGTGCAACTGGGGCGACACCTCGTTCAAGACCTACGGCACTCCGCTGCATCTGCCCTTTCCGGTCAGGGTCGAGCCGGGGGAGCGCCTCGAGCAGTCGGTGGCGGTCTCGCTCTTCGGCATCAGCGAGGAGCCGGTGGAGCAAGCGGCGGCGAGCGTGCCGGGTGCTTTTCCCCGCAAGCGCAACAGCACCGAGCCCGTCGTCCTGACCGTCACGCCGGTCGAGGGGCTGCGGCCGCCCGCGATCGGGCTCGCCGGGGCGGGACAGCTCGCTCTCGGCCAGGCCGAGCTCGAGCGCCTGCGGCCGCTGCGGCTCGCGTACCTGCGGGCCGATCTGCCGCTCGACGCCGCCGACTGGTCCGCGCAGCTGGAGCGCGCCGCCGAGAATGCCGCGCGGCTCGGCGTGCCGCTGGAGCTCGCGCTCTTCCTTCCGCGCGACGCACAGGACGCGCTCGCGGCGCTCCAGGCGCGCACGGCGGCGCTGCGGCCGAAGGTGGCGAGCTGGCTCGTGTACGGGGCCGACCACGTGACGGCGGAGGGTCACGTCCCGCTCGCGCGCGCGGCGCTCGCGGCCGCGTCTCCGGGAGCGCTCTTCGGCGGCGGCTCGGACGTGAACTTCGCCGAGCTCAACCGGCGCCGGCCGACGCCGGGAGTGCTCGACAAGCTCGTCTACGCGTTCCAGCCGCAGGCGCACGCGTTCGACGACGCGACGATGGTCGAGAACCTCGGCAGCCTGCGGCGCGTCGCCGACACGCTGCGCAGCTTCTCGGGCGGCGTGCCGCTCGGGATCTCGCCCGCCACGCTGCGCCCGCGCGTGGATGCGAGCCCGCGGTCGCTGCGCGGCCCCGGGCGGGCTCCGTTCACCGACGACCCCCGGCAGAAGACGCCGTTCGCGGCGGCATGGACGCTGGGCCTCGTCGCCTCCGCCGCCGAGGCCGGCCTCACGAGCCTCACGCTCTTCGAGCTCGCCGGCCCGCGCGGCGTGCAGGACGAAGGCGGTGGGTTCCCCGTGCTCGACGCGCTCGCCGACGTCGCCGCGCTCGAGGGCGCGCGCGTCGTGCCGGCCCGGCCGCGCCGGCCCGAGCGCATCCAGGCGCTCGCGCTGCAGTCGGGCGGCCGCGTCCGTCTCTTCCTGGCCAACGTGACGGGCGAGGCGCACCCGGTCCGCGTCGAGGGCCTCTCCGGCAAGGCGAAGCGCGCCGTCCTCGCGCAACCCGAAGGAGAGGAGTCCGGCCTCGAGCTCGAGCTCAAGGCCGGCGAAGTGGTGAGGCTGGACGTCGCCCTCGCCTGAAGCGCGGGGTCAGTCTCGCAGATAGCCCCAGCTGTGCAGCCGGTCGCTGTCTTCCTCCGACCAGCGGTCGCCGATGTCTTCGCGGTAGTACATGTTCGGGATCATCACGTTGCGGACGCGGTTGTAGGCCTGGCGCTGGGCCTGGCGCATGGTGGGGCCGGTGCCGCAGGCGATCAGCACGACGCCGGACGTGCCGGTCACGAGCCACTCGCCGTTCTCCTGGCGCACGTCCTCGATGTGGTAGCCCTCCCGGCTCGGTGTCTTGAAGAGGATCACCGCGTCCTTCGAGCTGCTCTCGAAGGTCTGCTTGTCCTTGAAGGGGAACGGCGGCACCACGATCCGCACTCCGACCTGGAAGCCGCTGCGGGCGCGCACGCGGCTGATCGTGCCCTCCGCCAGCTTGACCAGGAGCTCCCCGATCGGCGTGACGAGGCCCTCCTGCTGGATGCTGATCGTGGGGTAGCCGAAGCGCGCCGTGAACTCGAGCGGGTAGATGCCGTTGCTGTTGACGATGCAGTTGACGTCGATGTAGCCGACGTAGCGCTCCTCGCGCAGCTTCGCCTCCATCGGCTTGAGCGTGGTGTTGAAGATCTTGTTGGGCTCGCTCCAGAACATGGCGGTGCCCATCTCGCCCGTCGCGGGGCCGATGTCGCCCGGGAACAGCTTCTTGTGCTCGAAGTTCACGCAGATCGGGGTCACGAACTCCTTGCCGTTGAAGAAGCCGCCGGTCGCGACCTCGACGCCCATGATCCGGCGCTGGAGCTGGAACTCCTTGATCTTCTTCGACCACGCCCGCTTGTAGTCCTCGAGCACCTCGACGACGTCGCGCCCGTCCTCCTCCTCGCCGACGAAGAGCAGGCGCTTGTAGTTCTGCGCCTCGCCGCTCGGCTTGATCACGTAGCGGTTCGGGTTCTTGCGCACGTACTCCATCGCGTCGTCGAACGAGGTGAAGTTCTCCTGCGGGATGATCGAGACGCCGGCCGCCTTGAGCTCGTTCTGCCCGAACGCGCGGTCGTCCTCGAGCTTGTCGGTGTAGGGCGAGCCGCCCACCACCGGCTTGCCCGCCTTGCGCAGCTCCAGCGCCCAGGCCCCCATTCCGAGCACGTCGTCGAACACGACGACGTCGGCCCAGTCCACCTCCTTGCGCCAGTCGTCGCACTTCGCGGCGAAGCCCTCGGCAATCCCGCGCTCCTCCTCGTCCTTGATCCAGAGCTTGACCTCGTGACCTTCGCGCGTGGCCTGCCAGGCGATGTCACCGATCAGGCCGTCGAACGACACGAAGAGGATCTTCGAGCCAGGCATTCCACCCTCCGGGGGCCTCTCGGGATTCTACGGTGACCTCATGGGCCCGTCAGCGCCTGCTCACCTCCGCAGAGGGTGGCGGCGGGTTCGTGAGCTCAGATCATCTCATGATGGGCTGCGCATGTCTAGCGCCCTCCGCCTCTGCACCGACGCCAGCCACAAGAGAGGGATGACGCCAACAGCAGCCTCGAGGCGCATCGCCCAATTGGCCGACGCGGCGCATCTTCAATAAAGGGAGCTTGCGGATCGCGTCATGGCTTCGTCTGCGTATAGACCAATCCAGATGGAAATTGGCGGCCCGCAGGATCTGGCCGACTGCCTGTAGTTCTTACTCTTCAAACCTCAGCCAGCGTTGACGTACGGCTTCCAACAGTTGCTCGAACCGTGGATCGGTTCGCAGCGTCTCGAAGCACGGATCGTATCGAGCCAGGAAGGGATAGTTGATAAAGCCACGATCGACTGCGATGGCGAGCCAATGAAGCGCGCGCGCGGGCACGCCGGCCGCCGCGTAGCCTTCCGCAAGAAACCGCGCAAAGACGTCGCTCGCGTTCGCTACCGCTTCGATGTCGGGCGTCACAGTCGCCAACGCGTCGTCCCGCTGGCCGAAAAGGGCATGCGTGAGGAACTGCGCGACACGCGCCGGGACCGTTTCGCGCTCGGTGTGTGAAAACCCTTCCAAGACCGTGGCGACGGCGTCCTGACGTCGATTGAGAGCGAGGATCCACAGATAGAAAAGCCGCGCCATGGGATTGCCCGGATCCATGTCGAACATCTCCCGATAGGGTTCGACTGCCTGTAGATTCCCCTCCGACACGTCGGCGAACCCCGGTAGGCAGCGCGTCAGGGGCGTCAGTGGATCCAGCGTCAACAGAGGGCCGATCAGCGGACGCGTGGCTGACACCTTCCCAGAGATCAGGTAGCAGTTGCACAAGAGGAGCAGCGTGTCCGCATCATTCGGATCGATCTCCTTCGCCGCTTTCAGGTTTCGCACAGCGTCTTGAATCCGCCCGCGCGAGTATTGGATCCAACCACGCAGCCGAAATCCCGCTGCGGACCGGGAGTCGAGCGCCAAGACTTTGTGGGCGCAGGCTTCCGCCTCGTTGAGCGGACGCTCGCTGAAGTCGATACCGGCTTCGCGATACTGGAGATGCGCGTGACCAAGCGCGGCGTAGAGTCTGACATTGTCTCCGACAATCGCGAGTCCATTGTGAAGCAGCTGAATGGCATGATCTATCGCATCGCGCCGCCAGCGCCATGCTTCGTGCCGGGCCCGGAGATAACATTCGTACGCGTGCAGGTCGCGGATGGAGTGTTCCGTGAGGCGCCGCTGTTCGTCATCGGTGAGTCGGAGCTCGAGGGCTGCAACGATCACTCGAGCGAGACGTTCCTGCATCGTGAAGACATCCTCGAAGGTGCCGTCGTAGTTCTCGGCCCATAGATGGGCGTCTCTGCTCGCATCAATGAGCTGAGCGCTGATTCGCAGCTGTCTTCCTGCCCGCCGCACGCTTCCCTGGAGAACGTAGCGAACGCCAAGCTCACGGGCGATGGTCTTCACGTCTTTCTTCGTGTCCTTGAAGATCATCGACGACGTGCGTGAGATGACGCGAAGAGACCGCACCTTTGACAGATCGGCGATCACTTCCTCGGTAAGGCCATCTGCGAAGTATGCGTTTTCCGGATCGATGCTCAGGTTCGTGAACGGCAGCACCGCGATCGATGGCACAGATCCCGACCCGGCGCTGCCGCCGTGGGCGCCGGCAGCGGCCCGCGGTCCGGGGTGCGCGGGACGAGTGAGCCGCCACGTGTCGATCTCTGACTTGTACGCGTAGACGCTTCCGAGCGTGCGATGCACGTGACGGTGCACCGGAAGACCCTCCTCAGTCTCCCATCGGCGTACGGTGCGCACACCCCGATTGAGATAGGCGGCGATCTCCTTCCACGACTCGAGACGGTTCCCAGGCGCGTCTCCCAAAGGTTCCTACCTCACGACGCGGCCAAAGAGGGCCAGAGTGGGCCACCGATGCATTGGCCGTCCATGACGCTTGCCGGTCCTCCCAGGCCCACGTAGCGTGCGATGCATGAGTCCTCACCCCGCTCGGCCTTTTCGGGCCGCGCCTGCACCACCGAAAGGAGCTTCACCATGCGTCGAATCGTAACAGCCCTTATCGCCGCGACCGTCCTTGCGTGCGCCATGGCATCCGATGCGCGCGTTCCACAGAACCAGCAATCCAGAACGCGTGCCGTCTCCGGGAGGGCGGTGCATTACTTCACCACCGCGATCATTCACTCGCAGACGCCGACCGCCACAGGAATGATCCAGCGCAGCACAGACATCATCGAGCTCAGTGGCGACCTGAAAGGACGCGTCCTGTATCATCCCACCTCTGTCTTTGACTTCGTCAAGGGCACGCTGGTGAACACTGGGAACCAGGTGTTCTCCGGCACCGTTCTCGGATCGTCGCCGGTCCTCCTCCATGATGACGAGTTTCGTTTCGAGGTGGACCTGAACACCGGAGGACTGGAATCTGGCGAGGTGCACTTGACGGACAGGATCGCCGGCCCGAAGATCCGATGCGATCTCGTGGCTGTGGGGGCCGGCGAGAAGACGCCGGAAGGCGATAGCATCGTCGATTACAGTGGCACCTGCACTTTCAAGAAGTGAGGGCTGGCGGGATCATCGAAGTCCGGAGCGCCTCGGCGCCGGAGGGCGACAGGCCCGCAGACAGGTGGGCGGGTGGCGTCCCGACGGTCTGCCGCGGGCTCACTCCGATTCGGGCTCCGCTTCCTGGACGATCGCGTAGACCTCCCGCGCAGGCCGGCCGAGCCGCCGCGCGGCCTCCTTGACGGCCTCCCGCCGCGTGCGGCCTTCGGCGGCCAGCCGCCGGTAGAGCGCGACCGGGTCCTCGCTCGACGGCGCGGCCTCGGGCGCTCCGGCCACCACGAGCACGATCTCCCCCTTGACGCCGTCGCGCGCCGCGAGCCGCTCGTGGAGCGCCGAGAGCGGGGCGCGGTGGTACTCCTCGTGAGCCTTGGTCGCTTCGCGACAGAGGAAGGCGTCGCGGTCGCCGAGCGCCGCCAGCATGTCCGAAAGCGACTCGACGACGCGCACGGGAGACTCGAAGAACACGAGCGTCGGCGTCTCCGCGGCGAGCGCCGCGAGGGCGTTGCGCCGCGCGCCCGCTTTCGCCGGCAGGAAGCCCACGAACAGGAAACGATCGGTCGGCAGCCCGGACACCGACAGCGCGGCCGTCGCCGCGCTCGCCCCGGGGACCGGAACGACCGGGATCCCCTCGGCGCGGGCGTCGCGCACCAGCCGGTAGCCCGGGTCGGAGATCCCCGGCGTGCCCGCGTCCGACACGAGCGCGACGTCGCGTCCCGAGCGGAGCGCCTCGAGGATCTTCACGCCCTTGAAGCGCTCGTTGTGCTCGAAATAGGACGTGGTCGGCGTCTTGACGCCGTGCGCGCGCAGCAGAGTCGCGGTGCGGCGCGTGTCCTCGCAGGCCACGAGCGAGACCTCGCCGAGGATCCGGATCGCCCGAAGCGTCATGTCCTCGAGATGGCCGAGCGGCGTCGCGACGACGTAGAGAGTGCCGGCTGGCATCTAACTCCTTGAGCGACAGTTACATCGCTTGACAGGCCTCGACGGCTCGCCTAGCATGGGCTGTTCGAGCGATCCGCGCGAGGAAATCACGTCCTCCGCGCGTTCGCAAGAGCAAGCCTGTTCCCTTCGGGGGAAATCCACGGCAGTCAGGGGGTGTATCCAGTTTGGCCGAGATCAAGCTACAGGAGGGCGAATCGATCGAGAACGCCCTCCGCCGCTTCAAGCGCAAGGTGCAGCAGGAAGACATCATCAAGGACATCAAGAAGCACAGCTTCTACTTGAAGCCGGGGGACAAGCGTCGGGCCAAGCAGGCGCTCGCCCGCAAGCGCAGCCGCAAGAAGCTGCGTCGCGAGGGGGAGTAGGCACACCATCCGAAAAGCCGTGGGCCGGCCGCGCGCCAAGGGCTCGGCCGGCCCCAAGTCCGTTGCTCTAGGCAGTTTGCCGGGTCTTCTTTCGTTGACGGCCGCGGCGCGCGCGTGGTAGCGTACGCACCTCTTTCACACCCCAAGCTGCAGGGAGAAAGCCGCCATGAAGATCGTCGAGCGTCAGGTTGGAGACGTGGTCATCCTGGACCTCCATGGAAAGATCCTGATCGGCGAAGGAGACGACGCGCTCCGGGAGGCCGTGACCAAGCTGGCGGATTCCGGGAAGACCAAGATCCTGCTCAACCTGGCCGACGTGCCGTACGTCGACTCGGCCGGACTCGGCGAGATCGTGAGGACCTACACCACCGTGAGCCGCAAGGGCGGCAAGCTGAAGCTCCTCAACCTCACCAAGAAGATCCAGGACCTGCTGTCGATCACCAAGCTCCTCACCGTCTTCGAGACCTACGAGGCCGAGGGCGAGGCCGTCAATAGCTTCAAGTAGTCACGGCTGCGTGGCCGGCCCCGCGGCGGGGGATCGGATGTGAGCCTCGCCCGCGCGCTCGTCGTGTCGCTGCGGCCCTACCAGTGGATCAAGAACCTGGTGGTGCTGGCGGCGCTCGCCTTCTCCAAGCACCTCTTCGACGTCGACGCCGCCGCGCGAGCCGCGCTCGCATTCGTCGTGTTCTGCGCGCTCGCCTCGGCGGTGTACCTCGTCAACGACATCCTGGACCTCGAGCGCGACCGGCTGCACCCCGCCAAGCGTACGCGGCCGATCGCGAGCGGCCAGCTGCCCGTCGGCGTGGCGCGCATCGCGGCGGCGGTGCTGCTCGTGGTCGCCCTCGCGGGGAGCCTCGGCCTCGGGCCGGGCTTCCGGATCTGCGCCGGCTCCTACGCCGTGCTCGGCATCGTCTACTCGCTGTTCCTGAAGCACGCCGTGATCCTGGACGTCTTGACGGTGGCGCTCGGCTTCGTGCTGCGCGCGGTGGCCGGCGCGGTCGCGATCGGCGTGCACTTCAGCCCCTGGCTGGTCGTGTGCACGCTGCTGCTCGCGCTCTTCCTCGCGCTCGCCAAGCGCCGGCACGAGCTCGTGTCGCTCGACGACGCGGCGGCGCATCGCAGCATCCTCGCCGAGTACAGCCCCTACCTGCTCGACCAGATGATCGCCGTGGTGACGGCCTCCTGCCTCACGGCCTACGCCTTCTACACGCTCGCGCCCGAGACGGTCGAGAAGTACAAGACCGAGCGGCTGGCGCTCACGATCCCTTTCGTGATCTACGGCATCTTCCGCTATCTTTATCTCGTCCACCGCCACGAGCAGGGCGGCAGCCCCGGGGACGTGCTGCTCACCGACCGGCCGCTGCTCGCGACGGTCGCGCTGTGGGCGGTGGCCATGGTGCTGATCGTGTACACGGCGGCCGGCGTGCCGATGCCGCGGGTGAACTGAGCCGGGAATGAGCTTCGAGATCGAGGCCGAGGGGCTCGACGTCCAGCGGCTGCTGGCCGACGTCCACCGCCGGATCGAGGAGCGCCGCAAGAGCGGGCTCTACACCGACGAGGAGCTGCGCTACATCGCCGAGCGGCCGCTCGATCCGGTGCTGCGGGCGCGCGACGTCTCGGCGGGGCTGCTCGGCGAGTTCCGGGCGCTCGACGCGCAGTGGAACTACTCCTTCGACCCCGAGTCGATCTACCGCACGAGCCGCGGCGGCTTCCTCGCGACCGCGCGCCGGCTGCTGCGGCCGGTGCAGAAGCTGTTCTGGAACCCGACGCCGATGATCGCGGCGCTCTCGCGCCAGGCCGACCTCAACCGCTTCTCTGCGCACCTGCTCCACAACCTCGTGCTCGAGCTGACGCGGCTCGACCTCGAGCTCGCCGAGCTCAAGAACCGCAACCTGCAGCTCGCGGGCCGCGTCGAGACGATGGCGCGGCGGGCCAAGGCGCTCGAGGACCTGCTCGCGGAGCGGGACGCGGCCGCGCCGGAAGCGGCGACAGGCGCCGGAGGGCGCGAGCCCGCGCGGTGAGAGTCCACCAGCTGCTCGCCGCGCTCTCGTACGGCGACGCGATCGGCAACGAGGCGCTGGCGATCCAGCGCCAGCTGCGCGCCGCAGGCCACGAGTCGGAGATCTACGCCGAGCTCGTGCACCCGCGCGTCGCACGGCTGGCGCGGCCGCTCCACGAGTACGCGGACGTGTCGTCCGCCGACACCGTCTGCATCTTCCACTTCTCGATCGGGAGCGCCTCGGGCCGGCTGATCCACCACGCGCTCGACCGCCTGGTGATCGTCTACCACAACATCACGCCTGCGCACTTCTTCCTGGGCTTCCACCCGCACCTGGCGGGGCTGTGCCACCACGGGCGCCGCGAGCTCGCGGCCTTCGCGCCGCGTACCGAGCTCGCGCTCGGCGACAGCGAGTTCAACCGCCTCGAGCTCGAGCAGGCGGGCTTCGCGCGCACGGGCGTGCTGCCGATCGTGCTGGACCTGCCGCTCTACGAGCGGAAGCCCTCGCCGGTCGTGCGCCGCCTCTACGACGACGGCCGCACCAACGTGCTGTTCGTCGGCCGCATCATCCCGAACAAGAGGATCGACGACCTGATCCGCAGCTTCGCGTTCTTCCAGAGGTACGTGAAGCCGGAGAGCCGGCTGCTGCTGGTGGGCGATCACCGCGGCTTCGAGCGCTACTTCGACCGCCTGCAGGAGCTGGTGCGCGAGCTGCGCGTCGACGAGGTCGTCTTCACCGGGCAGGTCGACGACGACGAGCTCTACGCCTACTACCGGCTGGCCGACGTGTTCCTCTGCCTCTCGGAGCACGAGGGCTTCGGCGTGCCGCTCCAGGAGGCGATGCTCTTCGGCGTGCCGGTCGTGGCGTACGACGCCGGCGCGGTCCGCGAGACGCTGCGCGGCGGCGGGCTGCTGCTCAAGGACAAGAGCCCCGAGCTCGTGGCCGAGGTGCTCGACCGCGTCACCCACGGCGGCGACCTGCGGCGCATGCGTGGTCGCGTCGCAGACGCGCGCCGCGTCCGGGATCCGCGCCACCGACTTCGGCGCGCTGATCCTCGACCGGCTGCAGCCGGTGCTCGAGGGCGCGCCGCCCGCGCGATGACCGTCACCCGGGCCCGAGGTCGCCGGTGAGGATCGACCAGTGGGTCCCCGCGCTCCACCGCGGGGATGCGATCGGGGACTCGGCGCGGCTGATGCGCGACGCCTTCCGATCCTGGGGCCACGCGGCGGACGTCTACGCGCTCGAGCTCGACAAGGACCTCGAAGGCGACGGGCGCCGCTTCGCCGAGTGGCAGCCGGGCGGACCCGGCGACGTGGTGATCCTGCACTTCGCGCTGCCCTCGCCGCTCAGCCCCGCGTTCCGCGAGCACCGGGGCCGGCGCGTGCTGCTGCACCACAACATCACGCCGCCCGAGTACTTCGAGGGCTGGGACGACGAGCTCGCGCGGATCTGCCGGATCGGGCGCGAGGAGCTCGCGACGCTCGCTCCGCACTGCGAGCTCGGCCTCGCCGACAGCGAGTTCAACCGGCTCGAGCTGGAGTCGCTCGGCGTGGCGCGCACGGGTGTCCTCCCGATCTGCCTCGACTTCGACCGCTACCGCGAGCCCGCGAGCCCCGTGCTCCGCCGCGTGCTGGAGGACGGCGCCGTCAACCTGCTGTTCGTCGGACGCCTGGCGCCGAACAAGCGGCCCGAGGACCTGATCCGTCTCGCGAGCTACTGGCGCCGCTTCCTGTCGCAGGACGTGCGCGTGGTGCTGGTCGGCAAGCCGCCGCGCCGCCGCTCGTACTTCGACGCGCTGCAGGCGCTCGCGTACGAGGAGGGCTTCACCCCGTCCGAGGTGATGTTCCTCGGCCACGTGACGCACGACGAGCTCATCGCCTGCTATCGCTCGGCGCGCGTGTTCGTCTCGATGAGCGAGCACGAAGGCTTCGGCGTCCCGCTCGTGGAGTCGATGCTGATGCGCGTGCCGGTGCTCGCGTACTCGGCCGCCGCCGTGCCGCACACGCTCGGCGGCGCGGGCGTGCAGTTCAAGGACAAGCGGCTCGCGGAGGTCGCCGAGCTCGCCCACGCGCTCGCCCACGACGAGGGCCTGCGCGCCAGCGTCCTGGCCGGCCAGGACCGCCGGCTCGAGGCGTTCGCCCCCGAGCGCGTGCTGGGCTCGCTGCGCTCGTACGTGGAGTCGTTGTGATGACCGCCGAGCGGCCCGAGGTCGCATTCGTCGTCCAGCGCTACGGCGAGGGCATCACCGGCGGCAGCGAGTCGCTCGCGCGGGCGATCGCGGAGCGCCTGGCCGCCGAATACCGGATCACCGTCTTCACGAGCTGCGCGCGCGACTACGTCACCTGGCGCAACGAGCTGCCCGAGGGGGAGGAGCATCTCGGGGGCGTGGACGTGCGCCGCTTCCCGTCCGAGCGCGAGCGCGGCCTCGACGCGTTCAACGCCTACGCCGAGCCGCTGTACGCGCGCGCGCTCGCGGCGTCGTCCGGCTCTCCGCCGCCGAACGGTGCCACCGCTGGTGGTGCCACCCCTGGTGGTGCGCTCCCCGCGTCCGCCGCGTCCGCTGCCCCGACACTGGACGAAGAGCTCGAGTTCCTGCGTCTCCAGGGCCCGGAAGTCCCGAAGCTGGTCGAGGCGCTCCGGCTCGAGAAGGAGCGCTTCGCCGCCTTCGTCTTCTTCACCTACCTCTACTACCCGACCTACTGGGGCCTCGCGCTGCCCGAGGTGGCCGATCGCGCCGCGCTCGTCCCCACGACCCACGACGAGCCGCCCCTGCGCTTCTCGATCTACCGCGAGGTGTTCGTGCGGCCGCGCGCGTTCGGATTCCTGACAGCGGCCGAGCAGGCCCTGGTCCGGCGCCGCTTCGAGCTCGCGGGCCGCCCGACCGTGCTCGCCGGCATGGGGGTCGACGTCCCGCCGCACGCGGACGCGGACTCCTTCCGCTCGCGACACGCGCTCGACCGCCCCTACGCGATCTACGCCGGACGCATCGACGCCGGCAAGGGCTGCGCGCAGATGCTGGCTCACCATGCACGCTACCGCCAGCGAGAAGAAGAACGCGCTCGACCTGGTGCTGATCGGCCGCCTGGCGATGCGGGAGCCGCGGCAGGACGGCGTCCGCTACCTGGGCTTCCTTCCCGAGGCCGAGAAGGCGGCCGCCCTGGCGGGCGCCCGCGTGGTCGTGTGTCCGAGCCCGTTCGAGAGCCTGTCGATCGCGCTCCTCGAGGGCCTGTCGCTCGGCACGCCCGGGCTGGTGAATGCGCGCTCGGAGGTCCTGAAGGAGCATTGCCTGCGCTCGGGCGCGGCGCTCTACTACGAGGACGCCGACGAGTACGTGGAGTCGATGGACCTCGTCGCCCGCGACGGCTCGCTTCACGCGGCGCTCGGCGCGAGCGGCCGCCGCTACGTGCAGGCCGAGTACCGCTGGGACGTCGTGCTCGACCGCTGGCGCGAGCTGATCCGCGCCGCCGCGGGCGGAAGGATCTAGCCGCCCTGTACTGCCGACGTTGAGGGCTGCTGTAGCGTCTTCGCCTAACGCCTCGTCTCGGAGCGTCGTGTTCTCTTCGGGGCCGTCGTGCGGGTGCTCTGCGACCCTGTTACGGGAGCCGTGGTCAGGGTGCCGGTCCCGGTGGCCACTCGCTGGGCCAACTCGTTCCGGAACGAGTGGCTCCGTACGGCGCTCGCTGCTCCCGAACCGATCCGGCCCCGTTTCCATGCCCGTTACCGAACCACAGCCGCGCCTCGTAGGCGTTGTGGCTGCGGCAGCGTAGCTGAATGTTGGCAAGCGTCGCCTCGCCCCCAAGGGCGTACGGCTCGACGTGGTGGAACTCCAGGAACGCCCGCTCCGTGCAGCGTCGGCCGGTCGCTGCGACGAATGCGCAGCGCCCGAGGTCGCGCAGCCACACGCGCCTCTTGAGCTCGGCGGGAATCGTTCGAGAGCCGGGGCGGGAGGGAGGCGCCGGGCGCGGCCTCTCGGAGGCCGCGAACCTCTTCTGCGCCAGGTCGCTGAGCAGCGCCGTGAGCGCCCGGTCGAAGATGACCGCCTCGTCGCCGGAGGGGACGGCGTGGCGCAACAGGTCCTTCGCCAGCCGCAGCTTCTCGAGCGTCTCGCCTCCGATCGTCACCTGGACCTTGTAGCGGTCGGGAGCGAGGGGCGTCACCTCGGCGGGCCGCTGTGCCGGCGGCCACGGCGCGTGAGGATGCTGGGACGAGTTGTCCGCGCCATCAACCCGCGAGTGGGTGTCGGTCTCGAAGGGCTCGACCGATGACGACGAGCCCGCTTCCGGAAGCGTGTCACCGGCGTCGGAAGACGAAGCCACCGGCAAAGGCGAAGCGGCGATGTCGGCGGATGAAAGGGCAGAGTGCGGATCCACGGCCGGCCTCGGCGGTGGGAGCTTGCGGACGAACGAAGGCACGTCCGGCCGCGGCCAGAGCGCCGCGGCCAGCTCCTCCACCTGGGCTTTCGTCTTCCAGCGGGCCTTCTCGAGCGACTCCCACGTGGTTGTCGGGCGTCAGGTGCGGAACGAGCAGGCGGGCCGCCGTGAGATTGAGCGAGCCGTCCTCGAGCATCTGGAGGACGACCGGGTAGCGCCGCGCGGCTCGCGCGACCGTGATGCGGTTGTAGGCCTCCTGCTCGGAAAGACCGAGAACATCGCGGCAGTAGGCGAAGAGCGAGCCGTGGCCCGCGCGGAAGTGGACGTCCCGCGTGTCGAGCTCGGCGAGGTGGGCGACGACCTCGACCATCCCCACACGCTCGCTGCAGACGAGGTCCTTGACGCGCGTGACGAGCTCGTCGTCCGAGAGCCGGCGAAGCGAAGCCAGGAAGTCCGACTGCATGGCCTCTTGTATCGCGCGTGCCGGTCAGGTCAGGTCCGAACCGAAGCGAACCAGATCGAAGGCGCGACGACTCCGGCGAGAGGCTCGCAGCACCTCGGCCAGGAGAGCGGGCAACGGCTCGCGCACCCCGGTGCGACTAGCGTTCTGCCCGTGCATGGCAACGTCGGGATCGGGATCAGCCGATAGCCCTCGTCCGCCGTGAACCACGACAGGAACGCCTGGTCGCCGCGAGAGACGAGCAGCGGGTGGTCCGACCCGTGCGCCGTCGAGGCGACGACCGTCGCCGACTCGAAGGCATCCGAGCCTGGGGCGAGTCGCGCGAGGCGGATGCGGACCGCCGCCGCCGCCCGACTCCTTCCAGGCCACCAGCGCTCGCCGATCGGAGGTCAGGACGCTCGGGTGGCTCGCCGAGTCCACGTCCCCGAGACGGATCGCCTTGCCGAAGCTGCTGCCGCCGTCCGCGGAGCGCGCGTAGAAGACGCCGCCCTTGGCCGCGCCGTCGCCGCTGAACCACGCGAGATGGGCGGCTCCGTCGGCGGCGATCGCGAGCGACGGGCCGTGGTGCGGGCAGGCGTTGATCCGCCAGTCGTCGAAGGTCGCCCGCACGGGCGAAGGCCGCGAGCCCGCGAGCCGCGCGAGCGAATGGTCGCGGATCCCGCCCGGCAGGATGTCGCGCCAGAGCAGGATCGGCGTGGACGCGGCGTCGAAGCCGAGCGCCAGCCGGCAGCACTCGCACACGTTGTCCTTCAGCTTGCGGTTCGGGCCGAAGCTGCGGCCGTCGTCGCGGCTCGTCGTGTAGTAGATCGCCGCGCCCTCGTAGGCCTGCTGCCGCGCCGCCGCGGCCTCGAGGTCGCGCTTGTCGATCCAGGCCACGACCACGTCGCCCCGCGGCGAGACGCCGAGCACGTCGAAGCGGTGGCCGGTCACGAGCCCGTCGTCGTTGAGCGTGACGGGGAGCCGTGAACGTCCGGCCGCCGTCGGTCGAGCGCGAGAAACGGATCCGGCCGCTGAAGGGCTTGTCGAGCTTCTGCGTCCAGCTGACGAGCAGCGTGCCGCGGGGCGACACCGAGAGCTTCGGACGGTTCTCGCCGTTGGCGTCGATCGTCTCCGGAGTCGGGTTGACGCGAACGGCGCGGCCGAAGCTCCTGCCGAGGTCGGACGAGGACGCGACGTAGACGGCCGGGCCTTCCACGAACGCGACGAAGAGGCGGCCCTTCGCGTCGAAAGCCGGCGTGGGGAACTGCGAGAAGGGCGCGGCCGGGTCCGCTCAGCTGGTCCGCAGGCCGAGCGGGCGACGCGGGAGCGGAAGCGTGCGCGTCGTGCCCCTGCGGCTCGGCGCCCCCGGCGACGAGAACGAGGACGAGAGCGGCGAACGGCAGGCCGCGGGCGGCGAGCGCTCCGCTCATCGGCGCCAGTCCAGCTCGAGGCCGGCGTAGAACGTCCGCGGCATGCCCGGCGCGAACTCGCGTCCGCGCTGCAGCGTGTAGGACGTGCTTTCGGCGTAGCGCGCGTCCGTCAGGTTGAGCACGCGCGCGAAAGCGGCGAGTCCCTTGTGCACCGCGAACGCGCCCGCGCAGGCTCAGGAGCGTGTGGCCCTCGTAGCGCTCGCGTGTTCGCCGCGTCCATCCAGTAGGGACCGACGTGGAAGAGCTCGAACGACAGCGTGCCGAGCCGATGGCTGAGCGTCACCGCCAGGTTCGCGATCTGGTGCGGCGCCAGCTCCTGCTCGTTGCCGCTGTAGTCGATGCCGCGCGCGGGGTCCACCACCCACTCCACGTAGGTGTGGTCGGCGTACGACCAGGCTCCCGCCACCTGCAGCCAGCCGAAGGGCGAGCCGTTCAGGCCGACCTCGACGCCGCGTGGCGCGTCTTGCCGGCGTTCACCGCCTGCGTCGAGCCGTCGACCGGGTCGCGGTAGCTCAGGATGTCGTCGTGCATGTCGAGGCGATAGACCGACACCTCCAGGAACGCGCGTTTCAGGGGCGTCACGCGCAGGCCGAGCTCGTAGTTCTCCGCCTTCACCGGCTCGAGCTCGATCGTGTCCAGCGCCGAGCCCTGGCGGAAGAGCTGGCCTTCCGAGGGCGCGCGGAACGCGTGGCGGTAGGAGGCGAACGCATTGAGCGAGTCGCTCACCTGGAAGGTCAGGCCGAGCTTCGGGCTCAGGTGGTCGTAGCCGGGCGAGGCGTCCGCCGGCCGGCGGTAGCGCGGGGTCTCCGGCGTGCCGAGGCGGTCGTCGTAGCGATAGCCCATGTGGTCGAAGCGCAGGCCGAGGTCGAGCGCGCAGCCGAGGCGCGGGCGTGAGCGAGACCTGCGCGTAGGGCGACACCGCCAGGTAGCGCGCGTCGTAGTCGTAGACGACCGGGCCCAGCGTGTAGGAGCTGTAGACGGTCTTGCCGGTCGGAGTGAGCGTCGTTCCCGGAAGGATCTGGCTCTCGAGGCGGCCGCCCGGGCTCAGGTCGAGATCGACTCCGGCCACGAGCTGCGCCCGCAGCGGGGCGAAGTCGCGCCGGACCTTCGCGAGCAGGCCGTAGGACGTGTTCGTCGTGTTGTAGGTGGTCGGGTCGAAGGTGAGCGTCCAGTTCGGCAGCAGGTCCATGCTGTCGTAGCGGAAGTAGGGGATCGCGGTCACGAGCGTCGCGCCCGCCGCGTAGCGCGCTTCGGTCGAGAGCCGGAAGGCCGTGACCTCGCGCAGCGAGATCGGCGTCAGGTTCCACGTCGGATGCTGAAGGTAGTCCTCCTCCTGGAGCGTCGAGGTGCCGGCCGTCTGCTGGTCGATGTGGCCGAAGGTCGCGAGCGTCTTCCACGACCAGCGAGCGGCCCGCGCGGTCCCAGCGCAGCGAGCCCGCCTGCCGGTCGTAGCCGGTCGCGTCGCGCCAGCCGTCGGTGTGCGTGAGGTTCACGTCGGCGCGCACGCGCGTCCTGCTCGCCTCCGGCGTTCGCCGACGCGAGCCCGCGCCAGAAGCCGTAGCTGCCGGCCTCGACGCTGGCGTCGAGCCCGGGCGTGCCGAAGGCCGAGCGCGTAGGACGTTCACCACGCCGCCGATCGCGTCGCTGCCGTAGAGCGCCGAGCCCGGCCCCTTGGTGACCTCGATCGCGTCGGCCTGCGGCAGGTTGATCTCGTAGAGCGCGTTGTGGTTGAAGAAGCCCGTGGAGCGGGTGGGCACGCCGTCTTCCAGGTAGAGGTAGACGGCGTTGGTGGTGAGCGGCTGGCGGATGGCCGTCATGTGGCCCTCGCCGCCGGTCGTCGTTGACCCACACGCCGGGGACTGCGGCCCATGACCTGGCTCGGGTGGGACGGCTTCAGCTCGGCCAGCGTCTCGCGGTCCACGGCGTCGACCGTCGCGGGCGTCTCGCTCTTGAGCCGCGCTTCGCGCGTGGCGGTGACCGTGACCTCTTCGCGGAACGACGGTTTCTTCGGAGCGGCCTCGGACGCCGCCGCTGGCGCGGGCTCGTCGTCCTTCCCCAGTGCGACACCCGCGACGGCCCAGAGGGCGGACGCCAGGCACAACGTACGGCATGAGCACTTCATGAGAATCCTTCGCTCTTCCAGGAACGGAAAACGGCTGGAGAGCCCGACGCGGCCGGTCGCGGGCGGACTCCCGGTGAGGATCTATGGAGCGAGGGGTCTCGGCGGGGGACCGTCGATGCGGGCGAATCCGGTCGCCGGTGGGCGCGTCGGGCCTGGCGTCGGAGTCGAGGCGTGCGGGTTCGCGTGCCGGCGTTGCCGGCTCGGGAATCACCGCGTCGAGGCTCGAGGGCAGTCGGAACGCGTCGGGCTGCGCGCCGCAGCCCGCGACGAGCCGCGCACCGCCGCCCGGCTCGTGGCACGAGTCCCGCGGCGCCCGTGCGCGGGCGTGGCAGCGACAGATCCCTTCGGAGCAGCTGCAGCGATGGGCGCTCGCGTCGGCCACGAGCGCGAGCGCGCCGGGGGCGGGAAGCGACAGGAGCAGGAGCGCCGCGACGAGCCGACGGAGCATGGGATACACACCGAGTTCCTGACGATTCTAACGCCGGTTCAGCTCTTGAGCAGCTTCAAGATGGCTTCGGCGACGGCGCTGCCCTTCAGGATCGCGGCGGCGCGGGCGATCTGCTGGATGGCGTCGTCGATCACCTCGGGGCCGGCGCCGCGCTCGAGGTCGGCTCGCGCGCGCACGTAGTGCTTCTGCACGACGCTCTCGCCGACCGGGCCGAGCAGGGCCACGCACTCGTCTCGCAGCCGCCCGAGCCGCGTGATGAGCGGCGGGGGTGCCGGCGTGGGACCCGGCGTCGGGGGCGAGGGCCGCGGTGCCGGCCGTGCGGCCGGTGCCGGATTCGGGGTCGGCGTCGGACGTGGTGTCGGCGTCGGCTGCGGGGGATGGATCGAAGGCATCGTGGCGAGCGTCGCCTGCGCGACCGCCTGGCTCGCCGTGCGCTGCGGAGCCGGCGCCGTCGCCGGCTGCGGCGCCGCGCCGCCCTGGCGCAGCCGGATCAGGTTGGTGGCGACGAGCCCGTAGAGCAGCTTGGCCGCGTCGAACACGCCCATCTCGGCGGCGCCCGCGATCTGCTTGACGCTGCGCTGGCCGTCGATCTTGGAGAGCAGCAGCCACTCCATCGTGTTCAGGTTGATCTGGCCCTCGCGGTTCTCGAGGATCACGAACTCCGGCACCAGCTCGACCGACGGGATCTTCTTCGACAGCACGCGCCACTCGTCGAGCCTGCGCGCGGCCTCCATCAGCAGGTTCGTGTTGCTCTTCGTGATCGTCTGGCGCGGCGAGTCGATGCCGGCCTCGAAGCGGAACTCGCCCGTGCGCCAGATCGCGAGCGCGTAGACGGCCTCCTCGCCCGAGAGGTCCTCGTGCTCGGCGTGGACGATCCGGCCTTCCTGCAGCCAGATGTCGCCGCGGTGGTCCCCGTCGATCAGGCGGAAAACGCCGGACTTACCGCTGACGCTGACGAGTTGGATGATGTCGGGTAGGTGAAGCTCGGCGAGAGAGCCCTGGAAGGCCATGAAATCGGGGAGTTGGCGCCGCTCAGTTAAGTCCTGTCCCTACCGTCAATTAGCGGACGAGGCTACCAATCCGTGCACCGGATGTCAAGAAGGTGGAGGAGAAGAGGGCCGAACCGGACCACGGACAACGAAGAACGGACAACGGACAACGAGGGACCGACAACGGAGAAACGGCAAAGATCCTTCGGAGACCCCCTCAGCCAGACGGGGGGGTCTCCTCAGGATGGCTTGGCGAGGGCGGCTTCTTCGCGGCCGGCGAGCGAGCGACGATCACGCGCGAGCGGGATGCTGTGGCGCTTGATCATCTCGTTGAGTGTCGTCGGCTTGAGGCCCAGCAGCCGGGCCGCGTCCTTCTGCACGCCGCCCGTCGCGTCGAGCGTCGACTCGATGATGCGGCGCTCGAAGCTCGCGATCACCTCGCGCAGGTTGATGCCCTCGGGCGGCACCGAGACCGGCGGGATGTGGAAGAAGCCGGGGCTCGTGCGCACGTGCTCGGGCACCAGCTCGCGGTCGATCAGCGGGGTCGTCGCCAGCACCACGCCGCGCTCGATCACGTTCTCGAGCTCGCGCACGTTGCCCGGCCAGTCGTAGTCCATCAGCACCTGCAGCACCTCGGGTGTCACGGTCTCGACGCCCTTGCTGTTCTCGCGCGCGTACTTGTCGACGAAGTGCTGGACGAGCGCCGGGATGTCCTCCTTGCGCTGGCGCAAGGGCGGCAGCTGGATCGCGATCACGTTCAGGCGGTAGAAGAGGTCCTCGCGGAAGCGCCCCTCCTCGACGGAGCGCCGCAGGTCGACGTTGGTCGCCGCCACGACGCGCACGTCGACCTTGATGATGTCGACGCCGCCGAGCCGCATGAACTCGCGCTCCTGCATCACGCGCAGCAGCTTCGCCTGGGTCTCGATCGGGATGTTGCCGATCTCGTCGAAGAAGAGCGTGCCCTTGTCGGCGAGCTCGAAGAGGCCCTTCTTGGCGTAGACGGCACCGGTGAAGGCGCCCTTGACGTGCCCGAACAAATTCGACTCGAGCAGCTCGTGCGGCAGCGAGCCGGAGTTCACCACCACGAACGGCTTGTCCTTCCGCGGCGAGTTCTGGTGGATCGCCTTCGCCACCAGCTCCTTGCCGGTGCCGCTCTCGCCCGCCACCAGGATCGTCGAGCGCGAGGGCGCCACCTGCGCGACGAGCTGGAACACCTGCAGCATGCGCTGGCTCTTGCCGACGAGCTCCATGAAGCGGCCCTGGTCCCGAAGCGCCGTGCGCAGCTGGCGGTTCTCGTCGGCCAGGCGCCGCTGCAGCAGGCCGCTCGCGAGGATGTGGAGCAGCTGCTGGTTGTCGAAGGGCTTGGGCACGAAGTAGAAGGCGCCCTTCTTGATCGCGTCGATCGCCATCTCCATCGAGGCGAACGCCGTGATCATCAGCACCACCAGCTCGGGGTCGTGCTTCTTGAGCTCCTCGAGCACCTCGAGCCCGCCCATCTCGGGCAGCATCACGTCCACGATCGCCGCGGCGAAGGTTCCCTTGCGCGCGGCCTCGATGCCCTTGGCGCCGTTCTCGGCGAAGGCGACCTCGTAGCCGGCCTGCGTCAGCACGCGGCCGAGCACGTCGCGCATCACCTCTTCGTCGTCGACGACGAGGACCTGTTCCTGGCTCATGCTCGACCCTGCTGGGCGGCGTCACGGAGCACGAGCGCCGGCAGCGCCACCTGGAAAGTGGTGCCCTGGCCGGGGTCGCTCTCCACGAAGATCGCGCCGCCGTGCTCCTGGACGATGCCGTACGAGACCGACAGCCCGAGCCCGGTGCCCTTGCCGATGCCCTTGGTGGTGAAGAAGGGGTCGTAGATGCGGCGGATGTGCTCGCGCCTTATCCCGTGGCCGGTGTCGCCCACCTCGACCACGACCGTCTCTTCGTCGGCGTGCGTGCGCAGCGTCAGCCAGCCGCCGCTCGGCATGGCGTCGCGCGCGTTCAGGATCAGGTTGAAGAACACCTGCTGGATGCGGTTCTCGTTGCCGCGCACCGGCGGCAGGCTCTCGGCCAGCTCGCGGCGGACGCGGATCCGCGAGCCGTCGAGCTGGTGCTCGACCAGCGCCAGCACGTCGGCCAGCACCTTGTTGACGTCGACCTGCTCGAACTCGGTGCCGCTCGAGCGCGAGAAGTTGAGCAGCCCGTTGATGATCTTGGCCGCGCGGAAGCTCTGCTTCTCGATCTTCTCCAGCACCTGCTGGCGCGGGTCGTTCTCCTCGAGCTGGCCGCGCAGCAGCTGCGTGTAGGACGAGATCCCGGCGAGCGGCGTATTCACCTCGTGCGCGACGCCCGCGGCCAGCAGGCCGACCGAGGCCATCTTCTCGGCGTGCTGCAGCTGCTCCTCGAGCCGGATGCGCGCCGTGATGTCGTCGAGGATCAGGATCGTGCCGCAGCGCTCGCCGGGCGCGGCCTGGAACGGCGCGACCGCCAGGTTGACCATCTGGCTGCGGCCGTCGGCCGCGGGCAGGTGGAGCTTGTAGACGTTCGCGATCTGGTCGTGGCCGCCGAGCACCAGCGAGCCGCGCAGCGCCTCCAGGAAGGCCTCCGGGAACACGGCGTCGAGCGGCTGCCCGAGCACCTCGGCGCGCGCCCGGCCGTAGAGGCCCTCCATCGCGCGGTTCCAGCGCACGACGCGGCCGTCGAGGTCGAGCACGACGATGCCCGAGTCGAGGCTCTCCAGGATGTTCTCGTTGTATTCCTTGAGCCCGCGCAGCTCCTCGGCCTTCTCCGCGAGCCGCTGGTAGAGCCGGCCGTTCATGATCGCGGTGGCCGCCTGCGCCGCGAGCGTCTTGAGCGTGTCGACCTCCTCGCTGTTGAGCGGGTCGAGGCCGTCCTTGCGTCCCACGCCGAGCACGGCGATCACCTCGCCCTTGACGCGGCACGGGAACAGCCACGCCAGGCCGGAGGCCCGAAGCGGCGTGTCGTCGTTCGAGGCCTGGTCGACGTCCACGGGCTGGCCGGCCTTGAGCTTGTCGATGAGCGGCGTGCCGACGCCGATCACGGGGCGGCCGTCGCCGGTGCGCTGCACGCCGTGGCTGCGGAACGGCACGAGGTCGCCGGCGTGGTCGGGCAGCAGCAGCGCCATCTCGCGCAGGCCGAGCGCCGCGCCGATGCCCTGGAGCAGCCGCTCCGCCGTCAGCTCGAGGTCGAGGTCGGCGTTCAGGTCCTCCGAGAGCCGCACCAGCGTCTTGCGCCAGCGGTAGCGCTCCCGGTAGAAGAGCCGGTCGAGCGCGTCCTGGATCCGCGCCTTGACGGGCGAGAACGCCAGCACCACGACGATCGCGCTGATGAGCGCGATCAGCGTCGCGTGCGGCTCCTCCCAGAGCACGTCCGTCACGCCCACCGTGAAGAGCGCGAGGCCCACGATCACGGCCACGGCGAGCACGTACCCGAGCGCGCGCCGGAACAGCAGCTCGACGTCCATCAGCCGGTGCTTGACGACGGCGTAGGCGAGCGAGAGCGGGATGAGCGCGAGCGGCCCGTAGCCGGCGAGCTCGAGCGCGAGCCCGGCCCTTCCGAGCGCGAACGGCAGCGCGTAGAAGGCGAGGAACGGGAAGACGCCGGCGGCGGTGCCCCAGAGCAGCCACTTGACCTGGCGGCGCGGCACGAGACCGCGCGTGCGGCGGTACGAGTCGACGAGCACCGCGAAGGCGAGCGTGAAGTAGGCGGCGAAGTAGAGCGGCTTCGCGCGGTCGATCGTCTCGACGATGGCCCAGAGTGCTTGCGGCGTCCTCGCCGGCCGCGAGCAGCGCGTGGCTCATCGCGCCGGCGCCGCTCACCACGAGCGCCGGCAGGTAGAGCACCGGCACCACCCAGGCACGCAGCGTGCTCGGCCGCGCGCTCGGGGAAGGCGAGGCAGAAGTGCAGGAACACGGCCGGCAGGAACAGCGCCGCGAGCGAGTCGATCCAGAACAGCAGCCAGTCGAAGCGCGTGAGCGAGCCGGTGTACGAGATCGAGTAGACCAGGAAGAACAGCGCGCACACGGCGTAGAAGTGCAGCGCCGTGCGGTCGGCCGGCCGCCGCAGCAGCACGACGGTGCCGACGACGAGGCTGAAGAAGCCCGCGAGCGAGAGGTAGTAGAAGGCGCTCACGTTGCCGCGCTGGAGCGGCTGTACCTGGACCTCGAGCACGCGCTTCTCGCTCTCGCGCAGCAGCGTGTAGCTCGCGCGCTCGCCCGGCCGGCGCGCTCCGAGCAGGCCCTCGAGCCGCGACGGGCTCAGCGCCTCCTCGCCGTCCACCGCGACGAGCACGTCTGCCTCGTGAACGCCCGCGCGCGCCGCCGGGCCGCCGGGAACGACGCGTCCGGCGACCAGGCCCTGCGCGGTCTGGCGCCAGAAGGCCCCGTCGTCCATCAGCCTGAAGCTCGCCTTCAGGACGAGGTTCGAAACGCCCAGCCCCGCCAGCACCAGGGCGGCAGCCATCACGAGCACGTTCTGGACGCGACGCGATCTCATCGGGTGAAGCCGGCCCTCCCGAGCACGGAATGAGCTTTGACTCGAATAGAAGCAATCCATATGCCTGGATCGGGCTGTTTCGACGCCGCGCAACTCGTTCAGATTCAGGAGGATCTTTGTGATTCGATCACTTTGAATCCAGCACGTCGTAGTGCGCGACGAGTTTTTGGATGTCGCTCGCAGGGAAAAAAAGTGAGGCCCTTTCGAGCCTCCTCCTCCAGCACCGAAAACGTGCGCCCTCTTGCGCTCGAATCAGAACTTGACCGAGATGCCTCCGACGACCCGCGTCGGCGGATCCTGCACCGCGAGCTCGTCCAGGAAGCCGGCCTGGGACGCCTCGTAGAACATGTTGCGGACGGCCACCAGCACCTCCCAATCCGCCCGCGTGAGCGGCGCCAGGAACGGCAGGCCCTGCGTGAGCTGGATGTCGAAGCGCGCCGAGGTGGACGTCGGTCGCGAGCCGCTCGCGGACGTCGCGCCCGTGTCGGCGAGCGCATTCAGGCGGCAGAGCGCGGCGAGGCGCGTATCCGACCAGTCGATGAAGGTCTCGACGCGCGCCGCCAGATCGTGGAACTCGGCCTTCTCGAAGCCGGTGATCGGCGCGCCCCTTCCGAAGATGGGCCGGCCCGCGCGGCGGCCTTGCCCGAACGTGTAGGTGAGCGAGCCGTCGATCACGCCCCCGAAGCGGTGGCCGACGGTGATTCCGAAGCCGCGGGCGTCGAGCGTGCCGAAGTTGCTGACGAGAGGCACGCCGCCCTCGAACACCGTGAGCAGCGCGTCGTTCGTGTGCTCGGCGAACAGCAGGGCGCCGAAGTGGGAGCCGGGGGCGACGGTGCGGTCGACTCCGATCTCGGCGCGGAGCGAGCGCGCGGGGCGCAGGCCGTCCTCGAGCCGCGCCCAGGTGATCGCGGGCGAGGCGGCTACCGTCGACAGCGTCAGCAGGTCGCCGCCGGGCGCCAGCGTGCGCGTGGAGACCGACCCGTGCACCACGCTGTCGAGATCGCCCTGGATCTCGACCTGCAACACCGCGTCGGCGTGGTGCGCGTCCTCCAGGAAGCCGAGGTACGTGTAGCGCACGCCCGTCGTGGCCGTGACGCGCTCGCCCAGCCGCCAGCGGTCCCGCAGGAACGCTGCCCCGAGCGCGCGGTCCGGCTCGGTCAGGGTCCCGACGAGCGCCGCGCGGCCGTCGCCCGCGCCGTAGCCGGCGCCGACTTCGAGCTCGTGGCCGCCGCCCGGCTCGAGCACGAACTCGGCCGCGACGCGCCACGCGCGCCCCTCGTTCTCGCTCATCAAGCCGCCGAGCGTCCACTGCACGCCCTCGGTGAGCCGGCCCTGCAGCTGCAAAGCACCCATCCCCACCGGTGGGCCGAACCCGCCCGCCTGGGTCATGTCGCGGGAGCCCGAAGTGGCCGCGAGCTCGACGCTGCCGTCGAGCGCACCGAGCGAATCGAGCGTGGGCGTCGCGACCACGGGGGCCTTGCCGTCGTCGAGCGCGGGCAGCTCGGGCCCGGCTGTCTCGAGCACGGAACGGCGCTTGTGCCGGACGAGCCAGCGCCACTCGGCCTGGCTGTCCGTCGCCTCTGCCGGGGCGGCCTCGGCCTTCTCGCTGACCGGCGTCAGGCTCAGCGTG
Source organism: uncultured Acidobacteriota bacterium (assembly GCA_963744315.1). Classification (GTDB taxonomy): domain Bacteria; phylum Acidobacteriota; class Vicinamibacteria; order Fen-336; family Fen-336; genus DATBSL01. The sequence goes on from CAVUTB010000012.1 coordinate 114,167, forward strand.
TAGAGGGCGTCGCGGTTGGGCAGGACCGTCACGTGGCGCGCCGCCGAAGGCTCGTGCCCCTGGCCCACGGCGCGCAGGGTGTAGGAGCCCGCCGGCAGCGAGGGCAGCACGAACTGCCCCTGGTTGTCGGCGAGCGTGACGAGGCTGCCGCCGCGGATCCCCTTGCCGAAGATGGAGACGAGCGCCCCTGCCACGGGCACGCCGCGCGTGCTCTCGACCCAGCCGACCAGCCCGCCCCCGTCGTCCGCCGGCAACGCGGCACACACCGCTGGGGCAATGACTGTGGTAGCGACCACCGCCCAGCGGAAGCGCCGGCAGGAACTCAACGCTTGTACCTCCAGAGGGATACGAGACCGGTTGCCAAGCTCGACCGTACCAAGGGGTCCAGCCCCTGTCAATAGCGGCAGGCCAAACGTGTCGTGCGGCCTTCGAAGCGCTGTGCTATAAGGGCCCTCCCGATCCAGCGGAATCCGGCGATGGTGAAGATTCACGACGTCACGGTGCCGCTCGTCCCTGGGCTGGTCGTGTTCCCGGGGGATCCGCCGCTCGTCGTGGAGCGCGTCCAGCAGGCTGGCGACGCGCCCTACGGCCTGAGCCGCCTGAGCCTCACCACGCACTCGGGGACCCACGTCGACGCGCCGTCCCACTTCGTGGCGGGGGGCGCCACGGTGGACGAGCTGCCGCTCGAGATCCTGATGGGCAAGACCCGCGTCGTCGAGCTCCTGGCCCGCGAGCGTGTCGAGCGCGCCGACCTCGAATCGCTCGACCTGCGCGACGACCTGCGCGTGCTGCTGAAGACGCGCATGTCGGGGCAGCTCCTGAAGTCGGGCTACCAGGAAGACCACGTCTACCTGACGGAGGACGCCGCGGTCTACCTGGTCCAGGCCGGGCTCAAGCTCGTGGGCTTCGACTACCTCTCGATCGACCGCTTCGGCAACGCCGGCTTCCTCGCCCACCACGCGCTGCTCGGCGCAGGGGTGATCGTCGTCGAGGGCCTGGACCTCTCCGGGGTCGAGCCGGGCGAGTACGACATGGCCTGCCTGCCGCTGCGCGTCGGCGGCGGGGACGGAGCCCCGGCGCGCGTCGTCCTTCGCTCGCGCGCCTGACGGGGCGGTGGCTGCGTCATGAACGTCCTGCTGCTCCGGGACGTGGTCGCGATCCTGCTGGCCGGCGGCGCGGGCGAGCGGCTCTACCCGCTCACCCGAGAGCGCGCCAAGCCGGCGGTGCCCTTCGGCGGCCCGTACCGGATCATCGACTTCACGCTCTCCAACTGCGTCAACTCGGGCCTGCGCAAGATCATCATCGCGACGCAGTACAAGGCCCAGAGCCTGAACCGCCACGTGCGCCTGGGCTGGAACGTGGTCAATCGCGAGCTCGGCGAGTTCATCGAGATCCACTCGCCCCAGAAGCGCATGGGAGAGCACTGGTACCTCGGCACGGCGGACGCCGTGTGGCAGAACCTCTACGCGATCGAACGCGAGAACCCGCGCTGGGTGATGGTGCTGTCGGGCGACCACATCTACAAGATGGACTACGGCCGCATGCTCGACGGCCACATTGCCCGTGGCGCGCGGCTCACCGTCGGCGCGATCGAGATCGCACTCGCCGACGCGGGCCGCTACGGTGTCCTCGAGGTCGACACGGACTCCCGGGTGCTCGCCTTCCGCGAGAAGCCCGAAACGCCGCCCGAGGCGCCCTGGAGCCCGGGGCGCTGCCTCGCGTCGATGGGGATCTACATCTTCGACCGCGAGCTCCTGGTGGGTGCGCTGCAGCACGACGCCGAGGCCGCCTCGAGCCACGACTTCGGGCGCGACATCGTGCCGCGGCTGGTGGGCGCGGGCGAGCGGGTCTACGCCCACCTGTTCTGGGACGAGAACAAGAAGGAGTCGCAGTACTGGCGCGACGTCGGAACGCTCGACGCCTACTTCGAGGCGTCGATGGACCTGGTCCGCGTCGATCCCGTGTTCAACCTCTACGATCCGGAGTGGCCGCTGCGGACCTACCAGCCGCAGCTGCCGCCCGCCAAGTTCGTGTTCGACGAGGAGGGGCGGCGCGGCGTCGCCACGGAGTCGATCGTGTCGACGGGCTGCATCGTCTCCGGCAGCGAGGTGCGGCGCTCGATCCTGTCCCCCGGCGTGCGCATCCACTCGTACTGCCAGATCGAGGACTCGATCCTGCTGCCGAACGCCACCGTGAACCGCCACTCGCGCGTGCGCCGCGCGATCGTCGACCGCGGCGTCGAGCTGCCGCCGGGCGCGCTCGTCGGCTACAACGCCGCCGAGGACCGCAGGCGCCACACCGTCTCGGAGGGCGGCGTGGTGGTCGTGACGCCGGGCGAGGAGTGCTTCGTCGAGTAGCGAGAAGAGCCGCGCCGAGTCGGGATATCTTAGGAGCTCGCCCGAGCAAGGAGCCTGATTGATGACGACGATCGATTCCGTTTTCGCCCGCGAGATCCTCGACAGCCGCGGCAACCCGACCGTAGAGGTGGAGGTCGTGCTGGAAGGCGGCGCGATGGGCCGCGCCGCCGTGCCGTCCGGCGCCTCGACCGGCGAGCGCGAGGCCGTCGAGCTGCGCGACGGCGACAAGAAGCGCTACCTCGGCAAGGGCGTGCTGAAGGCCGTGGCGGTCGTGAACGACCTGCTCTCGACCGAGGTGATCGGCGAGGACGCGCTCGACCAGTCGCTGATCGACCAGATGATGATCGACCTCGACGCGACCGAGTACAAGAAGAAGCTGGGCGCGAACGCGATCCTGGCCGTGTCGCTCGCGATCGCGAAGGCGGCGGCCGAGGCGAGCTCGCTGCCGCTCTACCGCTACGTCGGCGGCGCCAACGCGCGCACGCTGCCGGTGCCGTTCATGAACATCCTGAACGGCGGCGCCCACGCCGACAACAAGGTCGACTTCCAGGAGTTCATGGTGGTGCCGCACGGCTTCACGAGCTTCGCCGACGCGCTGCGGGCGGGGACCGAGATCTTCCACGCGCTGAAGGGCGCGCTCAAGAAGAAGGGCTACGCGACGTCGGTCGGCGACGAGGGCGGCTTCGCGCCCAACGTGAAGTCGAACGAGGAGGGGATCGAGACGATCCTCGAGGCGATCGCCGCCGCCGGCTACAAGTCGGGCTCGCAGGTCTCGCTCGCCTTCGACGTCGCCGCCTCCGAGTTCCACGAGGGCAAGAGCAAGTACGTGCTCAAGAAGTCGGGCGGCGGCGTGAAGACCTCCGACCAGCTGATCGCGATGTACGAGAAGTGGTCGAAGGTCTACCCGCTGGTGTCGATCGAGGACGGCCTCGGCGAGAAGGACTGGGCGGGCTGGGCCGACCTCACGAAGGCGCTCGGCGGCAAGGTCCAGCTCGTCGGCGACGACCTGTTCGTCACCAACACGAAGATCCTCGCCGAGGGGATCCAGAAGGGGATCGCGAACTCGATCCTGATCAAGGTGAACCAGATCGGCACGCTCACCGAGACGCTCGACTGCATGGCGCTGGCGGTCCGCGCCGGCTACACCTGCATGGTGAGCCACCGCTCGGGCGAGACCGAGGACGCGACGATCGCGGACCTCGCGGTCGCGACGGGCTGCGGCATGATCAAGACCGGCTCGGCGTCGCGCAGCGACCGCGTCGCGAAGTACAACCAGCTGCTCCGGATCGAGGAGGAGCTGGGCCCGATGGCGCGCTTCGCGGGGCGCGCGGCGATAAACCCGCGGACGTAGTCAGACGCCACGAGCAATACAGGGGGGTCTGGGGGGACGGCGTCCCCCCAGTTCAAAGAAGGATGCCGCAAGCCTGGTCGTTCTGTCCCCTCGCGAGACCCGAGAGTGGAGAGTCGACAGGCGAGGGGCTACGAGCTACGGGGCGGGGCTACGAGCTACGCACAACGGACAACAGCCAGAACTCTCTGCACTGAGCCATCGGGGGGTTTGAGCACCCCCCGAGCCCCCTGCTGGCTACTCCTCTTCGTCGACCGTGATCTTGAGGGAGCGCAGGAACTTCTTGTCGAGCGGGGTCATCTTGAGCGGGGCGGGCTCGGCCTTCTCGAGCCGAACCTCGAACGCGGGCGGCGCCACGCCGGCGCCGCGCTCCTCGCTCCGGCTGAAGCCGATGGTCGCCTCGAGCACGACCGAGACGTCGTAGCCTTCGGCCCGGATCCGGCTGATGCAGTGCGCGATCTGGGGCGACTCCGCGAGCACGCGCCGCAGCGTCGCCCCGATCTCTTCGGTCAGCCGGCTGACGTCCTCGCTCGCTGCCTGCTCCATCCGCGTGCCCTCGCGTGATCATGATGACGTTCGGTGCCGAAGCCTGTCAAGCAGAAGCCTCGCGCGAGGCATGTTAACGTCACGAGTTCATGGCGGATTCCGCGGGCGAGGACGAGCCGCGTAGCGCCTCTGGCCTCGTGCGCAGGCGGGTTTACGGGCAGGAGCCTCGCGATCCGGAGGCGATCTTCGAGCCTGGCCACTTTCCGTTCACTCGCGGCCTGCACCCGAGCGGCTACCGCGGCCGGCTGTGGACGATGCGGCAGTACGCCGGCTTCGGCACCGCCGCCGAGTCGAACCGCCGCTACCGCTACCTGCTCGAGCACGGCACGAGCGGCCTCTCGGTGGCCTTCGACCTGCCGACCCAGATCGGGTACGACTCCGACGACCCGCACGCGCTCGGAGAGGTCGGCCGCGTGGGCGTCGCGATCTGCAGCCTCGAGGACATGGAGCAGCTCTTCGACCAGATCCCGCTCGAGCGCGTCTCCACCTCGATGACGATCAACGCGACCGCGGCGATCCTGCTCGCGCTCTACATCGCCGTCGCGCGGCGCCGCGGCATCGCCGACGACGCGCTGTCGGGCACGGTGCAGAACGACATCCTGAAGGAGTACGTGGCGCGCGGCACCTGGATCTACCCGCCGGGCCCTTCGCTGCGGCTGGTGTGCGACGTGATCGGCCACTGCGCCGAGAAGCTGCCGCGCTTCAACCCGATCTCGATCTCGGGCTACCACATCCGCGAGGCGGGTGCTACGGCGCCGCAGGAACTCGCCTTCACCTTCGCGAACGCGCTCGCATACGTCCGCGCGGCGCGCGCCGCCGGGCTCGATCCCGACAAGGTGGGGGAGCGGCTCTCGTTCTTCTTCGCCTGCCACTCCGACTTCCTCGAGGAGGTCGCGAAGTTCCGCTGCGCCCGGCGGCTGTGGGCGAGGCTCACGCGCGACCGGCTCGGGATCACGAACCCGCGCGCGCAGCAGTGCCGCTTCCACGTGCAGACGGGCGGGGTCACGCTGACCGCGCAGCAGCCGGACAACAACGTGGTGCGGGTGGCGCTGCAGACGCTCGCGGCGGTGCTCGGCGGCTGCCAGAGCCTGCACACGAACTCGCGCGACGAGGCCCTCGCGCTGCCGACCGAGGCCTCGGCGCGGCTGGCACTGCGCACGCAGCAGATCGTGGCGTTCGAGTCGGGTGTCACCGACACCGTCGACCCGCTCGGGGGCAGCTATGCGGTCGAGGCCGCGACCGACGCGCTCGAGCAGGAGGCGCTGCGCCTCATCGACCGCGTGGAGGCGGCGGGCGGCGCCATCGCCGCGATCGAGCGCGGCCTGGTGCAGGCCGAGATCCAGGAGTCGGCGTACCGCCACCAGCAGCAGGTCGAGCGCGGCGAGCGCGTGATCGTGGGCGTGAACCGCTTCGCGGATGCGGCGGAGGCGCCGCCCGGAGACATCCTGCGCATCGATCCCGCGCTCGAGCACGCGCAGGTGGAGCGCGTGCGCGCGCTGCGCGCGCGGCGCCCGCAGGGGCCCTGGAAGCGCTCGCTCGACGCGCTCGAGGCACAGGCCCGCTCGCAGGCGAACCTGGTCCCCGCGATCGTCGACGCGGTGCTGGCCTGGGCCACGGTCGGCGAGATCGCGGGCCGGCTGCGCGGCGTGTTCGGCGAGCACCGGGAGACGCTCGTCCTGTGAAGCTCGCGCGGCTTCTCTTCCGCCTCCGTCCGGAGGAGGCGGCGGCGCTCGCGTTCGTGCTGCCCACGACCTGGCTCACGCTCGCGGCGTTCGTCTACGCTCGCGAGGCGGGCGTCCTGGGGCCGCGCTATCCCGGCGGCGTGCTGCGGCTCGCCGTGGTGCTGGTGCTGCTCGGCTCGCTCGCGCTCGCGCTTCGGCGCTACCCGGGCTCGAGGCTCGTGCAGGGGCTGCGCGAGACGGTGCCGCTCTTCGCCTGCTTCCTGATCTACACGAACCTGCACGACACGATCGGCTTCGTGAACCCCCACGACGTTCACGACGCGCTGGTCGCCGCCGACGCGCGGATCTTCGGGGTGCAGCCCTGCGTATGGGCGGAGCGCTTCATCTCGCCCGCGCTCACCGAGCTGATGCAGTTCCTGTACCTGAACTTCTTCTGGATCGCGCCGGCCGTGAGCGCCGTCCTGCTGTGGCAGGGGCGCTGGCGAGAGTTCCGCGCGGTGACCCTGGGCGTGATCGCCTGCTTCTTCCTCGGCTACCTGCTCTACGTGATCCTCCCGGCGGCGCCTCCCCGGCTCGTGCTGGTCGCGCAGTTCACGAAGAACCTGCGCGGCTATCCCGTGGGGTTCTCCTCGCTCTCGGCGGAAGCCTTCTCGCTCTTGCCGACCGACAGCCGCGCGGCGTTCCCCTCGCTGCACACCGCCGCCTCGACGCTCGCGCTCTTCTACGCCTGGCGTTACGCGCGGCGGCTCTTCTTCGTGCTGCTGCCGTTCGTGATCGGCCTGTGGGTCTCGACGATCTATCTGCGGCACCACTACTTCGTCGACCTGCTCGGCGGCTGGGCGCTCGCTCCGATCGCCGCGTGGCTCGCGCCGCGGATCGACGGCTGGTGGGCGGGAAGGCAGCGCGAGCTAGGCTACGAGCCGGCCCGCGGAGCGGGGGTCAGGTCTTGAAATGAGGCGTCGCAGGGTCTGGGTGCTGGACTGACGGGTCAACGGACCAGCCAGATCCGGGCTCACATCCCCCCAGACTGTTTGCGACGAGGGATGTGAGCCCCGGGGGCGTGGGGACGTGAGCCCGATGCGTTACTTCGCGGGCGTGACTTCCGTCGACCAGACCTGGTCGGCCCAGGCGAGCGTCATCGTCTGTCCGGCGCCGGAGGGCGCGAACGAGATCGTGAACATCTCGACCGGCGCCGAAGCCTTTCCCGCCGACATCGGGATGCGCGCGACCTCCTGGCTGCCGATCGCCGCCGTGTAGTCCGTGATGTGCGGCCAGGGCTCGTTCTTCATGTTCTCCGAGGCCTGCGCGTAGATCTTCCCGAGCGGCACGCCGAGGTCCCGGTTGAGAACCAGCTGCCACTCCTTGCCCTCGGCGGCGTTCACGTAGACCGAGTACTTGCCGGCCGGAATCTTCTTGCCGCCGATCATGGCGTCGCCTTCCAGGCTGATCGTCGAGACCTGGTTCTCTCCCGCCCGCCACATGCGGTCCGCCGGCAGATCCTTCATCAAGACGTCGAGCGAGCGGCCCTTGAGCACGGGGCGTCCGTAATCGACCGCGAGCTTCTTGCCGCCGACGGTTGCAGAGGCGGTGCCGCGCGGGTTCTCCGCGAATGCGGACGAGGCCGCGAACGCCAGTACGGCTGCCAGACAAGCCAAACGCTTGAACATGGTCGGAATGCTCCTTGAATCAGAGATACGGCAACGATCCACTATACGTCACTCGACTCGTTCCGGATCGGTTGCGTCAGCGCGGCTCGTCGAGCGCCTGCTTCAGCAGCGCGTTGACGCGCTGCGGATTCGCGCGGCCGCCGGTCTTCTTCATCACCTGGCCCACGAACCAGCCGAGTGCCGCGGCCTTGCCGCCGCGGTAGCTCGCCACCTGCTCGGGGCTCGCGGCCACGACCTCGGCCACCGCGGAGGCGAGCGCGCCTTCGTCGTCGAGCTGGGCGAGGCCCTCGCGCTCCACGATTGCCGACGGGGCTTCGCCGGTCGCCCACATCTTCTCGAACACGTCCTTGGCGATCTTGCCGCTGATCGTGCCCGCCGCGACGAGCTTGACGAGAGCGGCGAGCGACGCAGGCGCGACCGGCGCCGCGGCGAGCGGCCGCGCGTGCTCCTTCAGCTTGCGCAGCAGCTCGGTCATGATCCAGTTCGAGGCCGCCTTGGCGTTGCCGCTCGCTCGCGCCGCCTCCTCGAAGTAGTCGGCGAGCTCGCGCTCCTGCGTCAGCACCCCCGCGTCGTACTCGGGCAGCGCGTAGTCCGAGACGAAGCGCTTCCGCCGCGCCGCGGGCAGCTCGGGCAGGGACGCCCGAACCTCCGCGAGCCACTCGGGGGAAACCGCGAGCGGGCGCAGGTCGGGCTCGGGGAAGTAGCGGTAGTCGTGCGCGTCTTCCTTCGAGCGCATGGGCGCCGTCTCGGCGCGGCCTTCGTTCCAGAGCCGCGTCTCCTGCACGACCTCGCGGCCCGACTCGACGAGCGCCACCTGCCGCGTCAGCTCGTGCTCGATCGCGCGCGCGACGTTGCGGAACGAGTTGAGGTTCTTGACCTCGGCGCGCGTGCCGAGCGCCGAGGCGCCCCGCGGCCGCACCGAGACGTTCGCGTCGCAGCGGAGCGACCCCTCCTCCATGTTGCCGTCCGAGACGCCTACGTAGAGCAGCACGGCGCGGAGCGCCGTCAGGTAGGCGTGCGCCTCCTCGGGGCTCCGCAGGTCCGGCTCGGTCACGATCTCGACGAGCGGAACGCCGGCCCGGTTCAGGTCGACGCCGCTCTTCTCGTCCGACCACGCGAAGCCCTCGTGCAGCAGCTTGCCGGCGTCCTCCTCCATGTGCAGCCGCGCGATCCGCACGCTGCGCGAGCCGTCCGCTCCCGCGATCTCGAGCGAGCCGTGGGTCGCGAGCGGCGCCTGGTACTGGGAGATCTGGTAGCCCTTGGGCAGGTCCGGATAGAAGTAGTTCTTGCGCTCGAAGACCGAGGTGTCGTGGACGCGGCAGCCGAGCGCGAGCGAGGCGCGGATCGCCAGCGTCACGGCGTGCCGATTGAGCACCGGCAGCGATCCCGGCAGGCCCAGGCACACCTCGCAGACCAGCGTGTTGGGCGGCGCGCCGAAGCGGTTCGGGCAGCCGCAGAACAGCTTGCTGCGCGTGAGCAGCTGGCAGTGCACCTCGAGCCCGATCACGGGCTCGTAGCGCGCCAGCACGGCGGCGAAGCCTGCGGTCATCGGGCCCGTTTCATTCCTGGACCCAGACCGAGACCGAGCCGCCTTTGCAGCGGAACTCGCCCCATCCCGCGTCGTTCGTCACCACCGGCTCCTTGACGTGCTCGGTGAGGTCGGTGAAGCGGGTGTTGGTGCGGCCCACCTCCATCCACTTCGTGCCTTCCTCGCCGTCGCTCATCAGCACCGCCATCGCCTTCTCGTGGTGGTCGTCGCCGAGCCGCACCCAGCCGACGCGGTTCCAGTGGTCGAGGTAGTCGATCTGCGGCCCCCACGCGTAGTGCTTGCGCGCGTGGAGGAACTTGTCGATCAGGAAGCGGTGCGACGGCATCACGATCTTGTAGCTGTTGCCGTCGCGGCCGTAGTCCTCGTACTCGGCGCCGTAGTAGTCGGGGTAGAAGACGCAGGGGTAGCCCTCGCGCCGCAGCAGGATCAGCGCGTAGGCGAGCGGCTTGAACCAGGGCTCGACCACCGACTCGAGCGACTGCAGCGGCTGCGAGTCGTGGTTCTCGACGAAGCTCACGATGTCGCGGCCGCGCTGCTGCAGCAGGGTGTCGTCGAGCAGGCGCCGCATGTCGTAGTTGCCCGAGGCGCGGCTCGCGTAGTGGAAGTGGTAGTGGAGCGGCACGCCGAAGACGGTGATGCGGCCGCCGAGCCGGTCGAGGTACCAGGAGAGCGCGCCCGAGTCCGGCGTCCAGTACTCGGCGACGACGAACAGGTCCTTCTTGGCGTGGCTCTCCATCGCGTCGAGCCAGTCGGGAAAGAACCACGCCGCGATGTGCTTCACCGCGTCGAGCCGGAAGCCGTCGACGCCCGTCGCGTCGAGGTACCAGCGGCCCCAGGCCGCGACCTCGTCGCGCACCTCCTGGCTCTGGAAGTCGAGGTCGGCTCCCATCAGGTAGGAGAAGTTGCCGTTCTCGAGCGCGACCTGGTCGTCGAACTGCTTGCCCTCGATCAGGTACACCGTGTTCTTCTCGCCCGGGTTCCGGTGGTCGTAGTCGACGGCGTCGAAATGCCGGGCGCTCCACTCGAACGCCGAGTACCGGCCCTTGCGGCCCGGGAAGCTGAAGCGGGTGTAGCCCTCGATCTCGCGCGGCTCGCCCTTGGGGCGCAGGCGGTCGTCCTGCGGGAACGGCGTGGCGCGCGTGATCTCGGTCGCGTCGCCGCCCATGCGGTGGTTGAGCACCGTGTCGGCGTAGACCTGCAGCCCCGCCTTCTGCAGCGCCTTGACCGCCGCCACGTACTCGGCCTTCGTGCCGTACTTGGTGCGGACGCTGCCCTTCTGGTCGAACTCGCCGAGGTCGTACATGTCGTACACCCCGTAGCCGACGTCGCCCTCTCCCCCCGTGCCCTTGTAGGCCGGCGGCAGCCAGACGCCGGTGAAGCCCGCCTTGGCGAGCTCCTTCGCGCGCGAGGCGGCCTCGTTCCAGTGCGTGCCGTCGCCGGTCGTGTACCAGTGGAAGAACTGCATCATGACGCCGTTCTGCTTGGGCATGACGGTCTCCGCTCGCGTCCGGCACTATCGTACGCGACTCGCCGCGCCACGCGTCGCCGAAGCGCGGGCGTTGGTGATAACGTCGCGGCTCGATGGCGCCGATCGACCTGCGCTCGGACACCGTCACGAAGCCGACTCCCGAGATGCGCCGGGCGATGGCCGAGGCCGAGGTCGGCGACGACGTCTACGGCGAGGATCCCACCGTCAACCGTCTCGAGCAGAAGGCCGCCCTGATGCTCGGCAAGGAGGCGGCGCTCTTCGTGCCCTCGGGCACGATGGGCAACGCGATCGCCGTGCGGCTCCTGACCGAGCGCGGCGACGAGGTGCTGGTCGAGCGCCGCAGCCACGTCGTGCGCTTCGAGCTCGCGGGCATGAGCGTGATCTCGGGCGTGATGCCGCGCATGGTGGACGGCACGGGCGGCCACCTCGCGCCCGAGCAGGTGCGCGCGGCGGTCGCGCCGCACGCCTACTACAAGTCCGACCTGAAGCTCGTCGTGCTCGAGAACACGCACAACCTCGGCGGCGGCACCGTGCAGGCGCTCGCGGAGCAGCGGGCCGTGATCGCCGCCGCGCGCGAGTGCGGCGTTCAAGGTCCACCTCGACGGCGCGCGAATCTGGAACGCGGCCATCGCGCTCGGCGTCGCGCCCGCGGCACGCTGGCGGCCGGCGCCGACACGGTGATGACCTGCCTCTCCAAGGGCCTGTGCGCGCCGGCGGGGTCGCTGGTCGCCTCCACGCGCGAGCGGATCGTCGAGGCGCGCCGGATCCGCAAGCTGCTCGGCGGCGGGATGCGCCAGGCCGGAGTGCTGGCGGCGGCCGGCCTCGTGGCGCTCGAGACGCTGGTGCCGCGTCTCGCCGAGGATCACGCGAACGCGCGGCTGCTGGGCGAGGCGTTCGCCAAGGGGCGCGGCGTCACGCTCGCGCCCGTCGAGACCAACATCGTGGTCGGCGTGCTCGAGGGCCGCAGCCGCGCCCGAGGCCGTCGCGTCCCTTCGCGAGAAGGGCGTCCTCGGCGCGGCGATGGACGCGCAGACGTTGCGCTTCACGACCCACCGGGACGTCTCGCGCGCCGATTGCGAGCGCGCCGCCGAGATCATCGAGAAGACATTGCGCTGACGAGGCCACGGGAGCGCTCCGGCCTCGCCGGACCCGCGTGATAGGCTGGCGAATGCCGCGTCGATGAGGCTCAGGACCCAGCTCGCCCTGGCGTTCTTCCTGCTGGCCGTCGTCCCGCTGCTGGGCGTCACGCTCTACTCCTGGCAGGGCTCGCAGCGCGCCTTCCGCCAGGCGGTCGCTGCCGAGGCCGGCGACTTCGCCGCGGAGATGTCGACGCGCGTCGACGTCGTGGCCGACGAGCTCAAGGCGCGGCTCGAGCGCATGAAGAGCCGGCCGCAGGGCCGCGCCGAGAGCCCCTACGAGAAGGCCAAGCGCGAGGCGCTCGCGGCCGCCGAGGCCGAAGAGCTGCGGCTGCTGCTGCGGGCGATCCTCTCCGGCGCCGAGCGACGACAAGGCGCGATCCCGTTCGCGCGTGACGCGGAAGGCCAGCCCTACGCGCCCGATCCCGCGGACGAGGCCGTGCTCGAGGGCCTTGGCCTCGTGCCGGGCCACCCCGCGACGCGCAGCGACGCCGGGGACTGGGTGGTCGCGGAGCGGCCCGATCCCGACACCGGCATCGTGATCGCGGTCGCGCGGCCGATCGGGCCGGCGCTCACGGGGATCCGCGCCACGGCCGCGCGCAACCTCGCGCTCGGCCTCGCGCTCGGGCTTCTGGCGCTGCTCGGCATCCTGCCGCTGTCGCGGCGCATGACGCGCCACCTCGCCTCGCTCACCCAGGGAGCCGAGAAGCTCGCGGGCGGCGACCTCGACGTGCAGGTGCCGGTGCCGCACGGCCGCGAGTTCCGGCGCCTGGCCGAGACCTTCAATCGCCTGGCGCGCGACCTGCGCAAGAACCAGGAGCGCCTGATCGAGCAGGAGCGGCTGCGCAAGGAGCTGGAGATCGGCCGCCGCATCCAGGTGGAGCTGCTGCCGCGGGGCGTGCTGCGCTCGCTGTTCGCAGAGATCCGCGGCGTCTCGATTCCCGCGAAAGAGGTGGGTGGCGACTTCTTCAACTACTTCGCGCTATCCGAAAGCGAGACCGTGGTGCTGGTGGGCGACGTGTCGGGCAAGGGAGTGGGCGCGGCGCTGCTGATGGCGAGCGTGCAGGCCACGATCCGCGCGCGGCTGTCGGTCGAGCGCGACCTCGCGCGCCTCGTCGACACCCTCGACCGCGAGATGGAGAGCGAGGAGCCGCTCGCGCCGTACTACACGCTGTTTCTCGCAGTGCTCGACGGTCCCTCGGGCCGGCTGCGCTACGTGAACGCCGGCCACAACACGCAGATCGTGCTGCGGCGCGACGGTGCCGAGTGGCTCTCCTCGACCGGACGGCCTCCCGGCCTCTACCCCGGCGGCGGCTTCGAAGAGCGCGAGATCCAGCTCAGGGGCGGCGACGCGCTCTTCCTCTTCACCGACGGTCTCGTGGAAGCCGAGGACGAGTCAGGCGAGCCCTTCGGTATTGACCGTATCGAGGCTCTGCTCGAAGTGCACCGCTCGCAGGACCTGACGCGGCTGCTCGGGCAGGTGGACGCGGCGGTGCGCGCGCACCGCGGGCCGCTCGAGCCCACCGACGACGCGACGATGGTGGCCCTGCGCTTCTCGAGCGGCGCGCCCGCGGGACACGCGTGAGGCGGCAGCTCGAAGCACTCGAGGCGCGGGAGTGGGACGTGCTCGTGGTCGGCGCCGGGATCCACGGCGCCGCCGTGGCCTGGGACGCGGCGCAGCGCGGGCTCACTACGGCGCTCGTCGAGCGCGAGGACTTCGGCTCGGGCACCTCCTGGAACAGCCTGAAGACGATCCACGGCGGCATGCGCCACCTGCAGCGGCTGGAGATCGGCTCGCTGCGCGAGTCGGCGCGCGAGCGCAGCACGCTGCTGCGCATCGCGGCGCCGCTCCTGGCCCCGCTGCCGTTCTTCGTTCCCTGCTACGGCTACGGCGCGCGCGGGCGCACAGCGCTCGCGATCGGGCTCGCCCTGAGCGACGCGCTCACGCGCGACCGCAACCGCGGGCTGCCGCCCGAGCGCTCGATCCCCGACGGCCGGACGATCGGCGCCGCCGAGGCGCTGCGGCTCCTGCCCGGCCTCGAGCCGCGCGGCCTCACGGGCGGAGCGCTCTGGCACGACGCCCAGGTGCGGAGCTCGGAGCGCCTGCTGCTCGCGTTCGTCCACGCCGCCGCGGATTCCGGAGCCGCCGTGGCGAACCACGCGGAAGCCGTCGAGCTGCTGCGCGCCGGAGAGCGGGTCATGGGCGCCGCGATCCGCGACGCGCTCACCGGCCGCACGCTCGAGGCCCGCGCGCGGATGGTGGTGAACGCGGCCGGTCCCTGGGCCGACGCGCTCGTCGCCAAAGGCGCCGGCCGCGGCGCGCCGCTTCCGCTGCTGCGGGCGCGCAACCTGGTGCTGCGCCGCCCGACGGATCTCCCGTTCGCCGTGGGCGGGCGAAGCGGCGGCCGCTTCCTGTTCCTCGTGCCCTGGCAGGGCCGGGCGATCGTCGGCACGGCGTACGAGCCGGCGGAATCGGCGCCGAGCGAGCCGCGGCTCTTCCTCGAGGACGCGGCGCGCGCCTTTCCGTGGGCCGGGATCGAGCCGCGCGACCTCGCGCTCGTGCACGAAGGCCTCGTGCCGGGGGAGCGGGACGCGTCGGGGCTCTACACGCGCGGCCGCATCGTCGACCACCAGGCCGAAGGCGGCGCGCCGGGGCTGCTGACGATCCAGGCCGTGAAGTACACGACCGCGCGGGCGTTCGCCGAGACGCGCCGTCGACCGGGTCGTCGCCCGGCTCGCTCGCCCCGCGGCGGCCTGCCGAACCGCGGACACGCCGCTCGCGAAGGCCTTTCCCTTGTCCGGCACGCTCGAGGAGCGCACACGACAGGCGGTGCGGGACGAGATGGCCGCGACGCTCGCGGACGCCGTGCTGCGCCGGCTCGACCTCGGCACCGCGGGGCCGCCGGCGCAGGACGAGCTCGGCCGCGCCGCGCGCGTGATGGCGGAGGAGCTCGGCTGGGACGCGGCGCGCGAGCGCTCCGAGCGGGCGGCGCTCGCGGAGTTCTTCGCTCGCCGCGGGGGCGCGGGCAGCCTGCTAGAATGACACGCCGCCGCCATGAGCCCGCCCTTCGACAGCCGCGCGCCGCAGCCGCCGCGCAGTCCGGTGCGCGCTCCGGCGCAGGCCGCCCCGGGGGTTAGCCGCGACCGCCTGCTGCCGACTCTGTTCGCGCTCGTCGACGACCTGTCCGTGGAGCGCGAGGAGGGCGGCCTGCTGCGATCGGCGCTCGAGCACATCGTGGGCTCGCTCGACCTCATCGGCGGCGCGATCTTCGTCGCCGGGCACGACGGCGAGCTGGTCGATGCGGCCGAGCAGCACCTCGCGCTGGACGTCGGCACGCTGCAGGAGCTGGCAGCCGCGTCGCTGCACGAGGACGGGCCGCTCGTGCAGGAGCTCCAGGGCGGCGCGGGGCGGCTCGCCGCCGCGCCGCTGCGCTCGCAGCGCCGCCTGCTCGGCGCCCTCGTGCTGCACGAAGGCGGCGAGCGGAGCGGCCTGGACCGCGAGATGCTCGAGGTGCTCGGCAAGCAGCTCGGCACCGGGCTCGAGAACGTGCAGCTCTACGCGGAGCTGCGCACCTCGTCGGCGCGCGCCGAGGCGCTGCGGCGGATCACCGCGGCCGCCACCTCGGGCAGCGATCTGAGCGCCATCGTTCCCGCCTTCGCCACCGAGCTGGCCGCGCTGCAGCCGTTCGATCGCCTGGCCTGCGGCTTCGTCAACGAGACCGGCGACTATCTCGAGATGGTCAGCCATCCCGAGGGCACCTCGTGGGGGCTCGGCGGCGTGCTCCCGGTGGTGGGCAGCGGCCCCGGCTTCGTCGCGCTCAACAACCGCCCGGTGCTGCAGCGGAACCTGGTCCACGAGCACCGCTACCTCGAGGACATGCGGCTGCTCGAGGAGGGGCTGCGCTGCTACGCGCTCTTCCCGCTCAGCTCGCGCGAGCGCGCGATCGGCGTGCTGGCGATCGGCTCCAGCCAGGGCGAGGCGTTCGACGAGGCGACGCTGGCGCGGCTGCAGCCGCTCGCGGACGCCGTGGCGCTCGCGTTCGAGAACGTGCGGCTGTTCCAGAAGACGCGCGAGCTGTCGATCACCGACGAGGTGACGCCGCTCCACAACTTCCGCTACTTCCACCAGGCGCTCGAGCGCGAGCTGAAGCTCGTCAACCGTTACGGCGGCATGCTGTCGCTCCTGTTCGTGGACCTCGACCGCTTCAAGCCGATCAACGACCAGTACGGCCACCTGCGCGGCAGCCGCACGCTGCGCGAGGTGGGCTTCCTGATCCGCGCGGCGGTGCGCGAGACCGACATCCCCGCGCGCTACGGCGGCGACGAGTTCGTGGTGATCCTGCCGCAGACCGACGCGCGAGCCGGCGAAGGTGCTCGCGGAGAAGCTGCGGCGGCTGGTCGAGGGCCACACCTTCCTGCAGGAGGAAGGGATCAACGCGCGGCTCGGCGTGTCGCTCGGGATCGGGACCTATCCGAGCGAGGCGAACTCGAAGGAGGCGCTGATCCGGCTCGCGGACAAGCGCATGTACGAGGACAAGGAAATCCGGAAGGCGGGGCGGTGATCGAGTCCGCCGGCACGCTGCTGTATCGGCGCAACGGCGAGCGGCTCGAGGTGCTGATCGTCCATCCCTGGGGCCCCTACAACCGCCGCGCGCCGTGGAGCATCCCGAAGGGCCGCACCAATCCCGGCGAGGACATCGAGGCCGCCGCGCGCCGCGAGACGGTGGAGGAGACCGGCGTCAAGGCGGGGCCGCTGCACTCGATCGGCAGCGTGGACCTCGCGCGGAGCCGCAAGCGCATCCACGGCTTCGCCGGCCCCGCGCCCGAGGGCGCCGCGCCGCGCTCGGACCAGAAGGAGGTCGACGAGGCGAAGTTCGTCCCGATCGACCGCGCGCGCTTCCTGCTGCACCCCGCGCAGGTGACGTTCCTCGACCGGCTGCTGGCGACGATCGACCTCGAGGCCGCCGTCTCGGATCCATCGCTCGGCTCGACGGAATAGTCGAGCCACCGGGGGTTGGCGGCGTAAGTCCTGGCACGCGGCTTGCGTAAGTCCGGATTTCGTGCGCGTGACCGCCTGGATCGGCCTCTTGGCGGCCCTCAGTGTCTCGAGTGTGGCCAGCGCCCAGCCCGCATCCAGGCAGGGGACTGTCACGCTCACCACGGCGCAGGCCGAGGGAATGGTGCGCGAGGTGAGCGCCACCGTCGAGCAGCTGCGGCATCTCCGCTTCAAGAGCCCGGTAGCCGTGGAGGTCGTCGACGGCGCGACGGCGCGCAAGGACTTCGAGTCGGACATCGACGACGCCGAGCGCGAGGAGGCGAAGCACACGCGCGACGCCTGGGTCCACCTGGGGCTCGTTCCCGCGACGACCGATCTCGTCGCCGCGCAGCTCGACCTGGCCGAGACGGACGTCCTCGGCTACTACCACTCCGGCAGCAAGAAGTTCCGCCTGCTGGACCACGTTCCGGAGCTGGAGATCCGCTCGGTGATGGCCCACGAGCTGACCCACGCGCTCGAGGACCAGCACTACGACCTCGCCGCGGTCCAGAAGCGCGCGACGAACGAGGACCAGGCGATCGCGATCCGGGCCGTGATCGAGGGCTCGGCGATGGTCTCGACGCTCGCCATGCTCCGGCGCCAGGGCGGGATCGGCCGCGCCAGGGAGGAAGCGGCGCGCACGGGCCGCTCGCGCGCGAAGACCGTCCAGAAGGCGCCGACCTTCGTCCAGATGCGCCTGCTGCTCCCGTACACGCTCGGCTTCTCCTTCCTGCTGCGGGGCAAGCCCTGGGAGTGGCTCTTCGACGGCGTGCGGCTTTCGGACGTCGACAAGGCGTACGCACAGGTTCCCTACTCGACGCGGGAGATCCTGCACCCCGAGCAGTACTGGGAGGGAGGCCACCGCGACAGCGGCCGCCCGCTGACGATGCCCGACCTGTCGAGCGTGCTCGGGGCGGGCTGGAAGCGCGTGGTCGCGAGCTCGATCGGCGAGCTCGGGCTCACGGTGATCACGGGGTCGACCGTGAAGACCGGCGGCTTCGAGGCCCTGCTGCCGACGCGCTGGATCACCGCGGGAGCGACGGGCAACGCGGGCGACGTCTACCACCACTACGTCAACGGCGAGCGCAAGGTCACGGTGTTCCTCACGCGCTGGGAGAGCCTGCGGGACGGCGACGAGTTCCTGAGGGCGCTGCGCGTTCCGAACCGGACGATCTACCGCGTCGGCGCCAGCATCGTCGTGCTGGTCGGCGACTTCGGCGACAAGGGCCAGGCGCTCGCCGCCGACGCGGTCCGCGGCGTGAAGTACTGGGTCGGCGACTAGAGCTCAGCGCTGTGGCGGCGCCTGCGACCCCGTCGCCACGGGCCCCAGGTAGCGGTCCAGCCAGTCGAGCGTCTCCCGCACCACGTCCGGCCAGGGAGGAACGTGGCCGCTGTCGAAGAGTGACGTGCTTCTTGTCGGCAGGCTTCGACCCGAGCAGCGGAAGAGCGGCTGCTGGTTCGTTTCGAGCGGCGAGGCGAAATCGTAGCGGCCGTTGACCATCAGCACGGGAACCCGGACCCGGGGCGCGAAGTGGAGCCCATCGACCTCGGCGGGCAAGTCGTCGGAGATGCCCGCCGCGACGAGCACGAGGCGTGCGCAGCCGGTGCTCCACGGCGCCGACGATCGAGCCCTCCTCCGCACCCATGCTGAGGCCGTAGAACGCGATCCGCTCGCGGTCGAGCTCGGGCCGGCTCGCGAGGTAGTCGATGGCGCGTCGCACGTCCAGCGCGCGCCGCGTGATCGACCTCGCGCGTAGCTCGCTCCGGATCGGCCGGGCTGGCCGCCGCCGTTGGTAGGTCTGGTAGTAGACGGGGAACAGCACCGCGCGGCCGCTGCGCACCAGGTAGCCGAAGTCGCGTTCCCCGACGCGGTCGATCGACGGAGGATGAGGGCGCTGCGCCGGGCGGGAAGTAGACGACGGTCTGATAGGGCGGCTTCGCGTTCTTCGGCAGGAAGAGGCGCGCGGGAATGCGTTCGCCGCCGTAGGCGCCCGTGAAGCTGACCTTCTCGATGCGCCAGCGCTCGGAGCTGTCGTCTACCGACTCGACACGGCGAGTCGAGGTCGAACGGCTCGTAGTCGAGAAGCTTCGAGTAGATCGCGAAGGTCGCGGTCGTCCGCGGCGCGGGCGTTCGAGAGGTCCCGCACGACCTGCTGGACCTCGGCGAGGCTCGCCTCCGGCGGCTGGCTTCTCGTAGACGGCGCAGCGAATGCCCAGGATCGGGCTGCGGTCCATCGGGTCGAGCGCGTCCGGGCCGGTGTAGAGGTAGGTCGGGTCGCTCCAGGCGCCCCCGAGCGCGTAGCGGCGTGCTCCGTCGGAGTTCCAGGCCCACTCCCGGACGTTTCCCGCCATGTCCTCGTTGCCGTAGGTGGTGAGGCTCGGCTGCGCGCCGACCGGCCGCGGCCCTTCGTCGCCGAAGTTGCTGTAGCGGAGGATGTCGGAGAAACGTGTCAGGTCCGCGGCCCGATACCAGTGGTGAAGCGTGGGCAGGCTCTTGCCCGCTGTACTCCGCGTAGGCCGCGGCCTCGTACCAGCTCACGCCGGACACCGGATAGTCGCCGTGGCCCTCGGGGAAGCTTCCGAGCTGCCAGGTCGCGGGCCCCGGCCGTCCCGTCCCGTCCTTGAACTCGGCCATCGCCTGCTCGAAGGAGAGCGTGCGGCCGTGCTGGACGAAGGGTTGCTTCCAGAGCTCCCGCCGCGTGTAACCCGAAGCCGTCACGAACTCCT
Source organism: uncultured Acidobacteriota bacterium (assembly GCA_963744315.1). Taxonomy (GTDB): domain Bacteria; phylum Acidobacteriota; class Vicinamibacteria; order Fen-336; family Fen-336; genus DATBSL01. The sequence continues at coordinate 133,703 of CAVUTB010000012.1, forward strand.
CGAACTCGCGGTTCGTCACCTCGTGGCGGTCGAGCCAGAAGTCGGGAGTGACCTGCTCGGGCGCGTTCCTGAACTTGAACGTCCCGCCCGGCACCAACACCATCCCGCGCGGGGCTTCGCTCGCGGGGACCAGCCGGAACGTCTGGCGGGCGAGCGGCGCCGGGGCCATGGCCAGCTCGACGGGCGCGTAGCCGGGCTTCTCGAGCTTGATGCGAAGCAGGACCCGCGGCAGCTCGAGTCCCTCGAGCGGCGTCTCGCCCAGCTTCTGCCACTCGGCTTCGGGCTCCGAGTACGCCTTCCAGGAGACCAGAGCCCCCGCTGGCTCGCTCTTCACCGACGAGCGAATCCGCACGTGACGTCGAGCCACACCTTCTCGTAGCTCGGGTCGCCGGCCAGGACAGGGCGCGACTCGCTCGGCCAGGCGGAAAGCCTGGAGTGCCTCGTCCGCCTCGATGAGGCGCTGGATCTCGGGGAGCGCCTCGCGTCTCGCCCAACGGTCGCGTGCCGCGCGTTGCCAGGCCCACGCGCCCAGGGCAGCGAGCGCTGCGACCAGGAGACCCAGCGCGACGAGCCACGCGGGCCTCCGCAGCAAGCCGGCCGCGGGCCGGGCGGCGAGTCGCGCGCCGAGACAGGACTCGAGCTCGGGCAGCAGCGCCTGGGCCGAGGGATAGCGGGCGGCCGGGTCCTTCGCGAGGCAGCGCGAGACGATCGCCTCGAGCCGCGCATCGACTTCCGGGCGCAGGCTTCGGACCGGCGGCGGCGCGTCCTTCAGGATGGAGGAGAGCAGCGACAGCTCGGTGGCGCCTTCGAAGGGCCGCTTCGCCGTCAGCATCTCGTAGAGCATCGCGCCGAACGAGAAGACGTCGGAGCGCGCGTCGGCGGCGCGGCCCTCGACCTGCTCGGGAGACATGTAGGCCGGCGTCCCGACGATGACGCCAGCGGCGGTCGCGACCGGCGCGCTCTGCGTCGGCGAGACGGAGTCGCCGCCCGGCTTCGGTGACGCGTCGAGCTTGGCGAGGCCGAAATCGAGCACCTTGACGATGCCGCTCTCGGTGATCATCACGTTCGCGGGCTTGACGTCGCGATGCACGATGCCCGCGGCGTGCGCGGCGGCGAGCCCGCGCGCCACGTGGACGGCGATCCTCACCGCCTCCGGCACGGCGAGCGGGCCCCGCGCCAGCCGCTGGCGCAGGCTCTCGCCGTCGAGGCACTCCATCGCGATCCAGGTGCCGCGCCCGCCGTCGTCGCCGATGTCGTGGACCGTGACGATGTTGGGATGGTTGAGGGCCGAGGCGGCCCGCGCCTCCTGCAGGAAGCGGCGCGCCCGCTCGGGATCCGCCACGGTCTCGGGCCGCAGCAGCTTGATCGCCACCGTTCGCCCGAGGCGCGTGTCGCGGGCGCGGTAGAGCACGCCCATGCCGCCCTCGCCGAGCTTGTCGGTGATTTCGAAGCGTCCGAGCGTGCCGCTCTCCAAGCCCTGCTCCTGATCGCTGAGTCTACAGCCGGCGCGCGCTGGCGATGAGCATGTAGCCTGAAGCGGGCACGAGCGCGTCGAGGCGGCTCACGGCCCAGACGAACGGATAGATCAGGCTGTAGGTCCGGAACGCCTTGCGGTGGCGCGCGAGGTCGTCGGCCGTGACGACCATGCCCTTCGCGGAAGACGCCTTGCCGAGCCGCTCGACGCCCCAGTTGAGCCCGGTGTCGACGGCTTCCGAGAAGAAGCGCGAGTAGGTGCGGTCGCTCTCGAGCTCGAAGGCCGGCGACGAGCAGCTCGCGCAGGCGCTCCCGCGTGTAGCCGGGGCGCAGGTGCCCGTGCTTCTCGTCCGTCTGCCCGATCGCGTGGCGGACGCGCTTCAGCAGCGTGTGCTTGAGGTGCGGCGTGTTCACGATCAGGCGGCCGCCGGGCTTCGTGACCCGCGCGAGCTCGCGCGCGAACGCCGCCTCGTCGGGTGCGTGCTCGAGCATGTCCACGACGGCGACGCGATCGAACTCGGCGTCCCTGAACGGCAGCCGGCTCGCGTCGACGAGGTGCACGTCCGAGCCGACGAGCGAGCGGATCGACTCCACGGCCTGCGCCGTGAGGTCTGCGGACGCCCACGAGCCCCCGCGCTCGCGCAGCAGCAGGCTGACGACGCCGTTGTCCGAGCCGAGGTCGAGGCAGCGCAGCCCCGCGGTCGGGCCGAGCGCGCGCGCGAGCTCGCTCACCTTGCGCTGCTTCAGCACCGAGCGCCCGTAGAGGGCGAGCGCCCACTCGCGCGCCGAGCCCGGCTCAGCCACGGCGCTCGAGCCTCAGCACGACCGGCGAGCCGAAGGCGCGCGTCAGGCCGAGCGCCTGCGCCGCGCCTTCGCTGGCGCGCGCGACTCCTGCCGAGCCCAGGGCCGCGGTAGAGCGCCATCGGCAGGAAGAACTGCGGCCGGCGTGCCGCGGGACGAAAGCCGTGCTCGGCGAAGGCGGCCTCGATCTCGCTGTCGGAGAACACCGTGAACGGGCGCGTGTCGCCCTCGACCCCCTGCTTCAGGCCGAAGAGCGGGCCGGAGAGCGCGTTGACGCTGCGGCGCGTGGGGTAGTCGACGACCACCGCGAGCTTCGCGAGCCGCGCGAGGGTCGCCACCAGCTCAGAGGCGCGGCGCACGTGCGGGAGGAGCCGCAGCGACAGCACGACGTCGAACGAGCGCTCGGGCAGTCCCGGCGCGAGCAGGTCGGCGGCGAGGAAGCGGGCGCGGCCGGACCGCGTCCACTCGCTCACGCGCGCCTCGCAGGAAGGGGCGCTGCCGAGGACGCTCACGGCGTAGCCCGCGTCGACCAGCGGTCCCGTGACCTGCCCGTGACCGCCGCCGACGTCGAGCACGCTCGCTCCCGGCCACGGGCGCACGAGCTCGAGCACCGCCTCGGCCTGGCGCTCCAGGAAGAAGCGGCCGACGCCGCCGGCGAAGCGGCGGGCGTAGGCGTCCGAGGAGGTGACGACGTCGGCGTCTTCGCTCGCGGCCGGCACGGACGCGCTCAGCCCGCGGCCGCCTTCGCCTCCCGCATCACGTCGACGAGGGCACGCGTCAGGTCGTAGTCCGAAACCATCAGGCGCGCGAGCTTCATGCGGCCGATGGTACACCGCCGCCGCAGCCGGCTGAGCCCTTTGGCTCATTGACCGTAGCCCGGACGCACGGGTTAGCCTGCGGCAGGCTCGGACGCATTCGCAGGCGAGGGCCGGGAGGTCGCGGTGTCAGCTGCTCGACAGACCGATGCGCTGGTCGTGGGCGCGGGACCGACCGGGCTCGTGGCGGCGCTGTCGCTCGCGAAGGCCGGGCTCGCGGTGGAGATCATCGACGAGGCGTGGCGGCCCGCGGGGCACAGCTACGCGCTCGCGCTTCACCCGCGCTCGCTGCTGCTGCTCGACGAGCTCGGCGTGGCCTCGCAGGCGATCGAGCAGGGCCGCAAGCTCCCGTCGCTGACGCTGCTCGCGGGCGACGAGCCGCGCCAGAGCCTCCGCTGCGGTGCGCGCCGACGAGCGCTTCCCCTATCTGCTGTCGCTGCCGCAGAGCGGGCTCGAGCGGCTGCTCATGGACGCGCTGGCGCGGCTGGGCGTGAAGGTCCGCTGGAGCCACCGCCTCGCCAGCCTCGAGCTGCACGGCGACGGCGTGCTCGCCACGGTGGAGAGGCTCGAGAAGGAGTCGGGCGGCTACGGCGTGGCCCACACCGAGTGGGCCGTGGCCGCGACGCAGTCCTTCCGCTGCCGGCTTCGTGATCGGCGCGGACGGCCATCGCTCGCTCGTCCGGCGGGCGCTCGGCACGCCGCTCGACGAGGTCGGGCCGTCGCAGGTCTTCGCGATCTTCGAGTGCACGGCGCCGAACACGGGCGACGAGGAGCGGCTCGTGCTGCGCGAGGACTCGGTGAACGCGCTCTGGCCGCTGCCGGACGGCCGCGCGCGCTGGAGCCTGGAGGTCAAGCCGCACCGGAGGTGAGCGCGGCGGACCGCTACAAGGGCCGGCTGACGACGATGCTGGGCGAGCGCTTCTTCCCGCACCTCGACGAGTCGCGCACGCGCGACCTGCTCGCCGAGCGCGCCTCCTGGTTCGCGAGCCGGGCGGGCGAGATCGGCTGGTCGATCGAGGTGCGCTTCGAGCGGCGGCTGGCGGCGTCTTTCGGGCGCGGCCGGGTCTGGCTCGCGGGCGACGCCGCGCACCTGACCGGGCCGGCGGGCATGCAGAGCATGAACGCGGGCCTCGCCGAGGCGCACCAGCTCGCGACGAGCATCGCGCGCATCCGCCGCGGCCAGGCCGGCCTCGAGGAGCTCGAGGCCTATGGGCGCGAGCGTCTCGCCGACTGGGGCTTCCTGCTCGGCCTGCGCGGCGGGCTGCGGCCGAACGCGGGCGCGTCCGATTTCGTGGCCCAGAACGCCGCGCGGCTGCTGCCGTGCCTGCCGGCGACACCGGCCGACCTGCCTCCGCTCGCGGCCCAGCTCGGCCTCGACGTCGACCGCGGCTGAGCCGCTACACGCCGAGGGCGTAGCCCAGCGCGAGCAGCAGCGACCACGAGGCCGCCGAAGCCGAGCTCCCGCCAGCCGAGCTGCTTCGGCTTGAGCGGGGCGCGCCGCTTCGAGACGCCGTGCGCCGCGCGCGGAAGGAGCGCCGCGAGCGCCGCGACCGCGAGCCAGGGCAGCGCCGAGAGCGCGGCGAGCCACGCGCCGGCGAGGAGCACGAGCCCGTGGGAGACGACGACGAGCCCGGCGCCCGCGGCGACGCCGCGATCGAGGCGAAGGCGCGCGCGAACGTAGAGGATCGCGGTCGCCGCGCGCGCGGCGAGCACCAGCCAGAGCAGCAGCGCCGCCGGCAGGCTCCACCCGCCGGCGAGCGTGATCGCGCCGACGCTCGCGGCCAGCGCGGCCGCGCCCGAGAGCTCGGCGTCGAGCGTCGCGGCTTCGGCCGGAGGCGTCGCGGAGCGCGGCGATCGCGGCGAGCGGCGAGGCCAGCAGCAGCGGGACCGCGACGAGCGCGGGACGAGAGCGCGAGGGCCGCCGCGAGAGCGGCGAGCGGCGCAGGCGGCGTAGGCGCTCGCGAATCGCGACGCGAGGGCGGTCCGCGGCGAGCGTGTGCCGCGACGGCGATCGCCGAGGACCAGCTTCAGGGGATGGCGGGCGAGGAACGCGCAGACGGCGGCGACCGCCAGCCAGGCGCCCGCGGGCGTCGGGCAGAGCAGGAGACCGAGCACGATCGGCTCCAGCAGGAAGCCCCAGCCTCCGTGCTCGACCGGCAACGCCAGCGCGCGCAGCCGAACGGGGACGCCCTGCGGCTGCACGCTCATACGGCCTGGGGCCAGGAAGCCTGCGCCCGCGCCGGCGGCTCGAACCAGACCGGGCACGGCGCGCGGTGCAGGATCTCGCGCGCGGTCGTGCCGGTCAACAGCCGCGCGAGCGCGCCCTTGCCGTGGCTGCCCATCAGGATCGAGGCGCGCGTCCAGGTCGCGGGCGGCCGCCAGGATCTGCTCCACCGGCTTGCCCGAGCGGACGTGAAGGGCGACCTGCCCGCGGCGGTGCTGCGGGACCAGGCTTTCCAGACGCCCGAAGTCGGCGACGGCCTCGGCGGCCTCGAAGCGCGCCGATTCGACGTGGAGGAAGTGGAGGCGCAGCGGCAGGCGCTCGAGCAGCTCGAGCGCGTCGGCGACGGTGGCTCGAGAGTGGGGCGAGAGATCGAGCGGCACCAGCACCGGAATCGGCTCGGCTTCGGCTGCGCTCAGGAAGCGGTCCGCCTGGCTCTCGTGGCTCAGGGTGAGCAGCGGGCAGGGCGCGGTCTCGAGCAGCCGCTCGGTGAGCGAGTGATGCCGCGCGTCGCTCCAGCCGTGGCTGCCCATCACCACGAGATCGACCGGAAGGGCGCGTGCCACCGCCACGAGACCGAGCTCGAGCGGGCCGCGCGTGAGGCGCGCCTCGCAGGGGAACTGCTTCGCCAGGCGCTCCACGTCCGCCCGCAGGCGCTCCTCCGCCGCGCGCTCCTTCGTTCCGTCCCCGGCCTTCTGCTCCTCCGACCACATCCACTCGACCGAGAGGAACGAAGGCGGGCGCGCGTCGAGGTTGTGCTCGAGGACGAGGCGGGCGCCGTACCACTGGCAGATCCGCGTCGCGAGCGAGACGGCGCGGTCCGAGAGCGGCGTGAAGTCCGTGGGGCAAAGCACCGTGCGGATGGGCATGAGCGGCTCCTCTCCGGCTTCGGATCGAGCAAGATGCAGGCCCACGACCAGCCGGTCTAAGGCGTTCGCGTTCGGGGCCGCCTCGGGACACCGAACGCGCAATTTGCGCGGCGTCTCGGTGCGTCCCGTCGCAGTTCCTGCGCCCTTCGCGCCAATCCGCAAGGCTTTTCGCCTGGCGCAGAATCTGCACCCTGCGGTGCTAGCATGGCACCCTCTGTGGACGCCCTGGAGGCGCCGACGCCGGCCGAGCTGGTCGAGCCGGCGCACCCGCGAGCTCGAGATCCTCTCGGCCGTCGCCGAGCGGATCCACGCCGCGGAAGATGCCCAGCAGGTGCTCGACATCTGTCTCGCGGAGATCCTGCGCGGGCTCGAGCTCAGTGCGGCGTGGGTCCTGCTCGGGTCGCAGCAGGACCGCAGGCTGGGGCTGGCGGCCGCCCGCGGGGTCTCGGAGCGCTACCTGGAGGAGATCCGGCGCGACGGCCTGGGCGAGTGCCTGTGCCGCGAGGTGTTCAGCGCCGGCCAGAGAATGCAGGCACGCAACACGACCGACTGCCCGCGCATGCCGGCGATCGTGGAGGGTCTCGCGGCGCCCGTCGCCCACGCGTGCGTGCCGCTGCGCATGCACGGCGCGTCGGTGCGGGGCGTGCTGAACGTGGCGGCGCGCCCGCACGAGCAGTTCGGCGACGACGAGCTGCGCTTCCTGGAGACGCTCGGCCACCAGCTCTGCGTCGCGATCGAGCGCGCCGAGCATCGCCAGGCCGAGCAGGCGCGCAGCGTCGAGAACGCGCGGCTGTACGCGGAAGCGCGCCGGGCCTACGACGATCTCAAGGACGCCCAGCAGCGGCTGCTCCAGAACGAGCGCATGGCGCTGCTCGGCACCTTCGCGTCCGGCCTCGCGCACGAGGTGCGCAATCCGCTCAACTCGATCGCGCTCCAGCTCTCCCTGCTCGAGCGGCGCATCGCGGGCGCCGAGCCGCGGCTGCGCGAGCAGCTCGCGGAGCTCGCCTTCGTGATTCGGGAGGAGATCCGGCGGCTGGACGCGCTCGTGGGCGACTTCCTGCTCTTCTCGCGAACCAGCCGGATCCAGCTCCAGCCGACGGACCTCGACGCGCTCGTCGACGAGGTCACGCGGCTGCTGCGGCCCGAGGCGCGCGGCGCCGGCGTGACGCTGCGGCGAAAGCGCGCGGCGCTCCGCTGCCGAGCCTCGCTGCCGACCCGGAGAAGCTCAAGCAGGTCGTGATCAATCTGGTGCGCAACGCCATCGAGGCGATGCCGGAAGGCGGCTCGGTCGAGCTCGAGAGCGGGCTGCGCGACGGCCGCGCCGTCGTCGAGGTGCGCGACAACGGCCCGGGGCTCCCGGAGCGCGTCGACATCTTCCAGCTGTTCGTCACCACCAAGCCCAAGGGGACCGGCCTGGGCTTGTCGATCGCGCAGCAGATCGTGCACGCCCACGGCGGCGAGATCGTGGCGTCGAGCGAGCCCGGCAAGGGCGCGACCTTCACGATCGCGCTGCCGCTCGAGCCTGCCCCGGCCAGCGCGGAGACGGAGAGGCCATGAACACGAAGGGACGCATCGTGGTGATCGACGACGAGGTGAACGCCGCGGCCGCGCTGGAGACGCTGCTGGAGGAGGACGGCTACGAGGTGGCGCGCGCCCACGACGGCGTGTCCGGGCTGCAGCTGCTCGAGAAGACCGACCCCGACGTCGTGCTGACGGACCTGCGCATGCCGGGCATGGACGGGATCGAGCTGCTGACGCGGATCAAGGAGATCCGGCCCGAGACGATGGTGATCCTGATGACGGCCTACGGCACCGTCAAGACGGCCGTCAAGGCGATGAAGCTCGGGGCCGAGGACTACCTGGGCAAGCCGATCGACGTCGAGGAGCTCGAGGTGATGTTGCAGCGCACCGTCGAGAAGAAGCGCCTGCTCGAGGAGGCGCGCCTGCTCCGCGAGCGGCTCGACCACAAGTACAACCTCGACAACCTCGTGGGCGAGAGCCCCGGCATGCTGGCCGCCTTCAAGACGATCCGGCAGGTGGCGCGGCGCCAGCGCCTCCGTGCTGCTGCTGGGCGAGAGCGGCACCGGCAAGGAGCTCTTCGCGCAGGCGCTCCACCAGAACAGCCCGCGGCGGGCCAAGCCCTTCGTGCGCGTGGCCTGCGCCGCGCTTCCGGAGACGCTGCTCGAGAGCGAGCTCTTCGGCCACGAGAAGGGCTCGTTCACCGGAGCCGTCTACAGCCGCGCCGGCCGCTTCGAGGCGGCCGACGGCGGCACGCTCTTCCTCGACGAGATCGGCGACATCTCGCCCACGGTCCAGGTCAAGCTGCTGCGCTTCCTGGAGGAGCGCGAGTTCGAGCGCGTGGGAGGCAACAAGACCTACAAGGTCGACGTGCGGATCGTCGCCGCCACCCACCGCGACCTGCGGCAGAAGCTCGAGGACGGCAGCTTCCGCGACGACCTCTACTACCGCCTGAACGTGATCGAGGTGACGATCCCGCCGCTGCGGGAGCGCGGCGGCGACGTCCCGCTGCTGGCGCAGCACTTCCTGCGCAAGTACGCGGCGGCGAACGCCAAGAGCCTCCGCTTCACGGACGAGGCGCTCGCGCTCCTGCTCCAGCACCGCTGGCCGGGCAACGTGCGCGAGCTCGAGAACGCGATCGAGCGCGCCGTGGTCCTCGCGGACGGCGACGAGCTGACGCCTTTCCACTTCCCGACGCTGCGCCCGGTCGCGGGCCCGGAGCAGCCGGCCGCCGCGCACGCGAAGGCGGTGGAGATCCCCGGCAGCACGCTCGCCACGATCGAGCGCGAGGCGATCCTGCGCACGCTCGAGGCCGTCGGCGGCAGCACCTCCCGCGCGGCGGCGCTCCTGGACATCAGCGCGCGGAAGATCCAGTACAAGCTCAAGGAGTACAAGCAGGCCGGCCCGATCGTCACGCGCGACTGAAGCCGGGCGCGAAAGGGCTCGGCCCTCGAGCGCCGGCACCGCAAAGACTTCGCGCGCGGAAGCTCCCACGGCCCCTGTGACGGGCTTTTACGCTGGCCTGCGTCGTGCAACGACCACGCTGCGGGGGATTCGCAATGGCGCGCAGGGTGGCCGAGGTGATGAGCCGGGAGCTCTTCAGCGTGACGCCCGGCGACGCCGCCGAGGACGCGATCGACGGGCTGCTCGCGCTGGCCGTGAACGACGCCCTGGTGCTGGACGACGACCGCAGGCCGGTGGGTGCGGTGTCCGTCCGCGACCTCGTGGGCCGGCGGCCGGGCGATCGCGTCTGCGATCGGATGAGCCGGCCCGCGCTCACCGTTTCCGAGCGCGCGAGCGTTTCCGAGGCGGCGCGGCTCATGGCCGAGACCGGCCGCCCGCGCCTGGCCGCAGTCGACGCCGCCGGGCGCGCCGTGGGGCTCGTCTCCGCCCTCGACCTGGTGCGCGGGCTGCTCGGGCTGCCGGCCGCCCGGCCGGCCCGCTCGCCCCGGATGAACCTGTCGGCGGGTGTCGTCTGGACCGACGAGCTGCCGCTCGAGCCGCCGATGTTCGAGGCGGCCCCGGACGGCGCCGGGCTGCTGGTCCTGATCCACGGGGACCTCGGGATCTCGAAACGCGTCGTCTGGGCCGAGGCCTGCGACGACGTGCGCGCGCGGCTGCAGGACATCCTGGCGGCGCCGCAGACCGAGGAGCCGCTGCTCGCGTTCTGGCTCAAGCGCCCGGGCCTGCGCTTCCGCGCCGCGGCGGCCCGCGACGCGGCGGTGCGCCGCGAGACGGCGGAAGAGCTCCGCCGGCGCGCGGACCTTCCGATCACCGAATCACGGATCTAGAGATGAGCGAGAGACAGATCGTCACGGTCGACGGCAACGAGGCGGCGGCGTCGGTGGCTCATCGCGTGAGCGAGGTGATCGCGATCTACCCGATCACGCCCAGCTCCTCGATGGGCGAGCTCAGCGACGAGTGGTCGGCGCACGGGCGCAGGAACGTCTGGGGCGTGGTGCCGGACGTGGTGGAGATGCAGTCGGAGGGCGGCGCGGCCGGCGCGGTGCACGGCGCGCTGCAGGCCGGCGCGCTCGACGACCACCTTCACGGCCTCGCAGGGCCTGCTGCTGATGATCCCCAACATGTACAAGATCGCCGGCGAGCTGTCGGCGTTCGCGATGCACGTCGCCGCGCGCACCGTCGCGACGCACGCGCTGTCGATCTTCGGCGACCACTCGGACGTGATGGCGTGCCGCCAGACCGGCTTCGCGATGCTCTGCTCGGGCTCCGTGCAGGAGGCCCACGACCTCGCCGCGATCGCGCACGCCGCGACGCTCGAGGCGCGCGTGCCGTTCCTGCACTTCTTCGACGGCTTCCGCACCTCGTCACGAGGTTCGCAAGATCGAGCTCTTGAGCGACGACGACCTGCGCTTCCTGCTGCGCGACGAGCTCGTCGCGGCGCACCGCCAGCGCGCGCTCAGCCCCGACCGCCCCGTGCTGCGCGGCACCGCCCAGAACCCCGACGTCGTTCTTCCAGGCGCGCGAGGCCGCCAACGGCTTCTACCTGGCGCCTGCCCGAGATCGTCGAGAAGACCATGGACCGCTTCGCCCAGCGCACGCGGCCGCCGCTACAAGCTCTTCGACTACGTGGGCGACCCCGAGGCCGAGCGGGTGATCGTGCTGATGGGCTCGGGCGCCGAGGTGGCGCACGAGACCGTGGACCGGCTGGTCGCGGCCGGCGAGCGCGTGGGCGTGCTGAAGGTGCGCCTCTACCGGCCGTTCTCGATCGAGCACTTCATGACGGCGCTGCCGCGGAGCGTCGAGGGCCATCGCGGTGCTCGACCGCACCAAGGAGCCTGGCGCGATCGGGGAGCCGCTCTACCTCGACGTGGTGACGGCGCTGCGCGAGGCGCGCGACGCGAGCGCGAGCCCGCTCGCGGCCGATCCGATCGTGGTCGGCGGCCGCTACGGGCTGAGCTCGAAGGAGTTCGCCCCGGCGCACGTCAAGGCCGTCTTCGACCAGCTCGCGCAGCGCGAGCGCCCGCGCAACCACTTCACCGTGGGCATCGTCGACGACGTCACCCACACCTCGATCCCCGTCGACCCGGACTTCGACATCGACTCGGACGCGCGCGTGCGCGCCGTCTTCTTCGGGCTCGGCGCCGACGGCACGGTGGGCGCCAACAAGAACTCGATCAAGATCATCGGCGAGGAGACGGACAACGACGCCCAGGGCTACTTCGTCTACGACTCCAAGAAGTCGGGCGCCGTCACGATCTCGCACCTGCGCTTCGGCCCCGGCCCGATCCGCTCCTCCTACCTGATCCGCAGGGCGAGCTTCGTGGCCTGCCACCAGTGGGGCTTCCTCGAGAAGTACGACGTGCTCGAGCACGCGGTGCCCGGCGGCACCTTCCTGCTGAACGCGCCGTACCCGAAGGCCGAGCTCTGGCGCCACCTTCCGCGCCGGGTCCAGCAGCACATCCTGGAGAAGAAGCTGCGCTTCTACGCGATCGACGCCTACAAGGTCGCGGAGGCGACCGGGATGGGCAACCGCATCAACTCCGTGATGCAGACCTGCTTCTTCGCGATCTCGGGCGTGCTGCCGCGCGAGCAGGCGATCTCGAGCATCAAGCAGGCGATCGAGAAGACCTACGGCAAGAAGGGCGACGAGATCGTCAAGCGCAACTGGGCGTCGGTCGACGCTACGCTCGCGAACCTGTTCGAGGTCGAGCCGGGGCCGCTCTCCGGAAACGGCGCCGTGCACGCGACGGTCCCGGCCGCGGCGCCCGACTTCGTGAAGCGCGTGCAGGCCGTGATCCTGGAGGGCAAGGGCGACCTGCTCCCGGTCTCGGCGTTCGCGGCCGACGGCACCTGGCCGACCGGCACCGCGCAGTGGGAGAAGCGCGCGATCGCGCTCGAGATCCCGGTGTGGGACGCGCCGATCTGCATCCAGTGCAACAAGTGTGCGTTCGTCTGCCCGCACGCCGCGATCCGCGCCAAGGTCTACGACCCGGCCGCGCTCGCCGCGGCGCCGCCGGGCTTCAAGTCGATGGACTTCAAGGGCAACGAGTTCAAGGGCCAGAAGTACACGATCCAGGTGGCGCCCGAGGACTGCACCGGCTGCAACCTCTGCGTCATGGTCTGCCCCGCGAAGGACAAGTCGAACCCGCGCCACAAGGCGATCGACATGGCGCCGATGCCGCCGCTGCGCGAGGCCGAGCGCGAGAACTACCGCTTCTTCCTGGAGCTGCCCGAGCCGAAGCGCGAGGAGATGAAGCTCGACCTCAAGGGCTCGCAGTTCCTGACGCCGCTCTTCGAATACTCGGGGGCCTGCGCCGGCTGCGGCGAGACGCCCTACATCAAGCTGATGACGCAGCTGTTCGGCGACCGCGTGCTGATCGCCAACGCCACCGGCTGCTCGTCGATCTACGGCGGCAACCTGCCGACGACCCCCTACGCGGTCGACCGCAACGGGCGCGGGCCCGCGTGGTCGAACTCGCTCTTCGAGGACAACGCCGAGTTCGGGCTCGGGATGCGCCTGGCGCTCGACAAGCACCGCGGAGCAGGCGATCCGGCTGCTCAAGCGGTCTCGCCTCCGCGCTGGGCGACGGGCTCGTGGCGCGGGCTCATCGAAGCCGACCAGTCGAGCGAAGCGGGCATCTCGGCCCAGCGGCAGCGCGTGATGGCGCTCAAGGACGCGCTCGCCGGCCACTCCGGGCCCGAGGCGCTGCCAGCTGATGCAGCTCGCCGACTACCTGGTCAGGAAGAACGTCTGGATCGTCGGCGGCGACGGCTGGGCCTACGACATCGGCTACGGCGGCCTCGACCACGTGCTCTCGATGCGCCGCGACGTCAACATGCTGGTGCTCGACACCGAGGTCTACTCCAACACCGGCGGCCAGCAGTCGAAGGCGACTCCGATCGGCGCCGCCGCCAAGTTCGCCTCCGCGGGCAAGGAGGTCGGCAAGAAGGACATCGGCCTGATGGCGATGGCCTACGGCCACGTCTACGTGGCGCGCGTCGCCTTCGGCGCCAAGGACGTGCAGACGCTCAAGGCGCTGCAGGAGGCCGAGAGCTATCACGGGCCCGTCGCTCGTGATCGCCTACAGCCACTGCATCGCGCACGGCTACGACATGGCCTACGGCTGCGAGCAGCAGAAGCTGGCCGTCGACTCGGGCGTGTGGCCGCTCTACCGCTTCGACCCGCGGCGCATCGCGCGCAGCGAGCCGCCGCTCGTCGTCGATTCGGGACCGCCGAAGGTCTCGGTGCGCGAGTACATGCGCAACGAGGCGCGCTTCCGGATGGTCGAGAAGCAGGACCCCGAGCGCTTCCGGCGCCTGCTCGCGAAAGCCGAGCACGAGGCCCGCCAGCGCGAGGCGGTGTACCGCGAGCTCGCCGGCCTGACGCTCTTGCCCGACCCGGCGCGAGCCACCCCGGAGCCCGTGGCCCGGGAGCAGTAGGAGGGAACGTGGACCTCAGAACGACCTATCTGGGCCTGGAGCTTCCGCATCCGCTGATGCCGGGAGCGTCGCCGCTCGCGGACGACCTCGACACCGTGAGGCGCCTGGAGGACGCGGGCGCCGCGGCGATCGTCATGCGCTCGCTGTTCGAGGAGCAGATCCGCCGCGAGCAGCTGCGGACCTTCATCCACACCGAGCCGCACGGCGAGTCCTTCGCGGAGGCGCTCTGCTACTTCCCGCGCCCCGAGGCGTTCATGCTGGGACCCGAGGACTACATCCAGCATCTCGGCCGGGTTCGGGAGGCCGTGCACATCCCGGTGATCGCCTCGCTCAACGGCACGACGCGCGGCGGATGGCTCGAGTACGCGCGCGCCATCGTGCAGGCCGGCGCCTCCGCCCTCGAGCTCAACGTGTACTCCGTTCCCTGCTCGACCGAGGACTCGGCCGCCGACGTCGAGTCGCGCACGGTCGAGCTGGTGCGCGAGCTCAAGGCTTCGATCTCGATCCCGCTGGCGGTGAAGCTCTCGCCCTTCTACACGTCGCTGCCGCATTTCGTGAGCCGGCTGGAGCAGGTGGGCGCGGACGGGCTCGTGCTCTTCAACCGCTTCTATCAGCCCGAGATCGACCCCGAGGGGCTGGCGCTCAAGAGCGACCTGCGCCTGTCGACGCCGGCGGAGCTGCCGCTGCGCCTGCAGTGGCTCGCGCTCCTCCGGGATCACGTGCGCGGCTCGCTGGCCGTGACCGGAGGCGTCCACAACGGCCGGGACGCGGTGAAGGCGGTGATGGCCGGCGCCGACGCGGTCCAGCTCGTCTCCACGCTCGTGCGCCACGGAGCGCCGCGCCTGCGCAGCGTGCTCGACGAGATGACCGAGTGGATGGAAGAGCACGTGTACGAGTCGCTCGCGCAGCTCAAGGGCAGCATGAGCCTGGCCTCGTGTCCGGACCCCGCCGCCTACGAGCGGGCGAACTACATGCTGGTGCTGCAGGGAGGATAGCCGCCATGCGCCATGCCCGAACCTGTTCCAGAGTTGCCGCCGCGCTGGTGATGATCGGCGCAGGGAGCCTCGCGGTCGGCGAGGACAAGCCGCGCCGAGCTCCATCACCGGCCACGCCACCTACATGACCTACTGTGCCGTCTGCCACGGCGTCGCGGCCAGGGGGGACGGGCCGCTCGCGGACTCGCTCCGCGTGCGGCCACCCGATCTCACGCTGCTGGCGAAGCGCAACGGCGGCCGTTTCGACGAGGAGACCGTGCGCCGCATCATCGACGGCCGCAAGCCCGGTCAAGGGCCACGGCGGCCCCGACATGCCGGTGTGGGGCGACGTCTTCAAGAACACCGCGGACGGCTACTCCGACGCGGCGGTACGCGAGAAGGTGATGGGCGTCGTGGAGCACCTGCGGTCGATCCAGGCGCCGGCCCGCT
Organism: uncultured Acidobacteriota bacterium; assembly: GCA_963744315.1. Taxonomy (GTDB): domain Bacteria; phylum Acidobacteriota; class Vicinamibacteria; order Fen-336; family Fen-336; genus DATBSL01. The sequence continues at coordinate 148,728 of CAVUTB010000012.1, forward strand.
AGCCAGCCTCCGCCAGCATGGCCGCGGTCTGCGCGCCGTCGCCGCCCGCGCCCGCCAGCTTCAGCGCGATGTCGCTCGCCGCACGGCGTCGCGCGGGAAGCGCCGCGCAGAAGCGCGGCGCCGCCTCGGCCGAGGCCGCCGAGCGCCGCGCGCGACGGCGCTCGGGGTCGAAGCTCGGGGCCGCCGCGCAGGCCACGGGCTCGCGTCGGCTACGTCCTTCTTGACGCCGAGCGGGAAGACGGGCAGCCATCTTCTCCTTCACCCAGCGCTCGGCCTCCTGCGGCGTCAGTGCCGAGGTGCAGCGGGCACTCGGCGAGCACCTCGACGAACGCGAAGCCGCGGTTCTCGACCTGGAGCTCGAGCGCCTTCTGGATCGCCTTGCTGCGCCCGCACGCGCTGCTTGGCGTCGAAGAGCGCGACGCGCTCGACGTAGACCGGGCCGTCGAGCCGCGCGATCAGCTCGGCCATCGCGCAGCGGCTGCGCCCATCGAGCGGCCGCGCCCGTCGGGCTGACGTGGCCGTGCTTCTGGCCCATGAGCGTCGTGGGCGCCATCTGGCCGCCGGTCATGCCGTAGATGGCGTTGTTGACGAAGACGACCGTGAGCGGGAGGCCGAGCTGCGCGGCGTGGAGGATCTCGGCGAGGCCGATCGAAGCCAGGTCGCCGTCGCCCTGGTAGCTGACGACGATCGGCATCCGGGTTGGCGAGCTTGTGGCCGAGCGCCACGGCCGGCGCGCGCCCGTGGGCCGCCTGCGTGTTGCCGACGTCGAGGTAGTAGTAGAGGAAGACGCTGCAGCCCACGGGCGAGATCGCGACGGTGCGGTCCTGGATGCCCGAGCTCCTCGATGGCGTCGGCCAGGTACTTGTGGACGAGGCCGTGCCCGCAGCCGGGGCAGTAGTGGGTGCTGCGGCCCTTCAGGCCCTCGCCGTGGGCGTGGCGCTCGAAGCGGTCGTAGAAGACGCTCATGCCGGCACCTCCTGCGCGCCGCGCGGCGGCTCGCCGCAGGACGCGCGTCGACGATCTCCTGCTCGCTGCGGCAGCACGCCGCCGTAGCGCTGCAGCGACTCGACGGCGCGGCTGGTGCGGCCCCGGCGTGGCTCAGGGCGAGCCGCAGCTCGTCCTCGAGCTGCCCGTCGCTCGCCTCGACCACGACCAGCCGGCGCAGCGCGTGCCAGGAGCGGCAGCAGGAGCGCGGATCGGGAACGGCCAGAGCGTCTGCGGCCGGAAGAGGCCGGCCTTGATGCCCTCGCGCGCGCAGCGCGCTGCACGGCGCCCTTGGCCATCCGCGCCGGCGTGTTGCAGGCGACGAGCAGGACCTCGGCGTCGTCGCAGCAGGAAGAGCTCGGCGCGCTGCTCGCGCTCGCGCGATCCGCGCGTACTTCTCGATCAGCCGCAGGTTGTGGGCCTCGAGCTCCGCCTCGCGCGAGGTGGATCGAGGAGATCAGGTTGCCGCGGTGCGCGGCGTCGCCCGCAGACGGCCCAGGCCGGCAGCCCGGGCTTGACGAGCGTGCGCGGGCAGCGCGCACCTGGCCCGTCATCTGGCCGAGGTAGCCGTCGGCGAGGACGATCACCGGGTTGCGGTACTCGAAGGCGAGCTCGAAGGCGAGCATGGTGAGGTCGAGCATCTCCTGCGGCGTCGCGGGCGCGAGCACGATCGCGTGCGTGTTGCCGTGGCCGAGGCCCGCGGCAGGCGAGCTTGATGTCCGCCTGCTCGGGCGCGATGTTGCCGAGGCCGGGGCCGCCCGCGCATGACGTCGACGAAGACGCCGGGCAGCTCGGCGCCGATCATGTACGAGAGGCCCTCGAGCATCAGGCTGAAGCCGGGCGAGGAGGTGAAGGTCAGCGACGGCAGGCCGGCGGCGCCGCAGCCGTACATCATGTTGACCGCCGCGACCTCGCTGACCGCCTGCAGGAAGACGCCGTCGAGCTCGCGGCAGCAGCTTCGCCATCAGCTCGGCGCCCTCGCGTGGACGGCGTGATCGGGTAGCCGAAGAAGTGCCGGCAGCCGGCGAGGAGCGCGCCGATCGCCGAGGCGTACGTGCCCTTGATCGACGAGCGGCCCGCTCGCGCGGGAGCGGGAGCCGACTGTCGGGCATCGTCGCCGCGGCGGGTGCGGGCGACGGAGGCTTCGATCGCGCGTCGGCGCCGGCTTCCGCTTCGCGGCCGCAGGCCGTAGGGCTCGGGGCAGGCGTCGAAGCAGAGCCCGCAGCCCGTGCAGCCCTCGAGGTGGAGCGCGACCGGGACGAGCCCCGTGCGCGGCGTGGATCGCCTGGCCCGGCTCGATGCAGTCGGTGCGCGCAGGAGTCGATGCAGCGGCCGCAGCCCTTGAGCCGACGTGTCTACTCCTCGCTGGGCGCCTCGCCGAGGCGCTTTCTCCTCGCGAGGCGCTCGTAGGCCGGCCGCTGCGCCCGCAGGTGATCGGCCGAGGCGCGTCCCGTGAGCCACGCGCGATCCATCGGATAGACGTCGGGGTCGAAGATCACCATGTAGAAGTGCCAGACCAGGATCGCGAGCGTCGCCAGGATCGCCTCGTACCAGTGGACGGCGGTGGCGGCGTCGATCACCCACGTGGGCAGCACGCGCAGGCTCAAGCTCTCGAACCACAGCACGAAGCCCGAGACCGCCATCACCACGGTGCCCCAGAAGAACGCCCAGTACTCCATCTTCTCGGCGTAGTTGACGACGCCGACGCCGGGCCGCTCGGCGCTGCGCCCGAGCGCCCAGCGGAAGAAGGCGCCCACGTCGCGCGCGTCCCGCAGGCTCGGCAGCATGCGCCGCAGCGCCCGCCGGTCGCGCGCGCGCGCGCGCAGGTGCACGACGTGGTACGCGCAGGCGGCGCACAGCACGAGCGCCGCGGCGCGGTGGACGTAGGCGCGCAGCGGCAAGGCGCCCTCGAACGCGAGCAGCGGCGCCGCCCAGAAGGCCTCGGGGTACTTGAGCGCGAAGCCCGTCAGCACCAGCACCGGGAAGCTCAGCACCACCAGCCCGTGGGCGATCCGGAAGTGGAGGTTCATGCGCGGCAGCGTGGCGGCCGAGCCGTGCGCGGCCCGTCCGCGCCGGAGCTTGCGCAGGAAGTCGAGGCCGTTGTGCAGCAGCATGAAGCCGAGCGTCGCCGGGATCAGCGTCAGGTAGGCGACGCGTACGAAGCGCACCGCCGCGTGCTCGCTGCGCGTCGCGCTCGTCACGTGGACCGGCCCGATCGCGAAGCGCTCGCCGGCGCCGGGATGGCAGGCGCCGCAGGTCTTCGCGAGGTTCGCCGGATGCACCGTCGAGCGCGGGTCGCTCGAGGGCAGGATGTTGTGGACGCCGTGGCAGGACGCGCAGTTGGCGACGCTCTGCGAGCCGGCGCGCCCCGCGAGGCCGTGGAAGCTGTCCTCGAAGGCCGGGACCTTGTCCCTCGGCAGGTTGTACTTCTGGACGAGGCGCTCGTCGTCGTGGCAGCGCCCGCAGGTCACGCTCGACACGCGCGCCGGGTTGACGAGCGAGCCGGGCTCCGCGGGAGCCAGGATCGCGTGCTCGCCGTGGCAGTCGGTGCAGACGGGCGCGCCCGCGAGCCCGCGCGCCACCGCCTGCCCGTGGATGCTGGCCGCGAAGGCGTCCCGCATCTCGGTGTGGCACTGGCCGCAGGTGGCCGGCACGTTCCAGCGGTTGATGCGGGACGCGGTGTCCTTCGCCTTGCCGACGTCGTGTGCGCCGTGGCAGTCGGAGCAGGACGCCGCCTTGTCGTTGCCGCGGGCGAGCGCCTGGGCGTGCACGCTCCGCTCGTAGGCCTCGATCGGGCGGGCGAGGCCGAGGTGGTGCCGCGCCAGGAAGTCGGGGTTGGCATGGCACGCGCCGCAGGTCTCGGGCAGGTTGCGCCGCGCCAGCTTCGAGCCGGGGTCGCTCCGCGGCACGAACTCGTGGGCGTCGCCGTGGCACGACGAGCAGACGGGCGCCTCGCCGCCGCCGTTGCGGCGGCCGTGGACGCTCTTCTCGAGCGCGGCCGCGGCGTCGTCGTGGCAGCTCGAGCACTCGACCTTCGGCGGCTTCGGCTCGTGCGGGCCGTCCGTCAGGCCCGCGTGGCAGTCGCTGCAGGAGAGCGAGCCGTGGGCGCTCTTCGCACGCTTGTCGGCGTCCACGAACAGGCTCGCGCCCAGCTCCCCGCGCAGCTCCTTCTCGCCGTGGCAGGCGAGGCAGTCCGTCGTCCGCTGGCGCGGCGTGGCCGGACGCGGCCACGAGCAGCAGCGCGACGAGCGCGCTACTGCAGGCCCAGGTCCGAGAGCACCTTGGGATTGGCTTCGTCCATCGCCAGGAGCGAGTGGCACGCATTGCAGTCCTGGGTGATCGTGCGGCCGTCGCGCGTCTTGTGCGAGTCGTCGTGGCAGCGGAAGCAGCCAAGGAAGTCCTCGTGGCCGATGTGGTTCGGGTAGGTGCCCCAACCGACCTTCATTCCCGGGAAGACGTTCCGCGCGTAGATCGCCACGAGACGCTCCGCCGCCGTCTCCACGAGCGCGCGGTGGCTCGCGTAGGCCTGCGGCTGCTCGCTCCGGTAGTACTCCTTGAGCCCCTCGCGGATCCGGCGCGCCGCCTCTTCCTGGTCGGAGTACTCGGCGCGCAGCAGCTCGGTCCCCTTCTTCTTCACGAAGGGCAGCTCGGGGCTGATGGCGCCCTCGGCGAGCGCGCGGTCGAGCGCCCGCTCGGGCAGCTCGAAGGTGTGGGTCGGGCGGTTGTGGCAGTCCATGCAGTCCATCGTGCGCCGCTCGCCCTTGGCGAGCTGCTCCGGCGTCGGCTTCGCCTCGGGCGACTCGTAGAGCTCGCGCTCGCCCTTGTCGTTGACGTACGTCACCTGCGGGATCACCTGGCGCTTGTCGTCGATCGCGACGTACTCGACGCGCGACTGCTCGTTCAGGTGCCGGCCGTGGATCCCGGTCGAGCCGTTCGGCGCGCGCCCGCCGAGCTTCAGCACCAGCACGGTCGTGGTCTTCGTGTTCGCCTCGTCGTCCGCGAACTTCGACCGCACCAGCAGCTTGTCGCCGTGGAACCTCTGCGGCCAATGGCACTGCTCGCAGGTGTCGCGCGCGGGCCGCAGGTCCTTCACGGGGGAGTGGATCGGGCGCGAGTGGGTGTTGAAGGTGACCGCGAACACCTGGCGGACGCCCGACAGCTTCGACTTGACGAACCAGCCGGCGCCGGGCCCGATGTGGCACTGCACGCACGTCACGCGCGCGTGCGGGGAGCCGGTGTAGGCCGTGTACTCGGGGGCCATCACGCTGTGGCAGGTCACGCCGCAGAACTGCGTCGAGTCCATGTGCTCGACGCCCTTGTAGGACGCCGCCCCCAGGATCCCGACGTTCGCGACCGTGGCGAGGCCCACGAGCGCCAGCCCCTGACGCCATTCGGGCTGCTGGAGGTCGATCTTCGGGTACTCCTGCGGCAGCTCGCCGCGGGCGCGCAGCTTGCGCCGCTGCAGGAGCACGCCGAGCGGGATCAGCAGCAGACCCAGCACGAACACGAACGGCAGGATCAGGAACAGCACGATGCCGGCATAGGGATGGACCGGCGTGCGACTGCAGCGACTCCACGATCCAGAAGCCGATCATGGTCACGGCGGAGGCGGTGGTGAGCACGGCTCCTGCCGTGGAGATGCGGTTCCGCCCCAGGAAGAAGACGCGCCGCAGGAACGATCGGGCCCGTCCGCTCGGCTCGGCCATGGTCAGAGGATTCTGCGGTCTCGTGCCGCGCGGAGCAAGTCCTCCCGGAAGGCCGGATGCGCCACGGCGACGAGCGCCCGCGCCCGCTCGCGCAGGCTCTTGCCGTGCAGCTCCGCGATGCCGTGCTCGGTCACGACGTAGTGGACGTCCGCGCGGGTCGTGACGACGCCCGCGCCCTCCGGCAGCGCGTCCACGATGCGCGACAGCGTTCCGCCCTTCGCCGTCGAGGGCAGCGCGATGATCGGCTTGCCGCGCCGGGCGCGCGCGGCGCCGCGGATGAAGTCGGCCTGGCCGCCGAAGCCCGAGTAGATCGAGCGCCCGATCGAGTCCGCGCACACCTGGCCGGTGAGGTCCACGGCCAGCGCCGCGTTGATCGCGACCATGCGGTCGTTGCCGAGCGATCACGAACGGGTCGTTGACGTAGTCCGTCGGGTGGAACTCGACGAAGGGGTTGTTGTGCAGGAAGTCGAAGCTGCGCTTCGTCCCGAGCACGAACGAGGCCACGATCTTGCCGCGGTGCAGCGTCTTGGCCTCGCCGTTGATCACGCCCGCCTCGAACAGCTCCACGACGCCGTCCGAGAACATCTCCGTGTGGACCCCGAGGTCGCGCCGGTCCTTGAGCTCGGAGAGGATCGCGTCGGGCACCTCGCCGATCCCCATCTGGAGCGTCGAGCCGTTCTCGACGAGCTCCGCGGCGCGCCGGCCGATCGCGCGCGACACCGCGCCGAGCTCCGCCGGCCGCGGCAGCTCGACGACCGGCAGGTCCACCTCCACGGCGTGGCTGAAGCGCGAGACGTGGATGAAGCAGTCCCCGAGCGTGCGCGGCATGCGGACGTTGACGAGCGCTATGACGTCGCGCGCCGCTTCCGCCGCGGCCTTCGTGCAGTCCACTCCCACGCCGAACGAGCAGAAGCCGTGCTCGTCGGGAGGCGAGACGTGGACGAACGCCACGTCGATCGGCTGCCGGCCCGTCGTGATCAGGCGCGGGATGTCGGAGAGGTGGACGGGCACGAAGTCGGCGCGGCCCTCGTTGACGGCCTGCCTGACGTTCGCGCCGGTGAAGAGCGCGCAGTGCCGGAAGGAAGCCGCGTAGCGCGGATCGGCGGACGGCGCCGCGCCGAGCGTCATCAGGTGGACGAGCTCCACGTCCCGCAGCTCGTCCGCGCGGGCCACGAGCGCGTGCACGAGCGGCTCCGGGTTGCAGCAGCCGGGATGCACCCAGACGCGGTCGCCCGAGCGCACGACGGCCTACGGCCTCCCGCGCGCTCGCGAGCTTCGAGCGGTACTGCGAGGCCCAGCGCGACGAGACCGGCTGGACGTCCTGGCTCAGGCACTCCATGACACGCTCCGTGTGGTCTGCGCCTGCGGCACGTAGGCGCACCAGGGGTCCGTCGCCGCCGCGTCGCCCGTGAGCGCGAACGCGCGCGCCCGCGAGCCGCCGCAGGTGGCGCGGAACTCGCAGCGGCCGCAGCGGCCGCGCAGGGTGTCCGCGTCGCGCAGGTCGCGGAACACGCGCGACTCGCGGTAGGCGCGGGCGAGCGGCATCGTGCGGACGTTGCCCGCGGGAGTGGGCAGGAAGCCGCTCGGGAAGATCTCGCCGAGATGCGAGACGAACAGGAAGCCCTTGCCCGAATTGACGGCCTTGGGCGACAGGCCGATCGGGGCGTGCGCGTGCGCCACGGTCGCCAGCCACGAGCGCTCCGCGGCGGCGTGCTGTGCGACCCAGCGCCGGTACTGGGGCGCCTCGGTCACCTTGAGCACGAAGCGGCCCTTCGACTCGATCTCCCAGAGCGTCGCGAAGAGCCGCTCGCACTCGGCGGCGCTCAGGCCGCGCAGCAGCTTTCCGCGCCCCATCGGGACGAGGAAGAAGACCTCCCAGAAGACGATGCCGAGGTTCGCGACGAAGTGGCCGAGCTCCGCGAGGTAGGGTGCCGTCTCGCCGCAGACGGTGGTGTTGATCTGCAGCGGCAGGCCGAGCCGCCGCGCCCAGCCGGCCGCCTGCATCGTGCGATCGAAGGCACCCGCGGCGAGGCGGAAGCCGTCGTGGAGGTCCGCGCGCGGGAAGTCGAGCGAGAAGGCGATCTGGTCGAGGCCCGCGTCCTTCAGCTCGGCGAGCCGCTCGTAGGTGAGCTGCTCCGTGGCCGCCGGGATCGTCGCCATGCGCAGGCCTCGCGCCTTCCCGTGGCGGACGAGCTCGGCGAGGTCGGGGCGGTTGAGCGGGTCGCCGCCGCTCAGGATGAAGAGCGGCGTCCCCATCTCGGCGACGGCGTCGACGAGGCGCAGGCCCTCCTCGCTGGAGAGCTCACCGGGGTTGCGGCCGGGCTGCGCCGAGGCCCGGCAGTGACGGCACGAAAGGCCGCAGGCCTGCGTCGTCTCCCAGATCACCAGGAGCGGCGCCTGGTCGAAGTCGGGGATCCTGAAGGGAGGTGGGGCGCCGGGTGTTCGCATCGTCTTTCGAGATGAGCAACGGCCGTGCCGGCCGTGTTATGGGTGGATTGAGCTGCCGGCGGCGCCCCGAACGCAAGCCGCGCGCGGTCTCGCGCGTGCCGGGCGCAAGATGTGCGTTCCGGCTGAGCCCCACGGACTACGCATGGAGCTCGCGCGTACCTCTCCAGCAGGACGTCCTTCGGCTCGCCCCCCGCCGGCTCCGGGACGATGCAGTCCACCGGGCAGACCTCCACGCAGCGCGGCTCGTCGTGGGCGCCTACGCACTCGGTGCACTGAGCGGCGTTCACCACGAACGTCGTGCCCGTGTTGCTGATTGCGGTGTTCGGGCACTCCGGCTCGCAGGCTGCGCAGTTGATGCAGTCAGCCTCGACGATTCTCATGGCCATTGACGACCTCCCATCCGCCGAGGGCTTTGCACGGATCGCGCCAGGCAGTGCGACGAGAGAACGGGCACGGCCGTTGCACTCCGGTTCGTTCGGAGGTGCCCATGACTGCCCAGGCGCTCCGGTTTCGACACGTCATCTGCCCGACGGACTTCTCGCCCTTCTCGGCCGAACGCGCTGAGCCACGCGGTCGCGATCTGCCGGGCGCCTTCGGCGGCGAGCTCACGATCGTCCACGTCCACCCGCGCGAGCTGCCCGTGGCCGCGGAGTTCGCGTACCTCTCGCCGGCTCCGCTCGACGCCGCAGGAGCGAGCTGCGCTCGAGGGAGGCTCGAGGCGTTCGCCGAGCCGGCCCGCGCGCGCGGCGTGCGACGCGCACGCGCCTGCTCGTCGAGGGCCAGCCGTCGCGCGAGATCGCGCAGCTCGCGCAGGAGCTCCCGGCCGACCTGCTGGTGGTGGGCCTCTACTCCGACGCGCGCCTGAAGCGCCTGCTGCTGGGATCCGTGACCGAGGAGCTGCTGCGCCGTGCGCCGTGCCCGGTGCTGACGGTGCGGCACGGCGTCGGACAGGCGCCCGAGACAGGCGCGCCGTTCCGCAGGATGCTGTGCGGCGCCGACCTGCGCGAGTGCGGTGAGCGGAAGTGGTCTCGCGCGCGCTCTCGCTGGCCGAGGCCTTCGGCGCCGAGCTGACGCTGCTCCACGTGCTCGAGCACGTGCCCGAGTTCGAGCCGGGCTCGGCGATGCAGTTCTCGATGGTGGAGACCCAGGTGTTCCGCCAGGCGCTGGCGGAGGAAGCCCGTGACGCGCTGCGCGCGGCCGTGCCCGAGGCAGGACCGCGAGCGGCTCGCGGTGCGCGATCTCGTCAAGGCGGGCAGCGCCCACGAGCAGATCCTGCGGCTGGCCCGCGAGGAGGGCTCGCAGCTGATCGTGCTCGGGGCGCGGGGCCACTCGGCCCTGGAGCGGGTGCTGTTCGGCTCGACGTCGCGCAGCGTGGTGCGCGGCGCGCCCTGCCCGGTGCTGGTCGTGCGCGGGACGCGGCGGCCGGGACCAGGCGCGCGAGACCGGCCCGGCTCGCGCGCAGGCGCGTGCGCGTCTGAGCGGGGAGGCTGCCGATGGGCGCGGGACTGCTCTACGACTCGACGCAGTGCATCGGCTGCCAGGCGTGCGCGGAGGCGTGCAAGGCGGAGAACCACCTGCCGCCGACGATCGAGCCGACGACGACGGCGTACACCTGGACGACCGTCGACGGAGCGCAAGGGCGGCTGGCTTCGCAGCCTGTGCATGCATTGCCTCGAGCCGACATGCGTCTCGGTGTGCCCGGTCGGTGCCCTCGCCAAGACGGAGGCGGGGCCGGTCGTTTACGACTCCGGCAAGTGCATCGGCTGCCGCTACTGCATCATGGCCTGCCCGTTCGACGTGCCGAAGTACCAGTGGGACCGCGCCGTCCCGGTGGTGGGGAAGTGCGTGATGTGCGCGGACCGCGTCGCGAAGGGCGAGCCGACCGCGTGCGCGGCCGCGTGCCCGACGGGAGCGACGATGTTCGGCGAGCGTGAGGCGCTGCTCGCCGATGCGCGCGCGCGCATTCGCGACAACCCGGGCAGCGTACGTGGACCACGTCTACGGCGCGGACGAGGCGGGCGGCACGTCGGTACTGATGCTGTCGGGCGTGCCCTTCGAGGAACTCGGGCTCGCGACCAACCTGCCGCGCCAGCCGCTGCCGATGCTGACCTGGCAGGTGCTGTCGAAGGTGCCGGACTTCGTGGCGCTGGCCGGCGCCTGCCTGTACGGCGTCTTCTGGATCACGCGCCGGCGCGAAGCAGGTCGCGGCGCAACGCGCCCTGGACCAGGGAGCACGTCGATGAGGCCCGCGCCGCGGGCCGCTGCGCGCTTCGGCTTCTGGGCCTGGGTCGCGGCGCTGCTGCTGCCGCTGCTGGCCGGCGTCACCGTGCTGCGCTTCACGCGCGGGCTCGGCGCCACGACCAACCTCTCCGACCGCTTCCCGTGGGGCCTGTGGATCGGCTTCGACGTGCTCTGCGGAGTCGGCCTCGCCGCGGGCGCCTTCACGCTGACGAGCGTCGTCCACCTCTTCAACCTGCGCCGCTTCGAGCCGATCGTGCGGCCGACCGTGCTGACGGCGTTCCTCGGCTACGCCTTCGTGATCGTGGCGCTGATGTTCGACCTCGGCCAGCCCTGGCGCATCTGGCACGCGCTCGTGTTCTGGAACCCGCACTCGGTGATGTTCGAGGTGGCGTGGTGCGTGATGCTCTACACGACCGTGCTGGCGCTCGAGCTGTCGCCCGTCGTCTTCGAGCGCTTCCGGCTCGCAGGGCCGCAGCGGGTGATCCGAATCGTCTACACGCCGCTCGTGATCGGCGGCGTGATCCTCTCGACGCTGCACCAGTCGTCGCTCGGCTCGCTCTACCTGATCGTCCCTTCGAAGCTGCACCCGCTCTGGTACTCGCCGCTGCTGCCCGTCCTCTTCTACATCTCCGCGATCGGGGCGGGCCTCGGCATGGTGATCATCGAGTCCTACCTGAGCGGGCGCTCGATCGGGCGGCGCCTGGAGCTTCGCCTGCTCGAGCCGCTCGGCCGCGCGATGGTCGTGGTGCTCGGCGTGTACGGTGTGCTGCGCTTCCTGGCGCTGCGGCGCAGCGGCGCGCTCGACGAGCTGCTGACTCCGAGCTACGAGTCGCTGATGTTCCTGCTGGAGATCTCGCTGGCCGTGCTGCTGCCGGTCGGCCTGCTGTGCGTGCCGCGCGTGCGCGCGAGCGAGCGCGGCCTCGTGGCCGCGGCCTTCCTCGCGATCCTGGGCTTCGTGATGAACCGCCTGAACGTCGCGGTGACCGGCATGGAGCGGGCGGCGGGCGTGCGTTACCTGCCCTCCTGGATGGAGCTCACCGTCTCGGTCGGCCTCGTCGCCGTGGGCTTCGCGGTCTTCGCCGTGGCGGCCCGCGTGCTGCCGATCTTCCCCGAGGCCGCCCGCGAGGAGCCGGCCGAGCCGGACGAGGGCGAGGCCCACGCGCTCGGCGAATCGGTCCCGGCCTGAGCCATGCGCACGCGGATCGGCACGCAGCTGATCCTGGGTGCCGGCCTCGTCACGGCGCTCGCGATCGGCGCGCTTGCAGTGCTGGTCCTGCGCGCCCACGAGACGGCGCTGGTCTCCGAGCTCAAGCTCGGCGCCGACCAGCTCAGCGAGACGATCAAGAACTCGACGCACTACGACATGCTCGAGAACCGGCGCGACAACCTGCAGCGGCAGATCGCGCACCTCGGGCGGCAGGACGGGATCGAGGCCGTGCGCGTCTTCAACAAGGAGGGCCGCATCGTCTTTTCCTCCGAGGCCGCCGAGCTGGGCCAGGCGGTGGACAAGCGCGGTGTGGCCTGCACCGCCTGCCACGCGACAGATCGCCCGCTCGAGCGGCCCTCGACCCAGGCGCGCTCGCGCGTGTTCGCCGCTCCCGACGGCCACCGCGTCCTCGGAATCATCAACCCGATCCGGAACGAGCCTGGCTGCTCGGGGAGCTGCCACGTCCACGGGCCGGGCGACCGCGTGCTGGGTGTGCTCGACGTGACGCTCTCGCTCGCGGGCGTCGACGAGAGCATCGCCGCGGGGCGCCGGCGCATGGTCGCGCCTGGCGGCCGCGGCGATCGCCGCGAGCGGGGCGATCCTGTGGTGGCTGAACCGCCGGCTGGTCCTGCGGCCCGTGGAGGCGCTCGCGGAAGGGACGCGGCGCGTCGCCGCGGGCGACCTCGCCACGCCGATCGCGGTGGTGGCGCGGCACGAGCTCGGCGACCTCGCTCGGGCGTTCAACGAGATGACGCGGCGGCTCGCCGAGACGCAGCGCCAGCTCACGCAGGCCGACAAGCTCGCCTCGCTCGGCCGGCTGGCCGCGGGCGTCGCCCACGAGATCAACAATCCGCTGACCGGCGTGCTGACGAACGCGTCCTTCCAGCTGAAGCGCGCCCCCGAGGGGAGCGAGCTGCGCCAGGACCTCGAGGTGGTGGTGCGCGAGACCAAGCGCTGCCGCGAGATCGTGCGGGGGCTCCTCGACTTCGCGCGCCCGACGCCGCCGAGCCGCCAGCTCGTGGACCTGAACGAGGTGGTGCGCCGTGCGCTCAAGATCACGCTCCAGTCGCTGACGCTGCACCACGTGTCGCTCGACCTCGACCTCGCGTCTCCGGCGCCCGAGGCGCCCGCCGACGCGAACCAGCTCCAGCAGGTGGTCGTGAACCTGCTGGTGAACGCGCGCGACGCCGTCGGCGACGAAGGCTGGGTTCGCGTTGCGACGCGCGCGGCGCACGACGGCGAGCGGTCCTTCGCGGAGATCGTGGTCGAGGACGGCGGCTGCGGCATACCGGAGGCCGACCTGGCCCACCTGTTCGAGCCGTTCTTCACCACCAAGGGGACGCAGGGCACCGGCCTGGGCCTCGCCGTGACGTGGGGCATCGTCGAGGCCCACGGCGGCACGATCGACGTCCGGAGCGAGGTGGGCAAGGGCAGCCGCTTCACGGTGCGGGTGCCGATCCCCGGCGCCCCGGAGGCGTTGCTCGCGGGCGCCGTGCCCGCAGAGGAGACACGCACATGACCGCGCTGCTCGTCGTCTTCATGTTCCTGGGGTTCGTCGCGATCGACGTGCTGGTGCGCGTCGCGCACCGGCGGCTGGACGAGGCGCGCGAGCGCCGCGAGCGCGAGGCGGCGCTCCAGACGTCGCTGCGGCTCGACTTCACCGCCGAGGCGAAGAGCCTCAAGCGCGTCGAGGTGAGCGAGCCCAAGGCCCGGATCCTGGCGGTGGACGACGAGCCCGTCGTGCTCGACAGCTTCCGCAAGATCCTGGTGCTCGCCGGCTTCGACGTCGACACCGTCGAGAGCGGTCCCGAGGCGCTCGGCCTCGTCCAGCGCCGCGACTACGACTTCGTCTTCACCGACCTCAAGATGCCCGGGATGGACGGCGTCGAGGTCGTGAAGGCCGTGCGCCACCTGCGGCCGGACGTCGACGTCGCGGTGATCACCGGCTACGGGACGATCGAGACGGCCGTCCAGACGATGCAGCACGGCGCGGTCGACTACGTGCAGAAGCCCTTCACCGAAGACGAGCTGCTGGAGTTCGCGAGGAAGCTGCTGCTCCGCCGCCAGGCCCGCCTCGAGGCCCAGCGCGAGCCGAGCGTGCGCATCGTGGCGCCGAGCGTCGCCGAGACGGCGGGCGTCCACGAGTACTGCGTTCCCGGCGGGGCTTTCGTCTCGGACGGGCCACACGTGGGCGCGCATCGAGCCGAGCGGACAGCTCCGCGCGGGTCTCGACGACTTCGCGCGCAAGGCGCTCGGCGCGCTCGAGGGCGTCGAGCTGCCGCGCCCGGGGCGGACGGTCGCTGCGCGGCGAGCCGCTCTTCACCGTGAGCCGTGCAGGACGCCTGAAGGCGCACTTCGCAGTCGCCGATGAGCGGCACGGTGGTCCAGGTGAACGAAGCGCTGGCGTCCGAGCCGGACGCTGCTGACGCGAAGCCCTTACGGAAAGGGCTGGGTGTGCGTGCTCCAGCCGAAAGACCTCGCCGGCGAGCTGGGCTCGCTCCGGATCGGCGAGCCCGTGGTCGCCTGGTACCGGGCCGAGATCGAGCGACTGCGCCGGACGAAGAGCGAGGTGCAGGCGCGCGCGGACGATGGCGGAGGAATGGGCCGCCTTCGAGCAGGAGTTCCTGCTGCCGGCCGCGGCGGCCCGGTGAGCCGTACGGCTAAAGGCCGAAGCGCTCGACGGCGTCGCGGACGATCCCGGCGACGTAGCCCGGCTCCGCCTCGTCGCGCTCGAACGAGAGCTGCAGGGAAGCCCGACGGCCGCTGATCCGGACGACGATCTCTCCCGCGTCGCCGCGAGGCTCGATCCGGACGCAGAAGGCGGACCGCGCGCCGCCCAGGGCCTTCTGGATCTCTTCCCTGAGCACCGGCACGAGCACTTCGTCGTCGACCGGGGCGTCGCTCAGGTCTCCCGTGACCTCGCACGGAGCGTCGTAACGCTCGGCGAGATCGAAGCTGCTGCTGCCGACTGCGAGTGTCATCTTGACCTCTTCGACTTTCGAGCGCGCCGCTCGCGCTCGAGCTTGATTGCGTTCACTCGATGGCAGAGCAATTCGCGTGCCTCGCGAAAGTCGCCGGTAAGCCGCGCGCCGGGGCCTCCGCGAGCGCCGCAAGGCCTGCGGCCGCTGGGTCGAAACCCGCAAGCGCTTGCGGGCGCCGTTTTCACGGGACGCCGTGCTTCCCGGAGTTCTCGAGCTGGTGGCTGGCACGCCGCCTGCTCCACCTTTTGGCAGGAGGCTCGAGCTCCGGCTCGCGTGCTCCGAACGAGGAGATGAATCCGTGAAACAGAGTGAAGCGCTTCTGACTCTTCCCCAGCCGACTCCGGCGAAGGCCCGGATGAAGGCGCTCGTCTACCACGGGCCCGGCCGTCGCTCCTGGGAGGACATGCCAAGACCCGCCGTCCGAGAGGCGACCGACGCCGTGGTCCGCATCACGACGGCCACCATCTGCGGGACCGACCTGCACATCCTGAAGGGCGACGTGCCGACGGTCGGCGACGGACGCATCCTCGGCCACGAGGGCATCGGCGTCGTCGAGGAGACGGGCGCCGCCGTGGCGGGCTTCAAGCGCGGCGACCGCGTCCTGATCTCGTGCATCACCTCCTGCGGCAAGTGCGACTTCTGCAAGAAGGGGATGTACTCCCACTGCCGGGGCGGCGGATGGGTGCTCGGCCACACGATCGACGGGACGCAGGCCGAGTACGTCCGCATCCCGCACGCCGACACCAGCCTCTATCGGCTCCCGCCCGGAGTCGACGAGGAGGCGCTCGTGATGCTGAGCGACATCTTCCCGACCGGCTTCGAGTGCGGCGTGCTGAACGGGCAGGTGAAGCCCGGCGACACCGTCGCGATCGTGGGAGCCGGCCCGATCGGTCTCGCCACGCTGCTCACCGCGCAGTTCTACTCGCCCGCCGAGCTGGTGATGGTCGACCTCGACCCCAACCGCCTCGCCGTGGCGCGCACGCTGGGCGCCACGCAGCTGGTGGACGGCCGGGACGGCAAGGCCGCCGACAAGGTGATGGAGCTGACGGCGGGGGCCGGCGTGGACGTCGCGATCGAGGCGGTCGGCATCCCGGCGACCTTCGACGTCTGCCAGCAGATCGTGGCGCCGGGCGGACGCATCGCCAACGTCGGGGTCCACGGCAAGCCGGTCTCGCTCCAGCTCGAGCGGCTGTGGGCCCACAACATCACGCTCACGACGCGGCTCGTCGACACCGTGTCGACGCCGATGCTGCTGAAGCTGGTGCAGTCGGGCCGGCTGCAGCCGCAGAAGCTCGTGACGCACCGCTTCGGGCTCGGCGACGTGATGAGGGCCTACGACGTGTTCGGCAACGCGGCCCGCGAGCAGGCGCTCAAGGTCGTGCTGAAGAGCGCATAGCCGCGCGCACGTTGCGGCCGACCATCGCTCTCGCTGCGCGGCCCATCAGCTTCAGCTGGAGGGCCCGCAGCGGGAAGCGACGGTCGGAGAGGCTGCGGCACTCGTCCGGCAGCAGCACGAGGCTCACGTGGATGTTCGGGGCGACGCCGATCGGGAGCCCCTTCTCCATGCACGCTTCGTAGAGCCGCCGGAACACCGGGACGAGCGGCTCCGTGCTGCGGCGGCGGCATCTCCGCGTAGTCGGTCCCGGCGAGCGGCCGGAAGACGCACACGGTCGGGATCGCGCCCACCGAGGTGATCCAGTCGATCGCGCGGATCGTGGACTCGGGCGGCTCGAGGCCGGCGATGATCTCGCCGTTCGTGACCCACGGCTCGTGACGCGGCCCCTTCCGGCCGAGCGTTGCGCAGTAGGCGACCGCGTCCAGGTAGCGCTCGCAGGCCGTACTCGCGGTGCTTGCCGGGGCAGATCTCCTCGAAGAGCCGGGGGTCGAAGATCTCGAAGCAGAACGAGACGCGGTTGACGCCCAGCTCGCGCAGCGCGTCGTAGCGGCGCAGGTCGTGGTGCGGCGGCGTCTGCACGCCCACCAGGATCCCGGTCTCCTGCTTGATGCGCCGGATGTAGGGCTCGAGGATGTCGAGGTAGGTGTCGCCCTCGTAGTGGCCGGTGTTGAAGTCCACGTAGGTGAGGCCCGACTCCTCGCGCGCCGCGCGCACGACCTCCATCACCTCGCCGATCGACTTCTCGTCCGCGTCGTCGACGCCCAGGTTCAGGCCCACCGAGCAGAACTTGCAGTTGGCCTTCTGGGGCTTCTCGGTCCAGTACTCGCAGACCTTCGCGGGATAGACGCCCAGGTAGGTGCCCTGCAGCGTGCCGATCCGCGTCATCGGCTTGCCGGTGGTGGTCTTGCGGTCGTACCAGGCCGGGCGCGGCGCGAGCTCCAGCGTCGCGACCGGCTCGCCGTCGCAGGTGGAGCCGGTACGCTCCGTCCTCGCGGTGAAGAACGTAGGGCGAGCTCTGCGCGAAGCGCTCCGCGACCGGGACGTTCGTCCACAGGCCGCCGGGCAGCACCACCTCGAGCCCGCTGCCGAGGCCCGCGCGCGTGCGCAGGACCTTGCGGCCGCCGTCCTGCTCGACGAGGCAGCTGTCGTCGATCCGCATGCCCTTGCAGTAGAGGTCGAGCTTCAAGCAGTGCGGGATTGCGGCGGACGTCGAAGTCCATTCGTGCTCCTTCAGGCGAAGCCCACGCGGCGGCCCGCCGGCGGGAGGTGGCCGGCGGGCCGCCCGGGGCGAGGCGGTCAGCTGGCCGGTCTCAAGTTGAAGTTGATGACGACCGAGAGGATGAATCCGGTCGGCTCGCCGTTCAGCAGCAGTGGCTGGTAGCGCCACTGCCGGACCGCCTCCAAAGCAGGATCGTCGAACAACGGATGGCCGCTCAGCACCTTCACGGTCTTCACGAAGCCGCGGGTGTCCACCTCGGCTTCCAGGACGACGATGGCGCTCAGGCGCGCGGCGGCGGCGAGCGTCCGGGTAGATCGGCTCGACCCTCCGGATGACGCGCGGCGGGGCGATCTTGCCGCCGACCCTCACCACGGGCGCGGGCGGTGGCGGGAGCGCCGTGGGCAGGCCGCCCACGACACCGCCCACGACGCCTCCGGGGACTCCGCCCTCGACTCCGCCGATCACCCCGCCTTCCGCGCCCGAGATCGAGGCCCTCCTCGGGTCGTACCTCGCTCGGGACCTCGATCGGCGCCACGAACGCCTGCGGCTGCTGGACGATCTTCGGAGCGACCTTGACGACCCTCGCGGCCGCCGAGGGTGGCGGCGGGGGGGAGGCGGCGGTGCGATCTCCAGCGGCCGGACGAAGAAGGCCCTGAGCGCATCCGGGTTCGGCAGCGTCTCGGAGGAAAGCAGAGGCACGAGCACGACCCCCACGAGGAGCACGAGGTGCAGGCACAGGGACACGGCCAGCGTGGCTCCGGTTCGGCCCGCGTGCGCCGCGGGCTCGATCAGCATCTGGCTCGGAGAGATGACCCTCGGGTCGAGAGGTGTGCGGCGTGGGGCGACGGCCTCGACGGGGGCCTCGACGGTGGCAGTGGCGTGGCTCATGGCCTTCCTCCCGCGAGGAGATACAACAAGGGCCGTGCCAGCTCCCGAACTCCACAAGGCGCTGTGCTTGCGGGGAACCGAGCGTGATGCCGTCTCGGCGAGCAGCAGGAATTGCGCGACGGCGTCGGACTCGACGCGCGATTTGCTGGCCTCGGAGCCTCGAGCGCCCCAGAGCGGCGCGGCTCAGGCCGGGACGGGCTCGAGCGCCGCGCGTGCGCCCGCGACGAGCGGCAGGTAGGCGGGCTGCCACATCGCGTCGGCCACCGCGGGACCGATCTCCGCGTCGGGTATCGGCCGTCCGACGCCGTCCTGCCGGGCCGCGCGCACGACCGCTTCGGCGATGCGCGCGCTGACGCGACGGAGCTCGCGCACGCGCGGGAACAGGCTGCCAGCGGCCAGCTGCTCGTCGCTCACCTCGGCCGCCAGCTGCTCCGCGGCGGCGAGGAACATCGAGTCGGTGACCTTGTGCGCTTGCGAGACGAGCACGCCGAGCCCGACGCCGGGGAAGACGAAGGCGTTGTTGCCCTGGCCGATCTCGATCGTGCTGACCGCCCCACGACGACGGGGTCGAACGGGCTGCCGGTCGCCACGAGCGCGCGGCCGTCGGTCCACGCGATCACGTCCGCGGGCGTCGCCTCGCTGCAGGAGGTCGGGTTCGACATCGGGAACACGAGCGGCCGCTCCACGTGGCGGGCCATCTCGCGCACGATCGGCTCGCTGAAGGCGCCGCGCTCGGCGCAGACGCCGATCAGCAGCGTGGGCTTCAGCGCGCGCACGACGCCGAGCAGGTCGCGGCGTCGCTCGCTGCCGAGGCCCCGCTTCTCGGCGAGCGCCGCCGGCCAGGCGAACTCGCGCTTGTGCGCGTCCGCGATCGCGGTGTCGTCGACCAGCAGCCCGCGGCTGTCCAGGTTCGCGACGGCCGCGGTGAGCGCCTCGCCCCTGAGGCCCGCCCGCTCCAGCGCGCTGCGCAGCAGGCGCGCGATGCCGATGCCCGCCGCGCCGGCGCCGTGGATGACGACCCTCTGGTCGCGCAGCGCCTTTCCCGTGACGCGCGCTCCGGTCAGCATCCCGGCCAGCGCGACGGCTGCGGTGCCCTGGATGTCGTCGTTGAACGAAGGAAGCTCGCCGCGGTAGCGGTCGAGCAGGCGGAACGCGTTGTTCTTCTTGAAGTCCTCCCACTGCAGGAGCGCCTTCGGGAAGCGTCTTCCTGACCGCCTGCACGAACTCGTCCACGAGCGCCGTCGTACTCGGCGCCGCGCAGCCGCGGGAAGCGCCAGCCGAGGTACAGCTCGTCCTCGAGCAGCGCCTGGTTGTCGGTTCCGACGTCGAGGCTGATGGGGAGCGTCTGCCAGGGCGGAATGCCGGCGGCGGCCGTGTAGAGCGCCAGCTTGCCGATCGGGATCCCCATCCCGCCCGCGCCCTGGTCGCCGAGGCCCAGGATCCGCTCGTTGTCGGTCACCACGATCAGGCGGACGTCGTCGAAGGGCGCGTTCTTGAGCACGTCCTTGACGTGGTGGCGGTGCTCGGGCGTGATCCAGAGCCCGCGGGCGCGCCGGAAGATGTGGCTGTACTCCTGGCACGCGCGGCCGACCGTGGGCGTGTAGACGATCGGCAGGAACTCCTCGATGTGGTTCAGCAGGACGCGATAGAAGAGGTGCTCGTTGCGGTCCTGGAGCGCCGCGAGGCCGATGTACTTCTCGAGCGGCTCGCGCTTGCGCGCGATGTTGTCGCAGATGCGCCGCTCCTGCTCCTCCATGCTGCTCACCGCGTAGGGCAGCAGGCCCACGAGGTCGAGCGCCTCGCGCTCGTCCCGGCTGAACGCGCTGCCCTTGGTGTAGAGCGGGTGGTGCAGCAGCTCCGCTCCGCGACAGGGCACTTCCAGCCACGCGCCTCGACGAGGATCGCGCTTCCACCCGAAGGTCTCCATGACGCCTCCTGCTCGCGCAAACGCGCGCTGACCGATGCGTTGCAAGCCCGGGGCCACGAAGGACGGCGGCCCTCGTCCCCGGCCGCCGAGCGAGATCGCTGCTCGAGCTGCAGCTCGACGCCATAGCGCGAGATCGAGCCCAGGAGGCGAGGTGGGTCCGAGACGGCCACCCGAGCGAGCCCAGCGCGGCCACGTCTTCCTCGGTGAGAGTGAACGCGCGCTCGTCGATGGGGCCGGGTGCCGTGGGAGCCGCTCTCGCCCGGCGGAAGCGGAGCCCGCGCAACGGGACCTTTCTCCTTCAGTGGGTCAATGCGGGCCGCTCGGCCGCGGGACCCCGCGACGGCGCCAGAGCGTCCGCCACGTATCGCAGCACGTCAGTCTCCGTCAGCAGGCCCTGGAGCCGCCCCTCGCTCACGACCGGCAAGCAGCCAATCTTTTTCTCGAACATCAGACGGGCCGCGTCCTGGACCGTCGCGTCCGGATCCACGGTGATGACGGGCTCACTCATGACCTCCTTCACCAGCAGACCTTGGAGCAGCTTCTTTCGCGTGTTGGTCCCGATACCCAGCGCGGCCGCCCAGCCCGATCGGAACAGGTCCCTCTGGCTCACGATTCCCACCACTGCCCCTTCCTCGACAATCGGAAGGTGACGGATCCGGCCCATGGCCAGGATCTCGTCGGCAACGTCGAGGCGGTCGTTTCGACCCAGAGTCGTGACTTTCGCCGTCATCAGGTCACGCACTTTCACGTTCTTCATGAATCGCTCCTCGCGAGCTCCCATGGGCTCTCCCTCGCACTGACAAGAATCAATCCGCGTGCCAGCCAGGTATCGACCCATGCGACGGCTCGGGAGCCCCAAGTCCTTCCAAGCGCACATCCGTCGCCGTCGCACCTCGCGGATCGTCCATCGCGCGGCGCTTCGGCCCCGCAATTCCTTCCGCGTGCGAGATACAGAGGTCGAGATCGCCGAGCGCCCCACTACGGCCGCAGCTCGTAGCGGATCGCCCACTCCTGGAGCGAAGCAGTCTGGACCGGCCCCTCTACGACGAGTTTCATGTCGGAGATCGTCGCGGGAATCCCGCAGGCGTAGTCCGGCTGGTCGTACACGATCACGAGCTCGGTCGGGACGCCGGGCTGAAGCTGGAACGGGCCAGTCGTCCCGCGCTCGCAGGCGATCTTGTTGGTCGCGTGCAGGAACGCGGTCGCTGACAGCACCGGTCCGCCGCCGGCGGACAGCAGCCGGAAGCGCATCTGCACCCGTCCGCTGCAGCCGCTCGCGTCCCGGCCACAGCCCGCGATCGTCGAGCCTGGAGCCGGCTCGGCGGAGAGGAACGTGATCTCGGTCGGCCCGTTGTGGCCGCCGGCCACGACCGAGCCTGGCCCGGGTGTCGGTGTCGGCGTTGGCGAGGGTGTGGGGGCGGCGGTCGGTGCGTCGTCTCCGCAACTCAGGCCGAAGGCGACGAGCAGCAAGGCGAGCGCGGGGCCACAGGTCCTCATGCGGACCCTCCGTCCGATGCTACACCCGTCGGCGAGCGGCTGAGCGTCCCTAGGCTGGGGCGTCGGTTCTCAGTCTGATCACCGGTTTCCAGAGTGGGCGAGCGCTCTTGTCGCGCAGCAAATGCGGCGTGTACCACGAACGACGTGCTTTTCGCGCGCCCGACCTGTCGCTTCTCGGGCGTTCGGGCGCGGCACGGCAGTTGCTCCTGCTATGTGGGAGGACTCCATGAGCGCCATCAAGGACATCGTCGCCTTTGTTGACGGCCGACCTGAAGGCGCGTGCACTCTCGAGTACGCCCTCCGCCTCTCCATGGAACACGGAGCGCATCTGACGGGCGCCTTCGTCTGGCCAGCCTTGGCCAACACAGGCCCAGGAACTTACG
Organism: uncultured Acidobacteriota bacterium; assembly: GCA_963744315.1. Lineage (GTDB taxonomy): Bacteria > Acidobacteriota > Vicinamibacteria > Fen-336 > Fen-336 > DATBSL01. The sequence continues at coordinate 170,605 of CAVUTB010000012.1, forward strand.
CGCGAGGCACGGCGATGCGGCAACTGCTGGCAGACTACGAAGCCGAAGTAGCGCTTCGTGAGACGAGCCTCCGCGAGCCCTTCGAGCTGGCGGCTCGACACAGCCGCCTGCCGACCGAGTGGCGTTCTATTCGACAGCTGCTCGCCGAGGACCTGGTGGTCCATGCACGCTATGCCGACCTCACCATCGTCGGCCGTCCGGATTCCGTGGGTCTTGATTCCATTCCTCTCCATCTTCCTCAAGCTCTGGTCCTTGCTTCGGACGGCCAGTCATCGTGCTGCCGCCCACGCCTCCCCGCGGTGTGCACCGTCGCGTGTTGGTGGGATGGAACGCCGCACGTGAGGCGACTCGGGCCGTCGCGGACGCCCTGCCGTTCCTGGCGAGAGCGGAGGCGGTCGAGCTGCTGGTGGTGGATCACGAGCGCAGCGTCACAGGCCACGGCGAGGAACCCGGGGCCGATATGGCGCTCCACCTAGCACGGCATGGCGTACGTGTGGATGTGCGCAGGATGTCCTCCGAAGGCGGGGACGTCGGCCGCTTGCTGCTCGCCAGAGCGGCTTCGTTCGGCGCAGACCTTCTCGTCATGGGCGCGTACGGCCACTCCCGCCTTACCGAATTCGTCTTCGGGGGCGCGACTCGCACCGCGCTCCGCGAGGCAGCGCTTCCGGTTCTGATGTCGCGGTGACGCGCAGAAGGACTCATGAGTCGCCTACCCAGTCGCGATCGAACCGCCAAGAAAACGTGTGCGTCTTCGCCGTCGAGAAAGGAGATGGCCGTGAGCACTCAATCCGTGTTGGCTAACGAGTTCCTCGCCGAGAGGCGCCTCGCCGTCGTCGGCGTGTCGCACCATCCCAAGGACTTCAGCCGCGGACTGTTCCGGGAGCTGCTAAGGCGCGGCTACGACGTCGTCCCCGTCAACCCCGCGCGGGGCGAAATCGAGGGCCTGCCCTGCGCCGCACGCGTGCAGGACGTCTCTCCGCCGGTGGCGGGCGCACTCGTCATGACCCGTCCGGAGGTCACCGAGCAGGTCGTGCGCGACTGTGCCGAGGCTGGCGTTTCGAGGGTATGGCTCCATCGCGGGATCGGCCCCGGCGCGGTGAGCCGGGCGGCCGTGGACCTCTGCCGGCAACACGGGATCGCAGTGATCGAGGGAGAGTGCCCGTACATGTTCCTGCCCGCGTCCGGCTTCGTCCACCGCGCGCACGGCTTCTTCCGGCGGCTGTCACCGCGGGAAGAGCACGCGAACGGCCGAGACGCACCAGTGATGGCGCGCGTTTTGCTCAGGTAGGGGGTGATGGCGAGCCTGGCCCCGGAAACGGACCGCTATGCGGCCGACGCGCTCCTCCGGGACGGCCAATCAGTGCACATCCGCGGGATCAGGCCGGACGACAAGGAACGGCTGCGGGAGCACTTCCGTAGCCTCGGCCGGCAGTCCGTCCACAACCGGTTCTTCAGCTGCAAGGCCGACCTGACGGACGCGGAGCTGCGCTATTTCACCGAGCTGGACTTCGACCGCCACGTGGGCCTCTGTGCCGTCCGGCAGCAGGAGGGGCGCGAGGAGATCCTGGGCGTGGCGCGCTACGTGGTGCTCGACGAAGGAGGCTCGCACCGCGCCGAGATGGCCGTGGCCGTCAGCGACGAGCACCAGGGCCGCGGCATCGGCACCGTGCTCCTCGACCACCTCGCTCGTATCGCTCTAGCCCACGGCATACAGGAGATCGAAGCCGACATTCTCGAGGGCAACGATCGGATGCTGCGGATGCTCAGGCACAGCGGCCTGCCGACCAGGACTTCGGGCGGCGACGGCGTCGTCCACCTTTCGCTTCCGATTGGACTCAGCAGCGAAACCTGACCGCGGCTCGTGTCGACTCGCACGCGTCGTTCCCAACAGGAGGGCCACGATGCCTGAAACCGCGCTTCTTACCGATCCGGGGCCCCGCGAACGCAAGAGTCGCGCGGCGGCCGCTGGCGGAGCAGCTCTTCGGGGCAGATTCCCACGATCGGATCGTGGCCAAGAGTTTGCAGCTTCGGGAGACGGAGGGCCGCTGACCCCTTCGGCTGCGCGGACCACGTGGATCCCGCAGCGCACCGGCGAAAGTTGTCCGTGGCATGAACCCGAAACCCAGCCCGGAGAGCCTGCGTGCATTCGCCAAGTCGCATCGGGTGAGCGCCGAGGTCTTTCCGCATTACGAGATCCACGACCATCACCGGATCCAGACGGGGTTCGATCTGACGCTGCTCGGGCTCCCGTCACCGCGATGTGCGGGAGATCCAGGCTGCCAGGAATGCGAGCACGTGCGTGCTCTCCTGCGAGACATCGCTGTCACGGTCGTGCCCGAGGCGTGGCGCCATCTCGACGCGCCATTCGAAGCCGCATTTCACTATCGGGCCGACACCCAGTGGCGGCCCGAGATCGAAGTGGTCGTCCAGATGTTCCCGTGCGACCAGACGTGGGGGACGGTGGACGCGGCAGCGCTGCGCGAGATTCCGGGCATGCGCAGTCGACTCCACGAGATTGGTGTCCGCGAGGCGAGACAGCCTGCCCTCTAGAAGAGGCGGCTCGAAGACTCGTCGAAAACGGGGCACGTCACAGCGACCAGGGTCGCCTCCAGATTGCTGGGCAATCGGCCCGGCAACGACGATCCCGCCGCGCGGGATGCCGGCCACGACGCACGGACCGAGCTCCAGCCGGCGCAGAAGGCCGTCCAGCACGCGGCCCGCCTCGAGGCGGCCCTCGTAACGCATCACTCACCTACCTCGTTTTCAGGACCGCGAAGCAGCGCGGCTCACGCTGCGCTCCCGCGGCGGCGCACGAGGCTCACTAGCCACGGCGCGAAGAAAACGGTGACGAGCACCAGGGACCAGAGCCGGCCGCGCCTCAGATCGTAGTCGGCCAGTAGCGACTCCCAGCTCGCGCCCGCGACATGGCGGCCGAAGAGAAACTCGAAGGCCACGGTCAGCGCGAGCCAGAGCGCGCCAATGCCGAAGAGAGCTCGGGTACCGACGTCCCCGACCCCCGACGCGAATGGCACGATAAGGACGAGCAGGATGCCGATGCCTGACACGCACGCGACCTGACGCGCGAGATCCTCCCCCAGCCACCGCTGAAGCACGAGCACCCGGAAGATCCCGTTGAGCATCATTGCGGCGAGAAGAGCGAACCACATGACCAGCGACGCCACCGGAAGCGACATATCTTTCTCCTTTCGATCAGCGGTCACGCGATGACCTCACGCCCAGACATGCAACAAGGGCCGTGCCAGCTCACGAGGTCGACAAGACGCTGTGCTGCCAGGGGAACGGCGCGTGATGCCGTCTCGGCGAACAGCAGGAACTGCGCGACGGCGTCAAACTCGCCGCGCGACTTGCGGGCGCTCTACGGCCACGACGAGCGTGCGCAGTTGCGCGCGCGTCTCAGCCTTCGGGGGAGGAGGTGTGGGAGACGGCGACGGGGTCGGAGGCGTGGGCTCGGGAGTTGGCGTCGGGGTTGGCTCGGGCGCAGGCGTCTCCGGCGCCGGCGGAGTAGGCGAGACCTCGAGCGGGTCTGGCGAGACTTCGGGCAGCGCCTCCTCGTCCTCCGGCACGATCACGGGCGGCGGCTCCGCCCCGAGCGGTGCGGTGTCGCGCCCGAGATAGCCGGCCTGCGCCATCAGCCAGAGCACGCGCCGCGTGGCGCGCTCGTGGCGCGCGGCGTTGACCTGCGGGTTCAGCCGGCGCGGGTTCGGGATCATCGCCGCGAGACCGGCGGCCTCCGACTCCGTGAGAGCCGCGGCCGGCTTGCCGTACCAGCGCTGCGCGGCCGCCTCGCAGCCGTAGACGAAGTCGCCCCACTCGATCACGTTCAGGTAGAGCGCCAGGATGCGCGCCTTGCTGAGGTCGGCCTCCAGCCACTGCGTCACGACCAGCTCGCGCAGCTTGCGGATCGGCGTCTTGCGCGTGCCGAAGTAGAGGTTCTTGGCGAGCTGCTGCGTGATCGTCGAGCCGCCGCGCGCGAAGCGCCCTTTCTCGACGTTCTTCTCGATCGAGTCCTGGATCGCGCGCCAGTCGACCCCGGCGTGGCCGAAGAACTTCTGGTCCTCCGCGGCGAGCACCGCGTGGATCAGGTGCCGCGAGACGGCCGAGAGCGGCACCCACGACTGCCGTCCGCGTCCGCCGCGGCCCTTCGCGCGGGCCTCCTCCTCGCGCTGCAGCATGAGCCGCGTCTTGCCGGGATTGCGCGCCTCGAGCGCGCGCACCTCGGAGCGCGCGGGCAGCCCCGCCCACACCCACACGCCAAGCAGGGCGCTCGAGACGAGCAGCGCAACGGCCGCGAGCAAGAGCCGCCTGGTCACGACGGCGGTATACCACGAGACGCCCGGGCCACTCTGGCTGGAGCGGCGTCGTCGTTCAGTAGGGTCGGACCTCGATCGGGCGCAGGAAGTCGGCCGCTTCCTCGGCGCGCCGCGCCTTGATCTCGTCGAAGCGACGGCGTTGCGCGGCTTCGCGCGGATCCCGCGTCTCGCTGTAGAGCATCGTCAGATGCAGGTTGCCGAGGTAGTGGTCGGGATCGAGCTTCAGGCAGCGCTCGAGCGCCTCGGCCGCCTTCGTCGGCTGCCCCAGGCGCAGGTACACGAGGCCAAGCTCGGACCAGGGATCGGCGTAGGACGGGTTGGCCTCCACGGAGCGCAGGGCGAAGCGGAGGGCCTCCTCGAACTCGGTCTCGGAGCGAGCCATCCGGGCCAGGTAGTAGTTGGCGGCGGCCGCGGTCTCCGGCCGGGCCGCGGCAGGCGCGAGCAGCGCGCGGGCGGTCGCGTAATCCTTGACCTGGAACGCCGCGACGCCGAGCGCGAGCGCGCCGCGTGGCTCGTTGGGCTCGAGCTCTGCGTATTTGCGGAAATAGGGCACGGCTTCGCTCGGGTCACTGCGGTGAAGGCAGACCGCTCCCATGGCGTAGTTGGCGGCTGCGTTATCCGGGTCGAGCCGGACCGCCTCCTTGAAGGAGTTGTAGGCCTCGACGCCGAGCTCCAGCTCGACGCAGGCCATGCCGAACAGGAAGTGCACGCGCGCGTTCCCCGGCTCGAGCGCTCGGGCGTGGCCGAGGTAGCCGAGGGCGCCTTGGACGTCCCTGGCCTTGTGCGCCACGCGGGCGAGGTCGAGCAGGAGCGGAACGCTTTCCGGCCGGTCCCGCGCGGCCTCCTCGAGCCGCACGCGGGCTTCCACGTACTCACCCGCCTTCTCCCGCAGGAGTCCGAGGCGCTGCAGATCGTCGGACGAGGCGTGTCCGCGGCGACGCAGGTCCTCGAGCAGGCGCACCGCCAGATCCTCGCGCCCGTGCGCGATGAGGACGCCCAGCGTCGGCCGCACGTCCAGCTCGTCGAAGCCCCCGCGGGCCAGGAGCCTCTCGGCAGCGGCATCCGCCTCCGCCGGCTCGCCCTTGCCCGCGTGGGCGGCGAGGCGGACGGCGAGCGCGGCCGGCCGGTCCCGGTCGGCCGGAGCGAGGCGGTCCAGCTCGGCGAGCGAGCGGGAGAACTCTCCCATGGACAGGAGCAGTGCCGCGCTCTGGAAGCGGGCGTCGGCATGCGCGGAGTCGTAGCCCAGGATCGCCTGGTACGCCGCGAGCGCCTTCGTCGCCGCCTTCGGGTCGTGGCCGCCGCTCCCCTGGTAGAGGCGGCCCAGGTTGAGGTAGGCATCGGTGTAGTGGGGCGTGAGGCGGACGGCCTCCTGGAAGCGCCGCTCCGCGGCCGGGTAGTTGCCATCTCCCGCCTCGACCACACCGAGGAAGTTGCGGACGGCGGGGCTCGCGGGGTAGAGGCGAAGGGCCTCCGTCAACTCGCGACGCGCCGAGGCGCGGTCGGAAGCCTCGAGGAGCTGCATCGCCTTCTTCAGCATCTCCGGGAGAGCGGTCGGATTCTCCGGCAGAGCGGCCGGGCTCGCCTGCAGCGCCAGCAGGAGGAGCCCCAGGACCATCGCGCCACTATACTGCGCTTGGAGATGCGCGCCGGCTGGATCTGGATCCCGCTCGCGACGGCGATCGCTCTCACCGCGGGCAGAGCGCTCGCCCAGGACCTGCCCGAGGCGCTGCAGCCGTCGTTCGAGGAGGGCGTGCGCGCGCTCAAGGCGGGCAAGCTCGAGGAGGCGGAGAACGCCTTCCGGACCGTGCTCGCCAAGGGAGGTGCTGATCGCGTACGTCCACAACAACCTGGGCATCGTGCTCCAGGAGCGCGGGCAGCACACGAAGGCCGTGGCGGAGTTCCGCGAGGCCGTGCGCCTCGATCCCGCCTACACGGCTCCGCGGATCCTGCTGGGGGCGAGCCTGCTCGCCCTCGGCCGGGTGAGCGAGGCCCGGGCCAGCCTCGAGCGCGCCGTGAAGCTGGCGCCGCGGGAGCCGCTCGCCCGGCTGCAGCTCGCCAAGGTCCTGGAGCGGGCCTCGGACTTCCCGGGAGCCGTCGAGCAGTACCGCGCCCTCACGGAGCTGAAGCCGGACGAGGCCGAGTATGCGTACGCGCTCGGGAGCGCGTACCTGCGCCTGTCGGAGTGGAGCCTCAAGCAGCTGGCGGCGCTCGATTCGGGTGCGGCCCGCTTCCACCAGGCGATGGGCCACAACTTCCGGGTCCAGGGACGGCCGGACCGCGCGCTCGCGGCCTTCGACCGCGCCGCGCTCGCGGATCCCTCCCTGCCCGAGGTCCACCTCGCCATGGCCCAGATCCACATGGACGAGAAGCGGTGGGCCGAGGCCCGCGAAGGAGATCGAGCGAGAGCTGGCGATCGTGCCCGAGAGCGCCGGAGCCCGCGCGCTGCTGGCACGGCTACAAGCCCTCGAAGCGGGAGCGCCGTGAGACTTGGCCTTGGGATCGGCGTGCTCGTCCTCCAGGTCACTTCCGTCCCCGTCCAGGAGACGCCGCTGCCGCGGGACCCCCGGCTGCTCGAAACGATCGACGGCGAGCTGCCTTTCGCGGGGATCGTCGACGAGCGGAGCGCCGGCATCACGCAGGCGCTGCGCACGCGCGACTACGAGCGTGCCGAGACGCTGCTGCTGCAAGCCGCCGAGGCGCATCCGGCATCGGCGGAGGTGCTGCGCACGCTCGGCGGCGTCTTCTTCCTGAGGGGCCGGCCCCTCAACGCCGCGATCGCGTTCAAGAAGGCGGAGGCGATCGCGCCGCTCGACGAGCGCAGCCGCTTCACGCTCGTCATGGCCTACGTCGCCCTCGGGCAGCGCGACTGGGCCCGCCCCGAGCTCGCGAAGCTCGCCGCGGCCGCTCCCGCGAACCCGCTCTATCCCTATTGGACGGCGCGGCTGGACCAGGACGACGGACAGTACGCGGCAGCGGTCGAGGGCCTGCAGCGCGCCACGCAGCTCGACAGCCGCTACATGAGGGCCTACGACAACCTGGGCCTCTGCTACGAAGCGCTCGGGCGCTTCGACGAGGCCGAGCGCAGCTTCGAGGAGGCGCTCCGGCTGAACCGCGCGGAGAAGACCAGGTCGCCCTGGCCGGCGCTCAACCTCGGCCTGCTCCTCACGCGCCTCGACCGGCCCGAAGCGGCGGAAGCCCGCTTCCGCGAATCGCTCGCCGCTGACCCGCGCTTTCCGCAGGCCCGGTACCAGCTCGGCGTCGCGCTGGAGAAGCGGAGCCTCGTCGCGGAGGCGATAACCGAGCTCGAGGAGGCGGCCCGGCTCGACCCCGCCTACGCGGAGCCGCAGTACGCGCTGGCGCGCGTCTACCGCCGCAGTGGCGACAAGGAGCGGGCCGATCGCGCGCTCGAGCGCTTCCTGGAGATCAAGGCGCAGCAGGACCGCCAGAAGAACCAGGCCGCGCCGGACCAGCGCTAGACGAGCAGACGATCGCAGACCGAGCCCTGAGCATACAGGGCGTTGGTCAGATCGGACCATTCTTGAAGCGATGCCTGACGGGCTTCAAGAATGGTCCGGGTCAGATCCGGATGAAGATCTTCCTCCGGTACATCCAGTAGAGGATTCCCCAGAACACGAGCAGGACACAGATGCCCCGAAGGACCGGCTCGAAGGGCGGTCCGAAGAGAAGGAACGGCGCCGAGCCGAGGTGGATCTTCAGGCTCTCCGAGACGAAGTGCTCCAGCGTCCAGCTCATCACGTAGATCGCGATCGAGTTCGCGCCGATCACCGTCAGCCAGAACGACCAGCGCTTCCAGCCGAGGATCTCGATCACCCCGTAGAAGCCGGCGAGGATGAGCAGGATCAGGCCCCCGCTGTAGAGAGTGTAGGCCGAGGTCCAGATCCGCTTCACGATCGGGCACAGGTGCAGCCACTGCAGGACGAGGCCGCCGAGCGTGAGGGCGACGCCCGCGACGACGAGGCCCCGCAGCTTCGTCCGCATCTCCCGCGCACTCTTCAGCCATTCACCCGCCCACAGGCCCAGCATCATCGTGGCGAGCGTGGGGATGAAGCTGAGGGTCGACCAGCCCCCCTCGTTGAACAGGAACGGGGACTGGCGCGGGAAGAGGTTCAGGAACCACGTGTCGAAGGCCCACGAAAGGTTCGAGTTCTTGTTGAAATGCGCGAGGAAGCCGGTGTAGAGGTGCGGCCACCCGGCCGGCACGCCGACGCTCGGGTAGTCGAAGCTCGCGGGCGGCAGCGGGTAGAGCGCGAAGGCCGCCCAGAAGCCGACGAGGATCGCGACGAACGCCGCCACCTGCACGCGCAGCGACGCGAAGGCCAGCAGGAAGAGCAGCGTGTAGCCGAGCCCGATCTGGGTGAGCGTGTCCTCGAACGTCCAGTAGGTCTGCGGGCTCTCCATGGAGCGCAGGAAGATCCCGAGCAGGATCAGGATCAGGCTGCGGCGCACGGCGTGGGCCAGCATCTTTCCGAAGCTCTCCCCCCGCGCGCGGCGGCTCGCGATCGAGAAGGGCAGCGACGCCCCGGCCAGGAACGAGAAGGCGGGCTGGATGAGGTCGTGCAGCGAGCACCCCTGCCAGGGAACGTGCGTGGTGTTGAAGGCGACGAGCGCCCAGAAGCCGCTCGCGGGGAAGGCGTCGTGGAGCGTCCACAATCGCATCGCCTCGGCGAGCATCAGGAACATCACGAAGCCGCGAAACACGTCGAGCGACGGCACGCGCGGGACGGAGGCCGCGGCGGCGGGGACCGGAGTGGATGTGCTCAAGGATGCCTCTCAGTGATCCGACGGCTCGTGCTCCCGACAGGGCCAGGCCGGCCCGAAGACCTCGACGGGTCTTCGGCCGGCCTGGCGCACGACCGACGACGGACGACGGCTACGAATCCCGGTGCGCTAGAACTCCAGGCGCGCCGCGACCTGGATCACGCGTGGGTCGGTCACGCTGCCGTTCCACATGCCGAAGTCGGGGCTCGCGATGTCGGTGTCGAAGGCGAACCGGCCGTGGAAGTCGTTGCCCGCGGCGGTGAAGTTGTGCCAGTTCCACACGTTGAACGCCTCGATCCGGAGCTGCAGGTTGACGTCCTTGAAGAGCCTGGTGTTCTTGATGAGCGACGAGGTCCTGGTTGCGGTAGCTGAAGCCGCGGTAATCGCTCACCCGCGGGCCCCTGCCGTAGTAGAAGTTGAACGCGTCCGAGGGCTCGAAGGCGTTCAGGTTGAAGAGCGGGCCCGCGTTCGGATCGAAGCTGCCCTTGTCCTGGGCGAACACGTCACCCGTGCTCGAGGGGATGCACCCGGCGCGGAACTGCCCCGGCACGTTGCAGTAGCTCGACCGGAAGTAGAAGGGGAGGGCCGAGCTGTAGCGGAAGACCGTGGAGAGCTGCCACCCGCCGAGGAGGACGTTGGCCAGGCCGTCCTGGTTCACCCACTTCTTGCCCTTCCCGAAGGGGAGGTCCCAGACGAGGGCCGCGGAGAGGACGTGGGTCGCGTCGTCGGCCGCCAGGGCCTCGTTGCGGTCCTGCTCGTACGGCGAGATGAGGCCGCTCGCCCCGCTCCAGGTCGTCGGCCTCGGTCTGGACGAAGTCGCTGCCGCTCATCCGCGTTCGCGCGAGCGTGTACGACACGAGGAAGAACGTGCCGTGCGAGAACCGCTTCTCGACCTTGGCCTGGAGCGAGTGGTAGCTGGACTTTCCCTGGTTCTCGTTGGCGCCCTGGAGGTTCGAGCAGTACTGGGGATAGGGCAGCAGCGCCTGGGCGAGCGAGGGAGCGCAGCTCTGCATCTGCTCGCGCCAGCCCGGGTACGGCTCCGGCACGCCGTGAAGCGAGGTCTGGCCTTCCTGGAACTCGTCGTTGAGGATGGGGCCCAGAGAGAGCAGGCTCGGGTCGAGCACGTTCAGGGGGACGTTCCGGGAGGGCATGCGCCTGCCGCGGGCGCCCACGTAGGCCACACCCACCGTGAAGCCAGGGGTGATCTCGCGGTCGATCGTCAGGTTCCACTGCTGCGAGCGGGGCCGCTCGTTCGCGTCCAGCGGCCGGTACGTCAGATCCTGGCCGTTGGCGAAGTCGGAGCCGATGAACGGTTGCGCGTAGGTGTTCGGGTACCCCTGGTCGATGTAGAAGGCCGGCTGCACGCCGCCGAGGCTGCTGCTCAAGGCCGCGTTGGTGTTGAAGCCGGGCTGGCTGATGGCGCCGCCCCAGCCGGGGTAGTACGCGCGGTCGTAGAAGACGCCCCAACCCGCGCGGAAGAGGGTCTTGCTGTTGATCGCGTAGGTGAGGCCGAGGCGCGGGGCGAGGCCCCCGTACCAGTCCTTCTCGGGGTACCGCGCCCCGTAGCTCGCCTCGCCCCAGCCGTTCCCCGCGTAGGCGAGGCGGCCCTCCGGCCGCCGGCCGAGGGGTTCACGCCGTCGGGATCGAAGAACCCGAGCCGGTCGTACTTCTCGCTCGACGGCGAGTAGTAGTCCCAGCGCAGGCCGAGGTTGAGGGTCAGCTTGCTGGTGGCGTTCCAGGTGTCGCCCACGTGGAAGATCCAGGCCTTCTGCCGCGGGTAGTTGTTCGACGCCGTGCGAACGCCCATCGGCGAGCTCTCCACCGCACCGAGCAGGAAGCTCGCGATCGGGTTGCCGCTGTCGATGCCGGTGAGCGACGTGGGCCCGCGCCCGAAGAAGAAGCTGCCCTGCTCGTTCTCCGGTCGTGGTTGTTTCCTCCGATGTTGCGGTACTCGCCACCGACCTTGAACGTGTGGCTGCCCCTGATCCAGGTGACGAGGTCGTTGAGGACGTAGGTCGGCCGGGTGGTGATGCTGTCGGACTCGAGGCTGCGGCGACACCCGAACGTGGCGAAGTCGTCGCTGAAGCTCATCTGCGACGGGACGTTGTACGACACGACGCCCGGGACGTGCGGCAGATCGTCGATCGCGTCGGTGTTCACGCAGCCGTAGCCCTCGTTGCGGTTCAGGTAGCCGAACGTCACGTGGTTGAGCAGGTTGGAGCTGAAGGTGTGGTCCCAGTTGAGGCGGTGCACCGACGCGTTCTGGGGGTTGGAGGTGGTCTCCGAGGCCAGCTCGTGGGGCAGCAGCGAGAAGAACTTGATGCCGTGCGCTGGTGCCACAGCGAGATGGCGATGTGGTCCTTCTGGCCGATGTACGAGTCGAAGCGGCCGAAGAAGTAGTTGCTGTCGCCGAGGATGGAGTCCGGAATCGCGCGGGGCACCAGGTAGTTGTTGAGCGGGCCGTCGCTCGTCGGGGTCGGCAAGAACTGCAAGTAGCCCAATGCGATGGGGCTAACCGGCTCGGCGGAATGATGTTGCCCGGGAAGGGGTCTTTGGTGACGGTGCCGTCGGGCAGCACCCGCGTCGTGGCCGGATCGTAGATCGGGATCAGGTTCCCGTTCGAATCCCGCCAGTCGCTGAAGTCGCCGGCGCGCTGCTTGAGCGAGGGGATCGAGAGCGTGGGCCGGGTGGCGCCGCCCTCCTGCCGGTAGGCCTCGACATTCACGTAGAAGTAGGTCTTCACCGAATTCGACCACAGGCCGGGGACCTTCGTCGGGCCGCCGAGGTTGGCGCCGAAGTTGTGCTTCTCGAGCGGCGACTTCTCCGTGGCGCCCCACTGGTTGGCGTTGAGCGAGTCGTTCTGCAGATACTCGAACACCGCGCCGTGGAAGCGGTCCTGGCCCGATTTCGTGGTCGCGACGATCTGGCCGGAGGTGGTCGAGCCGTATTGCGCGTCGTAGCTCGAGCTGACGACCTTGATCTCGCTCACCATGTCCGGCGAGTACGGGAAGTCCTGGAAGATCGAGACCATGCCGCTCTGGCTCAGGGTGCCCTGCTGCATCGAGGCGCCGTCGAGGACGGCTTCGTCACCGGCCTGCATGCCGCCGTTGATACGGGCGTCGAAGGCGTTCGCGGTGCCGCCCGTCGTGACTCCGGGCATCAGCATCACGAACGTGGCCGAGGAGCGGGGCCCCGAAGTGAACATGAGCGGCAGGTTCTGCAGGGTCTCGGGCGCGATCCCGTCCTCCTTGGCCCCGGTGTCGTACATCATGGGCGATGCGCCGATCACCTCGATCTCCTCGGCCTGGCTGCCGACGGACAGCGCGACGTCCAGGCGCACGTCGCCGTTCAGCGCCACCTGGATGCCCTTGCGTACGTAGGTCTGGAATCCCGTGACCTCCGTGGTCAGCTGGTAGTAGCCGGGAACGAGATTGCGGAAGGCGTAGGCGCCGTTGCCTCGGACGTCCGCCGCAGCTCGACGCCCGGTGCCGTTGTTCTTGAGGACGAGCGAGGCGCCCGCGACTGGCGAGCCCGAGGGATCGGCGACCGTTCCGGAAACAGAGCCGTTGAAGCTCTGCGCGTGGCTCGCGACGGGCCACGAGAGCACTGCCGCCGCGAGTAGGAGGGAGAAGGAGACGACTCGTCGGTCGTGCATTCTGCGCTCCTTGTGGGCAGCCAGACGGCCGGGAGGGATCCGCCCGTGGCCGTTTGCTGCCAGGGTGGTGATGTTGGCTAAAACGCTAGCACAAGATTGCAACTCTTTGCCATTATTTTCATCACGCGAGCGTGCTCACCTCGCGACCGCGGGCAAGGGCATGAGGTCCACGCGCCGGAACTCGACCTCGGTGCCTTCGGCCTGGAGGGCGATCCGTCCCTCGCTGGCGGTCGCGTTGAAGCCCTCGTTCACGAGATCGCCGTTGATCCAGACCTTGAGCGTCCGGCCGCGCGCCTCGACGACCATGGTGTTCCATTCCCCGAGGGGCTTCTCCGAGCCGTCGGTGAGGTTCAGGATCCGGCGAGCGTCGCCTTCGGCGCCGCCCCACTTCTCTCCCTCCTTGCGGGGCCTTCGCTTCTCCATGTCCTTGACCTCGATGTCCTCCTGGATGACCCAGAAGTCCCCCGCGTCGCCGCTCATCATCTGGACCTCGATCGACTGCGGGAACATCTTGTAGAGCGCGCGCGGCTTCGACGCGTGCACCAGCACGCCGCAGTTGCCGCCCTTGCCGGGGAAGCGGTACTCGACCTCGAGCCGATAGTCGCGGTAGGCGCCGTCGGTCACCAGGTGACCCTCGGGCTTGCCCATGCTCACGAGCACGCCCTTGCGGACGATGAAGCTCGGGGGAGCGTTCTTGTCCTTGTCGCGCGCGGGCACGTCCGCCGTCCAGCCCGACAGGTCCTTTCCGTCGAACAGGTGGATGACCGCGGTCGGTGACTGGGCTGCGGGTACCTGGGCGGAGCTCGTCGAGATCATCACGAACAGGGACGTCGCGACAGCGGAAGCGATCGGACGGAGCCTCGAAGCCGTGGACAGCATGGTCACTCCTCGCTCACTCTGGTGCGAGCGTCATCACGCCTGGTCGATGGCCTTGGCCACGCGGTTGGCCGACCGCGTCGCCGCTTCCATGCCCCAGCCAGGTTGTCGGCGTAGGCCCCGACGAACTGGATCCGCCCTTCCGGCTCGATCACCTTCGGCCAGAAGCGCGCGAGCTGGCCGGGCGTGTAGTTGAGCGGCTCGCAGGCGACGGCCCACGGGTCCGGGCCCAGTCGATGACGAAGGCCTGCTCGATGTCGTCCGGCGCGCCGGTGTAGTACTTGCGGAACGCGGCGAGCGAAGCGTCCGCGCGTGGTCAAGCCCGGCGCCGTGGCCACGAGCAGGCCGCGCGAGGTCTCGACGTCGTCGCCCACGCGCCAGGTAGTGCTCGAGGGCGGGCTCGCCGATCAGATGTTCAGGCTGGTCTTGTCCTTCTCCCAGAACCGCGTGCGCGACTGGAACACGGGCCGGGAGGCGGTGTAGTAGGGGAAGCTCTTCGACCACGTACTGGCGGGCCTCGGGCCACGCCGGGGTCACCGGAACCTCGCGCAGCTTGACGAGCGACATCGCGCGAGACCAGCCAGTCCGCCTCCATCGTCTTGTCCTTGCCCGCCTCCCGGTAGCGGACGCGCACGCCGGTGTCGCCACGCTCGATGCCGGTGACCGGGACAGCCGAGGCGCACGCGCTCGCCGAGGCGCTTCGCGAAAGTGTCCGGCAGCGTCTGGTTGCCGCCCTTGAGGCGGAACACCTCGGTCGGAAAAAGGGGCACGCCGCGGAGCTTGAGGAGGGCCGCGTGCCAGACGACGTGCAGTGCCGAGACCCGCGGGTCGCCGATGAAGCGGAGCGAGGCGGGGGAGGCGCCGTCCTTCTGGAGCGATCGCTGAGCGTCATCCCGTCGAGGTGGTCGAGGCCGGCGTCGAAAGGCCGGTACTCGTCCTTGAACGCGTCGAGGTAGGGCGCGTAGTAGAGCGCGGGCAGCTTCCACCAGGGCTCGCGGCCGAGGAACTCGATCTCGCGCGGGTTGAAGCCGAGGCCCGAGAGGACCTTCGGATCGGCCAGCATCTCCTCGGTGCGCAGCTGCCGTCGATCAGCCGGAGGATGTTGCTGCGGCGCGGGTAGGGGAGGGCCTCGAGGCCGAACTCCTTCACGTAGCCCCAGTAGATCTCGTAGCCGGGCCGCGTGAAGTGCTCGGCGCCGCCGTCCACGTAGAGGCCGTCGGCCAAGCGGGTCGCGGATGGTGCGCACGTGGCCGCCGGTGCGGCCCGCGGCCTCGAGCACGGTGACGTCGTGGCCGCGCCTGACGAGCTCGTAGGCGCAGCAGAGGCCGCCGATGCCGCCGCCGGCGACGATGACGCGCTTCGCGGCGCGGCGTGGCGAAGGCTGCGGGTCGAGCTCGCGCAGCCCCGCGCCGGCGATGGCGCCCCCGGCCAGCTTCAGCACGTCCCGCCGGCTCACGCTCGCTTCGCGGGAGCGCCCAGCAAGGTCTTGCATGAGGCACGACCTTTCGCGAGTGACGGCCCGGACCAGGCGACGGCCGGACTATATGTCCCGGCGCCCGCCGGACTCAAGCACTAGTCGTCCCGTCCCACGGCCGCGCGACACGCGGTTCGCCCTGGACGACGCCGCGGGCCTGGTCGATGACGATCTGGCGGTCGACGCCCGGCACCTCGTAGGCGACCGTGGACCCGTTGGCCCAGCGGACCTCGAGCCGCTCGACCCGCGTCGCCGCGCCGAGGCCGAAGTGAACGCGGCGGTCGGACTGGGACATGACGCTTCGGCCGCTGGCCACGTCGTCTCGCTGGCGTCCGCCGCTCGCGGTGAGGAACACGTGCGAGCCGGTCGCGTCCCGGGGACAACGGCGCGCCGGGTCGCCCACCAGGCGAACGCCCAGCCAGTGGCCCGCGCGGTTGCCGCCGTCGTTACGCAGCAGGATCGGCTCGCCGTCGATGCGCGTTCGCGACGACGTCGACGTCGCCGTCGTCGTCGAGGTCCGCCGTCGCGGAGCCGCGCAGGCTGCGGGCTACGGCGAGGCCGTCGCCGCCGCCGCGGCCGACCTCCGCGAACTTCGCTCCCCTCAGGTTGCGGAAGAGGAGCACGCGCTGCTCGTACGAGGTGTTCCAGTCGAAGCGGTCCACCAAGGGGTAGACGTGGCCGTTCGCGACGAAGAGATCGGGCCAGCCGTCGTTGTCGTAGTCGAGGAAGTTCGTGCCCCAGCCCACGAAGGGAACGCTCGGGGTGCCGACGCCCGCCGGGTAGGTGGCCTCGGAGAAGAGGCCGCCGCCGTCGTTGTGGTAGAGGATGTTGGTCGTCTCGAAGTGCGTGACGTGCAGGTCGAGGCGGCCGTCGTGGTCGTAGTCGGCGACGGCCATGCCCATGTGGGCCTGCTCCTGCCCGGCTTCGTTGAAGGCCGCTCCCGAGGCGTAGCTCACGTCCTGGAACGTGCCGTCGCCGCGGTTCTGTAGAGGTAGTTGGAGCAGGAGTCGTTCGCCACGAAGAGGTCGAGCCGGCCGTCGTCGTCGAAGTCGAAGCAGGCCACACCGAGACCGTAGAGCCCGGCCGTGTCGGCGACGCCCGCCGCTGCGCTCGGTCGGTGAAGGTCCCGTCGCCGTTGTTGCGGAAGAGATGGTCGGGCGCACCCTGGAGGCCGCTGCGGGCCGCACATGGCCGGCACGGCTCGGTAATCGCAGAAGGCGTCATGCCCGGGCGGTAGGGGGCGCCCAGGCCGCGGAGTCGTGCGTCTCGGGCTGCGCCGGCGCGCCGGCCGCGCGGCGGCCCCGGGGGCGAGGGCGGCAGCTGTCGAGGTCGAGCGTGATGTAGCCGGCGACGAAGAGGTCGAGCCGGCCGTCGCCGTCGTAGTCGGCGAAGGCGCATCCCGTGGACCAGCCGTCCACGGAAAGGCCGGCCGCTCCGGCGACGTCCTCGAAGCGGCCCCGGCCGTCGTTCCGATAGAGGCGGTTGCGGCCGAAGTTCGTGACGTAGAGGTCGGCGTCGCCGTCGTTGTCGTAGTCGCCCGCGCACGACGCCCTGGCCCCAGCCGCTGTTGGCGAGGCGGCGCCGGCGGTGACGTCGGTGAACGTGCCGTCGCGGTTGTTCCGGAAGAGGGCGGCGCCGGGGCCTTTGCCGTGCCGCGCAGGAGGCAAAGGTGGAGCCGTTCACGAGGTACACGTCGGGCTCGCCGTCGCCGTCGGCGTCGAAGAGCGCGACGCCGGAGCCCTTGGCCTCGAGCAGGTAGTCCTTGGCGGGACTCCCGAGACGCGATGGAAAGCCGCGATGCCGGCGGCGCGCGCGACCTCCGAGAACGAGACGCCGGGAGCGTCGGTGGGCGAGGCTCCCGGCGGAACCAGCGTCCGAGGCGTGCGAGGAGCGTCCAGCGCGAGCACGAGGAGCGGCAGAGCGATGGGAAGCAGCGCTCTCATCGCGCCTCTGCCACGCTCGTCAACGGGGGTCGGGCCCCGGGTCGAGGAGCCCCTCGGCGGACTCTCTGGGCTCGCGGGCCAGCTCCTGGGCTCTGGCGAAGGCCGCCTCGGCGTCGCGGGCCCTTCCGAGCACCTGGTAGGCTCTCCCGAGCTGGTAGTAGGCCTGTCGCATGCGGGGCTCGACCTTCACGGCTGCCTCCAGCTCGGGCACGGCCGCCGCGGCCTGCCCCGTCTGCAGCAGCGAGATTCCGAGAGCGAGGAGCGCCGGAGCGGAGTCGGGGGCGACGCGCAGCGCGCGACGGAAGGACTCGATGGCTTTGGCGTGCTTGCGCTCGTAGAAGTCGCAGGCGCCCACGCCGTAGAGCGCGTCGTAGCTCGAGGGAGCGAGCTCGAGTGCCCGCGCGTAATGCGTGCGCGCCTCCGCGAACGCGAGCCGCGCCCGCTCGAGATCGCCGAGCGCGATGAGCACGTCCGCCGAGGCAGGGCCGACCGCGAGCGCCGCCTGCAGCTCGCGTTCCGCGTCGGCATTCCGGCCCTGGGCCGCGTCGCTCCGCCCGCGCAGCTGGTGCGCGCGTGCCGAGCCGGGGGCGACCCTGAGCAGCCGCTCGTACTCGGCCTGCGCGAGCACACCGGCCGTCACCCCGAGGTAGTACAGGGCGTCGGGGTTGCGCGCGTCGCGGCGCTGGGCCTCCCGGAAGCCGGCGTAGGCCGCGTCGAAGCGGCCCATCGCGGCCTCGGCGCGCGCGAGGAGGATGCGGGCCGGAACGTCGCCCGGCATGGCCTGGAGCCGTTCCGCCGCGAGCGCCTTCGCCCGACGGTAATCGCCGCGGTGGAAGGCGCGGGCGTACTCGGGAAGCGAAGGCCCCTGGGCCGCGGGAGCGGCGGCCTGGGCGAGGAGCACGGGCAGGATCAGCAGGAGCGCCATCGACTGCGGTATACCATGAGACGGCCGGGCGGCACGGGCACTCGGGCGGAGGTGACGTGGACTTCGAGCTGAGCGAGAGAGCAGCTCCTGCTGCGCAAGACCGTGCGCGAGTTCGCGGAGGCCGAGCTCGCCCCGCACTCGCGCGAGTGGGACGAGAAGCAGGAGTTCCCGCGCGAGGTGTTCGCGCAGCTCGGCGAGCTCGGGCTCGTGGGCGCCTGCTGGCCCGAGGAGTACGGCGGCTCGGGGCTCTCGACGCTCGACTGGGCGATCGTGATGGAGGAGCTGTCGCGCGTCGACGCCGGCGTCGCGCTGTCGTCGCCGCGCACAACGGCCTGTGCTCGGCGCACATCTACCTGGCCGGCAGCGAGGAGCAGAAGCAGCGCTACCTGCCGCCGCTGGCCCGCGGCGAGAAGGTCGGCTGCTGGGGGCTCACCGAGCCCGGCGCGGGCTCCGACGCCGGCGGCACGCGGACGACGGCCGTGCGGGACGGCGACCACTGGGTGCTGAACGGCTCGAAGAAGTTCATCACCAACGGCGGCATCGCCGACACCGCGGTGGTGATGGCGGTGACCGACCGCGACGCAAGGGCAAGAAGGGCATCTCCGCGTTCGTGGTCGAGCGCGGCACGCAAGGGCTTCCGCGCCGGGCAAGAAGGAGGACAAGCTCGGCGTGCGCTCGCTCCGACACCTCCGAGCTGGTCGTTCGAGGACTGCCGCGTTCCCGCCGCGAACCTCGCTCGGCGAGCGAGGGCATGGGCTTCATCGACACGCTGCGGCATCCTCGACCGAGGGCCGCATCGGCATCGCCGCCTTCTCGCTCGGGATCGCGCAGGCCGCGCTCGAGGCCTCGATGCAGCTACGCCACGGGAGCGCAAGCAGTTCGGCCACGCCGATCGCCGAGTTCCAGGCGATCCAGTTCAAGATCGCCGACATGGCGACGAAGATCGACGCCGCGCGGCTGCTCACCTGGCGCGCGGCGTGCGCTGCGCGACCGCGGCAAGGAGCACACCGCCGAGTCCTCGATGGCCAAGCTGTTCGCGAGCGAGGCCGCGGTCGAGGTGGCGCTCGAGGCGGTCCAGATCCACGGCGGCTACGGCTACATCAAGGAGTTCCCGGTCGAGCGCTACCTGCGCGACGCCAAGCTCGGCACCATCGGCGAGGGCACGAGCGAGGTGCAGCGGCTCGTGATCGCGCGCGAGCTGCTGCTCGGGCTGCAGCCGGTGGTGCGCTAGTGGCCGGAGGCCTTTCGCGGACGTCGCCGCGGCCTCGCCGCGTCCGTCCGCTCGGGAGACGTCCGCGCGCGCTCGCGCGCGCATCAGCCTGGTCGAGGACGACGCGCCGCGAGGCGCCAGCCGCTCCTGCGCGCGCTGTTCCCGCACGCCGGCCGCCGCTGATCGTCGGCGTGACCGGGCCCCCCGGGCGCCGGCAAGTCGACGCTCGTCGACCGCCTGACCGCGCTGCCTGCGCGGCGAGGGCAAGAGCGTCGGGATCGTGGCCGTCGACCCGACGCTCGCCCTTCAGCGGCGGCGCGATCCTCGGCGACCGCATCCGGATGCAGGCGCACGCGACCGATCCCGGCGTCTTCATCCGCTCGATGGCGACGCGCGGCCACCTGGGCGGCCTCGCCGCGTCGACCGGCCACGTGCTCACCGTGCTCGCCGCGTCGGGCAAGGACGTGATCCTGGTCGAGACGGTCGGGGTCGGCCAGGACGAGGTCGAGATCGTCGGGGCCGCCGACGTGAGCGTGGTGGTGCTGGTGCCGGGCCTGGGCGACGAGGTGCAGGCGCTCAAGGCCGGGCATCATGGAGATCGCCGACGTGTTCGTGGTGAACAAGGCCGACCGCGACGGCGCCGATCGCGTGGTGGCCGAGATCGAGTCGATGCTCTCGCTCGTGCCCGGCGAGCGGCCGCCGCCCGCGATCGTGGAGACGGTCGCGACGCGCGACGAGGGCACGCGCGCGCTCGCGGACGCGGTGCAGGCCTTTCACGCTCGCGCCGGCGACACGGGCGCGCTCGCGCGCAAGCGGCGCCTGCAGCTGCGCCGGCAGCTCGAGGAGCCGTGAGGCGGCGGCTCGTGGAAAGGCTGGTCTCGACGCTCCGGCCCGGCGAGACCGAGCGCTCGTCGAGCGCCTCGCGCGGCGCGAGATCGATCCGTTCACGGCCGCGGAGGAGCTCCTCCGGGCGAGGTGGGCGCTCGCAGACCGGAGACGCGCGCATGAAGATCCTGAGGATCGACCACCTCGGCATCGCCGTGCCCGCGCTCGGGCCGCGGCCGTGAGCGCCTACGAGGCGCTCGGGTTCACGGTCGACGCGACGCACGACGTGCCGACCGAGCAGGTGCGGACGGCGTTCCTGCCGGTGGGCGAGTCGCACCTCGAGCTGCTCGAGCCGACGAGCCCGACTTCGGTGATCGCCCGCTTCCTCGAGAAGCGCTCGGGCCTGCACCACGTGTGCCTGGTGGTGGACGACATCGTGGCGGCGCTCGCCGAGCTGAGAGCCCGCGGCGTGCCGCTCGTCGACCGGGAGCCGCGCGTCGGAGCCGGCGGCTGCCGCGTGGCCTTCATCCACCCGAAGGCCGCGGCGGGCGTGCTGCTCGAGCTCAAGGAAGAGCCGAAGGTCCCGAGCAGCCTTAGCCTCGCTCCGTTTGCCGCTGGAGCGGCGAACCGCTTACCATCGCCGGTCGGCTCGCGTGAGCACTCGGCCGGAGGAGCATCGGGGATGGGCGAGCAGGTCCAGATCGGGATCATCGGCGGCAGCGGGCTCTACCAGATGGAGGGCTTCACCGGCGTGCGCGAGGTCGCGGTGGACACGCCCGTTCGGCGCGCCCTCGGACAGCCTGATGGTGGGGCAGCTCGAAGGGCGCGCGCGTCGCGTTCCTGCCGCGCCACGGCCGCGGGCACCGGATCCTGCCGCAGCGAGCTCAACTTCCAGGCCAACGTCTTCGCGCTGAAGACGCTCGGCGTGGAGTGTCCTGCTCTCGGTCTCGGCGGTCGGCTCGCTCAAGGAAGCGTACGCGCCGCTCGACATGGCTGATCCCGGACCAGTTCATCGACCGCACGCAGCAGCGGCGCTCGACCTTCTTCGGCCGCGGGCTGGTGGCGCACGTCGGCGTTCGCGCACCCGTTCTGCCCGCTGCTGTCGCAGAGCTCTCGGCCGCGGCCTGCTCGGAGGCCGGGGCGACGCACCACGTGGGCGGCACCTACGTCTGCATCGAGGGGCCGCAGTTCTCGACGCGCGCGGAGTCGCGAGCTCTATCGCTCGTGGGGCGTCGACGTCATCGGCATGACCAACCTGCAGGAGGCGAAGCTCGCGCGCGAGGCCGAGATCTGCTACGCGACGCTCGCGATGGTGACCGACTACGACTGCTGGCACCCCGAGCACGACGCGGTGACCGCCGAGAGCGTGATCGGCGGTGCTCGGCAAGAACGTGGCCACCGCGCGCGCGGTGCTGCGCAGCGTCGTCAAGCGGCCTGCCGCTGCCGCGGGAGTGCGAGTGCGCGCACGCGCTGCGCCACGCGCTGATGACGCCGGCCGAGCTGGTGCCGGAGGCCGTCAAGCGCGAGCTGGCGCCGATCGTCGGCCGCTACATGCAGGTCGTGACAGCCGTCGTCTTTGGAGGCTCGATGTCGATCCTGGTGGTGGGAAGCGTCGCGTACGACACCGTCGAGACGCCGTCCGGGCGCGCCGAGCGCGTGCTGGGCGGCAGCGCGTCCTTCTTCGCGGTGGCGGCCTCGTTCTTCGCGCCCGTGAACCTGGTCGGCGTCGTCGGCGACGACTTCGGCGAGCAGCAGCTCGCGGCGTTCCGCGACCGTCCGATCGACCTCGCCGGGCTGGAGCGGGTCGCCGGCAAGACCTTCCACTGGCAGGGGCGGTACTCGCAGGACCTCAACTCGCGCGACACGATCCGCACCGACCTCAACGTGTTCGAGTTCTTCAGCCCGAAGATCCCCGCGGCCTACCGGCGCTCGGAGCTACGTGTTCCTCGGCAACATCGACCCGGTGCTGCAGCGCGAGGTGCTGGCGCAGGTGGAGAAGCCGCGCGTCGTGGCCTGCGACACCATGAACTTCTGGATCAAGGGCAAGCCCGACGAGCTGCGCGAGACGCTCGCCAGCGGTCGACGTGCTGCTGATCAACGACGCAGGAGGCGCGCGAGCTGTCGGGCGAGTGGAACCTGGTGAAGGCGGCGCGCGCGATCCGCCGCATGGGCCCGCAGACGCTGGTGGTCAAGAAGGGCGAGCACGGCGTGCTGCTCTTCGGCCACGAGAGCTGCTTCGCCGCGCCGGCGCTGTCCGCTCGAGGACGTCATCGACCCGACGGGCGCGGGCGACACCTTCGCCGGCGGCTTCATCGGCTACCTGGCGAGCGTCCGCGAGACGAACGACGCCACGCTGCGCCAGGCCGTCGATGATGGGCAGCACGCTCGCGTCGTTCTGCGTCGAGGCCTTCAGCCTCGACCGCCTGCTGACGCTGACGCGGATGCAGATCGGGGAGCGCTACGCCGTCTTCCAGGCGCTCACGCGCTTCGAGAGCGTCTGACGCCTAGGACTGCGACGCCGCTTCCGCCTGCTCGAGCATCGTGTTGACGATGGTGAGCAGCTTGTTCGCGGTGAACGGCTTGTTGATGTACATGACGGCGCCCGACTCGAAGCCCTCGGCGAGCGCTTCGCCGCCGCCCTTCGCGGTCAGGAAGATGACCGGGATCTCCTTCGTGCGCCCGTCCTGCTTGATCTGACGGCACACCTCGAACCCGTCCTTGTCGGGCATCATCACGTCGAGCAGCACGAGGTCGAAGTCCTGCTCGCGGAGCAGCTTCAGCGCCTCCTCGCCACCGCCGGCCGTCGTGACGAGGAAGCCCTTCTGCTCGAGGATCGTGCGCTCGAGGCTCAGGATGTTCTCGTCGTCGTCCACGACAAGGATTCGCTTGGCCATTCCTCCTCCGGCCGGGCGCGGTTGCGTGGGTAGGGTCGGGATTCTAGCACCGAAGCGGCGCGCAACTGCCGCTCACGGAACGACCAGCTCGCCGCATACCCCGCTCGCGGCGCAGGCCCGGAACGTGCCGGAGCCGTACGCCCACGCGAGGTACTGGTTCTCGGAGTGGTTGAGGCACGCGGTCCCGCCGTCGGGACCGTTGCAGCGCTTTCCGTTCGCCGACCACGTCGGGCCCGGGCGTCCGGTGTCCGAGGCGCGGCCGACGCGCGCGGCTTCGCAGGCTTCGCGCTCGGGGTTCCCCTCCATGCGGAGGGGGCAGATCGTGCGGCCGTCGGTGAAGCCGATCAGCTTGCAGTACGTCGCGTCGGGACCGACGAGCGGCGTCGAGTCGAGCAGCAGGCGGTCTCCCGACGAGCCGTGGATCTTCATCGCGATGCGCGAGACCGGCGGCGGCTGAGGCTCGCCGCAGCTCTCGCCTCCGCCGCCCCCGCCACCACCCCCGCCACCACCACCGCCCGGAGAGCCCGACGGAGGCTCGTCGGGCTCCGCGCCAGGCGTCGGAGTCGGCGTGGGTTGAGGAGCCGGCGCCGTCGGGATGCCCGCGATCTCGGGCAGCGGCTGCGGAGGCGTGGGCGCGCTCGTGCCGCCGCCGCAGGCGGCGTTCAGGAGCAGCGCGACGAGCGCGGCCGCGATCGCGAGCGACGGACGCGCGAGCCCTCGCTCAGCGGTCGACGAGGATCTCGCCGCAGACGCTGTTCTTGTTGCCGCAGGCCCTGTAGGTACCGCCCTGGAACGCCCACACCTGGTACTGATTGTCCGGGCTGTTCTCGCAGACCGGCCGTCCCGTGCACGCGCTGCCGTTGACGGACCAGGTGGGACCGGCCCGCCCGGTGTCCGAGGCGCGTCCGGTGATGTGGAGCTCGCACGCCTCGCGCTCGGGATTGCCTTCCATGCGGACGGGGCACAGGCTCCGGCCATCGGTGAAACCAATCTTGGCACAGTACGCCACGTCCGGTCCCACGATCGGCGTCGAATCGAGCACCCAGTGGTTGTCGCCGCGCTGGTGGATGTTGATGTTGATGCGCGACAGCTCGGGCGGCAGCGGCTCGCTGCAGCCGCTCGCTCCGTCCGACGGCCCCGGCGTCGGGCTCGCCGACGGATCGGGCGTGGCGCTCGGGTCCGGCGACGGCGTCGGCTGCGTGGGCGCGCCCAGGACCGGCGACGGCCTCGGGTTGGGGTCCGGGTTGCTCGCCGCGGGGGTGCGGTCGGGCGCCGGCGGGGGCTGCGTGGGGGGCTCGAGCGAGCTGCACCCCCCGGCCAGAAGCGCCAACGACAGGAGACCTGCGCCGAAGCGCCGCGTGGAGGGGGTCCTAAGTCATCCGAGCACCGTCACACGCAGGGCGCCGGCGAGTCAAGAGATCCGCATCACTCAGCGGTCCACCTGAACGCCGCCGCAGAGGCCGTCGTCGGTGCAGGCCTCGTAGTAGCCGCCGCCGAAGGCGTAGAGCAGGAACTGGTTCTCCTCGTGGTTCTCGCAGTCGCCCTTTTCGCCGGTGCAGTAGCGGCCGTTGCGCTTCCACGTGGGGCCCGGCCGCTTGGTGTCTTCGGCGTAGCCGATCGCGTAGATCTCGCAGGCGAACCGGTCGGGAGCCCCCTCGGGACGCACGGGGCAGTCGAGCCGGTTCACGAAGCCGATCTTGGTGCAGTACTCGAGGTCGTGCACCTGCGGGGTCACGTCGAGCGTGTATTTGTTCGGGCCGCGGATGTGGATCTTCGCGCCCATCCTGAAGATGGGAGGCGGCAGCGGCTGGCCGCAGCCGCCCGTGTCCCCGGGAGGCTGCGCGGTCGGCGCGGGGGCGGGCGTCGGCCCCGGAGCGGGCGTCGGAGTCGGGTTCGGCATCGGGGGCGGGTGCCGGGGTCGGCGTCGGCAGGACCGGGATCGACACCTTCAGGACCCCGGAGGCGGGCGCCTTGGGGGGTTGAGAGGGCTGCGTCGGCAGCTCCTCGGTGATCGTATGACAGCCCGCCAGGATGAGGGCAGCAAAGGCCAAGCCGTACCCGAGTCGGTTCATTGGGACCTCTTGCCTAGAATTCACCTCAGAAGGTCACATACAACCTCTCTTCCTGTCAAGATTTTTTTGCCTTGTTAATCCACGTAAGGCCGGACAATCTCGGCGGCCCGGGCCGAGGCGCCCGGTCCTCCGAGCCTCCGTCGGACCTCGGCGAGGCCGTGCTTGAGCGCGGCTCGCCGCTCCGGGTCGTCCAGGAGGCGGCCCACCTCGGCCGCCACGGTGTCCGGCCGGAAGCCGCCCTGGATGAGCTCGACGAGCACACGCCGCTCCGCGATCAGGTTGGCCATCGCGTAGTGCGGCACGTGCACGAACGGGCGGCCGAGCGCATAGCTCAGCGGCGAGAGCCGGTAGACGACGACCGAAGGCAGATCGAGCAGCGCGACCTCGACCGTCGCGGTGCCGGACGCCACGATTCCGACCGTGGCCGCGCTCAGGAGCGCGTGCGCCTGCCCGGTGACGCGCGCGACGCTCAGCTCGCCGAGGCTCGCGTCGAACAGGCTGCGGTCGATTCCGGGTGCCACCGCGAGCGCCGCCTGCAGATCCGGCCGCTGCTGGCGCAGCAGACGGAGCGCACCCGCGATCGGCGGGAGGTTGTAGGCGATCTCCTGACGCCGGCTGCCGGGCAGGAGCGCCACGACGGGACGGGCGGGATCGAGGCCTTGCGACGCGAGGAACGCGCGCGGATCGGGGGCGGGCCGCACGAGCTCCACGAGCGGATGGCCGACGAACGTCGCGCGCACGCCCGCCTTGCGATAGAACGCCTCCTCGAACGGGAAGATCACCATCATGTGCGACACGTACTCGCGCACGGCGCGCATGCGGCCGCGTCGCCACGCCCAGAGCTGGGGCGAGACGTAATACACGACGGGAATGCCGCGTCGGTGCAGCGCGCGCGCGAGGCGCAGGTTGAAGCCGGCGTAGTCGACGAGCACGGCGAGCGCCGGCCGCTCGCGGTCCACTTCTTCGAGCACCTCGTGGAACACGGCCCGCAGGCGGCGCAGGTGGCGCAGCACCTCGACGAGCCCCACGACCGCGAGCTCGCGCACGTGGGCCAGGATCTTCGCTCCCTGGGCGGCGAGGCGGTCTCCGCCGAGGCCGAACACCTCGAGGTCCGGCGCGCTCTCGCGCAGGTGCCGGACGAGCTCGCCCGCGTACAAGTCGCCCGACGGCTCGCCGGTCGAGACGAGGAGCCTTCGCCGCGAGCGGGTGCGGGGGTCCGTGGTCACGCGAGCGAGCAGTATATTCGGTGACAGGGTGTCCCCGTGCGGAGACGGGCGGGGTCTGGGTTGGTCGAGCCGGGGTGCAGAAGGGCGAGATGAATCAACGAGTTGGCAGGCCAGCCCGGGACGGCTGACCGGCACGCGCGTTGCACCCGCTCAGTGGAGGATGGAGGCGAAGATGAGCGCTCGAACCGGAAAACTCGTCCTGGCAGCGAGCCTGGCGCTCGCTCCCGGCCTGCTCCTCGCCCAGGATCGGGCCGTACCCCGCGGCGGCGGCGACAGCGGCGGGGGCTCGCGCGGCGGCGGCTCGTCCGACGCCGGCAGCCGCCATTCCGGTCCGTCGACCTCCTCGTCCAGCGGTTCGTCCTCGGGCTCGAGCTCCGGCTCAGCTCGAGCGGATCGGGCGGCTCGAGCTACTCCGGAGGGACGTCGAACGCCGAGCGCAGGCACCCACGCGCGGGAACCGGCACCGGTAGCAGCGGCTACTATCCTACGGCTACCCGGGCTACCCCGGCTACCCCGGCTACTACCCGGGCTGGGGCGGGTACTACCCCGGTTATGGCGGCTACTGGTGGCCGTACGCCTCCTACGGCTGGTACGGCGGTTTGGCGTTTCGGCGGTTACGGCGGCTACCCCGGTGGCACGGTCTACTACAGCCACTCCGGGAGCGAAGGCGGCTCGGTTCGCGTGCTCGTCGACCCCGCCGAAGCGCGCGTCTACGTGGACGGCTACTACGCCGGTGTCGTGGACGACTTCGACGGCCTCTTCCAGAGGCTGCACGTCTCGCCCGGGCCGCCACGACATCTCGCTCAAGCTCGAGGGCTACACGACGCACCGGATGCGCGTCTACGTCGGCCCCGACGCGACCGTGAAGCTGCACTACGACCTGCAGCGCGGCAGCGGCGAGAGCTTCGAGGACCTCTCCGGCGGCGCGCCGCCGCCCGAGCGCGAGGTGCGCCGCGAGCGCGAGCGTGACGACGACGAGATGGAGTCCGCTCCCGGCGAGCCGCCGTCGGGCGAGCACCTGGGCCAGCTCCGGCTGCGCGTCGAGCCCGCGGACGCCTCGGTCTACGTCGACGGCGCCTTCCGCGGCACCGGACGCGAGGCGGGCGCGCTGCGGCTCGCGCCCGGGCGGCATCGCATCGAGGTGGTGAGGCCGGGCTACCGCACGGCCGACCAGGAGATCGAGGTCGCTCCGGGCGAGACGACGCAGCTCAGCGTGACGCTCGAGCGGCCGTCGATCTGAGGCGCTCCCGGCTCTAGTCGCCGGCGGCGGCGGTGGCGCCACCGCTGCCGCCGAAGAGCTGGCGGAAGATGCGACCGGCCACGGCGGAGGCGCCGTGGCCGCTGCCGTGTCTCAGGAACACCACGACCACGAGCTCGGGCCGTTCGGCCGGAGCGTACGACGCGAACCAGCCGAGCGCCGCGCAGGTGCCGGTCTTCCCGGCCACGGCCACCTCCGGGTCGAACGCCGCGCTCGCCGAGCCTTCGTTGACCGCGGCGGCGAAGCCCGCGCTCATGCCGTCGAGCCGCGTGCCCTGGGGAAGCCGCCAGCGCTGGGTGGCGGCGAAGCCGTCGGGCCCGCTCACCTGCGGCCGCAGCACGACGCCGCCGTTCACCGTGGCCGAGATCAGCACGGCGAGCTGCAGCGCCGAGGTCGCGATGCCTTCCGCGTGGCTCGAGAGGTGTCCCACCGCCTCGGGCCGCACGAAAGCGGGAACGAAGCCCGCCGTCTCGCCCGTCAGGTTGATCCCGGACGGCTCGCCGAGCCCGAGCAGGTGCGCGTAGCGTTGCACGCGCTCGTAGCCGAGCTGCTCGCCGACCCACTCGAAGTACGGGTTGCACGAGACCGCGAGCGCGCGGCCGAGGTCGATCGAGCCGTGGCCCGCCCACATCCAGCAGCCTTTGGTGCAGCGGTACGTCGTGTCCGGCGTGATGATCCCTTCCGAGAGCCCCGCGATCCCGACCACGATCTTGAAGACCGAGCACGGCTGGAACGCGCGCTGCATCCCGAGCGCGGGATTGATGAGGGCGTGCACGCGGCCGGTGCGCGGGTCCATCGCGACGACCGCGCCCTGCGCTCCGCCGAGCCCGGTCCGCGCGGCCTCGCCGACGGCCACGTCCCAGGCCGAGGCGCTCGCCGGCAGCACGACGGAGCTGAGCGCGGTCGCGCGGCGCGTGCGCGAGCGGCGCGTCGCCGCGGCCGCGGGCTCGGCGACGGCCGCCGACACCACGAGCGCCAGCAGGACAGCGGTCGCGGACCTGGACAGCGGTTCGGGCACGAGGGGCGAGACTAGCACGGACCGTGCCGATTCGTCAGACGCGCTCGGCATCGCCGTTGTCGAGCGACGCGGCCTGCGCGTAAGATTAACTGTCCAAAGCAGAAGGAGAAAGGCGATGCGCACACGCTCGTACCGTCTCGTGTTCCTGGGGAGCCTGCTCCTCGTCTCGCCGGGTATCGCCAGTGCCCAGAAACTGGACAAGGACGACAAGAGCTTTCTCGATGGCGTACGGCCGATCCTGCTGGCCGACGAGGAGAAGTTCTTCAAGAGCCTGAAGGAGAAGAGCGACCGGCTCGAGTTCCAGAAGATCTTCTGGGCGCGGCGCGATCCCGACCTCGCGACCGCGGCGAACGAGTACCAGGTCCAGTTCGAGAAGGCGCGCAGCGACGCCGATCGCCTGTACCGGTTGCCGGCGCAGGCGGGATCGCTCACGGACTGCGGGCGCGTCTACATCCTCTTCGGCAAGCCCGACGAGGTGCAGCCGCAACCCGGAAACGTCGCGCCGGGCCTGCGCGCGCCGGAGGTGTGGGTCTACAAGGACAAGGAGGGCCGCACCTTCGTCGGGGGCAAGACACAGATCGCGTTCGACGAGGAGTGCCGCGCCGCGGCCGCGCTCGCCTCGCAGCTCGACAAGGTCGCGGCAGGGTTCGTGGTGCAGCCGAACCTCGAGTACAAGAAGGACAAGGACGGCCGCCTCGTCAAGCTCGCCGACCTGCTCCCGAAGGACTCGCCGGCGCGCGCGCTGCTGAAGCAGCCGCGACAGGACTTCCCGGCCGCCGTGCAGCTGGCGTACCTCAAGGTGGCCGATGGCGGCACGGCGATCCTCGGCCTGCTGCGCGGCGACGCGTCCGGGCTCGCCACCGCCGACGCCGCGGGCGGCAAGACGGTGAGCGTCGACGTCGCGGCGAGCGCCGTGGCCGAGGACGGCAAGGAGGCGGCCTGGACCGAGCAGACCACCACGGCGCCGGTCGGCCCCGACGGCGCCTTCCTGGCGGGCTTCAAGCTCGCGCTGCGGCCGGGCAAGTACACGCTCAAGGCGGGCGCCGTCGACGCCAAGGGCGGCAAGGGCTCGCTCAGCTCGACCCCGATCGAGGTGCCGGACTTCTCGAAGGTCGAGTCGGCGGCGGACGGCAGCGTGAGCAAGGTGCCCTCGGCGGGCTCGCTGATCATCGTCAAGAAGATCGAGGAGCTGCCGGGCGGTGCCTCGGACCCCAAGCACCCGCTGGCCGCGTTCGAGCTCGGGCAGCTGCGCCTGGTCCCGGCGTTCGGCGGCGTCGCCAAGCAGTCGGAGCAGGTCGAGTTCTTCTACCAGGTCTACGACCTGAAGCTCGACGCGACCACGGGCAAGGCGAACGCCACCGCGGTCGTCAGCCTCTACAAGGACGGCAGCAAGACGCCGATCGCGCAGGCGCCGCCGAACACGATCGAGACGGAGTTCGTGGGCTCCACCGTGGGCCCCATCCCGCTCACGAGCTTCACGCCGGGGAAGTACCTGGTCCAGCTCAAGGTCACGGACAAGCTCGGCAAGAAGGAAGTCCTCCAGGAAGCGTCGCTCGAGGTGACGCCATAGGTGCACAAGGCTGACCTCGTCCGGCGGGTCGCGCGCGACACGGGCCTCACCAAAGCCGACGTGCTGCGCGTGCTGGACGCCGTGCTCGCGCAGGTCACGCGCGCGCTGCGGCGCGGAGACGAGGTCAAGCTCGTCGACTTCGGGACTTTCCAGGTGAGCCACCGCCGCGCGCGCGCGGCCCACAACCCCTACACGGGCTCCGCGATGAAGGTCCCCGCGCGCAAGTGGCCGCGCTTCTCGCCGGGAAAGAAGCTGAAGGCCGTCGTCCGCTAGGCGGACGGAGCGCTACGCCGCGGCCTTCGCGGCGGGTGCGCCCTCGGCCTTCAGGACCTCGAGCCCCTTCTCCAGGATGCGGTCGGGCTTCGCCGCTCCCTCGGGGGCGTCGGCGTCCTCGTCTTCCTGCGCCACGGGCACGGTCGGCGCGAGCCCCTGGCCGTGGATCGAGGTGCCCTTCGGCGACATGTACTTCGCCACCGTCACCACGAGCGCGCCTTCGGGCAGCGTGATCGTCTTCGAGATCGCCGCGCGGCCGAAGGTGTGCTCGCCGACGAGCTTGGCGCGTCCCGCGTCGACGAGCGCCGCGGCCACGATCTCGCCGGGGCCCGCCGTGCCGTTCGTCACGAGCACCGCGAGCGGGCCCGACCACGCGTTGTGCGAGGCGTCGGCCTGCAGCAGCTTCTCGTCGGCGCGCCGGCCCACCAGCTTGGCGACGGGGCCGCCCTGCAGGAACAGCTCGGCGACCTTGGCGCCGTCCGCGGGCGATCCCCAGGCGGCGTCGCGCACGTCGAGCAGGAGCCGCGCGGCGCCCGAGCGCTTGAGCGTCTCCACCTGCGCGCGCACGTCGTCGCCCGTGGTCGGCGTGAAGTCGGAGACCTTCACGTAGCCCGTGGCGTCCTCGAGCATGCGGCCCTGCACGGCCGCCGGCCGCAGCTTCTCGCGCACGACGCTGACGTCGAACGGGTCGGCCCCCGCGCGCAGCACCGACAGCTTCACGGAGGAGCCCGGCGCGCCGCGCAGCAGGCGCTCGGCCACGAGCGCGGCCATCGGCTTGGTGTGGCGCTCGTCGATCGCCTTCACCAGGTCGCCCGGCTGGAGCCCCGCCTTCGCCGCCGGCGAGCCCGGCCGCGCCGTCACCACCATCACGAACGAGAAGCGGCGCGTCAGCACCAGGCCGATCTCGGCGTCCGCGTCGTTCGCCGGCTGCTGGAGCATCGCGTACTGCTCGGCGTCGAGGTACGAGCTGTCGCCGTCGAGCGCGTCGGCCATCCCGAGGCGCGCGCCGGCCATGGCACGGTCGAGGTTCACCGGCTCGACGTAGGCGTCGAGCACGAGCCGCACCACCTCGTTGAAGATCGCGAGCTGGCCGAAGCTGGTGTCGCCGAGCGCCCTTCCGAGCAGCGCCCCCACGGCGATGTAGCCGATCAGGCAGGTGGAGGCGAGGGCGAGCAGCAGACGGGAACGGTGGCTCATGAAATCAGGATATCAGGGTTTCGAGAGCCAGAGCTCCGGATCTTCGGGCCGTCCCTGGTACCGCATCTCGAAGTACACGCCGGGGCCGTCCGGCCCGGCGGGATCGGCGCGCCCGAGCACGCTGCCGGCGGGCACGTCCTGTCCGTTGGACACGGCGAGCTCGGCGAGCTGTCCGTAGAGCGAGTAGTGCTTGCCGCCGTGGTCCACGACGACCAGCAGGCCGTAGCCGCGGAAACGGTCGGCGTAGACGCACGCGGCCCTCGTGCACCACGCGCACCGGCGCGTCCGCCGCCGCCGCGATCTCGATGCCGTTGTGGACGGTGTAGGTGTCGAAGCGCGGGTGCTTGCGGCGTCCGAAGCCCTCGCGCACCGGGCCCGCGGTCGGCCACGGCAGGCTGCCGCGGAAGGCGCCGAGCGGGACCGCGACGCTCTCCTCGCCCAGCCCCGACAGCATCTGCGAAAGCCGCGTCTCGGCCTGGCCCAGCTCGTCCAGGTAGGCCGCGTTCAGCTCCTTGCGCTCGACGAGCGACGTCAGGAGCTCCGTCTTGCGCGCGCGCTGCGCGTCGAGGTTGTGGCGCGCGGCCGCCAGCTTGTTCCGCAGCGCGATCGACTCCTGCGTGCGCTTCTCGAGCGCGGCCTTCTCGGTGGTGTGGGCGGCGAGGTCCACGCGGAACTGCGCCACCCGCGCGTTGTCGCGGCGCGCGAGCGTCGTGATCAGGCGGTAGCCGCGGAAGAAGTCCGCGGGCCGTTCGATCGAGAGCAGCAGCCGGAGGTAGCTGGTGTCGCCGAGCTTGTAGAGCGCGCGCGCGTGGCGCGCGAGCGCGGGGCGCGCCTCGGCCAGGCTGGTCTCGAGCTGCTTGACGCGGAGCACCGTCGCGTCGAGCTGCGCGCGCGTGCGCTTCAGCGAGATCTGGATCTCGACGAGCTCGTCGCTGCGCAGCTGCAGCTCGAGCTCGAGCTGCTCCACCTCGCCGAGCAGGCTCTTCTCCTCGCCGCGCATCTTCTTGAGCTCCTGCTCGAGCGCCGCACGGCGCTCCTGCACCTTCCGCAGGCGGTCGTCGTCGGTCGCAGCTGGAGCGTGCTGCGGCGAAGCAGGGGCGGTGGGCGCCGGCTGTGCGGCGGGCGGCTCCTGCGGCGCCGCCAGCAGAGCGACGACGAGGAGAGCGCTCGTCACCAGAGCGGCTTGCCGTCGTAGTCCGCGGGCACGGGCACCTCGAGCAGCTTCAGGATCGAGGGTGCCAGATCCATGATGTGCGGCGACGTCGCTCGCGATCCGGCGGTTCGCGAAGAGGACGCCGTGCGAGATCTCGGTGGCGGTCGCGCAGTGGTCGCCCGACCACTTCCTGTTGTTGTTCTCGACGACACCGCGCCGGATCGTGCCGAGCGTGTCCTGCCAGCCCACGCGGTAGCCGTCGAGGAAGCCGACCTGCAGGTCGGGCGCCATCTGGATGTACTCGCCCTTGTAGATGTCGTCGCGCTTGTAGAGGTCCTGGAACACGCGATCGCCCGTTTCGGGATCCTTGAGCGGCAGCAGCTTGTCGCGGATCTCGTCCTGGAGCTTCCGGTACTCCTCGCCGGCGGAGACGATGCCTTTCGCCTCGCGTCCCTTCAGGTTGAAGTAGATCTGGCCGAGGCCCACCGCGTAGGCCTTCGTCTGCGACCAGTCGACGCCTTCGAAGAACTTGCCGCGGCCGAAGAGATCCTGCAGGTTCTTCTCCTGGCTCTGCCCGTGCACCGACCATGTAGCCGTTCTGGACCAGCCAGGTGTTGAGGTTCACCTCGCGGCGGAACGAGTGGAAGCCGTGGTCGGACATCACCATGAAGACCGCGTCCTTCGGCACCTTCTGCCGCAGGCGCCCGACGAGGTCGTCCGCCCGGCGGTAGACCTTCTCGATCGCGTCGCCGTACTTCGCAGCGAGCGCCTCGTCGTACATCGGGTGCTTCGGATCGATGAGCCGCCACATCATGTGCGAGATGCGGTCGGTGGTCTCGATCGCCGCCACGAACAGGTCCCAGTCGTCCGTCTCGAGCCGCTTGAAGATGATCTTCTCGCGGTCGTCCATCGCGCGGTCGGAGTCGTAGAGGAACTGCGCCTCGTCGAGCCGGCCCTCGTTGAGCGGCTTGTCGCCCGACTCGGCCCAGCCGAGCGTGCGGTAGAGCCCGATCTTCTCCGCGAGCTCCTTCGAGAAGGAGGCCGGGTAGGTGATCGGGATCGGCGGGTTGCGCGGGTCCATGTTGACGGGCGAGCCGTAGATCCGCAGCTCGCGCCCCGCCTCGAGCACGCTGAACTGCGTGATGCCGTGGATGCTCACGAGCGCGTTGATCTTGAACGTGAGCGGCACCCAGCCGCTCCACTCGCCGGCCTTCAGGTGGAGCTTCTGGCCCTGGATCTCGATGTCGGCCGCGCCCGAGCCCTCGGTCCAGCGCACGGTCATCGGCAGGTTGATGTCCTTGCCGGTCGCGAGCGCGTCGAGCCGCGCCTGCTCCTTCTCGGAGAGGGCACCCTGCTTCTTCTTCTCGCGCAGCTTCGCCTCTTCCTGCTTCAGGATCGGGCTCTCGGGCCCGCGCAGCGTCGTCTCGGAGACGCCGCCGTCGAGCAGCAGCCGCTTCAGGAAGCCGCCGAACTCGGTGTTGCCCTCCTCGTACGAGCTGAGGTCGGTCGCCCAGTAATAGAAGGTGCCGAGCGTGCCGCGCAGGTCGGGCAGCGGCAAGCCCGCCCAGCATCTGGCCGTGGTGCAGCTCCTCGGGCGGGAACGTGACCGGCACGGTCAGCACGACGGAGTTCACGCCGTCGGCCGAGGCCGTCTTCCAGAAGGACGTGCCGCCGCGCATCGAGGTGATCTTCGGGGGCTTGGTCGGGATCAGGCCCCAGAGGAACTCGGGCGGCTCCTTCTTGATCATGTTGAAGTCGGGGAAGTAGGTCGCGAGGTCCCGGATCAGGAAGTCGTAGATGCTGTGCTTGCCGGGATTCACGCCGGTCGCGAAGCTCGACCAGGCGGTCGGCGACTCCGAGGGCTGCGTCGAGCCGAGCCGCGAGAAGACGCCCTCGCCCGCGAGCGCCTTCAGGTTCGGCAGCTTGCCCTCGTCCATGAACTTCTGCGCGAGCGTCGGGTCCATGCCGTCGAACCCGATCACGAACACGCGCTGCTTGGTGCGCCGCAGCGGCTTGCCCCCCTCGGGCCCGCTCCGGCAGGCGACGAGCGAGCGACGCGAGGAGGATTCCGGCCGCGAGGAGGGCCAGGCTCGACGACGGAACGGCGCAACGCCGGAGAGACGCATGAGTGGCGAAACAGTCTACCCGACGGCTCGCGACGGCTGGTATCTGAAACGGGCGGAGCCTGTCGCGTTGGCGCGGGGTCCCCGGTCGAAGACGCCGTGGGGCAGGTGCCGCGGTTCAGGCGCGAGGCTCGATCCGACGGTGGCCCTCGGGTGAAGAGTTGACTAGGCTCGACCCGTGTAGTACGTTGTCTTACATGAAGGCCACGATCACGGTCCGGCTGGACAAGGAGGTCGGGCGCTTGCTCGCG
Source organism: uncultured Acidobacteriota bacterium (assembly GCA_963744315.1). GTDB lineage: Bacteria > Acidobacteriota > Vicinamibacteria > Fen-336 > Fen-336 > DATBSL01. Next base: position 205,658 of record CAVUTB010000012.1, read on the forward strand.
CGCGTGGTGAAGCTGTCGGGCCGCAGCCAGAGCGACGTGGTTCGCGACGCCCTGCGGCGCCAGCTGGCGATCGACCTCTTCGACCAGCTGCGCGATCGGGTCGCGCCGTTCGCGGAAGCCCAGGGGCTGTTGACCGACGAGGACGTCTTCAAACTCGTTTCGTGAGGGTCTTCCTCGACACAACGTCCTCGTGGCTGCGTTCGCCACGCGCGGGCTCTGCGCCGACGTCGTCCGAACGGTCCTCGTGGAGCACGAGCTCGTTGTCTCCAACACGGTTCTCGAGGAGCTGACGCGGACTCTGATCGAGAAGGTCCGGTTGCCCGAGACCGCCGTCCGCGAGATCACGACGTTCCTGCGTGCCTCTGCGTCGGTCGCGGAGGTTGCGTCGTTGCCGGTGCCCGTGGCGATCCGGGATCCGGACGACGCCGTCATCCTGGGCGAGGCGCTGGCCAGCTCCGCAGAAGTGCTGGTCACGGGCGACAAAGATCTCCTCGAAGCGGGCGAGCTTTCGGGAATCCGAATCCTGGAGCCCAGGGCCTTCTGGCAGCTCGTCCGCGGTCCACGCGCCTAGGCCGGAGCGGGACACGAAGGACTCCGACTGGCTCAGGCGCGTTAGCGCGGCTGCCGGCGCCAGCCGGCGCAACTCGTCGAAGAAGTTCTGGATCGAGGATCGACGTTGTCCTGCTTCACGTCGGCCGGCTCCTCCACCACGGCCTCGGCACCGCGACGCGCTGGCCGTCCGGGTGCAGGTCGAAGTTGCGGAAGACGGCCGCCCGGAGCGGGATACGTCCGGGCGACCACGGCCGCGGTTTCTCGGCGCGGAAAGAGTCTCCTTCCGCGCGCGTATGCCGCCACCATCAGCGTTCCGTCGGAAGCCCGGTAGAAGAGCTCGTTGCGGTTTCGAGACCAGGTCGGGAAGCCGTGCCGCCACCGGTGGAGACCGGCCATTGACCGCCCGGACCAGGGAATGGCCGAACGAAGACCTCCGGGCCGTCCGGTTTCCGTCGGACATGTACGCAAGCCAGCGACCATCCGGCGAGAAGGCCGCGTGGCCCTCGATGAAGGGGGTGTTGAGGAAGGCCGTCGGCTTCCCCGGTTTCCATCCAGAGGCTTCGTCGCCCTCCAGGGGCAGGATCATGATGTCCCGGCTCGGTCGTGCGGATGCGAGTTCAGTCGAAGGCGAGAAACGTGCCCGTTCGGATGCCAGGACGTAGGGGTATTGATCGGTTTCTGCTCTCCGTCAGCCGTTCCGCGTCGCCCGTTCCATCCGCCCGCTGCCAGTAGAGGTTCGTCGTCAGCTGTTGTCTCCTCGCGCCGAGGCGAAGGCGATGCGGCGGCCATCCGGGGTCCATACCGGCCGTTGCGTCTTCGGCCGGATGGGAAGTCAGGCGCGACAGTCGTGTCGCGTCCCCACTCGTAGACCCAAAGGTCGCAGTTTGCGTTGTTCTCGCGGATGTCCATCGCGAGCCAGGCGGCCATTGGGCGAGAAACGAACGATTGGCGTAGTTGGCCGGGTACGGCGGGCAACGGCTCCGTCTTCGCCCTCCGCGGTCCATCCACGAGAATGGGCGACGGTCAAGCTCCGAGGCTCTGTCCCCGCACGATAGGCGAGAGTGCCGCGGGCCGAGAAGCGCAAACAGCGCCTCCCCCGAAAGAGTTAGAGTCGCAACTCCCTCCAGGACCGGGCGCCGGCTCCCCCGGGGGCTCCAGACGTTCGAGATCGAAGGGTGCGGCGAAGCAGCGTCGCTCCGTGGACGTAGACGAGGTGGCCGCTGCGCAAGATAGCGGGCATAGGAACCCGCCCCGCTGCACGATCTTCCTGGGACCGGCGGGGCAGCCGTCTGGATCGACGATGTTCGCGATCATCGATAGTCGCCGCGCTGACGCTCAGAGCCGTGAAGAGCACGGCCTTGCCCCCGAGGAGCGCTTGAGGCCACCGGTAGCGTGAACTCTCCGGCGGACGGATCGGGCCCCGTGAGCGGCTTCGGGTGAGCCTCCCGTCGACGGACACCCGCGCTAGACCGCTGCTGCTCGCTCGGACAGAAGAAGATGCGTCCCGTCCTCGGCTCCAGCTTCCGCCGCGGCTGTCGGGAGCCTCGCAGAGGGTGACCAGCGGCGCCGCCCGGCGACTGCCGATCTTCTTGAGCTTGCCTGCCGGCGAAAAAGCCGAGCGAGCGCGAGTCCGGCGAGAAGAAAGGAGTCGCGCGCGCAGTTCCGTCCCCGATAGCGGCGTAGCTTGCAAGGGATCGAGCGGCCGCACGTAGAGCTGCGCCAAGGCTCGTTCGCCGCCTTGCGCGCGCTGACGAAAGCGAGCACGGCGCCGTCGGGGGAGAGGATCGCCGCGGTGCCCCGGGGCCCAGTGGCGAGGTCGCGTCCGGGGCTCCCAGCGTCGATGCTCAGGCGCAGTTGGCAGATGACGGCGACCGCAGCCTGTGCCGCCAGGGCGCCCATGGAGCGAAGCGCCAGCGCGAGAGCCAGGAGCTCCGGTCAGGGTTGCCCAGGGCGCCGGGCGCGCCGCCAGGGCGGCAACGGCGCGTGCTGAGCCGACGACGGCCGTCAGCATCCTCCGGCGCCCCGGAGCAGTGCTTCGTCGAGCGCCAGGCGCTGACGTCGGCGATGTCGTGCTGGCGGTTTTTGGGGTTGCGCTCCAGGCAATGGCGCAGCAGACGACGGACGGAAGATGGCGTCGCGGGCGGCAGCTCGTTCCATTGCGGCTCGCGCGTGAGCACCGCCGCCAGCACGTCCGACACCGTCTCACCGCCGAAGAGCCGCGTGCCCGTCAGCATCTCGAAGAGGACGCACCCCGAAGGCCCAGATGTCGGCGCGCTTGTCGACCGGCTTGCCGCGGGCCTGCTCGGGCGACATGTAGGCGGCCGTGCCCGAGGATCAGGCCCGCGCGCGGTGCCGGTGCGCGCGAGGGTGGGGGAGCTGGGACCCGTGGGAGCTGTCGCTTGCGCCGTCGCCATCGCTGCCCCAGGCCTTGGCGAGCCCGAAGTCGAGGACCTTGACGTGGCCGTCGGGGGAGACCTTGACGTTCGCGGGCTTCAGGTCGCGGTGGACGATGCCCTTCTCGTGCGCGGCCTCGAGCGCCTCGGCGATCTGCCGCGCGATCGCGATCGCTTCGTCCGCGGGGATGGCGCCGCGCCTCAGGCGTTCGGCGAGGTCCTCGCCTTCGGCAAGCTCCATCGCGAGGAAGCGCACCGGGCTCGCGCTTCCTTCGAGAGTGGCCTCCTCGAGCGCGTAGAGGCCCGCGATGTGGGTGTGGGAGAGCGCCGCCAGCAGCTTGGCTTCGCGCTCGAAGCGGGCCAGCCGATCGGGATCGGAAGCGAAGGCCGCGGGCAGCAGCTTGAGCGCGACGTCGCGCGCGAGCCGGGTGTCGGTCGCGCGCCAGACTTCCCCCATGCCTCCCGCGCCGAGCGGGGCCACGACGGCGTACGCTCCGAGGCGCTGGCCCGTCGTGAGGCCCACCGTCGTCTCCTCGCGCGCTAGCGCTTCGGCGTTTTCGGCCGCGCGGGCGGCGTGCGCGAGCCGCCGGGGGTGCGCGAGCCGCCCGGTGTGCGCAGGCCGCCGGGGCGGGGTGTCGTTCCGCGGACGATCACGCGCTCGAGCGGAGCGGCCCGCGTGGTGATGCCTTCGTCGAACGGCTCGCGCATCTCGTCGTGCAGCGGCACGAGCGTCGGCTCGTGCTGGCGCGGCTCGGCCTCGTCGCTCATGAAGCCCTCGCCGAAGATCGAGCCCAGGTAGTGCTTGAGCGTGAGGTTGGTGGGGCCGTAGCCCTTGTCGTAGAGGAAGTGCTCGCAGGCCTCGCCCATCGCGGCGGCGGTGGGGAAGCGGCGCGCCGAGGCGCGCTCGAGGGCGCGCGAGAGGATCGCCTCCACCGCGTCGGGCACCGCCGGGTTGATCGACTTCGCCTTCGGGATGTCGGCCGAGACCACGCGCTCCAGGATCTCGGCCGTGCTGTCGCCGGTGAAGAGACGCTCGCCGGTCAACATCTCGAACAGCACGCTGCCGAGCGAGAAGATGTCGCTGCGGTGGTCGGCGCGCATCTCGATCACCATCTCGGGCGCCATGTAGGAGGGCTTGCCGGCCAGGTAGCTCTCGCGCGTGCCGCTGCGCGCGGCGATGCCGAAGTCGATCAGCTTGACCGTGCCCTCCGTCGTCATCATCACGTTGCTCGGGCTGATGTCGCGATGGACGATGCTCACCTTCTCGAACACGTACTGCAGCCCGCGGCAGACGCGGCTCGCGATGAAGATCGACAGGTCGACGTCGGGCAGGTAGCCGAGCTCGCGGTGGCGCTCGAGGTACTCGACCAGGCTCCAGCCGTCGATGTACTCGAGCACGATGCAGAGCTCGCCGTCGATCCGCTCGAAGTCGAAGATGCGGCCGATGTTCTCGTGGTCGAGCACCGCGTACCGGCGCGCCTCCTCGACGAAGAGGCGCAGGTGCTCGGGCTCGGGCGTGCGCAGCTGCTTGATGACGATCGGGCGCTGGAAGCCGGCCTGGCCGAGCAGCAGTCCCTTGCGGACCGTGCCCATGCCTCCTGCCCCCAGCTCGCGAAGAATGCGGTACTTCGGTTCGGCCACGTCGCACACTCCGAGCAACTGCCCGCGCGAGGATTGCAGAGCCCTCCGGGGGTGTCAAGGCAAACGGGCCGTCGCTATACTGGCCGAAAGTGCGCCTCCTGGCCCTGGACGTGGGGGACGTGCGGATCGGGGTGGCGGTCTCCGACGAGACCCGTACTCTCGCGTCGGGGCTCACGACGCTGCGCGCGCGAGGCCCGCGCCAGGACGTGCAGCAGGTGGCGGCGCTCGTGCGCGAGCAGCAGGCCGCCGAGGTCGTGGTGGGACTGCCGCTCCGGCTCGACGGGACGCCGGGCCCGCAGGCGGAGAAGGTGGCGGCCTTCGTCGAGCGGCTGCGGCGCGCCCTGCGCGTCCCGGTCACCACGCGGGACGAGCGGCTGAGCTCGGTCGCCGCCTCCGAGCGGCTCGTCGAGGCCGGCGTGCGCGGCCGCGCGCGCAAGCAGAAGCTCGACCAGGCGGCGGCGTGCCTGATCCTCCAGGAGCTGCTCGACGAGCGCAAGGCGGTGCCTTTGGGGGGCGCGCCTGAACCGGCTGGGCTACAAGCCGAAGCCGGACTCGCCGCGCCTGCGCCAGGAAGTGGTCTCGCGCGAACGGGGACGCCGCCTGGCGCCGTGGCTCGCGCTTTTGGTCGTGCTCGGCGGCGCCGCGGCCGCGGCGTGGCGCTACGAGATCTCGTCCACGAAGATCGAAGCGGGCCTGCTGCCGGTGCGCTTCGTCGTCCCGCCCGGCGCCAGCGCCGCCGCGATCGCCCGCCAGCTGCACGCGATGGGCCTCGTGAGCCACCCGCTGGTGTTCCGCGTGCTCGCGCTCCAGCGCGGCGTCTCCAGCCAGCTCAAGGCCGGCGAGTACGCGCTCTCCGGGCCGCTCTCGGTGCAGGGCATCCTCGACGCGCTCGCGCGCGGCGACGTCGTCCGGCGGGACCTCACCGTGCCCGAGGGCCGCAGCCTGGACGAGATCGCCGAGCTCGTCGTCGCGGAGGGGATGAGCCTCGACGCCTTCCTGGCCCTCGCCCGGGATCCGACTCCGATCCGCGACCTCGATCCCGTGGCGTCGAGCCTCGAGGGCTATCTGTTCCCGGACACCTACGACTTGCCGCAGTCGCCCGATGCGCCGCGGGCGCTCGTGCGGCGCATGCTCGAGCGCTTCCGGTCGGTGATCGAGCCCGAGCTCGGGCGCATCGCCGAAAAGGGGCTGACCGTGCGGCAGGTCGTGACGCTCGCCTCGATCGTCGAGCTCGAGACCGCGCGGCCCGGCGAGCGGCCGCGGATCGCCACGGTCTTCTGGAACCGCCTCGAGCGGCGCATGCCGCTGCAGACCGACCCGTCGGTGATCTACGCGCTCAAGCTGGCCGGGCGCTGGGATGGCAACATCCGCAAGCGCGACCTCGACATCGACTCGCCGTATAACACCTATCGTCACGCCGGGCTGCCGCCGGGGCCGCTCGGGTCGCCGGGGAAGGACTCGATCCGTGCGGTGCTCGATCCGACCCCCGGCAAGGAGCTCTACTTCGTGAGCCGAAACGACGGCACGCACGAGTTCAGCGAGACGCTCCGCGACCACAACCGCGCGGTGAACCGCTACCAGCGGCGCCGCGCCAGCTCCTAGACCGATGGGCGTCCGCGCTCACGCCCGAGAGCCGCTGCCGCGCGTGCGGTCACGCGGGCCGGCGCTCGCCGCGACACTCGTCGTCGTGCTCGCGGCGTTCCTGCTGCTCGCCGCCAACGGCCGCGCGCTGAGCGCGCCCGCGACGTCGTGGGCCGCGGGTCTCGTGCTCTCCGCCGCCCTGGCGCTCGCGGGCGTCGTGCTCGAGATCGACGCCACCGGTGCTTCGCTCCTGGGCAAGGCGCTCGCGGCGCTCTTCGCGGCGCTCGCCGCCGGCGCTCTCTTCGCGGCCGTCGCACGCCGCCACGGTCCCGCGGAGGGGCGCTGGGCGGGCTTCGTGCTCGCGCTCGGCACCACGCTGGCCTCGGCCGCGCAGGCCTGGTCGGGCGAGGCGGCCGCGACCTTCGCGGTGGCCTTCGCGGTGCTGCTGCTGGTGCGCGCCGAACAGGAAGAGCGCGCGCTGCCCGCCGCGCAGGCCGGCCTGCCGCTCGGGCTCGCGGTCGCGCTCCAGCCCACGACCGCGCCGCTCGCGCTCGTCCTTGCGCTCGCCGTGATCGCACGCTGGCGGACTCCGGGCCTGATGGTGCTCGCCTGGTCGTTTCCGGGCGTGCTCGCCGGCCTGGGGTCGCTCGCCGCGCCGCCGTCCGTGGCCGCTTCGGCAGAGGTCTCGGCCGGCGCGCTGGCCCTGATCGCGTCGCCCGCGAAGGGCCTGCTGCTGTTCGTGCCAGCGGTGATCGTCGCGCTCGTGGGCCTGGTGCGCTCGCTGCGCGCTCCGAAGCACCGCATGTGGGACCAGGCGCCGCCGAGCCGCCTGCTGCCGCTCGCGTGTCTCGTCGGCGCGATGGTGCACGTCGCCTGGCTGGCTGCCGTCGGCGGCTGGAACGAGGGCCCGTTCTGGGGGCCGCGCCTGCTCGCTCCGGCCTGGCCGCTGCTGCTGCTGTACCTGCCCGAGGGCTTCGCGGCGCTCCGGACCGTGGCGAGCATCCTGGTGCTGGCGTCGATCGGCGTCCAGGCGCTCGGCCTCGTGAGCTACGACGGCCGCTGGGACAAGGTGAACGCCGCGCGCGCGTCGAAGCACCCGGACTCGGTCTGGGACTTCGGGAACGGCCCGATCGCCTTCCACGCGCGCGAGCGCGTCGCCCGCGTCGCGGTTCCGGCGCTCGAGGGCCGGCGGCTGACGAGCCGCGAGCGGACGTTCGCGCCGAGCGGCCACGCCGGCTCGTTCGTCTCGTTCGCGAGGATCCCGCCCGCGCCGACGGGGGCCGACCAGACCTTCGACGGCCTGCGCTTCGACGGCGGCGCGCGCTTCGAAGCCGGCCAGCTCGTGCTCGCGGCGGAGGGAGACGGTGTGGGCTTCCGCGTGCGCGATGGAGCGCGTCCGCGGCGGCTGGAGATCCGCGTCGCGGGCCGCGGCAGCGGACGGCTCGGCGTGGCCGAGAGCGGCTCGGTCGCCGTCACGCGCTGGCGCGACGCGACCGTCTCCGGGCCCTTCCGGCTCCGCCTGCCCTACTTCTACGCGGACTCGGGCGGGGCCGACCTGCGCGTCGTGCTTCGCTCGGGCGGGCCGGTCGCGATCGACTCGATCGCGCTCGTGCCGCCGTCCGAGCCCGACAACGTCCTGCGCTTGCCCTGACCAGGGCTCGACGGCCCGCACAGGCGCCGCTAGAATCTCGCGAACCTCCCGATGCCCCTGGCACCCGGCGCACGGCTGGGCGCGTACGAAGTCCTCGCGCCCCTCGGCGCGGGCGGCATGGGCGAGGTGTATCGGGCGCGCGACACGCGGCTCGCGCCGCGAGGTCGCGGTCAAGGTGCTCGCCCGAGAGCGTCACGCAGGACAAGGACCGGCTGCGCCGCTTCGAGCAGGAGGCGTTCGCCGCCTCGGCCCTCAACCATCCCAACATCCTCACGATCCACGACATCGGCTCCGAGGCCGGGTCGCCCTTCGTCGTCTTCGAGCTGCTCGAAGGGCAGACGCTGCGCGAGCGGCTCGCGGGCGGGCGCGCTTCCCGAGGGCCAGGCGGTCGAGTACGCCGTCCAGATCGCGAACGGGATGGCCGCGGCTCACGAGAAGGGGATCGTCCACCGCGACCTCAAGCCCGAGAACCTCTTCGTCACGCGCGACGGCCGCGTGAAGATCCTCGACTTCGGTCTGGCGAAGCTGACGCACCCGGAAAGAAGCGACGAGCCGGCGACCGAGGCCCCGACCGCCACGGCCGGGACCCAGCCGGGTGTCGTCATGGGGACGATCGGCTACATGTCGCCGGAGCAGGTGAAGGGGCTCGCGACCGACCCGCGCTCCGACCTCTTCTCCTTCGGCGCCGTGCTCTACGAGATGCTGTCCGGCCGGCGCGCGTTCGCGGGCGCGTCGAGCGCCGAGACGATGAGCGCGATCCTGCGGGACGAGCCGAAGCCGCTGCGCGCCCGACAGCCGCCGCGTCTGCCGCTCGAGCGCGTCGTGCGCCGCTGCCTCGAGAAGGCGCCCGAGCGTCGCTTCCAGTCGGCCCGCGACCTGGCCTTCGCGCTGCGCGAGAGCTCGAGCATCGGAAGTGCTTCGGCCGCCGTGCCGCCGGTCCCGGCTCGCCGGCGGCGCGATCCTGAAGCTCGCGGCGGGCGGCGTGGCTCTCGCGCTGGCCGTCGCCGTCGCTCTCGACGCCGGAGGCGTCCGCGAGCGCCTGTTCGGCGCGCGCGAGAGCTCCCGCCTGCGGTCGCTCGCGGTGCTTCCGCTGCAGAACCTCTCGGGCGATCCCGCGCAGGACTACTTCGCCGACGGCATGACGGACGCGCTGACGGCGAGCCTGGCGCAGATCCGCTCCGTGAAGGTCATCTCGCGGACGTCGGCGATGCAGTACAAGGGAACGAAGCAGCGGCTCCGCGACATCGCGCGCGAGCTGGGCGTCGAGGCCGTCGTGGAAGGCTCGTTCACCCGCTCCGGCGACACCGTGCGCATCACGGCCGAGCTGATCCAGGGCGCGAGCGAGACCCACCTGTGGGCGAGGAGCTTCGAGCGGGAGCTCGGGGACGTGCTGGCCCTGCAGGGGGAGATCGCCGGAGCGATCGCCGGGCAGATCGAGGCCGAGCTGACGGTCGACGAGCGCAGCCGTCTCGCGCCGAAGCGCCCCGTCGCCGCCAAGGCCTACGAGGCCTACCTGCGCGGCCGCTTCCTGCTCGACGAGGGGAGCGAAGGAGGGCCTGCGCGGGGCTCGCGAGCAGTTCGAGCGGGCGCTCGCGCTCCAGGACGACTATGCCGCGGCGCACGCGGGGATCGCCAGCTACTACGCGGTGCTGCCCTTCTACAGCTCGCAGGCGCCCGCCGAGGTCTTCCCCAAGGCGCGCGCGGCCGCGCAGAAGGCGGTGGAGCTCGACGAGACGCTGCCCGAGGCCCATGCGTCCCTCGCCTACATCCGCGCCTACTACGAGTGGGACTGGGCGGGCGCCGATCGGGAGTTCCGCAAGGCCCTCGACCTGCGGCCGAACTTCGCCGACGCCCACTTCTCCTACAGCCGCTTCCTCGCGGCGTCCGGGCGCATGCCCGAGGCGATCGCGGAGATCCGGAAGGCCGAGGAGCTCGATCCACGCGAGCCGTCGCTGCGCGCGAACCGCGCGCTGCTCTCCTACTTCCAGGGCGGCTACGACGAAGCACTCGAGGAGCTGGTCGAGGTGAGCCGGGCGGAGCCCAAGCTCGCGGTGGCTCGCTGGGGGATCGGGCTGTCGTACGAAGAGAAGGGGATGGGGACGGAAGCGCTCGCCTCGCTCAAGCAGGCGACCGAGCTGTCGAAGAGCCTCAACATCCGGACCTCGCTCGCGCACGCGAGCGCGCGCTTCGGGCAGCGGGCCCAGGCGCTCGAGGTGCTGAAGGCGCTCGAGGAGCGCTCCCGCACGAACTACGTCCCGTCCTATTACTTCGCGCTCATCCACTCCGGGCTCGGCGAGAAGGACCGCGCCTTCGAGTGGCTCGAGCGGGCCTATCAGGAGCGCTCGACCGTGCTCGCGTACCTCCGCATCGATCCGCGCCTCGCCCCCCTGCGATCCGACCCGCGCTACCTCGACCTCGTGCGGCGCATGGGCTTCCCCTCGTAACGCGACCGCCGCGGCTTCGGGGCGGTGGTACGATCGCGCCGCCATGAAGAATCCGAACGACCGTCGCGCTTTCCTCCGTCAGTCGCTCACCGGCGTCGCCGCGACGGCGCTCGCCGCGGCGCGTCCGCGTCGCGCGGCCGCGCAGCAGCCCGCTGCCGCTGCGCCGAAGCCCGCGCGCATCCGCTTCGCCGCGATCGGCCTCAACCACGGCCACATCAACGGCCAGACCGAGGCGGTGATCCGCGGCGGCGGCGAGCTCGTGTCCTTCTACGCGCCCGAGGACGACCTCGCGGCCGCCTACTCGAAGCGCTTCCCGCAGGCGAAGCGCGTCAAGGACGAGCGGGAAATCCTCGAGGACGGCGCGGTCAAGCTGGTCGTGAGCGCCAAGGTCGCCAGCGAGCGCGCCCCGCTCGGCATCCGCGTGATGAAGCACGGCAAGGACTTCATGGCCGACAAGCCCGGCATCACGACGCTCGAGCAGCTTGCCGAGGTGCGCAAGGTCCAGGCGGAGACGAAGCGCATCTACTCGATCTGCTACAGCGAGCGGCTCGAGAACCGGGCCACCGTGAAGGCCGGCGAGCTCGTGAAGGCCGGCGCGATCGGCGACGTGGTCCAGACGATCGGCCTCGGCCCGCACCGGCTGAACGCAAAGACGCGGCCCGCCTGGTTCTTCGAGCGCGCGAAGTACGGCGGCATCCTGTGCGACATCGCCTCGCACCAGTTCGACCAGTTCCTGTTCTTCACGGGCTCGACGAAGGCCGAGGTCGTGGCCTCGCAGGTCGGCAACACCCACCACCCGCAGTACCCGGAGCTCGAGGACTTCGGCGACGTGATGCTGCGCGGCGACAAGGGCGCCGGCTACATCCGCGTCGACTGGTTCACTCCCGACGGGCTCGCGACCTGGGGCGACGGCCGGCTCACGATCCTCGGCTCGAACGGGTTCATCGAGATCCGCAAGAACATCGACCTCGGCGGCCCGCGGCAGGGAGGCAGCCACCTCTTCCTCGTGGACGGGAAGGAGACCCGCTACGTGGACTGCGCGGACGCCCCGCTCAACTACGGCCCGCAGCTCGTCGACGACGTGCTCAACCGGACCGAGACCGCGATGCCGCAGGCGCACTGCTTCCGCGCGATGGAGCTCGCGCTCGTCGCCCAGAAGCAGGCGCAGCGGGTGAAGTTCGAAGCCTGATCGCCCGGCGGGTCCGGCTGATCGCCTAGCGGCGCATCTCGACGAGCAGGTCGCTCCGCTCGCCGGTCACGATCTCCACCTCGTGCCGCTCGATCGCGTAGCCCGGGCGGACCAGCTCGATCGTGTGACGGCCCGCGCCGAGCCGGAGGATGCGCGCCTCGCGCGCGGTTCCACGGAAGCCGTCGTCCACGTAGACCGACGTGTCTTCCGGGCGAACCTCGAGGCGGAGCGAGCCCGTCTCGCGGGTCGTCACGACCTCTGGCTCGGCCTCGCGCGGCTCGGGCGCCGGCCGCTCGTCGTCGCGGTAGACCCGCTCGCCGTAGCCCGGTGCCTGCATCGAATATCCGGACGAATCGCTCGGCGCGTAGCCGTAGGACACGCCCGCGTAGGGCGCGACGTTGTTGTAGTAGTACGGCCAGCCCCAGCCGAAGGAGAGCGCGAAGGACGAGCCGTAGTACGGCCAGTAGCCGCCGTAGTAGTACGGGTAGTACGGCCGGTAGTAGCCTCCGTAGCGCCCCCGTAGTACCCGCGGTAGCCGCCGTAGTGGCCCCCGTAGTAGCGGCCGTAGTAGCCGGTGCCACCCCGGGGGTGGCGAGCGCCGGCCACGCCGCCGCCATGCCAGCCGCCGCCGCCCCCGCGCGGCACCGCGTAGCCGTAGCCGCCGCCGCGCCCGCCGCCGCCGTGCCAGCCGCCACCGCCGCCGTGGGAGCCTCCACCGCCGTGCCAGCCACCGCCGCCACCGCGTGAGCCGCCGCCACCGCGTGAGCCGCCGCACCGCCGCCGCCGCGGTGCTGGGCTTCGGCCGACGGGCCGGCGAGCGCCACGACGAGAGAAAGAGCCAGGGCCGGTGCGAAATGACGCGCCTTCATGGGGCCCTCCTGACGATCGAGCCTAGCGCCGCGGCACCACGCAGGCAAGCCTTTTCGGCGGCGGGATAGAATCCGTTCGCGATGAAAACAGGTTCCGGCAAGTACGAGCAGCTGCTGGCGCTCTGCAGCGGCCTCGCCCCGGCGACGACCGCGGTCGCCCATCCATGCGAGGCGTCGGCGCTCGCGGGCGCCATGGACGCGGCGCGCCTGAAGCTGATCGTGCCGATCCTGGTGGGCCCTGCCGCGAAGATCGCGTCGGTCGCGAAGGAGGCCGGCCTCGCGCTCGACGGCGTGCGGATCGTGGACGTCCCGCACAGCCACGCCGCGGCCGCGAAGGCGGTGGAGCTCGTGCGCGCCGGCGAGGCGGAAGTCCTGATGAAGGGCAGCCTCCACACCGACGAGCTGATGTCCGCGGTGGTCGCGAAGGAGGTCGGGCTGCGCACGGGCCGCCGCATCAGCCACGTGTTCCTGATGGACGTGCCCACCTACCCGAAGGTGCTGATCATCACGGACGGCGCGATCAACATCGCTCCCACGCTCGAGGACAAGGTGGACATCGTGCAGAACGCGATCGACCTCGCGCGCTCGCTGGACGTGGCGCTGCCGAAGGTGGCGATCCTGTCCGCCGTCGAGACGGTGACGTCCAAGATGCAGTCCACGATCGACGCGGCGGCGCTGTGCAAGATGGCGGAGCGCGGCCAGATCACGGGCGGCCTGCTCGACGGCCCGCTCGCCTTCGACAACGCGATCAGCCGCGAGGCGGCGCGCACGAAGGGCATCCGCTCGGAGGTCGCCGGCGACCCCGACATCCTGCTCGCCCCCGACCTCGAGGCGGGCAACAGCCTGGCGAAGCAGCTCAGCTTCCTGGCCAACGCCGACAGCGCCGGCCTGGTGCTGGGCGCGCGCGTGCCGATCATCCTCACGAGCCGCGCCGACAGCGTGCGCTCGCGCACGGCGAGCTGCGGTGTGGCGCTGCGGATGGTCCACGCGCGCCGCTCGGCCGCGCAGCGGGCGGCTTCGGAAGGCCGCGCCTGACCTGCGCGCGGCGGCCTCGCATCAGTCCGCGACCGTCGAGTCGTCGTGGCGCGCGGTCACGAACCGGATCACCTCGGGGCCGACGCGCACCGCGTCACCGGCGCTGAGCTCTGCCGGGCCCGCGAGGCGGCGGCCGTGCACCCAGGTACCGTTCCGGCTGCCGAGGTCCTCGACGAGCAGCCGCTCGGAGGTGACGCGGACCACCGCGTGATGGCGGGAGACGCTCGTCGAGTCGCTTCGTATGCGGCAGTCCTCGCCCCGTCCGATCAGGTGCTCGCCGTCAGGGAGGGGGACCTCGTGTGCCGCCCACACGGCCGTCCATCGGACAGCGTGCGCCGGGGCAGGGGCGCTGCCGACCACGACGTCCCCGCAGAAGGCATAGCCGTAGCGGGGGACAGTCCGGATGAAGCGGGAGTGCTTCGGATCGTCGCCGAGCGCCCCGCGCAGGTCGCCGACGAGGCCAGGCAACGAGGACTCGCTCACGTTGGCGCCCGGCCAGATGGCCTCGCGTATCTCCGCCTTCGAGACGGCGTTCGGCCGGCGCGAGAGCAGCAGGGCCAGCAGGTCGAAGGCCTTTGGCTCGAGGTGCAGGACCTCACCGCCCTGAAGCAGCTGGCGTCGATCTTCGTCGAAGACGAACCCGGCGAACTGCACGGTCATCGCCACTGACGCAGTGTAAGGCAGGGCGCAAGAGCCCGGCCATCCTGACTCCGGCTCTCTTCAGCCAAAAGTGAGGCTTTCGATAGGGCGCAGCGCTGCCTGCGGAGCGATGTTGTCTGCAGATACGACAAGGAGGGGGACATGACCAAGCGGATTCAATGGCAGGCAGTCAGGGCGGTCGTCGGGAGCCTCGCCGTGATCGCGGCCGGCTGCGACGCGCAGTCGGAGTTCTCGCCGGTAGCACCCACCGTGGGGTTCTCCGCAGGCACGATCGCGATCGCGCCGGCCGGCGCGATCGTCGGCACGTTGGTGACTCTCGAGAGCCGGCTCGCGTCGGATCCCACCGGCGATTCCTTGTCCTTTACCTGGGACTTCGGAGACGGCGACACCGCGACGCGGCGAGGCGACCACTCACGTCTACGCCACCGCGGGGGACTACTCGCAACGGTGACCGTCAGCAGCAGCGAGGGAGGGTCGGCCGTGGCAACCCTGAACGTCCCGGTCAGGAGCGTCACTGCCCGATGGACGGGCGGAGACTACGGACCGTGGCGTGTCGATCACCCAGGAGGGTCTCGACCTTCGCGGGACGTACCAGGACGACTCGCGCCAGGGCATCGTCGAGGGAAGAATCAGCGAGACGGGAACGGTGAGCTTCACCATTACGAGCCCCGGCTTCGCCCCGGTGACGTTCACGGGAACGGCAGGCCCGGACGTCATGACCCTGGTCGGCGCCGTGCGCGGGTCCGACGTCGTCGGCGGGGCCTGCACGATCGCCCGCAACTAGCCGCGCGCTACTGCCAGAGCATGAAGATTGCTGCGAAGACGAGCGTGGGCAGGCTCGCGCCGGCCAGCAGTCCGAGCGGCGCGATCCCGCCTTCGAACGAGCGCGACAGGATCGACTGGCCGGCCGGGTTCGGGGCGTTCGCGATCACGGTGAGGCCGCCGCCGGTCACCGCTCCGGCCACGATCGCGTAGCGGCCCGCGTCCGACAGCCCGGGCACCAGCGTCGCGAGGTAGGTCACGAGCGCGTTGTCGTTGAACGCGGTGAGCAGGGCGGCTCCGAGGAAGAGCGGGACCGCGTCGAGCTTCGCGAGGATCGGAGCGATCCACCAGCCCTGGAGGCCGCCGTGGACCACCAGGCTCGCGAGGAAGAAGCCGACGAGCAGCGGCGGCTTCAGGTCCAGGCTGCCCTGGTGTGCGGCCGTGGCCCGCGCGAACCCGAGGAAGAAGAGGAAGCCGGCGAGGAACAGCGGGGGATGGTGCGCGTTCGCGACGGTCCAGGCCATGAAGCCGAGGTTGAGGGCGGTAACGAAGCCCGGCACGGGCGCGAGCGCCGCGCTCGCCTCTTGCGCTTGCGTCGCGCGGTCGGCGCAGCCGCCGCAGCTCCCGGCGAAAGACGAGGAAGGTGAGGGCATTCACCGCGAGGATCCCGAGCACCGCCTTCCCGCCGAAGTGCGACAGCATGAAGGGCGTGTCCCAGCTCCAGGGACGCGCGACCATGATCACGGGAGGCGCCGCGAAGTGGGTGAGCGTGCCGCCGACGGAGATGTTCACGAAGAGCGCGCCGAGCGTCGCGTAGGCGAGCCACGGGCTCGGACGCAGGTCGTAGAACTGGCGCGCGAGGAGCAGCGCGCCGATCGTCATGGCCGCGGGCTCCGTGATGAGCGACCCGAGCAGCGGGGCGAGCGTGAGGATCGTGAGCCACCACGCGGCCGGCGTTGCGCCGCCGAGCGCGGCCACGCGCGCGAGCGTCCGCTCGGCGAGGGCGAGGATCGGCTGGCTCGAGGCGAGCGCCATGATCACGACCACGAAGAGCGCCTCGGTGAAGGCGACGCCGCCGTCGAGATAGGCACGGCGGTCGGCCAGTCGTAGAAGGCCACGATCACGGCCACGAGCACCACGGCCCACAGCCCGAAGACGACCTCCACCTCGCCGACGAAGTGCACGAGCTCCGCCCTGATGCTCGGCGCCGGCTCTCGGCCCGCGGCCCGGGCCTGCGCGTCGCTGCGCTCCTGGATCCGTGCGCGAGGCGCATGAAGAGCTGGGCCACGAACGTGTGGCCGACCGCCAGCAGGAAGACGAGGGTCGCGGCCAGGTTGAAGGGCACCAGGCGGGCGCGCGCCGACGAGCACCTCGAGCGAGCCCGGCTCCCGCCTCTCGGGATAGAAGTCGAGGGGCGGGGGAAGCGGAACTCCCGCGGGCAAGGGCGAAGAGGTGCATCGTGTCCCGGTCGCGGATTCGTCGCGCCGCCCCGCCGAGGTCGCTCGCGGAATAGAATCGGCGGCCATGACGCCCAGCTTTCACCAGGCGTACGACCCCGTCGGCGGAAGCGTCGCGCTCTCGGCGATCGTCGCCGCGCTCCCGCTCGTCGTGTTGGCCGCGGCGCTCGCGATCCTGCGCGCCGCGCCGTGGAAGGCCGCGGTGGCGGGCGCGTCCAGCGCTTTCGCGCTCGCCTGGCTCGTGTGGGGGATGCCGCTCGGCCTGGCGGCTTCCGCGGTCACCCACGGCATGGCCTTCGGCCTCTGGCCGATCAGCTGGGTCGTGGTGAGCGCGGTCTTCTTCTACAACCTGACGGTCGCCAGCGGCGACTTCGACGTGATCCGCCGCTCGCTCGCACGGCTCACCGCCGACCGCCGCGTGCAGGCGCTGCTCGTGGCCTTCGGCTTCGGCGCGCTCGTCGAGGGCATCGCGGGATTCGGCGCGCCCGTCGCGATCAGCGCGGCGATGCTCGCCGGGCTCGGCTTCGAGCCCGTCGCCGCGGCCGTGCTGGCGCTGGTCGCCAACACCGCCCCCGTGGCCTTCGGCTCGATCGGCACTCCGATCACGACGCTCGGCGGCCTGCTCGCGCCGATCCTCGGCCGCGACGTCGCGTCGACGACCCGCGACCTCTCGGCAGTCGTGGGACGGCAGCTGCCGTTCTTCTCGGTACTGATCCCCGCGTATCTCGTCGTCCTGCTCGCGGGCTGGCGGCGCATGCTGGAGGTGCTGCCGGCCGTGCTGGCAGCGGGCGTGAGCTTCGCGCTCGTGCAGTTCGCGGTGTCGAACTTCGTGGGACCCGAGCTCACGGACATCCTGGCGGCGCTCGCCTGCCTCGGGTCGCTCGCGCTCCTGCTCCGCGTCTGGCAGCCGCGCGAGGTCTACCGCGGGACCCCGACCGACGCCGTGGCGGCGCCGGACGCGGCGACGAGCGACAGTCCCGGCCGCGTCGCGCGCGCCTACGCGATGTATGCGGTGCTGGTGCTCGTGGTGCTGGGAGGCCAGCTCGCCGCCCCCTGGCTCAAGAAGGTGGCCTGGGATACCGCCTGGCCTGGCTCCGTCGCCGTCGTCGACGGCCAGGCGACGCCGCTGGTCGTGCGCGAGCCGCCGATCGTGGCCCAGCCGACGCCCTACCCGCTGCGCTACCGCCTCGAGCTGCTGAGCACCGCCGGCACGCTCGTCTTCGCGGCGGCCGTCGTCGCGTTCTTGCCGATGATGGCGGCCGGGCTCAAGGCGCGGACTTTCTTCGTCAGCTTCGCGAGCACGCTCCGCCAGCTGCGGCTCCCGATCGTCACGATCGCCTTCATCCTCTCGATCGCGACGGTGATGAACTACTCGGGCATGACGTCTTCGCTGGCGCTGGCACTGGCCGCCACGGGCGTGCTGTTCCCGTTCTTCTCCGCCTTCATCGGCATGCTGGGCGTGTTCGTCACCGGCAGCGACACCGCTTCGAACTCGCTCTTCGGTCCGCTGCAGGCGACGACGGCGCGGATCGCGGGGATCGACCCGCTGCTGGCCGCGGCCACCAACAGCTCCGGCGGCGTGATGGGCAAGATGATCAGCCCGCAGAACCTGTCGGTCGGCGCGGCGGGCGTGGGAGCGGTCGGCCGCGAGGGCGAGATCCTGCGCCGTGTCCTCGTCCACAGCCTCGTGCTCACGAGCCTCGTGGGGCTGCTGGCGATGCTCCAGGCCTACGTGTTCCCCTGGATGACGGCGGTCGGGCCGCGCTGAGGTCGGGCGATGGATTACTTGAGGTCCGAGCGCCTCGCAGCCAGCGCCCCCGCTTCGCCCCACTTGAGCTTGGTCCGCAGCACCTCGTAGTAGTCGCGGCCGGGAGCCTTCACGAGCTTGAGCCGCCGCGGGCTGCCGGTGACCGTCACGTGGTCGTCGTCGCTGAAGGCGAAGGTCTCCTGGCCGTCGAGCGCGACGTAGACGTCGACGTCGCGCGCCGCGCGCAGGCGCAGCTCGATCCTCGACTCGTCGGGCACCACGAGCGGGCGGTTCGCGAGCATGTGCGGGCAGATCGGCGTGACCACGATCGCCGGCAGCGTCGGGCTCAGGATCGGGCCGCCGGCGGCGAGGTTGTAGGCGGTCGAGCCGGTGGGAGAGGAGACGATGATGCCGTCGGCGCGGAAGGACGACACGAACGCGCCGCCCACCGAGACCTCGAGCTCGATGATCCGCGAGGGACCGGCCTTGGTGATCACGACGTCGTTCAGCACGTCGGCCGTGACCACCGCCCGGCCGCGGCGGTGCACGTCCGCGCGCAGCAGGCGCCGCTCCTCGTGCGTGTAGCGTCCCGCGAGCACGCCCTCGAGCGTCGGGTAGAGCTCGCCGAGTGCGATCTCGGTCAGGAAGCCCAGGCTGCCGAAGTTCACGCCGAGCACCGGGATCTCCTTGTCGAGCAGGCGGCTCGCGGCGAGCAGCGTCCCGTCGCCTCCGAGCACCACGAGCGCGTCGGCGAGCCCGGCCACGTCGCGGCCGGAGGCGACCAGGCAGGTGGCCGCGGGCCCGCTCCCCGCGAGCGCGGCGGTCTTCTCCTCCAGGCACGCGCGCACGCCGCGCGCGCGCAGCCACGAGGTGAGCTCGGCGAGCACCGCGCTCGCCTCCTTGAGGTCGGGCCGCGCGAGGACCCCGATCGTGTTCATGGCGAGACCGCCTTTCCGAGGACCTGATCGAGCGCGTCGGCCGCGAGACGCGCGGCTCCCGGTGCTATGTGCAGGAAGAACTCGCGGTTGCCCGTGGCGCCCGTCACCGGCGACGCGCACGCGTTGCGCACGGCGTAACCCAGGCCTTCGGCGGACGCCGCCACGTCGCGGAGCGCCTGCAGGTGCAGCGCGGGATCCTTCACGATCCCGCCCTTGCCGACCTGCGCGCGGCCCACCTCGAACTGGGGCTTGACCAGCACCACGGCGCTCGCGCCCGGCGCGAGCACCGAAAGCAGCGCCTCCAGGATCTTGCGCACCGAGATGAAGGACACGTCCATCACCGCGAGCGCGCACGGCTCGGGCACCGTCGCGGGCGACAGCGCGCGCGCGTTGGTGCGGTCGCGGACGACGACGCGCGGGTCCTGGCGCAGCCGCTCGTGGAGCTGCCCGCGGCCGACGTCGACGGCATAGACGCGCGCGGCGCCGCGCTCGAGCAGCGTCTCGGTGAAGCCGCCCGTCGACGCGCCGATGTCCACGGCCACGCACCCCGCGGGATCGATGGCGAAGGCGTCGAGCGCGCCGCGCAGCTTCAGGGCGCCGCGACCGACGTGCCCGGGACCCGCGTCCACTTCCACCGAGGCGCCCTCGCGCAGGCGCGTGCCCGGCTTGGTGGCGGGCCGGCCGTCGACGCGCACGCGGCCCGCCATCACGAGCGCCTGCGCCTTCTCGCGCGATTCGGCCCGACCCTGCTCGGCGAGCCACACGTCGAGCCGCGTCATGGCCTCAGGAATGGCGGTCGACGATCTCGCGCGCGAGAGCCGCGAGCAGGGCCCCGCGCGGGCCGAGCGGCTGTAGCGCGGCGAGCGCGTCCTCGCGGAGCGTGGCCGCGAGCTGCCGCGCGCGCTCGAGGCCGTGCACGCTCACGTAGGTCGCCTTCCGCGCCGCCTGGTCCTTGCCGGCCGTCTTGCCGAGCCGGGCGGCGTCCTCGGTCGCGTCGAGCACGTCGTCGACGACCTGGAACGCGAGGCCGATCGCGTCGGCGTAGCGCGTGAGTCGCGCCAGCTCCTCCTCGCTCGCGCCGCCGAGGATCGCCCCGCCGCGCACGCTCGCGCTCAAGAGCGCGCCGGTCTTCGCGCGGTGCAGCCGCTCGAGCGAGGCCGCGTCGATCGCCTTGCCCTCGGACTCGAGGTCCATCACCTGCCCGCCGATCAGGCCTGTCGTACCACAGGCGAGGCCGAGCTCGGCGCTCGCCGCGAGCCGCCGGCGCACGAGCGCGTCGCTCGCGCCCGCGGGCAGCTCCGCGAGCAGGTGGAACGCGCGCGTCAGCAGCGCGTCGCCGGCCAGGATCGCGATCGCCTCGCCGAAGACCTTGTGCGAGGTCGGCTTGCCGCGGCGCAGGTCGTCGTTGTCCATCGCGGGCAGGTCGTCGTGGATCAGGCTGTAGGTGTGGATCATCTCCACCGCGCAGGCGAGCGGCAGAAGCTCCGCGCGCGCGCCGCCCACGGCCTCGCCCGCCGCGAGCACGAGCACGGGACGAATGCGCTTGCCGCCCGCGAACAGGCTGTAGCGGACCGCGCGGTGGATCGTCTCGGGCCAGGCGCTCTCGGGCGGCAGCGCCGCCTCGAGCGCGGCCTCGATCTCGGCGCGCAGCGCCGCCACCGCCGCCGCGCTGGCGCTGGGCGCGGCCGTCGCCGTCACCTCTCGTCCTCGTCGCCCGCCGGGACCGGCCGCGTCTTCGGCCGGCCGGCGGCGTCCGTCACCGGCTCGCCGCGCGCGTCCTTCAGCAGCACCTCGATGCGGCCCTCGGCCTCCTCGAGCTTCGCGTGGCACAGGCGCGACAGCCGGATGCCGTCCTCGTAGAGCTTCAGCGAGTCCTCGAGCGGCAGCTCGCCCTTCTCGAGCTTCTGCACGATCTGCTCGAGCTGCTGGAGCGCCTGCTCGAAGCTGGGGGTGTCGGTCACTCGTTCTCCCTCGAATTCACGGTGGCGCGGAGCGCACCCTGGTGGAGCCGGATGCGAAGAGCCTCGCCCGGCGCGACCTCGAGCGCGCTGCGGACCAGTCGGCCGCGGGCCTCGTCCCAGACGAGCGCGTAGCCGCGCCCGAGCACCGAGAGCGGCGACAGGCCGTCGAGCGAGGCCGCGAGCCGCCCGAGCCGCGCGCGGCGCCTCTCGGTCTCGGCGCGGAACAGCGCGGTCAGCCGCCCGTCCAGGCCCGCCATTCGCTCGCGCCGCGCGGCGAGCTGGCGGTCGAGCCGGAAGGCCTCGAGCCTCTCGCGCAGCCGCCGCGCGTGCGCCGCACCCCGCTCGAGCCCGCGCCGCAGGCCCGTCTCGGAGCGGCGCAGCAGCTCGTCGGTGCGCTGCGCGAGGTTGCGGATGCGGTTGCGCTCGGCGGCGAAGACGCGGTGGACCGCCGCCGACTCGACGCGCGCCCGCGTGCGCGCGAGCCGCAGCCGCAGCGCCGCGTCACGCCTCTCGTCGAGCGCACGCACGCGCGCCTGCAGCTCCTCCTTGGCCTGGACCACGCGCTCGGCCGCGGCCGACGGCGTCGCCGCGCGCAGGTCGGCGACGAAGTCGGCGATCGTGAAGTCGGTCTCGTGGCCGACGGCGGAGATCGTCGGGATCTGCGAGGCGGCGATCGCGCGCGCGACTCCCTCCTCGTTGAAGGCCCACAGGTCCTCGAGGCTGCCGCCGCCGCGCGCGAGCACGATCACGTCGAGCCGCGGCCCGCCCGGGCGCGCGCTGAGCTTGTTGAGCGCGCGGATGCCCTGCGCCACGTCGCCGGCGGCGTCGTCGCCCTGGACGTGCGCGGGGTAGACGAGCACCTCGAGCTTCGCGTAGCGCGAGCGCAGCACGCGCAGGATGTCCTTGAGCACCGCGCCGGTGGGGGAGGTGACGACACCGATCCGCCGCGGCAGCATCGGCAGCGGCCGCTTGCGCGCCTGCGCGAAGAGGCCCTCGCGCTCGAGCTTCTCCTTCAGCTCCTCGAACGCCTGCTGCAGCGAGCCCTTGCCGAGCGGCTCGAGCACCTGGACCGAGAGCTGGTACGCCCCGCGCGGCGGGTAGACGCGCAGCTGCCCGCGCGCCAGCACCTTCATGCCGTCCTTCGGCTTGAAGCGCACGAGCCGGGCGTCGTTGCGCCAGACGACCGCGCGCAAGCGCGGCCTTGTCGTCCTTCAGCGAGAAGTACCAGTGGCCGGAGCTCGCGAGCTTGAGGTTCGAGATCTCGCCCTCGACCCAGACGTCGAAGAACTCGGTCTCGAGCACGCCCTGGATGCGGTCGGTGAGCTCGGAGACGCTGAGCGCGCGCCGCCCGCCCGGCTCGGGCTTCGGAGCGCTCGCCGGCCTGGCGTCGCGCGCTCGGGGGGCTTCGCGCGCTTCCGCGGGCCGCGCGTCGCGCGCACCCGGCTCGGCGCGGTCTTCGGGCTCCTCGCCGAAGTCGAAGCCTTTCTGGTTCATCTCGTGACGGTCATTCTGATATGGCCCGACCGGCCAAGTCCAGGAGCGGCGCGCTATGATCCGGGAAGGACCTCCCTTACTGCCACGGAGCGGCACAATGACACTCAGGTCGCGCCTGTTCTTCGTCGCAAGCCTGGCTCTGGGCGTGGTGCTCGGGCTCTTCGTCTCGACCGGGCTTCAGCGCGCCGTTTCTCCCGCTGGGCTCTCCCGCGGGCTCTCCCGCGGGCGAGACGCAGCCCGCCGCCGACCCGGCGACCGCCGCCGCCCAGCGGCCCGTCGCCGCCTCGTCCGGCCTCGACGCCGAGGAATCGCACACGATCGCGCTCTTCAAGGGCGCGTCGCGCTCGGTGGCATTCATCACCACGCAGGCCGAGCGCATGGACGTCTGGACGCGCAACGTGTTCGAGGTGCCGACCGGCAGCGGCTCGGGCTTCGTGTGGGACGAGCTCGGGCACGTGGTGACGAACTTCCACGTGGTGCAGGACTCCGACTCGCAGAAGGTGACGCTCGGCGACGTCGAGTACGAGGCGAGGACCGTGGGCGTCGCGCGCGACCAGGACCTCGCGGTGCTGCGGATCGACGCGCCGCGCGACAAGCTCGCCCCGCTCCGGGTCGGCACCAGCACGGGCCTGCAGGTCGGCCAGAAGGTCTACGCGATCGGCAACCCGTTCGGTCTCGACTTCACGCTCACGACCGGCATCGTGAGCGCGCTCGGCCGCACGATCCAGAGCGCGAGCAACGTCAACATCTTCGACGTGATCCAGACCGACGCCGCGATCAACCCCGGCAACTCGGGCGGCCCGCTGCTCGACAGCGGCGGCCGGCTGATCGGCGTCAACACCGCGATCTACAGCCCGTCCGGTGCCAGCGCCGGAATCGGCTTCGCGGTCCCGGTCGACACGGTGGCCCGCATCGTGCCGGAGCTGATCGCGCACGGCCGCGTCGTGCGGCCGATCATCGGCGTGGGCTTCGACGACCAGCTGAGCGCGGCCGTCACGCGGCGGCTCGGCGTCGAGGGCGTGCTGATCCGCCAGGTCTACCAGGGCTCGGCGGCGGCCGCCGCGGGACTCCAGGGCACGTTCCCTCGACCGCCGCAGCGGCCGCGTCATCACCGGGCGACGTCGTGCAGGAGATCGACGGCAAGCCGGTGCGGAGCGTCTCGGACCTGCTGGGCCGCCTCGGAGGCTACAAGCCGGGCGACTCGGTGACGCTCACGGTCTGGCGCGACGGCGCGGCGCGGAAGCTGTCCGTGAAGCTGCGGGCTCCGGAGTAGCGCTTTCGGCGAAGCTCCGGTGCGCGCTCGTGCGCGAGTGGCTGGGTTCTGTCGATTCGCGCCGGGCTTCCCTCCTTCCGGCCAGCTCGGTCGCGCTAGTCTCGCACACGCTCGGGCCTATCTCGGACCATCGTGCCGATCGTCGTGGAGCGCGCCTAGAAAAAATCGCAGGAGCCCTTGACAGCTTTCGTGAGCGCCTAATCCGCAATCTGTGCGAGCTCTCAGTCTGGTCAGAAGCCTCTCGTGCGCGCACGAGCCCTTCGCAACACGACGCCGGCCACGGGCGCGAGCTTCGGCGCGCGAAGGCTCGTCGCGGCTCGCGTCCTGCGCCAATGTGAGAAGCGCTGAGAATCGCTGCCTATATTGATGTCATGAGTTCCGAAATCTGGCCGTTGCGCTTCGCTCCGTCCCCGACGACGAGCTGCTGCGCGGCTCGGCGAGCTCGTGTCGCAATCGCGCCGCGTCGAAGCCGATCTCGTCTCCCACATCGGCGAGGTGGATGAGCGCAGGCTCTACGCCCGTGAGGCCTTTCCGTCGATGTTCGCCTACTGCACGGAGGCGCTTCACCTCTCGGAGGCCGAGGCCTATCTGCGCATCACCGTCGCGCGAGCGGCCGCAGCACGGCGTCATCTCGAGATGCTGCGAGACGGGCGCCTCGCACTTGCGCGGCATCGCCATGCTCGCGCCCCTGCTGACCGAGGAGAACTGCGAGACTTGCTGCTCCGACGGGCAAGCCACCTGTCAAAGCGCGAGATCGAGGGCTCGTCGCCGAGCTCTCGCCACGGCCGGACGTTACCTCCGGCATCCGGAGGCTTTCCTCAGAGAGGCGTGACGGCCGATCCGCAGGCTGGCGCAGCCGAGATCGGCCACGGCTCGGCGGACGAACTCTGCCCGCGACAGAGTTGAAGAGGCGCCGACAGCTTCGGGCCGCGCTCCTCGAATCAGGCGGCCTTGGCGAGGCCCGCTCTCCGCGCGCCTTCGCTCGCATTGGCGGCCAACTCGGACTCAGCACGGCCGCGCCGAATCACAGTACGCCGCGAGCCCGCTCGGACACCGAAGCGCTGTCGCCAGGCCGCTATAAGGTGCAGTTCACGGCCAGCGCCGCGTTCCGCGACAAGCTCGAGCGGCTTGCGGCGCTGCTGCGCTCGGAGGTGCCCGACGGCGACCTCGCAGCCGTGATCGAGCGGGCCGTCACCGAGAAGCTCGAGCGGCTCGAAGCCCTGCGATTCGGCCACAGCAAGGCTCCTCGCAAGGCGCCCACCAAGACTGTCACGCCCAGCGCTTCACGCCACATCCCGGCCGCAGTGCGCCGTGCCGTTGTCGAGCGCGACGGCTGTCGCTGCCGTTTCGTCGACGTGCAAGGGAGGCGTTGCTCCGAGCGGCACAGGCTCGAGTTCCATCACCGTCATCCGTTCGGGATGGGAGGCGACCACAGCCCGGGCAACATCAGCCTTCTGTGCGCGGCACACAACCGACTGATGGCCGAGCACGATTACGGAAGAACGGCGATCCTTCGCAGCCTAGAGCGCGAAAGTCCACAGACACGCGCCAGGAGCGACGTGATCCTTCGGTCTCCAGATGAGCCGGGACCGGGAACCCGCCACTGGGGACCCACCACTGGGGACCCGGCACTGGGCACCCGGCACTGGGACCTGGCACTGCGGACCCGGCACTGGCACCCGGCACTGGAGCGCGAACTGGACGCGAACGGGAACAGGGGCGCACGGCCCGCGCCCCTAGGGAAAGTAGACGAGCCGATGTGCGCCCTACAGCCCCATCCGCTTCATCCAGCGGTAGAGCGTGCGCGGCGAGACGCCCAGGATCTCGGCGGCCTTGCCGCGCCGCCACTTGGCCTGCTCGAGCGCCTCGCGCACGCGTGCGGCGCCGGGGCCGAGCGTCGTCGTCGTCGCCGTGGCCGTCGTCGTCGAGCGGCGCGCTGGCGACTGCGGTGGCGGCGCCGAAGCACGGGCTCGACACGCGACACGCGGCCGCGTCTTCTCGACGATCTCGGGCGGCAGGTCGGCGACGTCGATCACGTCGCCCTCGGCCAGCAGCCCCGCGCGCTCGACCGCGAAGTGCAGCTCGCGCACGTTGCCGGGCCAGTCGTACTGGCGCAGGGCCTGCGAGCGCCTGCGGCGAGAAGCGCTTGCGGAGCGGGCAGCGCGCGCGCGAAGTGGTCGACCAGCAGCGGCACGTCCTCGGGCCGCTCGCGCAGCGGCGGGATCACCACCCGCACGCCGTGGATGCGGAAGAACAGGTCCTTGCGGAAGCGGCCCGCCGCGACCTCGCGCTTCAGGTCGCGGTTGGTGGCGGCCACCAGGCGGAAGTCGGCGCGCCGCTTGCGCGTGGCGCCCACGCGGTAGAAGGTCCCGCTGTCGAGCACGCGCAGGAACTTCGACTGGATCTCCGGCGGCCATCTCGCCGACCTCGTCCAGGAACAGCGTGCCGCCGTCGGCCACCTCGACCAGGCCCGGCTTCTCGTTGCCGGCGCCGGTGAAGGCGCCGCGCTCGTGGCCGAACAGCTCGCTCTCCAGCAGCGACGAGGGCACCGCGGCGCAGTTGAGGTCCACGAACGCCTTGCGCGGCGCGCGGCGACAGCCGGTGCAGCGTGCTGGGCGAGCAGCTCCTTGCCGACGCCGCTCTCGCCCTCGATCAGCACGGGCGTGCGCGCGCCGGCCACCTTCTCGAGCGTGCGCAGCACCTTCTTCAGCGCGGGCGAGCGCGTCAGGATGTCGGACGCCAGGTTGCGCTGGACCTGGAAGCGCAGGCGGCGGTTCTCGCGCTCGAGCAGCGTCTTCTCGCCGGCCTTCTCCACGCGCTCCCGCAGCTCCTCGAAGTTCGGGGGCTTGGTCAGGTAGTCGAAGGCGCCGAGCCGCATGCTGTCGATCGCCGACTCCACGTTGGCGAAGCCGGTGACGATGATCGTCTGCAGCTCGGCGTGGTCCTTGCGCACCTGTCGCCAGGATGTCGACGCCGTCGGCGTCGGGCAGCTTGAGGTCGAGCAGCAGCACGTCCCACTCGGCCTCGGCGAGCGCCTTCAGCGTGTCCTTGCCGGTGGCGCAGAGCTTGACCTCGTGGCCCGCCTTCTGCAGGAAGCGGGCGACCGTGAGGCCGTACGTCTGCCTCGTCCTCGGCGACGAGCACGCGAAATCCCGTACCGTTCATCGTTCACCTCGCTGCGACGCGCAGGACGACGCGGAAGACGCGCCGCTCCTCGCGCGGCCGGTAGAGAGGATCGCCGCCGCGGCTCCTGACCAGGCTGCGGGCGACGGCGAGCCCCAGGCCCGCCCCCGGTCGGGACGTCGGTGGTGAAGTAGGGCTCGAAGATGCGCGGCGCAGGCGCTCGGCGAGCGCCGGCGCCGGCGTCCAGCGACGTCGAGGGCACGACGCGGCCGCGCGCGGCCGCCGCGGAGACCTGGAGCGTGCCGCCGCCGGCATCGCGCGCGGCGGCGTTCGTCGGCCAGCGCCATCACGACCTGCTTGAGCGAGTCGGAGTCGATCCGCGCGCGCGGCAGCACCTCGGGCACGCTGGTGCGCAGCCGGACGCGCGCGAAGCGCCGTGTGGCGCTCGAGCAGCCGCAGCGCGAGCGCCAGCGTCTCGCGCGAGGTCGGCGGGCTCGCCCGGTCCGCGCGCGCCGAGGACGAGTCGAGCAGGAGCGCACGATCCGCTCGCAGCGAGCGACCTCGTCCGGATCAGGTCGCGGAACTGGCGCGCCTCGCGGCGCGCGTCGCGGCTGCCCTTGGCGGCCAGCGAGGCGAGCGCCTCGGCGCAGCCGGCGATGCCGGCGAGCGGGTTCGAGATCTCGTGCGCCACGCCCGGCCACGAGCTGGCCGAGGAAGGCCAGGCGGTCGTCCGCGATCAGCCTGCATCTCGCAGCGCGCGCTGCTCGGTGATGTCCTCGAACATCGAGAGCACGTGGCTCGTCCGGCCGCCGCGCCGCACCGGCAGCCGCCGCACGTGGTACAGGCCGCCCGTGGGTCTCGACGATCTCCTCGTGCGGGCGGCCCGTCTTCGAAGCACGCGCCGGAGCACGGGCTCGGTGGCCTCGAAGCCTCCCTTGCCGAGCACGGCGCGCAGCGGCTTGCCCGACGGCCCGCGCCCGGGGCGCCCGAGCGGCCCCTGCTCGCGCACGCGGTTCCAGGCCACCACCCGGAGGTTGCGGTCGACGACGTAGAGCCCGATCGGCAGGGCGTCGAGGACGGCATCCCAGCGAAGTCGGTCGTGGCCTTCCTCCCGGGGCGTTCCGGCACGCCGAGAGTATAGCCGGGCTTAGAGCTGCTTGAGGTCGTCCTCGGACAGCAGCATCCGCTCGATCTCGCGGGCGCGTCCCGTCTGCCTCGTCGGCGTCGATCGACCACGGCCGCGAAGCGGGCGTCGCCCTTGGCGGTCTCGAAGCGGTTGGGCATGCCGGTCAGGAAGCGCGCGATCACGGCGTCTCTTCTCGACCCCGATCACCGAGTCGTAGGGGCCGGTCATGCCGAGGTCGCTGCAGAAGGCCGTCCCGCCCGCGCAGCACGCGGTGGTCGCAGGTGGGCACGTGGGTGTGGGTGCCGACGACCGCCGTGACCTTGCCGTCGAAGTAGTGGGCGATGGCCGTCTTCTCGGAGGTGGCCTCGCCGTGCATGTCCACCAGGACCACCTTGGCCTCCTGGCGCAGCTTCTCGATCTCGCGCAGCCCCAGCGCGAACGGGTCGTCCATCGCCCCGTGCATGAAGACCCGGCCCGAGAGGTTGAGGGTCGCCACCGGCACGCCGCTCTTCGCGCGCTTGCCGACGTACCAGCCGCGGCCCGGCTGGCGGGCGGGGTAGTTGAGCGGCCGCAGCAGCTGGGGGATCAGGTCGATCACGCCGAGGATCTCCTTCTTGTCCCAGATGTGGTTGCCCGAGGTCATGCAGTCGACCCCGGCGTCGAGGATCTCGTCGCAGACGTCCTTGGTCACGCCGAAGCCGCCCGCGGCGTTCTCGACGTTGGCGATGCACGTAGTCGACGTCGTATTTCGCGGACGACCTTCGGCAGCGCCTTCTGCATGATGTCCGCGGCCGGGGCTCCCCACGACGTCCCCGATCAGCAGGATGTTCATCCGGACAGGCTATCACGCCGCTCCTTTGTAACGTTTGCACCGGTTTTCCCATACATCCACGAGGGAGGACCCATGTGGAGCGAAGCGGGCGCCGGATTCAGCCTTTGGCCGTATCATCCGTACCACCGGAGGGATAGCCGGGGCGGCGTCGCCGTCGCGGAGGTCTCCGAAGCGGGCGAGATGACTCACGAGCAGTGGTTCCTGGAGCAACTTCCTGTCATCGAGCGGGTGATCGGCTGGGTGTGCGCGCAGGCGCGGCCTGCGAGGGGCGGACGCCGAGGACTTCGCCTCGATCGTCAAGACGCGGCTGATCGAGAACGAGTACGAGGTGCTCGGCAAGTGGCAGGGCCGCAGCTCGATCAAGACCTACCTGACCACGGTCATCAACCGGATCTACCTGGACTTCCAGGTGCAGCGCTTCGGGAAGTGGCGCCCGTCGGCGGAGGCCCGCCGGCTCGGCCCGGTGGCCCTGCGTCTCGAGCAGCTGATGTTCCGCGACGGGCTCAGCTTCGACGAGGCCTGCGAGGTGCTGCTGAGCGATCCCCGCATTGGGCTGAACCGCGACGACCTGCACGCGATCCGCGTCCAGCTGCCGCAGCGGACGGAGCCGCCGCGGCGATCCCCACGAGCACGAGCCCGTGCGCCCGGAGAGCGCCGCGGAGGCCGTCGAGCGGGCCGAGCGCCAGGCCCTCGCCGACCGGATCTTTCGCGGTGATCCGCTGCTCGCTCTCGCGGCTGCCCGCGCGCGACCGCGTGTTCCTGCGGCTGCACTTCCAGTCGGGGCTCACCGTCGCGGAGGCCGCCCGCGCCCAGGGGGCCGACCAGAAGGCCCTCTACCGCAAGAAAGAGGACATCCTGAAGCGGTTGCGCGCCGACCTCGAGGCCGAGGGGATTGGCCTGGAGGAGGCGCAGGTGCTGCTCGCGGAACTCGACTGGGAGGCGGTGCTCAGCCCGGATAAGGACGAGCCGGATAAGGACGAGCCCAGCAGATCGCTGAATAAGCCGGGCCGCGTCCGTCTCAGGGGTTTAGAGACGTCGGCCGGGCAGGAAGGTTTCGATCGTTGACCGAGGGGGCCGGCAAGCGTGCCAAGTAGTGGGGCGGGCATCCCGATCCAGGGCTCCTGGCGGCCCATGCCGAGCGCCGTCTAGCCGGCGCCGAGGCCGCACAGATGGACGCACACCTGGCGGACTGCTCGACCTGCTACGAGACCTTCGCCGAGACCGTCCAGTTCCTCCTGGCGGAAGAGCCAGCCGAGGAGCCGGCTCCAGCTCTCAGCCTCGCGTCCTGCCTTTCCATCGCCGCCCCGCATTCCAGATCGCCGCCGGCCTGGCCGCGGCCGCCGGCCTCGTCCTGGCCGTCCACCAGCTCTGGCGCGCACGCCCCCAACAGGGAGGCCCCCTCGTCGCCGAGCTCGCCGAGGCGATGGGCCCGACCCGCTTCATCGAGCCCCGCCTCACGGGCGGCTTCCAGCACGGCCGCCTCGTGGTCATGCGCTCGGGCGACGACGACGCAGGGCCTCGACGCGCAATCACCGGCCGTGATCGCCGCCGTCGCGCACATCCGCGAGCGCGCCCAGAGCGACACCTCGCCAGAGGCGCTGGGAGCCCTGGCGGTCACGTACCTCGTCTCGGGGGACGTGGGCGGCGCCGTGAAGGCGCTCGAGTCGGCAACGGCCCAGGACCCCAAGAACGCGCAGCTCTCAGAGCGACCTCGCGGCGGCCTATCTCGTGCGCGCCAGCCGCCTCGACGAGCCGTCGGACATCCCGAAGGCGCTCGAGGCCGCGGAGAAGTCGATCGAGCTCCCGGGCGCGCCGGCCGAAGCTTGGTTCAACCGCGCGCTCGCGCTCGAAGAGCCTCCACCTCGTGGACGCCGCGCGAAAAGCGTGGGACGACTACCTGAAACACGACTCGAGCTCGCCCTGGGCCGAGGAGGCGAAGAAGCGCCGCGACGAGCTGCCGCCAGCCCAGCAGTCGACACTCGAGGAGGACCGTGCCCGCGCCCGAGCGGCCGCCGCCGAAGGACGGCCGCCGTCGATCGCCTTGCCGATGAGCGCCCTCGGTCCTGCGCGACTACTTCGAGAACGAGCTGCTCTACGCCTGGGCGGACGCATACCTGGCGGCCACGCCGAAGCGAGCGACTTGAAGACGAAAGCAGAGCTCGTCGGCGAAGCCCTGCTCCGCACCACAGGCGACGCGATGCCCACGACGCGGCCACCGCGTCGTCGGCCCCTCCGTCGGGCCCATCCCGCGACCCTCCGCGCGCCCAGGCCCTCGGCTACAAGGCCCTAGACGAGGCGCAACGCCTCTACGGACACTCGAGCAACCCGCCTGCGCACCCTTCCGCAATTCCCAGCGACTCCTTCAGTCCGGCGGCAGCGCCGTACGCTGTCTGGACGCGCGAGCGTGTCGTCGTGCGTGTCTTACTACAAGGGCGATTCGGCAGGTCGCCTTACCGGAGCTGGTCCGACTCGACGCCGATGCACAACGCAAGGCGCTACGCGTACATGGTCGGCCGCGCGCGACTGGATGATGGCGCTCTTTCGAGGAGAACGAGGTGAGCTCGGACAGCTGCCCTCGGTGATCTCCGTCGAGTCGCGTGATGCCTTCCGCACGGTCCGAGACCAGGACAGCGAAGCCAAGGTGCTGTCCCTCCTTGCCGGGGCCCTCACGCGCGTCGGTGATGGTCGCGAAGCCTGGAGGGAGCGGGTCAGGGGGCTTGGACATCCTCGGCACTGTCAGAGCGCGACGCGCCGTCTTGACGTCCTGGACGAGGTCGCTGCCGCGTGCCGGTTCGCGAGCAGACTCTTTCGTGCCGCGCTTCATGTCGGAGACAGCGAACTGGTGGACGTCGCGAGGCAAGCAGGCAGCCGCGGCGAGGCATCGCCATGCTCTCGTGCGCGCGAGCCGTCCTGCTCGATGCTGCCCGAACCCGAGAGCGCTGCGATCGCCGGACCTTGAGGGAGGCACGGCAGCTGATCCAGCAGGTCGGGGAATCGGCAATGGCCGAACGGCTGACCGCAATGGCTCGAGCCCAGGCAGAAGGCCAGATCCTCGTTTCGGCAGAGCCCGAGCGGCGGCGGGCCTGCTCGAGCGAGCCATCGAATACTTCGAATCTAGGTCTCCGGGCATCGGTGCCGCACCTCGGCTGCTGCTGGCGCGCGCGCGATCGCTGCCCGGCCGGGACCGACGCGGCCGAGGCCCAGCTGCTGAGCCGGGATCCGCGAGATGGAGCCGCAGCGGACGTCTCTGCAGGCGACGGCCGGCTGCAGGTCTCCTTCTTCGACGCGGGGAGCATCGCTCTTCGACGACATGGTGGCGCTTCAGCTCGACACGCGGCGACGACCGGAGGGCGCCCTTTCGTTCGTCGAGCGCGGACATCGCGACAGCTCGTGGACGCTCTGCAGCCACCGGCGCTCGCGGCACCGACTTCAGGCCCTCGTGCCGTGGCGCGGCACTCGAGCAAGACGCGTGCGGGCCGAGCTCGGACGGGATGGCGCTGCTCTACTGCACTTGGGTCTCGGACCGCCTCGCTGACCTGGAGCGTCACCCGAGACGGGCTCCATTCTTCGCGCTGCCGTACCGGCCGGCGCGACTCCGACGCCTCGCTGGCCTGCCAGGCGGCGCTGGAGCACGCGGGCCTCCGCCCCGGAAGCCGCGTGAGCCGGCGCGGCCCTGCACGACGAGCTCTTACGGCCGCTGCTGCCGGCATTGGCGCGTACGAGGCGCTCATGTCGTCCCTGACGGCTCGCTCCAAGCCTTGCCGTTCGCCAGCCTGCTGGGATCGCCAGACGGAGCGGTATCTGGTCGAGGACCACGTCGCTGGGCGTGGCCCCGAGCGGAACGGTCTTCGTGCGCGCGTCGGCCGCTGCAGCGTCAAGCGGACCGGACCGGCGCAGCGCTCGGTCGGTCGGCAACCCCGGGTTCGATCGGAGCTCCACGGGGCCTGTCCGATCTGCCCGGAGCCGAAGCCGAGGCCGCGGAGGTCGCGGGGCTCTACGAGCGGCGCTACGTGCTCACGGGGCCCGGCGGCACGAGGCCCGCATTCCTGGAGGGGCTCCGCAGCGCCCAGGTCGTGCACTTCGCGGGGCATGCGGTCTCCGGTGCGAACGCGGAACAGGACGTCTGCTGCTGGCGCCGGGCATCGCGGGATACCGGCGCGCTCGACCTGCGGAGCTCACGCCACGGCCAACGTGCGCCAGGCGCGTCTTGTCGTACTGGCCGCCTGCCGCACCGCCGCGGGAACGGTCTCCATGGCGGAGGGGCGCTGAGCGTCGCGCGGCCGTTCCTGGCGGCGGGCGTGCCCAGCCGTTCGTCGCCAGCCTGTGGGACGTCGACGACACGTGGGCCGGCGTTTCTTCGTCGGAGTTCCACCGCGACCTTCCTGCTCGCGGGAGAGCTGCGACGGCCCTGCGGCAGACGCAGATGGGCTTCCTGTCGCGAGGTCGATCGTCAGCTCGCCCATCCATCGAGCTGGGCCGGCTTCGTCAGCCTGGGCGGGGTCTCCGCTCGGGAAGCTCCACCGATCGTCCGTAGACCGCCGCGCCTCAGGCCTGTAACACGCCGACCGCGTTGCTTCTCTTCCCGTGAAGGCCGCCGCACCGTGCCGGGCGGCCTGAAGGGAGTCGGCCATGGGTATCGGTGTCGATCGTCTTCACAGGACTGTGTGCGCTGGTCGACGGATGGCGAGGGCCGTTCCGCGCAGGTGCTTCTGGCGACGCGAGGGGAGTCGGGGAGATCGGCGGCAGTCGTGCTTCCCGAGCACACACCGACGCTGGTCGTCGGCTTGAGATAGCTCTCGCCAACGCCGAGACGAGCCGGCCGTCGCGAGTGGTCGCAGCGTGGCCGCTCGATCGGTGCGGCATCCATTCCGGAGCCAGCGGATTCGGTGTTCGGCCGAGCCAGATCGGGATCTGGGACCTGACGGGTCGGAGGTCCGATCCGGGTGCAGGGCGGGGAAGGGGCCGGCGTCCGAGTCTTTCATCCTCCCGACGGGGCCGGTCGTCGTGGCCCTAGCCACCCCGCGACGCAGACGACCCGATCGCGTGGCGAGACCTCCGTTTCGTCGCCGACATGAACGCGCTCGCGGGTGACGCCGCGATCGATCCGGCGCTCGTCGGACGCGACCGCTGGCGACGGCCCTGCCGCGGCGCGTGGCGGCCCGGATCCACCTGGACGCCGGCCTCGTCGAGGCGGGCATCCCCAGCCAGAAGATCACCGCGAGACCTGCTTCGAGTTCCGCGGCGGCGGGCGGAGCCGAGGCTCCGCCAGGCGCTGACCGACACGATTCGCTGGAGCCTGGCGAATCGGATGCCGCGGCGGTCGTCGATCGAGATCGACGCGCGTGGACGGCGGAGCCAGTCAGGCGACTCGTCCTCGAGGGCAACGGCGCGCCGCGCGAGCTTTTCATCAGCAATCTCCCGTCCGAGAACGTCGCCGCGAGGGACTCACCACGCCGTGAGCGCGGAAGAGATGGCGGCGCTCCACTTCGGCGCGTACTACGAGCTGCTGATACAGCACGCCCGACGGACCGGCCGCTTCCCAGGCTGGCGCCTCGGCAGCGAAAGTGGCGTGGGCCTGGAATGTTGGCAGGGCGCTTCTGCCCGCCCGGCATGTTCTCCACGCGCAACTAGGCCACACGACAAGGGTGAAGGAGGCTCAGATGCTCCGCCCATGCAGGAACCTGCTGATCGGGTTGGCTGGTGATGGCGGCCGCGCCCGCGTCGGGACGCGAGGCCTGCCAGGAGCGGACGCTGAGCCTCCGCTACTCGCCGCAGGCGAGCAGCAACTGGTGCTGGGCGGCGAGTGGCGAGATGACGATGGAGTGGCTCGGGGACGAGCCGAACCGGGCCTGCCAGTGTCGGCAGGCCGAGCAGGTGCTCGGCGTGGCGGGGTGCTGCGCCGCGCCGGGCTCCTGCACACCTGCCGCCGACGCGCCTGCGCGCTGCGACGCGCCGCGCTGGCCGGCGTTCGTCGAGCGGCCCGACAGCTACGCGTACGAGTACCGGACGACGTGCGACGCGCTGCCGGACCGCCAGGACGACACCCAGTGCGATGCGAAGCCTCTCGACTGGCTCTCGCTCACCGCCGAGCTCTGCGCCGGCCGGCCGGTGCTGGCGGCGCTCCACTCGCGCGGCTCCACGCGCGGGCCACCTGGTCGTGGTCAAGGGCTTCTCGACCCACGGCGGCCGGCGGGTGCTGGTCGTCGACCCGAGGCAGCTCTGCCCGCCCGATCGTGACTGCGAGGGCGAGCTGGACGAGGCTGTATGGCTCACTTACGAGGAGTATGAGTCCGGCTGGAACGGCCTCGCCCACTGGGTCGATTTCTACGGCATTCGCCGTAAGTAATCACTAGACGCCTTCTAACCCTCGAACAGAAAGGCCCGAGCACTCCGCGCACGGAAAGCGGACCTGCGCGTCCGTCTACAAGGAAACGGAATCGTCTCTGGTCGCGACGACGGGCCGAGACGTCGAGGAGGGAGCATGATGCGAGTCGCGAATGCTGTCTTTCTTGTTCCTGGCTCGTTGACGGTGTTCGTGCGCGTTCGCGGAGCCGGGCGCTCGCGTCCCCGCCCGCCGAACGACTTCTTCGCCAACGCCGACTCCGATGTCACCGCTGCCCTTCGCGCGACTCCAGGGGATCTCAACGGAGCACATCCGACCGAGCCGGGCGAGTTCCAGTTCCTCAACTGCTCACGCTTCGCCATGCAGCAGACGGTCTGGTACAGGCTGCCGGCTGTCGAGCCCCCAGGCGATCACGGTCGGA
Organism: uncultured Acidobacteriota bacterium; assembly: GCA_963744315.1. Taxonomy (GTDB): domain Bacteria; phylum Acidobacteriota; class Vicinamibacteria; order Fen-336; family Fen-336; genus DATBSL01. The sequence goes on from CAVUTB010000012.1 coordinate 241,150, forward strand.
CCTGAACGGCAGCGACCCGGGCGTGTTCTCAACGTCTGGCAGTGGATTTCGGAGGCGGGCATCGGAAATCTCGGCTTCGTCGGCTGCACCTTCCGTCGGCGGGACCGGTGCAAGTTCACGACGCAGCCGGCGTCACGTACTACATCCAGGCCGGGAGCGACGTTCACGCGGGCCCGCCAACCTCGTGCTCAACGTCCAGCAGCTTCCGCCGCCCGCGAACGACGACTTCGCCAACGCGAAGACGATCGACACGCGCGCCGTTCGTCGACCCGGTCGACCTGACTCGGCGACGACGGAAGCCCGGCGAGCCGACGCTGCCAGCCGGGCGCTTTACGCCGATCGCCGGCGAGCGCCTGGTACAGCTTCACGCCGGACGTGACGGAGACGGTGATGGCCAGAGCCAGCTCGTGCTGCGTGCCGCCCGATTGCTCGCGCGTCTACACCGGGGAGCTCGTCGAGCACCTGACCGAGGTCGACGCTCGCGCTCGTTCGGCCAGCCGGTGCACCTTCCAGGCGGTGGCCGGCACGACCTACCACTTCCAGCTGGCCAGCGGGCTGATTCAGGGCACCACCGCTCCGATGACGTTCCGTTGGAGCGCCGCTCCGCCGCCCACGCGAACTTCTTCTACATTCCCTCCGACCCCTCGGTCTTCGACACGGTTCAGTTCCAGGACAGGTCGCTTCGATCCAGGCTCAGGTCGGCATCGCGTCGCAGGCCTGGCAGTTCGGCGACGGGACGAGCGGGAGCGGCTCCATACCCGACCCACAGGTACGCCGCCGATGGGGACTACACCGTCGAGCCTCACGGTCACGACGTCACGACGGCCGGTCGGCCTCCACCTCCAGCTCGTTCAGGTGAGGACCCACGACGTCGCGATCGTGAAGTTCACGGTGCCGTCGACCGCGAGGGCGGGGCAGACGAAGGAGCTCACGGCGGGCGTGCGCAACACGTCGCTATCCCGGAGAACGTCCAGTTCCAGCTCTTCAAGAGCGTGCCGGGCTTCGGCGGCTTCCAGCTCGTCGGGACGCTGACCCAGCTCGTGCCCGTCGTCCAGGGCAACAAGACCGTGCCCGTGACGCTCAGCTACACGTTCTCGAGCGAGGATGCCGCCGTCGGCAAGGTGACGTTCCAGATCGTCGCCCAGATCGTGGGCGGGCGTGACGCGATCTCCTGCCGACAACACGGCCATCTCGCGCCGCCGACGCGGGTGAACCCATGAAGGCGCTCGCGGTACAGTCATGGAGGTTAATGGTGCGCAAGCCATTGTTTGGTGTTCTCGTCGCTGCAACGCTGCTGTTCGCAGCTCCCCGCGCGTGGGCTGGCCATCCGCAGGAGCGCCACGGGTTCTGGATCGGCTTCGGCGCCGGCTATGGCTCCGCCCACGGCAGCTTCGACTGCGACGACTGCGAGGGCGACGAGGACGACGACCGCGAGGGCTCGTTCACGGGGTTCCTCAAGCTGGGCGGCACGCTCAGCCCGAACGTGCTGCTCGGTGTGGAGAGCAACGCCTGGGTCAAGGAGGAGAGCGGCACCACGCTGACGCTCGGCAGCGTCACCGGGACGATCACCGTCTATCCAAGCGCCACGGGGGGCTTCTTCCTGAAGGGGGGCTTCGGGGCTTCCGTCATCCACTCGTCGGCGGAGTTCGGACGGTGGACGTGAGCGCCAGCCAGACGGGATGGGGTCTCCTGGCCGGCATCGGCTACGACATCCGCGTCGGCCGCAACATCTCCCTCACGCCCTGCGTCAACTACACCTACGGCAAGCCCGGCGACCTCGTGTTCGAGGGCGAGGAGACGCTGCCGAACTGGAAGCAGAACGTGGTGTCGTTCGAGCTCGGCATCACGTTCCACTGAGACAGGCCGCGCGCGAGCCGGCGAGCGGAGGGCCGGTGGCCGTCGGCTGGTCACCGGCCCGAGGCCGTGGCGCACAGCCGACGGCCTGCGGTAGCGTCTCCGCCCGGAGGTCGCGATGCGGAGAAGCGATTTCGGGCTGCGGCTCGCGTTCGGGCTTCTGGCAGGGGCGCTCGCCGTGTCGCCCGCGTGGAGCGCCGAGCTCGCCGTTCGCGAGGCGGACTTCGTCGTCCGCGAGTTCCGCTTCGCGAGCGGGGAAGCGCTGCCGGAAGTTCGCCTTCACTATCGGACGCTGGGGGCGCCCGTCCGGGACGCCGCGGGCGTCGTCCGCAACGCCGTGCTGCTGCTTCACGGCACCGGAGGGACGGGCGCGCAGTTCCTGGCGCCGCAGTTCGCGGGCGAGATGTTCGGCGCGGGCCAGCCGCTGGACGTGGCGAAGCACTACGTCATCCTGCCCGACGCGGTCGGACACGGCGGGTCGAGCAAGCCCAGCGACGGCCTGCGACAGCGGTTCCCGAAGTACGGCTACGCCGACATGGTCGCGCTCCAGCACCGGCTGCTGACGGACGGGCTGGGCGTGACCCACCTGCGGCTGCTGCTGGGCACCTCGATGGGCTGCATGCACGGATGGATGTGGGGCTACACGCATCCGACGTTCATGGACGCGCTCGTGCCGCTGGCCTGCGCGCCGACGGCCGTCGTCGGCCGCAACCGCGTCTGGCGCAAGGCGCTCATGGATTCGATCCGGGACGACCCGGCTTTCGCGGGCGGCGAGTACAAGGAGCCGCCGGTGACGGGCCTCCGCAGCGCGGAGCGGCTGCTGGTCCTGATGGGCGCGGCCCCGATCCAGTGGCAGAAGGACTCGCCGACGCGAGAGGCCGCGGACGCCTTCCTCGAAGCGCAGGTTGCGCGCCGGCTGCCGGGCGCCGAGGCCAACGACATGCTCTTCCAGTTCGACGCCTCGCGCGACTACGACCCCTCGTCCCATCTCGAGGCCGTCGTGGCGCCCGTGCTCGCGATCAACTCGGCCGACGACCTCATCAACCCTCCCGAGCTCGGCCTGATGGAGGCGCTCGTCCCGCGCGTCGCGCGCTGCCGCTACGTGCTGATCCCGGCCTCCGAGCGGACGCGCGGGCACGGCACCCACACCTGGGCCGCGCTCTGGAAGCAGGAGCTCGTGGACTTCCTGGCGGCGCCGCCGACGGGGCGGCCGGGGAACGCCGCGGACGACGTGGCGCGGCTCGAGCGCGAGCTCGTCCGCGCGATCGGCTCGGGCGACCTCGCGGCCTACGACCGCCTCGTGGCCGACGACTACGTCGCCGTGCGGGCGACGGGCGATCAGACGAAGGCCCAGGTCATGGACGGCTATCGCGCGGGACGGCTCGCCTTCCGCGGCCTGGACATCACGGACGTCGAGACGCGAGCGCTGGGCGAGACGGCCGTCGTCTGGGCGAGCACGCTCGGCACGCGCGTCGAGGAAGGCCGCGAGACGGAGAACCGCGTCCGCTACCTGCGCGTGTGGGCGAAGCGCGACGGCGCCTGGCGCGCCGTGCTGCAGATGGCGGTCCCGTTGCCGCCTTCGCCCTGAGGCGAGCTCACAACACCGGAATCAGTCGAGTCGCGTCCGTCCAAGGCTTCGCAGCGGCGACGCCCGCTCCGCCTTCGGCCAGGCACAACGGCCGAAAAGGAGGCGCTCGTGCGGCTCCGTCCGGAGGACGAGCACGTGATGGGTTCCAAGGCAAGGAGGTTCGCTATGAAGCGTACGTGGATCGTTGTGGCGTGGGCCGTCGCGCAGGCGGCCGCCGGCCTGGCGGCAGACAGCTTCCCCGAGGTCGAGTACCTGTCCGGCAAGGCCGGGTTCGCGAAGAAGGCCAAGGGCCGGCAAGGCTGGGTTCGCGAAGAAGGCGAAGGGCCAGCTGACGAGACTGACGGTCGACGAGAAGGCCGTCAGCTTCGCCGACCAGAAAGGAAAGCCGCTCTTCTCGATCCCGATGGCCGAGATCGACAAGTCGGATTCCGGGACGCAGCGCGAAGAGGGCAGCTTTGGGCGCAAGATGGCGCTCGGCATCTTCGCCTCGCACACGGACGAGTTCCTGACGATCCAGACGCACAACACGGCCGGCGCCGAGGGGCTGGTCTTCAAGGTCAAGAAGAAGACCGGCGCCGGCATGGCGGCGAAGATCAACTTCTGGTCGGGCAAGGCCAAGACCGCTGCCGCCGAGCGCGGGCGCCCGACGCTCCCCCCCAGAAACCGGCCGAGCCGCCGCCGAACGACTAACGACAAACGGACAGCTGCCGGAGGCTAGACCGTCACCGGCCTCCGCGGGCGGCCCGGGAAGGGGCGCGGCGGGGTCTTGGCGCCCGCCGGAACCTTCGGCGCCGGCGGCGGGATCAGCGCCAGCGCCAGCACCTCCTCGACGTTGTCGACCATGTGGAACGACATGCCGCGCCGCAGGTGCACGGGCACCTCGTCGAGGTCCTTCCTGTTGAGCTTCGGGAAGACGATCGTGTCGATGCCGGCGCGGCGCGCGGCCAGGATCTTCTCCTTGAGGCCGCCGATCGGGCAGCACGTTGCCGCGCAGCGTGATCTCGCCGGTCATGGCGAGCGTCGCGCCTGACCGGGCGCGTCGGTGAGCGCCGAGAGGATCGCGGTGGCCATCGTGATGCCGGCCGAGGGGCCGTCCTTCGGGATCGCGCCCTCGGGGACGTGGACGTGGAGGTCGTGCTGCGCGAAGAACTCGTCGCTGGATGCCGAGCTGGCGCGCGCGCGGCTGCGCGCGTAGGAGAGCGCCGCCTGCGCCGACTCCTTCATCACGTCGCCGAGCTGGCCGGTGAGCATGAGCCGGCCCTTGCCCTTCATGGTCGGTCGCCTCGACGAACAGCACGTCGCCGCCGGTCGCGGTCCAGGCCAGGCCGGTCGCGACGCCGACCTGGTCGCTGCTTGAGCAGCTCCTCCGGCAGCGTCTTGGGCGCGCCGAGGAACTCGTGCGAGCGATCGCCGGCGTGACGCGCACGGTCGCCGGTCTGGCCCTCGGCCACCTTGCGCGCGACCTTGCGGCAGACGGCGGCGATCTCGCGCTCGAGGTTGCGCAGGCCCGCCTCGCGCGTGTAGCGTCGATGATCGCCTCGCAGCGCCGTGTCGGCGAACTGCAGGTGCTCGGGCGTCGAGCCCGTGCTCCTCGAGCTGCTTCGGGACAGGTGGCGCTTGCGCGATCTCGAGCTTCTCCTCCTCGGTGTAGCCGGAGAGCCGGATCACCTCCATGCGGTCGCGGAACGCCGGCTGGATCGGTGTCGAGCAGGTTGGCGGTGCGTGATGAACATCACGTTCGAGAGGTCGAACGGCACGCCCAGGTAGTGGTCGCGGAACGCGTCGTTCTGCTCCGGGTCGAGCACCTCGAGCAGCGCCGACGACGGGTCGCCGCGGAAGTCGGCGCCGATCTTGTCGACCTCGTCGAGCATGAAGACCGGGTTGTTCGGCGCCGGCCTGGTGGATGCCCTGGATGATGCGGCCCGGCATCGCGCCGACGTAGGTGCGGCGGTGGCCGCGGATCTCGGCCTCGTCCTTGACGCCGCCGAGCGACAGGCGCACGAACTTGCGGCCCAGCGCGCGCGCGATCGAGCGGCCGAGCGAGGTCTTGCCGACGCCGGGCGGGCCCGACGAAGCAGAGGATCGGCCCCTTGCGTCTTCTCCTTGAGCTTGCGCACCGCCAGGTACTCGAGGATGCGCTCCTTGACCTTCTCGAGCCCGTAGTGGTCCTCGTCGAGGATCGCGCTGCGCCTCGACCAGGTCGAGGTTGTCCTTGGTGGCCTTGCCCCAGGGCAGCGTCGACCATCCAGTCGAGGTAGTTGCGCAGCGTCGCCGTCTCGGCGGAGTCGGGGTGCATGCGCTCGAGCTTCTTGAGCTGGCGCTCGACCTCCTCCTTGCACCGGCTTCGGGCATCTTGCGCCTTCTGCGCCTTCTCGCTGGTAGCTGCTCGATCTCCTCGCCCAGCTCGTTGCCCTCGCCGAGCTCGCGACTGGATCGCCTTCAGCTGCTGGCGCAGGAAGAACTCGCGCTGCAGCGGTCCATCTCGCCCTTGGCCTGCGAGTCGAGATCTCCTGCTGCATCGGTGAGCAGCTCCAGCTCCTTCGCCATGAGCTCGTGCACGCGGCGCAGGCGCTCGAGGGGGTCGAGCGCCTCGAGGATCTCCTGCGCGTCCTCGACCTTGAGGTCGAGGTTCGAGGCGGTGAGGTCGGCGAGGCGGCCCGGCTCCTCGAGGTTGGTGGCGATGACGATGACCTCGGGCGAGATGTCTTGCCGAGGTTCGGCCGACTTCTCGAGCGCGGCCTTGACGTTGCGCATCAGGGCCTCGATCTCGAGCGACGCTGCTTCGTGACGGCTCGGCCTCGGTGACGGCTCGACCTGCGCCTGCAGGTGCGGCTGCGCCGTCGTCGAACGCCGTGATGCGCGCGCGGCCGACGCCCTGGACCAGGACGCGGATGCGCCCGTCGGGCAGCTTCAGCATGCGCATGATGAGCGGCGACGGTGCCGACCGGGTAGAGGTCGTCGCCGGCCGGGTCCTCCTCGTCCTGCTCGCTTCTGCGCGGCGAGCAGGATCATGCGGTTCTCGGCCAGCGCCTGGTCCACCGCCTGGATCGAGCGCTCGCGGCTGACGTACAGCGGCACGATCATGAACGGGAAGATCACCATGTCGCGCAGCGGCAGCACCGGCAGCACGTCCGGGATCTTGGGCTGGCTCGCTCTTCTTTCTTGGGCTCTGCGCTCATTCCTTGTGCTCCCTGCTCGAACGGGATGACGGTCTCGCGGCCGCGCCGGTCCTTGACGCGCGGCAGCGCGACGGTCGAGCACGCCGCCGACGAGGACGGCGCGCGCGTCTGGCGACGTCCACCGGCACGTCCAGCGGGATCGTCCGCGCGAAGCGGCCGTGCGGCCGCTCCATGCAGAGGAAGCTGGCGCCGGCTCCCGCGCGCGGCGGTCGCGCCGCTCGCCGCTGATCGTCGAGCTCGCGCTCGCGGAACGCGACGCGCAGCGAGTCCGGGCGCCAGCCCCGGCACCTCGGCCACCACCACCAGGCGGTCGCGCAGCTCGTAGACGTCCACGCTGGGGACCACTCGCCGCCGGGCATGTGCTCCGCGCGGTCGAGCGTCGGCAGCCGCTCGAACAGCTCGGTTGACCTCCTGCTGCAGGAGCGCCATCGCGGAGATCGGCGGCCGCGCCGCGCGCGCGCGGCTCATGCCGCCGCCTCGCGCTTCAACACGATCAGCGTGCGGTCGTCGGTGGCGCGGGCGCCCTGCTCGAAGCGCTCGATCTCGCACAGGATCGCGTTCTGCACCGCCTCGGCGCCCTGCGCGCGGCCCGCGACCGCGAATGCGATCAGCTTGTCCTCGCCGAACTCCTCGCCGTCGGGGTCCCAGGTCTCGGTGACGCCGTCCGAGTAGACGACGCAGCGTGTCGCCGCGCGCGCAGCTCGACGGTGCCGTCCGTCGTAGTGCACGGCCTCGAAGAGGCCGAGCACCATGCCGCCGATGCTCAGCGTCTCGACCTCGCCCGTCGGCGCGCACCAGCAGCGGGCGGGTTGTGGCCGGCGTTCACGTAGCTCGAGCCGGCCCGATGGCGGGATCGAGCGCCGCCAGGAAGAAGGTGACGTACTTGCTCGACGGCACGTTCTGGCAGACGGTGCGGTTGATGCGCGACGACCGCGTCGGCGAGCGAGGGCTCGGTCCAGTGCGCGCGCACCGCGGCCCGCAGCACGGTCATCAGCAGCGCCGCGCCCGTGCCCTTGCCCGAGACGTCGCCGAGCGCGAGCAGCAGCCGGCCCTTCTCGAGCGCGAAGTCGTAGTAGTCGCCGCCGACGGTGCGGCAGGGCCGGTTGGTGCCGGCCAGGTCCTAGCCCGCGATCGTCGGCGCCTCGCGCGGCAGCAGGCCGGTCTGGATCTCGGCCGCCATCCGCATGTCTTCCTCCATGCGGCGCTTCTCCAGGCTCTCCTCGAGCAGCCGCACGTTCTCGATCTTGGCCGCGGCCACGTTGGCGAGCGCCGTGAGCGATGCGCAGGTCGTCCTCGGTGAAGCGTGCGCGTGCTGCAGCGTGTCGAGGTAGACGAGGCCGATCACCGAGTCCGGCCCCTCGCCCGCCGCGCTCACCCAGAGCGGCGCGCACATCGCGGAGCGGATGCCCGGAGGCGAGGATCGAGTCCTCGCTGCGCGAAGCGCGCGTCCTCGAGCACGTTCGGCAGCAGCAGCGACACGCGCTCCTCGATCACCCGGCGCGCGATCGAGCGGCTGACCTGCGCGTGAGGCCCTCGCCGCTGCCTGCGAGCGGCTTGATCCTTGTCTGCGGCACGCCGCCCTCGAGCAGCAGGATCGCGCCGCGCTCGGCGGCCACAGCCTCGAAGCAGCAGCTCGAGCACGAGGTCGAACAGCTCCCCGAGCGGCCGGTGGACGAGCAGCTCGCTCGCGGCCTTGCTGAGGATCGCGAGCACGCGGTTCTGGCGCTGCAGCGCGGTCGGCGTCGATGCCGGGCGCGTGTTGATCGTCGCTGAGCTCGCGCGCCGAGAAGACGCGGGTGCCCTCCGGCTCGCGCTCCTCCTCCTCCTCGGGAGTCGGACTCGGCGCAGAACGTGAGCGTGTGCTCGCCCAGCGTGATCACGTCGCCGGGCCGGAGGCGATGCCAGCCGCGCACCGGCTCGCCGTTCAGCAGCGTGCCGTTCTTGCTCCCGAGGTCGCTCACCCAGTAGCCGTCGGGCCGCTCCTCGATCTCCGCGTGGTGGCGCGAGAGCCACTGGTCGGGCAGGAAGATGTCGCTCTCGCGCGAGCGGCCGATCGTGACCCGGTCCCGCGAGAGCGGGTAGCGCTCGCGAGTGCCGCCGGCGGTCTGGATCGCAATCTCGGCCATGTGGGTGCTGCTCAGGATTCTACATCCTGCGGCGGATCAGTCGGTTGCAAAGGCGCGCGAATATCCTCGCGCAGCTGCGGCGACGGGAATACGATGGAACCGATGGCCCTCGAGCGGAGAGCCGGCTGGCTCGCGGTGGCGGGCCTGGTCGCGATCGGCTGCGCGCACGCGCGCACGCAGCAGACCGAAGGGCAGCCGCAACAGTCGGCGTCGCCGGCGGCAGCCGCCGTGCGGCCAGCGCCGCCCGCCTGGCGCCCGCGCGGCGCCGGCCGCGGCCGCCGCGGACTTCGCGCACGACGTCCGGCCGATCCTCGAGAAGCGCTGCCAGCCCTGCCACTTCGAGGGCGGGAAGATGTACGAGCGCCTGCCATTCGATCGCGCCGAGACCATCCAACGCCTCGGCACGAAGCTCTTCACGCGGATCAAGGCCGAGGACGAGCAGGCGGTGATCCGCCGCTTTCTCGCCCAGGGCTCGTAGCGCGAGGCGGCGCGCCGCTAGTTGGCCTTGGTCGACTTGCCTTCCATGAGCGTCGACCAGGCGCCCGCGTCGCCCTGCATCTCCCACTTGAAGCTATAGGCGGTCGGGCTCAGCTGCTTGATCGTGTAGCGCGACTTCATCGGCTTGCCGCCCATCTTGGACTCGTCCGTGTAGACCCAGGTGTCGCCGGTGAGCGACCCCTTGGCGACGCTGGTCGGCACCATGCCGGAGTTGTCGAGGCCGTAGTAGGTGTAGACCTTGTCCTCGCCGCTGTACCCGAGGATGCCGACGCTCTTCATCGCGCCCATCGGGCCCGTGCCCTCCGAGTGGCACACGACGGCGAAGCCGCCCTGGAACACGCTGCAGTCGTCCTTCGAGGTGTACTTGCCGGCGGGTCCGAAGGGGTTGGCCTTGGCCTCCGACTCGGTGGTCCATTTGCCCGCGAAGTACTCGAGCTTCTTGTGCTCGGGTCCCGGCTTGGGCGCGTCGAACTGCGCCCGCGCGGGAGCCGACGCTGCCAGGACGAAAGCCGCCCCGGCGAGGATGCTCCCCGGCATCATCGCTCTCTTCATGCTTGCCTCCAGACGACAGGTGAGTCACCCCGAAGTCTAGCGAGCGGTCGATCCGCAGGGCAAGAGGTTCCACGGTCCAGTACAGGATCTGGACGCCGGGACGCCTCAATTCAAGGCCTGACCCCGTCGTTGGATCAGTCGGCCTGGCGGCGGCGCTTCACCGAGAAGTAGCCCTTGCGCACGCGCACCTCGGTGTCGGGGCGGTTGACCTTGAGCCCGATCTCGCGCCAGGTGCCGTCGGGCTCCTTCGTGGGCGTGTAGGCGAGCAGGTAGTGGTTCTTGAGCTCGTTCGAGATCTCGTTGAAGACCTTGATCAGCTCGCCGACCTTGTCGGGCGCGAAGTACTGGCCGCCCGTCTCGGTCGCGATCTTGCGCAGGAAGCCGCGCGGGCTCGAGGACATCATGCCGCCCTGGCCCTTGAAGCCGATGCTGTAGACGGTGGCCTCGACGGCGCGCGCGTAGTCGACGACGTCCTTGTCCTGCAGCTGGCTGGTGGTGTCGGCCCCGTCCGAGAAGATGACGAGCGCCTTGCGGCCGGGCGCGTCCTTGATGCGCCCGAGCGAGTAGTGGATCGCGTCGTAGAGGCTGGTGCCGCCCCAGGCCTGCAGGCCCTCCACGAAGCGCTCGAGGCGGTCGGTGTCGCCGGTGAACTCGGCGCTGCCCTTGACGCTCTCGTTGAAGCTCACGAGCAGCGCGGTGTCGATCTCCTCGAGCTTGTACAGGAAGTTGAGCGCCGCCTCCTGCAGGAAATGCATGTTGGGCTTCATGCTGCCGCTGGTGTCGAGCACGAGGACGATCGACAGCGGCACGCGCTCGGAGGGGTCGCCCAGGCTCGAGGCCTCGCGGAAGTACGAGACTTCCTGCTTGACGCCGTTCTCGAACAGCTGGACGTCCTTCGTGCCGAGCCCGCGCACGGGGCGGCCCGCCTTGTCGAAGACGACCGCGGTCACCGAGACGACGTCGACGGTGACCTCGAGCGTGAACGGCTTGATGACCGGCGGAGTCGGCGCGGCTGGCCGGGAGCCTGCGGCGTGGGCGTGGGCGTCGGCTTCGCCTGCGCGGAGCCGCGGGCGGCTGCTGGGCCGCGCGGGCGCGAGCGCGGCGAATGCCCCCACGCACAGGGCTACGAGCGCGAAGCGCTTCACGCGGCCGTGGCCAGGGTGCGCCGGCGCCGCAGCCAGCGGCTCGCGACGACGAGCGTGAGGGCGACGAGCGCCACCACGACCAGGGGGATCAGCACCGCGAGGATCAGCAGCACGACCGTGAGCGCGTCCTCGACGAAGCTCAGCGCGGGGTTGGCGAGCCCCGCGGTCGTCGTCGTCGAGACGGCGCGCAGCGCGGACTTGGCGACGTGCGGCACGAGTGCCGTGGGTGCGCCGACCGCCACGCCGAGCAGCGTCGCGGTGAGCGGGTCGGTGACGGCGCCGAGCACCGAGGCGGCCAGCACCGCGCCGATCACCGGCCGCAGCGGCGTGCCGATGACGTCCAGCGCGTGGTCGACCGCCGGGATCTTGTCGCCTACCACCTCGATCACGGTGGCGATGCCGAAGATCGCGAGCGCCTTGTCCGACGCGAGGAACTGGAAGGTCGGGCCGAGCTCGAGCACCCCGAGCCGCGCGAGGCCGCCCGCCGCGAGCATCGGCAGCCACGCGCGCAGCCCGGCGGCCGAAGCGAGCGCGATGCCCATCGCGAGCGCCGGAAGGAACTCCGCGAGCGGCTGAAGGTCCATCGAATCGAGACTAGGGCCCCCGCCCGGGGGTGTCAAGACGGCGGCTCGATCTCGATCGTGGCGTGGAACGTCTCGACGCCGCGCATCTGGCCGACGCCGCGCAGCTGCCGCCGCGTGTACTCCATCGTGCCGCGGTCCTGCGCCACGCGCGCCCGCACGCTCGCGCCCGCGACCAGGTTGACCGTGGCGCCGGCGGTCACCACGTCGCGCCAGTGGGGAGCCGCCGAGCCGGCGTCGTTGAGCTGGTAGGCGATGCGCAAGCGCCGCTCGCCCGCCAGGCTGGCCGGCAGCTGGATGGCGAGCCGGATCTCCGACGCGGCGAGCGACGGCGCCGCGACGGTGACGCCCGAAGCGCCGCTCACGAACAGCCGCTCCGGCGAGAACACGAAGGAGTTGACGACGGCCTTCGGCAGGTCCTCGGGGTCGAGGTTCACGTCCGTGTAGGTCGCGACCGTCTCGTCGTCGAGCCGCACCTCGAGCCGGAGGCTCGGGTCCTCGGGAGCGGCCTTCGGATCCCAGGCCTGCCAGAACGTCGCGCCCGTCACGACGAGCACCAGCGTCGGCTGCGCCGGGGTCGGCGTCGGCTTGGGAGCCGCGGGCGTCGGCCTTCGGGTTGACGAGCACCTCCTCGCGGCCGTCGTCGCGATGGATGCGCTCGACCTTGTCCACGGGGATCACCAGCACGCCGTAGGGCGTCTCGACGCGGACGCGCCGCGCGATGCTGCCGACCACGCGTCCGGTGACGCGGTCGCCGTTCTGCAGCACCACCACGTCCGCGCTCGCGGTGGACGCGGCGAGCGCGAGTGCGAGGACGGCGGCCGCTCGCATCCGCCCGTTGGCTCGCATCAGCTCTTCTGGAAGAAGCGGCCGAGCAGGCCGCCGCCCTCGGCCTCGCCGGGCGGGGCCTCGGCGCCGCCGTTCTCGGCCACGAACCGGAGGGCCTCCTCGTGGTCCGGCTTCAGCTCGAGCGCCTTCTTGTACATGCTGAGCGCCCGCGACTTGATGCCGCGCGCGGCGTAGATGTGGCCGAGCAGAGGCCCAGGCCTCGGCATTCTCCGGCTGCGCGCGCGTCACGGTCAGCAGCAGCTCCTCGGCGCGCTTGAGCCACTTCGGGTTCTTCGAGTAGCCGCGCGCGAGCAGCGTCTGCGCGCGAAGCTTCTGCTTGCTGCTGCCCAGGCGCTCGATCGCGGGCTCCAGCAGCTGGATCGCGTCGAAGGTGAGCCGCTGGTGCTCGGGCTCGTTGGGCTTCTCCTGCTCCAGCGCCTTTGCGTGCTCCAGCAGCTTGGCGGCCCTGTGCAGCGACTGCTCCGCCATCCGCGCTTCTTCGTCCTTGTCGCGCTCGGGCTCGGCCGCTGCGGGCTCGCCGGGCCGCGGCGGCCCGGGCTTCGCGGCGCCGGGGCGTCGGCGAACGCCTGCGGCCGCGCGCGTCCGAGGCGCGCTTCGTAGATCGCCTCGTCGCCCCCGGTCGCGCAGCGTGTCGTAGGCCTCGCCGAGCCGGATGAAGACCGCCTCGAGCTTCTCGCGCAGGTCGCCGAGCGACGCGCCGTGGTGGACGTCGGGATGGAAGCGCTTGGCGAGCCGGAAGTAGGCCTCCTTCACCTCGACCTCGCCGACGTTTCGGGCGAGGCCGAGCACCTCGAAGTGGTTGCGCGTCGCGAGGCCTTCCCAGGCATCCAGGATCTCGCGCCTTCGCTCTTCGCCCTTCGCGTCGAGCGGCGCCGCCGGGGCCGAGGATGCGGCGCCGCGGCGGGAGCTGGAGCGGCGGCGCGGGAGCGGGCGGCGGCGGCGGTGGCGGGCGGCGGGGCGCGGCCGCCGGCGGCGGTGCGGCGCGGCGGCGCCGGACGCGGCGCCGGGGGCGGCGCGGCCGCCGAGGCACCCGGCTCCCGCTTGCGCTTCTCGCCGTACTCGACGACGCCGGTCGAGACCAGGCCGAACAGGCTCTTCTGCGTCTCCTCGACGGGCAGCGGGATGAGCTGGAGCAGCTCGCGCACGGTGGTGGTGCCGTCGATGCGCGAGAGCACGAAGCCGTCGTTCGGCGAAAGCGTCAGCTTCTGGAAGCGCAGCAGCGGATCGCCCGACAGGTTGAGCACGCGGTCGACGTCGCCGAGCGCGTAGCGCACGACGTCGGGGTCCTTGACCGCCCGCGCCGCCTCGAGGATCAGCTCGCCCGTGGAGAGCTTCAGCGTGACGTCGTTGGGCGTCGTCACCTGCGGCTCGTCCGCCAGCGCATACGTCCCCTCCGTCCAGCTGAAGAGGCGCGCCAGCATCTCGTGGACGTGGATCGCGATCGCGTCCTCGAGCCCGTTCATGTCCAAGAGCCCGAGATCGGCCAGCACCTCGCCGAGCCGCCGCTTCTCGCGCAGCACGATCTCGGTGGCCCGCACGAGGCCGTCCTGGCTCAAGAGCCCGCGCCGCACCAGCGTCTCGCCGAGCCGGTCCTCCTTGATGTTGGTGTGCGCGTTCACGATGTGGCCGCCGCGGAAGCGCAGGCTCTGCTCCTCCTCGCCGCGCACGCAGCGGAGCATCGCCGTGCGCCGCTCGACGTAGATCCGGCGCAGCAGCTGCGGCAGGACGCCTTCGGCGATCTCGCCTTTCAGCTCGTCCTGGCCCGGCCGCGCCCATGCTCAGCGCTTTCGGGGCAGCGGAAGCGCCAGGTCCTGCGGGTTGAGGGCGTGCACCAGCGGCAGGTCACGCACCGTGAGCAACCCCGCCGGCGCGGCGAGCAGCCGGGGAAGGCTGTTGACGAGCATCGCGGCGGTCGCCGTCTCTCCGTTGACGCCGCCCGCGATCGTGGTGTCGATCGAGGGGTCGCCGTCGACGAGGACGTGGTCGCGCGGGGACTCCGCCCCGACGTAGACCTGCAGGTCGAGGCTGATCGCGAGCTCGCCCGAGCGGTAGGCCTTGACCGACTGGCGGATGCCGGCGGCCGCCCCCGCGGGGATCCGCAGCTCCTGGGTGTCGAGGTCGCGCGGCGCGATCGCGGGCTCGAGCGTCTCGTCCACGCGCTCGAGCTTCCAGCCGAGCCCGGACGCGATCAGGTACGCCGACTCGACGAGGCCGACGTGGCGGACGGTGCCCTCCGTCACGGCGCGGCGGAACTGGCCGATGTTGAGGCCGGCGCCCACGCGGCGCTGGAGCGCGAGCTTGCGCGCCGCCGCGTCGACCACGCGGGTGACCGAGATGCGCCTCACCTTCGCGCAAGGCGCCGTCAGCGCCAGCGCCAGCGCGTCCATCGCGAAGCCGGGGTTGACGCCGGTCGCGAGCAGCGAGACCTTCTTGCGCTTCGCGAGGCGGTCGAGCTCCTTGAAGACCGCCGCGTCGCGCCGGCACGGAGTAGAGCGAGCTCCTCGCAGGTGGTGAGCACGTTGATGCGGCGTGCGAGCAGCGCCGCCACCTGCGGCTTCACCTCCTTGACGTGCGAGGAGGTGCAGACGAAGGCCACGTCGGCGCGCACCTTCTTGAAGAAGCGCTCCGGGCGCCCCTCGACCTTGACCTTCAGCTTGCGGGGCAGGCCCAGCACGACCGCGACGTCGCGGCCGGCGTGGAGCGGCGACGGATCGGCCGCCGCCACGAGCTTCAAGCCCGGCGTCTGCAGCACCGTGCGGGCCACGGCCTGGCCGACCGGCCCCAGCCCCGCGATCGCGACCTTGACCGTACGAGCCATTCGTTTCGCCGCTCTTTCCTGGGTCTAGCGCTCCACTTCGATCGCAGGGACGGACGACTCGGGCTGCGTCGCGATGATCACGGTGCTGGCGATTGGCAGCAGCGTCGTGTAGCTGCCGCCCTGGAGGGTCAACATCACCTCGTAGTAGCCCTCCTCGGCGATCCGGACCAGCCGCCCGTTCGCGACCTTGGTCCCGCCAAACAGGCTGCCGAGCAGCTCGCTGCTGATCTTGACCGTCGCTTCGCGCTCGATCATCTATAGCTCCTTCAGAGCTCCTCCGCACGAGGTCGAGGGCCGTGTCCGCCTCGGCGGCGGTGAGGTTGAGGGGTGGGCGGAAGCGGATCGAGCGCACGCCGCAGGGCAGCAGCAGCAGCCCGTTCGCGAGCGTCCGCTCGAGCGCGCGGTCGCGCAGCTCCGGCGTGTCGAGGTCGAAGGCCAGCATCAGCCCGAGCCCGCGCGCGTTGCCGAGCGTGCCGCCCAGCTCGCGCTCGAGCGTCTGGAGCCCGGCGAGCAGCCGCTCGCCGACGACGCGCGTGTTCTCGACGAGCGCGTCCTCCTGGAGGATCTCCAGCAAGCGCGCGGAGCGAACCATGTCGGTCAGGTTGCCGCCCCAGGTCGAGTTGATGCGCGAGGAGACCTTGAAGACGTTGTCCTCGACCTCGTCGACGCGCGGGCCGACCATGCAGCCGCCGAGCTGGATCTTCTTGCCGAACGCGACCGCGTCGGGCCGCAGCCCCCAGTGCTCGTGGGCCCACATGCGGCCCGTGATGCCGACGCCCGTCTGCACCTCGTCGAGGATGAAGAACACCTCGTGCTCCCGCGCCTTCTGCTCGAGCGCGCGCAGGAACTCCGGGCGGAAGTGCACGTCGCCACCCTCGGCCTGGATCGGCTCGATCAGGATCGCGGCGATGTCGTCCGGGTTGTCCGCGAAGGCCTTCTCGATCTGCTCGAGCGCGCGCTCCTCGGCGGCTTTCGTGTCGCGCTCGACCTCGGGCGTGACGGGGAAGCGCAGCCCCGGGTTGTCGATCCGCGGCCACGGGAAGTGCGGGAACAGGTCGGTCTTGCGCGGGTCGGTGTTCGTGAGCGACAGCGTGTAGCCGCTGCGGCCGTGGAACGCCTGGCGGAAGTGGATGATCTGCTGGCCCTTCTGGCCGGCGATCCCCTTCGCGCGGTTCTTGCGGACCTTCCAGTCGAACGCGGTCTTGAGCGCGTTCTCGACGCCGAGCGCGCCGCCCTCGATGAAGAAGGTGTAGCGCATGTGCGCGGGCATCGCGACCTTGCCGAAGGTGTCCACGAACCACGCGTACTCGACCCCGTAGAAGTCGGAGAGCGAGGGCTTGAGCTGGGCCACGCGGTGCAGCACGCCGAGGAACTCGGGGTCCTGCATCTTCGGGTGGTTGTAGCCGATCGGGTTCGAGGCGAAGAACATGCAGAAGTCGAGGTAGTCGCGGCCGCTCCGCGAGTCGTGGAGCCAGGCGCCGTGGCTGCGCTCGAGATCGAGAACGAGGTCGTACCCGTCCGCGAGCATGCGGCGCTTGAGTACTTCGTGGACTTCTGCGGGTGAGATGGGACCGAGCGTCGAAACCGTCATTGGGCGGGCTCCTAGTCGCTGACCATGGGGCAGGGTGGGGGCGGAAAACCCCGGCCTACGTCATCCCGCGGTCGTATTGCGACAAGAGCTTCAGGTTCAGAGACTTACCCACGACAGTCCGCCTGTCCGGGATCGGCGTTCCCAAGTTTTGTCCAATGCTAGCACAGGTTTAGAGACGCGGCCCCGGGGCGCTCCCGGGGGCTATAATCGCTTCCTTCTGCTCATGGACGAGCCGATCGACCCAGCCTTTCTGCGCGATTCCGAGCTGTTCGAGAACCAACCGGCGGAGGTGATCCGGGCCGTCCTCGCTCAGGGACAGCTGCTCGAGTTCGGCCCCGGCGGTGTGGTGTTCCGCCAGGGCGCGGAGGGCGACCGGCTTTACGTCGTCAAGAGCGGCGTGCTCGAGGTCGTCGCGACGCCCTCCGATGGCTCCGAGCCGATGGTGGTCACCTACCTCGGCAAGGGAGAGGTGATCGGCGAGCTCGCCCTGCTCACCGGCTCCCCGCGCACCGCCACGGTGCGATCGCCGGAGTACGCTTCGCTCTTCGTCGTCGAGAAGGCCGTGTTCCTCGACCTGATGGAAGTGCTGCCGGCCCTCTCACGGAACCTGTCCGTGGTGCTCGCGAAGCGGCTCGAGGCCACGACGCTCAAGGTGCCGCGGGCGTCCGGCAAGCAGCTGCAGGGCAACCTGCGCTTCTTCGACCTCGCGACCGTGATCCAGACGCTGATCGGCTCGCAGCAGACCGGCTCGCTCATCGTGCTGCAGGACAAGCACAAGCTGGCGGAGCTCTTCTTCTACCACGGCAACATCGCGCGCGCCCGCTACCGTCACCTGGCGGGCGACGACGCCGTGTTCCAGCTGTTCCAGAGCCCGGTCGAGGGCGAGTTCTCGTTCACCGGACGCGACGTGCGCGAGGGCGAGGTGCAGACCGAGATGTCGATGCCCGCGATCTCGCTGCTGATGGAGTCGGTGCGGATGCAGGACGAGCTGCCCGTGCTCAAGGAGCGCCTGCCCCACCCCGACCGCGTCTTCCGGCAGAAGGCCGGCCAGCTCGCCTGGGAGGAGCCCGAGTCGATCGAGCTCGCGGCCTCGGTCTGGTCCCGCCTCAAGAAGGGCGCGACACTCAACGACCTGCAGAAGGACCTGCCGCGCTCGACGTACGCGATCTATCGCACGGTCGCGACCCTGCTGGAGTCCGGGCAGATTCAGTAGGGGGACGCTGCGTCGCGCCCCCCTCCAGCGCCCCGCGCTCGCTACGCCCGGGGGACCCGGGCTCCGCTCGCAGGCCGTTGCTCGAGACGTCAGCATCGCCCCTTACTAGACCCGGTTTGCCTCGCGGATCTGGGTGCGGAGCTTCTGGCCCTCCGACCGCGCTTCCTCGAGCTCGCTGGTGAGCCGCATGATCGCGTTGCGCTTGGCGAGGAAGGACCAGTTCGCGAGCTCGAGCAGCAGGCCCGCGAAGATCGCGACGGCGATCGACGTCCAGAGCAGGCCCTTGCTGAGCGGGGCCTGGTTCGATCCCCATCTGGTAGAGCGCATAGGCGACGCCGATGCCGATCCCGTTCGCGCCGATGCCGAGGCTGGCGCGCGCGTGCGCGAGCTCGGCCTCGAGCCGCTCGACCAGCCGCTCGTTCTGCGCGAGCACGTCGCGCAGCGGCGCGACGTCGGCGATCACGAGCCGCAGGCGGTCGCCGCGCACCACCTTGTGCTTGGTGCCGCAGACGCCGCACTTGATGTGGTCGCCGTGCGCGTAGCGATCGCCGACCGCGATCTCCTCGCGGCAGCTCACGCAGCGCGCTTTGCTCGCCCCGGCCTCGCTCTCCATCCCGCCCAGCCGGCCTGCGGCCGGCGCCTCCCCGGGCACAAGCGTAGCAGACCGCCGGCTGGACGGGCGCCACTACGGCCGGGGCGAGCGCACCGTCCAGGTCAGGCCGAGCGTCGCGCCCCAGTCGCCGTCGGTCGAGAGGAGCCCGCGCCGGAGCGCGGCGCTGCCGCGCAGCCGTCCGCGCCCGAGCCGCAGCCCGACCCGCGCCTCGGAGCTCTGGTCGGCTCCGCGCATCCCGTCGCCCGCGCGGCCGGCCACCTCGGCGACGAGCGACAGCGAAGAGCGCGCGGACCAGGCGAGCGCCACACCGTACGCGAGGAAGTCGCGCTGCTCGTGCGCGCGAAACACCTCCTCGAAGAGCAGCAGGCCCGCGTTCAGGTCGAGGCGCAGCGGTCCGAGCGGCTGCGACAGCAGCGCCTCGATCGCGACGCGCGTCGTGTTCGGTCCGAGGCCGAGCGGGCGGAACTCCTCGTCCTCGTACTCGGTCTGCGGCAGCGCGACGGCGAAGCGCGCGCCGAGCGTCGGACGGCCGGCGCGGCCCGCGAGGATGCGCCACTTCGCGCGCAGGGTCACGTCGCCCCAGTACGAGCTCTGGACCTCGCGGCCCGGCTCGTCCCAGACGCCGACGCGCGCCACCCACTCGAGATCCAGCTCGACGTTGTCCGCCGGAGAGTAGACGAGCCGCAGCAGGGGGCCATCCCAGCGGTTGCGCTCGAGCCCCGTGACGTAGCTGGGCTCGTCCGTGATCACGTCGAAGCCCGTCTCGAAGACGAGCGTGCCGGCGCGCGCCGTGAGCGCGCTCTCGGTGCGCAGGGGCTGCTCCTGGCCCGAGGCCGCGCCGGAGGCGGCGAGCACGGCGAGCAGCAGGGCGGCGCTCGTCGGAACGATTCGCGCGTGTCCCACGAGCGCGTGAGTACACCACGCGAAGCGCACGGGCACAACCGCGCCCTGGTCTCCGCCGGAGCTCGCGCTTTCGCCGAGTAGTGACCAGTCGAGCCGCGGTGCAGAAATGTTCTGCGACTGCGTCTCGAATGTTTTCAGAAAGTGGAAGCGTCGGCTGCCGCGCCCGCCCGATTGGGGAAGGGGTAGGGCGGACGCGGCAGGTCCGACGTGTGCAATAAAGCAGGACGCATGCCACCACCGCGCCTCGCGAAATTGCTGGAGTTCCGGCGACGCGCGCCGCGAGGCCGTCCAACAGCTGGACGAGATTTCTCGGAACTGGACGCGCGGACGTCCGTGCTTTGGCGATACACTCGCCGCCACGCTCGACGGCGGAGGTTCGAAATGAGGCGTGCGCTCGCGCTTGCCGTGTGCCTTTGCCTGCCGGCCGCCTCCGCGGCGCGCGCCGACGAGCCGTTCGGGCTGGCCCTGAGCGGCGAGCCCGCCGAGACATTCCTGAAGGCGGCCCGCGTCGTCAAGAAGAAGCAGCTCGCGGTGGGGATCACGCGCTCGTACCAGCTCACGCTCACGGACGAAACGCGCACGGCGCGCGCGATCTGGAAGACGATCGACGAGAGCCGCCCCGGCGTCACCAACTTCCAGGGCGGCGGCTTCGTCGTCGACTTCTCGGACTCCTGGAAGCACGAGGTGGCGTCCTACGAGCTCGACAAGCTGCTCGGCACCGGCCTCGTGCCGCCGACCGTGGAGCGCACGCTCGACCGCGTTCCCGGATCGCTCCAGATGTGGGTCGACAAGGCGATGACCGAGGCCGACCGCAAGGAGCGTCGCATCACGCCGCCCGACACCGAGAGCTGGAACCGCCAGATGTGGGGCGTGCGCCTGCTGCACCAGCTGACCTTCAACACCGACGCGAAGAACATCCGCAACGTGCTCTGCGACCCGACCTTTCGCATCTACGCGGTGGACTTCTCGCGCGCGTTCGCGATCTACGACGATCTGCGGGCGCCGAACGAGCTGGAGCGCTTCTCGCGCGACTCGCTCGAGAAGCTGCGCGCGCTCGACCGCCCCACGCTCGACGCCCGGCTCGGCCATTGGCTGAACGGCCGCCAGATCGCGACGCTCCTCAAGCGCCGCGACAAGATCGTCGCGCTGGCCGAGCGCCTGGTGGCCGAGAAGGGCGAAGCGAGCGTGCTCTTCTAGTAGGGGGGCGCTGCGTAGAGCTACCGCAGCTTCTCGAAGACGGCGCGTGCCTTCGTGAGCTGGGCCAGCACTGCTTCCTTCTCGGCCGCCGTGTTCCAGCCTCGATGCGCTTCGGCGGCGGCGCGCACGCGATCGATCCAGCCCAGGAAGTAGCTGGCGTCGCCCGCCGAGCGCACGGGTGCGCCGCCGACCGCGACGTAGATCGGGCTCGTGGTGCCGAAGGGGTAGAAGTCGAGCACCGGGTGGCGCGAGCGGTCGCTGAAGGCGCGCGCCAGATACCAGCCCGAGCCCGAGGCGGGCGGCAACGTCACCGTCGCGTCGAGCGACGTCCGCTCGCCGGCGAGAGGCAGCCGTGCGACCACCTCGCCACCGCGGACGATCTCCAGATGATCGACGGGCGCGATCGAGCGCAGCGAGACGCGCGCCTCGAGCGTGTGGCGGCCGGCGGGCAGCGCGAGCTCGTCTCCCGGCTCGCTCCACGCCCCGCGAGCGCCGCGCGGGCGCAGTGAGAGCTCGACGAGCGGGCCGTTCGTGGCCATGCTGCGCCCGGCCTTGAGCCCGTCGAGGAAGCGGCCGAAGTCGAGCGCAGCGCCGGTCTTGACGAACACGCGATTGAGGCCGACCGGCCCGCGCAGCGACGCGAAGTTCGTCATCGCGTCCGTGCCCGCTCCCGCCGGCAGGCGGAAGCCGCAGTTGAGCAGGCGGTACCAGACGGCGCTCGTCGCCCGGTGGTCGCTCAGTCCGACGGCCTCGTAGAAGTCGACCTTGCCGAGCGCGACGTCGATCGGCAGCCCGATCGGATCGCCGGACTCGAAGCCCGCGACCGGGTAGGCGGCGGGATCCCCGCCGCGCGACAGGTCGGGCTCGTGATCGAAAGGGTGCACGTAGCCCACGAGCGCTCCCTGTGCGCGCGCGAGGCCGGCCACGTCGGCGTTCGAAGGCGAGAGGCTCGCGGCCGCCGTCCCGGCGTAGCCGGCGTAGTCCGGGAGCAGGACGTGGCTCGTGAGGCCGAGGAACGAGAGGTGGCCCCACCAGCTCGTGTGGAACTCCTGGTCGTGGCGCAGCAGCGTGCGCTCGGTCGAGACGGGATCCGGCCGCCCCGTGAACCAGGCGACGTCCGGGATGCGCTCTTCCTTGTTGACGATCAGGTCGAAGACCACGTGCAGGTCCTCGGCCTCGGCCATGGAACGCAGCGTCGCGGGCGTCGCGCGGTAGGCGCCGCCGTAGTTCATGTGCACGTGCAGGTCGCCGCTCCACCACCCGCGCGAGGGCCAGTCGGCCAGGCGCTCGAGCGCCACGGCCACCTCGCGCAGGCCCGCCTCGGGCACGTCCAGCTTCTGGCGGACCGGGCGGTACTCGAGCCCGCGCGAGACCTCGACGGTCACCGGGCCGGCGGGGACGAGCACGTCGCTGCCGCCTCTCGTGTGGAAGTAGCCGTACTCGAGCGGGCGCTCGGCGCGGTCGAAGTAGTCGTCGGCGTGCCGCCAGGCTCCCTCCGGAACGAAGCTGCGGCCATCGGGCGTCGTCACCGAAACGCGAGCCGGCACGTAGCGGCCGTCCTCGGTGACGTCGATGCGCAGCCGGCCCCACGGGCCCATGCCGCCGCCGCTCGCGGATCTCGACGCGCCGCCGCTCGCCGCCCGGCACGCCGATCGTCCACAGAGACGGCGCGCCGTCTTCGTTCGAGACGTACGCGATCCGCGTCCCGTCCGGCGACCAGCGCGGCGCCGTCGCGTCGAAGTCGCCGTAGGTGAGCGGAAACGCGTCGCCGCCGTCGGCGGACGCGAGCCAGAGCTGGTGCCACTGGCGGCCGGTGTAGGACGAGTAGACGACGCGCCGCCCGTCGCGCGCCCAGTCGGGACGGGCCTTCCAGGTCGTCTCCTCGTCGCGCACGAGGCGCAGCGGCGCACCCGGCTCGGCCTTCATGCGCCAGAGGCCGCCGCTGCCCGAGATGCGGCCGCGGTTCGAGACGACCACGAGCTCGCTGCCGTCGGGCGACCACGAAGGCGAGAGGTACTGGTCGAAGCGCGAGTAGTAGTAGCGGGGCAGGCCGGAGTCGCG
The DNA here is from genome assembly GCA_963744315.1 of uncultured Acidobacteriota bacterium. Lineage (GTDB taxonomy): Bacteria > Acidobacteriota > Vicinamibacteria > Fen-336 > Fen-336 > DATBSL01. The sequence goes on from CAVUTB010000012.1 coordinate 263,918, forward strand.
CTCCTCCGTGAGACGACGCGGCTCGCCCGGCTGGCCGTCGGGCGCGTCGAGCACGAACACGTGGAAGCGCCCCTCGAGCGCCGTGGACACGAACGCCAGCCGACGGCCGTCGGGCGACCAGCGCGGCTCGACGTTGACCGCGCCGTTCGCCAGCAGCGGCCAGCTCCTTCCGCTCGCGAGCTCGAGCGCGCGCAGCTCGACGGCGTCGTCGTGATACGAGGAGTAGGCGAGCAAGCGGCCGTCGGGCGACCAGTCGGGCTGGTAGTCGTAGCCCGGCCCGTTCGTGAGCTGGCGCGCGACGCCCGAGTCGAGCTCGATGCGCCAGAGCGCGCCTTCGATCGAGACGGCCAGCTGCTGTCCGTCGGGGGACCAGGCGGGCGAGGCGATGCCGCTCGCGGCCTGGGGCAGGTACATCTCCCGGTAGTAGTAGTGGTGCGGGACGCGGACCTGCTTCAGGACCTTCTCCCGCCCGGGGCCGGTCTCGGCCGCAGCGAAGCCGGCGGCCGCCGCCAGAGCCAGCAACGCCGCCACGCGGGCGCGCGGGGAGCGGGCTCGGCTTGCCATGTTGCGCGCGATTGTATCCACGCTACACTCAGCACGCTCGCCGCCCGCGACTTAAAGCCGCCCGGGGCGAAGGGGGGAAGATGAAGGCTCGCAGCTGGCTCTTGACGGCCGCCATGGTGGCCGTCCTGCCGACCGTCGGCTATGGGGCCGAAGGCCTCGAGGGCAAGTTCATGGTGGCGGCGCAGGTCGGCACCCAGTCGGAAGTGTCCGGCAACCTCATCCAGGGTAGCCCTGGGCACGATCGTCAGCCAGCCCATCTTGATCGAATCGCAGGGTTACCGGGACGTCTACGGGCCCGACGTCCGAGTGCAGCTGCTCCTCGGCTACGGCGTGAGCTCGAACTCCGAGATCGTGGCGCGCGCCACCTACTACAAGACGGAAGCGGCAGGCGTCGCGGCCGGCTCGCTCAGCGGCAAGCCGCTGCTGGTCTTCTTCGAGCCCAACGACTACGAAGAGCTGGGATTCGAGTTCGGCTACCGCTTCTACCTCGCGTCCCAGACGCGGCTCAAGTCGTGGATCGCGCCCATCGTCGGCGTGCGCTTCCTGCAGGAGATCCTGATGACCTTGGCGTCACAGGAGGCCGGCACCTCGATCGTGAACATCCCGTTCTCGAAGGAAGGCGCCGTCCCCGTGTTCGGCCTGGACCTGGGCTTCTCCTTCGACCTGGGCCAGCACTTCTTCATCGGCGTGGACACGGGCCTGCGCTACCAGACGGCCCCTCCCCAGTTCGACTACCTCCTCGGCCTGACGAAGATCGACGACAGCGACGGCCGCTGGACCGCGCCGGTCGTCGGAAGTCTCGGGTTTCGGTTTTAGGACGCTCAGACGCCCCGCACGGGGGTCTGGGGGGCTGCGGAGCCCCCCAGTAGGAAAGCCGCACATCGGCCCTGGCCTAGCTCGATGCCTCTTCGAGGGCGGTCATTGAAGAGTCACGAAGCAACCGTCGAGCAGCCGAGTGCGGGGGCTCCTCTGCCGCCCCCGCGAACCCCGGCAGTGCTAATCTTGATCTTTCAGTCCAGATTGAATAACCTGTAGACACATGGCTAACCAGGAGATCGCCGCCCTCACGCGGGCCGAGTACAAGGCGGGCTTCGTCACCGACATCGAGCAGGAGACGCTGCCGCCGGGCCTCAGCGAGGACGTGATCCGCTTCCTCTCGTCGACGAAGGGCGAGCCCGAGTGGCTCACCGAGTGGCGGCTCAAGGCCTATCGGCACTGGCTCACGATGAAGGAGCCGACCTGGGCCCACGTGCACTACCCGCCGATCGACTACCAGGCGATTTCGTACTACTCGGCGCCGAAGCAGAAGAAGGGCGGCCCGAAGAGCCTCGACGAGGTGGACCCGAAGCTGCTCGAGACGTACGAGAAGCTCGGCGTGCCGCTGCACGAGCGGGCCAAGCTCGCGGGCGTCGCGATCGACGCCGTGTTCGACAGCGTTTCCGTCGCCACCACCTTCAAGGAGAAGCTCAAGGAAGCGGGCGTGATCTTCTGCTCCTTCTCCGAGGCGGTGAAGGAGCACGGCGACATCGTGCGGCAGTACCTGGGCAGCGTCGTGCCCGCGACCGACAACTTCTTCGCCGCGCTCAACTCGGCCGTCTTCTCCGACGGCTCGTTCGTGTTCGTGCCGAAGGGCGTCCGCTGCCCGATGGAGCTCAGCACCTACTTCCGCATCAACGCCTCGAACACGGGCCAGTTCGAGCGCACGCTGATCGTCGCGGAGGCGGGCGCCTACGTGAGCTACCTCGAGGGCTGCACGGCGCCGGTGCGCGACGAGAACCAGCTCCACGCGGCGGTCGTCGAGCTGGTGGCGCTCGAGGACGCGCGCATCAAGTACTCGACCGTGCAGAACTGGTACCCGGGCGACAAGGACGGCAAGGGCGGCATCTACAACTTCGTCACGAAGCGCGGCAAGTGCGCGGGCGCGCGCTCGCGCATCTCGTGGACGCAGGTCGAGACCGGCTCGGCGATCACCTGGAAGTACCCCTCCTGCATCCTGCAGGGCGACGACTCGGTGGGGGAGTTCTACTCGGTGGCGCTCGCGAACAACCGCCAGCAGGCCGACACCGGCACCAAGATGATCCACATCGGCAAGCGCACGCGCAGCACGATCATCTCGAAGGGGATCTCGGCCGGCCACGGCTCGAACGCCTACCGCGGCCTGGTCCGGATCGGCAAGGGAGCCGACGACGCGCGCAACTACTCGCAGTGCGACTCGCTCCTGATCGGCGACGAGTGCGGCGCCCACACCTTCCCCTACATCGACGTGCAGAACTCCAGCGCGCAGATGGAGCACGAGGCGTCCACCTCGAAGATCAGCGAGGACCAGCTGTTCTACTTCCGCTCGCGCGGGATCGGGGCCGAGGACGCCGTCGGCATGATCGTGAACGGCTTCTGCAAGGAAGTGTTCAAGGAGCTGCCGATGGAGTTCGCGGTCGAGGCCCAGAAGCTGCTGGGCGTGAGCCTCGAGGGCAGCGTCGGCTAGCGCGCCTTCGGCTCCGGCTTCGGAGCGTAGTAGCCCTTCCTCGCGTAGAGCCGCACGCCGTCCTTCGCGACCCGCACGTCGAGCGGGTGATAGCGGCCGTCCCAGCGGTCGGGCGCGGCGGGGATTCCCAGCAGGTAGGCGGCGCGCGAGCGCTGGAAGACGCGGTCGAGCGACCAGGACCAGGTGGTCGGCGCGCGGCCGCTGAACCCTCCGGAGTCCTTGCCGATCGCGTCGAAGACGAGCGTGCCGAGCGGGCCCGTGGAGCCGGCCATCGGCACGGCCGGCGTCACTCCGCCGAGAGCCTCCCCGCCCGGATCGGGCCCGAGCACCGGCTCCTGTAGCGCGAGCGGGCTCGTGGCGTCCTCCCAGCTCAGGAAGTAGAGCGGCGCCGCGGCCTGCTGCGAGGCCCGCATCACCCGGTCGTAGGCGATCTGGCCGAAAGGCCCGTCGGCCCGATAGGGACAAGGCGGCCCCATCACGACGACCGCGCGGGGCCCGGCATGCCCCCAGAGCGCGCCGATCGCCGCCACGAGCGCGTCGATCCTCGATTCGTTCAGGCGGCGGATCTCGGCCGCGTCGTTCGCCGCCCGCGCCAGCTCGGAGTGCGCGCGCACGCGGCCGAGCGCCGCCTGGAGCTGCTGGGCCGCTTCCGGCAGCCGCGTCGAGGTCGCGACCCGCGAGGTCGGGGCGACGATCAGGATCCGGTCGCCCGCGAGCGCTTTCGAGGCCGCGCGCGAGATCAGCTCGCGGGCGCGCTCGACGTGCCAGTCCCTGGCGAACGCGTCCTCGATCAGGAACACGACGGCGCGTCCCGTCGCCTCGGGATCCGGCGGGCGGAACAGGATGATGGGCTGGCGCGCGCCGCGCTCGACCACCTCGAAGTCCTCCGGGCCGAGCGAGGGGACCGGCCGGTCTTCCGAGTCGACCGCGACGGCGTCGATCCAGACCATCTGCGACGCGACCGGGAACACGGCTCCCCGTGGAGCCGCCGGCTGCTGCGCGAGCGCCGGGGAGGAGAGCAGCAGGGCCGCGCAGGCCGTGGCGAGGATGCGTGTGGTCAACGCGCGATCCTATCGTGGGCGAAGTTCAGGACGAAGCCGATCACCTGACCGGGCCGCAGCATGTTCGCCGCCTGCTCGACCGTCGCGATCGGCGCGTGCCGCGCGCGCACCACGAACAGGAAGGCGTCGAAGTGTTCGTGCAGGTGCAGGCCGTCGCGGTCCGGGAGCAGCGGCGGCAGGTCCCCGACCACGAAGTCGAATACGCGATCGGCCGCGCTCAGCAGCTGCGGCAGGCGACCGACCTGCGAGAAGTGGAGCGGGGGGCTCTTCATCGGGCCGCGCCGACAGCACCCAGAACCCGGGCGCGGGATGGCGCAGCACCGGGATCTCGGACCGGCCTTCGAGGAAGCGCGCGACTCCGTTCGCGGGCGGCGCGAGCCGGAGCGCGCGGTCCGCCGCGGGCTGCGCGAAGTCCAGCTCGAGGAACAGCACGCGCTGGCCCGGCGTCGTGCCGAGCGCGCGGGCGAGGCCGAGCGCCACGGTGGTGCTGCCCTCGTCGGCCACGCTGCCGACGACTCCGATCCGCCGCAGCCGCTTGTCGCGGCCGAGGGCGCGCACGCGGCCGGCGAGCGCCCGCAGCTGCGCGCCGTGCGGCGTGCGCTCGTCGAACACCGCCTGGGTGGCCGGCCGGGGCCGCACGTGCAGGCCGGTCTCCTCCTCGAACGCCGGCAGCAGCTCGACGATGGGGATCTGCGGGTCGTCGGCGCTCACGGCCGCGAGCGGCGGCGCAGGCGGTCGTAGAAGCCGATGCGCTCGAGCTCGTCGCCGCGCAGCCGCGTGGCCTGCCGCACCGGCTCGGCGACCTGGTCGGCGTCCATCAGCAGCGCCGACGTCGCGAAGTCGTGGCACCAGCCGGCCACGGCGCGCACGGCCCGTCGCGGGAGCTGGGCGCCCTGGCCCGGGTCCACCACCACGCGCGCTCCCGAGGTGATCTGGAAGGCGCGGATCGAGTCGTCGGCGACGAGCGCGCGCTCGCGCGTCAGGTACAGCGCGCGCGCCGTCTCCTCCGTGCCCACCTCGGCCTCGGCCAGCTGGGCGACCGCCGAGAGCGTCCAGGCGAGCAGCGCCGCGTCGATCGTGCGGCTCTGGTCGGACCACACCACGCGGCGCCGCGCGCCGTCGAGCACGTAGTCGTCGAGCCGCTTCACGATCTCGTCGTGCTGCAGGTCGAGCTGGCGCCGCACGGTCTCGACGTCTTCCTCGCGCGCGAGCGGGTGCGGCAGGGCGGTCTCGACCTTCCGCAGCGGCACGCCCTTTTCCGTGATGATCGTCGTGACGGTGAACTTGGGCTTCTGCACGGCCTCGGTCAGGATCACGAACGAGCGGCCGCGGCCCTCCACGCGCGTGAAGCGGCCGAAGCCCAGCCCCGCTTTCGGGCTGAGCTCGGTCCGGCGGACCTCGGATTCGTCCTGCACGCCCCCCGGGAGGCGCACCGGCCGCAGCGGCCGCGTTCCGGAGGCCGGCTCGCTCGCGGGCTTGCCAGCCGGCAGCACCCGCACCGGTCCCGCCATGCGAACGACCGGGGCTTCGGGGGCCGCTGGAGGCGGCGGTTCCGTCGCCACGGGCGCCGGCGCCGTACTAGCCGCCGCCGCGATCGGTTTGGGCTCCGGGATCGGCTCGGGCTCCGGGATCGGGGGAGGAGCCTGCTCGACGGCCGGTTCGGGGATCGCCGTCTCGGCCGGAGGAGCAGGCGGCACCAGGCCACGATGGCGCAGCGAAGTGGTGCTCATCGTGTGGGACGCGCGCATGACCGGGCGCGTCGGCTGCATGTCCTCGCCGAGCGGCATGCGCACGGCGCGGGCCGCCTGCGGCCGCTCGACGAGCGAGCGCACCTTCTCCGTCAGCTCGCGCAGCGGAAACGGCTTCAGCAGGAAGGCGTCGGCGCCCGCGCCGATCACCGCGCGAATCCGGGCCTCCGAGCGCACCGCCGACAGCGCGATGAACGGCACCGACTCGAGGCCCGGCACGGCGCGCAGCGCCCGCAGCAGGCTCTCGCCGTCCATGTCGGGCATCAGGATGTCGCTCACGACGCAGTCCGGCTTGATCTGCGTCAGGCTCGTGAGCGCCGCCATCCCCGTGGGAAAGGAATGCGTCTCGAACTCGGGCGGCCGGAAGGCGCGCTCGAGCAGCTGCCGGACCTTCGGATCGTCGTCGACGACGATCATGCGGCGGGGGGGCGTCACCACGTGTCTCGAGTCTGCCTCGACTCCGGGGCATCCTCTCAGACGGCCGAACGGGGTGTCAACGCGGCACCCGGTTCGGACCCGTTATCATGGGCCGATGTTCATCGTCGCCTTCGAGGGGACGCCGCCGCCCGACAAGGCGGAGTGGATCGAGATCCTGCGCGAGGTGCTGGCGGGCGAGCTCGGCTCCTACCGTGTGGTGTTCCGCCGTACCCCGCGTGGCTTTCGCTTCGAGTTCGAGTGGCGCGACGACGGGCGCATCGGCGACAGCGAGCTCGTGGCGAACAGCCCCGACAGCGTCGGCTACAACATCTACGTGAACCTGGCCGGCGCCGGCAAGGAGATCGATCCGGGCTGGCGCCCGGACAAGCCGAGGGAGGACCCTAGGGCCGCGTCTTCTTCGCCAGCCGGACCACCGAGCCGCCCTGCCGCGGAAACACGAACGACACGCGGTCGGTGAAGCAGCGCATGTAGAAGAGGCCGCGCCCGCAGCCGCGGTCGAGGTTCTGGTCGGCGCAGGGGTCGGCGACGGCGGTGGGATCGAACCCGGGCCCGCGGTCGCGCACCGTGATCACCAGGCTGTCGGTGGTCAGATGCAGCCCGATCCGGGTGGGCGCGCCGTCGGGGTTGTGGCCGTGGCGCAGGGCGTTCACGACCGCCTCGCGGAGCGCCACGCCGACGAAGACGGCGTCCTCGGCCTCGAGGCCCCCCGCGCGGCCCATGCAGACCGCCAGCTCCTCGATGTGATCGATCGCACTGTCCGCCGACGGGCCGGGGTCGAGCACGAAGCGGGCAGACCAGGTTCCGCTGGGGTGGCGCCGAAAGCGCCCCAGGCGCAGGGCCTCCGCATCGAGGTCGGCCATCTGGACCACGCCATTATGGACGAGGCCGGCCGTCACAGGTTCCGCAAAACCCGGTCCGAGTGGCGAGGTTTTGTAAGAACGGCGTCCCGGAAGGGGCGCGGAAAAAGTGTATATTCGCGGACCGATGGCGGGTTTCAAGGTCAGGCTGGGCGACGGCAGCGAGATCGGACCCATGGATCTGTCGGCCCTGCGGACCTGGCTGTCCCAGGGCCTGATCGACGGCGACAGCCCCGTGATGCGACCGGGATCGCGCAAGTGGGTACCGCTGTCCACGATCGAGGAGCTGAAGGGCGTCATCGGCTCGCGGCCGCAGGCGAAGGCCAGGACCAAGGCCAGGCGCGCGCGCGACGAGGACGACGAGGCGGAGACGCAGGCTTTCGACGACGAGCCTTCGCCGCTCGACGGCGTCCGCATCAAGGTCGTCGGCGCGGTGCTCCTGGTCGTGGCCGCGGGCCTGGCCTATCTGTCGTTTCGCCCGAGCGAGGCGCTTTCCGCGTTCGATGGGGCGCCCTGGCTGCAGCTCGGGCTCGGTGCGCTCGCGCTCGGGCTGGCGGTCATCCCCGGCTGGAGCTTCGCCCGCAACCTCGTGCGGATCGTGCTGATCGTCGCGGCCTTCGCGCTCTTCCCGCTCGCGGGCATCCTGTTCGCGCAGGGTGAGCGCGGTGCGGGGCTGCTCGCGCTCGGCTCGCTCTGGCTGCTGGTGTCGGGCCTGGCGGCGCTCCTGCCGCGGCGGCTCGGCCTCGCCGGCCTCCTGATCGCTGCGGTGCCGGTGCTGGTCGGCGGTTACGGCCTGTTCCGCTTCGGCCGCGCGCAGGCCTCGGAAGCCGAGCTCGGTATCCAGGAATGGGCGACCGGGGAGCGGCGCTTCGCGGACGACGCGCTCGGTCTCACGCTCGACGCTCCCGAGGGCTGGGTGCTGTTGAAGCCCGGCAACCCGGTGGTGAAGGCCCCCAAGGACGCTCGCGTCACGCTCGCGCTGACGCGCCACAGCGGGGGCGGCTTCCTGCTGACAGAGCCCGCCCAGCGGGGGGTCGCGACGCCCGACCAGTACCTCGACCGCGTCCAGCAGCTTCGCCGGACGGCGCAGGCAGGCTACGAGCCGCGCCAGCGCATCAACGCGGTCGTCGGCAGCCTCACCGGGCGCCAGCTCGAAGCCGCCTGGAGCGACGGCGCGACGCGCGTCCGTGAGGTCGTCGTCTCGGGGCTCGACGGATGGACGGCCTTCGCGCTCGTCGCCTGGATGCCCGAGGCGACGGCGTCTCGCCCGAACGGCCTCGACGACCTGGTGCGCGGCCTGGCGGCCCGCGGCCTGCTCGCCGCCCGGCTTCGCACGGCCGTCGACGCGGCCGTCAGCGCGGTGCCGCACCTCTCGGCGGCGTCGGCCGAGCAGCTGATGTCGCAGAGCGAGGCGCGGCTGCTCGAGCCCGACCAGGCCTTCCGCCGCTCGCTCTCGGCCCTCGCCCTCAACATCGGGACGCTCACCGACAAGGAAAAGGCCGAGCTCACGCGCCTCACGACGGCGGCCTACACCGGCCTGGTGTGGAAGGACCGCGCGCGCCTCGCCGACTACGTCGAGCGCGTCCGGAAGGGTGCCATGACCACTCCCGCCGAGGACAAGGAGATGGCCGAGCTCATGAAGCAGGCGGAGCTCCGGCTGAGCGGCGAAGGCCGCCTCAGGCTGCAGGGCTACTACGAAAAGGCGATCCTGGCCAAAAATTGACTTTTTCGTACTGATTGAATAATCTCGAATTCTCCATGCTCGAGATCCGGAATCTCCACGCCCGAGCCGGCGACAGCGACGTCCTGCGCGGCCTCGACCTCACCGTGAGCCCCTCCGAGGTGCACGCCATCATGGGCCCGAACGGCTCGGGCAAGAGCACGCTCGCGCACGTGCTGGCGGGCCGGCCCGGCTACACGGTCACGCAGGGCGAGGTGCTCTACAAGGGCAAGGACCTGCTCGCGCTCGAGCCCGGAGCAGCGCGCGCGCGAGGGCGTCTTCCTCGCCTTCCAGTACCCGGTCGAGATTCCCGGCGTGAGCAACATCTACTTCCTGAAGGCGGCGCTCAACGCGATCCGCGCTCACCAGGGCAGAGGCGAGCTCGACGCCGTCGAGTTCCTGTCGCTCGTGAAGGAGAAGGCGAAGCTCGTCGAGATCGACGAGGAGCTCGTGAAGCGCCCGGTCAACGAAGGCTTCTCGGGCGGCGAGAAGAAGCGCAACGAGATCTTCCAGATGGCGGTGCTCGAGCCGCAGCTCGCGATCCTCGACGAGACCGACTCGGGCCTCGACATCGACGCGCTGCGGATCGTGGCCGAGGGCGTCAACAAGCTGCGCAGCCCCGAGCGCGCGATGCTGGTCGTCACGCACTACCAGCGGCTGCTGAACTACATCGTTCCGGACTTCGTCCACGTGCTGGTCGACGGGCGCATCGTCCGCTCCGGCGGCAAGGAGATGGCGCTCGAGCTCGAGGAGAAGGGCTACGCCTGGCTCGAGAAGGAGCCGGCGCCTTTGGCGCGCTAGGGCATTCGCATGGGCGCCGTGAGCGAGGAGAAGGACACGTACCGGGTCGGCTTCGAGCGCTTCGCGCTCTCGAAGGCGGCCGCCTCCGAGCCGAGCTGGCTGCGCGAGCGCCGCACGGCGGCGTTCGCGGCGCTTCGTCGAGTCGGGGCTGCCGACGCAGCGGGACGAGGCCTGGCGCCACACGCCGATCGCGCCGCTCGTGCGCGCCCGCCCGGAACCGGCCGATCCCGAGGCCAGGCCCGCTGCTGCCGTGCTCGATCGGCTGGCGCGCGCCGAAGGGCCCCGGCTGAGCTTCGTCAACGGCGCCCTGTCGCGCGAGCTGTCCGAGCTCGGCCCGCACGCGGGCGTCGAGCTCCTCTGCCTGAAGGACGCGCTCGCGAAGCATCCCGCCCTGGTGGAGGCGAGCCTCGGCCGCGTGGCCCGCGAGGGCTCGGCATTCGCGGCGCTCAACGCCGCGCTCGCCCACGACGCGGCCGTGGTGCTGATCGCGCCGGGGGCGGCGCCGGAGCGGGCGATCCGCATCGAGCACGTCGGCGCCGGCGCCGCGCCGGCCGTGGCCTACGAGCGCACGCTGATCGTGGCCGGCTCCGGGAGCCGGAGCCGGATCGTCGAGAGCTACGTCTCGCCCGATGGCCGCGCCTCGCTGACGAACGCGGTGACCGAGATCGTGCTCGAGAGCGGCGCGCACGTCGAGCGCTGCAAGCTGCAGCAGGAGGGTGCGGGAGCCCTGCACGTCGCGACGCTGGCCGCGAGCGTCGGCCGCGATGCCAGCTTCAGCGACCACTCGCTGGTGCTGGGCGCTTCGCTCTCGCGCGACGACATCGAGGTCCGCCTGGACGGCGAGGGCGCGAGCTGCGACCTCGCCGGTCTCTTCGTCGTCGACGGCAAGCGCGTCGCCGACACCCACTCGAAGATCGACCACGTCCGGCCGCACGGCACCAGCCGCGAGCTCTACAAGGGAATCCTGGACGACCAGGCGCGCGGCGTCTTCAACGGCCTCGTCGTGGTCCGGCCCGGCGCACAGAAGACCGACGCCTGGCAGATGAACCGCAACCTGCTGCTCTCGCGCGAGGCGCTCGTGCACTCGACACCGCAGCTCGAGATCCTGGCCAACGACGTCAAGTGCAAGCACGGCTCGACGACCGGTCAGCTCGACCCGGCGGCGCTCTTCTACCTGCGCTCGCGCGGGATCGACGCGGCCGCGGCGCGCGCGCTGCTGACCTGGGCGTTCGCGAGCGATCTGCTGCGACACGTCCCCGACGCCGCGGTGCGCACGGCGGTCGAGCGGCATCTTCAGGCGAAGCTGCCCGGCGCGGCCGGGCTGATGGAGGCGGCCTCGTGACGAGCAGCGCCGTTCGATCGACCACCGGCTACGACGTGGCGGCGCTCCGCCGCGAGTTCCCGGTGCTGCAGGAGACCGTGAACGGGCACCCGCTCGTCTACCTCGACTCGGCGGCGAGCGCCCAGAAGCCGCAGGCCGTGATCGACGCCGAGCGCGGCGTGTACGAGCGCTACTACTCGAACATCCACCGCGGCGTGCACCGCCTCTCGACGCTCTCGACCGAGGCCTACGAGAACGCGCGCGACACGATCGGGCGCTTCCTGGGCGCCTCCTCGCGGCGCGAGGTGATCCTGCTGCGCGGCACCACGGAGGCGATCAACCTGGTGGCGCAGAGCTACGGCCGCCGCCACGTCGGCCCCGGCGACGAGGTGCTGATCACGGGGCTCGAGCACCACTCCAACATCGTGCCGTGGCAGCTGCTCTGCGAAGAGAACGAGGCCGTGCTCAAGGTCGCGCCGATCGACGACGCGGGCGAGGTGAACCTCGGCGCCTTCGAGCGCATGCTCTCGTCGCGCACGAAGATCGCTGCCTTCGCGCACGTGTCGAACGCGCTCGGCACGATCAACCCGGTGCGGCGCATGACCGAGCTCGCCCACGCCGTGGGCGCGGTCGTGCTGATCGACGGCGCGCAGGCGGCGCCCCACCTCAAGGTCGACGTCGGAGCGATCGGCTGCGACTTCTACGCGTTCTCCGGGCCACAAGGTCTACGGCCCGTCGGCGAGCGGCGCGCTCTACGGGCACGAGGCGCTTGCTCGCGGCGATGCCGCCCTGGCAGGGCGGCGGCGACATGATCGCCTCGGTGAGCTTCGAGAAATCCACCTGGAACGAGCTGCCCTACAAGTTCGAGGCGGGGACGCCCAACGTCGCCGGCGTCATCGGCCTCGGCGCGGCGATCGAGTGGGTGAACAAGATCGGGCTCAAGCAAGATCGCCGCCCACGAGCACGAGCTGCTCGAGTACGGCACGCGGCTGCTCGAGGACATCAAGGGCGTGAAGCTGGTCGGCACCGCGCGCGACAAGGCCGCCGTGCTCTCGTTCGTGATCGACGGCGTCCATCCGCACGACGTCGGCACGGTCCTCGACCACGAGGGGATCGCGGTGCGCACCGGCCACCACTGCGCGCAGCCGGTGATGGACCGCTTCCGGATCCCGGCCACGACGCGCGCCTCGCTCGCCTGCTTCAACACCAAGGAAGAGCTCGACGCCCTCGCCGCCGGCATCCGCAAGGTCCAGGAGATGTTCGAATGAACGACCTGCGGGAGCTCTACCAGGAGCTGATCCTCGACCACTCGAAGCGGCCGCGGAACTTCCGTGAGCTCGAGGGCGCGAACCGCAGCGCCGAGGGCTACAACCCGCTGTGCGGGGACCGCGCGACCGTGTTCCTGCGCGTCGAGGGCGACGTCGTGCAGGAGGCGAGCTTCAAGGGCAGCGGCTGCTCGATCTCGACCGCGTCGGCCTCGATGATGACGGACGCCGTCAAGGGCAAGACGCTCGCGGAGACGCAGCATCTCTTCGAGCGCTTCCACGAGCTCGTGACGGCCGACCCGTCGAAGGCGGCGGCCGCGGGCGCCGAGCTCGGCAAGCTCGCGGTCTTCGCGGGCGTCCACGAGTTCCCGATGCGCGTGAAGTGCGCCTCGCTGGCCTGGCACACGATGAAGGCCGCCCTCGAGGGCGGCTCGAAGGCGACCACGGAGTGACGCGATGGTGACGCGCGAGGCCCGCACGCTCTCCCGCGACGTCGAGGTCGCCGCCATCCCGTACGGCGACAAGCTGACGCTCGCCGCCGGGACGAACGTCTACATCACGCAGGCGCTCGGCGGCTCGTACACCGCGATGACGGACCACGGCTACCTCGTCCGCATCGAGGGCAAGGACGCGGACGCGATCGGCGAGACGCCGATGGCGCCGGTCAGCGCCGAGGACGCCGCCGGGCGCTCCACGAAGGAGCTGGCCTGGGAGCAGCTCCGCAGCTGCTACGACCCCGAGATCCCGGTCAACATCGTCGACCTCGGCCTCGTCTACAAGTGCGAGACCGAGCCGGTCGAGGGCGGCGAGAAGGTCAAGGTCGAGTTCACGCTCACCGCGCCCGGCTGCGGGATGGGCGACTTCCTGCGCCAGGACGTGGAGCAGAAGCTGCTGGCGCTGCCGGGGGTGAAGGAGGCCGAGGTGCAGGTAGTGCTCGATCCGGCCTGGGACCAGAGCATGATGTCGGACGCCGCGCGTCTGCAGCTCGGGTTGATGTAGCCATGAAGCTCAGCACCCAGGAGGAATACGGTCTGCGCTGCCTGCTGCAGCTCGCGCGCGCGGGTGAGGCGGCGAGCATGACGATCGCCGAGATGAGCGAGCGCGAGGGCATCTCGTCTCCGAACGTCGCCAAGATCATGCGCATCCTGCGGCGCGCCGGCCTCGTGCGCAGCACGCGCGGCAAGGCCGGCGGCTACTACCTCTCGCGTCCGGCGCAGGACGTCCGCGCGCTCGACGTGCTGGCGGCTCTCGGCGGCCGCTTGTTCGACCCGGGCTTCTGCGACCGCCACGCGGGCGTCGAGGCTCACTGCCTCAACACGCGCGACTGCTCGATCCGGCCGGTCCTGCGCGGCCTCCAGGACGCGGTCGACCAGGTGCTCGGCGAGCTGACGCTGGCGAGCCTGCTGGGCACCGAGGACGAAGTCGCCTCGACGCTCGGGCCGAAGGTGATTCGGCTGCAGGTGGCGCGGCGGGCCTGACCGGCGATCCACCGCGCCCGGTTGGCGAGCTTCGGGCGCGAGGCAGCTCAAGTGGTACTTGAAGCAACTCTGTCCGGACGGAGTTGCTGCTCAGCGCCGGCCTCGAGCCCAGTTATAGTAGCGGCCGTTCATTGTCTCGAGACGGCCTCGAGCGGAGGTTGAAGATGAAGCTGCATCCGACCGGTCATCGTGGTCGCCCTGATGGCGTCCGTAGCGCTCGCGCCGAAGCCCGCTGCCGCCCAGGCGGCCGGCCCGTCGACGCCGGCCGAGCTCGTCGCGACCTACAAGAGCCTGGCCGACGGGATCCTGTCCCTGAAGCGCACGGAAGAGGACCTCTGCCGCTCGATCCTCGCCGCGGCGCACGCCCACGGCCGCGTCGAGCTGGGCCGCGCGCAGGCGGCGCTCAAGGGCGGCGACGCGAAGGCCGCGCAGGCCGCGGTCGAGGCCCTCGCGGCATCGGTCGGCCAGCTCGCCACAGAGGGCGACAACGCGGTCGCGGCGGTCCGCAAGAAGCTGCTCGACGGCGGCCACCACCACAACGCCGCGGGCGAGCAGCAGGGAATCTTCGACGAGGGCTTCGTGATCGTGACCAAGGCGGCGAAGGGCAAGCTGCTCGCGTCGTCGCGCGCGATCGGACAGATGGCGAGCGCGCCGAAGGCCGACGCCCTCGAGGCCGAGTGGAAGAAGGTCGACGCGGTGTTCGCCGAGCTCATGAAGCCGGCCAAGTAGCCTTGAGTCGAAGCTCGCGCGTCCTCGCAGCCCTCCTCGGGCTCGCGCTCGCCGCCGTGTGGCCGCGTCCCGGCAAGCTGGACGCGGCCGAGGAGGCGCGCTTCCGTCTCGTCGACGTCGCGGCCAAGGCCGGGATCACGCGCGTGCTGCTGGCCGGCCGCCCCGACAAGGACCACCTGCTCGACTCCGTCGGGCGGCGGCGCGGCGTTCCTCGACTACGACCGCGACGGCCGGCTCGACGTCTACCTCGTGAACGGCTGGCGGCTCGAGGGCTCGCGCATCGTCGAGAAGGGCAGGAACGCGCTCTACCACGGCAAGGCGGACGGCACGTTCGAGGACGTCACCGACGCGGCCGGCGTCTGCGGCGAAGGGCAGTGGGGCGCAGGGCGTGGCCGTCGCCGACTACGACAACGACGGCTGGCCCGACATCCTCGTCACGACCTTCGGCAGGAACGTCCTCTATCGCAACCTCGGCAACGGCCGCTTCGAGGACGTGGCGAAGGAGGTCGGCATCGAGTCGCCGGGCTGGAACACCGGTGCTTCGTTCTTCGACGCCGACGGCGACGGCTGGCTCGACCTCTACGTCGCGTCCTACATCGACGTCACGATCGAGCAGGTGCTGGCCGCGCGGCCCTCGCTCTCCTGGCGCGGCCTCGAGACGGTGGCCTTCGGGCCGTTCGGCCTCAAGGGCGCGCCCGATCACTTCTTCCGCAACGACCGCGGCAAGCGCTTCGTCGACGCGACACTCGCGGCCGGGATGGAGGACAAGGCGACGGGCTTCGGCTTCGGCGTGCGCGCCGCCGACTTCACCGGCGACGGCCGCGTCGACGTCTACGTCGCCAACGACTCCGACCCGAACTACCTCTACCGGAACGAGGGCGGCGGTGTCTTCAAGGAGGTCGCCACCTGGTCGGGAGCCGCGCTCGACGAGAACGGAGCGGCGCAGGCGAGCATGGGCCTCGCGTTGGGCGACGTGGACGGCGACGGGATCCCCGACCTCTTCACCACGAACTTCTCCGAAGACTTCTCGACGCTCTATCACGGGCTCGGCGGCGGGATGTTCGAGGACGTCTCGAAGGCGAGCGGCGTGGGCGCCGCGACCTTCAAGCCGCTGTCGTGGGGCACCGCGTTCGCCGACCTCGACAACGACGGCGCGCTCGACCTGCTGGTCGCGAACGGCCACATCTACCCGCAGATCGACAAGCACCCCGAGCTGATCGGCACGTATGCGCAGAAGACGCTGCTTGCTCGAGAACAGGAGCCGGCCGGGGCAGCCGCTCTTTCGCGACGCGTCGGCCGAGGCCGGCCCGGGCCTCGAGCCGGCCCGCGCCTATCGCGGGGTGGCGATCGGCGACTACGACAACGACGGCCGGCTGGACGTCCTGCTGACGAGCCTCGACGCCCCGCCCGCCCTCCTTCACAACGAGGGGCGGACGGGCTCGTGGCTGACCGTCGCCTGCGAAGGCGCGCACGGCGAGCCGAACCCGCTGGGCACGGTCGTCACGATCCGCGCCGGCGGACGCAGCCAGTCCCAGGACATCGCCTCGGGCGACTCGTTCCTGAGCACCCACGACCCGCGCCCTCACTTCGGCCTGGGCGCGGCCGAGAAGGTGGACGAGGTCGACGTCCGCTGGCCCGACGGCACGCACTCACGCCGCCGCGACGTCCCGGCTCGACAGATCCTGAAGATCCGCTACGGGAGCTGACGCGCTACCAGACGAGCGTCAGCGGAAGCGCGGGCCTCGCGTCGGCCTGCCCATGCGCTCGGGCCGTCGAATCGGAGCTCGATCCGATAGTCGTCGGCGTCGCGGAACGCGACGAGCCCCGCGGCCTGGAGCGCCTGCGCCGCCGCCGAGTCGCCGCTCGGCGGCCGCCACACCGTGGCTCCGACGAGCCTCCGGATCGGCAGCGCGTGATCGACCCGCTCCTGGCCCTGGCGGGGCCGGCCTCGCTGAAACCCCAGGTAGAAGAACTCCGGCCCCGCGAGCGGCGTGTCGCGCGCGACCTCGATGGCGACGCCAGCGGGCATGTAGGACGGTCGATACGACCAGCTCGGGAAGGGCGGACTCGCCGCGCCAGCCTCATCCCCCGGCCGGAAGACGATCGCGAACGGACACGCGACGTGGTGGCGCTTCGACCACCGTTCGAAGAGCCGCGTCGGCAGGACTTCCTCAGCCTGCGCCTCCCGCGGATCGGCGACCCAGAACAGCTCGAGGTAGGCGTTCTCGAAGAAGAAGCGCCGGCACGCGGTGCCCTGGCCGGGGTGGGTATTGCGGGCTGCCTTCGTGGAGCCCCAGCCGCACGAGGGCCTTCGCCTCGGCCGCCGCACCGACGGAGCAGCAGATGAAGACGTGATCGATCGCTGCGTTCATCGTGGCGACGTAAGCGTACTCCCAGCAGGGACTCGAGCTGCGTGGTTTCCGACCTGTGGTCTGTCTGCGGGCGGGAGTCTAAGATCGCCGCCGTGACCCACGAGCTGCGCCTGGCGTTCGTCGGATTCGGAAACGTGGGGCGGCGCTTCGCCGCGCTGCTCCAGGGGCCGTACGCCAGGGCGCTGCGTGAGGCGGGTGCTCGCGTCCGGATCACCGGGATCGGGACGGCACGTCACGGCCTGGCGATCGACGAAGCGGGGATCGAGACGCGGCAGGCGCTGGGGCTCGTGGCGAAGGGACGCTCGCTCGCTCCACTTCACCGGGGGCCGGTCGTTCGAAGCGTGCGGCAGTTCATCGGCCGCGTGCCGGCGGACGTGCTGATCGAGGTGACGACGCTCGATCCCCGGACCGGCGAGCCGGCGGCGTCGCACGTGAGGTGGGCGCTCGCGCGCGGGATGCACGTCGTCACCGCGAACAAGGGGCCGGTTGCGTTCCGGCTGGCGCCTCTTCGGAGGCTGGCCGCCCGCAAGAAGCGGCTGTTCCTCCACGAGGGCGCCGTGATGGACGGGACGCCCGTCTTCAATCTCGTCGAGCGCTGCCTGCGGGGAGCGAGGATCACCGGCTTTCGCGGGACGCTCAACAGCACCACGAACCTCGTGCTGTCGCGCATGGAGCAAGGGCGGTCGTTCGCCGCGGCCGTTCGCGAAGCGCAGGAGCTGGGGATTGCCGAGGCGGATCCGCGGAACGATCTCGACGGCTGGGACGCGGCGGTGAAGGGGTGCGCGCTGGCCAACGCCCTCATGGGGGCTGCGATACGGCCGCCGCAGGTGGCGCGGCGGGGGATTGCCGGCCTCACCGCGCGGCAGGCGCGGGGTGCGCTGCGCGAGAGGATCAGCGGCTGCGGCTGGTGGTTCGCGGCCAGCGGTCGCGCGGGCGCGTTCGCGTCTCCGTCCGGCCGGAGCGGATTCCGCTGGGCGATCCCCTGTCGGGCTCGGGGCCCGACGCGGCGCTGGTGCTGGAGACGGACGTGATGGGCGAGATCGGCGTGTTCGAGCGCGGGGCGGACGTCGATCAGACCGCCTACGCGCTGCTGTCGGACCTGCTGGAGATCGTTCGGAGCCGCTGAGCGCTCAGAGCTTCCAGCCGTCGCGGTACTCCCGCGTCATCAAGGCATCGGCGTCGGGGGCGCTCTCGAAGCGCGCGCTCGCGGCGTTCCAGCGCAGCTTGCGGTCGACGCGGACGGCGATCGTGCCGAGCAGGATCGTCTCGGTGATCGCGGCGACCTTGTCGAAGCTCGCGTCCGAAGGGGCCGTGCCGCGGCAGGCGCGGATCCACTGCTCGAGCTCGTCGAGCGGGCGCGGCAGCGTCTTCGGCGGAGCCTGGAAGCGCGCCATCCGCGCCTTCGGGATCAGGCGCGGGTTGCGGCCGCTGAAGTCGGCGAGGATCTTGCCGTCGTCGCCGACGAAGAGCAGCCCCTCCTCGGGCATCGGCTCGCCGTCGGCCTCGAGCTCGCGCGGCTTGGGCGGGCGCAGGCCGCCGTCGTACCAGGTGAGCGTGACGGGCGGCATGCCCTCGCGCTCGGGGAACTCCCAGCGCACGACCTCTGCCTGCGGGTAGGAGACGCTGTTGACCTGCTTCTTCCAGAGCAGGTCGTCGATGCGCCAGTACTGGCTGCGGCTCGCCTCGACCGAGAGCGGCGAGCCGAGCTTCAGGATCCTGAAGATCTGGAAGAAGCTGTAGTGGCCCATGTCGCCGAGGGCGCCCGTCCCGAAGTCGTACCAGCCCCGGAAGACCGCGTTCGTGTAGGCGGGATGGTACGGGCGGTGCGGCACGGGCCCGAGCCACAGGTCCCAGTCGAGCCCCTCGGGTACCGGCACCGCTTCCGCCGGACGCGCGGTCATGCCCTGCGGCCAGTACGGCCGCGCCGACCAGTTGTGCACCTCGCGCACGGGGCCGATCGCTCCGCCCCAGATCCACTCGCAGAGGTCGGCGGTCGACTCGAGGCCCGCGCTGCAGAACATGTGCGTGGCGGCGCCCGTCTCGCGGGCGCTCTGGATCACGAGCCGCGCCTCGCTCATCACGTTGGCGAGCGGCTTGTGCGCGATCACGTGCTTGCCGGCGCGAAGGCCCGCGAGCGAGACCGCGGCGTGGAGGTGGTCGGGCGTCATGCAGTAGACCGCGTCGAGATCCTTCTCTTTCGCGATCAGCTCGCGAAAGTCCGTGTAGGCGCGGCAGCCCGCGCCGGCCGTAGCGCCGTAGTGGCGGTCGACCAGCTCGCGGCCGACCTCGCGTCCGCACGGACAGGCGCGGGCGCCCGCGGCCCAGCCCGCGTCACCCAGGAAGTGACGGATCTTGTCGCGCAGCTCGAAGCGCGACCACTCGATGTAGTTCTCGCTCCGGCGGTTCGGGTCGCACACGGCGACGATGCGCAGCTCGGGCCGCTGCAGTGCCGGCATCAGCTGCCGCAGTCCCTGCGTGCCGGCTCCGACGTAGGCGACGTTGATGCGGTCGCTCGGCGCCACGAAGCGCGGCCCGCCGAGAACGTGGCGCGCGACGATCGTCACGGCCGCGGTCGAAGCGCCCGTCTCGAGGAACCTGCGCCGGCTGACGGAAACGGGTCCGGGCATCGAGACCTCCTGGGTCCTGCCGCTCACGACGGTGCGAGGCTAGCACGTCGGTGCGAGAATCGCGGCCATGAAACGCTGCCTGTGGCTGCTGTCGCTGGCCCTCGCGCTGCCCTGTCGCGCTCTCGCGCAGGCGGAGGCGGACAACCTCGAGCCCATCCTGAAGGAGGAGCTGCTCGCGCCCGCGGTCGCGCTCCACGAGCTGCGCTCCCACATCGTGGCGCGCGTGCCGAAGCCGCCCGCGCCGCGCTCGGCGGCCGAGTGGACCGACGCCGCGAAGGCGCTCCGGCAGAAGCTGGTGTCCGACGTCGTCTTTCACGGCTGGCCGGCGGAGTGGGTGAGTGCGCCCCCGCGCTTCGAGGAGACGGGCGTGATCGAGGCGGCGGGCTATCGAATCCGCAAGCTGCGCTACGAGATCGTTCCCGGCTTCTTCTCGGCCGCGCTGCTCTACGAGCCGACGGGACCGGCCGCTCGCCGCCCCGCGATCCTGAACGTCAACGGCCACGTCGGTCCTCCCGGCAAGACGGTCGAGTACAAGCAGAAGCGCTGCATCACCTTCGCGAAGAACGGCATCGTGGCGCTGAACCTCGAGTGGATGGCCTTCGGCGAGCTCTCGGCCAAGGGCAACTCGCACTGGTATGCGCCCCACCTCGACCTCGTCGGCGCGAACGGAGTCGGGCTCTTCTATCTCGCGATGCGCAAGGGGCTCGACTACCTCTACGAGCATCCGGGCGTCGACCGCGAGCGGATCGGCATGACCGGCCTTTCGGGCGGCGGCTGGCAGACGATCGTGCTCTCGGCGCTCGACGAGCGCGTGCGCGCCACGGTGCCGGTCGCGGGCTTCAACGGCATGGCCGCGAAGGCCGTGGCGCGCGCCTACGGCGACACCGGCGATCCCGAGCAGTCGGCGACCGATCTCTTCGAGACCGCCGACTATCCCCATCTGGCGGCGCTGCTCGCGCCGCGGCCCGCGCTGCTCGCCTTCAACGCCGAGGACGACTGCTGCTTCCGCGCGGGGATGGTGAAGCCGGCGATCGAGCCAAGGGCGCGAGCGGTCTACGAGCTCTACGGCAAGGGCGGCGAGCTCCTCTGGCACGAGAACCGCGACCCCGGCACGCACAACTACCAGCTCGACAACCGCGAGCAGGCGTACCGGTTCTTCAGCCGTGCGTTCAAGCTGGCTCCGATCGAGACGGACAGCCCGGATGCCGCCGCCGAGGTGCGGTCCTACGACGAGCTGGTCGTCGGGCTGCCGGAGGGCAACCTGACGATCCTCGACCTCGCGCGGAAGCTGGCCTCGGGCCTCAGCCGTCCCTCGGAGCCGTCCGACGCGGCGCGTTCGCGCCTGGCCCGCGTCGTGCGCCACCGACCGGCCTCGGCCGCGAGCGCGTGGCTGATGGCGAGCACGAAACGCGCCGGCGTCGAGACGGCGTCCTACCTGATCCAGATGAGCGACGGCCTCGGCGTCAGCGCCGTCTGGATGAAGGGCAATCGACGTCGCGCGCCGACGCGCCGGCCACGATCCTGCTCCACGACGGCGGGCGCGCGCAGTCGACGGCCGCGGCCGTCGAGCGGGTGAACCGCGGCGAGCAGGTGCTGGCTGTCGATCTCGCCTTCCTGGGCGAGTCGTGGAGCGAGCGCGAGACCCGCCGGTTGCTGCAGAACATCACCGGGCTCGGCGAGCGGCCGGTCGGCCTGCAGGCCGCCGAGCTCG
Organism: uncultured Acidobacteriota bacterium; assembly: GCA_963744315.1. Lineage (GTDB taxonomy): Bacteria > Acidobacteriota > Vicinamibacteria > Fen-336 > Fen-336 > DATBSL01. The sequence goes on from CAVUTB010000012.1 coordinate 285,092, forward strand.
TCGCCGTCGCGCGCTGGCTGGCCGCGCGCTCGGGCCCGGCGCCGCTGCGGCTCGAGACGACCGGGATCCGCAGCCAGCTCGCGGCGCTGGTCGCCGCCGCGCTCGAGCCGCGGCTCTTCACCGAGATCGCCGTCCGCGACGGCATGACGAGCCTCGGCGAGGCACTCGAGAAACCGGTCGAGTACATGGACGCGCCGGAGCTCTTCTGCCTCGACCTCTACAAGGAGTTCGACGTCTCGAGCCTGGCGGCGCTCGCGGCGCCGACGCGCGTGCGCTAGGACTCGCGCGGGACCACGGCCAGCTCGCGCCTGTCGGTCAGGCGCAAGAGCGTCAGGCGGAGCTCGCGGCCGATCGTGGACTCGCCGAGCAGGCGCTGCAGGTCGTCCACGTCCGCGACGGGAGCGCCGTCGAGCGCCACGATCACGTCGCCTCGCAGGACACCCGCGGCCTCCGCGGGAGCGCCCGGCTCGACCGACAGCACCTTGACGCCGGTGCCGGCGGCGAGCCGGTGGTGGCGCGCGAGCGCCCGCGGCACCGGGACGGTCTCGGCGCCGACTCCGATCCGCGCGCGACGCACGCGGCCGTCGCGGATGAGCGCCGCGGCCACGCGCTCGGCGGCGTGGAGGGGAATCGCGAAGGACACGCCCTGGCCGGGCAGGATCGCGGCCGTGTTCACGCCGATCGCGGCGCCGCGGTGGTCGACGAGCGGCCCGCCCGAGTTGCCGGGGTTGAGCGCGGCGTCGGTCTGGATCACGTTGTCGACCAGGCGGCCGGCCTGCGTGCGCAGCGAGCGCCCGAGCGCGCTGACGATCCCCGCGGTCGCCGTCGCGCGGAAGCCGTACGGGCTGCCGAGCGCGATCACCAGCTGTCCGACCTTGAGGGCGCGCGAGTCCGCACGGGCGATCGGGACGAGCTCGGGCGCCTCGACGCGCAGCAGCGCCAGGTCGGAGTCGGGATCGTCGCCGACGAGCCGCGCCGGCCAGCGGCTGCCGTCCGCGAGCGTGGCCGACGAGCTCGCTCGCCTCGTGCACCACGTGGCTGTTCGTGACCAGGAAGCCGTCGGGCGTCAGCACGAAGCCGGAGCCCCCGCCTTCGGCGCGCCGGCGACGGCCGGCGAAACGCACGCCCACGTGGACGACGCTCGGCGCCGCGCGTGCGATGGCCGAGACGACGGCGTTCGAGTAAGCGTCGAGCGGCGCGGCCTCCGGCTCGGGCGGCGGTATCGGTACCGGCTCGGCGCTCATGCGGCCGCGCGCTCGCCGATCACGACGACGAGCTCGCGCTCCTCTCCGGCCCGCAGCACGCGCAGGCGCAGCTCGCGGCCGACCTTCTCGGCGTCGAGCGACGGCACGAGCGCGCCGGGGTGGGTGAGGGTGTCCTCGCCGGCTCGCAGCAGCACGTCGCCCAGGCGCAGGCCGCCGCGGGCCGCGGGGCTGTCGGGCTGCACGGAGAGCACGATCAGCGCCGCGCCCTGGCCGGTGCTCGAGCGCAGGTCCGGCGTCAGCGCCACGGGCTGCGTGCCGATCCCCAGGTAGCCGCGGCGGATGCTGCCGTGGGCGAGGAGCGCCTCGGCCACGCGCTTCACGACCGCGGCGGGAACCGCGACGCTCGCGCCGCGCAGCAGGCCGGCGCTGTTGACGCCGAGCGCCGCGCCGTCGGCCGCGAGCAGCAGCCCGCCCGAGAAGCCCGGATGCAGCGCGACGTCGGTCTCGAGGTAGCTCTCGAAGCGCGCGCCCGAGGGCGACCGCCACTCGGCGGCGACCGCGCTCACGACGCCGAGACGGGCGCGCGTCGAGCGGCCGGGACGGCTGAGCGCGAGCACGAGCTCGCCGGGCTTCCGCGTCCCGCTCTCGGCCCAGCGTGGCGGCGTGAGGCCGCTCGCGTCGGCTCGCAGCAGCGCGAGGTCGCTCCCGGGATCCCGCCCCACGACCTTCGCCGTGACGCTGCGGCCGCCGTCGAGGCCCACCGGCACCTGCTCCTCGGCGTCCACCGCGTGGTGGCTCGCGACGATCAGGCCATCGGCGCTCCACACCACGCCGCTCGAGGCCGAGCGGCGGCGGCCCTCGATCCGAACCACGCTGGCGGCGTTGGCTTCGACGAGGCCGGCCAGCTCTCCCGACAGTCCCACGAGACTCGTGCTCACGGCTTCCTCCCGGCCGGACGGCGCGTCCGGCGTCACGAGTCCAAGGTAGTCGCTCGCGCTCGCGTCGCACATCCGCCGGCTGGTCAGGGAGGGCCTGCCCGTTCGGGCAGGTGGCAGAGAACGCCGGGCTAGAGAAGCAGGAGGCCGAGCCGCGCCGCATGGGCGATCGCCTCGCCGCGCGTCTGCGCGCCGAGCTTTCCGAGGATCGCGTTCACGTGGAACTTCGCGGTGTGCTCACTGATCCCCAGCCGCTCGCCGATGCGCCGGTTCGTCAAGCCCTGGGCCAGTAGCTGGAGCACCTCGGTCTCGCGGTGGGTGAGCGGCTCGACGAGCGGCTCGCTTGCGACCCGCGGACGGATCACGGCTTCGTCGAAAGCGTCGTCCACGACCCGCAGGCCGAGCGCCACGGCCTGGACCGCCGCCAGCAGCTGCTCCTCGAGCCGCTCGCGCGAGAGGACGCCCTGGGCCCCGGCCGCGAGCGCCTCGCGCGCCTGCTCGGCGTTCCAGGGGAGCGCGAGCACGATCGAGCGGGCGGCCGCCTCGCGCAGGCCGTCGAGCGTGCCCGCGGCGCCGGCGTCCCAGAGCAGCGCGTCGGCGGCTTCGAGAAGCGGCGGCTCGAGATCCTCGGGGGCGACGTCGCCGACGACGTCGAGACCGGCGCGCTCCGCGACGGCGCGCAGGCCCGCGCGCGCGATCACGTCCTCGGCCACGAGCAGCAAGCGGGGCGGAGAAGCCACACGACCACTCTAGGACAGCTCCGACTCCCGGGGGCTGCGCCGGCCTCGGGGAAGCGGCCGGCGCAGCCCCGCCGCTGCTACCTCTCGCTCCTTTCCTATTCGCCCTGCGGCTTGTCGTCCTTTGTCCTCCTTCGGTTTGTCTTCCTTCTTTTCGTCCTTCGGCTTGTCGCCCGAGGGCTTCTCGCCCGGCTTCAGGCCGGGAGGCTGACCCTCGCCGGGCTCGAGCTTGATCTTGATCTCGCTGCGCATCCCGCGGCGCACGTCGATCTGGTCGTCGAAGAGCTTGAAGCCGCCCTTGTAGACCTGCAGGTGATGGCCGCCGTCGGAGAGCCACAGGTAGGTCGGATAGCCGTCGAGGTCGCGCGCCTCGGCGACGTAGCGGCCGTCGACCCATACGTCCGCGCGGTTGGGCTTCACGTTCAGCTCGACGGCGCCCATGCCCGACACCATCGCGTAGTTCATGTCGGGGCCGCCGACCGGATAGCCGTAGCCGTAGTAGGGACCGGGGCCCCAGCCCCAATACGGTCCCCAGCCGAGCCCGAACCCGTACCAGGGGCCCCAGCCGTAGAAGCCGCCGTGGACGACGACCCGCCCCCGCGGGTGCGCATCCGCTTCGCGTGTCGCTCCGAGCGTGACGAGCGCCAGGGTCAGCGCGACCGCTGCCGCGCGCCGCGACCCTTTCCAGTCCCGCATGTGCTTGGACCTCCTTGTTGGAAGAGCGCCCTTGCGGCGCTTGCTTCGACTGCCTTCAAAGCAATAGACGAGCCGCAAGACGCAGCGGTCCGTCGACCGTCGTCGTATGACGTGCGATTGACGCGGCTTACAAGATTCACTGCGGGAAGACCGAAACCGCACGGTTGGTCCACCGTTGCAGGCAAGCGGCGCACTCCCGCTCGGCACCCGAGCACGTCCGGCGAGGCGTCGTTCGTCTCTTCGGGATGACGCCGATGTACGGCGCAGAGGACAAGCGCCGCGCGTGTCGTGACAGATCTTGACGGTTCGGCCGGAGGGTCGAGGCGGCTACGCTCGCATCACGCCCGGGAAGCGCTGCGGGTCGCAGGCGTGGCCGGGGAAGACCGCGCGCAGGTCGCTCGCGCCCATGTGGCGGGTCAGCAGCTCGCCGAGCAGATCGCGGAAGTCGGTGGTGACGGCGAGGTCGCGTCCCTCGTAGAGCTCGGACGGCCCGAGCCCCGGCCAGCGTCCGTGCACGCGTCCGCCGCGCACGCCGCCGCCGAGGACGAGCGCCACGCTGCCATGGCCGTGATCGGTACCGCGGTTGCCGTTCTCGCGGACGGTGCGGCCGAACTCGGTCAGCGTGACCACCACGACGTCGTCGCCCCTCGGTCCGAGGTCGCGGTAGAAGGCCGCGAGCGACGAGCCGAAGTCCCGGAGGCGATTGGCGAGCTGGCCCGTGGCACCGCCTTCCGCCGCGTGGTGGTCCCAGCCGGAGGTTTCGACGAAGGCGACCTCGACGCCCAGGTCGGCCTTGAGGAGCTCTGCCACCTGAGTGAGCCCCTCGCCGAGCGAGCCGCGCGCGCGGCCCGCGCCCGCGCCGGCCTGGAGCCGCGACCGGTCGACGGCGCGGAGCGCCGCCATCGCTTCGAAGGCCTCCTCGCCCGTGGCGTGGAGCGTGTCGCGCACGGCCGCCGCGTACATGTCCTCGAAGCCGCGCGCGGCCGCGGGTCCGGCCGTGGCGCGCAAGCCGAACTCGCGGATGCTCGTCATCGCGACCGCGGGGGCCTTGCCCTGCAGCGAGCGGGGAAGCGTCGGGGCGATCGCCACGGCGCGCAGCGGGCTCGCCGGGGCGCCTTCCGCCTGGAGGTGGCGGTTCAGCCAGCCGTCCTCGGTGGCCTTGCGGCCGGGCGTCCCGCTCTCGAGGAAGTCCTGCGCGTCGAAGTGCGACCGCGTCGGGTCGGGGCTGCCGACCGCGTGGACGACCGCCAGCCGGCCGTCCTTCCAGAGCGGGACGAGCGGCTCGAGCGCGGGATGGAGGCCGAAGTGGCCGTCGAGGTCGAGGACACTCTCGCCGCCGCTGCGGCGCGGCTCGCCGATCGCGATCGTGCGCCGGGCGTCGTAGTAGCCGCGCTCGCCGTGGGGCACGACGATGTTGAGCGCGTCGGCCGCGCCGCGCTGCAGCACGACGACCAGCGTGCGGCGCCTTCTCGCGCCGTCGACGGCCGCGGCGGCCCGCACGAGGAGCCCGGGCGCCGCTCCGAGGCCGACGAACGCGAGCCCGGTCCGCTTCAGGAACAGCCGGCGCGTGGTCATGCCGCTATCTCCTCTGGAACTCCGGCGAGCCGAGCACGAGTCCGGCGACGCGCGCCGGCGTGAGCTCGGCTTTCGTCTCGGCGTCGAGCGTCGCCCGTGTCGCCGGCGACAGGCCGGAGGGCAGGAGCCGCGCGGCGACGGCGTCGGCGAGGGCCTCGCCGGACGCGGCCGCGAAGGCCGAAGGCGGCAACTCGATGCCGGGGATGCGGCCGGCGGAGAGGTCGAGCGCGAAGTTGAGCCGGGCGACGAGGCCGCTCGTCGATACCCAGGCGTCCGCGGTGTCCTTGTACCCGGTGGGTGGCTGCTGCAGGTAGAGGGGCATGCCCATGTCGGCCACGCGCTTCGAGAGCTCCCGCGCGCTCGCGACGGAGGCGCCCGACGCGCGCACGGCGCTCACCACGAACTCGAGCGGCGTCTTGAGCTTCGCCTGCCGGACCTCGGGCGCCAGGAACTCGGGGGCCGTCACGATCGTCCGCACGACCTCGCGGATCTCGCCGCCCGTTCTCTCGAACGTCGCCGCGGCGCGATCGACGAGCGCGGACGGCGGCTCGTCCGCCACGAGGCGGCGGGCGAGCTTCCAGGAGATGAAGCGCGCCGTGGCCGGGCTGCGTCGCGAGGTGCTTCAGGATCTCGCGGCCCTCCGATTCGCCGGCCGCCTTGAGCGTCCGGCCGAGGACGAGCTTGTCGCCCGTGTCGTGCAGCCGTGGATCGAACGTGAAGACGGGCGCGTCCTGCCTCAGGCCGCGGATCGTCCAGCCCGTGAACGCCCGCGCGACCTCGGTCACGTCCTTCTGCGTGTAGCCGCCGTCGACGCCGAGCGTGTGCAGCTCGAGCAGCTCGCGCGCGTAGTTCTCGTTGAGCCCGCTGCGGCGGCTGAGCGCCTCGCGCATCTCCTCGGGCGTCACGTCAGCGCGCGGCGCGCGAGCCGCGGACCGAAGCGCTGGGCGCGCTCCTTGATCCGCGCCGCGGCCGCGGGGTCCACGGAGAGCCAGTTGTCGAGGTAGAAGAGCATCGCCGGGCTCTTCGCGGTCGCGACCAGCAGGTCCTCGAAGCGGCCCCAGGCGTGCTCGCGGATCGCGCGCTCGTGATCCGCCACCAGGAACCGGACCGGTCCCTTCTGCGCGTAGACGTTGAAGTGGTTGAGCCAGAAGTCGACCAGCACCTCGTCGAGCTGGCGCTCCGAGAGCGCCGCTCGCAGCAGCTTGGCCTCCTGCAGCTCAGAGGTCACCTGGCGCGGGCTGCCCTGCATCTGCGGGCCGTACTTCGAGACCAGCTCGCGCCGCGCGCGGCGGCGGTCCGTCTCGCTCGCGCTCTCGTCGAGCTCGGCGCGCCGCTTCTGGATCTCGCGCTTCGCCTCGCGCGGCAGCTCGTAGCCCTTCAGCAGCTCCCCGCTCGACAGGCCGTAGGTCTCGAGCGACGCCAGCCGCTTCTCGAGGGCGCCGTCGTCGATGCGGTCGGGGTGGAGCTGGCGATCGAGCCAGCGTTCCAGGCCCATTCCGCGCACCGCCTCGAGGTCGCCGGGCCGCGGTCCCCACGTCAGGCGGTTCAGGACGTGGACGATCGTGGCATCGTCCGCCGCCGGCCGGGCCCCGCCCCAGAGTCCGCCGGGCACGACGAGCAGAGCCAGTGCCAGTCCCAGACGTCGCATTCGAGCGCCTCCTGTGGGTTTGGACCGGAGGCGGCCGCCTTTGGTTGAGCCGAGCCGGCTCAGCAGCAGCGCGACGGCCCTCGGTAGCGGCGCTTGAGCGAGTCCAGGTAGAAGGCCTGGCGGCCGAGCGGCGGGGCTTCCTGCGTGCGCGCGAGATAGGTCTCGTAGGCGGAGTCGCCGCTCCAGTGGCGCAGGAAGAGCCAGAGTCCGCGCAGCGCCGTCACGACGCGCGCGCTCACGGCGAGCCCTCCGCCCAGCGCGTCCGCACGTAGGGCGTCTCGTGGACCGTCGCCGAGCGCTTTCCGGAAAGGATCAGGTACCACTCGGTCGCGGCCTCCGCGAGCAGCAGCAGGATCAGCACGGCGAAGAAGCCGGTGACGCCGGCGTCGAGCCGGTTGTTGAAGATCACTCGCCGCGTCGCCGCGAGCTTCGCCTCGGGCACCCTGCCCTCGGCGATCCGCTGCTCGAGCGCGCTCGGCCTGCGCCAGGAAGCCGATGCGCGGGTCGGCGTGGAAGATCTTCTGCCAGGCTCGCGGTGAGGGTGACGATCACGAGCCACGCCATCGGCACGAGCGTCACCCAGAGGTAGCGCGTGCGGCCCATCTTCAGCAGGATCGTGGTCGCGACCACCAGCGCCACCGAGGCCAGGATCTGGTTGGCGATGCCGAACAGCGGCCACAGGCTGTTGATCCCGCCGAGCGGGTCGAGCACGCCCTGGTAGAGGAAGTAGCCCCAGGCGGCGACGATCAGCGCCGCTCGTCGCGACGATGCTCGGCCAGGAGCCGGTGCGCGCGACCCAGCGGCTTCCAGATAGCGGCCGAGCGAGCTCCTGGACCATGAAGCGGCCGACGCGCGTGCCGGCGTCGAGCACCGTGAGGATGAACAGCGCCTCGAACATGATCGCGAAGTGGTACCAGATCGCCGAGCAGGCGCTCGCCGCCGATCGAGCCGCTGAAGATGTGCGCCATCCCGACCGCGAGCGAGGGCGCGCCGCCGGTCCGGTTGAGCAGCGTCTCCTCGCCGACGCTCTTCGCGAGCTGCTCCATCGTCGCCGGGTCGAGCGGGAAGCCCCAGCCCGAGATCGTGGCCGCCGCCTGCTGCGGCGGTGGCGCCCACGATGCCCGCCGGGCTGTTGATCGCGAAGAAGACGCCCGGATCGAGCGCGCAGGCCGCGACCATCGCCATCACGCCGACGAACGACTCCATCAGCATCGAGCCGTAGCCGACGAGCCGCGCGTCGGCCTCGTGCATCAGCAGCTTCGGCGTGGTGCCGGAGGAGATGAGCGCGTGGAAGCCCGAGATGGCGCCGCAGGCGATCGTGATGAAGCAGAACGGGAAGAGCGCGCCGGCGAAGACGGGCCCGCTGCCGTCGACGAAGCGGGTGAGCGGCGGCATCTGGATCGTCGGCCGCACCAGCAGGATCCCGGCGGCGAGCGCCAGCACGACTCCCACCTTGATGAAGGCCGAGAGGTAGTCGCGCGGGGCGAGCAGCAGCCAGACCGGGAGCGCGGAGGCCGCGAAGCCGTAGACGATCACCACGAGCGCGAGCGCCGGGCCGCTGAGCGTGAAGACGGGCGCCCACGCGGGCGAGTGCGGCGACCCACTGTCCCGCGACGACCGCGAACATCACGAGCGCGAGGCCGATCGCCGAGGCCTCGAGCACGCGCCCCGGCCGCAGGAAGCGCATGTAGAGGCCCATCAGGATCGCGATCGGGATCGTCATCGCGAGCGTGAACGCGCCCCAGGGCGAGTGCTTGAGCGCGTTCACCACGACGAGCGCGACCACCGCCAGCAGGATCACCATGATCGCGAGCACCGAGACCATCGCGAGCAGCCCCGCGCGGCGGCTCGACCTCGTCGCGGGCGATCTGGCCGAGCGAGCGGCCGTCGCGGCGCAGCGAGAAGAACAGGATCACGAAGTCCTGCACGCAGCCGCCGAGCACGGCTCCGGCCACGAGCCAGAGCGTGCCGGGCAGGTAGCCGAACTGCGCCGCGAGCGTCGGCCCGACGAGCGGCCCGGGGCCGGCGATCGCCGCGAAGTGGTGGCCGAGCACCACCCAGCGGTTCGTCGGCACGAAGTCGCGGCCGTCGTCGAGCCGCTCGGCGGGCGTCGCCCGCGTGCCGTCGAGCGCGAGCACGCGCGCCGCGATGAAGGCCGAGTAGAAGCGGTAGGCGACGAGGTACGTGCCCGCCGGCCGCCACCACGAAGAAGAGCCCGTTCACCGGCTCGCCGCGCGAGAGCGCGATCGCCGCGAGCGCCCCGCCGCCCGCGAGCGCCACAGCGATCCACCCCAGATTCGAAACGAGACGAGTCACCAAAACGCCGCGAGTATAACCGCGGGCCTAACAGCGACGGCTATTTCACGGGGGGCCTGGGGGGTGCTATGCACCCCCCCAGGACAAGAAAGGAGGCCGGTTCTCCCGCCTATCACCATGGGCATTGGAGAGCGACCACCAAGGCCTTGCTGGCTAGCGCTTGCCGATCAGGACGCGCGTGGCCTGGACGTAGCCCTCGGGCAGGCTCCAGCCCTCGACTGCGGCGACGTCGCCCACCTGGATCGCGCCCTCGAAGCCCGAGCCGTCCGACCACTTGAGCTGCGTCCCCGAGTCGAGCTTGACCTTGCGGCCCGCCACGACGATCCAGCCGGGCTTCGTCGTGGGCGTCGGGTTCGGCATGAAGCTCTTGCCTTCGATCGCCTCGACGCGGCCCGAGAACGTGACCCAGACCTTGGAGTTGTCGCTGCCGTCCGTGAGCGCCGCGATCTCCTCCGCGACCACCACGCCGTCGCCGCGCAGCAGGCCCCAGACCTTGACCTTCTCGCCGCGCTCGAGCTCCGACAGCTGGATCCGCCGCTCGCCGCGCCAGACCTTGGCGACCTTGCTCGCGTCGACCTTGCGCCCGGCCGACCACGAGCTGGCTGCCCGCCGCCTGGTCGAGCGTGCCCGAGAAGTAGGTCTCCGCGCTCGGCGTGCACTTCGGCGTGCCGTTGACGCGAGCGCTCCCACCCGTGACCTGGATCTCGACCGACATCACCTGCCCGTCCACGAGCCCGCTGAGCGTGAGCTGCGTGCTCACGCCGGGGCCCTCGATCTTCAAAGTCACCGACCCCGCCGGCACGCCCGTGAGGACGAAGCGGCCGTCCTGGTCGAGCGGGGCGGAAAGCGAAGTGCCGACGACGCTCACCGTCCAGCCGCTCGCGCCGGACTCCGCGCCGACGCCGCCGGACGGCGAGACGCTCCCGACCCCCGGAGCGAGCACCGCTCCGTGGAGCACGGACGCGCCGCTCGCGCCCGCTCTCGGCTCGTCCGGCGCGGTCAGGGCGGACGAGCCGCCGCAGCCGGACTCCATCACACCGACGATTCCGGCAAGGAACAAGGACACCACGACACTCGCGCGACGCATGACATTGGCCTCCTAGGGGCACGCACGACTCCACGTCGCCCGGGCCCCAAGCCTCTTGGGCTCCTGGCGGCTCGGCTGGCCCGTGAGGGGGGCCCCGTGGCTCTGCGCCCCCGGGTTTCCCCGGGTTTGCTCTGAGCAGGAGGTCTCCCGGGCCCGAATTGGCCCGGTTGGCTACAGGCTAGGCGACGGCTCGCGCGCGCGGCCGTGAGGGCGCTCACCGGTCGCGGCGTTTGTGCGCGCAGGCGCCCTCGCGCTGAACGGAAGGTGGATAGGGCGCTGGGCCGCTCAGAGCGGCCGGTTCACAGGAGCGTCCCGCGCAGGATGCGGGCCGCGACCTCGAAGTAGATGACGATGCCGGTCACGTCGACGAGCGTCGCCACGAAGGGGGCCGACGAGACGGCCGGGTCGAGGCCCGCGCGCTTGAGCAGCAGCGGCAGCATCGAGCCGGCCACCGTGCCCCACAGCACGACGCCGGTCAGCGACACCCAAACCGTCGCCGCCACGAGCGGCCAGTGCGGGCCGTAGAGGTGCGAGTCGAACAACGACCAGAGCGTGATGCGCAGGAAGCCCACGAAGCCGAGGATGCTGCCGAGCACGAAGCCGGCCGAGACCTCGCGCCGCATCACGCGCCACCAGTCGCGAAGGCGCAGGTCGCCGACGGCGAGCGCCCGGATGATCAGCGAGGCCGCCTGCGAGCCGGAGTTGCCGCCGCTCGAGATGATGAGCGGCACGAACAGCGCGAGCACCACCGCGCGCGCGATCTCCTCCTCGAAGCGGCCCATCGCGGTCGCCGTGAGCATCTCGCTCACGAACAGCACCAGCAGCCAGACCGCGCGCTTCTTGACCAGGCGCCAGAAGGGGCTCGTCGCGTAGGGCTCGTCGAGCGCGCCCGGCTCGATCGCGCCCATCCGCAGCGCGTCCTCGGTGCCCTCCTCGATCATGACGTCCACCACGTCGTCGACGGTCACGAAGCCGACGACGCTGCCGTCCTTCTCGAGCACCGGCACGGCCAGCAGGTTGTACTTCGCGATCTTCGCCGCCACCGCCTCCTGGTCGTCGAGCGCGCTCACCGTCACCGGCTTGCGGCGCATCACCTTCTCGACCGGCTGGTCGAGCTCGGCCATCACCAGGTCGCGCAGCGACACCGAGCCCAGCAGCTGGCCGCTCTGGGGCGCGAGCACGTAGCAGGCGTAGATCGACTCCTTCTCGCGCGCTACCGAGCGGATGTGCTTCAGGCATTCGCCCACCGTCCAGCTGGGCTCGAGGCGGACGAACTCGGTGGTCATGATCCCGCCCGCGGCGTGGGGCGGGTACTGCAGCAGCTTCTCGACGTCGGCGCGCACCTCGGCCGACAGCTTGGGCAGCAGCCGCCGGCGCGCGTACTCGCCCATGCCGCGGACGATCTCGGTGCGCTCGTCGGCGGAGAGGCCCTCGAGGATCTGTGCGGCGCGGCCGGGCTCGATCTGCTCGATGATCGCGCTGCGGCGGCGCAGCGTCGGCTGGTCGCAGACCTCGATCGCGCGCGGCACGGAGAGCAGGCTCAGCACGGCGGCCGCCTCCTGGCGCGTGAGCTGGTTCACCAGGTCGGCGACGTCGGCGGGCTGCAGCTCCGCCACCACCTCGCCGATGCCCGCGAAGCTCTCGTCGAGGCGCAGCCGGATGCGCTCGAGCAGGTCCTCGGGCGCGCTCACGCTAGGCGGCCTCGGCTCCGTGCCGGCGCGCCTCCCAGCCCCGGCGCAGCTCCTCCAGCAGCTCGCCGAAGCGGGCGTCCGTCCGCAGCGCGTCGAACTTGGGCGTGCGCGCGATCAACGGGTAGTTCTCGTTGCCGATCTTGACGGCCCGCTGCAGCCACTCGAGCGCCTGCTCGACGAGGAACTCCATCGCGTAGAGCTCCGCCAGCCACAGCGCGATGTCGTGGTCCGCAGCGGCGATCTCGCGCACCCTGTCGCTGATGAGCGCGGCCGCCTCCGCGTGCTGCCCACGCACCGAGAGGCACTGGGCGAGCGAGCGGCAGCACGCCGTCGAAGTGCGGGTTCTGCCCGCGCACGTCCTCGAGCAGCGCCTGGGCGTCGTCGACCATGCCCTGGTTGAGCAGCGCCACCGCCAGGAACATCTTGAGCAGCGGGTGCTCCGGCTCGGCGGCGCGCCCGCGGTCGATCTCGGCGACCGCCTCCGCGAAGCGGTCCTGGTGGGTGTAGATGCGCGCCTTGTTGAAGGCCACGATCACCACGTCCTTGGGGTTCACCTCCAGCAGGCGGTCGTAGGTCGCGAGCGCCTTCTCGTAGAGGCCGTCGAGACGCTGGAGCATGCCGGCCACGAACAGCACCGACGGGTCGTCGGGGCGCTCGGCCAGGAGCTCGGCGACGCGCGCGCGGGCCTTCTCCTTGTCTCCCTGGTGCAGGTCCACGTAGACCATCTGCAGCCGCGCGTTGACGATGTCGGGCTCGATCGCGAGCGCGTGCTTGAGCGAGCGCTCGGCGAGCACGAAGTTCTCGGTGCCGCCCCAGCCCTGGGCGTAGAGCACGTAGCAGCGGCCGAGAGTCGCGTGCGCGCGCGCGAAGTCGGGGTCGAGGCCGATCGCTTCGTGCAGCATCTTGACGGCGCGGTCGAGGTCGGCCTCCTCGTGGCTGCGCAGCAGGTACGCGAACAGCGCGTCGCGCGCGCGCAGGTAGAACTCGTACGCCTCGGGGCTGGCGGTGAGCGGCAGCTCGAGGCGCTGCTGCTCGGCGGCGCTCAGCCGCAGGCGCAGGCTGGCGAGCAGCCGCCGCGCGATCTCGTCCTGGACGTCGAGCAGGTCGCGCGACAGCAGGTCGACCTTGTCGCTCCACAGGATGTCGCCGCTCGCGGCGTCGAGCAGCTGGGCGGTGACGCGCATGCGCTCCTGGGTGCGGATGAAGCCGCAGGCGAGCACCAGCGTCGCCGCCATCTCGTCCGCGACCAGGCGCGGGTCGACGCTCTGTCCCACGTACGGGGCGATGCAGGCGGAGGGCCGCACCACGATCGACTTCACCTGCGCGAGCTCGGTGATGACGCCGTCGGCGAGCGCGAACTCGTAGAACGCGGCGTCCGGGTTCATGGCGAGGTTGCGGAAGGGGAGCACGACGAGCGTGGGGCGGCTCTCCCGCTGCCAGGGGTGCGGGGCGGCGGGCGCGCCCCCCGCCTCCGGCCCGGAGCGCGGCTCCCGGCCCGGCAGCATGGGGCGCAGCCGTCCCAGCACGCGCCCGAGGCTGCCGGTCAGCGACCAGGCGCGCGAGCGCTGCGGTGCGATGAGCGTCGCCGTGGCCTCGGTCGGCACCACGCCGGTCTCGCGCGTGATCCGGCGCATCAGGGCCTTGAGGTCGTCGCGGAAGGCGGCCATCGTCTGGTAGCGGTCGCGGGGGTCCTTCGCCATCGCGCGGTCGAGCAGCGGCTGCAGCACCGCGAGCGCCCGCGGATTGACCTGGCTGATCGGGCGCGGCGTCTCGTTGATCACGGCGTTCAGCACTTCGATCGCGTGGCGGCCGCGGAACGGCGCGCTGCCCGTGACCATCTCGTAGAGCACGACGCCGAGGCTGAAGACGTCGGTGCGGTGATCGGCGATCTCGCCGCGCGCCTGCTCGGGCGAGCCGTAGCCCATCGAGCCGTAGGGCACGCCGATCTCGGTGACGGGGTCGTCCGTCCGCGGCGGCGTCGCGCTCTTCGCCTCCGAGTCGTCGGGGACCAGCAGCTTGGCGAGGCCGAAGTCGAGGATGCGCGCCTGCCCGTTCGCTCCCACGATGATGTTGGCGGGCTTGAGGTCGCGGTGGACGATGCCGGCGGCGTGCGCGACCGCGAGCGCGTCGGCGATCTGGATCGCGATCGACAGCGCGAACAGCGTCTCGAGCGGGCGGCCCGCCATGTACTGCTTGAGCGTCGGCCCTTCCACGTACTGCAGCACGATGTAGTAGAGCCCGTCCGACTCGCCGACGTCGTAGACCGCCTGGATGTGGGGGTTGTCGAGCGCGGAGCAGAGCGTCGCCTCGCGCTCGAAGCGGCGGCGCGCCGTCTCGCTCAGGGCGAGCTCCGGCTTCAGCGCCTTGATCACGACGGGGCGCGCGAGCCGCATGTCCTCCGCCTTGAACGCCGTCGCCTGGCCGCCGTGGCCCAGCGTGTCGACGATCCGGTAGTGCGAGATCGTGCTGCCGGGACCGGGGATCGTCATCGCTGGACCAAAGACATTCTAGACCCTCGTCGGAAGCCCTGCGCCGCTCCCGCGCGCGTGCGCGCCGCTTCCGGAGCCCGCATCGAAGCGGCTCATCGCGTCCCGTCGCTGCTTCGATCGACGGCGCTCGCCGAGCGCGCGGCCAATGCGCACCGCGTCGATTCCCGCTAGACTTCGCCGGTGCTCAAGGTCCTCGTCGTCGGTCCCGACAGCCTGTCGGGCGAGCTCGCAGCGACCGTGCTGGGACGCCCCGACATCGAGCGCGTGCACGTGCAGAAGGCCAGCGACGTGCTCGAGGTGGCGGAGAGCGTGCACCCGCACATGGTGGTGCTCGACCTGCCCGGCGGCGAGGCGTGCGCGCTCGCGGAGCAGCTGCGCGAGAACGAGGGCACGCGGCCCACGGCGATCGTGGCGCTCTCGCGCGCGCGGCCCGAAGCCGAGACCGAGCTCAAGAACTCCGGCATCAACGTCGTGATCCCGCTCCCGATCGACCCCTTCCTTTGGGATCGCCGGCTCGAGGAGCTGCTGAGCGTTCCGGCGCGCCGGTTGCAGAAGATCCCGGTCAAGCTGCGCGACTGGTCGCGCTTCGTGGCCGGACGCCGACGAGGACGAGGGCCTGGTGCTCAACATCGGGGCGCGCGGCGTCCTGCTCGAGAGCGGCCGCGAGCTGGAGCTCGGGACCAAGGTCGGCCTCTCGTTCCAGCTGCCCGACAGCCCCACGCCAGTGGCGGTGGTGGGGCAGGTGGTGCGGCTCGCAGGCCAGGAGGGCGAGGGCCACCGGGTGGGCGTCGAGTTCCTGGTCTACCGCGCCGATGCCCGGGAGCGGATCGCCGCTTTCGTCGACGCCGAGCCGCGGCCGCAGCGCCCCGGCGCGCCCGCGCTCGCGCTCACGGTGCGCTCCTTCAGCGAGACCCGCGAGTGGGAGGAGGAGCTGCGCGCGAGCGAGATCCGCAAGGCGCTGATCCTCGACTCGGCGCTCGACTGCATCCTGACCGCCGACCACGAGGGCCGCATCATCGAGTTCAACTCGGCGGCGCGCCGGCTCTTCGGCTACAGCCGCTCCGAGGTGCTCGGGCGCGAGGTCGCCGACACCATCGTGCCGCCGGCGCTGCGCGACGAGATGCGCCGGATGCTGCGCGAGTTCGTGGTGACCGGCGAGAGCCACGACCTCGGCCGCCGCCGCGAGGCGACCGCGATGCGCGCCGACGGCTCGCTGCTGCCGGTCGAGGTGGTCGTGGTGCCGGCCTACGTGAAGGGGCGCGTGCTGCTGAGCGCGTACATCCGCGACCTCAGCGAGCGCCGCAGGAGCGAGCGGCTGTCGGTCGCGCGCCAGCGCGCGACGCAGGCGCTCACCGGCGCGCTGTCGATGATCGAAGCATCGCCCGCGGTGCTCGACGCGCTCGTGCAGGGGCTCGCCTGCAGCCAGGCCTGGCTGTGGGTGCTCGAGGGCGACCCGAAGGCGCTCGCCCTCACCGGCACCTCGTCGGGCACGCCGAGCGCGGCTCCTCCGGGGTCGACCGCGGCCGCGCTCGCGCGGCACTGCCTCGAGGACGGCGCCGCCGTCTGGGAGGGCCCGAAGGAATCCCAGCCCGGCGTGGAGCTGGCGGTGCCCGTGCGTGCGGGCGGCACCGTGCTGGGCGTGCTCGAGGCGCGCTGGGAGAGCGCGCGCGAGCGCGAGCTCGACTGGGTGGCCGCCCTCGCCGACGTGGCGAGCCTGCTCGCGCTGTTCCTGAAGCGGCAGCGGGCCGAGGCCGACCTCCAGCGTTTCGCGCGCTACGACAGCCTGACGGGGCTGCCCAACCGCTCGTTCTTCCTCGACACGCTCGAGCGCACGCTCTCGCGCGCCGGCCGCCAGCGCACCCGCAGCGCGCTCGTGTTCCTCGACCTCGACGGCTTCAAGGCCGTCAACGACGGGCTCGGCCACGCCGCCGGCGACAGCGTGCTCCAGACGATGGCCGAGCGGCTGCGCGCCGGAACCCGCACCTCCGACCTGGTGGCGCGGATCGGCGGCGACGAGTTCACCGTGCTGCTGCACAACCTGTCGCGCGCCGACGACGCCGCGCTCGTGACGCGCGGCCTGCTCGACCGGCTGGCGAAGACGTGCCGCGCCGAGAACCACGAGATCACGCTCAGCGCGAGCGCCGGCATCAGCGTCTATCCCGAGGACGGGACGGACGCCGACACGCTGCTGCGCAACGCCGACCTCGCGATGTACCGCGCCAAGCAGGAAGGCAAGAACACCTACCGCTTCTTCACGGCCGAGATGAGCGAGCGCGCGCTCGAGCGCATGCTGCTGCTCGACAGCCTGAAGCAGCGCCCTCGAGCGGGACGAGTTCGAGATCGTGTATCTGCCGGTGCTGCACAAGGACCAGGCGCCCTCGCTCGAGGCGCTCCTGCGCTGGCGCCACCCGAAGCTCGGCCTGGTCGCGCCCGCCTCGTTCATCGCGCAGGCCGAGGACAGCGGGCTGATGCTGCCGATCGGCGCCGGCGTGCTGCGCGGGGCGACGCGCTTCTGCGCCTCGCTCGCCCAGAAGGACGTGCGCGTGGTCGTCAACCTGTCGGCGCGCCAGTTCCTGCAGCAGGGGCTCGTCGAGAGCGTGCGCGAGGCGCTCGTCGCGAGCTCGCTCGAAGCCTCGCGGCTGGAGCTCGACCTGACCGAGGCGGCCGTGATGAACGAGGGCGAGGAGGTCGCCGATCGCTTGCGGCAGCTGCGCCGGCTGGGCGTCCAGCTCGCGCTCGACGACTTCGGCACCGGGTACTTCTCGATCCGCCGCATCCGCGCGCTCGGCTTCCGCCGGCTCAAGATCGACCGCTCGCTGATCACCGAGCTGCCGGCGGGGGAGGAGGAGGCGGCGCAGGTCGAGGCGATCCTGGCGCTCAGCCGCAGCCTGGGCCTCGACGTGGTGGCGGAAGGCGTCGAGACCGAGGCGCAGCGGGCGTTCCTCGAGTCGAAGGGCTGCTCGGGGCTCCAGGGCTACCTGTTGAGCCCTCCGCTCGCCGCGGCGGACGTGCCCGCGTTCCTGGCCAAGCAGCGCTAGCTCGGCCGGCCGCCACCGTGCGCTCCAGCTCGGGGCGCGCCGCCTCCAGCAGCTCGAGCAGCCGGAGCTGCGTCCGCGTGCGGTCGAGGTTGTGGCCCGGCCGCGAGGTGCGGTAGTAGCGGTCGCCGTTCAGGTAGTCGGCGAGGAAGCGGATCGCCTGCTCGTAGACGATCACGAGGGCGCCCGCGACCAGGAGCGAGCGCTCGGCTCTCGAAAGCCCGTCGCCCGCGCCCGCCAGGAAGCCGCGCGCGAGCGCCTCGTAGACCGGCAGCCGCAGGCGGATGCGGCCGAGGTCGGGCTCGTCCTCCGCGCTGTCGCTCACCGCCGAGCGCACGAGGTCGCCGAAGTCGTGCGGCGCGAAGCCGGGCATCGTGGTGTCGAGGTCGACGACGCAGAGCGCCTCGCCGCTGCCGGCGTCGAACAGCACGTTGGCGATCTTGGCGTCGTTGTGCACCGGCCGCTCCTCGATCTCGCCGCGCCCGGCGGGCCCGGTGAGCGCCGCCGCCAGCGCCCGCCGGTCGAGCAGCGCCGCGACCGCGTCGCGCGTCCCGGCCACGCGGCCGCTCGGGTCCTCGCGCACGATCCGCTCGAAGGCCGAGAGCCGCGCCGGCGTGTCGTGGAAGCCGGGGATCGTGGCGTGGAGCTTCGGCGCGGGCAGGTCGGCGAGCTGCCGCTCGAAGCGCCCGAAGGCGCGGGCAGCCTCGTACGCCTCGGCTTCGCTCGTCGCGCTGTCGAGCGCGAGCGTGCCTTCGATCCACGGCACCAGCCGCCAGGTCTCGCCCAGGGCGTCCAGCCAGGACGGCCGGCCCTCGCGCGTCTCGACCAGCACCTGCACCGAGCGCGCCGGGTCGCCTTCGCCGTCGCGCGCGATCCGCGCGGCGACGTGGCGCGTGATCCGGAGCATGTTCTGGACGACGTCCTGGGGCCGGTGGAACACGTGGCGGTTGATCTGCTGCAGCAGGTAGCGCCGCTCGCTGCCGGCCGACTCGAGCACGGCGACCCAGGAGTGGTTGATCAGCCCCTTGGCGAAGGGCTCGAGCGACGCCAGGCGGCCCGGGGCGGCGAAGCGCTCGAGCGCCGCGCGCGCCTCGGCCTGCGACGGAGCGCTCACGCCCAGAGGTCGGCCGGGTAGTCGCCGCGCTCGGTGAGCGAAAGCAGCGTCTGGACGAGCCGCGGCCGGTCGCCGGGATGGGTCAGTCCCGCCCAGGTCCCGCCGCCCGGCAGCACGCGGACGCGCGCCTCGCCCTCGTCGACGAACTCCTGGACGGCCGCCGGCAGGTAGTACTCGGCCGTGAGGCTCGCGGCGTTCTTCGCCAGGAAGCGCTCGTAGCCCTTCGCGAGCGCCGGCAGCACGGCGGGCGTGAAGCCCCAGAAGTTGAGCGAGACCGGCGCGTCTGCCGCGAGCGGCTGCCAGACCCCCGCCTCGTCGAGGCTGCGGGCGCCCGAGCCGTCGCGCTCGATCTTCAGCACCTCGCGGATCGAGGAGAGGTAGCCGTCCCGGTCGACGGTGCAGAGCGCGCGGCTCACGGCCCCGTCCGGGCTGAGCGTGGCGGCGAGCGGGAAGCCGACGAGGGCGAGCTCGGGAATCGCTCCGGCTACCGGCCGCCGCAGGTGGTCGCCGAGCGACCCGGTAGCTGGAGGCGCCGTAGAAGTCGTCGGCGTTGATCACCGCGAACGGCCCGTCGAGGTATGGCGCGGCGGCGAGCGTCGCCGGCCCGGTGCCCCAGGGCTTGGTCCGGCCGGGTGCGGCGTCGTAGCCGGGAGGCAGGCCGCGGGGCTGCACGGCGTAGGCGACCGGCAGGATCCGCGCGGCGCGGTCGCCGACGCTTCGCGCATGTCCGCCTCCCGGCCCTCCGCCACGACGAGGATCGCGCGAGTCGAAGCCCGCGCGCCGCGCGTCGTAGACCGCGTAGTCGATGAGGGTGGCGCCGCCCGGGCCGACGCGATCGATCTGCTTCGGTCCGCCGTAGCGGCTGCCGACACCGGCTGCGAGCACGACGAGGCTCAGGCTCATGCGCGGCGCATTATGTCCCGACGAAGCGCCCGGGGCCGGCTGCGACGAGCCCCCGGGGAAGCCCGCGCTCAGACGGTGAGCGCGGCGATCTGGGGCTCGAGCGGGAGCACGTAGGAGCCCTCGCTCTCACGGACGGCGCCGGTCGGCACCATCACGACGGCCCACGTGCCGCAGCGCGGGCACGCCACGGGCATCGGCAGCGGCACGTCGTGCATCGAACGGCGACAAACGACCGCGAAGGGCCGGCCGCATCGAGCAGCCTGGCAGTTGTGCCGAACAGCGGTCGTTTCGTCCATGCCTTCCATCCCCATCCTGCCCATGAGTGCAGCAATTGCCGTACCCAGATGAGCCATCAGGCAGCCCGGAGCCCCAACTCCAACAATCCCAATCGGTTCCGAAGCTTTACGGGCTCGGGTCCGCCGGCTTCGCCGTCTCCGGGTAGTACGCGCGCCGTCCTCTTTCCGGACTGGATGCGTCGAACGTGGACGCAAGCGGCCACGGCCCCCGCCGCGGAGGCCGGGTTAGCATGGGCGTTCATGTCCCCCGAGCGTCCGCGAATCCTGGTGTCGAACGACGACGGCCACCAGTCCGAAGGCATCAAGGCGCTCGCCGGGGCGATGGGAGAGCTCGGCGAGGTCTGGGTGGTGGCGCCCGAGACCGAGCAGAGCGCGTCGTCGCACGCCATCTCGATCCACCGCCCGCTGCGGATGCGCGAGGTGAGGCCGCGCTGGTACGCGGTCGACGGCACGCCGACCGACTGCTCGTGGCTGGGGATCCACCACGTGCTGCGGGACAAGCGGCCGGCCCTCGTGGTGTCGGGCATCAACCACGGGCCGAACCTCGCCGACGACGTGACCTACTCGGGCACGATCGCCGCGGCGATGGAGGCCTCGATCATCGGCGTGCCGGCGATCGCCTTCAGCCTGGCCGCCCGGGAGACGCTTCGACTTCGGGCCCGCCGCCCGCTTCGCGCGGGCGCTGGTGGCCGCCGCGCTCGCCGCGCCGCTGCCGCCGAACCTGCTGCTGAACGTGAACGTGCCGCCCGGCGTCGAGCCGGACGGCTACGTGGTGACCCGGCTCGGCAAGCACTCGTACGGCTCGGACGTCCACGAGAAGAAGGACCCGCGCGGCCGCCCGTACTACTGGATCGGCGGCAACGAGTACCAGCACGAGGACATCCCCGGCAGCGACTGCAACGTCGTGCTGCGCGACCAGCGCGTCTCGGTCACCCCGCTGATGCTGGACCTGACCGACGAGAAGAACCGCGCCCGCGTCGCGTCGTGGACGCTCGAGGGCTTCCGGCAGTGGGGTCAGGTCTTGAATTGAGGCATCCTTCCGTACCGATTCGGGACACCCCTCTTCAATCCGGTCCCGCTCGCACTCCGGACCCAGGCTGACCGGCTCCGCCGCTAGCATTCCGCCGTGTCGCGACCCCTTCGGATCGAGTTCCCCGGCGCGCTCTATCACATCACCTCGCGCGGCAATGACCGCGCGGCGATCTTCCTCGTCGACTCCGATCGCCGCCAGTTCCTGGAGACGCTCGGGGAAGTCGTCGGGCGCTGCGGTTGGCGTTGCCACGCCTACTGCCTGATGACCAATCACTACCACCTCGTGGTCGAGACACCGCGGGCGAACCTCTCGGCCGGAATGCGCCACGTCAACGGGCTCTACACCCAGCGCTTCAACCGCCGCCACGAGCGTGTCGGCCACGTCTTTCAGGGCCGGTTCCACGCGGTGCTGATCGAGCGCGAGACGCACTTTCTGGAGCTCGCCCGCTACGTGGTGCTGAACCCGGTCCGCGCCGGGATCGTCCGCCGAGCCGAGGACTACCGGTGGTCGAGCCTGCGCGCCAACCTGGGCTTCGAGCCGACACCTCGCTGGCTGACGCCGGACGAGATCGTGGCACCCTTCGGCTCGGCCGCGCGCTACCTCGAGTTCGTCCGCGAAGGGATCGGTCGGGCGTCGCCGTGGGAGTCGCGGAGGGGCGGCGTACTCGGCTCGGAGGCCTTCGCCCGCCGCGTCGGTGCTCACGTCGAAGACCGGACGGCCGAGCGCGAGATCCCGCGACCCGAACGCCTCGTCGGGCGCGAGAGCCTGGACGAGCTCTTCTCGTCAGGAGTGACGGCGAACCGGGCGCTACGTAACCGGCGCATCCGCGAGGCGAGCCGGATCTGCGGCTACACGCTCGCCGAGATCGCCGGGTACCTCGGGTTGCACTACTCCACGGTCAGCCGGATCAGCGCGGCGGAGCCTCGCAATGGCGCCGAGCCAGCGTCCGTGGGCGGGAAGTCTGGGATCTGGTCGGCGGAATGCGCGAATTCAAGACCTGACCCCTCCGTCAGGTGACCGCTGGCTCGAGCATCGCGATCGTGCCGGCGGAGGCGTCGAGCTCGACTTCAATGCCGATCGGGAGCGTGAACTGCAGGTCCTGGTGGCCGATCATGGCGCCCTCGTAGGCCGGGATGCGCAGCGGGCGGACGTGCTCGTCGAGCACCTCCTCGAGGGTGAGCGAGCCGTAGCCCTCGCCGGGCTCGCAGTCGTGGCACGAGCCGAACACGAAGCCGCGCAGCTTCCCGAGCACGCCGGCGAGCGCGAGCTGCGTCAGCATGCGGTCGACGCGGTAGATGTCCTCGTTGACGTCCTCCAGGAAGAGGATCGCGCCGTCGAAGGCGGGCAGGTACGGCGAGCCCATGAGCGCGGTGAGCACGGTGAGGTTCCCCCCAGCAGCCGGCCGCGTGCCGTGCCCGGCGTGATCGTGCGCGTGCGGTTCTGCCGCTGCACCAGCCGGTCCTCATCGCCGGGCGGGTTCGCCATCTTGACGCGCTCGCCCTCGATCACCACGCGGCGGAAGTGGTCGGCCGAGAAGCTCGGCCAGTCGCTGAGCAAGGTCGGCGCGTGGAAGGTGACGAGCCCCGTCCGCGTCTGCAGCCCGCAGTGCAGCGCCGTGATGTCGCTGTAGCCGACGAGGACCTTGGGATTCCGCCGCAGCAGCTCCCAGTCGAGGAGCGGCAGCACGCGCGCGCACCCCCAGCCGCCGCGGATCGCGAACACGGCCTTCACCGACGCGTCGCCGAAGAACGCGTTCAGGTCCGCCGCGCGGTCCTCGTCGCGGCCGGCCAGGTAGCCGTGGCGGTCGCGCACGTGCGCGCCGAGCCTCGGCTCGAACGAGAACGCGCGCACGACGTCCTGCGCGACCTCGACGTCCAGCGACTGGAAGTTGGCGGAGGCCGGGGCGACCAGCCCCACGCGGTCGCCCGGCCGCAGGCGCCGCGGCTTGACCGCCCTCGCGGCCGGAGCTTCGACGGCCAGCGCAGCGAGCGGCGCCAGTCCGCCGAAGGCGAGCGCGCCCGCACCCGTGCGCCGCAGGAACGAACGCCGCCGCATCGGCTCGCGCTTACTTTCCGCCGGCGAACGAGGGCAGCGCCAGGCTGCGCATGGTGTGGAGCCCCGGCGCCGCGCCGAGCAGCTTCGGGATCGTGTTGACGGTGATCGAGGCGGTCGCCACGTCGCCGTGGTAGCCGCCGAGCGCCTTGACGTGCAGCCGCGGCGAGCCCTCCACCTGCACGCTGTCGTAGGTCTCCGGCGCGCCCAGGTAGGCTTCCATGTGCAGCGCGATGCGCGGCTCGCCGGCCACGAAGCCGACGCCGTCCTGCACGATGCCGCAGACGCGACCGGCCGGCACCTTCAGGAACTGGCTCTCGACCGGCGCCTGCGCGATCTTCGGCTGGATCTCGTCGGTGATGCGGTCGAGCTTCCAGCCGAGGCCGTCCGCGATCATCGCGACGGACTCGGTGAGCCCGACGTGGCGCACCGTGAGCGCCTTCACCTTCTCCGCGAACTGCTCGGGCGTCAGCCCGGCGCCGATCTTCTGCTGGAACGGCAGCCGCCGGATGCGGGCATCCTGGATGCGGTCGACGCGGACGCTGTCGACGCGCTCGCAGATCGCCGTGAGCGTGAGCGGCAGCGCGTCCATCGCGAAGCCGGGGTTGACGCCCGTGCCGACCACGGCGACCTTCGCCTTCTTCGCGGCGGCGTCGATCTTGCGCGCGAGCGGCCGGTTCGAGAACCAGGGGTAGGCGAGCTCCTCGGTGGTCGAGACGATCGGGATCCGGAGCGGCAAGAGCGCCGCGATCTGCGGCCAGAGGCTATCGAGCGCCGAGCTGGTGCAGAGCACCGCGACCTGCGGCTTGGCCTTGCGGGCGACCTGGCGCGCGTCGGCCGAGACCTTGACCCCGCTCTTCTTGCCCTGGCCCAGCAGCTCGCCGAGGTCGCGGTCCGCCTTGGCCGGATCGATGTCGACGGCGGCCACGATCTTGAAGTTGCTGCGGGCGGCCAGCTGGCGCGCGACGCCCGCCCCGATCGGGCCGAGGCCCACGATCATGACTCTGGTGGTCGGCATGCGGTTCTTCGGCTCCTTGGTGGCGGCGCGGCGGGCGACATCGCCCGCCGGGCAGCGGGCTCGAATGATACCCCGCGGCCTCAGTCCTGGAGCTCGGCCTGCCGCCTGCGGGTCTCGTCGAGCCGGCGACAGCCGTCGAGCAGGAGCGCGTTGAAGTCCTCGCGAATCGGCATCGCCTCGGCCACGACCGCGTCGCGGTCGAACTCGAACTGGCCCTGCAGCCAGCCGATGAAGTCGAAGACGGCGTCGGCCCCGCGCTTGTCTGCCCCGGTCGCGGAGACGATCTGGCCGTGGCGGAAGCCGATCCGCAGCGACTGGCTGCCGCGGCGCGCCAGCAGCACGCCCGTGAGCTGGTTCAGGTTGCAGATCTGCAGCACAGCGGGCGCGCCCATCAGCTCGATCGCGCCGCGCAGCCCGCTGCCGGGCTCCTCGCCGTTGCCAGGCTCGCTGGCGAAGCGCTTCAGGATCAGCTCGAGGCGCACCAGCATCTCGCGCGAGGGAGCCGGCTTCACCAGGTAGTCGTCGGCGCCGGCCTTGAGCGCCTGGTGCCGCGTGTCGCAGTCGTCGCGCTCGGAGAGGAACACGAGCGGCGTGCGGCACAGCAGGCTGTGCGAGCGCACGAGCTCGCAGAACTCGATGCCGCTCGCGTCGTCCAGGTCGGCCTCGGTGATGATGAGCCAGGGTCGGCGCGCCACGGCGAGCCGCAGCGCCGCCTCGGCGTTCGTCGCCTCGTGCACCGTGAAGTCGTGGCGGAGCAGGCAGTCCGCGACGGCGCGCCGCTCGGCGTGGTCCGGGTCCACCACGAGCGCGGAGCGCAGCGCATCGGGCGTGCTCTCGAACGGGCGCGCGCGCGTCGGCGTGCGCAGCCCGCGCTTCGCCGGCGCCTTCTCCGCCTCCGACGACGTCGACGGCGGGGCGGTCACGCGATCGATCAGCTCCAGGAAGCGCTCCTCGAGGCTGGCGGCGGCGTGGCCGTTCGGGCCCCACGGCCGGGGCAGCAGACCCATGAGCGCGAAGCGGCACGGCGGCACGGCGTCCTCGCCGCGCACCGGCAGCCGCAGCGTGACGATCGGCAGGTGGGCCTGCGGGTCGATGCTCAGCGGCCGCAGGATCGCGTATCCCTCGCCGAGCGACGGCAGGCTGCCCACGCCGACGTCCCCGCGCCTGCGCGCGGCGGCAGGCACGGCCTCCACCAGGCCGAGCCCGAGGTCGACGAGCACGAGGTCGATCGCGGAGACGGCGGCCACGCGCACCGCGGCGGCGACGTTCTCCGTGACGAAGAGCCAGTAGTCCGCACGGCGCAGCGCGCTCTCGGTCGAGAAGCGGTGCACGCTGTCGCGCTCGAGCACGACGAGGCGGCGCTCCTCACGGGGCGCTTCGTGACGTCTCGGATAGGTAGTACTGACGTCGGACACCTTCGTCGCTCCGAAGTGACAACTCCAGCCGACTGTCACGCGCCGAGCGGGAAGGGAAGTAAGGCCGCCGCGCCAACGTCCCGCTTTTAAGCAGGGGTCCGCATCATGCGAGCGGAGGGCGCGAGCTGTCAAGCCCTTTTTTCGCAGTGGCTTACCGCCGTTCTGACTGTTGCGAGACGATACGATTCGTGTATCACTAGCCGACGGTCTCGCGGGCGTTGGATGGCTCGTAACTGACCGGAACACTGTCAAGCCGGGACCAGGGCACGGCAGGGAAACCTGCGGTGACCCTTCCCCGAGGGCCGCATCCTGCTCAAAAAACAAGACATCGATCCTGAGAAGCTTCCGTCCTCGCGGTCCGGTACGGCCCTTGCGTCACCTCCGCTCCGGCTCGCCGGAGAGCCGGAGGGAGCGACGCGATGGGGACGAGGCTGTCGGGGGTGGCGCTAGTGGCCGTGCTCGCAGGCGGCTGCGGCTCGGGCTCGGATCAGCCGGCGTCCGCGAAGGCGGAAGGGCTGGCGCTCGTGACGGTGCGGCCGACCACCGCGGCTTCGCTCGCGGCGTCGCAGATGCCCGGCTGCGCATGGTGCACGACGGCCTTCGGCGCGGACCTCACGGTCGAATCCGACCGGGCGCTTCCGCAGGTCAACCTCTGGCTCGACGGCTGGTCGGGGACGAAGCGCTGCCTCTACTCGCAGCACGACGCGCCGGCCGACGGCTTCGCGCTCGCGGCGGGCCAGCCGACGCGCGTCGGCTTCCACCAGGCCTCGGTCGAGTGCGCGGCGCCGTTCGACGTCGACCGCATCGACGTGCGCGTGCGCTCGGGCGACACGCTCGTGTTCGAGGGCAGCTGGCCGGTCCGTCTGGCCTTCCAGAAGTAACCGCCGCGCGTCGGCGAGCGCCGGCAGCGGCGCGCACGCGTCGTCCGCACGCGTTGGCGCGGCAGGGGAGACGTGCCACGATGCGCCGGCATGGGCTCGCGTCGCGCGCGCATCGCGGTCGTCACCGGAGCCGGCAGCGGGATCGGGAGGTCCGCCGCGCTCGCGCTGCTCCGCGACGGCTACCGCGTGGCGCTCGTCGGCCGGCGCCGCGCGCCGCTCGTGGAAACCGCGCGCCGGGCGGGCCGCGCCCGCTCGCGCGCGCTCGTCGTGCCGACGGACGTGAGTGATCCAGCGGCCGTCGCCGCGCTCTTCGCCCGGACGCTCCAGGCGTTCGGCCGCGTCGACGTGCTGTTCAACAACGCCGGCACCGGCGCGCCCGCGGTGCCGTTCGAGGAGCTCTCACCCGAGGCCTGGCAGCGCGTCGTGGACGTGAACCTCACCGGCGCCTTCCTCTGCGCGCAGGCGGCGTTCCGGATCATGAAAGCGCAGAGACCGCGCGGCGGCCGCATCATCAACAACGGCTCGATCTCGGCGCACACGCCGCGCCCGCGCTCGGCGCCGTACACCGCCACCAAGCACGCGATCACCGGCCTCACGAAGAGCCTCGCGCTCGACGGCCGGCCCTACGACATCGCGTGCGGCCAGATCGACATCGGCAACGCCGTTACGGAGCTCGCGGCGAAGATGGCGCGCGGCGTGCCTCAGGCCGACGGGCAGCTGCGAGTCGAGCCCCTGATGGAAGTCGCGCACGTCGGACAGGCCGTGCTGCAGATGGCGAACCTGCCGCTCGACGCGAACGTGCTCTTCATGACGCTGATGGCGACGAAGATGCCGTTCGTGGGGAGAGGTTGACGAAACGAACGAACGAAACGGACAAACGGAACTGCCCACGGACCTGAGAGGGGCCTGAGCGGCCCCCCTCAGACTCCCCCGCTACTTGACGGCGACGATCACGAACTCGACCGTCCTGCCGCTCGTGTTCTTCGACTCGTGCTTGACCCCGCGGCCGATGAACTGCGCGTTGCCGCGCTGCCACTTGGTCACGACCGGCTTGCCTTCGACCGCGAGCGACATGTCGTTCGCTCCGAGCGAGATCACGACCTGGTCGTAGTCGTGCGTGGTCCCGGGGTCCTCGTGGAACTCCGCCCCGGCGGCCGTCTTGAACGCGATCGCGCGCGGGCTCTCCGCGAGCACGTTGATCTGCATCCCCGGACGCGAGGTGGGCACGCTGGCCGTGCCGGGCTCCTTCGCCTTGAACTCCACCAGGAGCGCGTCGACGGGGGTCGTCCCGACATTGGCCGGCGAGTGGGTGGAGGCGGGCGTGTAGACAGCCGTCTCCTTGCCGATCGCCATGTCCTGGGTCTTGCCGTCCGGCAGCGTGAAGCGGGCCTTCGCGTCCTGGAGCGCTACGAGCATCGCGTCCGGGTGCGAGTGCATCGGGCTCTTGTCGCCGGGCGATACGGTGACCTTGAGCACGCGCACGGAGGGGTTGTCGATCAGCACCTTGTAGTGTCCGGCATCGACCTTCGCGGCGTCCTGCGCGGCGGCGGCAAAAGGCAGCGCGGCCAGCAGCACGGCAATCTTCAACGACTTCATGGCTTCTCACCTCTAAAACGACAGACGACGGAAGACGGACGACGGAAACGGCAACGAAGAAACGGAGAACGGACAACGGAGCCAACGGATCAGTGGACGGCCTGAGGGGGGCAGCCCGCCCCCCTCAGACTCCCCGGGGGCGTTACCAGTCCAGCTTCAGCGCGAACTGCATCGAGCGGTTGTCGGCGATCGTGGTCGTGATCCGCCCCGCGGTCGGCGAGCCGATGTTCTGGTTCGGGAACCCGAACTGTGGCGTGTTGAACAGGTTGAAAGCGTCCGCCCGGAACTGCAGCCGGAAGCGGCTGCCGATCGGGAAGACGCGCGACAGCGACACGTCGATCGTCTGCGTGCCGGGAGCGTAGAGGATCCCGCGGCCCGAGTCGCCGTAGGTGTTGGGCGGCGGCGCGACGAAGTCGTTGATGTCGAACCACAGGTCGACGCTCGGGTCGTCGAGCTTGCCGTCGCCGATCCGGTTCGGCCAGGAGGGCGCGCCGTTGTTGACGCCGGTGTTCAGGAACACGGTGAAGGGCCGGCCCGTCGACAGCGTGACGATGCCGCTGAACTGCCAGTTCTCGAGGATCGGCTTCAGGATGCCGGAGTCCGCGATCGCGTGATCCTTGCCGAACGGCAGCGCCCACACCCAGGACAGCACGAAGCGGTGCTTCACGTCGAAGCCCGAGGGCCCGCGGCTCTCGTCGAAGAGCGTGACGCTCTGCGGGCCGCCCACGGCGCCGCCGCCCGAGGCGGGCGAGCCGGCGTAGTCGAGCGACTTGCCGAAGGTGTAGCTCGCCAGGTACTGCAGCCCGCGCGAGAAGCGCTGGTTGAGCTTGACCTGCAGGCTGTTGTAGCTCGACTTGTTCGAGGGGTCGAAGTAGTTGATCGTCGCCACGTTCGACAGCGGCTGGATCAGCCGGCGCGAGGCCTGGCTGCCGGGGCCCGGCTGCACCTCGTTGATGTTCCCGACCCAGATCAGGTTCGCGCCCTTGCTGCCGACGTAGGCGACCTCGGCCATCAGCGTGTTGGTGATCTGGCGCTCGTAGCTGACCTGCCAGGTGTCCATGTGCGGCGTCTCGTTCGAGAACGCGTGGCCGAACACGAGCGGGTTGGCGGCGTTCAGCTCCGCCGTGGTGCGCGGCTTCAGCGGCACGATGGCCGGAAACGGGTTCGACAGCGGCGGCACGCGGTCGGGCGTGTAGACGAGCGGGTTCGTCTCCACGCTGTAGTTCTGCGAGATCGAGTCGGGCACGTTCTGGTCGAGCAGGTTGCCGGCCGCGTGCGGCACCGGGAAGAAGCTGCGGCCGTAGCCGGCGCGCACCACGTTCCGCGCGTCGCCGGTCACGTCCCAGGCGATGCCGAGGCGCGGGGCGAAGTTGCCCCAGCGCGTCTCCTTGTTCGCCCGCTCGGTGGTGCCGTCCTCGCCGGCGTAGACGAGCCGCAGGCCCTCGGGGTCGTAGTTCGGCAGCCGGTTCTCGCTCTCGGTGTCGGGGACGTAGACCTCGTAGCGCAGGCCCGCGTTGACGGTCAGCCGCTCGCTGAGCTTCCAGTCGTCCTGCACGAACGCCGAGTGCTCCGAGTTCGTGAAGTCGTAGAAGTCGAGCAGGAAGCCGCGCGATCCGCCGGTCGTGTACCCGAGCAGCAGCGTGGCGAACCCGGAGCCCTGGCTGTTGGTCGCCGGGTTGTTGGTCAGGTTGCGGTTGATCGCGATGCTGCTGCGCGTGTTGGTGTGCGTGAAGGGCGTGGGCTTGCGCAGGATGAAGCGGTAGCCGGTCTTGAGCGAGTGCCGGCCCTTCACGAACGACAGCGTGTCCTCGATCTGGTAGTGGATCTGCTTCGGGTTCACCGGCAGGAACGCCGGGCCGCCCGAGATGCCGGTCACGTCCTGGATGTTCAGGTTCGGCAGCCCGGTCGTGTACTCGCTGATGTTGATGCCGTTGATGCCGAGGCTGGTCGCCGAGTCGTGCCCGTAGTCCGACTGCCGCGTCTCGGGGTTGGTCTTGGCGTAGCCCACGCGCAGCTCGTTGACGACGCTCGGGCCGAAGAGGTGCGTCCAGTTGATCACGCCGCCGTGGGTGGTGAGGCGCGTGTTCTGGATCCCGGCCACGAACGGGCCGAGGTCGAAGCGCGAGGCGGCCTCGGGCGGCGTCGGCAGGCAGCAGGCCGCCTGGCCCTGCGGCGCGTCGAGCTTGTACTTGTCGTAGCTGTAGCGCACGAAGAAGCTGTCGCGGCTGCCCGCGCGGTGGTCGATGCGGACGTTGAAGGCGTTGTCGCGCACCGAGCGGTTCACGGTCGAGGTGTAGTTGTCGAAGGCGCCCGGGCCGTTCGGCGTCGGGTAGATCGAGGCGACGTTCGACCCCACCTGGTCGAGCCGGCTCGCCGGGATGACGTTGCCGGGGAAGGGGCTGCGCACGAAGCCCGCACCGTTCGGGTTGGGCGCCGTCGTCAGCGGGTCGTAGATCAGGATCAGGTTGCCGTTCCGGTCGCGGTAGTCGCTGAAGTCGCCGCGGCGCATGGCCTCGGTCGGCACCGTGTTGACGAACACCTGGCCGCGCTCCTCCTTGATCCCGGAGTAGTCGAAGAAGAAGAAGGTCTTGTTCTGGATGATCGGTCCCGACAGCGACGCGCCGTACTGGTGGCGGTCGAGCGGGGCCTTGGGCGCCGTCGGCAGCGCGAAGAAGTTCTTGGCGTCGAACTTCTCGTTGCGCAGGTACTCGAAGGCCGTCCCGTGCCACTCGTTCTGCCCGGACTTGGTCGAGACCGAGACGACGCCGGCGCCGCGGCCGAACTCGGCCGAGAACGTCCCCGTCAGCACCTTGAACTCGCGCACCGACTCGACCGAGGGCATCACGATGATCGTGTTGAACGTGTACTCGTTGTTGTCGATGCCGTCGATCAGCCAGGCGTTGGTGTTCGCCTGCGAGCCGAGCGCGTTGAAGTTCGAGGCGCCGCGCGGGTTGAAGGTCGAGGCGCCGGAGAGGTTCTCGCCGACCTGGCCGGGGGTGACGCCGGGCGTCAGGTAGACGAGCGTCGCGAAGTTGCGGCCGTTCAGCGGCAGCTCGCGCACCGCGCGCTCCTCGATCACCTCGCCCATCTCGGCCGAGTCCGTGCGGGTGAGCGGCGCGAGCCCCACCACCTCGGTCGCCTCGGTCATCCCGCCCAGCTCGAGCGTCGCGTCGACGCGCGCGCGCTGGTTGACCTGCAGCACGACGCCGCGGTGCACGTACTTGCGGAAGCCCGTCAGCTCGATCGACACCTCGTAGCTGCCGGGGATCAGGAACGGCGCCACGAACGAGCCGTCGGCGGCCGTGGTGTGGGTCGAGCTGGTTCCCTTGTTCGTCTCGGTGATCGTCACCGTGGCGCCGGCACGGCGGCGCCCTGCGGATCCCGGACGGTCCCGGTGATGGTGCCGGTCGTGACCTGTGCCTCGGCGATCGCCGCCGCCCAGCAGGCCCACGAGCGAGAGCGCGAACACGACGCTCCGGGCGACGTTCCTTCGCATGGTCATTGGCCTCCTCCTGTCGGCTACTATCGAGCGCCGTGTGACGGGCTCGACTGTGTCGGCGGCGTCCAAAAGCCTTTCATCGGGCCATTCGACGTATTAGTCTGACTAATCGATGAAATGATCCGTAGAATACCCAGATCGGCCATGCAGTCAATCCCCATTTCAGCCGGAATCGCCGCGGCCGGGGACAGGGTGGGGCCTTGAGCCATCGCTACCCGGGAGCCGGCCAGCACGGCCGGATCGTCCACACGATCGGGCGCCGGATCGTGACCGGCGAGATCCGGCCCGGCGAGCGTCTGCCCACGGCGGCGCACGTGCGGGCCAGCCGAGGCGTCGTCCGCGAGGCGTTCAAGGTCCTCGCCGCCAAGGGATTGGTGGTGTCGCGGCCGAAGACCGGCACGCGCGTGCGACCGCCGGAGTCCTGGAATCTCCTCGACCCCGACGTGCTCGCGTGGCGGCAGGAGCGACTGCCCCGGGGCCCCTTCCTCGGCAAGCTGACGGAGGTGCGGCTGATGATCGAGCCGGTTGCGGCGGAGCTGGCGGCGCGCCGGGCCGGCCCGGCGCAGCTCGCGTCGCTGCAGGCCGCCCTGCGCGAGATGCGCGCGGCGCTCGACCTCTCACCCCCGGACTACGAGGCCTACAACGAGGCGGACGTCCGCTTCCACCGCGCCATCGTCCAGGCCTGCGACAACGAAGTGCTGGAGCAGATCGGCGCGATCGTGAACACGACGCTGCTCGTCTCGTTCAATGCAGCGCTCCGCGTCCCGGGTCTCGCCCGCGGGTCGCTGCCACGCCACCAGGTCATCTTCGACGCGATCCGCCGCCGCCAGCCGAATCGCGCCCGCGCCGCCATGAGCCGCCTGGTGCGAAACACGGGCCGTGCGGTCGGGAAGCTCAGGTCGTGAGCGAGCCCTCCGCGTGAGTCGACGGCTACCGTTTCGCCTTTATCTCCGCGAGCCGCTTCGCCAGGTAGTCTTCGTACTCCTTCTTCAAGGCCGGGTCGCTCGGGGAGCCGTAGATCTCGCTCGACTTGTACTTGCCTTCGTCGAACTTCTTCTTCGTCCACTCGTCGTGGATGTGCGTGACGTCGGCCTGGTCGAGGATCGCCTCGACCAGCGATGGCGGGACGAAGTAGAGGCCCTCGCGGTCGCCGAAGACGAGGTCGCCGGGTATTGACGGTGGCCTCGCCGATGCGGATCGGGACGTTGATGCCCGTGAGCATCACGTCGCGGATCGCCGTCGGGTGCGCGTGGCGGAAGTAGGCCGGCATCTTGTATTGCACGAGGCCTTCGAGGTCGCGCACCGAGCCGTCGACGACGAGGCCGGCGGATCGGGTCGCCTTCATGATGTAGTAGAAGAGGTTGTCTCCGACGATCGTTCCTTCTTCCTTCTTCCCGAACATGTCGGCCACGAACACGTCGCCGGGCTGGAGCTGGTCGATCGCGTACTGGTGGGTGTAGCGCGCGACGCCCGCCTTGGCGGCGTTGGCGGTGAGGGCGCCCATGATGTCGGGGCGCGCGGGCATGAACTGGACGGTGAAGGCGCGGCCCACGAGCTTCAGGCCGGGATGGAGGATCTGGAAGCCGTCCGCCCACTGGTACTTGTAGCCCTTGCCGGGGAGCACCGCCCAGCACCTCTTCCGCGGAAAGGCCCTTCGCCCGCTCGATCAGGTGGTCGGGGATCCTCGGACGCCCGTCGGGGAACCGCTCGAACGGGTTGTCGGCCGTGATCTCGACGAGCTGCTCGCGCGTGAGCTTGAAGAGCTGCGCGTGGCCGGGAGGGGCGAGAGACACGAGCAGGGCAGCGGCCAGAGAGTGACGGAACACTGGGATCATCGTCGGCTCCTTCGGGTGTCGGCTGTGCGCCGGACGCGCCGGAGCTTAGCACTGCGAGGCGCCGCTTCCGCGGCCTCCATCCATCGAGCCGAGCTCGAGCAGCCGTTCGAACAGAGAGAGGAATAGCAAGCCATGAGACTGCCGATCCGTCGTCGCGCGATTCTTCTGGCGGCCGGGGCGTTCGCGGTGCCCGCCGTGATCGTGGCCGCCGCGGCCCAGAGCAAAGCCAACGCGGCTGCGAACGACCCGCTCATCGCGGGCTTCAAGGAGACCTATCCCGCCTCGGTCTCCGACGCCGTCGAGCTCGTGACCGGCAAGAGCGGCACGATGCGGCACGACATGAAGCTCGTGACAGGCAAGGCGATGGTGGGACGCGCCGTGACCTCGCTGGCCAGGCCCGCGCCGCCCGAGGCCGCGACCCCCGCGCTCTCCACCAAGCACTCGGTCGAGATGATCGACGCGGCGCAGCCCGGTGAAGTCGGCGTGATCGTCATGGAGGGAAGCCTGGACATCGCCGCCATGGGCAACCTGATGGGCACCGCGGCGTCGGTGCGCGGGATGGCCGGGATGGTCCTCGACGGCGCGATCCGGGACGTCTGGGACATCCGACGGATGGGCTTGACGGTCTACGCACGCTCGGCCACTCCCAGTACCGCCGTCGGCCACTACGCCACGGTGGCGAGGAACGTCCCGGTGGAATGCGCCGGCGTGACGGTGCGTCCCGGCGACATCATCGTCGCCGACGAGGACGGGGTCGTGGTCGTCCCGCAGGAGCGAGCCGAGGACGTGCTGAAGAAGGCGAAGGAGATCGACGACCGCGAACGCGGCATGTTCCCGTTCATCCGCGAGCACAAGTCGATCCAGAAGGCGATCGAGATCTTCAACCGCATCTGATCGATGACCTGGCATTCCTTCGGCGGACTCAAAGCCGCAGGTCAGGAACGCCGGGACGCGCGAAGGCGACGGGGTGGTGTAGGTGTACCTCAGGACGCGTCGAGTGACGCCAGGAGATAGAAGCATGAGAAGGCTGGGTCTGGCGCTCGTTCTCATGGCGAGCGTCTGTTCCGCGCAGGACTCGAGCGGCTTCAAGCCCGCCAGCA
Source organism: uncultured Acidobacteriota bacterium (assembly GCA_963744315.1). Taxonomy (GTDB): domain Bacteria; phylum Acidobacteriota; class Vicinamibacteria; order Fen-336; family Fen-336; genus DATBSL01. The sequence continues at coordinate 319,248 of CAVUTB010000012.1, forward strand.
CGAACGTCTGGGGAGCGCAGTATCCCCGCGTCGACGCCACCGGCAGGGTGGAGATCCGGATCAAGGCTCCCGACGCCACGAAGGTCCGCGTCAACTTCTGGAGCGGGCCCAAGGCGGAGATGGAGAAGCAGGCTGACGGGTTCTGGACGTTCACGACGCCGCCGCTCGCTCCCGGTCTGCACTACTACACGGTGATCGTCGACGGCGGGGAGTTCAGCGACCCTGGCAGCCATGCGTTCTTCGGCGGCAGCAAGCACGCGAGTGCTATCGAAGTCCCGGAGCCGGGAGCGGACTACTACGACATCCGCGCCGTGCCGCACGGCCAGGTGCGCGAGGTCTGGTACGACTCCAAGGTGACCGGCGGCTGGCGTCACGCGCTCGTCTACCTCCCTCCCGACTACGAGCAGCAGACGAAAACGCGCTACCCCGTGCTCTACCTGCAGCACGGCGGCGGCGAGGACGAGACCGGCTGGATCCGTCAGGGTCGCGCGAACTTCATCCTCGACAACCTGATCGCGGCCGGAAGCGCCAAGCCGATGATCGTGGTGATGGCCTACGGGTACGCGCGCCGCGCCGGCCAGCCGCGCGCCCGACCTCACGGGAAGGCCGTTCGGCTCGCCGGAGATGATGAAGGCCATGCAGGAGATGACGGCGGCCTTCGAGGACGACGTGACCCAGGCCCTGATCCCGTTCGTCGACACGACCTACCGGACGATCGCCGACCGCGACCACCGGGCCATGGCCGGCCTGTCGATGGGAGGGATGCAGACCTTCCACGTGACGCTCAACCATCTCGATCTCTTCTCCCACATCGGGGGATTCAGCGGTGCTATGCGGCTCGTGCTCGGCGAGCAGAAGCTCGACGTCAAGACGGCCTACAACGGAGTCTTCGCCGACCCGGCCGCCTTCGCGAAGAAGGTGCGGCTGCTGTGGTTGGGCGTCGGAACCGAGGAGCCGGAGCGGATGCGCGAGGGAATCCGCGGCCTGCACGCCTCGCTCACGGAGGCGGGCATCCAGCACGTGTACGTCGAGTCTCCCGGGCACGGACCACGAGTGGCAGACCTGGCGGCGCAATCTCAAGGACTTCGCGCCCAGGCTGTTCAGGTGACAGGTTCGGAGGAGGCGTATCCGTGGACGTGCGGGTGGCGCGCGAGTCGGCGGGGTGTCAGCGCTCGAGCGAGACGACGCTCACCGACTTCGGCTCCAGCTTCAACACGATCCTTCCGCCTCGCGCGTCGGCTGAAAAGGGCTTCGGCACGACGGCCTCCGGTGCCTCGAAGCTGTTGACGCTGTCGACCCTGGCTGCGGTCAGGGTCTCGCGCAGTCGGCCTGAAAGCAGAGCTTCGTCAGCTCCAGAGGCGATCCCAGGACCGCTCGTTGTCCCACTCCGTCGTGGGCGCGAAGTACTGCGTGCCGGGCTTCAGGTGCGCCTTCACGACCTCCTCGACCAGCTCGATCCCGAGGCCGGGCTTGTCGGGCGGCGTGGCGAAGCCCTTCTGGTGGATCGGCTTCTCCGGTCCCGGTGACCATGTCCTCCCACCACGGCACGTCCACCGAGTGGTGCTCGAGCGAGATGAAGTTCTCGGTGGCCGCGGCGCAGTGCAGGTTGGCCATGAACGAGACCGGCGTGCCGGCGAAGTGCATCGCCATCGCGACGCCGTGCTCCATCGCGTAGTCGCCGATCTTCTTCGTCTCGAGCAGCCCGCCCGAGGAGGCGAGGTCGGGGTGGATCATGTCGACGGCGCCCATGGCCACCAGCTTGTTGAAGTCCTCCTTCAGGTAGATGTCCTCGCCGGTCAGGATCGGGATGTCGGTGGCGTCGCGGATCTGCTTCATCAGCTCGCCGAACTGCCACGGCACCATGTCCTCCATCCACGCGAGGTGATGCTTCTCCATCGCCCGCGCCAGCCGGATGCAGGAGTTGACGTCGATGTGGCCGTAATGGTCCGACGAGAGCGGGACTTCGGGGCCGATGATCTCGCGGATCGCGGCAATCCAGTCGGAGAGCCAGGCGACGCCCTTCTCGGTGATCGAGATGCCCGTGAACGGGTGCATCACCGTGTCGCGGCCGGCGAAGTCCATGCCCACGGGCTTGGTGAGCGCTCCCGGGACGTCCTTCAGCAGGTTGATCCCGAAGTCCTGCTTGAGGTACGTGAAGCCCTGGTCCATCCGCGCCTTCAGCTTGCGTCCCTGCTCGCGCGGGTCGGCGGACTCGGTCGTATCGGCGTAGAGCCTGACCTTGTCGCGGAACTTCCCGCCCAGCATCTGGAACGCCGGGACGCCGTAGGCCTTGCCTGCCAGGTCCCAGCAGGCCATCTCGACGCCGCAGACGCCGCCCGCCTGGCGCGCGTGATGGCCGAACTGCTTGATCTTGCGAAAGATCTTGTCCACGCTGCACGGGTTCTCGCCGAGGATGCGGCTCTTCAGGAAGAGCGCGTACGTGGCGCTCGCGCCGTCGCGGACCTCGCCGTAGCCCGAGATCCCCTGGTTCGTGTCGATGCGGATGAGCGGGCAGGTCATCGGCGCGCCGACGACGGTCGCGACGCGCAGGTCGGTGATCTTGAGCTGCGACGGGATCGAGTTCGCGGTTGACGTTCTGGACCGCGCCTTCGAGGTCCGCGTCGGAGAGAAGGCCGAGCGTGGACGCGCCGGCGGCGGCGGCCCCGGCGGACTTGAAGAACGTGCGCCGATCGAAATGCCCCTTGACCGATGCTTTCATGGACGCTCCTCCCGATGCCTGCGGCTCGAAGGTGGTGATTTGTTGATCAGGACGCCCCGGGAGTCAAGCCCTCGTCGTCGATTCCCGTATACGGCCGGCCCGCGCTTGGTGCCCGGCGGCCCGCCGGAGTAGGCTTGGCGCCCATGAAGCGATCGCTCGCCTGCCTCCTGCTGTCGCTCGCCGCCGCCGGCCTGGCTCACGCCCAGGACCCGGACAAGAAGGAGTGGGTCGCGCTCTTCAACGGCAAGGACCTGAGCGGCTGGGTGCCCAAGATCACCGGCTTCGCGGCCGGGGTGAACTACAACGACACCTTCCGCGTCGAGAACGGCGTGCTGCAGGTCGTCTACGACAAGTACGACGCCTTCGACGGCCAGCTTCGGCCACCTCTTCTACAAGACGCCCTACTCTCACTACGTGCTCGCGGTCGAGTACCGCTTCATCGGCGAGCAGGCGAAGGGCGGCCCGGACTGGGCCTTCCGCAACAGCGGCGTCATGCTCCACGGTCAGCCGGCGGAGACGATGGGCAAGGACCAGGACTTCCCGATCTCCATCGAGGGGCAGTTGCTGGGCGGGCGCGGGGACGGCAAGGCGCGCTCGACCGCGAACCTCTGCACGCCCGGCACGAACGTGGTGATGAACGGCAAGCTCGAGACCACGCACTGCATCAACTCGAGCTCGAAGACCTTCGACGGCGACCAGTGGGTGCGCGCGGAGGTCGAGGTCCACGGCGACGGCAAGATCGTCCACAAGGTGAACGGCGAGACGGTGCTCCGCTACGAGAAGCCGCAGATCGGCGGCGGCGCCGTGGCGAACTACGACCCCGCTGTGAAGAAGGACGGCGAGCTGCTGAGCGCGGGCTCGATCTCGCTCCAGGCGGAGAGCCACCCGTGCGAGTTCCGCAAGGTGGAGCTGCTCAATCTCGTCGGCTGCCGCGACAAGAAGGCCAAGAACTACAGGTCGTACTACGAGAAGGACGACCCGGCCTCCTGCCAGTACAAGTAGCGGTGGGCTGGCGACCGCGCGCGGCGGCCTACTGGGCGGCAGCCTCGGCCATCAGCACCTCGGTGACGCTCTTGGCGCCGTGCTCTTCGACGACCGAGAGCACCACGCGCGCGCCCACCTTCACGTCGGACGCCGCCGCAGAGGCCTTGCCCCGGCGGTAGACGGTTTCCTTCGTGAGCGCGTAGGACTGCTTCTTCGCGTCCTTGGTGTCGACCTCGATGCGCGAGGCGTCGATCGCGACGACGGTTCCCATCACCTTGTGGACGTGCCCCTCGTGCGCGGCGAGCAGGCCCGGCGCGCCCAGCAGCGCGGCCAGGCTCAGGACGGCAGCGGCTCTCTTCATGCTCGTGCTCCTCGTGGCGAGAGGTCTCAGCGAGGCGAGTCCTCGCCGCTCAGGAAGCGGCGGATCTCCTCGTCCTCCTCGAGCTCCCGCCGCGTCTTCGGGTTCAGGTCCTTCATCTCCTCGAGCTCCGCCGCCGTGAGCGACGGCAGCTTCCGGATGAAGTGAACCAGCTCCCAGGTCTCGGCGTCGTCCTCCGGGCCCGGGCTGCCCCAGGCCGGCATGCCCGTCAGCCGCACGCCGTTCTCGATGATGGCATAGAGCTCGCCGTCCGAAAGGCCCTGCGTCGGCGGCAGCGTCATGTCGGGGGCCTTGGGGTAGAGGTTGCGGCCGAGCGCGGTGCGGCCCTTGCCGTCGTTGCCGTGGCAGGACGCGCAGTGGTCGGCGAAGTGCGCGCGGGCGCGCGCGAGCGCGTCGGGCGTCGGCGGGACGGGGTTCGTCCGCGTCCGCAGGCCGCTCGGGATCGCCAGCCGGCGCAGCTGCCGCGCGAGAAAGGCTTCGAGCGCGCGTCGGCTCGTCGCGGGCGCTCACGCCGTGCCTCACGACGACGAAGGCCGCGCCGCCCGCGGCGGCCAGCAGCGCGAGCAGGAAACCCAAAAGCCAGAGCGACGCGCGCTTCACTCGGCCACGTCGCGGGCGGCGGAGGCCGGCGGGAGCAGGCCGACGGCCTCGAGCGAGTAGTCCGTGTAGGAGCGGTACGTGCCGCGGAGCCAGAGCAGGACATCGCCCGGGCCGGTGGTTCGCGGCACCATCGGCCGCAGGTTGTCGGCAGCGGAGTCGCGCGTCAGCGGATCGAAGCGCCAGCTACGGCCGCCGTCCTTCGTCTCGCCCTTAAGGACCTCCCAGTGCCGCTTGCGGTCGGCGGAGCTCACGAGCGGCGCCCCCGTAGCGGGGTCCGCGTTCGTCGAGACGAAGACGCGGCTCGGGTCGCCGGGCACGAGCGCAATGCCCCCCGTGTAGTCGTCTTCGCCCGCATAGAGCCGCGTGCCCGCGAAAGCGATCTCGTGGTCCTCCCAGGCCGTGCCCGTCCAGCGCGCGATCCGATAGCGGTGGTCGCCGCCTCCCTGCCCGGGCGGCAGGCCCGCCGAGTCCTTCTGGACGGAGTACGCGACGAAGGGCCGTCCCTGCCCGTCCAGCTCGAGATCGGCCACCCAGGCCACGTTCCGCGCGTCGCCCTGGAAGATGCGCGTGCCCTCCACCGGATCGCGCAGGCCCTCGGCGAGCGTGCGGATCACCGTCCCGTCGCTGCGGTGGAGCTTCCCGTCGCGGTAATAGAGGTGGTAGACGCTGTTGTCGAAATCGCGCGGGTGCCCCTCCGTGTAGGCCAGGTGGACGGTGCCTTGCCCGTCCGAGGCGTACTTGACGTAGGGCCGGTGCCGGAAGGCCGCGGGCACGTCGATCACGACGCCGCCGCTCGTGAAGCGCTCGCCGCCGTCGTCGGACCAGGCCACCGACGGCTTGAAACGATCGTCGAGCCCGCGGAAGAAGTCGTAGATGCGGCTGCCCTCGGCCGACAGGCGGTAGAGGTTGGTGTAGGAGATCTTCGACGGCGCGCTCGGGACGAAGACGCGCTCGTCGCCCCACGCGCTCGGGTCGCCCGGCTGCAGCGTGACGCGGGACAGGATCCGGTTGTCGAAGCCGTGGCCGGCCCAGGCGGCGAGGATGCGGCCGTCGCCGCGGACCACGAAGGCCGGCGCGTCGTGGTCGTCGTAGCGCCCGTCCTTCTCGACGGGGGTCGCGCTCAGCCGCGAGCGCGTGGCGGCGCCGGTCCGGAGGTCGACGCTCGTGGCCTCCACGGCGCCCCGGCGCGCGGCGTCGGTACGGCCCGAGGCGACGCTGCCGAACACGAGCCGGCCGGAGACGACGAGGGCGCGCTCGTCCTGGAACCAGCACCAGCCGGCGTCGTCGTTGAGCACGACCGGCTTGCGCTCGTCGGCCGACAGAGTCGCCGCGAGCAGGCTCGAGATGAACGCCGCCGCGGCCCGCCGCTCCGCCATCGCCGCCCTCCGATCCTCGGAGCGACGATTGCTTCGTCCGGCGGGCCTGTCAAGCCGCTCGCGCGAGACTTCCCGCGCTGGGGGAGGGGCTCGAGGAGCCGAGCCCCTCCCCCAGCACGGATGAGCGGGTCGCTTCGGGCACGGCGTCAAGCCGCGCACGCCCCTGGGCAAGAACGTGCGCGACCGCAAAGGGTTGCCGCGGCCAGGACACCGCGGCTCGCCGTGCTCGGAGCTTCCCGTCATCCGTTTAGGACTGGCGCCGCTCGTAGGCCCGCAGCGTCAGGCTGGCGAGCAGTGCGAGGAGCCCGGCCACTCCCACCAGGGGCAGCGTGCTGGCCGTGGCTGGGAGCTCCCGGGCAGGGGAGGAAGGTGACGCCTCGCGCGGCGCCGATTGCGGTGCCGGGGACGCGGGCTCCGACTCCTTCGCCCGACCAGTGTCGATCGGCTGAGGCGAGCTCGACGATCCGGCGATCTGCTGCGGGCGTCCCGACCCGGAGTCGAGCGTCACCGAATCGGCCATCTGGCCCGTGGCGCCGAGCGGGTGATAGACGACCGTCACGCGGCTGCCCGGCTTGAGGCCCGACGCCACCTGCGAGCTCGAGGAGATCTGGAACGGGATTGAGTGCCCGTGCTGGTCGATCCTCACGACCATGGAGCCGCTAGCCGAGCGACTCGAGCGTCCCCGAGACCGTGATGCGATCGGTGGCTTCCAGTGTCTTCGCGTCGGTCGTCTGAGCCATGGCCGCCCCGATCGAGGTGAGGACCACGAGCGCGTACAGTACAGCTACGCGTCTGAGCATCGTTCCTCCTTCCGGCTCGAGCCGCACGGCTCGAGCGTTAGCGAGTGACATTCGGGAGTGCAATGCATGTGCCTTGCCCCCGTCGGCGGGCGCCCACACAAAGTGCGTCCTGGCTCAATGTCTTACCGGCGGCCGCCCGCTCAGAACGCGGCACTCACGGCTGTGTAGACTGTACAAAGCGCTGGCGCAGCGCCTTCTTACCCGTTCAGTGAGTGCGGCGGGCGGAGTTTGTAGAAATCACGGAGCTCCAAGGCACCACTCCTTGGAGCGCTCCGCGCTCGCGCACGTCACCCAAACCACTCGAGGGGCGCGTGTTGGCGCGCGGCCGCGCTCGCAGGCATCCGGCGCTGGCGCACGACTTGCCACCTCGAAAGGGATGGAGGTGCCCATGCGTGTACACTCCGTCGGACTCATTGGCGTCGCTGCCGTCTCGCTCGCCGTTTCCGCTGCGCCCGCTCAGGCGCAGAACTTCCTGACCGGCTCCGCGGAGACGATTCGCGACCGCTACTTCCGCCTCACGGCCGCACCCGTCCAGATGTTCGGGCGCGACGCCGCGCCGGACCGCACGGGCGCCGCGTTCCGGCTCGGCTACGGCATCACCGACGCGTTCGACGTCGAGGCCAAGAGCGCCTTCTTCGACGGCGTGACGCTGATCGGCGGCGACGGGCAGTTCCGCGTCTTCGCCGACGACGACGTGCAGGTCGCGGTCCGGATCGGCGGCCACCAGGCGATGATGTCGAACGGTCCCGACTCGACGGCGCTCGACCTCGGCGCGGAGCTCAGCGCGTGGGTCGACCGCCGCGTCGAGCTCTACGCCGGAACCGAGTTCTCCTTCGAGTCGGTGAACGGCCCGAACGGCAACGACTTCACGCGCGTCCACGTGGTGCCGGGCGCGCGCTTCGGCCTGAACGACCGCATCGATCTGCAGGTGGAGGGCGGGATCGGCCTCAACCACAACAGCCCGCACTACATCACCGCCGGCTTCGCGCTGCACATGCCGACGTCCGGTGCGTCGCGCGGTCCGCGGCACTAGCCGGCAGCCGCACTCGGTCGTCGACGCAGGCGAGGAGTCAGGCCCCGGCGGCAAGGCCAGGGCCTGACTCCGCCGCGCGCGGCGCCCGGCCCGCCGCCATTTCAGCGCTGCTCGTCGGCGGGGCTCGGCGTCGGATCGCTCCAGGCGCCCGTCCACATCCGCCAGAACTCGGACGAGCCGAGCCCGAGCGCGTCCCACCAGCGCTCGCGCATCGCGCGCTCCCCCTCAGGATGCCGTCGCGCGTGACGCCTGCGGGCGCCGGCACGAGAGCCTGGAGCCGGTCGAAGACGCGCGCGCGGTCCTCGCCCTCGACCCGCGTCAGCAGGTGCCAGAGCGAGAGCGCGTCGCGCGCCCGGGCTTCGGCGAGCACGCGGTCGAGCGCTGCCCGCCGCGCGTCGCCGGCGGGGCCGAAGTCGATCGTCTCGAGCGCCTCGGAGAAGGCCGGCGAGGCCGTCTCGAAGCTGGGAGTGCCCGGCCCGATGCCCGTTCGTGTCGCGCACATGGCGCCCGCCGGGACGAGCGACTGCAGGCCCCGGTGCTCGAACCCCACCCAGCCGGCCTCGACGCGCAGGAGGCCGGCGCCCCGCTCGTCGACCTCGAGCGTGTAGCGGCAGCCCATGTCGACCGCCACGGCCGAGGGCGTGTCGACGACGAAGTTGCCCGGCGGCGCCCAGATCGTCGCGTGCATCACGCCGCGCGACGAGCGAGAGCCGGTGGCGCTTCTTGCCGGGGTCGACGAGGCCGACGCGCGTGCTGCGGCTCGAGCTGCACCTCGCCGATCTCGTCGTCCCGGGGGCCGACGGAGAGCCGCGCCCGCGCCGCGCGCGTCTCGATCCATTGCCCGACGGCGAGCTTGTCCTCGCGCACGACGCGCGATGCGCTCCAGCTCTCGCCTTCCAGCCAGCGCAGGTCCCAGCCGCCGCGCGCCGGGGGCCGGCGCAGCGCGCTCGCGCCGAGCGCGAGCGCCAGCGCAGCCGCCGCAGCCAGGGCCACGAGGCGGAAGCGCGGCGAGCGCGGGGCGCTCTTCGACCAGTCGGGCGGCGGGGGCACCCGGCGCAGCGGCCGCAGCCGCTCCTCGAGCTCCCGCACCTCGGGGTCGGGCTCGCCCGTGCCGTCCCAGAGGTAGTCGTCGCCGCTCACGCTCGCGGTCCCTTCCAGACGAGCGCGTCGCGCAGGAGCTGCAGGCCGCGGTGCAGGTTCACGCGGACGGACCCGGGCGTGAGCCCCGTCCGCTCGGCGATCTCGGGGCCCGTCATGCCCTCCACGAGCCGCAGCACCAGCGTCTCGCGGTACGCCTCCGGCAGCCGCTGGATCGACGCCAGCACCGCGAGCGCATCGCCCTCGGGATGCGGCGCGCCCGTCACGTCCGGAGGCAGCGGGGCGGTGTCCTCGCCGCGGCGCCAGTGGTCGCGCGCGCGGTTGCGCGCGATCGCGGCCAGCCAGCCGCCGAAAGCCTCGGGGTTGCGGAGCGAGGAGAGCCGCCGCATCGCCTGCAGGAACACGTCCTGCACCAGGTCGTCCACGTCCGCGCGCGGCACGCGCGCGAGCAGCACGCCGTGGACCATCGGCGCGAAACGGTCGTAGAGCCGCCCGTAGGCGGCGCGGTCGCCGGCCCGCGCGGCCAGCACGAGCTCGGCCTCGAAGGACGGCGTCGCTCCCGGGACGAGGCTCAGGAGCTGGTCCATGGCGGGAGTGTACCCAAGCCCCAAGCGCCCTCCACGGTCGTACGCATCCACAGAAGGAGACGCGCGGCGGCCGCCCGGTGTTAGCGCGCCGGCTACTTCGTCGGCTGGAGCTGGCCTTCCTGGGCGCGCTCGATCGACTCGAAGAGCGCTCGGAAGTTGCCGGCGCCGAAGCCCTGGTCGCCCTTCCTCTGGATGATCTCGAAGAAGAAGGGCCCCGCGGCCGCCTCGCTGTAGAGGCCGGACGACTCCTTCAGGAAGATCTGCAGCAGGTACTTGCCCGGCCCGTCGCCGTCGACCAGGATCTCGAGCTCGCGCAGCACCGCGATGTCCTCGTCGATCGACCCCACGCCGAGCTTCTTGAGCCGCTCGGGCAGCATGTCGTAGTAGCTGCCGGGCGTCGGCATGAAGCGCGAGGCCGCGCTCGCGCAGCATCCGCACGCAGGGGATGATGTCCTTCACCGCGATCGCCAGGTGCTGGATCCCGGGGCCGCGCAGCTCCTCGACGAAGACGTTGATCTGCGAGGCGCGGTAGTTCGGCCGCCACGGCTCGTTGTTCGCGAACTTCACGCCCGAGCGCTGGTCCCAGTAGACGAGCGAGCGCAGGCCCGAGCCGTGCTCGTGGTCCGGGTCGACGTCGGTCGTGTGGAACTGGATCTCCCAGAAGCGCTCGAAGCCCAGCACGTGCTCGAGCCAGAGCGCGATGTGGCCGAGCGTCGCGAAGTTCGAGGTCGTGTGGTCGAAGCCCACGAAGCCGAGCCGGTTCGTCCCGCCGCGCGGCTTGTCGTAGGCCACGAAGCCCGGGAAGAGCGCGCGGTAGCCCTTGCGCTCGATGAAGCGGAAGGTGGTGTCGCCGAACGGCGTGGTGATGGAGAAGAAGGCGATCTCGTTGCCGCCCGCGTCCTTGACGCGGCAAACGTCGTCGATCGGCGTGCCTCCGCGGCCCTCGAGCAGGCGGAACGCCTTGTCCACGTCCTCGACCTCGAAGTTCAGCGTCCCGACGCCGTCGGGGTACTTCTTGAGCCAGCGCGACGCGCGCCCGCCTTCGCCGCGCGGCGCGATGCAGATCACCGCGCAGTTGCCCGCGAGGAACGCGAGCGACTTCTGCCGCCCGCGCTCGGTCAGCTCGTCGGAGCTCTCGCCGATCTCGGCGAAGTCCATCACGTCGGTGTAGAAGCGGCGGCTGCGCTCGAGGTCGTGGACGTAGTAGTGCACCGACTCGAGCCTCTTGATGCCGAGCGACTCGGCCTTGGCCATCGGACTCTCCCTCACTTCACGCTACCACGCCGCGACACTCGCCGAAGCCGATCCGCGCGTAGCCCGGACGCTCGCAGTGGCCGCGCAGGATCACCTCGTCGCCCGTCTCCAGGAAGCGCCGCGGCTCGCCGCTCGGCAGCGTCAGCGGCTCGGTGCCGCGCCAGGTGAGCTCGATCAGGCTGCCGCGGTTCTCCTTCGCGGGACCCGAGACGGTGCCGCTCGCGATCAGGTCGCCGGGCCGCAGGTTGCAGCCGTTCGAGCTGTGGTGCGCCACCATCTGCGCGAACGTCCAGTAGACCTCGCGCAGGTTGCTGCGGCTCAGCGAGAGCGGCGGCAGGCCGCGCTCGCGCATCGCCGCGCTCGAAAGCAGCACCTCGAGGTGCAGGTCGATGCCGCCCTGCGTGCGGTCCTCCTCGTCGCTCAGGTACGGCAGCGGCTGCGGGTCGCCCGCGGGCCGCTGGCGAAGGCCGGGACGCGGAAGGGCGCGAGCGCCTCGAGCGTCACCACCCAGGGGCTGATCGAGGTCGCGAAGCTCTTCGCGAGGAACGGGCCGAGCGGCTGGTACTCCCACTTCTGCAGGTCGCGCGCCGACCAGTCGTTGAGCAGGCACAGGCCGAAGAGCCTGCCTTCGGCCTCGGCGAGCGGGATCGGCTGGCCGAGCGGGTTGCCGGGCCCGAGGAAGGCCGCCACCTCGAGCTCGTAGTCGAGGGAGCGGCTCGGGCCGAAGCGCGGCTCGCCGCCCTCGCCGGGCTCGGTCTGGCCCTGCGGGCGGCGCGATCGGCGTGCCGCTCACGACCAGCGACGACGCGCGCCCGTGGTAGCCGATCGGCACCCACTTGTAGTTCGGAAAGAGCGGGTTGTCGGGCCGGAGCATCTTGCCGACGTTGGTGGCGTGGAATACCGAGGCGTAGAAGTCCGTGTAGTCGCCCACCTCCGCCGGCAGCAGCATCTGCGCGTCGGCGCGTCGGGAAGAGCACGTGCGCGGCGTCGCCCCGCGCCGTGACGAAGCCGCCCTCGGCGCGCAGCAGGTGCGAGAGCCGGTTGCGGAGCGTGCCGCGCACGCGCGCGTCGAGCGCCATGAGCGCGTTGAGGCTCGCGCCGCGGCAGGCGGCCTCCACCTCGGCGGGCAGCCCGCGCAGCAGGCCGCGCTCGGAGCAGGCGTGAAGGTCGACGAGCTCGTCGCCGATCGCGCTGCCGATGCGCGGGGCAGCCAGTCGCCGCGGCGGAAGACGCCGAGCGGCAGGTTCTGGATCGGGAAGTCGGTCGCGGCCGTCGTTGGCGGACGGCACGAAGCTGCGGAGCGCTTGGTCGTGGGTGCCGTCGAGCTTCGGCGTCATTGCAGCACCTCGAGCGCTCGTAGATCGGCGACCGGCTCGGCAAAGGAGCAGGAGCCGAAGGAGGTCGCGAAGTCGCGGCGGACGGATGCGATCGCCTCGGTGGCGAGCCGCCGGTCGCGCCAGGCGAGACCGGTTTCGTCGAGGACGAACGCACGCGGGTCCTGCTCGCGCAGCACCGCCTCGACCTCCGCGGCGGGGCTGCCGTGCCTCGCGAAGGCGGCCGCCGCGAACACGTTCAGGAAGCCGTGCATGACGGCGTGCGGGCTAAAGGCCTCGTAGCTGAGCGCGTGCTCCGCCCGCACCGGATGGTGAAGGCCGGCCGTCGCCTTGAACGGAACGCCGGCGGCCGCGCAGGCGACGATGAAGCGGGCCACGTCGCCAGGCTCCGGAATCGCCTCGGGCACGACGCCGCCGGTGCGGAGCTTCGCGCGGGCGCCGCGCTGCTTGAGCACGGCGAGGTGCCCGCCGAGGTCGCTGGCGAGCGGCAGCTCCACGAAGGCCACGAGACCCGGGGGCAGCGTGACGAGCGCCGCGTCGGCCTCCTGCGGGCTCACGGCTTTGAGCTCGACGCTGTCGACCGTCGCGCGGCCGGAGTGGCTCACGTTCCAGGATGCGACGCGCGCGCCGTCGCCGTGCAGGTCCGCGCCGAGGAGGGCGCTCACGCGCCAGGGCTCTCCCGCGCCGGGCTCCGGAAACAGCGTCTCGGCGGCGCGGCCGAGCTCGACGAGGCGCCCCGCGGGCGCGACGAAGCGCCCCAGCATGAAGGCCTCGGGCGCGCGCCGCCAGCGCGCGTACTCGGCGACCGCCGCCTCCATGTCGAGCGCGGCCGGCGGGAAGAGCCCGGCGTAGTCGACGAGGCCCGCGAGGAGCGCCCGCGCCGCGGCGGGCGTCACGACGACGGCTGCAGCCACGAGCGCTGGTACGTCGCGTCCTCGAGCGCGAGCGCCTCGCGCGCGACCAGGAGCGGCCGGAAGGTGTCGATCATCACCGCCAGCTCGGTCGTGCCCTTGGCGCCGATCGACTCCTCCGTCTTGCCGGGCTGCGGGCCGTGCGGCAGGCCGTCGGGGTGGAGCGTGATCGAGCCGAGCTCGATGCCCTTGCGGCTCATGAACTCGGCGTTCGCGTAGAACAGCACCTCGTCCGACATCACGTTCTGGTGGCTGTAGGGCGCCGACACGGCGTCCTGCTCGAAGTCGAAGGGCCGCGGGCAGAACGAGCAGATCACGAAGCCGTCGCCCTCGAAGGTCTGGTGCACCGGCGGCGGCAGGTGCACGCGCCCGACGCGCGGCTCGAAGTCGTGGATGCTGAGCGCCCACGGATAGTAGTAGCCGTCCCAGCCCACGACGTCGAAGGGGTGGTGCGCGCAGCACCATCTCGACGAGCCGGTTGCCGCTCTTGACGAGCACGGTGAAGTCGCCCTCCTCGTCGTGCGGCTCGAGCCGCTCGGGCCGGCGGATGTCGCGCTCGCTGAAGGGCGCCATCTCGGTGAGCTGGCCGTGCTCGTTGCGGTAGCGCTTCGGCGTGCGCAGGTAGCCGCGGCTCTCGATCACGAGCAGGCGGTGCGGCCCCTTGCCGAGCCGCCAGCGGTGCAGGATGCCGCGCGGGATCACGACGTAGTCGCCGGCGCGGTAGGCGAGCTCGCCGAACGACGACTCGAGCACACCCGCGCCCTCGACGACGAACACGACCTCGTCGCCCTGTGCGTTCCGGTAGAAGACCGCGTCGTCCTTGCGCGGCCGCACGAGCTGGAGCGCGACGTCGTCGTTGAAGAGCAGCGGCACGCGGTCGCGCACGGCGCTCGGGCCGGTCGCGAGCTCCTTGCGTCTTGAAGTGCCGGTGGCGCACGACGCGCTCGGGCTCGGGAAGCCACTCGAGGGTCGCGATCGGCTGGACGCTCTTGACGGCGGTGGGGAGGCGCAGGTGGTAGAGCAGAGACGCCAGGCCCGTGAAGCCCTGGTTGCCGACCAGCTCCTCGTAGTAGATGCCGCCGCCCTCCTTCCGGAAGGCGACGTGGCGCTTCCTCGGCACGCGCCCCAGCTGGTGGTAGATGGGCATCGGGTTCTGGTCTCGGGCCGAGCCTTCATTCTATCGCGCGCGTCCGGCCGCCCGGGCTTCGGCCTCGCGCATCGGGTACGATCGCGGGCGCTCGGGGCCGGCAGGGCCCCATGCGGAGGCCCGTTGAGCGGATCGCAGCGGTGGGTCGCGTTGGCGCTGGCCGTGCCTCTCGTGGGCGCAGGCGGACAAGCGCCGCAGGCGCCGCCCCCGGTGATACGGGTGACGCTCTCGCTCGTCCAGGTGGACGCCGTCGTCACCGACAAGAGCGGCCGTCACGTCACCGACCTGACCGCGGCGGACTTCGAGATCTTCGAGGACGGGCGGCGTCAGGAGATCACGCACTGCAGCTACGTCGCGATCCCGGCCCTGCCCCCTCCTCCGCCGCGCCCAGCGGATCCGGCCCTCCCGGCTCCGCCGGTGCCGACCCGGATCAGGCCGGATCGCGTGCGCCGCACGATCGCCCTCGTCGTGGACGACCTGGGCCTGTCGTTCCGGAGCACGATCGAGGTGCGCGACGCGCTCCGCAAGTTCGTCGACGAGCAGATGGAGCCGGGGGACCTCGTGGCGATCGTCCGCACGCGCGGCGGGATCGGCGCGCTCCAGCAGTTCACCGTCGACAAGCAGCAGCTGCGCGCCGCGATCGAGCGCGTGCGGTTCAACGCCGCCCAGAACCGCGTGGGCGTCGACTCCTTCGCGCCGATCGGCGAGGACAAGAACCTGATCGACTCCAACTCGGGCCCGCGCGGCAGCGGGGGCGGCGCGAAGGTCGGGGCGGACATCGAGGCGCTGCGCCAGTCGATGCTGGCCACGGCCAGCCTCTCGAGCGTGCGCTGGGTGGTTCGGGCGCTCGGCGAGCTGCCTGGGCGGAAAGCCGTCGTGCTCTTCTCCGAAGGCCTGCGCCTCTACGAGGACGAGACCGACCGGCGCGCGATCGGCGACCCGGGGGCGCGGGGACGCGGCGCGGGCGTCACGCGGAGCGAGCAGGGGACCCGGTCGTCCGAGCGCGGCGATCCGAGGACCGACGACGCGCTGCGCCGGCTGGTGGACGACGCCAACCGGGCCTCGGTGGTGCTCTACACGGTCGACACTCGAGGGCTGTCGCCGCTCGGTTTGACGGCCGCCGACGACGTGAACACCAACCTCGGCAATGGGGAGCCGACCGTCGCGGACCTGCAAAGCCACGGCGACGCGCGCCGCAAGCTGCAGCGCGACACCGAGTGGGGCCTGCAGGCAATGGCGCAGGAGACGGGCGGCGTCCTGATGCGCAACCAGAACGATCTCTCGAAGGCCGTGGGCCGCGTGCTGGACGACCAGCGGGGGTACTACCTCATCGGCTACGCGCCGGACGCCGCGAGCTTCAAAGGCTCGGACGCCAAGCCGTCCTTCCACCGGCTCAAGCTCTCGGTGAAGCGGCCAGGACTGCAGGTGCGCTCCCGCGCCGGCTTCTACGGAAGGATCGACGCCGAGACCGCGGTCGAGCCGCCCACGCCCGCGCAGTCGCTCGTCGCGGCGGTCGCCTCGCCATTCGCCTCGGGCGCCCTGCGGCTCGAGCTCACGTCGCTCTTCGTCCACGAGCCCAAGGCAGGCTACCTGCTCCGCTCACTCATTCACCTCGACACGCGCGCACTCGACCTGCGCGAGGTGGAGGGCAAGCTGGGGACGAAGCTCGAGCTGCTGGCGGTCACCTTCGGCGACAACGGCACGATCGTGGACCAGCTCGGGCGCGCGCAGGACGTCCGGGTGGCGCCCGAGCGCGTCGAGGAAGCGCACCGCGAGGGCCTCACGTTCCGACTCGACGTCCCGGTGAAGAAGCCGGGCGCCTACCAGCTGCGCGTCGCGGTGCGCGACGCGAACACGGGCAGGATCGGATCCGCCAACCAGCTGGTGCAGGTCCCCGACCTCGAGCAGAAGAAGCTCGCGCTCTCCGGCATCGTGGTCGGCAGCGTGCGGGCCGACGGAGCGCCGGCGGACGCCGGCACGGACGCCACAGCCGCCCTGCGCCGCTTCCGGCCCGGCCAGGCGCTCTCCTACAGCTTTGCCGTCTACAACGCGCGCCTCGATCGCGCGACGGGCCTGCCGCGGCTCGCGGCGCAGATGCGGCTCTTCCGCGACGACCAGCTGCTGACGGCCGGAGCGGCGCGGCCCGTCGACGCCGGCCCGACGACCGACGCGCGCCAGGTCACGGGCGGCGGGGCCTTCGTGCTCGGCCCCGAGATGCCTCCGGGCGACTACCTGCTGCAGGTGATCGTCACGGATACCCTCGCCGCAAGGAAGGAGGCCGCGATCGTCGCGCAGGCGGTGGCCTTCGAGGTCAGTCCGTAGGACGTCGCCCCGCCATCCGCGCGCGCCGGTCTCGGCGCCGGCGGGCGCTTCAGCTCTGCTGGTAGATCCGCACGTAATCCACGAGGTAGCGGTGGGGGAAGCGGGAGTCGTCGAGCCCCTGCTGTCCGCCCCAAGCGCCTCCGAGGGCGAGGTTGATCAGCAGGTACTGCGGCTCGTCGAACGGCCAGCTGCGGCTGCCGGTGCCTTCGTTGCGGAACGTGAAGTAGCGGGCACCGTCCACGAAGGCCTCGATGCGATCCGGGTACCACTCCATCGCGTAGACGTGGAAGTCGGCCGCCGGGTCCGGGACGAGCGTGCTCGCGGTCTTCTGCGTGCCGATCGTGTGGTTGTAGGCGGCCGTGTGGACGCTGGCGTGGACGCGCAGCGGGTCGAAGCCGACGTTCTCCATGATGTCGATCTCGCCGCACGCGGGCCAGCCCGCGCGCGCGATGTTCGTGCCCAGCATCCAGATCGCCGGCCAGCTGCCGCGGCCGCTGGGCAGCTTGGCGCGCACCTCGACGCGGCCGTAGCGCAGCGCGAAGCGGCCGAGCGTGTTCACGCTGGCCGACGTGTAGCCGTAGCCCTGATAGCTCTCCTTGCGGCCCTCGATCACGAGCATCCCGCCCTCGGCGCGCACGTTCTCGAGGCGGGAGGTGTAGTACTGCTTCTCGTCGTTGCGGACGTAGCCGATCTCGTAGCCCCACCTGGTCGCGTCGAGAGCGCCCGGGGCCTCGAACTCGTCCGAGAAGACGAGCGTGAAGCCGGCGGGCGCGGGCGTCGGCGACGCGCCCGGTGTCGAGGCCGGCGTCGACGCGGCCCGCGAGGTGCCTCCTCCGCAGGCAGGCACGGCGAGCGCGAGAGCGAGCGCCGCGAGCTCCCGCGTGCGGGGTCGGCTCATGCTACTTGCGTTCCTTGAGCAGGTCGCGGATCTCGGTCAGCAGCGCCACCTGCTGCTGCGGCGGCGCCGCGGCGGCGAGCCGCGCGGAGAGGTTCGCGAACGGCTTCACGATGAAGAAGTAGACGACCGCGGCCTTCAGCAGGAAGTTGACGAGCGCCGAGACCACGAGGCCGATCTTGAACGGTCCGAGCACGAGCGCGTTCTCGAGCTGCTTGACCTCGCCCGGCGCGAAGACGGCGATCAGCGGATCGATGACTCCCTTGATCAATCCGTCGACGACGCCGCCGAAAGCAGCGCCGATGATCACGGCCGTGGCCAGCTCGACCACGTTGCCGCGCATGAGGAAGTCGCGAAATCCCTTGAGCACTTGAGCCTCCGCGTGAAGAGGAGCCCGGTTTGGGCTGGGCTGGTGTGGCCGAGTCTACTACGCTCGCTTCTGCGTTTCGATCTTTGACATTGCTCGCGTCGTTGTGGCTTCTTTCTTGCACAACGTCCTGCATGAGCGGACTTACAACGCGGCGGGGCTGGTAAGTGACGGTGCGTCGCTCCCACCTCGGCCCGGCGCTCGGGGCAGTCGTCGTTCTGGCGTCCACGTTGTCCATCGTGGACTGCGCGACGAAACGGCTGCCGGGCCCGGAGCTCCCGGCGCCGCCTCCGCTCGCGCCTCAACCCGTACCGCCCCCCACTCCCACACCCCCTCCCGTCGGGGAGGGGATCGCGTCGTGGTACGGACCCGGCTTCGACGGAAAGGAGACGGCGAACGGCGAGGTCTACGATCAGGACGCCATGACCGCGGCACACCCGTCCCTGCCGTTCGGGACGCGGGTGCGCGTGACGCGCGTCGCCACCAGCCGCAGCGTGGTCGTGCGCATCAACGACCGCGGTCCTTATGTCGAGCAGCGTGTGATCGACCTGTCGCGCGCCGCCGGCGCGGCGCTCGGCCTGATGAGGCCGGGGATCGCGCCGGTCCGGCTCGAGATCCTGGAGCGCGGCGCGGGCAGGCGCTCAGCTTCGACCGGCGACCGCGTACTCCAGTAGCGCCGTGCCCGTCTTCTCGTAGACGCGGTGGCGGGTGAGCCGCAGCTTCGCGAGCTTCGTCGGATGCTCGACGAACGGCAACCCCTCGCCGAGCAGGACCGGCACGACGGCCACCTGCACCTCGTCCACGAGGCCGAGCTCCAGCAGGCTGCGGAACAGCACGCCGCCGCCGAACAGCCAGATCGCCTTGCCGGGCTGCCGCTTCAGCGCCTCGACCGTCCCCCGCGGGTCGTTCGACAGCGTCGCGCCGGGACAGTCGCCCGGCTGGAGTGTCGTCGAGAAGACGTACGACTCCATGCCGGGCATCCCGCCGCCGCCCTGCCGGCGCGCGGCCTCCCAGGACTTGCGCCCGAGCAGCACGCAGTCGTAGCGCGCGAAGAGCGCCTCGAAGTCGATCTCGGGGTCCATCGGAATCCAGTCGAACTCGCCGTTCGGGCCGGCGATGTAGCCGTCGAGGCTCATGGCCGCCGAGTAGCACACGGGTCGTTCATCGGCGTCCTGCTCCGATCATTTATAAACGTTCATTCATTTATAATCTGCTAGGCTGGGGTTGTCAAGATGTCGCCGCGTCCGCGCACCGTGTCCGACGAGGAGATCCTGGCGGCCACCGCCCGCACGATCGGGCGCGTCGGGCCGCTGCGGTTGACGCTCGCGCACGTCGCGCGCGAGGTGGGGCTGAGCCCGGCCACCCTGATCCAGCGCTTCGGCTCGAAGCGCGCGCTGCTTCTGGCCTTTGCGCGGCAGGGAGGCGGGGACGAGCAGGGCTTCATGGACGGCCTGCGCGCCGAGGGACGGACGGCGCTCGAGACCGCGCGCGCGTTCCTGCTCTGCTTCGCCGGGCTCGCCCAGAGCCCGAAGGAGATGGCGAACAACCTCGCGTTCCTGCAGATCGACCTCACCGACGCGGCGTTCCATCGCATCACGTCGCGCCTGTTCCGCTCGCAGCAGCAGGCGCTCGCGGGCCTTCTGGCCGAGGCGCAGGCGGAGGGCGAGCTCGGCCCGGTCGACGCGCGGGCGCTCGCGCGCGTGCTGCTCGCCGTCGTGAACGGCTCGCTGCTGACGTGGGCGGTCTACCGCGACGGTCCGGCCGCGCAGTGGCTGGCGCGCGACATCGACCTGGCGCTCGAGCCCTACCGGCTGCGCAAGCTCAGCGCCGGCCCGAGTGCATCGCGACCGCCTTCCAGGCGCCGCGGTCGGCCACCAGCGTGAGCGTGTAGAAGATCGCGAGCGGCTCGGGGTCGCCTTTGCCCGGCGTCGCGGGGTTCGAGCTGCGCTGGCGCAGCGAGTCGCCGCGCACGACGGCCGTTCCGTCGCGCGCCCAGGTGGTGACGCCGCTCGTCTCGAGCTTCGCGTAGCGGAGCTTTCCGGACTCGAGCTCGGCCACGAGCTGGGGCCCGCTGAGCTTGTGGCCGTCGCTGTGGGTCCACGAGAATCCGTCGTCGAGCAGCGAGCCGAGCGTCTTCACGTCGGCCGCGAGCAGCGCGGCGTGGAAGGCCTTGTCGAACGCGGCGACCTGCAGCCGGGCGTCGGCCTCCGTCGGGGGCACGCGCGTCGCCTGCCATGCGACCGCCTGCCAGCGGCCGTCGCGCCTGACGAAGGTGCCGGTGTTCAGGAACTCGTCGCGCTCGGTGAAGCCCGGGGCGGTCGTCGTGCCGACCAGGCGGAAGGCGACCACCGCGGCGTCGCCGAACTGCTGGATCCGCACGTCCTCGGCGTTGTAGCTGGGGGTCAGGCTGCCGGGCGGCGCGCTGCGCAACGTCCTTCAGGATGTCGGCCTTTCCGATGCGCCGGCCGGTCGAGCGCGTGTAGACGAGGCTGTCCGCCCAGAAGCGATCGTGCACGGCGGCGTCGTTGCGCGACGCGCCCGCCAGGAACTCCGCGAGCAGGGCCTGGAGCTCGGCCGCGTCCTTCGCGGTCTGGCACTCCGCGAAGCGCGGAGCGGCGAGCCACAGCAAGGCCGCGACCGTCAGCGAGCGTCTCATGTCGCCTCCCCTTCTGGTCCCGGTCGTGTGAGCTTCAGCGCCGGCGCGCCGCGCGCGGCGCGGCCGCCCGGCTGCGGCGCGGCTCGAGCGCGAGCCCCAGCTCTTCGTAGAGGTGCACCGCCGAGCGCACTCCCTTGCGGAAGTCGCCGAGGTGAAGGCTCTCGTTCTCGGAATGGATCGCCGACTGCGGGTCCTCGACGCCCATCAGCAGGCAGGGCACGCCCCCGAGCGCGTTCGAGAACGGCGCCACGAAGCCGATCGAGCCGCCGGCGCCGATCATGGCGGCCTCGCGTCCGAACCCCGCCCGCAGCGCGCGGCGCGCCGCCTCGAAGGCCGGGCCCTCGGGATCGGTGGTCCACCAGCGCGCGGTGCTGGTCACGCGGGCGCTGACGCGCGCACCGGCCGGCGGCCGGGCGGTGAGCCGTTTCACGAGGAGAGCGCCGGCGCGGCGCTCGTCCATGCGCGGCACCGTCCGCAGCGAAAGCCGCGCGCGGGCCGCGTCGATCACCTGGTTCGACGAGCCGGCGATCTCGTGCGCCTCGAGCGCGATCACGGTGAGCGCCGGGCGCGTCCACAGCCGCTCCCACACCGAGTAGCCGCGCTCGCCGACGAAGCGCGTTCCGGGCTTCATCGCCGCGGACGCACGGAACTTCTTCTCGCTGAACGGCAGCGAACGGATGCGCTTCAGCTGGCGGGCGCCCGGCGTCGCGACGTCGCGGTAGAGCCCGGGGACGTCGAGCGATCCGTCCTTCTTCTCGAGGCTCGCCACCAGGCGCGCCAGGATCCGCACGGCGTCGGGCGTCGGCCCGCCGAAGAAGCCGCTGTGGACGGGCCGCTCGAGGCAGCGCACCTCCACGTCCACCTGGCAGATCCCGCGCAGCTGGTAGGTGAGCGCGGGATGCCCGACGTCGAAGTTGCCGGTATCCGCCAGCACCGCCACGTCGGCCGCGAGCTCCTTGCCGTGCGCGTCGAGGAAGCGCTCGAGGCCGGGGGAGCCGATCTCCTCCTCGCCCTCGACCAGCACCTTGACGTTGAGGGGCAGGCGCCCCGCGCTCTCGAGCCAGGCGCGCAGCGCCGCCACGTGGGTGATGAACGTGCCTTTGTCGTCGACCGCTCCCCGGCCGTAGAGCCGGCCGTCGCGCTCGCTCGGCTCGAAGGGCGGGCTCGTCCAGCGCTCCTCGCGCCCGGGCGGCTGCACGTCGTGGTGCCCGTACACGAGCAGCGTCGGCGCGCCGTCGGCGTGGAGCCAGTCGCCGTAGACGTAGGGATGGCCGGGAGCCTCGATCAGGCGCACGTTCTCGAGCCCCGCGTCGCGCAGGAGCGCGGCCGTGGCCTCGGCCGAGCGGCGCACCTCGGCGGCGGGGAAGCCCTCGGCCGACACGCTCGGGATCCGCACCAGCTCGGCGAGCCGGCCGAGCGTGTCGTCGAGGTGCTGCTCGGCGTGCGCGATCGCCGCGGCCACTTCGGCTCGTGACATGTGCCTCGGGGCAGTCTAGACGATTACTCCGGGTTATCATCCGCCGACCCTCGGGGAGGCTTCATGAGCGACAAGGCGCACAAGCCCTACGTCCCGGACGACTCCACGATGTCGGAGTTCACGTGGCGGGCCCTCCTGCTCGGGCTCGTGATGAGCGTCGTGCTCGGATCCGCCAACGCGTACCTCGGCCTGCGAGCCGGCATGACGATCGCGGCCACCTATCCGGCCGCGGTGATCGGCATGGCCGTGCTGCGCATGATGAAGGGGTCGCTGCTCGAGGAGAACTTCGCGCGCACCGTGGGCTCGATCGGCGAGTCGGTCGCGGCGGGCGCGATCTTCACGATCCCCGCCTTCGTGATCCTCCAGATCTGGGACTTCCAGAGCTGGAACACGGCGGAGTACCTGACGGCGAGCGCGCTCATGATCGTCGGCGGGATCCTCGGCGTGCTGTTCGTGACCGTGCTGCGCCGCGTGATGGTCGAGGACCAGTCGCTGCCGTATCCCGAGTCGGTGGCGGCGGCCGAGATCCACAAGGCCGGCCAGAAGGGCGCCGACGCGGCGATCCGCCTGTTCAGCGCGATGGGGGTGGGCGCGGTCGTGAAGCTGCTCGGCGACGCGGGCGTCTTCAGCGCGTCCAACACCTTCACGCTCGCGGTCGGCAAGCTCAAGGAGAGCTTCGTCAGGCTCGGGCTCAAGAGCGACGCCGCCACGATCTCGGCCGGCGGCGCGACGACGTTCCAGGCGCCCGGCGGTGAGCCCCGCCTACCTCGGCGTGGGCTACATCATCGGGCCGGAGCTCGGCTCGCTGAACTTCGCGGGCGGGCTCATGTCCTGGGGCCTGTTCGTGCCGCTCTTGATCTTCTTCCTCGGACCGCAGCTCGCGCCTTCCTACACGGCCGCGGACGGCACGCATCGGCTGGGCGGCGATGGCGGGCCACCTCTGGCGCTTCGTGGTGCGGCCGATCGCGGTGGGCGGGATGCTGGTCGGGCGCGAGCTTCACGCTCTTCCGCATGCGCAAGAACCTGGCGACCGGCCTGCGGCGCGGGATCGCCGACCTGCAGAAGTCGGCCGCCGCCAAGGCCGCGACCGAGCGCACCGAGCGCGACCTGTCGTTCAAGACCGTGCTCGCCGGCGTCGGAGCCGTGTTCGTCCTGATGATCGCGCTCTACCTCTACTTCACGAAGGTGCTGCCCGGCGCGATCTTCGCGGCGATCGTGATGCTGGTGACCGGATTCTTCTTCGCCGCCGTTTCCGGGAACCTGGTCGGCCTGATCGGCTCGTCCAACAACCCGATCTCGGGCCTCACGCTCGCGACCACGATCGTGGCCGCGCTCACGATGGTGATCGTGGGCGTCAAGGGCATGGAGGGAGTCGCCGCCGTGCTCGGCGTGGCGGCGGTCGTCTGCGTCTCGTCCGCGGTCGCGGGCGAGATGCTGCAGGACCTGAAGGTGGGCCACATCCTCGGCGGCACGCCGTGGAAGATGCAGGTCGGCGACCTGATCGGCGTCGTGGTGTCGGGGCTCGTGCTGTTCTTCCCCCTCTACCTGCTCCACACCTCCGACCTCGCGGCCAACCCCGCGACGGGCGGCTTCGGCGGCCCGAGCCTCTCGGCTCCGCAGGCCGGCCTGATGGCTTCGATCTCGCAGGGCATCGTGGGCGGCGAGATGGCGTGGCCGCTGGTCGTCGCCGGGATCGGCATGGGCATCGCGCTGATCCTGGTCCGCGTCAAGAGCCCGATGCTGTTCTCGGTCGGCATGTACCTGCCGCTCGAGACCACGTTCGCCATCTTCGTCGGCGGCATGCTGCGCGGGATCGTCGACCGCCAGGCCGAGAAGCGCGGCATGAACGCCGCGCAGAAGGCCCGCGTCGAGAACGCGGGCGTGCTCACCGCCTCCGGCCTGATCGCGGGCGAGGCGCTGATGGGCCTCGTCGCCGCCGGCGTCGTGGCCTTCAAGGCCTACCAGGCCGCGAGCGACCCGAGCGTCGTGATCGCGTTCCCGCAGTTCAAGGCCCTGGCGGAATACGCCGCGCTGCTCGCGATCCCGATGATGTTGTTCCTGCTCTTCTACATGGTGCAGCGGCCGCTCGGCGCCGCCGGCCGCGCCGACGAGCCCGCGCCACCCACCGCGGTCATGTGACAAACTGCCGGGCGTGAGCCGTTCGCGCGCCGGATCGACCTCTGCCGTGCTGCGCGCCGCTAGACCGCCGCTTCGGCGAGTTCAAGGAAGCGCTGACGGAGCTCGTCTGCGTGCCCGGCATCTCGGCGGAGGGCTTTCCGGCCGACGACCTGCGCGCCTCGGCCGAGGTCACGGCTTCGGTGCTCCGCCGCATGGGGATCGAGAACGTCGAGCTGCTCCACGTAGAGGGAGTGCCGCCCTACGTCTACGGCGACTGGCTGAAGGCGCCCGGCGCCCCCACGGTGCTCGTGTACGGACATCACGACGTCGTGCCGCCCGGGCCGACGGAGCGCTGGACGAGCCCGCCGTTCCTGCCGGTCGAGCGGAAAGGCCGCCTCTACGGGCGCGGAACCGCCGACGACAAGGGCGGCTTCATGGCCTGGCTGGCCGCGGCGTCGGCGTACATCCAGAGCGATCCGGGCTGCCCGGTGAACCTGCGCTTCCTGATCGAGGGCGAGGAGGAGACGGGTTCGCAGGCGCTGCCGCGGTTCCTCAAGCAGTACCGCAACCGCCTCGACGCCGACGTGGTCGTGCTCTCGGACACCTACAACTTCGCGACCGGCGTCCCGGCGCTCACCTGGCAGCTGCGCGGTCTCGTGCAGATCGACGTCGAGGTCACCTGCCTCGGCCGGCCCGTCCACAGCGGCGACTTCGGCGGCGCGACGCCGGACGCCGTGCGGATCCTGTGCCGCCTGCTCGACGACCTGCGCGCCGAGGACGGCCGCATCGCCGTGCCGGGGCTCTACGAGGACGTCGTGAAGCCGGCGCCTTCGGTCCGCAGGCGCCTCGCGCGGCTGCCGTTCTCCGCGGCGGCCTTCCGGCGCGGGGCGGGGATGCTGCCGGGCACGCGCATCGAGCGCGAGCGCGGGGCGAGCGTCTACGAGCAGCTCTGGACGCGCCCGTCGCTCACCGTGATCGCGATCGAGGCGCACCCGCTCCACGGGGCCGCCAACCAGGTGCTCGACTCCGCGCGCGCGCGCCTCTCGATGCGCACCGTGCCGAACATGGACCCCGTCAAGTCGGGGCGTCTGCTGATCCGCAAGCTCGTGACGAAGCCGCCGGCCGGGGCGAAGGTCGAGGCCCGCATCACGCGCACGACCCCGTGGTGGACGAGCGACCCGACCGGGCCGGCGGCCGAGGCGGCGCTGAAGGCGCTCGAGCTCGGCTATGGCCGCAAGCCCGCGCTCATCGGATCGGGAGCGACGATCGGCTTCGTCAAGCCGTTCGCCGACGCGCTCGGCGTGCCCTGCCTGCTGACGGGAGTCGAGGATCCGGGCTGCGCCGCGCACTCCGAGGACGAGAGCCTGCACCTGGGCGACTGGCACAAATCGATGCACGCGGCCGTCTACCTGTTCGACGAGCTCGCGCGGCTGGGGAAGGCCGCCCTGGCGCCGGCTCGCGCCACGCGCCGCCCGCGCGCCGCGCGCAGCCGCCCACGCACGGCTCGCAGCCGCCCGCGCACGGCTCGCAGGAGCAAGCGATGATTCCGCTCCTCGTCGTCCTCGCGGCGGCCCCGCTCGACACCGACCCGCTCGCGGCCGAGCGCCGCGGCAAGGCCTTCTGGAAGACGCTCGCGGCCGAGTGCGCCGTCCCGGCGGGCGAGTCCGCCGCCGGGCTCGTGAACGAGGCCGTCTCGCTCCTGGGCTCGCCCGACAGCGAGTGGCGGGACGACGTCGGCTACAGCGTCGTCGCCACCTGCGTCTACCGCAAGAAGCGGCTCGAGCCCGAGGAGCGGCGCGCGCTCGTGACGCTGCTCTCGGCGAACCTTCGCCGTGGGATCGGCGAGACGGGCAACGACGGCGTCCTGCAGCGCTCGTTCTCGGCGCTCGACCTTTCGATCCTGGCCGCGGCCGAGCTGCAGCAGCCCGCGCTCGACGATGCCGGATACGCCCGGCTCCTCGACGACGGCCTCGCCTATCTGAAGGACGAGCGCGATCTGCGCGGGCTCGAGCCGCGGGTCGGCTGGATCCACGCCACCGCCCACACGGCCGACCTGCTGAAGTTCCTGGCGCGCGACGCCCGCCTCAAGCCGCCGGACCAGGCGCGGCTCCTCGACGCGGCCTGGAGCAAGCTGACGGCCCCCGGCGCCCCGGTGTTCACGCACGCCGAGGACGAGCGGCTGGCGGCCGCGCTCGTCTCCGTGGTGCGGCGCTCCGACTTCGATCCCGCGAGCCTCGGCCCCTGGCTCGAGCGCTTCGTCGCGCTCGAGAAACAGGTGTGGACGAAGATGCCGCCGGACGGCGCGACGCTCGACGCCTCGCAGAACGCGCGCAACCTGCTGCGCAGCTTCCACGCGCTGCTCTCGTTCGCCGAGCCCGCCGCGGCAGGCGGACAGGCGGCGGCGCGCGAGAAAGCGCTCGCCACGCTCGCCAAGATCAGGCGCTGACGCCGCTCGAGAGCCGGACGGCTAGTGGCGGAGGTCCACCTCGACGTCGGAGTCGAAGCCGAGCTCTTTGTGCCCGAACGAGCCGGAGGTGAAATAGCGGCCCTTCGCCCGCGCCCGGACCTTGTCCTGCCGCAGCACCTTCAGCACCGCGCCCGGCAGCTTCAGCGCGTTGACGTCGAAGCGGGACGTCACCTTGGCCTCGCCGTAGCCCGCGAGCTCGACGCCCTTGGGCTCGTAGCCGTGGCCGAGCGAGCTGCCGTTCACGAGCAGCTCGTACTCGAAGCGCTCGATCTTGAGCGGCTCCGGATTGGGGTTGCGAAGGCGGAAGCCCACGTCGAGCGCCACGCCGGTGACGCCCATGTCGCCCACGCGGAGGCCGTCGACGGCGAGGGTCGGAGGCTTCAAGGTCGCGCAGCCGTGCGCGAGCAGAACCGACAGGACCAGCACGGCGGTCGCACGGAGTCTTTGCCGCATCGACAGGCTCTCCTTCCCGAAGCTCAAGGCGCGAGCTCGCGGATCTTCAGGCTGCGGAACGACACTCGATTGCCGTGGTCCTGGAGCAGGATCGGTCCGCGCGGCCGCTCGCCGAAAGCCGGCCAGACCTTGTACTTGCTCGCCGCCACGAGCTTGCGGAACGCTTCCGAGCCGCGCTCGTACTCGAGCACCTTGGCGCCGTTCAGCCAGTGCTCCACGTGGCGGCCGTCCGAGACGATGCGCGCCGCGTTCCATTCGCCGATCGGCCGCGTCGGCTTCGACGCGGCGGCCGGGATCAGGTCGTACAGCGATCCCAGCGTGCGGTTGCCGTCGCGGCCCGCCTTCGCGTCGGGGTGCCGGGCGTCGTCGAGCAGCTGGAACTCGAGCCCGATCGCCGAGCCTTCGCCCTTGTTGAGCTCGGTGTCGACGTAGTACTTCACGCCGCTGTTCGCTCCCGCCGTCAGCCGGAACTCGAACGCGAGCTCGAAGGCGGCGAAGCTCGCCTCGCTCACGATGTCGCCGCCCGCCCGCGACTCGGCGCCGCCCGTCTCGACCACCGAGAGCACGCCGTCCTGGATCTCCCAGCCGCTCGCCGGGAACTCCCGGCCCTTCGCCGCGCGCAAGCCTCGCGTGCTGCTGCCGTCCCACAGCAGACGCCAGCCAGCGGCGCGCTCCTGCTGCGAGAGCGTGTTGGGTGCCTGCGCGGGCGCTGCCGCCGCGACCGCGGCGAGGCAGAGGCCGAGCGTGGCGGCGCGCAGCGAGAGAGTCGGAACCGTCACGGTGTGGCCTCCTCCGCGGCCGGCGCGAGGCCGTTCAGCTCGGCCGCGACGGCGACGAGGTCGCCCGTGCGCGCGAAGTCCACGGCCAGGATGTTCGGCAGCCGGCCCCGCTCCCGCTGGCACCTGCCGGCGCGCGCCAGCAGGAAGTCGTGCGCGTTGACGATGAGCGCGTTCGACGGCTTCGGCGCGGGCAGCGTCTCGATCCAGTGGTTGATCTGGAACAGCGACCCCGCCGTGCCTCCCCGGTTCGGGACGCACGAGAAGGCGACCGGGTTCAGGAACTTGTAGGGCGTCTCCTGGAACGTGTCGAAGACGGGGTGGTACCAGGACACCCCCGCGGTGTCGTTCTCGCCGAAGACCAGCACGCGCTCGTCGCGCGCCACGAGCTCGCCGAGCGTCGGCCACGGCGGCTTTGCCTCGCCGCGATAGACGAAGCGCTCGAGCCCGCTCGCCTGGAACGCGGCCGCCAGGTCCGCCGGAGTGACGTAGTCCTCGATCACGAAGATCAGCACCTCTCCTGGGTTCGCCACCAGGAAGTCGCGCACGCCCTCGAGCATCTCCACGAGCGGCGTCGCCCCGAGCTCGCAGAAGCCGTGGCACAGGTAGAGCGCGCGCGGGCCCGTCGGCGCTCCCTGGAGCTGGGCGCGGATCCGCATCGCGGCGTCCACCCCCTCCTTGCCGACGGCGTCGTCGAACTTCGCGCGCGAGCCGACCTCGTCCGAAAGCTCGGTCCGGACCCGGCCGGCGACCGGCACGCCGTAGTGGACGTCGAACAGCAGCGCGCGAACGCCGTTGCCGAGCAGCGACACCGACGCGAGCTCCTGGTTCGGGAACATCCAGCCGAGCTCGACCGAGGACATCGAGTTGTGCGCGCCCGGGAAAACGACCTCGTCGACCCGGCGGCCGCAGAGCGCGCGGTCGCCGTTGCAGGCGTCGGTGAAGGCGGGCGCCGTCGGCAGCGCCTCGCGGCTGCCCATGAAGGCGACGGCCGTGGCGACGAGGCCCAGCACGAGCGCGCCCACGGCCGCGGAGCGGGCCAGCGTGCGGGCGCCCCGCCACTCCTCCACCCGCTCCCGCGCGTCGCCGAGCGCGGCCTCGGCGTCGCGCGCGGCGGCCTGCACGCGCGGCGGCACGAGCAGGAACAGCTCGCGCAGCCCCTCGAACGCGAGCAGCGCTCCAGCGAGCACCATCAGCGCCTGCAGCGTCGCCGCCGGGCGCAGCGCGGCGAGCAGCCCGCATGCGAGCAGCAGCGCAGCGCGCACGAGCTCGCCCCTGAAGCTGCGCGCCGGCTTGCGCAGCCGCGTCCACAGCCGTCCGGCGATCTCCTCGATCTCGACGTGGCTCGCGAACGAGGAGGCCGCGGCGGCCAGCACCACGCCCATTCCCGCGAGCACCAGCGCCCAGACGCGCAGCCCGCCGGTGAAGGCGTCGAAGACGCCCGCCAGCACCGGCCGCAGCTCCGGGCGCGCGAGCGAGACCGTGAGCGCGGTGCGCGCGAGCGGGGGCAGGAAGAAGAGCACCAGCGCGACGCTGGCGAGCGTGGCGCCGCCGCGCAGCAACGCCTGCCGGCGGTCGCGCGGGAGTGCGATGCCCAGGAACAGCAGCAGCGAGCCGCTGCCGATCGCGAGCAGCGCCTGGCGGCGGAAGCGGTGGCTGAGCCGCATCAGGCTCAGGAGCCCGCGCGCGTAGCGCCCGCTCGGCTGGACCACGACGGAGCCGCGCAGGCTCGGCGGAATCCGCGACGCGAGCGCGGGGTCGTGCGAGAGCGCGCTCCGCACGAGCACCCCCAGGTCGGGCACCGCGAGCGCCACGCGCTCGGCGCTCTGCGAGAAAAGGGCGGCGTGGGCTCCCTGCGCGGCATGGCGGAAGCCGGCGCGGAAGGCCTCGGAGCCGACGATCGCGCGCGCGGCGCCGATCAGCAGGGGCCGGTAGCCCACGAGGTCGCGCCGCTGCGCGACGGCTTCGTCCACGATCCGCTCCGCTGCGTAGCTCGAGACGCGCGGATCGCCGAGGCTGAGGGCGGCGCAGGCCCCGAAGGTCGGGGCGTCGAAGACCACCCGCTCGGCGTACAGGTGGACCATCCCCGCGGCCAGCAGGATCGCGCCGATGACGCGGAGCGCCGGCGCGGACCGTGCGGCGAGGTGCTCGCGACTCATTCCGTCCCTCCGATGACCCAGCGCGGGATTCTACCTTCGCGGGTATGCTAGCGGGTCTCGCCCTCCGCGGGCGCAACAGGAGACTCATGCGAACAGCAAAGCGCTCTTTTTCCCTGCGACAGCCGTGCTCGCCGCCGCCGCCGCCATGGCCGCCGCGGACGAGGGCCAGTGGATGCCGCAGCAGGTTCCCGCGCTCGCCGACAAGCTGCGCGCGCTCGGCTTCGAGGGCGACCCCCAGGCGTTCGCCGACCTGACCGGGCAGCCGATGGGTGCGATCGTCTCGCTCGGCAACTGCACGGCGTCCTTCGTCTCGCGGGAGGGGCTCCTCGCGACCAACCACCACTGCGTGGTGGGCTCGCTCCAGTACAACTCGACGCCGGAGCGGAACCTGCTGGAAGGCGGCTTCCTCGCGAAGACGCGCGGCGATGAGCTCTGGAACGGCCCCGGCTCGAAGGTCTGGGTCACGGTCTCGGTCGCGGACGTGACGGACGCGATCACGGGCACGCTCGACCCCAAGCTCGACGACCTGCGCCGCCAGCAGCTGCTCGAGCGGCGCGTCAAGGAGCGGACGGCCGCCTGCGAGGCGCAAGGGCTGCGCTGCCGCGTGGCCCCGTTCTTCGAGGGCCTCTCGTACTTCGAGATCGCGCAGCTCGAGATCTCCGACGTGCGCCTGGTATACGCGCCGGCGTCGGGCATCGGTGACTTCGGCGGAGAGACCGACAACTGGCGCTGGCCGCGTCACACCGGCGACTGGGGCTTCTACCGCGCGTACGTCGGCCCGGACGGCAAGCCCGCACCCCACTCCAAGGACAACGTGCCTTTCAAGCCTCGGCACTGGCTGAAGCTGCAGCCCGCGGGCGTCAAGGA
Organism: uncultured Acidobacteriota bacterium; assembly: GCA_963744315.1. Taxonomy (GTDB): domain Bacteria; phylum Acidobacteriota; class Vicinamibacteria; order Fen-336; family Fen-336; genus DATBSL01. The sequence continues at coordinate 350,027 of CAVUTB010000012.1, forward strand.
AGGCGACCTCGTGTTCGTCGCCGGCTATCCCGGCCGCACGCAGCGCCTCGCCACCTACGGCGAGGTGAAGGAAGCCGTCGAGTGGACGTTCCCGCGCACGATCCGCACCTACCAGGAGCAGATCGATCGACTCGACGCCCTCGGCAAGCAGGACCCCGCGCTCAAGATCAAGGCCGCGAGCCGCGTCGCGGGCCTCAACAACACGCTCACGAACCGCAAGGGCATGCTCGAGGGCCTGCTGCGCGGCGGGCTGCTCAAGGAGAAGCAGGCGCGCGAGGAGCGCCTCGCCGCGTGGATCGCTGCGGATCCCGCGCGCCAGAAGGAGCTCGGCGACGTGCTGCCCGCGCTCGCCGCGACCCTAGCCGAGGCCTCGAAGACGCGCGAGCGCGACGCCGTGCTGGCGCAGCTCTACGGCGCCTCGACGATGCTCGGCTCGGCCCGCACGGCGCGGCTCGTCGCCCTCGAGCGCGCGAAGAAGCTCGACGTCGAGCGCGAGCTCGGCTACCAGGAGCGCGACTTTCCTCGGATCCGCGAGGCCCTCGAGCGTGCCCAGCGCTCGCTCGACCCGCGCCTCGACAAGGCGCTGCTCGGCTACTGGATGCGCCACGCCGCCGGGCTCGCGGCCGGCGAGCGCATCCGCGAGCTCGACAAGCTCGCCGGCCTCACGCCGGGGATGGCGAAGGCCGACAGCGACGCGGCGATCGACGCGTACCTCGACAGGCTGATCGCCGGAACGAAGCTGGCCGACGAGGACGTGCGCATGGGCCTGCTGGACAAGACGCCCGCCGAGATCGCGGCTGTGCGCGACTCGTTCGTCGACCTGGCGCTGGCGCTCGAGCCGCTCGACCAGCAGGTGCGCGAGGCCGAGAAGCGCCGCTCCGGCGCCGCCTCGCGCGTGCGCCCGCGCTACGCGAAGGCGCTCCTGGCCGAAGCCGGCGGGCTCGTGGCGCCCGACGCGAACCTGACGCTGCGCGTGACCTACGGCCAGGTGAAGGCCCGCGCGAACGCGAGCGACGGCGTCGACTGGCGCGCCTTCACGACGCTCGCCGGCATCGAGAAGAAGCACACGGGCGAGGGGGAGTTCAAGGCACCGGACGCCGAGCTCGCTGCGATCAAGGCGCTGCGCGCGGGGAAGGCCAGCCGCTACGTCGCGCCGGAGCTCGCCGACGTCCCGGTGAACTTCCTGACGACGCTCGACATCACGGGCGGCAACTCAGGCTCGCCGACGCTCGACGGCCGCGGCGAGCTCGTGGGTCTCGTCTTCGACGGCACCTTCGACACGGTGGCCTCGGACTTCGTCTACGACACGGTGAGGACGCGCTCGATCCACGCCGACGTGCGCTATCTGCTGTGGACCATGACCGAGGTCGACGCTGCCGGGCATCTCGTCGAGGAGATGGGGGTCCGCTAGCCGGGCCGCGCGAGCGAGCGGCCGACGAGCTCGCGCGCGTCGAGCCCCGCCGCCTTGCCGAGCAGGGCCAGCGACTCCGGCAGCGCCGGGCGGAAGCGCCACTCGTCCTCGCGGCCTCCCGCTCGCAGGAGGGCCTCGCGCCAGGCCGGCCACCACGGGCTGACGCGGCGCGAGATCGGCTCGACGATCAGGACCGGCGCCCCCGCGCTCACTGCGGCCTGGACGCGTTCGAGCAGGCGTGCGCGGCTCGCGTCGGAGAGCTCGTTCGCCGTGAACGCCGCCAGCAGGCCCGCGCCACGGTCGGCCGCCCGTTCCGCCGCGGCGTCGCCGCGCGTGGCGGTGCCGGCGAGGCCGAGCCGGCCGAGCGTCCAGCGCGCCTCGGCCACGGCCCAGCCGTTCGAGTCGATGCCGGACACGCGGGCGGGCGGTCGCCCTTCGAGCGCCCACGCCGCGCCCGCGCTGCCGGTGCCGCAGCCGAGATCCACGAGGCGCGCGCCCGGCGCGAGCCGGAGCGCGCGCACGATCTCGCGCACCAGCAGGAAGTGCAGCGGCCCGTAGTAGAGCGCGAACGCGGCGCGCTTGCCGCGGCCCTCGAGCGCCTTGCCGAGCGCGATCCCGCCCCGCCGCTCGACGTAGAGCGACGACAGCGCCTGCAGCGCGCGCCGGACCTCCGCGAACGTCAGCTCGGCGCGGTGTCGCGACTCGAGCGCTTCGTAGTAGGCGGGGAAGGGATCGCGAGGCTCGCTCACGCGGGGCGCAGCGGCCCGGAGCCTGCGCCGGTCCGCTCGATCGCGCGCGCGATCTCGGCGAGGTCCGAGGCGTCGAGCTCGAGTGCTCCGCCCTGGATCCAGCCGTCCACCTGCTGGGGGCTGCGGGCGCCGACGATCGCGCCGGAGATGCCCGGCCAGGCGAGCGTCCACGCGATCGCCACCGCGCCGACGTTCACCCCGTGCTTCCGCGCGACCGGGCGCAGCGCGTCGCGCAGCGCGAGGTTGCGGCCGAGGTTCGGCTCCTGGAAGTAGGGCGCGCGCCGTCGCCAGTCGTCGGCCGGCATGGCGGCGACGCGCTCGGCGCTGAAGCCGTCGGTGAGCAGCCCCGACTGCATCGGGCTGTACACGATGACGCCCGTGCCGTGCTCCCGGCACCACGGCAGCTCACTCGCCGCCATGTCGCGCCGGACGAGCGAGAAGGGCGGCTGGAGCGACTGCACGTGGCGCAGCTTCTCGCAGCCTTCGATGAGCGCGGTCGTGTAGTTCGAGACGCCGATGTAGCGCAGCTTGCCCTGGTCCTGGAGCTTCATCATCTCGCCCCAGGAGTCCGCGAGCGGGGTCCCCGACTGGTCGGGCCAGTGGAACTGGTAGAGGTCGATCGCCTCGACGCCCAGGCGCCGCAGCGAGGCTTCGCACTCCTCGCGGATCCGCGCCGGGCTCGAGTCGCGCGCGGAGACCTCCATCGGGTCGGCCGGGTTCCAGCGCAGGCCGCACTTGGTGAACACGAGCGGCCGCTCGGCGCGCGGGATCTCGGCGAGCGCGCGGCCCACCACTTCCTCGGAGTGTCCGAGCCCGTAGACCGCCGCCGTGTCGATCCAGCTCACGCCGAGCGAGACGGCGTGCTTGATGGCGGCGATCGAGGCGGCGTCGTCCTGCGCACCCCAGGCGAACGACCAGCCGCCGCCGCCCGTGGCCCAGGCGCCGAATCCGACGGTGGTGATCTCGGGGCCGTTCGTTCCGAGCCTGCGGCGGGGAAGTGGCTTCATGCGGTCTCTGGTCTCCTCTCAGAAGGGGTCAGTCTATCGCACGCCCGCCGGGCTGGCCTCGGCGCGCGCGTCGAGCCATGCGGCGAGCGCTTCGAGATCGGGCGCGAGCGGCGCCGTCACCGCGATGCGCCCGGCGTTCTCGGTCTCGAGCTCGAGACGCGCCGCGTGGAGCGCGAGCCGCGCGCACGGAGCGGGCGCGAGGGCCTCGGGCATGCGGCCGCGGCCGTACAGCGGATCGAAGAGGATCGGCGCCTCGGCCGAGCGCAGGTGGACGCGGAGCTGGTGATGGCGGCCGGTCTGCGGGCGCGCCTCGACCAGGCTCACGAAGCCCTCGCCGAGTGGCCACTGCTTTCGCGTGGCGTAGTCGGTGACCGCCGCCTGGGCGCCGGGCTCGCCCGGCCGTGCCGGCCGCGTCTTCCCGCGGCGCGCCGAATGCAGCGGCACGTCGAGCCGGCCATCGCCTGGCGTCAGCACGCCCGCCACGAACGCCACGTACTCCTTCTCCACCTCGCGGTGCTCGAACGCCAGGCTCGCCGCGCGGTGGGCCGTGGCGTCGAGCGCGAACAGCACGACGCCGGACGCGTCCTTGTCGATCCTGTGCACGACGTAGATCCGGCGCCCGAGCTGGCGCTCGAGCCGCTTCTGCAAGCAGTCCGAGGCGGGCTCACCGCGCGCTGCGATGACCGGCTCGCCCGGCGGCTTGATCACGGCGACGAGCGCGCCATCGTCGTGGAGAACCACGATCGGAACGGCCGTGTCGCTCACCGCGGCACGTTAACCCGAAAACGCGAGACTCGCGTCGGTCGTCGCAGGCCAGCGGATGGATCGGCCGCTTCGGGCCGAGCTACGGGACTGCCACCACGGCGTTGTTGAGTGTGGCGCCGAGGGAGTAGAGCCAGGTGTCGACGAGCAGCGGATAGGTCGGTGCCTGCGTGGAGGTGTAGAGCACGGTCCCGTTGCGCGAGTAGCGGACCACGCCGCCCACGACGGCCACGCGCAGCAGGTCGCCCGTGGCATAGGAGCCGAAGGTGCCCTTGTTCACGCCCTTCTCGAAGACGTAGATCGTGCCGCCGGGCGCGAGGTCCAGGCCGAAGTCGATGTCCTGGTAGGAGGAGTCGGTGTTGCCGTTCGAGAGGCCGAACATCCGGTAGGTGCTGGTCTCGGAAGCGGTGAGCTCGACGTACCCGTCGCCCGAGGGGATCTGCTGAACGGAGATCGCGCCGGAGTTGACGCCGGAGGCGGAGGTCTTGGTGAGCGAGTTGCCGCTGGCGCTGACGCCGTCGAGCGCGGTCCACACCACGGGCGCGCCGCCGCTCGGCGGAGGCGGTGGCGGCGGGGCAGCGCCCGTGGCGGCGATGACGGCGTTGTTGAGCGTGGCGCCGAGGTGGTAGAGCCAGGTGTCGACGAGCAGCGGATAGGTCGGTGCCTGCGTGGAGGTGTAGAACACGGTCCCGTTGCGCGAGTAGCGGACCACGCCGCCCACGACGGCCACGCGCAGCAGATCGCCCGTGGCATAGGAGCCGAAGTTGCCCTTGTTCACGCCCTTCTCGAAGACGTAGATCGTGCCGGGCGCGAGGTCCAGGCCGAAGTCGATGTCCTGGTAGGAGGAGTCGGTGTTGCCGTTCGAGAAGCCGAACATCCGGTAGGTGTTGGTCTCGGAAGCGGTGAGCTCGACGTACCCGTCGCCCGAGGGGATCTGCTGAACGGAGATCGCGCCGGAGTTGACGCCGGAGGCGGAGGTCTTGGTGAGCGAGTTGCCGCTGGCGCTGACGCCTTCCAGCGCGGTCCACACCACGGGCTGCGGACCGGGTGGCAGTGGGCGAAGGTGAAGGCGAGGGCGAAGGCGAAGGTGAGGGCGAAGGCGAGGGCGAGGGCGAGGGCGAGGGCGAGGGCGAGGGCGAGGGCGAGGGCGAGGGCGAAGGCGAGGGCGAGGGCGAGGGCGAGGGCGAGGGCGAAGGTGTGGGCGAGGGCGAGGGCGACGGGCCCGTGGCGATGACGGCGTTGTTGAGTGTGGCGCCGAGGGAATAGAGCCAGGTGTCGACGAGCAGCGGATAGGTCGGTGCCTGCGTGGAGGTGTAGAGCACGGTGCCGTTGCGCGAGTAGCGGACCACTCCGCCCACGACGGCCACCCGCAGCAGATCTCCCGAGGCAAAGGAGCCGACGGAGCCCCTGTTCACGCCCTTCTCGAAGACGTAGATCGTGCCGCCGGGCGTGAGGTCCAGGCCGAAGTCGATGTCCTGGTAGGAAGAGTCGGTGTTGCCGTTCGAGAGGCCGAACATCCGGTAGGTGCTGGTCTCGGAAGCGGTGAGCTCGACGTACCCGTCGCCCGAAGGGATCTGCTGAACGGAGATCGCGCCGGAGTTGACGCCGGAGGCGGAGGTCTTGGTGAGCGAGCTGCCGCTGGCGCTGACGCCGTCGAGCGCGGTCCACACCACGGGCGGCCGCCGCTCGGCGGAGGCGGTGGCGGCGGGGCAGCGACCGTGGCGGCGATGACGGCGTTGTTGAGCGTGGCGCCGAGGTGGTAGAGCCAGGTGTCGACGAGCAGCGGATAGGTCGGTACCTGCGTGGAGGTGTAGAACACGGCCCCGTTGCGCGAGTAGCGGACCACTCCGCCCACGACGGCCACGCGCAGCAGGTCGCCTGTGGCATAGGAGCCGAAGTTGCCCTTGTTCACGCCCTTCTCGAAGACGTAGATCGTGCCGGGCGCGAGGTCCAGGCCGAAGTCGATGTCCTGGTAGGAGGAGTCGGTGTTGCCGTTCGAGAAGCCGAACATCCGGTAGCTGTTGGTCTCGGACGCGGTGACCTCGACGTACCCGTCGCCCGAGGGGATCTGGTGAACGGAGATCGCGCCGGAGTTGACGCCGGAGGCGGAGGTCTTGGTGAGCGAGCTGCCGCTGGCGCTGACGCCGTCGAGCGCGGTCCACACCACGGGCTGCGGACCGGGCGAAGGCACCACGTCATCGTTTCGGATCGTCGCCACACCCTGTCCGTCCGCGATCGTGGCGGAGACCGGGCTGGACAGATTCACGAGCAGGGTCTCGTCCGTCTCGACGGTCGTGTCGCCGCTGACGGTGATGCCGATCGTCCGGCTCGTGACGCCGGGCGCGAAGCTCAGGCTGCCGCTCGCGGCGGCGTAGTCGCTGCCGGCCGTGGCGGTGGCGTCGGCCGTCGCGTAGCTGACGCTGACCGGAACGCTCGTGACCCCCGAGAGCGACACGGTCAGCACCACGCTGGTGGTGCCCGCATTGCCCTCGACGACGCTGGCGTCGGCGATGGAGAGCGCGACCGGGTTCGGCCCGAAGCTGGCGCCGGCGGTGCGCGCCTGGTTCATCGAGAGGTGGCACGAGGCCCCGGCTCCGACGCAGTCGCCCGTCCAGCCCACGAGCGCGAATCCCGTGTCGGGCGTGGCGCCCAGGTTGACCGAGGAGCCCGCGGCGTACAGGTGACTGCAGGCGGCGCCGCCGGTCCCGCAATGTGATGAAGCCGTCGACGGACGTCACGGTGCCGTTCACCGGCGGCGTCACCGTCAGCTCGTGCTCGACCGGCGGGCCGGGTGAGGCGAGGCCCCCGACGACGACGGCGTAGGGCTGCGGCCCCTGGGGTACGTTGAAGCCGCGCACGGTGACGGTCCAGAGGCCCGCGGCCGGCGACTCGACGTAGACGTTCTCGACGTTGTTCGTGCTGTCGGCGCCGCCTCCCGCGACCGACCAGCCGCCCGCGAACACGTTGCCACGATAGAAGGCGCCGCCGGGGCCGGTCACCTCGAGGTCGAGGTTGTTCACGAGCATCTTCGTCGCGGAGGGATTGCCGGGGTAGTCCGACCACGCGAGCGTGATCTTGAGCGGCGTTCCGCCGGCTGACGTCGTAGGAGTAGCTCGCGAAGCCGCCCGTCGGGAGACCGGCCTCGTCGTCCGTGAACTCCCGCGAGCCGTCGGTGGCCGCCGCGAGGTCCACGCGTCCCCAGCCCTCGGAAGTGTTCGGAATCGGGGCGTGGTTGTCGTCGACTCCGTCGTTGTTCTCGTCGAGCAGGTCGTGCGCGGAGTTGACGAGCGTGGCCTTCACGAGGGCCGCGCTCGCGGAGCGGCCGTGGACTTTCTGGTAGTAGTCGCGCACCACCGCGGCGCCCCCCGCCGCGAGCGGGTTCGCCATCGAGGTGCCGCCGAGGTACTTGAGCTTGTCGTTGAGCGGGTAGCCCCAGCCGGCGTACTGGAAGAGGCCGTCCTGGGGATTGGGCGAGGTGTCGTAGCCGTCCTGGTAGAGATCGGAGTAGCCGGACAGCACCCAGGACCCCGGCGCCACCACGTCGGGCTTGATCCGTCCGTCGTCGGTCGGGCCGCGGCTCGAGAAGGCCGCCACCTGCTCGGCGTTGCCGGCGCTCGGGTCGCTCTTCAGGGGCTCCGCCGGGAACGAGAAGGGCCAGTTCTCCCACCAGGTGAAGATGTGGTTCTGGCCACCCTGGGCCGCGCAGACGGCGTACTTCGTGGCGTCGCAGGGGTAGTCGAGGTCCCGGTCGTTCTCGCTCGCGCCGACGCTGATCACGTTCTTCGCCGTGGCCGGAGCGTCGATCGAGTCGTCGTCGATGATCCCGTCGCTGTTCGCGTCGGCTCCGGCGTTGCCCGCGGAGAACGTCACGGTCATGTCGCGGTGCGCCCAGACGAACGCGTCGGCGTTCTGGCTGTCGGCGGTGTACTGGCCCGCGGAGGCGCTGCCCCACGAGTTGGAGTGGATGCGGGCGCCCCCGGCGTAGGCCTGCTGGAAGAGGTCGCCGATGTTGGTCGGGATGCCGGTCAGGTAGTAGCCGCTGGGAATGCCGTAGAGAGATCGCAGAGGAGCGACGTCGTCGCATAGTTCTCGATCGACTGGAACAGCAGGCGTGCCGCGGGAGCCGTTCCGCGGCCGAGGCCGGACGCGCCGCCGTCGCCGAGCGCGGAGACCGCCACGTGCGTGCCGTGCCCGGTGTCCACGTCGCGCGAGCCGTCGTTCACGATCGAGGCGAAGCAGAAGTCCGTGGCTCCCGGCCAGTCGCGAATCGCCGCGATCCGGCTCGCCGGTCGATGTGGGCGTGGGCCGTCGCAGCCGTGCCCCCGCCAATGCCGGTGTCGGCGATGCCGATGGTCTGGGTGGAGCCGTCGTAGCCGGAAGCGTTCGCGGTGGCGGCGCCCATGATCACGCCGCCGCCCTTGTCGTTGTGCTTCCTGCGCAGCACGAAGTTCTCGACCCACGCGACGTCGCCCAGCCGCGCGAGTGCGTCGAGCCGCTCGGCGGTCGCCACCACCAGGAGCGCTCGCCCGTCGCGCTTCACGACTCGGGCGCCCGTCCCCCCGATCGACGCCTCGACCAGCGCCGAGGTCGCTCCCCGCCTCGAGGCGGACGACGTAGGGCCGCTCCCCGGCGCGGACGAGGCGGGGGCTCAGCTTGTAGGCCGGATGGAAGAGCCCCACCCAGCGAACGCTCGGCAGGCGGCGCACGGCGAGCGCTTGCGCCGGCCGCATCCGCACCTTGAACGCGAAGTCGGGCACGTAGTCGAGCAGCTCGCCTCCGGCGGCCGCGACGGCCGCCTTCCAGGAGTCTTCGATCGGCCCGGTGAACTGCACGATGTAGATCCCGCGCTCGGCGGCCCGCGGGCCCGGGTGGCGCAACGAGGGCGCCAGGCTGGGTTCTCCGCGCAGCGGATCGAATGTGGCCGCCTTCAGGCGGATCGGGAGCCCAGCCGGGCTCGGATGCTGGGCGACGGCGAGCGGCAGCCCGATTCCGAGGGCTGCGACCGTGATCGCGGTCAGGAGGCTTACCTTGCGCTTGCGCATCTGGCACCCCCGGGAACTTGGTCCGGCGTCACCAGCTGTGGCGCAAAGAAGGATGAGGATTCTCCGCCCGCAGCGGGCGGCCGGTTGTGTGCGGCGTCACACTGGCCTGCACTCGATGCCCTACCGGGCGCAAGTCGTTTGCCGCTCTGGCGCCTGCCCCCGGCGGCCGCCTCAGCCGCCGATTGCGGTGGCAGCCTCGCGAGCGCCCAGGAGGGTGGTCGCTGGCGCCGCCGGACCCGGAGTCAGTACGCCCCTGAAGTCGAGCGGATCGGCGCTCGAGAGCTGGAAGCGGTCGCCGCCGAGCGGCCGTGCGGGCTTGCGGCGCAGGCTGCGCAGCAGGGTGACGGCCTCGGGCAGCGCGTACTGCTCGCCGTCGAAGCCGGCGACGAAGCGGCCGCCCCGCACCTCGCCCCGCGCTTCGAGCAGTCGGCACGCGCGCGCCACGTCGCGCCACGGCACCGGGATGCGCTCGCGCAGCGTCGTGCGCCGGAAGACGACGCCGGTTCGCTTCAGCAGGCGGCGCGCGACGAACTCGGCGTGCGCGGCGCTCGCGGCCGGCGCCCCTTCGGCCCCGAGCAGGCTCCAGCGGCCGCTCGACACGCCGGCACCGCGCCGGCGCGAGGCGGGAAGCAGCAGCCAGCGCAAGCCGGAGAACGAGTCGCAGGTGACCCGTCCCTGCGCCACGAGCGCGCCCAGGCCCTCCTCGATGCTGGCGAGCGGCAGCCGGCACCCGCGGACGAGCTCCTGCACGAAGACCGCCCCGCGCGCGCGGAGGACGCCGATCACCTCCTCGGCCGTCGGGCCCGGGGCCGGGCGGACGGTCGCCGCGGCGAGCGACGCCCAGCTCTCGAGGTCGGCGCGCGGCACGAGGGCGACGGGCGTGCGCCGAACGGGCGACTGCGCCGCGCCCCAGAAGCGGCCCCAGACGACTTGCCCGCTGAGCGACAGCTGGTCGAGCCACTCGCGCCTGTAGCCGCGGACACGCCACGGGAGGATGCTGCCCTCCCAGGCCGCGGCCGGCACCTCGAAGCCGGCGAGCTGCTCGACCACTTCGGCGACTCCCGCCGGGCCGTCGAGGCGGTAGTCGGGATCGACGTGCTGCCAGCAGTTGAGGAAGCGCAGGAAATCGGCGGCCGTCACCGGCTCGATCTCCCGCCGCAGGCGGTCGAGCGTGTAGCGGTGGATGCGCGCGAGCAGGCGGCGGTCGCACCAGGCCGTGCGTCCCTCGATGCGCGCGCGCAGCACGGAGCCTTCGGCTTCGAGCTGCAGCAGCAGCGCCTCGTCGTCCGAGCCGGCCTCGACGAACACCGGCCCGAGCGCCTCGAGCCGCCCGCGCAGGACCGCCTTCGCGTCGCGCGTCGCCTCGACCGCGAAGTAGCGGTCGCCGTCGCGGACGACGCGGCCGGCCGCAGCGAGCTCGTCGAGCCACGCCTGCCAGGGGCCCGCCTCGGCCGCCGCCACGTAGCCCATCCAGCCGAGTGACTCGTGGACCTCCTCGGCGCTCTCCGGCCGCGGCCAGGCCTCGTCGCGCACGCGCGTGACGGCGTCGGCGTCGAGCGCGCCGAGCTCGTCGGCCGTGCGCGGGTCGAGGATGCGGCGCGTCATCACGGCCTGCGTGCGGCGCTCCTCGAGCGGCGCGTCGTCGAGGAACGTATAAGGCTGGCTCGACAGGATGCCGCGCGCGAAGGCCGAGGGCTCGGGCGTGTCGATCGCTCGCCGCTCGATCGAGCCGTCGCGCAGCCCGCGCAACACCTCCAGGAAACCGTCCGCGTCCATCGCCTCGGTCAGGCAGTCCTCGACGGTCTGCCGCACGATCGGGTGCTCGTCGGGAACCGGCAGCGGGCCGCCGGGCAGCGTCTCGGGGCACGCGAGCACCTGGGGGAAGGCGCGCACCAGCAGGTCCTCGGCCCGCATGCGGAGGATCGCCGCCGGCACCCGCTTGCCGTTGCGGGCACGCTCGAGCAGCAGCGAGCGCTGCGCGTTCCAGCGCCAGCGCGTCGTGAACATCGGCGCGGCCAGCAGCGCCTGGACCAGCACCTCGCGCGCCGTCTGGGGATGCAGGTAGTCGAAGACCTCTTCGAGCGGGAAGCTGTGCTGCGGCCCCAGGCTGAGGACGATCGCCTCCTCGTTCGCGGCCGCCTGCAGCTCGAAGCCGAAGCCGACGCAGAAGCGCTTGCGCAGAGCGAGGCCCCAGGCGCGGTTGATGCGCGAGCCGAACGGCGCGTGCACCACGAGCTGCGTGCCGCCCGCCTCGTCGAAGAAGCGCTCGAGCACGACGCGCCGCTGCGTGGGCACGCAGCCGAGCGCGGCCTGCCCGGCCAGCACGAACTCGGCGAGCTGCAGCGCGGCCGCCTCGGGAAGCGCCTCGCCGCACGCCTCGCGCAGCGCGGCGACCGCTGCGGCGAGCGGCTCGGCCGCCGCGTCCCCGCGCGCGCGTGCGGCGGCGTCGGCACACGCCTCGCGCAGGTCGGCCAGCGCCGCCGACAGCTCGCGCGTCCGCCCCGGCCCTTCGCCCAGCCAGAACGGGATGCTCGGCGGCTGGCCCTTCGCGTCGGCCACGCGCACGATGCCGGGCTCGACGCGCAGGATGCGCCAGGAGGCGTTGCCGAGCTGGAAGATGTCGCCGCCGTTGCTCTCGATCGCCCAGTCTTCGTTGACCGTGCCGACCACGGTCCCCTCCGGCTCGACGCGCACCTGGTAGTCGGCCGTGTCCGGGATGGCGCCGCCCGACTGGAGCGCCGTGAGCCGCGCGCGCCGCGTCCCGAGCAGGCGCTTGCCGACGCCGTCGCGGTGCAGCAGCGCGCGGCGGCCGTCGGCGTGCAGGCGCACCACCTCGTCGAACGGCTCGCGCTCGAGCTCGCGGTAGGGCCACGCGCGCTTCAGGGCCGCGAAGAGGGCGTCCTCCTCCCACTCGCGCGCCGCGCACTCGGCTACGATCTGCTGCGCCAGGATGTCGAGCGGCCGCGGCGGCTGGGCCGTGCGGTCGAGCAGCGAGCTGCGCACGCAGCGCAAGCAGCGCCGCCGCCTCCACGAGCTCGTCGAGCGTGAGCGGGAAGATCCGGCCCTTCGGAACGCGATCGAGCGAGTGGCCCGCGCGGCCGACGCGCTGCAGCAGCGTCGCGATCGAGCGCGTCGCGCCCACCTGGATCACGAGGTCGACCTCGCCGATGTCGATCCCGAGCTCGAGCGAGGCCGTCGCGACCAGCGCGCGGAGCGTCCCGGCCTTGAGCCGCTGCTCGGCGTCGAGCCGGCGCTCCTTCGAGAGGCTGCCGTGATGGCTGGTGACGGCCTCCTCGCCCAGGATCTTCGTGAGCTGCGCCGCGATGCGCTCGGCCATCTTGCGGGTGTTGACGAACACGAGCGTCGTGCGGTGCTCGCGCACCAGCTCGGCGAGGCGGGTGTAGATCTCCTCCCACTGCTCGTGCGAGCAGACGGTCGCGAGCGGCGACGGTGGCACCTCGACCACGAGGTCGAGCGCGCGGAAGCTGCCCGCGTCCACCAGCCGGCAGCTGCGCCCGGCGCCGGCCAGGAAGGCCCCGACCTCCTCGAGCGGCTTCTGCGTGGCCGAGAGCCCGAGCCGCTGGAACGGGCGGCCGGTGAGGGCCTCGAGCCGCTCGAGCGAGAGCGCGAGGTGCGCGCCGCGCTTGTCGCGCACGAGCGCGTGGATCTCGTCGACGATCACGGTGCGCACCGTGCGGAGCATCGAGCGGCCGCCCTGCGAGGTCAGCAGCAGGTAGAGCGACTCCGGCGTGGTCACCAGGATGTGGGGCGGCCGCCGCGTCATCGCCGCGCGGTCGCCGGGCTTCGTATCGCCGGTGCGCACGAGCACGCGGACCTCGGGCAGGCCCGGCTCCCGCGCGCGGATCTCGGCGAGCGGCCCCTGCAGGTTTTTCTGGACGTCGTTCGACAGCGCGCGCAGCGGCGAGACGTAGACGACCTGGGTCTCGTCGGGCAGCTGCGGTCCCTGCCGGAACAAGCTGTCGATCGCGGACAGGAAGCCGGCGAGCGTCTTGCCCGAGCCCGTGGGCGCGGCGATCAGGACGTTCTCGCCCGCGTGCACGAGCGGCCAGCCCTCGAGCTGGGGCGGCGTCGGCTCGCCGAGGCGTTCGCGGAACCAGGACTCGACGGCGGGGTGGAACGCCACGGCCGGCATGAACCCCATCCTATCCAAGCGGCGGCCGGGATGGGTCCGCAGGGTCAGGGCGTCGAAGGGCGCGGCTTGAGCCGGGTTGGCGTCGGGTGAGACGATGCGGAATGAAAACCGTGGAACCTGCTCGGCGCTATGTCCGCTAGTCGGCGAAGTTGTGGTTCGAAGCTGGTCCTTCTCGTGGCGACGCTCCTCGCGGCATGCAATTCAACGAAGGCGCCCTACACCCGCAACCGTGGCGGGCCGGTGCCCCGATCTGCGGAAATGGCGTGGTCGAGGGCAGTGAAGAATGCGACGACGCAAACGCCCAGAACGCCGACGGATGCCTGACGACGTGCCAGACCCCGGTGAACTGGGTACCGAGCGACGTCCACGCTCACAGTACGGGCTGCGGTCACTACACGAGCCCCGAGGATCTCGTGCGGCGTCTCAAGGCGCAGGGCCTCCGGGTCGGCGCTGCGCTCGTCTGGGGCGAAGGCTACGCCGACGATGCGCTCTTCTTCACGGGCCGCGACCACCCGGCATCGGGGTCGGACTTCATCCTTCACTACGACATGGAGGTGTCGCACTTCGCGGCTGCGCGAACCGGCCATCTCATCTTGCTGGGCCTCGATTCGCTGCGGTTTTCGAGTGACGTCGTCAACACGCCGTCGTCGGGGATCCCGGTCATCGAGTGGGCGCGCCGTCAGCCGCGCGCCGTCGTCGGCATGGCCCACGGGCAGTACTGGCCGGCCGACGGCTCGTTTCCGCTTCCGCCGGGGGGCTGCTGCGTGCCCTGGGACGTCGTCGTGAATGCCGCGCAGGGGGCGCCTCGACTTCCTTGCCATGGAGCGGGTACCTGGGCCGGGGCCCGTGGACGCAGGCACGTTCCGTCTGTGGAAAGCGATGCAGAACGCCGGCTTCCGGGTGGCGATCGCGGGGGGTAGCGACTGGGGCTGCTTCACCTTCGTCTTCGGCGACGACACGCCGCGGACGGACGTGATCGTCGACGGCCCCGTGACCTACGACAGCTGGCTCAGAGCCATCAAAGCCGGGCGCACGGCTGCAGCGAACGGGGCAGGGAATCGCCTCAACCTGCGCGTCGAGGGACGTCGTCTCGGCGACGAGGTTTCCCTGGCAGCTCCTCAGGAGGTGACTGTCACGCTCGAAAGCCAGGGGCCATCTCCAACGGACATCGAGCTGCTCGTGAACGGCGAGGTCGTGAGCCGCGTGCCGGTCGCCGGCGGCTTTCAGCTGGTCCAGGGGCGAGTGGCCATCACGAAGAGTTCCTGGATCTCGGCGCGCAGCCCTCACGTGCTGACGAGCCCTGTCTACGTCCTGGTCGGAGGGCAGCCGATCCGCGCGTCGGCCAACGACGTCTGCTACCTCTGGCGCTCGGTCGAGCACCTCGAAAGCCTGGTCACGAGCGGGCGGCTCCGGCTCACGGATAGCCGTGACGAGGTGCTTCGCGCCTACCGTGAAGCCATCACCGAGCTGCAGCGCCGCTTCACGGAGAGCGGGGGGCTGTCCTGCCGCTGACGTCCGGAAGCCGGTTCAGTGGTTTTGGGAGGTCGCGATCGCTGTGCGAGTGCGTGACGCAATCTCGCGCTCGAGCACTTGGCTGGCGATCGCATGACCGACAGGGCTGAGATGACCGACCGCGTCGAGTGAGACCGCCTCGAAGGGCTGGCCGAGGGCCACGAAACGCTCCGCCATGTCCACGACCGTGACGCCCTCCGCCTGCACCGAGTCCAGGAAGCGGCGGGCCAGTATCGGCTTCGATTCGTAGTAGGTCGCGTTCGGAAAAACTGCCAGGATGAAGGTGATCCCGCGCTGCCGGCACGCGGCGTCCATGCTGCGGACGATCGCCAGGTTGAGCCGCAGGGTGTACTCCTGGTCGCCAAGGGCTTCGCGCTTCAAGTCGCGCCAGGGGAAGGCTGTTGGTTCGGATCGGGAGCCGAGCGCCGCTGCTCGGTTGAACAGGTGTGAGTAGTCGCTGAGCCACTGCACGCCTCGCCGCCACGCGGCTTGCCTCAGGTTCGAGTCGTCGAGGACGAGGCGATCCCCCTCGAGGCGGAACCGCGGTTTGGGCGTCTTGCCGTCGTACAGCGACACCGGGAGGACGGCCTCGGCGAAATCGTTGGCCAGGCAGAAGGCCAGAACCACGACATCCGGCTCGAGTCGAAGTCCCTCGTTCGCCAGGACGATCAGCTCCTGGTCCGGCCCGTACCCTTGGACCGCCAGGTTTGCCGCCTCGATCCCGTTTTCTGGCGCATCGAGCAGGTGCGTGAATGTCTCGTCGTCGGAGACCTCCAAGCCGAAGGCGATGGAATCCCCCAGGACGATGACGCGGGTGCGATCCCGAGCCTTTGGCTGGGCCAGCTCGCGGCCGCGGTAACCGGCTGAGTTGAACGTCACCCGCTTGCCATCGATCACTGCCGAGGTTCCCCGCCGGGGCACCCAGCCGTAGGTACCCGAGAAGACATGGAGGCCGTGCGTCTGCATGAGATAGTTGGGTGCGCACCAGCGCGCGACCACTTCTGCCCCCAGGACGGCGAGGATCGTGAGGACCGAACTGCCCGCACTCAGCAGAAACCGGGTGAGCCGCTCGGGCGGACGCGGCAACTCGCGCAGGGCTCGGGTATCCGAGGCCACGGGTTGTTCGGCCACTACGAGCAAGTTTACAGCAGCACTGGACATCGTGTCGGGCGGTCCTGTCTTGTTTGGCTTGATACCGAGACGCGCTCTCTCGCGTCTAGGGCGTGGGCCGTCTCGCCGCTTCAGGCTCGCGGTGGAGCGCGAACTCCGCGATCGCGGGTGCTATGGCCGCCTGCGTGATGCGCAGGCGCACGCGGCTCGTCGTGACCGGCTCCCCCCGCCACAGGCGTCGGCTACCGATTGAAGCGCCGCGCGCGAGCTCGCGGAAGGCGCCGTCCTGCCAGGCGTCGAGCGCCCAGCCCTCCACGCGCTGACCGAGCGGGAGGTACTCGCGCAGGCTGACGACGTCGAAGCTCACGGGCTTCTCGAAGGCGAGCACGAGCTCGGGCGTCGTGACGCCGTCGTCGGTCGCCCAGTAGCTCTGCCGGTCGGCGTCCCGCACGTTCGCCGCGGCGAAGCGCAGGTCGCTCCCGCGTACGTTGCTGGCCGTGGCGTTCGCGTCGCGGGCGAGGTCCCTGGCGAACGTCTGCTCGAGCAGCCGCCCGAGCTCGCGGAGCGCGCGCTCGTCGTTCGGGTGGATCTGCCCGCGGCGGTCGGGCGGCACGTTGAGCAGGAACGACGCTCCGCGGCCGACGGACGCATAGTAGAGGTCCAGCAGCTCGGAAGGCCGCTTCACCTTGTCGTCCTCGGCGGGGTGGTAGAACCAGCCCGGCCGGATCGAGACGTCGCACTCGGCGGGCAGCCAGTCGGTCCCCGGACGGTCTCCGCGGTTCAGCCGGCCCTCGTCGGCCTCGCCGGGAGCGAAGTCGGCGCGATTCAGCGTCGCCCACGCCGGGTCGCCGGCGACGCCCTTCTCGTTGCCCACCCAGCGCACGTCGGGACCGGCGTCGCTGAAGAGAGCCGCGTCCGGCTGCAGCTCGCGGACGAGGGCCCACGTGCGCTCCCACTCGTAGTAGGTGCGCCGGTCGATGCGCCGCGTCTCTCGCGCTCCGCCGTAGTAGCCGTCGCCGCCGTTCGCGCCGTCGAACCAGACCTCGAAGAGCGGTCCGTAGCCCGCCAGCAGCTCGCGCAGCTGGCCGCGGAAGTAGTCGATGTAGGCCGGGCGGCCGTACTCGGCGTGGTTCCGGTCCCATGGCGAGAGGTAGACGCCGAACGAGACGCTCTGGCGCCGGCACGCGTCCGCGATCTCGCGCACCACGTCGCCACGCCCGCCCCGCCACGGGCTCCGCGCGACCGAGTGCGCGGTCAGCTTCGAGGGCCAGAGGCAGAAGCCGTCGTGGTGCTTCGCGGTGAGGATCAAGCCCTTCATGCCGGCGGCCTTCGCGACGGCGACGATCTGGTCGGCGTCGAAGCTCTCCGGGTTGAAGACGGTGGGCGATTCGTCGCCCAGACCCCACTCGCGGTCGGTGAAGGTGTTCACCGTGAAGTGCAGGAAGCCGTAGAACTCACGCTCGTGCCACCGGAGCTGTCGTGCGCTCGGCACCGGGCCGTAGGGCGCCGGCGGCTCGGCCGCGGAGGCCGCCAGTGGCTCCAGCAGCGCCAGGGCCAGGAGCGCGAGTCCGGTCGAGGCGGGCCCGAGCTGGATCATCTCCCAGCTACCGAGCGACCTTGCGGAGAGCGGTCTCCAGCCGGCGGCGTGAGACGTCCGAGGCGATACTCGCGGCGCAGCCCAGGACACCGACGAGGCCTCCCAGCGACGCGCCCGCGAGGGCCACGGTGCGACCCGTGGCCACGCTCCAATCGACGTCGACCAGGACCAGCGCCAGTCCGCCCAGGACCGTAACGAGGGCGGCCTGTCCCAGGAAGACCGCTCGGACGCGTCGCCGTCGCTCCTCCTCCAGCGCGGGCTCGCCCGCGGTCCCGGCGACTCCCGAAGAGTCGGGGCCGCACGCCTCTTCGTGGATCCACGCCCCGTAGAGACCGGCGAAGACGAGGCTCGCGGTGGCGAATCCCAGGGCGAGCAGCGGCCGCCGGTCTCCGACGGGAGGCGACGCGAGCCGGAGTGCCAGGAGGGCGGCGGTGACGATGGCCACTCCGTAGGGTAGGAGCAGCGTTTGACGGGAGACGTAGTCCGCGACACGTCGGGGTCTCAGGCTGGCGGTGCGGACGGCTGCGCGGTCCATCTCCGACCGGACCAGGTCGTGAGCGGTCGTGGTGGCCTCGTGCAAGGCGGGGACGAGGAAGAGCAGACCCAGGACCACGAATGCCGCAAGCTCGGCCACCCCGAGTGCCGCGCGGCGTGCTTCCGTCAGGATGCTTGGATCGAGCACGGCCCAGGCGCCGAACAGCAACAGCACCGCGAGGGTCGCGAGACGCAGTCGCCGCGGTCCGGCCAAATTCGGGATCGATGCGCCCCCTGGGCCCGTGGCCCGAGCCGCTGCCCGAAACACCACGTGTCCCGCCAGGGCCGGCGTGACAACGACGAGGACGAGGAGAGCGATGAGTAGCAGCGTGCTCATGTTCTGACCTTTCGGAAGGGAAGAGAGGAGACCTGCTCCTTGAAGAGCGCCTGGACGTCCTCGAGGGAGAGCCCTCCAAGGTGGGCCTCCGTGAGGGTGTCGCGAAGCTTCTGGGCCACGCTTCCTCGCAGTGAGCGGTCCGGAGCGCGGCGAGAGGACGGCGCCTGGGCCAACACGCGTGCGCTGCGGCCGCGCCGGATGGCCACGAGCCCCTCTTCAGCCAGGCGGCGGTAGGCACGCGCCACAGTGTTCCAGTGGATGCCGAGGTCTCCCGCGAGCTGGCGGACGGAGGGCAGCTCCTGGCCCGCGCTCACATCGCCGCTCGCCACGGCATGACGGAGCTGGCGATACAGCTGCTCCTCGAGAGGCACCGGGCTGTCGAGCAGGACCTGCATGTCTCTACT
Source organism: uncultured Acidobacteriota bacterium (assembly GCA_963744315.1). Lineage (GTDB taxonomy): Bacteria > Acidobacteriota > Vicinamibacteria > Fen-336 > Fen-336 > DATBSL01. The sequence goes on from CAVUTB010000012.1 coordinate 368,645, forward strand.
GTATGAGACAGTGATACAGTTGTCAAGGGTCTGTCCCTGAAGGTTGCGATTGGTGCCGGAGGTGGGAATCGAACCCACACGGGCCGTGAGGCCCTCGGGATTTTGAGTCCCGCGCGTCTGCCAATTTCGCCACTCCGGCTGCGGCACCTCAGTTTACGACGAACGCTCGGCGGCGGTGGCCCGGCTCACGATTCGTCCGCTCGGGCGTGCGTTATCCTCCGGTCATGGCCTCGCTCTGGGAGGAGCTGCGCAGCGACTTTCCCGGGCTCGAAGGCCAGTGCTACCTCAACGCCGCCGCGGCGTCGCTCACGCCGCGGCCCGTGCGCGAGGCGGTGGAGGCCTTCTACCGGGAGCAGGAGACGGGCGGCGACGGCCACTGGGACGCCTGGCTCGAGAAGCGGGAGGCCGTGCGGCGCAGGGTGGCCCGCTTCATCGGCGCCGAGCCGGACGAGATCGCCTTCGTCCCCAACACCTCGACCGGCATCAACCTGATCGCCGACCTGCTCGAGCGCGACGGGCCGGTGCTCACGGACGAGCTCGAGTTCCCGACGGTGACGCTGCCCTGGATGCACCGCGGCGTGCCGGTCCGCTTCGTGACCGCGGTCGAGGGCGTCGTCCGGATCGAGTCGTTCGCGTCCGGCCAGGCGCCCCACGCGGCGACGCTCGCGATCAGCCACGTGCAGTTCTCGAACGGCTGCCGCCTGGACCTCGACGCCTTCGGGGCCATCAAGGCCGGCCGCCACTTCGTGGTCTGCGCCAGCCAGTCGCTGGGCGCCTTCCCCGTCGACGTGCGCCGGAGCCAGGTCGACGCGCTCGCGAGCGCGGGCCACAAGTGGATGTGCGCCGGCTACGGAGCCGGCTTCTGCTACGTGAGCCGGGCGCTCGTGGCGGAGCGGCCGCCCCGCGCGGTGGGCTGGATGAGCGGCGAGAACCCGTACGCCTTCGACAATCGGCAGATGCGCATCCTGGCGTCCAACGCGCGCAGCGAGCTCGGCTGTCCCGCGTTCGGTCCGATCTTCGCGCTGGGCGCGGCCGTCCAGTATCTCGACGGGATCGGCAAAGACGCGATCGCCGAGCGCGTGCTGGGCCTCAACAGCTACCTGACGACCCGGTTGTCGGACGCGTCCTTCGAGGTGCTCTCGCCCGGAGGCGGGCACCGCTCGGGCCAGACGCTCGTGGGAGTCGTGGAGCCCACGCAGGCCGCCCTGTTCCTGCGTGAGCGGGGCATCCACGTGACCGAAAAACCTCAAGGTGTACGCATCTCGACCCACTTCTACAACAGCGAGGCCGAGGTGGACGCCTGCGTCGAGGCGCTCGTCGCCTACCGCGATCAGTTTCTGCCGTGAAACGTTTGCCGTTCCGTCGCAGGCTTGTTAGAATCTTGTCATCTCGAGTCGTTCTTCCCCGCAGGAGCCCCCCCCCAGTAGGCCAGGGAAAGAGAGGTCACCGTGGAGTTCCAGGTTGGCGAGAAGGTCATCTACCCGAATCACGGCATCGGAGTGGTCGAGAGCATCCAGACCCGTCCGATTCCGGGGGGCAAGATCAGCCTCTACCAGCTGCGGATCCTCGCCAACGACTCCCGCGTGTGGGTGCCCCAGCAGAACGCCGACGGGGTGGGACTGCGTCCGGTGATCCGTCCCGCCGAAGTCCGCAAGATCTTCTCCCTGCTCGGTGACGGCAAGGTCGACCAGGTCGCCAACTGGAAGGGTCGCTTCAAGGAGAACTCGGACAAGATGCGCACGGGCAGCCTCTTCGAGGTGGCCGTGGTGCTGAAGGGACTCACGTATCTCTCGCGCCGCAAGGCGCTCTCGTTCCGCGAGAAGCGCATGCTCGAGCGCGCGAAGTTCCTGCTCGTGAGCGAGATCGCCGAAGCCGAGGACAAGACGCGCACGGCGGTCGAAGAGCGGGTCGACAAGGCACTCGAGAAGACGTTCGGCGCGATCGCACAGAAGCCGACCCAGCGCCCGGTAGGGCTCGGGAAGCGCTCCAACGCCTAGTTCGCCGAGACGGCTATCCCCCGCGGTTTCCTTGACTTCGGGGGATTTGCCGGGATAGAATCCGCCGTCTTTCCAGGTATGAGACCGGGGAAGCCCACGGAGCTCCGCGGAATGGTCGAGCCGGCCCGGACTGCAATGACGAAAGCGGACCTGATCGGGGTCGTGGCCAAGCGCCTCGACATCACCCAGGTCCAAGCCGGGATCATCGTCGAGGCCGCCCTGCGCAGCATCGTTTCGGCGCTCCAGAACGGCCAGGAAGTCGAGATCCGCGGCTTCGGCTCGTTCCGCTTCAGGAACCGTGCACCGCGCAAGGGACGCAACCCCAAGACCGGTGAGAAAGTCGACGTCCCGCCCAAGAAAATCCCCTATTTCAAGATGGGGAAGGAGCTGAAGGCGCTCCTCAACAGCGTGGCGGGCGAAGAGGCCCAGGCAACGGCTTCCGAGCAGTAGACTCGCCTGAGAGAGGCCCTCCGCCTCATGGTCGGCTACGACAAGCGGCGCCAGTCCCAGCGAATCCAGCCCTTCGTGGCGCCCTGCCGCTACGTGGTCGGCGACGAGCGCGTCTCGGCGTTCCTGACGGACATCAGCCGCGGTGGTGGCCGTGTCAGCGTCGAGCTCGAGCCCCCCGCCATCGGCACGGCGCTCACGATCGAGCTGCGCCTGGCGCGGCAACCCGTGGCGCTTCGACTGCCCGCGACCGTTCGCTGGACGCGCCAGGCCGAACGCGGTGGCTACGTGTTCGGGGTGAGCTTCGACGGCGTGGGACAGGAGGAGCAGCAGGCGCTGGACTCGCTCGTCGAGGGCTTCCTGCGCCGCGCGGCTTCGATCATCTGAGCCCGGATGGCCGACTACTTCCGGACGGAGGTCGCGGCCGGTCCGGGTACGGGCGACACGGGCTGGCTGGCGCTCCCGGACGACGAGCTGGTCTTCCGCATCGAGTCGCTGCCGGCGGTTCACGGCTCGGACGACGAGCTCGTCGCGGTGGTCCGGAGCAACCGCCACTTCTTCGTGCGCCAGGAGGCCGCCAAGAAGATCTGCGACGCCGAGCGGCTCAAGGCCTTCGCCGGCGACCGCCACATCGGGCAGATCCTCGCGCGCCAGATGCGCCGTGAGGAAGACATCGACTATCTCGAGCAGCTCCTGCGCGAGAGCCGGCACCTCGAGGTCAGGAACGCCGCCAAGGTGCAGCTCCGGCTGCTGAAGCAGCTCCTGAAGCGCTAGGGCGCCGTCACCCGCGGCCGCGCCCGGGCTCGCCGTCGAGCAGGGCAAGGACGGCCTGCTCGAGGCTCGGGACGAGGAGGTCCGGGGCCGAGGCCACGAGCGCCTCGCGGTTCGGGAAGCCTCCGGGGATGCCGACGGCGAAGGAGCCCGCCGCCCTGGCCATCTCGACGTCCTCGGGGCTGTCGCCGACGTAGGCGCACTCGGCGGGCGGGATCCCCAGCCGCTCGAGCGCCACGAGCAGGGGCTCGGGGTGGGGCTTGCGCCGCGCCGTCTCGCCGCCGCAGACCGCCGTCGCGAAGAGCGCCTCGAGCTGGAGCGCCGCGATCTCGCCGCGGACGCGCGCGGCGTCCCCGCTCGTCACGAGCCCCAGCGTGCGGCCCGAGCCTGAGAGCCGCTCGAGCCCGGCGCGCGCCCCGGCAATGAGCGTGCTGGGCTCGGTCTCGTAGCAGGCGATCCAGCGCGCGTCGGCCTCGGCCCAGTCCTCGTCCGGCAGCCCGATCTGCGCGTAGGTGCGATACCAGTCGGGCGAGTAGGTTCGCTCGAAGTCCGCCCGGTCGAACGCGATCCCGAAGACGGCGAAGACCCGCGCGTAGCAGCGGAACGTGCGCTCGGCCGAGTCCACGAGAGTGCCGTCCCAGTCGAAGAGGACGGCGCGGCAGCCAAAGGCGCGAGCCATTGAAGGCGCCATCCTAGCCGAAAGCCGACGGCGCACGGCGCTACGCGTAGAATGCCCGGCCGTGGCGCTCGTCGGGCTCGCCCTCCTGCTGCTGCCGGGATTGCTCGTGGTGCGAGCGCCGTGGACGACCGTCGCGCCGCTGTCGCTCGCGTTCTGGGTGCTGAGCGCGTGGTGGTGGCCGTTCGCGGGAGCCGGCCGCAGCCGCGTGCTGGCCGCGACGCTCGCGGGCTCGTGCCTGCTCGCGCTGCTGCGGCTCTTGCCGAAGCACGAGGTCGACCCCCCGCCGGGCTGGCCGCCCAAGCCGTCGCCGCCGGCTGTCGAGCGCCCCGGCCTGCCGCCGCCGCTGCTGCGAACCGGGCCCTCGCTCGTCGTGCTCGCGGCCGCGCTCGGCCTGCTCGCGCCGGCCGCGCTCTGGCACAACGCGCCCGGGGTCCGCGTCGCCTTCCAGACGACGACCGCGCGTCTCGTCGTGTGGCGCGACGGGATTCCGGCGACCGCGGAGCCGCTGCTGCCGCTCGCGCCCGTCGGCGCCCACGCGCCAGCCGTCGCGACGCTCGATTGCCGACCTCTCGCTCGTGAGCGGGCTCGACCCCGGGCGCGCAGCGCCGTGGGTGGTGGCCGCGGCCGCGGCGCTGCTGCTCGTCGGTCTCTTCTCGCTGCACGCGACGTGGGCGAGCCCCCACGCCGCCGCCGCCGGGGCGCTCGTCGGCCTCGCCGCGTCGCCCTGGCCGGCCTTTCTCGCCCTGTGGGGCGACGGCGAGGCGCTCGTGGCGCTCGCGTTGCTGCTGCCGGCGGCCGCGCTCGTGGTGGGGCACGCCTCGCGCTCGTCGGCGGTCGCCGCCGCGCTGCTGCTCGCCGCGGGAGCGCTGGCCCAGCCCGTGCTCGCGGCAGCGACGCTGCTGGCGTGCGCTGCTTTCATTCTCCTGGGCGCCTCTCGGCCGCCGCGCCGCGCGACCCGGCTCCTCGCGATTCTCGGCCTGGCGCTCGCCTTCGCGGGCCCGGGCCTGATGCCGCTCGCGCGCGCCCTCTCGTTCGGCGAGGCGCAGAGCGCGCTGCGATCCGTGCGCCCGTCCGAGCTGCTGTGGTTCGCTTTCGGTGTGCTCTGCGCTTCGCTCGCTCCGCTGGCATTTCGCGCGCGCGGTGCGCGGCGCGTCTCGTCGAGCGGCCGTCGCGCGCAGGTGTCCATCGCGCTCGCCGCGGCGCTGCTCCTGGGCATTCGCGTCCACGGCTGGTTCGGCACGGCGCAGCTGCGCGCCGACGTGCGCGCCGCGCTGGCGCGCGCCGCGGAGCGCGTGCCGCCGCTTTCGGCGATCTGCGCCGGCGACGACGTGCGCGACTTCATTCCCGCGCTGATCGGCCGCCGCGCGGGCGAGCCCGGCGTCTGGGTGCCCGTCACGTATTCAGAGGAATGGGCACGTCGAGATGCGTGGCCGTGCGACGCGGTGCTCGAAATCGGGATGTTCCGCCGGTGACAACCTTTCACGACTTCGGCCGAAACTACGAGGCCCCAGGAGCGTACAAAGGAATAGGACGGGGGAACGCGACGCTGTCGACGAGGTGACGGCGCGCCAGAGCCGATCAACTGCCCCCAGAGAGGCTCACGGATCGCGGCCGTTGTGTCGAGCCGAGCGTTCCCCGCCTTTTTGTTTCCGCTTCCGTCTATGATGAGCGTTCCGGGAGGAGCGCGAGCGCGATGCGGCTTCTGGATGAAGCGGATCCTGGTCGGCCTCGTTGCGCTGACCGCCGTCGCGTACGTGCTCGTGACGATGGTGCTGGCGCCGTACTGGTTGGGCGGCATCGCCACGACCCGGCGCTTCCAGTTCCCCGACAAGGAAAACGCCGGCCTGACGCCGAAGTCCTTCGAGCTCGCCTTCGAGGACGTCGTCGTTCCAGTCCACCGACGGCGTCCGCTCAAGGGCTGGTGGGTCCCCGCCGAGCAGGCCAAGGGCACGCGTCGTGCTGGTCCACGGCCTGAACCGCTCGCGCATCGAAATGGTGCAGCAGGGCGCCCTTCCTCCACGCGAGGGCTGGAACGCGTGCTGTTGGACCTGCGCCATCACGGCGAGAGCGGCGGCGAGGCGACCACGCTCGGCGTCAAGGAGAAGGAGGACGTCAAGGCGGCCGTCGCGCTTGGCGCGCGAGCGGTCGCCCGGGCCCGGTGGTGGTGTGGGGCGTGTCGCTCGGGCGGCGCGCGGTCGACCTTGGCGGCCGCCGACGATCCCGGCATCGCCGGCGCTCGTGTGCGACAGCAGCTACCGCAGCCTGCGCGACACCGTCCGCACCACCTGGCCATGGCCGCGGCTTCCGCTGGTGGCTGCGGCTCGTTCCCGCGCTGGCCGGGCGCGGACCTCGGCGCTCTTCTGGATCGGCCGCCGCGGCGGCTTCGACCCGAGCGCGGTCGACGTGGTGGCGGCCGCGAAGAAGCTCAAGGGCCGGCCCGGCGCTGTTCGTGTGCAACTCGGAGGACCGGCGCATGCCCAAGGAGATCGCGTTCGCGCTGAAGGACGCGGCCGGCGAGGCGCGCCGGGTGCTGGTCGTGCCTGGCACCAGCCACGGCGGCGCGTACCGCGACGCGACGCCCGCCTACGAGCACGCGGGCGTGTACGGAGCTGCTGAAGAAGTCGCGCACGGCGCGGCGCGACCGACGAGCCTGGCGTCGCAGCCCGCGAGCGAGGAGCGGAGGAGGACTCAGTGAGCGAGGAGAAGAAGCACCATCACCAGCCCTTCCCCGAAGACGACAACGGCGAGGCCAGCCCGAGCAGCCGACCTCCTACACGATGGTCGACCCGCGATTCCGCAACATCTACTTCCAGTTCTACAAGGAGACCTACAAGCCCTCGGTCATCGACCGCAAGACCAAGGAGCTGATCGCGATCGCGCGCCAGCCTCGCGGCGAAGTGCCAGGGCTGCCTCGAGGGCCACATCAAGAAGGCCTTGAAGTTCGGCGCGACGCCGCGAGGAGATCTCGGAGGCGATCGCGATCGCGATCGGCGTCAACGCGGCCGCGATCGTGGACCTCACCGACATCGCCGCCGACAACATGAACCTGCAGCTGT
>CAVUTB010000013.1:0-67141 GCA_963744315.1 uncultured Acidobacteriota bacterium
GCGGCACCGCCGCGCACGCCAGCAAGAGGAAGAGCAGGATCGAAGTCCCCTTCCCGTGCTCGCCGCGAAGCTGGGGCGGCGCAACGTTCTCATGTCTCCAAACGTGGACTCGCCGTGTGACCATCGCGTGACGGCGCACGACGGACCCCTTCTGGAGGATTCTCGGTTGACAACGCCGAGGACGGCGTCCTCGTCGGCGCCGATCGATCAGGCGTGCTGCTTCGCCATCTCCGCCGCGCGCCGCTCCATCTCGGCGGGCGTGACGTCCTCGACGTCGTCCCCACGCTCCAGATGTGCCCGAACGGATCTTCGAGCGAACCCATCCGGTCACCGTAGAACTGGTTCTCCACAGGCCGCACCTGTTTGCCCCCGGCGTCGAGGCCGCGCTTGAAGACGGCGTCCACGTTCTGGACATAGAAGAACGACGGAGACCGGCGACCCGCCCAGCGTCTTCGGGCTCCGGTGCCCCATCTCCAGGGACTCGTCGGCCAGCATGATCAGCGAAATCGCCGATCTCGAGCTCGGCGTGTCCGATGGTGCCGCCGGGACCGTCCATGCGCATCCGCTCCTGCGCTCCGAACACCTTCTTGTAATAGTCGATGGCGGCGGCGGCGCCCTTGATGATCAGGTACGGCGTGATGGAGTGATACCCCTCGGGAATTGGTTTGACTGCCATTTAAACCTCCGTCGTTCTGCTGCGGAAAAGACTCACAACAGCGCACTTTTTTTATTGCACCTCCGAGAACCGCACGGTGGTGCTCACTGGGACGCGTGGCTGGCGGGCTTATAGCCAATATAGGCCGGCGGAAAACTCGCTGCAACGCTTCTTGAACAGCGAAGACGACGCTGCCGGGAGCTTGCGTCTGTCAGCGTGAGGCAGCGCGAGCGCGAAGCGTTGACGCGCGTAGGTGCCGCGCTAAGGGAGGAAGTAGACGGGGTTCGGCAGCTTGAAAGTGCGCTAGGCTTATCCGCCTGAGAGGTCACTCTGCTGGTCGCCGATGCTGAGGAGGATCGTGAAGCCTTCCTCGGTCAGCTTTCGTCGCTCGGCCGCCTTGAAGCCCGCTGCGCTCTTGAACGACACGCCCTCCGGCAGGACGATGACCCGCTCCCACTCGTACCCTTCGTCACGCAGGTTGAGCTCGGTCGCCTCGCGCAGGCTCCCGGGCCGACCCGTGATGAAGAAGACTGCCACGCCCCGGCTGCGCGCGTGGCGAGCCAGCTCGAGCGTCGAGGCGATCGCCTTCGATTGGGCCATCCCCTGCCAGGTGCGGAGCCCGCAGGGGCCGTTCTGGAGGTCGCACGGTCCCGCAGTGACGCGGGCCCAGCCGATCACGCGATAGGCCGGCCAGTTCGAGAGCGAGGTCTCGTCGACGTCGAAGACGGCCGCGGGCTTCTTCACCTGCGGAGCGCGGCGATCGAGGTACTCGCGCGCCTTCGCCGCGACCGCCGCACAGTCGGCGGCGTAGCGGCCGGAGTCGATATAGCTCTCAACCTGCTGGCGGGCCTGATGGAGATCGGGGACGGCGCGCTTGCCGGCGCAGCCGCTCGCGGCGAACGACAGCGCGAACGCGAGGAGCCACGGCCACCGCCCGCGCGGCGGGCGGCCGACCGCGTCCGAATCTTCCCTCATTCGCCCGAGAAGCGCTTCAGCCAGCCCTCGACGTCCGTCTCGCGGTCCGGCTTGTCCGTCGCCCGGTCGCGGGCGATCAGGGAGCGCGGCGCGCGGCCCTCCTGACGCCCGAGCTCGTTCCACTCGCGAGCGCTGAGCGCCCGCGCGCCGCGCGTGCGGGCGTAGGAGTAACGGGCTTGTCCGAGGTCACGACGATCCAGTCGCCCGGCCGGTCGACCGCGTCGAGAATCGTGCGGATCAGCGAGTCGGCGTCGAGCCCCTGGGCGGGGAAGCGCACGGTGACGGCGCCCAGGTGCTGGTCCGCGAGCTCGGGACGGAAGGGCGCGCCGTCGAACACGATCGTCGCGCGCGCTCCCTTGGCGCGGCAGAAGGCCGAGACTCGGCGCACGACTCGTGCCGGCCGTCGCCCGGCACGGCCGGCCCTCCCCACGAGCCGAGGAGGTTGTTGCCGTCGATGAGATAGGGCACGACTCCTCCGAAGCGAGCGGCGTCAGATGCGGAGCAGGCTACGCAGGAAACTCTGACGCTTCGACTGCTCCCGCGTCAAGAAGAGCTGCTCGAGCTCGCCCGCGTCCACGAAGAAACCCTCACAGAACGTGCAGCGGTCGATCTCGATGCCCTGGAGCGGCTCGGGCTTCAAGTCGTGGCCGCACTTCGGGCACTTCAGGTAGTGGAGGGCCTTGAGCGTGTCGCGCTCGGCCTGGGTCTCCTTGGCCTTGCGCTCGGCCTCCCGCTCCTCGCGGGCGCGCTTGCGCCTGCTCGAGCAGCTCCCGCTCGTTCGCCCGGAACCAGTCGTCCTCGCGCCCCCGGCCGGTTTCGCTCAAGATGACCTCCCGTCAGGCAGTGTACGCGGCTGCTCGAAATCATGTCAACAAACGTCGCCGAACGTGCTATGATTTCTGGACTTTTTGTTCCCGGGGCAGCGGGCCTTCGGGACACGTGTGTTGCTGGAGGGTGGAATGGCGGAAGCGTTCCCGGTCAGCGGGAACATTGATCCTCAGTCGTTCCCCCATCTTCTCGTGGACTTGCATCGCCACGGGGCCACGGGCTCGCTCAAGGTCAACGGCCCGGTCCACCCAAAGGCCCTGTACTTCCGCGGCGGACGCGTGCTCTTCGGGTCGTCCAACGATCCGAAGGACCAGCTAGGCGCGATCCTGATCGAGAGCGGCCGCATCACGCGCGATCAGCTCGACGAGGTCAACGCCAAGGTCGGCCCCGGCAACCCGCTCGCGAAGGTGCTGGCCGAGAGCGGCTTCGTGAACCAGCGCGAGCTGGGCGAAGCCGCGCGCATGAAGGTCGAGCGCATCCTGGCCGACGTGCTGGCCTGGGACTCGGGCACCTTCGAGTCGAGGACGGCGTGCTGCCGAAGGGCGCCGTCGACCTCAAGCTGTCGACCGAGAAGCTGCTGCTCGCCGCCGTCCAGCGCGTCGGCGACCGCCCGTTCGCGCTCCGCCACCTGGAGCTTTCGAACGTGCTCGAGCCGTCGGCCGAGGGCGAGAGCGCGCTCGCCGAGGTGCGGGCCGACGTGTGGCCGGTGCTCGAGCGCCTCGACGGTCGGCGCACGCTCAAGGACGCGATCGCGCTCACGCGGCTCGACGAGTTCGAGGCCATGAAGACGGCTTGCGCGATGTTCTTCCTCGACATCGTGCGCAAGAAGGAGGGTGCCGCGGCGAGCGGCGAGGTCGACCTCGCCGAGGAGGCGCAGAGCGGCTTCGGGCAGGACGAAGGGCCGATGTACACGGTGCCGATCCAGTCGGTCGCGGTGGCCGATCTGCCGACCAAGGGGGCTTCGCATCCGAATCCGTCCCTGGGTTCGCCGCTCCGGAGTCGGAGCCCGAGCCCGCACCGGCGCAGGCGCCGCTGAGCTTCGACGCTGCGCCGCAAGCCGAAGCCTTCCCGGAGGTCGAGCCGGACGAGCCACCTGTCTTCACCGCCGAGACGACCATGCTGCCGGGACAGGCGCCCATCTTCACGATGGCGGACTACATCAAGCGTGCCGAGACCGAGGCGAAGCCCGAAGAGCGGATGGCCTTCGAGCCGAAGACCGAGGAGCCTTCCCCGGAGACGGCCTACGCGATGCCGGCGCCCTCGTTCTCGTCGTCGCCGCCGCCTTCGCCTGCCCCGCCGCCCGAAGAGGCGCCCGAAGAGGCGCCCGAAGCGGAGTACTCCTCCGCCGCTCCCACGCTGATCGTCCCGGAGGCTCCGTCGTTCGCTTCCGAGCCGACGGGGACCGTCTACAGCCCCTTCGGTCCGCTGAGCCCGTCGGCAACCGCGCCTCCGAACACGGTCGAGCCTCCGCCGCCACCGGTGCCTTCGTATGCCGGCTTCGGAGCCGCCAACGCGGAGCCGGTGGGGGTGCTCCCCGAGCACGGGTTCCCCACGCCTGCACCGGCCCCTTCGAAGCCGAGCCAGGAGGACCTCGCCGCCCTCGACGCGCTGCTCAACCCGGGCGCCGTCGCCAACAAGGCCGCCAGCGAGCGCCAGCGCCAGGACAAGTTCGAGCCGCAGTTCCGACCGGCCTCGTCGCCGCCCCGCAGGGCCGCTGCGCGGACCGCCGCGTCGTCGTCTTCGCGGCTTCCGTTGATCTTCGCGGGCCTCGCCGGCGTCGTGCTGGCGACCGTGGCCGCCTGGTACTTCCTGCTGCGTACCCCGGAGCCGCAGGCGTCGCCTCACCGGCGCCTCCGACGACGGCTGCGGCCGCTCCCACGACGACGCTGCCGCCGCCGACGCTCGCGGCCACGACGGCTCCCACGCTGGCGGCCTCCGCGGCCGCGACGCCGACGCCGGCTCCGGTCGCCGCGGCGACGCCCACGGCTCCTCCGCCGACGCCCGTGCCCGCGACCCCGAAGCCGACGGCAGCCGCGCCAACGCCCTCGCCGCGGCCGGCCGCAACACCTCCGCCCGCCGCGACGGCGCGCACCGGCGGCGACGGTCCTGCGCTGCTGCGCCAGGGCTCCTTCGCGGAAGCCGCGAAGTCCTTCGCGACGTCGCTGGCTCCGGGCGCGCGGGGTCGCTTCAGCAACCAGCTGCTCACGGCGTGCTCGACGGACACCATCGCCAAGGCCGTGCAGGCGGTGCCGGGCGACGAGCTGTTCATCCTGCCGGTCACGTTCCAGGGCCGCAGCTGCTACCGCCTGTGCTGGGGCGTCTACGACACGCGCCCGGCGGCGAAGCGGGGCGCAACAGCGTGCCCGCCTACTTCCGGCAGAGCGGCGCCACGCCTCGCCTCTCCCCGCTCAACGAACTGCTCCCCTGACCGTGCGCCGCTTCGTCCTCGTCGCCGCGGCGCTCGGCGCAGCCGCCAGCCCGGGCAGCGCCGACTCGATCGTGCTCACGAGCGGGCGCGTGATCGAGGCCGACCGCGCCTGGGTCGAGGGCGCCGACATCCGCTACCAGCGCAACGACGCGATCTACTCCGTGCCGCGCGAGCTCGTGGCGCGCGTGGAGGCGGCGGGCGGCGGCCCCGGCCTCGAGGACCCGGACGTGCGACTGAGCCGCGAGCGGCTCGCGGCCGGCGAGACGCAGGAGGCCCTGCTGCACGCGCGCGTCGCCGTCTTCCGCCGGCCGCAGTCCGTCCCTGCGCTGCAGGCGCTGGCCGCGGTGCAGGTGGCGCTCGGCGACGCGACGCGCGCCCGACAGACGCTCGGCGACGCGCTCGCGCTCGAGCCGGAGAACCCGCGCTCGCTGGAGCTGCTCGGCGACGCGCTCGCCGACGCCGGCGACTTCGCGGCGGCGCGCGAGCAGTACCAGCGCGCGGCCGCCACCGCGCCCACGCCGCGCCTCACCGAGAAGCTCGACGCGCTCGGCCCCGTCAGCGAAACGGAATCGAGCGCGCGCTTCCGCATCCGCTTCGACGGCGCCGCCGATCAGCCGCTCGGCCTCTCGATCGTGAAGGTGCTCGACCAGGCCTGGCAGGACCACGAGCAGAAGCTCGGCTTCGCGCCCGGCTTCCCGGTGACGGTGGTGCTGCAGACCGCGAAGGCCTTCTACGACACGACGCGCGCCCCGGGCTGGGTGGCCGCCTGGAACGACGGCATCATCCGCGTGCCCGTGGCAGGCCTCGAGCGGCCCACGGCCGGCCTCGTGCGCGTGCTGAGGCACGAGATGGCCCACTCGTTCGTCGCGGCGCGCACCGGCGCCAACTGTCCGACCTGGCTGCAGGAGGGCCTCGCGCAGTGGCTCGAGGGCGGAGACCCCGGCCGCGAGGACAAGGGCCTCGTGAGCCTCGCTCGCTCCACGCAGCTGCCGAAGCTCGAGTCCCTCGAGCGGCCGTTCGTGGGGCTTCCCGAGGCGCGCGCTCAGCTCGCCTACGCGGGCAGCCTCTCGGCCGTCGCCTACATCATGAAGCAGTACGGCACCGACGGCCTGCGCCGCATCGTCGCGGCCCTCGCCGCGGGCCAGAAGCCCGCCGAAGCCCTGCCGGCCGCGATCGGCCTCAGCTACGCCGATCTCCAGAAAGCCTGGGAACAAAAGCTCGCGAACCGGGGCTGAGGGCAACGGGCGGGAGTTGAGGGGATCACTCCGCGAACGAGCAGGGAGTCTGAGGGACGCGACGCAGCGCCGGTGGAAGCAACGGGCGGCGAGCGAAGCGGGATTCACTCCCGCGTAGCGAGCGGGGGGTCTGGGGGGTGTGACGCAACACCCCCCAGAAAAAAGAAAGTTCGCGGAGCGGGCCTGTAAGCCGGATTCTGTCCCGCCGCTTGCGCGGCGGCGACGATCATTCCTCTAGTCCCGCGGTTGCCCGCGGGATCCAGCGACCAACCCGGGGGCTTCGGCCGGGCCGACCTCAAACGCCCCCCTATTCGGCCTTGCTCCGCGTGGGGTTTTCCCTGTCCCGCCGTGTCACCACGACGGCGGTGCGCTCTTACCGCACCTTTTCACCCTTGCCACCCGCGGGGTCACCCCCGCGAGTTCGGCGGTATCGCTTTCTGTGGCACTTTCCCTGGGGTCGCCCCCGCTGGCCGTTAACCAGCACGCTGCCCTTTGGAGTCCGGACTTTCCTCCCCGGCTCTTGCGCCGCCGCGACGATCGTCCAGCCCGCTCCGCGAACACCTCTAGGGTACCACCCCGTCGGGCGCTCGAGGATCGAGGCTTCGGTCCGCCACCTCGAAGACCGTCGGGCAGTGATCGGAAAGGGCCTGGTAGGCGGCCGGCATGGCGCCTGTCACGTCCGCGCAGCGCCTCACCGCGCAGTAGCCCGTGATGCGCGACGTCGTGGCGGCTTCCTGCATCCCCGAGCTGACGGCGACCTGGTCCAGCAGCGTCGCGCGCTGGCGTTCCACGGCCGGGTCGGGCTGGAAGTACTCCGAGCAGGCGAGGCTCGGGACCATGCGACGGAAGGCCGGCGCCAGCTCGTCCTCGAGCATCGCGATCTCCTGCTCCCCGGAGACGGGCGACGGCTCGCTGCGGCCCATCGTGTTGAAGTCGCCGAGCACGAGGATGTCGCGGTCGAGCTCCACGATCGGCCGGCCCCGCAGCGCGAGCGCGGCGATGCGCGCGACGGCCGTCCGCCGGTTCTGGTAGTCGCGATCGGCGACGCCGCTGTCGAAGTGGACCGAGACGGCGTTGAGCGTCACGCCGCCCGGCGCGGTCGAGCGCACGCGGGCGTAGCGCCCCGGCCGCAGGTTCTCGGCGCACGCGTCCGGCGACATCCCCGGCACGAACGCGCCGTTCATCTCCGGGATGTCGGCGAAGCGATCGAGCCTCACACGAGACGTCTTCCACAGGAAGCCCACGTGCTGCGCGGCCGCGGGACCGCAGCGGTTCAGGTCGGACGCCCAGCGCACGCCGGTGCGGGCACGCAGCTGGTTCTTGAGGTCGGCGAGCCGGGCCCGTCCCGCCGGCGTGTCCAGGATCTCGTTGAGCGAGAGCAGGTCGAGGTCCATCCAGGCGATGGCGCAGGCGAGCCAGGCGACGTTCGTCGCGTTCTCGGGACAGTCCTCCTGCGCCGTGCAGCCGATCGGGAACCAGCGGATGTTCCACGTCCCGACGCGCAGCGCGCTCGCGTCCGACCTGGGCATGCGCCGGCCCGCGCGGACGATCTCCTCGCATCCCGAAGGCGACTCCCAGACGAGCCTCTCGTCCTCCGTGACGTCGGGGGGCTCGGGCGCGGCGAGCACGCGGCCGACGTAGCGCCGCGCGATCCAGCCGGAGCGCGCGTCCTCGAGCTGCACTCGGAGCCAGGCGCCGCTCGGCTGCAGCTCGACGACGGTGGCGACCGTGCGGCCGGCGACTCGCTCGAACGTCAGGCCGCCGCCCGCCTGCGCGTGCAGCGGGACGCCGAGGTGGTGCGAGGCCTTGAGCTCGACGCGGTCGCCGAGCGCCTGGGCCAGGAGCCCTGACGGAACGGCGAGCGCGAGGATGGCCGCGGCGGCGGTGCAGCGAGGCAGTACGAGCACCCGGCTCTAGCGATCGGACGGCTGGCGGTTCGCGAAGAAGTTGCGAATCCCGCCGGCGAGCTGCAGCGAGTAGTCGAGCGAGGTCTGCCCCGTCTCGAAGGGCACTCCGGGCGCGAGGTTGCGGAACCAGCGCAGGCGCTGGGTGTTCGTGCCGGTCGGCACTGCTCCGGCGACGAAGCGCCGCTGCGCCGTCCCGTGGCACGAGAGGCACGCCGAGTCCGGGCTGTCGACCGGGCCGTTGAGACGGCCGGCCCATCCCAGTCGCAGCGTCGCGCCGTCGAAGGTCCGGTTGAGGATGATCGACTCCTGCGGCCCGCCGCCGCTCGTCGGCGTGAGCGTGGGATCGTTGCCCCAGGTGAGCCCGACCGGCCGCATGCGGTCCCACGGCGTGGCGCCGGCGGCCGTCCCGTCGTACGCGAACGTGCCGAACACCCAGCCGGTCGTCGAGTCCGCGCGCGAGTCTCGCACCGCGACGTCGATCTGGAGCAGCCGCACCTTGCGGACCTGTCGCGCGTCCGATCCGATGAGCGAGACGTGCGCGTCCCACTCGAACGCGTTCGCGAGGTAGGGCACCTGCGCCACCGTCGCGGTCGTGAACAGCAGCTTGACCCCCACGGCTCCGTCGGAGAAGCGCGCGGCGCTCGCGTCCGGGTTCTCGTGGTCGCGCCAGACGCGGCCGACGGTGTGGCCGGCCGACGGGTTGTAGAGGCCGACCGCGTAGTTCTTGAACTGGCTCGACTGCTGCGGGTGCAGCTCGCGCGGCCGCGACGTCCTCTCGCGCGTGAGGCCGTGGACGAACTCGCGGCCGCCCGCGTTCACGTGCAGCCAGGGCGCGTGGTACCACTTGCGGACGGCGTTATCGGCTCCCTTCCAGTCGACCTCGCGATTGCCCTCCATCGCGTACGCGAGCACGGCGCGGATGTACTGGTCGGCCTGCGTGCGGAAGTCGAACGCCTTCCAGGGCTTGTTCTCCGCCGGCGGCGCGTTGTCGGGATAGTCCTGGCTGAGCCGGAAGACGGGCCCGTTCCAGCCCGGGGTCGGCGCGTCGCGCGCGTCGGGGAAAGGCGTCTGCTGGTCGGGCGGTGGCGGAGGCGGCGGCGGCGTCACCTGAACGACGTCGATGTACGGCTGGTAGGCCCAGCCTTCTTCGGGCACGCGCGTGCGCACGTGGTAGTAGTTCGCCGTGGGCGCCGCATCGATGATGTCCAGCTCCTCGCCGGGCGGCATCAGCCGGATCGCCGGCTGCGAGGCGGACGGGTCCCGTCGGAGGTTGGTGTTGCGGTTCGTCCGGCCCTTGACCTGGCTCTCGTCGATCTCGATGAACTGGCCGAAGACCCAGCCCTGCTCGTTCTGCAGCGTCGCGACGTTGTAGTAGCCGTTCGTCGCCGTGAGGCTCAGCACCTGGAGCTGCTCCTGCGGCTGCAGGAGCCGGATCGGCGCCTGCGCGGTCGAGGGGTCGCGGCGCAGGTTGGCGTTCTGCAGGACGACCGCAGTCTGACCGTAGCCCGAAGACGTCAGCAGGATGGACCCAAGTGCTGCCAGCGCCAGCGATCGGACTAGCCGGGACATCGCTCACCTCCTCTTTGACTGACGAAGCTAGGCGTCAGGCCCCTCAGCGGCGCTGTCCGTGGGCAACGAACGAGAAGAGAGTGAGGCGCTGATGGTCAGGCGGGACTTTGCCCTCCACGAGCACGATGAGTCAAGGGCAAACTTGCCGGCCCGCCAGCGAACCCGGCCTCGAGCTCTCGCGCCTCGATCTGCCGCTCGAGCTGTCGCCGGATTGCCTCGGCGTCTTCCCAGGTATCGGCCTCCGCTACGAACCGGTAACGGACTCCATCGCCGCGATCGAGGCGCTCGTCGTCGCGAACCAGCATGGGGCAGGGACCAGCAGAGTCGAATCGAAGCAGCAGCGCGTAAGCCATGGCCGCGACTGTAAGGGGCCGGCGATCGAGCCGGACGGGGCGGCGTGACGCTTTCGCAGGTGTCACACCGCGGAGTTGTTCCTTCGCCCTCTCGAGCCCTTCACTTCACCACTTCCTTCGCGACCTGCGCGGCGGTCATGGCGTTCGGCCATCCCGCATAGAACGCCAGCTGCGTGATCGCCTCGGCAAGCTCCGCTTTCGTGACGCCGTTCGCCTGCGCGCGCACCAGATGACTGCGCAGCTGGTCCGGGCGATTGAGCGCCACCAGGGCACTCACGGTCACGAGCGCCCGATCGCGCGGCGACAGCCCTGGGCGCTGATACACGTCGCCGAACAACACGGTGTCGGTCAGCTCCGCGAGCTTCGGGGCGAAGTCGCCGACCAGCATCTGGGCTCGTGACGGCTCGGTCGCGCGCTGCTCTCCGCCGGCTGTCGCGGATGGCGCCCCGTACTGCTCGTCGGTCACGTGCTCCATCCACTCCACCCGGATCCCATTCGCTTGCTCTGTCACGGCCGTGTGCGTCATCGAGCTGTTGGGCGATGCGCCGTGCCAATGCTTCTGACCGGGCGGAATCCTCACCACGTCGCCCTGCCGGATCTCCTCGATCGGATCGCCCCAGCGCTGGACGCGTCCCGTCCCGGCCGTGACGATTAGGATCTGTCCCCGCGGATGTGTGTGCCACGCGGTACGCGCACCTGGCTCGAACGTGACCGGAGGCCCCGCTGGTGTCCGAGGGTGCTATGGCCTCCCACAAGGTCTCGACACGCACGGCTCCGGTGAACTGCTCCGCGCGTGCCTGCTGCGACGAGCGCGAGCCGCCACGCGTGATCGTGAGCGACTGGGCATGGGCTGACGCCGCGGCGAGCACGGACAGCGCCGCAAGAGTGACAGTGAGCAAATGCATATCTTCCCCCCGGGTCAGAGATCGAGCAGCGGCTCGCTGTCAGATGATGACTCTGAACTGACCGGGGATCATTGGCAGTTCGCGCCAATCTATTGGCACGACGTGCCACTGGACTCGTTTGGCAGGAGATGCCTGCCGAAACCGGTAACATCGCCGCTGCCGTGGATTCCGAAAGCCTCTTGCCCACGGGCACTTGTGGGCGTCCCGGCTCTAGCCGTCCTTCTCCTGGCTGATCCCGTAGGGCCTCGAGCTTCTTGTAGAGGTTCGAGCGGGGCGTGCCGATGGCGTTGGCGGTGGCCGAGATGTTCCAGCCGCTTTCGCGCAGCTTCTGGACCAGGAAGGCCCGCTCGGCGCCTTCCTTGAAGTCGCGGAGCGTCGCGGCGGCCGGGCGCCGAGGCGGGCTCCTCGGCGGTGCGGCGCAGAACGTCCTTGAGGTCGTCGGGCCCGACCTCGTCGTCCTCCACCATGATCAGCAGCCGCTCGACGGCGTTCTTGAGCTCGCGGACGTTGCCGCGCCAGGCGTGGCGCGCGAGCGCGTCCACCGCCTCCTTGCTGAAGCCGCGCGCGCGTACGTTGTTCTCCTGCCGGAACTGGCGCGCGAAGTGCTCGACGAGCGGCGGCGATGTCCTCGGGCCGCTCGCGCAGCGGCGGCACCGCGATCGGGACCACCGACAGCCGGAAGAACAGGTCCTCGCGGAAAACGGTCCCGGCTCGATCGCCTCCTCGAGGTTCTTGTTGGTGGCGGCGATCACGCGCACGTCCACCTCGATCGTCTTCTGCCGCCGATCCGCTCGACCTCGCCCTCCTGCAGCACGCGCAGCACCTTGGCCTGCGTGCGCAGGCTCATGTCGCCGATCTCGTCGAGGAAGATCGTGCCGCTGGTGCGCCAGCTCGAACTTGCCGATCTGCTTCTCGGTCGCGCCGGTGAACGAGCCCTTCTCGTGCCCGAACAGCTCGCTCTCGATCAGCTCCTCGGGGATCGCCGCGCAGTTGACCTGCACGAAGGCCTCGTCGCGCGCGCAGCGAGTTGCGGTGGATCGCGCGGGCGACCAGCTCCTTGCCGACGCCGCTCTCGCCCGTGATCAGCACGGTGGCGCTCGTCGGCGCGGCGCGCCTCACGGCCTCCCAGACCTTCTGCAGCGCCGGGCTCTCCCCCACCATGCGGTAGCGGTCGTCGAACACCAGCCGCAGCCTGCGGTTCTCTTCGGCGAGCTTCTTGTGGCCGAGCGCGTTGCGGGCCGCGATCAGGATCCGCTCGCTGTCGGGCGGCTTCTCGATGAAGTCGAAGGCGCCGAGCTTGACGGCCTCGACCGCCGTCTTGACGGTGCCGTGGCCCGAGCAGGATCACGACCGGCAGCGCAGGATCCTTCTCCTTGAGCCGCTTCAGCACGTCGAGCCCGTCGAGCTGCGGCATGCGCACGTCGAGGAAGATGAGGTCGGGCGCCTCCTGCTCCGCGAGCTTGAGCCCCACCGGCGCCGTTGGCCGCCTGCAGCGTCTCGTAGCCCTCGTACTCGAAGATCATCTTCAGCGACGAGCGCACCGCGTCCTCGTCGTCGATGATCAGTACGCGAGGCTTCAAGGGCGCGCGCTCCACGTAGACGCGCGTCAGGAACGAGCTCGTCGGCCGCGGGCGGAAAGACGTAGAGCCAGGCGGGCTGGCCGGGGTCGAGCGAGGCGAGCACGCGCCGATAGGCCGCCACGTCGGGCGTCGGCCGGCGGTTGATCTCGACCACGAGGTCGCCTTCCTCGATGTCGTCGACGCCGGGATCGGCTCCGAGCACGTCGCGCACGACGACGCCGACGCGGTCCGCCGGGATGTGCAGCTCCTGTCGCGTCACGAGGGGCAGGTTGGCGACCGCGAGACCGAGCGCGTCGCCCTTGCGCACGCCCGAGCCGGCAGGCAGGGCCGCGGGCTCGGTCAGCGCGTCCTCGTCGGCGGCGCGCACGTCGAGGCGAGCCTGGAGGTTGAGCGGCTTGCCGTCGCGGATCACGCCGAGCCGCACCTCGGTTCCCGGCGGCAGCGCCGAGATCCGGCGCACGAGGCCGTCGCCGTCCTCGATCGCCTCGCCGGAGACGCTCTTGATGACGTCCCAGCGCTTGAGGCCTGCCTTGGCCGCCGGCTCGCCCGCCTCGACGTCGAGCACGAGCGCGCCGCGCGCGTCCGCCAGCCCGATCATCCGCGCCAGGTCGGGGTCGAGCTCCTGCAGCTCGATCCCCAGGTAGCCGCGCTCGACCTTGCCGCGATCCCGGAGCTGCCCGAGCACCGAGCGTGCGACGTTGATCGGCACCGCGAAGCCGATGCCCTGCGCGTCGCTGCTGACGGCCGCGCTGATGCCGACGGCCTCGCCGTGCCGGTTGACGAGCGGGCCGCCCGAGTTGCCGGGGTTGATGGCCGCGTCGGTCTGGATGTAGGCGTCGAACGACTTGTTCCAGATCTTGCGGCCGAGCGACGACACCACGCCCACCGTGACCGTGTGGTCGAACTCGAGCGGATTGCCGATCGCGCACACCCAGTCGCCCACCCGCAGGCCGTCGGAATCGCCGAGCCGCACCGTCGGCAGCCCGCGCGCGTCGAGCTTGAGAAGCGCGAGGTCCGTGCTCGGGTCGGAGCCCACGAGCCGCGCCGGCAACTCGCGGCGGTCGGCGAGCCGGACGCGGATCCTGCCCGTGCCCGGCACCAGGTGGTGGTTCGTGAGGATGTAGCCCTCGGGGTCGACGATGAAGCCCGAGCCTTCGCCGCGCCGCGGCACGTCCTGGACCGGAGCGTCGACGACGTCTTCGGCGCCGCCCGGACCCTCCTCGATCACGTCGACGTGCACGACGGCGGGGTTCACCTCCGCCACGACGTCGGCGAACGAGGGCGCCCCTCCGAAGAATCCCGGCGGCGCGGGCGGCGCGTTCATGCGGCCGCCTCCGCCCGCCACATAGCCGAGCGTTCCGGCCAGGAACGCCACCAGCACGAGGCCCAGGCCGAATGCGGCGCGCGTCATACGACCAGTATAACCCTCAGCCGCCGAGGCGCTGCGAAGCTCGGCCTCGTCGATCACCTCGACCTTCAGCTCGTGCGCGCGCTCGAGCTTCGAGCCCGCGTCGCGCCCGGCCACGACGGCCGTGGTCTTCTTCGAGACGCTGCCGGTGACGCGCCCCCCGGCCGCCTCGATCGCGGCCTTGGCCTCGTCCCGGGTCATCGAGTCGAGCGTGCCCGTGAGCACGAATTGCTGGCCCTGGAGCGCGAGCGAGCCCGGCTCCTGGCCCTGCTCTGCGACGCGCAGGCCCGCCTCTTCGAGCCGCGCGACCAGCTTCTGGTTCACGGGGTCGCGGAACCAGGCGTGGACCGACCCGGCCACGGCGGGCCCGATCTCGTAGATGTCGTCGATCGCTTCGACCGGCGCTTCCGCCAGCGCGCGCAGGCTGCGGAAGTGGCGCGCCAGCAGCATCGCGGCGCGCTCGCCGACGAAGCGGATGCCGAGGCCGAAGACGAGCCGGCGCAGCTCCCGCGACTTGCTCGCCTCGATCGCTTCGAGCAGGTTCCGCGCGCCGAGCGACTCGCCCTTCTTCGCCTTCGGCGCGAAGAGCGGGGCGAGCTTCTCGAAGGTGAGATCGTAGAGGTCCGCGAAGTCCTTGACGAGCCCGCGCTCGAGCAGCTCGTGCACCACGACGTTCCCGAGGCCCTCGATGTCCATCGCCTCGCGCCGGGCGTAGTGCCTGAAGCGCTCCTCCACCTGCGCCGGGCACGAGACGTTGGGGCAGCGCCGGTCGACCTCGCCCTCGGCCCGCACGACCGCGGTGCCGCAGACCGGACACTGCTCGGGCGGCGTCCAGGGCGCGGCGTGCTCCGGCCGCTTCTCCACGAGGACGCTCACGACCTTCGGGATCACCTCGCCGCCGCGCTCGATCAGCACCGTGTCGCCGACGCGCACGTCCTTGCGCGCGACCTCCTCCTCGTTGTGGAGCGTCGCCCGGCTCACGGTCGTGCCGGCGAGGAAGACCGGCTGGAGGTGCGCGACCGGCGTGAGCTTGCCGGTGCGCCCGACGTAGACCTCGATCGCCTCCACCACCGTCGCCGCCTGCAGCGCCGGGTACTTGTAGGCGATCGCCCAGCGCGGGAACTTCGAGGTCGCGCCGAGCTCCTGCTGCAGCGCGAACTCGTCCACCTTCACGACGACGCCGTCGATCTCGTACTCGAGCGTGTCGCGGAGGCCTCGCCACTCCTCGATCGCGGCCATCACCTCCGCCATTCCGTGGCAGCGCCGCGAGACCGGATTCGTGCGCAGGCCCCAGTCCCGCATCTTCTGGAGCGCCTGCCACTGGCTGCGCAGCTCCGCTCCACGGACGTGGGCGGCCGAGTAGAGGAAGATCTCGAGCCCGCGTTTCCCGACGACGCGCGCGTCCAGGCTCTTCATGCTGCCCGCGGCGGCGTTGCGCGGGTTCGCGAACGGCTCCTCCTCGACCGCCTCGCGCTCCGCGTTGATCGCCAGGAAGCGGGAGCGGGGCAGGTACACCTCGCCGCGCGCCTCGAGCAAATCGGGCACGTCTTCCCCCGGAGCTCGAGCGGGATCGCGCGGATCGCGCGCGCGTTCGGGGTGACGTCGTCGCCGCGCACGCCGTCACCGCGCGTCACGGCGCGCGCGAGCCGCCCCTGCTCGTAATGGAGCGCCATCGAGAGCCCGTCGATCTTGAGCTCCGCGACGTAGGCGATCTCGCGCTCGCCTATCGCCCGGAAGATCCGCTCCTCGAACTCGCGCAGCTCCTCCTCGGAGTAGGTGTTGTCGAGGCTCAGCATCGGGACCTTGTGCACGAAGGTCGGGAACTCGGTCGAGGGCCGCTCCCCCACGCGCTGCGTGGGGCTCGTGGGCGTGACGAGGTCGGGGAACTCGGCCTCCAGCTCGCGCAGCTCGCGCTCGAGCGCGTCGTACTGCTGGTCGGAGATCTCGGGCTTCGCGAGCACGTAGTAGAGGTGCTCGTGGCGGCGGATCTCCTCGCGCAGCCGGGCGATCCGCGTCTCGGCCTTCTCGCGCGTGGTCAAGGGCGGCTCCCCGCCGGGCGCGTCAGTGGTCGCGGGCGAGAATGAAGCCCGGAAGCGCGTCGAGCGCCTCGCGGTACGGCGACGGCTCGAACGCGAGCAGGCTCGCGCGCGCCTCGTCGGCGTAGCGCTCGGCCATCGCGCGCGCCTCCTCGAGCGCGCCGCAGTCGCGCGCGAGGCGCACGAGATCGTCGCGCGAGACGCGCGAGAACGCGCGGTCCTCGAGCACGGTCCTCACCTGGGCCTCGGCCGCGTCGCCCCCCCGCCGCAGCAGGAAGATCATCGGCAGCGTGACCTTGCCCTCTCGCAGGTCGTTCGCCACCGGCTTGCCGAGCGTCTTCTCCTCGGCCGTGAAGTCGAGGAGGTCGTCGACCATCTGGAAGCACAGGCCCAGGTTGAGCCCGTAGCTCGCGAGCGCCGCCTCGCGCGCCTCGCCCAAAGCACCCAGGATCGCGCCGATGCGCGTGCACGCCGCGAAGAGGTCGGCGGTCTTCCGGCGGATGGTGTCGACGTGGTCCTCGACCGTCACGCGCATGTTGCCGTTGCGCTCGATCTCGAGGATCTCGCCCTCGATCAGCCGCAGCGTGACGTCGGAGAGCAGGCGCAGGATCCGCAGGTTGTCCTGCGACAGCGCCATCGCCATCGCCTTGGTGTAGAGGAAGTCGCCGAGCAGCACCGTGATGTCGTTGCCCCAGCGGCTGTTCACGCTGCGGCGGCCGCGCCGCGTGGTGGCCTCGTCGATGATGTCGTCGTGCAGCAGGCTCGCGGTGTGGATGAACTCGACCGTCGAGGCGAGCGTCACCGCGCGCTCGCCGCGATAGCCGCTGAGCCGGCTCGCGAGCAGCAGCAGGGCGGGGCGGACGCGCTTGCCGCCGCCCTCCTGGACGTAGCGGCCGATCTCGCCCACCAGCGGCACGTCGGAGCGGACCTGGGTGCGGAAGACCTCCTCGACCTTGCCGAGGTCGTCCTCGACCAGGCGCACGATGTCCTTCAGCCCCATCACGCTCGTCCGGCCGAGAGGGTTGACCGCGGCCATCGCGCTACCGGTAGTTCGTGAACTGCATGTCGATGCCCAGATCGGTGCCCTTCAGCAGCCGGATCACGCCCTGCAGGTCGTCCCGGTTCTTGCCGGTGACGCGGAGCTGGTCGCCCTGGATCGCGGCCTGGACCTTGAGCTTGCTGCCCTTGATCAGCTTCACGATCTCGCGCGCCTTCTCGGTCGGGATCCCCTTCTGGAGCGAGATCTTCTGGCGCACCGTGCCGCCGAGCGCCCTGTCGACCTCGCCGTAGGTCAGCGCCTTCAGCGGGACGTTGCGCTTGACGAGCCGGCCCTCGAGCACGTCGCGCACGGCCTTGAGCTTGAACTCGTCCGAGGACGCGAGCGCGAGCTCCTCGCCCGAAAGCTCGACCGTGGAGTTCGTGCCCTTGAGGTCGAAGCGGGTCTGGAGCTCCTTCATCGCCTGCGCGATCGCGTTCTTGACCTCCTGGAGGTCCACGCTGCTGACGATGTCGAACGAGCTGTCGGCCATGGAGGGATGGTCTCTATCGGTATTCGGGAGCGTCGGTCCTGCCACGGGGCCGACCGGTCCGGGTAAAGTGCCGGATTCACGGCATTCTGTCAAACCGCCGGCGCGTTTTCAGAGCGCGCGGCGGAAGAGCGTCGCGTAGTTGCGGCGGGCGGCCTGGCCGATCTCTTCGAGGCTCGCCCCTCGCAGCGCGGCCAGCTTCCGCGCCACCTCGACGACGAACGCAGGCTCGTTGCGCTTGCCGCGATGGGGCGGCGGCGCCAGGAACGGCGCGTCGGTCTCGACGAGCAGCCGGTCCGCCGGTACCTCGCGGGCGACCTGCTGGATCACCTCGGCACGCGGGAACGTCATGATTCCCGAGAATGAGATGTAGAAACCGAGCGCCAGGGCTCGCCGGGCCAGCTCCGGCCCGCCCGTGAAGCAGTGGATGACGCCGCCCGTCTCGTTGGCGCCTTCCTCTTCAAGGAGCGCTGCCGTCTCGTCATCCGCCTCGCGCGTGTGCACGACGAGGGGCAGGGCGACGTCGCGCGCCAGGCGAACCTGCCGCCGGAACACCTCGCGCTGCGTATCGCGCGGCGAGTAGTCGTAGTGGAAGTCGAGCCCGACCTCCCCGATCGCCACGATCCGCCCCTCGCGCGCGAGACCGCGGATCTCGTCGTAGGTCGCCTCGGTCGCGAGCTTCGCCTGGTGCGGGTGCACGCCCGCGGTCACGGGCAGGCCCAGCTGCTCGGCCACGCGGAGCGCCCGCGCCAGCCCCCCGCTCTCGTCCACCTCACCCACGACCAGCATCTCGGCGAGGCCGGCTTCTCGTGCACGCGCCACGACCTCGCCGCGATCCGCGTCGAACTCCGGCATGTCGATGTGGCAATGGCTGTCCACCAGCCAGCCGGATGGGTTCCAGAGCGATCCTTCGTCCCTCATGGCTTCAGCACGCGATCGTGGTCCGGTCGGCCTCAGCGAGCCGCGCGCTCGGCCGCGCTCGGATCGCCCGTGGGCGGCGGAGCGTGGTCGGTGGCGGCGGGAGGGCCGAGGAGCTCCGTGAGGATGGGGCGCAGGCCGTCGGCCCAGGCCTCGTAGCCCTTCAGGCTCAAGTGCAGGCCGTCGACCATCGTCCCCTCGAACAGCACCCCTCGAGCGTCCGCGAGCCGGGCGTTCACGTCGAGGAACCGAACGGACTTCCCATCGGCCAACGTCGCCAGGTTGGCGTTGATGCGTGCGATCGTCGGCATCACGGCCGGGTTGTCGTTGCGCGGGAGGATGGCCGTCAGCACGATCGTCGCTGCCGGAGCCTTCTTGCGGCAGGCGTCGACGATCGCCTTCACGCCCCGCGTCACGTCCGCCACCTTGGCGTCGTCGCCGGGCTCCTTGCCGACGTTGTTGGTCCCGGCGAGCAGCACGATCACCTTCGGGTTGACGGCGTCGAGCTCGCCGTTGTCGAGACGCCAGAGGATGTTCTCGGTCCGATCGCCCCCCCAGCCGAAGTTGCCGGCGTTCCAGCCGAAGAAGCTCTTCTTCCAGTGGCCGAGGAAATCCGGATAGTCGAGGGCACCCCAGCGGCGCGTGATCGAGTCGCCCAGGAAGTAGAGGTCGATGCCCCCGCTCTTCGCCTTGGCGACGAGCTGCTGATGCGCGATGTGCGAGTTGCGATCGGCTCGCATCCGCGGCTGGTCGGCCGGCCCCGACGGCGTCAGGTAGCCGAAGAGCTTGCCGGCCCACGCGATGAAGAAGCTCATGTTCGAGCGGTCCTCGTGCCCGCCGTCGTGCTGCCGCCACGCGAGCTCGCCCTCGAGCAGGCTCGTGTTGGTCGGCGGCATCTTCGCGACGCGATAGTCGTCACTGACGCCGAGGTCGCGCGCCCCCAGCAGGCGGAAGACCGGGCCCGCGGCGACCGTCGCCATGTAGCTGCCCTGCTGGTCGAGCCAGAGAGCGTCGCCCTTGTCCGGAATGCCGTAGCTGACGAACGTGGGCCGCGGCGCGCAGAGCGCGATCAGCTGATGCGCGTCGACCGGGAGGTCTCCGGCGTTCTGGCTTCCGAACGAGGCCTCGGCGGCGCCGTACTTCAGGAAGTTGCCGGCCATCCAGTGGTACTCGCCGGACCCCGTGAGGTTCTCGACGGCTTCCCCGAAGTTGCGCCGATGCGGCTTGGCCCCGCCCTCGCCTGAAGAGCCGACCAGGACGACCGCGAAACGCGGCTCGAAGGCCATCGTGACGAGAGCGGCCTTGCCGTAGCGCGAGACGCCTTCGATGCCCACGCGTTTGGCGTCGACCGCGGGCAGCGTCTCGAGGTAGTCGAGCGCGCGGGCCGCGCCC
This sequence comes from uncultured Acidobacteriota bacterium, assembly GCA_963744315.1. Classification (GTDB taxonomy): domain Bacteria; phylum Acidobacteriota; class Vicinamibacteria; order Fen-336; family Fen-336; genus DATBSL01. Next base: position 19,716 of record CAVUTB010000013.1, read on the forward strand.
CAGGCCCAGGCCCGCAGCGTCCCCCACTGCTCGGGCGTCCGCCGCCGGCCCTTGTTGGTGAGCCCGATGATGCCCTCGGTGAGGCCGGCCCCGTTGTCGGCCTGGATGCTGGTCGTGCTGAGCGAGACGTAGCCCCAGCCGGCGGCGATCAGCTGCTCTGTCGAGGGCGGAGCCGCGGGCTCCGGCAAGCCCGGAAAGCGGAAGACCGGCTCCCCCGGCATGTTGCCGAAGCCGAACATGATCAGGACCGGAACCGGGCCCTTGGCGTTCACTGGAAGGACGACGGCCATCTTGATGTCCACCGTGAGAGCGGGATGCGCGCTGTTGTCGACGTGTCCGACCACGCGGCGCGCGACGACCGGCTGGCCGCCCACCGACGTCTCCACGGTCTCGGCCACCGCCCACGAGACGGCCGGCACTCCCTTCGGCACGCTGCCGTAGACCTCGCGCTCGAAGTCCGAGGCGATCTGCGGACGGCGCTCCTTCCACCACAGCTCGGCGGTCGCGACCTTGCGGCCGTCCTTCAGGGTCAGGGGATCGGGCCAGTCCGGAAAGGGATCGGCCTTCGCGGGGTCGTAGTTCGCCGCGTTCGGCTCGCCGGCAGCGGCCCGGCCGTTGGGACCGGGTCGGAGCTGCTTGATCTCGAGCTGCCTCATCATGTCGGCGTGGTCCTCGCGCGTGAGCTGGTCGAGCCGCGCGCGCTCCTCGGGGCTGAGCTGGAACGGGTTCCGCGCGGGCGCCGGTGCCGGCGCCGCGGGAGGCGCAGGTGGCGTTTGCGCACGGAGCTCCGGTGAGCGTGCGAGGCAGACGCCGGACAGCGCGAGGCTGGCGACGGCGAGGACCCGATTCGTGCTGGGCATGGGAGCGGATTATCGCCTCTCAGCCGATGGAATTTGTCCTTGACGCATCGAGCCGCCGCACCTAGATTGAGAGTCCCGGCGCGCGAGGTGCGCGTCGGACTGCCCAAGGAGGCCGGCATGCTTGCAGCCCAGCGTCGTTCGACGATGTCGAGCCTCTCTCTCGACGGCCGCTAGGCCCGTTCGGCTGGCTCCGTAGAGAGCCAGGCTCCTCAAACAGCTAACAAGGCGATCAGGCGGCGACTGCGCGTTCGCGCGCACCCGCCAGAGGAGTGCGTGTGTCTTCACGTAGAGGGCGGGAGCGGCGTCTCCCGCCGATGGACGAAGTGTGGGCGGACGACGAAGCGGACCCGGGAGTCTTCTTCGGCGCTACGGAACGCTCCCGGAAGACGAACTGGAAGGCGCTGCAGCTGTGCAAGCAGGTCGAGCGCGCGGCATCGCTGACGCTGGCGAGCGAGTGCGAGAGCGACGCGCTCGCCGGGGCATCGGTCGTGTCGGTCGAGCCGGCGCCGGACGCGGGCCGGCTGAGGATCGTCGTGTGCCTGGCTTCGGGAGCGAGCCCCGAAGGCATGGCCGAGGCACGAGCGGCCCTCGCGGGCTGCTCGTTGGCCGTTCGCGCCGAGGTGGCACGGTCGATCCACCGGAAGCGCGTTCCCGAGATCGTGTTCGAGCTGCGGCTGGCGGAGGAGGTGGATCGTGGCTGACGCTCCCGCCGAGATCCGCAGCTGGGCCGACGGACCGCTGCCACGAGACGTGGAGCTGGCCCTCGAGCGCCTCGCGCGGAGCGACGACGTCCGGCGGATCGCCGTGATGCCGGACGTCCACCTGTCGGCCGACGTGTGCGTCGGCACGGTCGTCGCCACGAGCCGCACCCTCTACCCCGCCGCGGTCGGCGGAGACATCGGGTGCGGCGTGGCGGCCATCGCCTTCGACGCCGAGGCCTCGGTGCTCGACGACGAGCGTGCCGCGGCCGCGGTGCTGGCCGGCCTCTATCGAGCCGTTCCGCTCGTACGCCACTCGCGCAAGCGGGCGGAGGGCCTGCCGCCCGAGCTCGACGCCGAGTCGCTCAGTGCAGGCACGCTCGAGTCGCTGAAGCAGGGCGAGGGAGCGCTGCAGCTCGGCACGCTCGGCCGCGGCAACCATTTCGTCGAGCTGCAGGCGGACGAGACGAACCGCCTGTGGCTGATGCTGCACAGCGGCTCGCGCGCCATCGGCCAGGCGATCCGCGATTTCCACCTGCGCCGCTGCATCCCGGGCCGCAGCGGTCTCGCATTGCTCGACGCCGAGAGCAGCGAAGGCAGGGACTACCTCGGAGACATGGCGTGGGCAGTCGACTACGCGGAGGAGAGCCGCCGTCGGATGGTGGTTGCTGCCTGCGATGTCGTCGCGAGCGCGCTCGGGATCGAGGCCGATCCGTCGTCGTTCGTGAGCTGCAATCACAACCACGTGCGGCGCGAGACTCACGACGGCGAATCGCTCTGGGTCCACCGCAAGGGCGCGATCGCGGCCGCGGCGGGCGAGCCGGGGCTGATCCCGGGCTCGATGGGCACGACGAGCTATCACGTCGAGGGGCGCGGCGTGTCGGCGGCACTCGCCTCGAGCGCGCACGGCGCCGGTCGTCGTCTGAGCCGGACCGATGCGCGGCGGACGCTATCGGCGAAGGACGTGACGCGCGAGCTGCGGGGCGTCTGGTTCGACCACCGCATCGCGGGCGGGCTGCGCGAGGAAGCTCCCTCGGCCTACAAGGACATCGGCTCGGTGATGCGCGCGCAGGCCGAGCTGGTGCGGATCGTCAGACGGCTGCGGCCGGTGTTGAGCTTCAAGGGGGTGTAGCGGCGCGCTACTTGCAGACCTTCGAGCAGTCGCCCTGGAGGTAGCCGAGCGAGCGGAGGTTCTCGCACTGCTCGCAGGTCAGCTCGGCATCGTCGCCGGTGCTCGGGCCGCGGCGCGCGAGGCGCAGCGTCCAGGCGTGGAGCGCCTGACGGTAGTAGGCGGCGCGCAGCGGCACCTCGTCGGCCACGTCGCGCGCCTCGCCCGGGTCGACCGTGAGGTCGTAGAGCCGCTCCTCGCCCGTGCGCGTGTCGTAGAGGTACTTGAAGCGCTCGTCCCGCAGCGCGTAGCGCGGGCGGTCCCAGACGCTGCGCGAGAGGACGGCCGGCTTGCCCGGAGCGCCGAGCAGCACGGGCAGCAGGCTCCGGCCCTGGAACTCGCGGTCGGAGCCGCCCTTGCCGCGCACGCCGAAGACGTCGGCGATCGTGGGCGCCACGTCGAGGAGGTCGCTGAGCGCCGTCACGCGCTGGCCCGCCGGTCCCGTGCCCTTCGGGAAGCGGACGATCAGCGGCACGCGGACGCTCGGCTCGTAGACCTGGACGTTGTGGCCGATCCAGCCGTGCTCGAGCAGCTCCTCGCCGTGGTCGGCGGCGACGATCACGACCGTCTTCTCGAGCAGCCCCTCGCTCGCGAGCGCCTTCACCAGCGCGCCGACCTCCTGGTCGGCGAAGGCGAGGTTGCCGTCGTAGAGGCGCACGAGATGCTCGCGCTCCTCCTCGCTGAACGCCCGCCGGCCCTGGTTCACGTCCTGTGAAGAAGCGCGAGTCGCGGCGGACGGCCTTCGGGATCGGCCCGTCGGGTCCGAAGCGCGTGTCGAACGGCGGCTCGGGGTCGTACGGGAAAGTGCGGCTCGCGGAAATGGACGTAGGCGAAGAAGCGCCGGTCGCGGTTCTGCTTCAGCCAGTCCGGCAGCGACCTTCCGGAACACGTCGCCCGCGCTGCCGAGCGTCGCGGAAGACCTCCTGGTACTCGGAGAAGCCGCGGTCGAAGCCGAAGAGGCTGCCGGCCACGGCGTTCGCGACGAAGCCGGCGGTGTGGACGCCCTGCGCCGAGAGCAGCTCGGCCAGAGTCAGGCGGTCCTTCGGCAGCCGCGCGGAGAAGGAGACCTCGCCGTGGTGGCGGTCCGGGTACTGCGAGGTCCAGACCGACGACATCGCGCCGAGCGTGTAGACGGCGGGGGTGTAGACGCGCTCGAAGACGACGCCCTCGGCCGCCAGCTGGTCGATCTCGGGCGTCGTCGCGCGCGGGTAGCCGTAGGCTCCGAACTGAGCGGGCGCGGCCGGCGTCCAGGATCACGAAGCAGCACGTTCGCGGCGGCGAGGCTCTTGCGCAGCGGCGTCGGCGCGCGCGTCGTCGCTCGCCGAGATCGGCTGCGGCTCGAGCGGGTCCCCGGCCGTCGCGAGCCGAGCACCCGCGGCGCTACGAGCGGCCCCAGGCGAAGCGCGGCCGGCCGGCCGTGCCAACGTGCCAGCGCGATCCGCACGATGTCGCCCGCCTTCCCGGGCAGCCGGACCGCTGCCTCGCCCGCCGGCTTCGCCGCGCCGTCGATCACGCGGCTCCAGATCTCGCGCTCGCCGCCGGCCTCGGCCTCGAGCAGCACGCGGAACGACGCGGCCGCGGCGGCGGCGCGCGCGGCCGGCGAGCAGCTCGGGCGTGAAGCGCAGCTCGGCCGCCGGCGGCAGCCGCAGCGCGAAGCGGATCACGCGGGGCCGACGAGCGTCAGCGACGGGATCGCCTTCGCCTCGCCGTCACCGAACGGCCGCGGCGCGTCGCGCGCCAGCAGGTCCTCGAGCGAGGCGTCCGAGGCCGGGCCGACGACCAGCGCTGTAGAAGGCCGCGGCGAGCTGCCGCCGGTCGAGGCTCTTCGGGTCCGCGTCCGACGGCGAGCGCCGTCGCGGCGAACACGAAGCGCAGCCGGTTCTCGCCGGGCTTCTGCGCGGCCGCGGGCAGCCCGATGCGGTAGCGATGGCGCGTGTCGTTGAGCGCGAACTCTTCGACCGGCGTGCCGTTCAGCCGCACCTCGACCGACTGCTCGCCCACGCCGCGGTAGGGCGCCACGTCCAGGATCGCGACGCGCGGCGTCGACCGCGGCCCAGACGAGCGACACTCGGCCTCGCCCTTCGCCCAGAGGAAGGGCTCGCCGGCGCCGCCCGGCCTCGCGGTAGAAGCCGTCGGCCTGAGCCGCGGCTCGGCCGCGGGCGTGCCGAAGCAGCAGCACGTCGCAGCGCCGACCAGCGCTCGGCGACCGGCCGCGCGGCGCGGCCAGGTCGTAGACGACGGTCCTTGGGGCGGCGCCGGACACGCCCAGCGCAGCAGGGCGAGGCCGACGGCCGCCGCCGGGCGATGCCTCACGCGCGAGGGCTCACTTGACCTTCGTCCCGGGCGGCGACGTCGGCGTCGAAGGTGCAGAGCACGGCCTTGCCGTCCTCCGAGCCCGCCAGGACCATGCCGTTCGACTCGACGCCCATCAGCTTCGCCGGCTTCAGGTTCGCGACCAGCGACGATCGTCTTGCCCACGAGCGCCTCGGGCTCGTACGACTCGGCGATGCCGGCGACGACCTGCCGCGTCTCGCTGCCGAGGTCGACCTGCAGCTTCACCAGCTTCTTCGAGCCGGCGATCTTCTCGGCGGCGGTGATCTCGCGGCGCGCAGCTCGACCTTGGCGAAGTCGGCGATGTCGATGCGGTCGCCGCCGCGGGCCGGCGGCGCGGGCGCCGACGCGGCGGACGTCGCGCCGGCCGGCGGCGGCTCGGGAGCGGTCGGCGGCTTGCTCTCGGACACGGCGTTCTCCTTGGAGTCCTGCGTCTTTTCCACACGGGGGAAGAGGGGCGCGATCGCGCCGAGCGGCGTGCCCGGCTCGAGCCGGCCCCACGCGAGATCGTCCGTCCCGGGCTCGCGCTCCGCCAGCCCGAGCATCGCGAAGACGCGCGCGGCCGCGCGCGGGATGACGGGCGACGTGAGCGACCGCCACGAGGCGGACGCGCCTCGAGCAGCCGATAGAGGAAGCGCATCGAGCTCGGCCTTGCGCGCGGGGTCCTTCGCGAGCTCCCAGGGCTGCGACCTGCACGATCGCCTGGTTGAGCGGCCGACCCAGCTCCAGATCTCGCCGAGCGCGCCGGCGAAGTCGAGCGCCTCGTAGTGCGAAAGACCTTGTCGGCCAGCTGCCGGAGCGTTCACGGATGTCGCGAACGTCTCGGCGAGTGGCCGCCTTCGGCGACTTCGCGAGCGGCGCCTGCCAGCGCTGCGGCACCTTGCCGTCGCAGTACCTCGCCACCATCGTGAGCGCGCGCGAGACCAGGTTGCCGAGGTCGTTGGCGAGGTCGGCGTTGTAGCGGGCCACGAAGGCGGCGTCCGTGAAGTCCCAGTCTGCGCCGTAACGAGCCCTCGCGCAGCAGGAAGTAGCGGACCGCGTCGGGCGCCGAGCCGGTCGACGAGCGCGCTCGGGATCGATGACGTTGCCGGTCGTCTTGCTGACTTCTTGCCGTTCTTGGTGATGAAGCCCTGGCGCGAACACGCGCGTGGGCACCGGCACGCCGGCGGCCTACAGGATCGCCGGCCAGTAGAGGCAGTGGAAGCGGATGATGTCCTTGCCGATGAGGTGCATCCGCTCGGCGGCGCGCCGTCCCAGTAGTGCGCCGGTAGTCCGGGGCGTCGTCGGCGAAGCCGAGGGCGGTGATGTAGTTCGAGAGCGCGTCCACCCATACGTAGAGGACGTGGTCGGGCTGCTCCGGGACCGCGATCCCCCACTTCACGCGCGCGCGGCTGATGCTGAAGTCCTTGAGCCCCTGCCGGATGACGCCGAGCACCTCGTTCCGGCGCGACTCGGGGTCGATCCGGAGCTCGGTCGCTCTCGATCCGCTCGCGCAGCCAGCCCTCGTAGGCCGACAGCCGGAAGAAGAGGTTCTCCTCCTCGGTCCACTCGCACGGCCGCTCGTGGTCGGGGCAGAGGTTGCCGGGCTGGCGCAGCTCGTCCTCGTCCTTGAAGGCCTCGCAGCGCGGGCAGTACCAGCCGGCGTAGATGCCGCTGTAGACGGCGTCGCTGGCCGTCGGGAGTCTTCGCGGCGCGCAGCTTCTCCCAGAGCCGCAGCACGCCGCGCTTGTGGAGCTCGTCGGTCGTGCGGATGAAGCGGTCGTAGCGGATGTCGAGCCGCGCCCAGAGCTCGCGGAACTTCGCGGCGATCTCGTCGCACTGCTGCTGCTCGGTGATCCCGCGCTCGCGGGCGATGCGCTCGATGTTCTGGCCGTGCTCGTCGGTGCCCGTCAGCATGAACGCGTCGTGGCCGGCAGCCGGCGCGAGCGCGTCAGCGCGTCGGCCGCGATCGTGGTGTAGGCGTGCCCCACGTGCGGCACGTCGTTGACGTAGTAGATCGGCGTCGTCGCGTAGAGCGTGCGCTTCGGTCGTGGTCACTTTCCAGCCTGCGAGCGCCAGGCCGAGAGCGCCGCGGCGAGGACTTCCTTCACCGCGACGCCCTTCTCGGCCGCCAGGCGCTGGCAGTCCTCGAACTCGGGCCACGCATTGTAGACGACGCCGCCGCGGCGGCCGATCTTGACCCGCACGCTGCCGTAGGCGGTCGCGACCGTCCGCGGTCTCGCGCTCGAGCGCCGTGCGCTCCCACTCCTGCCGCCGGATGCCGAGCGTCGTCGTCTCGCGGAACAGCAGCTCCTCGATCGCCTCGCGCCGCTCGGGCGGTGCGACGACGGTCACCAGCACGCCCGGGCCGGCCCTTCTTCATCTGCACCGGCGTGAAGTAGGCGTCGAGCGCGCCCGCGGTCAGCAGCGCGTCGAGCAGCGGCCCGAGCAGCTGCGGCGCCGCGTCGTCCACCTCGGTCTCGAGCACCAGCACGCGCTCGGCGCCCGCAGCCGCGGCTTCGTCACCGACGAACAGGCGGAGCACGTTCGGCCGGCCCTGCGTGTCGCGCGTGCCGGCGCCGTGGCCCGTCTTCTCGATCCGCAGCGGCGGCAGCGGCCCGTACTCCGTCGCGTAGCTCGTGACGAGCAGCGCGCCGGTGGGCGTCAGCAGCTCGCCCTCCCCCGCGCCGTAGACCGGCACGCCCGCCACCAGCTTCGCCGTCGCCGGAGGCGGCACCGGGAAGGACCCGTGCGACATCGTGACCGTCCCCGTCCCGACGTTGAGCGGCGAGGCGGCGAAGCGCGCCGCCCGCAGCGAGCGAAGCGCGATCACGCCGCCCACGATGTCCACGATCGAGTCGATCGCGCCGACCTCGTGGAAGTGGACCTTCTCGGGCGACGTCCCGTGGACCGCCGCCTCGGCCTCGGCGAGGCGCTGGAAGAGCGCTATGGCGCGATCCTTGATCTCGGTCGCGAGCCGCGAGCTGTCGATGATGCCCGACGATGTGCTTGAGGTGCCGGTGCGTCGTGTCGGGCGCGTCGATCACCACGTCCACCTTCGTGGCGGCGAGCCCGGACCGGGCCACGCGGCTCTCCGCGAGCGTGTAGCCCGCGAGCCCGAGCTTCTCGAGCTCGGCGCGCAGCTCGTCGAGCGGCAGGCCGAGGTCCACGACCGCGCCGAGCAGCATGTCGCCCGAGGCTCCGCTCGCGCAGTCGAAGTAGACGACGCGGCTCACAGCACGCCCCGCTCTTTGAGGCTCACGTAGCGGCCGGCGCCGAGCACGAGGTGGTCGAGGACCTCGATCCCCATGAGCGATCCGGCCGCGGAGAGCCGCCGCGTCAGCGCGAGGTCCTCGGCCGACGGCTCGGGATCGCCCGAGGGGTGGTTGTGGAACAGCACGAGCGCGGCCGCGCGCGAGACGACGGCTTCCTGGAACACCTCGCGCGGGTGCACGAGGCTCGCGGTCAGGCAGCCGACCGAGACGACCGCCTCGCGCTTCAAGCGGTGGCGCGCGTCGAGCGCGAGCAGGCCGAACGTCTCGACCGGCCGCGAGCCGTAGCGCGGCAGCAGGTAGCGCGCGCGCCTCGGCGGGCGACTGGAGTCCCGTGCGCGGCCCCGGCGTCCGGCGACGCGAGCCGCGCTCCGAGCTCGAGCGCCGCCAGCACGCCGGGCGGCCTTGGCGCGCCCCAGGCCGCGGACCCGCTCGAGCTCGGGCAGGGAGCGCGACGCGAGGGCGTGCAGCCCGTCGGCGAGCAGACCGTCGGCGAGATCGAGCGCCGAGGCGCCCCGCGCTCCGGTCCCCAGCAACGCCGCCAGCAGCTCCCGGCTGGAGAGGGCTCCGGCGCCGGCCTGCGCCAGACGCTCGCGCGGACGGTCGCCCTCCGGGAGGTCGAGCATCGCCCGGCCCCGGCTGGCCCCGCCGCTCGGCTGCGCCGCGTCGTTCACGCCTCTCCCCTTTGGATGGCCGAAACATCCGATGTTAACGGCCCGCCTGCGCCGCGTCCAAACGACGCGCCCGGGCGGGTGGCGCGGGGAGAGGCGCGCCGAGAACATAATGCCTCGACCATGAGCCCTCCCGGGTCCGCCGATCCACGCCCGTTTCCACTGCGCGTCGCGATCGCGCTCACCGCTGTCGGCATCGTGGCGATGGTCGGCGGAAGCACTCTGCTGGTCCTGCGCTCGGGCCTGTCCCTCCGCCCGCAGATCGCGCTCGGCACCCTGCTTCTCGCGGTCCCCGCGCTCGCCGCGCTGGCGCTCGAGCCCGGCCGCTGGCGCGCGGTCCACGGTCCGCGGCACGCGACGGGACGCCTGCTCTTTCTCTCGGTCCTGCTCGGGATCGCGCTCTGGGTCGCGAGCGCCGGGCTCCTGGAGGTGCAGTCCCTCGTCGCTCCCCCGCCGCAGGCCTACCTCGACGCCTTCCGCGCGATCCACGCGGCGCTCGCGCCGCGCAATCTCGGCGACGCGCTCGTCTCGGTCCTGGTGATCGCGGCGCTGCCGGGCCTCTGCGAGGAGCTCGTGATGCGCGGCGTCCTCTTGCCCTCGCTCTCGCAGGCGTGGAGAGGGTCGATGGCGGGGCCGGTCGCGGTCACGGCACTCCTCTTCGCTCTCATCCACCTCGACCCGTACCGGTTCGCGTTCACGCTCGCCCTCGGGCTCGTGCTGGGATGGCTGCGCCTTTCGACGGGCTCGCTCTGGCCGCCGGTCGTCGCGCACCTGAGCCTCAACACGCTGACGTTCCTCGTCGCGCCTTACGTGGACGATCCGAGCCAGGCCTACACGCCGTCTCCAGTCCTGGGAGCGGCGTGCCTCGCGAGCGGCGCCGCCGTCGCGTGGCCGCTGCTGCGCGCGATGCGGGTTTCCTTTGACTCGCCCCGCACGGACTCCTAGACTCGATCGATGCGGCCGAATGCGGTCGTGGCGTTCCTTCTGGCCGCGGCCGCAGGCGCGACGGCGCACCGGCCCGTCCGCGCCAACGAGGAAGCGGTCCTGGCGATGCGCCACGCGCAGGCGCGCGTGCTCGCTCCGGGCGCCCACCGCGAAGGCGAAGCTGATCGTCGCGTTCGTCGAGGGCACGAGCGACGCCGAGATGGAGCGCTCGCTCCGCGCGGGCGGCGCGCGCGAGGCGCGTCGATCGCGATACGGGCCGCGCGTGCTCGCGAAGCTCGAGCCCGGAGCGGACGTGATGCAGGCGGTGGCGCGGTTCTCGGGCACGCCCGGCGTCGCCTGGGCCGAGCCCAACGGGCTCGTCGCGATGGACCAGGCCGCGACCTTCCATCCGAACGACAGCCTGTACCGCTTCCAGTGGAACCTCACGCAGGTGGGCGCGGAGCGCACCTGGGGGATCCAGAAGGGCCAGCCGTCCGTCGCGGTGGCCGTGCTCGACACCGGCGTCGCCTACGAGGACTACGGCGATCCGAACACGGGGCAGCAGTTCCGCAAGGCGCCCGACTGGGGCGACACCCGCTTCCTGCCGGGCTACGACTTCTTCAACGGCGACACCCATCCGAACGACGACGAGGGCCACGGCACGCACGTGGCCTCGACGATCGCCGAGGCCACGAACAACGACGCGGGGATGGCCGGGCTCGCGTTCGGCTGCGCGATCCTGCCGGTGAAGGTGCTCGGGCCCGAGGGCGTCGGCAGCTTCTTCGACGTCGCCGACGGGATCGACTTCGCGGTCGCGTTCACCGAGAACGGCCAGCGGCCGGTCAAGGTGATCAACCTCAGCCTGAGCAGCCCGTCCTTCAGCCAGACGGCGAAGGCCGCGATCGACCGCGCCGTCGCGGCCGGCGTGCTGGTGGTGGCGGCAGCGGGCAACACCGGAGGCAGCGTGCGCTTCCCCGCCGACCAGTCGAACGTCGTCGGCGTCGGCGCCCTGAACGCCGTCAAGGAGCTGGCCTCCTACTCGAACCGCGGCCCCGAGCTCGACCTCGTGGCGCCGGGCGGCGACTGCGAGACCGACGACGACCACGACGGCACGCCCGACTGCGTCTTCCAGCAGACGCTGCGGTTCACTGCGGTCCTGCAGGGCCGCTACGACGACTTCTGCTACTGCGGCCTCGAGGGCACCAGCATGGCGACGCCTCACGTGGCGGCCGCCGCGGCGCTCCTCTACTCGCAGGGCTTCACGGACGTGGCCTCGGTGCGGGCGGCGCTCGAGCAGACCGCGGAGCGGCTCGGCGGCGCGCCCGCCGGCGGCCGCAACAACTCTTTCGGCAACGGCCTCATCAAGCCAGCGGCGGCGCTTCCCGGATACGGGTTCAACGTGAGCAGCAAGTGAGGCGCCTGCTCGCGGCCGTCGCACTGCTTACGGCGACAGCCCTGCCTTCCGCCGCCGGAGAGCTCGCCATCGAGGCCCAGGTCGGCTACCTCGGCATGAATGCCGAGAGCTCGGCGAAGGCGCTCTTCGGCTCTTCGGGCGGCCTGACCTTCGGCGGAGCCGTCCGCTACGACGTCTGGCGCGGCGTCTTCGTGTCGGGCGGCGTACGGACCTTCTCGAAGGACGGCGAGCGCGTCTTCCTCACCAGCCCGGGCGCGGCCATCCAGAAGCTCGGCTTCCCGGTGTCGGTCCGCCTGACCCCGATCCTGCTGAGCGCCGGCTACCGCTACGTCCACTGGAAGTGGGTGGTCCCCTACGCCTCTGTCGGCGCCGCGATCACGTCCTATTCCGAGAAGAGCGACGTCGCCGGCCAGAGCTTCGACCAGGACTTCACGAGGACGGGCTTCGTCGGCGCCGTCGGCCTCGAGACCGGCCACGGCCGCCTGCGCGGCGGCGTGGAGCTCGGCTACTCGACGGTCTCGGGCGCCATCGGCTTCGCGGGCATCTCGAAGGTCTACGGCGAAGACGACATCGGCGGCTTCCACGTCGTCGGCAAGGTCATCCTCGTCTTCGGCGAGAAGCCCCCGAAGCGCCGCCCGTGGAGACCGAACTTCCCGAAGCCGTGAGCCGACGCTCTTCGACAATGCTCCCCTGACCGCACCGTGCACCGATGCTCGGGGGTTGCTAGCCCCGCGACTCCGGGTAGAGAGATTCCACTCTTCAAGAAAGTTAGGCTGGGAGTCCGTCTCTAGACGTCGGATATGACACTCGACAGACCATCACAGCGCCGTGAGCCGGCACGCCCGGACAAGGTAGGCTAGCGCCCATGCCCTACGTTCTCCTGATGATCGACGAGGCCGGCGAATACCCGATCGTCGTCGACGAGAACGACAAGCTGCTCACCCACGGCAGCGCGCAGTGGCGCCTCATCACCGAGGTGGACACGCGCGCCGAGGGCGACGAGGTCGCCGCGGCCTGGCGGCGGGCCAGGGCCTCCTATTCGAGAAGCGCAGGCTCGGCCGCGGAGCGGCCCAAGAGCTCCTGAAGCTCGCTTCAACGCGTTGAACGCGCGCGACTTGACAGCGCGCGAGCAATCTCTACATTGTAGGCAATCATGCCGCGGCTGGAACCGCCGGCCGAGTTCGAGCAGCTCGTGCTGCTCGCCGTGCTCCGCCTCGGAGACGCCGCGTACGCCGTGCCGATCCGCGACGAGATCGAGGCACGCACGGGACGCGCGCCGGCCCGCGGCGCCGTCTACGCGACGCTCGAGCGGCTCGAGAACAAGCGCTACCTCGAGTCCTGGCTCGGCGAGCCGATGCCGGAACGCGGCGGGCGGCCGCGCCGTTACTACCGCGTGAGGCCGGCAGCCGCGCGCGCGCTCGAGGAGTCGTGGGCGGCGCTTCAGCGTATGTGGCAGGGGCTCGAGCCCCCGGTGCGCCAGATATGACGCCCGAACGGCTGCTGCGCCGCTTCCTGCCGATGGCGCTCTCCGAGAGCGTGATCGGGGACCTCGAGGAAGAGCGAAAACACTCGGCAAGGGACAGGCCTGGCTCTGGGCCCGGGCGCTCGGAGTCGCGCTCGGCTACGCGTGGCACGTCGGGCCGCGGCCCGAGAGACGGCGGACCAACGACGCGCGAGGAGATGGACTCATGGAAACGCTTCTGAGGAACGTCCGCTACGGAGTCCGCGTGCTGCTGCGCGCTCCGGCCTTCACCGTCGTCGCGGTGCTCACGCTGGCGCTCGGCATCGGCGCCAACGCCGCCGTCTTCAGCATCGTCAACGCACTGCTGATCCGGCCGCTGCCGCTGCCCGCGTCGGACCGGCTCGTCTCGTGTGCTCGGTGTCGACAAGGACGGTGAGCAGCAGTACCTGTCGATGCCCGACTTCGAGGACCTGCGCGCGCAGGCGCGCCTCGTCGAGGGTCTCTCGGGATTCGTCCCCCAGAGCGCCAACCTGACGGGGCGCGCCGAGCCCCAGCGCGTGCGCGCCGGCTTCGTCTCCGACAACTTCTTCGACATCGTGGCCGTGCAGCCTGCGATCGGCCGCGGCTTCCTGGCCGGCGTGGACGACGCGGAAGGCGCGCCGCGGGTCTGCGTCCTGCAGCACGAGACCTGGCAGAGCCTCTTCGGCGGCGACGCGGGTCTCGTCGGCCGCTCGATCGTCCTCAACAACGAGCCCTTCACCGTGATCGGCATCATGCCTCGGGGATTCCGCTTCCCCTACGACGAGGTCGAGGTGTGGGTGCCGTATCACAGCTGGCCGGTCTACCGGGAGCAGCTCGCACGCGGCATGGTCGCGCAGCGCTCGAACGGGCTCGTGGGTCCGATCGGCCGCATGCGGCCCGGCGTGCGCCTCGACGAGCTGCGCGCCGAGCTCGACGCCGTCGGCGCCCGCATCGCCGCGCAGTACCCCGAAGGCGGCGAGAAGCGCGGGCTCAGCGTTCAGACCCTGCGCGACGAGATCGTCTCGGACGTTCGCCAGGCCGTGCTCGTGCTGCTGGGGGCCGTCGGCTTCGTGCTGCTGATCGCCTGCGCCAACGTGGCGAACCTGATGCTGGCGCGCGCCGCGTCGCGCGGGCACGAGCTCGCCACGCGCGCGGCCCTCGGCGCCAATCGTGGCCGCCTGGTGAGCGAGCTGCTCACCGAGGCCGGGCTCGTCTGGCTGGCGGGCGGAGCCCTGGGGCTTCTCGCCGGCTACGCCGGACTGCGCCTGCTGATGGCCTCGGCTCCCCAAGACCTGCCCGGCGGGATCGTCCCCGAGCTCGACCCGACGGTGGTCGCGTTCACGCTCGGCCTCACCGCGCTCACCGCGATCGCGTTCGGCATCATCCCGGCGCTGCGCTTCTCGTCGCCCAACGTGTCCGCGACCTTGAACAGCAGCGGGCGCTCGGGCATCGACGGCGGCGGCCGCTCGCGCGTCCGCGCGACGCTCGTCGTCGGGCAGATGGCGCTGACGCTGATGCTGCTGGTCGGCGCGGGCCTTCTCACGCGCAGCTTCGGACGGCTGGCGCAGGTCGACGTGGGCTTCCGCTCGGAAGGCCTGCTGACGATGGAGTACCGCCTGCCCCAGAACAAGTACCCGGAAGGACCGCAGCAGTGGGAGACGCACCGCCAGATCATCGAGCGCGTGCGCGAGGTCCCCGGCGTGCGCGCGGCAGCGCTCGTGCGTGCCCTGCCCTTCAGCGGCAACGGCAACACGGCCACGATCGAGATCGTCGACCAGGCTCCGAGCCAGAAGCCGCCCCGCGCGCGCCTCAACACGGCGGACCCGGCCTACTTCGAGACGATGGGCATCCCGCTCCTGCGCGGCCGCGCCTTCAGCGACCGGGACGTCGCCGACGCACCCCCCGTCATCGTCGTGAGCCAGAAGCTCGCCGAGCGCCACTGGCCCGGCGAGAACCCGCTCGGAAAGCAGATCCGCTTCCCCGAGACGAAGCCAGAGATCACCGCGGAGGTGATCGGCGTCGTCGGCGACACCAAGCAGTACAACCTCGACGAGACCGACCTCGGCTTCGTCTACGCGGCCCAGGCCCAGGTTCCCCACATCTTCAACACGCTCGCCGTCCGTACCGTCGGCGACCCGATGCAGCTCGCGAACGCGGTCCGGGCGGCGGTCTGGTCCGTCGATCCCGAGCAGCCGGTGTGGAAGATCCGCACCCAGCAGTCCCTCGTCGAGCGCTCGAAGGGCATGCCCCGCTTCCTCGCCCAGCTGATGAGCAGCTATGCCGCACTCGCATTGGTGCTCGCCGCGGTCGGCCTCTACGGCGTGACCTCCTATTCGGTCACCCAGCGCACCCGCGAGATCGGGCTGCGCATGGCCCTGGGCGCCGAGCCCGCCGACGTGCTGCGGATCGTCCTGCGCCGCGGCTTCCTGCTCGCGGGCATCGGGCTCGCCATCGGTCTCGTTGGCGCCCTCGCCCTGGGCCGTGTCGTCCGCACGCTGCTCTACGCCACCAGCCCGACGGACGCCGTCACGCTCGTGTCCGTGGCAGCCGTGCTACTGGCCGTTGCCGGGCTCGCGAGCTACCTCCCGGCCCGCCGCGCCACCCGCGTCGACCCGACGGTCGCACTGCGCTACGACTGACGAGACCGCTCGCGCGGCCAACACGCCTCCAAAAGGTCGCGGGTACGTGCCGCCGTATATTTCTTGACACCCTACCGGACCGTGCCGATATTCAGGGCACCTTCCTCGATTCCCTTGCGACGTCCTGTTCTCTCCCAAGGAGGCGAGCATGGCGAGCGTAAGAACTGCCGCAGGTCTCGCGGTATGTGTCGTTCTAGTCGGCGCGTCGCCCGGCCAGGCAGACGTGGTCGCGGAGTTTAATGCGCTCGCGGTGCAGTGCATCGCGACGGCCACGCCTCCGGCGCGCGGAGGCCCCCCGGGGCTGTTCGACCTGGCGCTCGTGCACGTCGCGATGCACGACGCCGTGCAGGCGATCCAGCACGATTTCGAGCCCTACCTGGCCACGCCGCCGGCGACGGGCAACGAGTCGGCCGCCTCGGCCGCCGCGGCCGCGGCGCATGACGTGCTCGTGGTGCTGTGCCCGGCAGCGGTAGCGACGCTCGACGCAGCTTTCAAGCCCTACAAGGACGGGTTGGATCCGGGGCTGGCCGTCGGGTCGGCCGCGGCGGCGGCACTGCTCCCGCATCGTCGTCCCACGCCCGTCGTGCCGGACTTCACCGGCGGCACGGGCATCGGCGAATGGCGTCCCACGCCCCCGGCGGAGCTGCCGATTGCAGTTCCTCTTCATGGCGACGACCGAGCCCTTCACGCTCACGTCGCCCGACCAGTTCCGACCCGATGGCCCTCCCGCGGTCAACAGCCACAAGTACGTCCGTGAGTACTACGAGGTGAAGAGGCTCGGTTCCGTGCAGAGCCATCCCGCGACGGCGACGTGCCCGTCTCCGGGGCCGACCGACCTCGCGCGGTTCTGGTCCGGCAACTTCATCGCTCAATGGAACGAAGCGCGCCCGCCTGATCGCGATCGACGAGCAGCTCTCGATCGGCGAGAGCGCGCGGCTGATGGCGCTCGTCAACCTCGCGGCCTCCGACGCCGTGATCGCGGTGTGGGACAGCAAGCGCTTCTACAACTTCTGGCGGCCGATCACGGCCATTCGCGAGGGCAACAACGATCTCAACCCCTTCACGATCGGCGATCCCGGCTGGACGCCATTCATCCAGAGCAGCCACTTCCCCGCGGGCTTCCAGACTCCGCCCTATCCCGACTACACCTCCGGCGCCAACGGCCTCACGGGAGCGGTCACGAGGATCCTCCAGCTCTACTTCCACACCGACCACTTCAAGTTCGAGGTCAACAAGGGGACTCCCCCGGCCGTGGTGATCTGCGAGAACCCGCGCACGTACCAGCGGTTCTCGGACGCCGCCGAGGAAGTGGTGGACGCGCGTATCCTGCTCGGCATTCACTTCCGCGCTGCCGACGAGGACGCGCGCCGGCTCGGTCGCCGTGTCGCGGGCTGGACGTTCGCGAACTTCCTGAGACCGCTCCACCACGGGAAGCACTGATCCCGCAGCGGCGAATACCAGCGTCTCGAGGGCGGACGGCCGCCCGGGTTACTCGCTCGACCCTCCGAGCCGTCCGCCCGACTCGCCCATCCCCATCTCGTCGAGCAGCGACTCGTTCTCGCGCCAGCGCTCGCGGACCTTCACGAACAGGCCCAGGAACACCTTGGCGCCGAGGAAGTGCTCGATCTGCTGGCGGGCCTCGCTGCCGACGAGCTTGAGCATCGAGCCGCCCGGCCGATCAGGATGCCCTTCTGGTTGTCGCGCTCGACCAGGATCGCGCACTGGATCCGCACCAGGCCCTGCTCCTCCTTGAAGGACTCGATCACGACGCCCGTGACGTACGGGATCTCCTGGCGCGTGTGGTGCAGGATCCGCTCGCGCACCATCTCGGCCACGAAGAAGCGCTCGGGCAGGTCGGTCAGGAAGTCCTCGGGATAGAGCCGCTCGCCCTCGCGGAGCTTCGAGCACGAGCACCTGCTCGAGGCGGTCGACGTTGTCGCCGTCCTTCGCCGAGATCGGCACGATGTCGTCGAACTTCCCCACGCGGCTCCAGGCCTCGAGCGCGGGCAGGATCTTCGGCTTCGGGACGCGGTCGATCTTGTTGAGCGCCAGCACCACGGGCAGGCGCGACTTCTCGAGCAGCCGCTGGATGAACGCGTCGGACGGCCCGGGCGGCTCGGTCACCTCGTTGACCCACACCACCACGTCGCCCTGGCTGATGCTGCGGACGGCCGTGTCCACCATGCGCCGGTTCATCTCGTGCTCCGGCTTGTGGATGCCGGGCGTGTCGAACAGCACGAGCTGCGCGCCGGGCCGGTTCACCACCGCCAGGATGCGGTTGCGCGTCGTCTGGGGCTTGTCCGAGACGATCGCGACCTTCTGGCCGACCAGCCGGTTGACGAGCGTGGACTTGCCCACGTTCGGGCGGCCCACGACGGTCACGAAGCCGGAGCGGAACGGGTGCGAGCGGGCGTCGCTCATGCCGGGCTCGGGCTCGAGACCGGGGCCTGCGCCGGAAGCGAACGCGGTTGACGCGCTTGCGCTCGGCGTCGAGCACCTCGACCTTGAAGCCGCGGTAGATCCGTGCGCTCGCCGGCGTGCGGGATGCGGCCGAAGATCGACGTCACCAGGCCGCCCACGGTGTCGATCTCCTCGTCGATCGACGAGCTCGGTCTCGAGCGCCTGCTCGAGCCGGTCGACGCTCGACGCGCCCGTCGGCCACGACGCTGCCGTCGGCGTCGACCGCGATCGGCTCCGCCTCGACGTCGTACTCGTCCTTGATCTCGCCGACCAGCTCCTCGACGATGTCCTCGATGCGTGACGAGGCCCGCGGTGCCGCCGTACTCGTCGATCACGACGGCGAACGTGATGTGGCGGCCCTGCATCTCGCGCAGCAGCTCCGGCGATGCGCTTGGTGTCCGGCACCAGGTGCGCCGGGCGCACGAGCTTGGTGACGGGCGTCTCCTCGAGCGCCCTCGAAGTCGAGCAGGTCGCGCACCTCGACGACGCCGAGGATGTCGTCGAGGTTCTCCCCGTACACGGGGATGCGGCTGTACTTGTTCTCGCGCATCAGCCGGCGCAGCTCGGCGACCGGCGCTCGGCAGGCGATCGCGACGATGTCCGGGCGCGGCGTCATCACGTCGCGCACCAGCGTCTCCGAGAAGCGGCCCAGCGCGTCGACCAGCCGGTCCTCGTCTTGCTGCTGTGCAGGCGGAGGCGGCACTTCCGGCACCCGGCGCGTTCTCGTCCTCGTCGGGGCCGGAAAGGCTCGCGCTGCGGATGCGCGAGCGTGACCAGCGGCTCCAGGCGCCTGCGCGTACAGGTGGAACACGGGCAGCAGCAGCAGCAGCGCGCGCTCGGGGTCGCGGCGCACCAGCGCGTAGGGCACGCTGAGCCGGAAGAGCAGCAGGTAGCCGATCATCACGCCGGAAGGCCACCAGCATCGCCCAGTGGTCGAACAGCCGGTCGAGCAGCATCGAGGTGATGAGCACGGTCATGCCGACGTGCGCCGTGTAGGTGCCGATGTGGACCGGCATCAGCGAGCGTCGGCGGGTCTTCCAGGTAGCGATGCACCAGCTCCGCGCGCGGGTTCTGTCGTGGAAGCCGAGTGGCTGAGCCGCCGGCGCTTGCAGTCAGGTAGAAGGCGGCCTCGACGGAGGCCAGGAACACCGACAGCGCTCGCCAGGAAGACGATCAGGCCGATCTGCAGGACGATCATGCGAGCCCCAGCAGCCGCCGTCGCAGCCGCCCCTCGAGCCGGTCCATGGCTCCGTCGTCGGTCTCGTGGTCGTAGCCGAGCACGTGCAGGAAGCCGTGCAGCGCCAGCACGTCCAGCTCCTGCGGCAGCGTGCGCCCGAAGCGGCGCGCGTTGCGCTCGGCCGTTCGCGACGCTGATCACGATGTCGCCGAGCCCGGCCTCGCCGCCGCGGCCCGGGAAGCGACAGCACGTCCGTCGGCTTGTCCTTGCCGCGGTAGCTCGCGGTTGAGCCGGCGCAGCAGGCGCGTCCCCCGCGAGCACCAGCGCCAGCTCGCCGCGGACGCGCAGCGCCCGGGCGGCCTCGCGCAGCACGCGCCGCAGGCGCGGCGCGGCTCACGCGGACGGCGCCGCTGCCGGTTCAGCAACACGACGGCCAGCGGACGCGCGGCGCGCATCGCGCGGCAGCGCCCGCTGGCGCCTGGCGCGGCGCCGTAGGCCTCGTAGGCCTTGATCACGACCTGCACCAGCCTGTGCCGCACCACGTCCTTCTCGTCGAAGTAGCAGAAGGCGATGCCCTCGATGCCCGAGAGCACCGAGATCGCCTCGACCAGCCCCGAGGTCCTGCCCTGCGGCAGGTCGATCTGCGTGATGTCGCCGGTGATCACGACCTTCGAGCCGAAGCCGATGCGCGTGAGCACCATCTTCATCTGCTCGGTGGTGGTGTTCTGCGCCTCGTCGATGATCACGAACGCGTCGTTGAGCGTGCGGCCGCGCATGAAGGCGATCGGCGCCACCTCGATCGGCGTTGCGCTCGAAGCAGCTTCGCCACCTTCTCGTAGTCGAGCAGGTCGTAGAGCGCGTCGTAGAGCGGGCGCAGGTAGGGGTCGACCTTCTCCTGCAGGTCGCCGGGCAGGAAGCCGAGCTTCTCGCCCGCCTCGACCGCCGGGCCGCGCGAGCACGATGCGGGCCACCGCCTTGTTGAGCAGGCTCGACACGGCCTGCGCCACCGCCAGGTAGGTCTTGCCGGTGCCCGCCGGGCCCGATCCCGAACACCATGTCGTGCTTCTCGATCTGCTCGAGGTACGCGCGCTGGTTCAGGCTGCGCGGCACCACCACCTTCTTGCCGCCGCGCACGGCGGACTTCATCAGGTAGTCGCGCAGCTCGCGTCCCGCCGTCCTGGGCCAGCAGCTGCGCGGCCAGCCGCACGTCCCCGGCGGCGACCGAGTAGCCGTCCTTCATCAGCGCGCCGAGCTGCTCGAAGACCTGGCCGGCGATCGCCTCGCCGCGCCTCGTCGCCCTCCACCAGCAGCTCGCTGCCGTGGTTCCTTGATCCGCACCTTGAGCGTGCTCCTCCAGGAAGCGCAGGTTCTCGTCGTGGTTGCCGAAGAGGGCTCTCCGACGCCCCGCTCGGGGACGGCGACGCGCGTTCATGGCGCGGGCAAGTGGAAGCGACGCTTGGAGGCAGCTGCGCAAGCCGGGAGGCCTAGCCAGCTTACCGTATCGCCAGCACGATGCCCAGCTCCCGGAGCTGGTCGTCGCGCACGGCGACGGCGAGCCGCTCATCAGGTCGGTGGCGCTCGCGGTCTTGGGGAACGCGATCACGTCGCGCAGCGAGGACTCGCCCGCCAGGATCATCGACCATGCGGTCCAGGCCGAGCGCGATGCCGCCGTGGGGCGGCGTGCCGTAGCGCGAGCGCGTCGAGGAAGAAGCCGAAGCGCTCCTGCGCCTCCTCGTCGCGAGAGCGAGAGCAGCTGGAACACCTTCGCCTGCAGCGCCGAGTCGTGGATGCGGATGCTGCCGCCGCCGACCTCGATGCCGTTCAGCACCAGGTCGTAGGCCTTGGCGCGCACCTTCGCCGGGTCGCTCGTCGAGCAGCGCGCAGGTCCTCGTCGAGCGGCGCCGTGAACGGGTGGTGCAGGCTCGACCAAGCGCTCGCCGCCCTCGTCCCACTCGAAGAGCGGGAAGTCGGTGACCCACAGGAAGCGGAAGGCCTTCTCGTCGACGAGCTTCAGCTCGCGGCCCATCTCGAGGCGCAGGATGCCCATGGCCATGGCCAGCGGCCCGGGCTGTCGACGCCCACGAGCACGCGTGTCGTCCTTCTCCGCGCCCGCCTTCTCGAGCAGCTTCCGCGCGACCGCCTCGCTGGCGCCCTTCTTGCCGAGGTTGGCGACGGCCTCGTCGGTCGGCCTTCAGGGTGAACAGGTTGCGCTTCGCGGCGCGCGCGTCGGGCACGATGCGCGCCGAGCCACAGCTCCTCGTTGATCTTGCGCAGCCGCGTCCCGGACACGCCGGCCGCGGCCGGCAGCACGATCGCGCGCGCCCGGGCGCCCTCCTCGATCAGCGCCGGGAAGGTGTCGAGCCCGAGCGTCGCGCATCTCGCTCGGTCACGTCCGCTGATCGGCATGCCGAAGCGCAGGTCGGGCTTGTCGGTGCCGTAGCGCTCGCATCGCCTCGGCGTAGCTCAGGCGCGGGAACGGCCGCTCGACCTCGACGCCGATCAGCGCGCATCACGCGCTGGATAGAGCGGCTCGATCAGGTCGAAGATCGTCTCGACGCGCGGGAACGACATCTCGATGTCGACCTGCGTGAACTCGGGCTGGCGGTCGGCGCGCAGGTCCTCGTCGCGGAAGCAGCGCACGATCTGGAAGTAGCGGTCGATGCCCCGCGATCATCAGGATCTGCTTGAAGATCTGCGGCGACTGCGGCAGCGCGTAGAAGCTGCCCGTGGTGGACGCGCGACGGCACCAGGTAGTCGCGCGCGCCCTCCGGCGTGGACTTGGTGAGCATCGGCGTCTCGATCTCGTAGAAGCCCTGCTCGTCGAGGTAGCGGCGGACCTCCATGGTGAGCCTGGTGGCGCAGCCGCAGGTTGCGCTGCAGCCGCGGCCGCCGCAGGTCGAGGTAGCGGTACTTGAGGCGGATCTCCTCCGAGGTCGTCGATCTCGTCCTCGATCGGGAAGGGCGGCGTCTTCGCCTCGGAGAGGACGCGGATCTCGCGCGGCCAGCACCTCGACCGCGCCGGTGGGAGCTTGGGGTTCACGGTGTCCGCGCGAGCGCGCGTGCGACCTTGCCGACGACCGCCAGCACGTACTCGCCGCGCACGCGGTCGGCGGCGGCGTGGGCCGTCCTTCGAGACCTCGGGCCGCGCCACCACCTGGCAGATGCCCTCGCGGTCGCGCAGGTCGATGAAGATGACGCCGCCCAGGTCGCGCCGGGTGGCCGCCCAGCCCATGAGCGTCACGGTCTTGCCCACGTCGGCCTCGCGCAGCGCGCCGCAGTAGTGCGTGCGCGCCAGGTCGCCGAGCGCCTCAGCCATTCGAGCTTCTCCTTGAGGTGCTCGAGCGATGCGCGCCTCGGCTCACCGCGCTCCTGCTCGAGCCGCGCCATGTCGCGGACCGTCCAGACGCCGCTTCGCCAGCTCGTCCTCGCCCAGGATCGCCACGTAGCGCGCGCCGAGCTTGTCGGCCTGCTTCATCCGCGACTTGAAGCTGCGGCCCTCGCGGGTCGAGCAGCACGCTGAGCCCGGCGCGCGCGCAGCTCGCGCTGCAGCAGCAGCGCCTTGTCGAGGGCGCCCGCCGGCGAGCGGCACCAGGAACACGTCGCAGCGCGGCTCGCCGCTCCGTCGCGCGGCAGCAGCATGACCAGCCGCTCCATGCCCAGCGCGAAGCCGATCCCGGCGAGGTCGGGCCCGCCCAGCTCCTTCACCAGCCCGTCGTAGCGGCCGCCGCCCAGCACGCTGTTCTGCGCGCCCAGCGCGCCGCTCGTCACCTCGAACGTCGTGCGCGTGTAGTAGTCGAGGCCGCGCACCAGCCGGTGGCTGAGCCGGTAGCGGGATCCCGAGCAGCTCCAGCTGGCGGCGCACCTCGGCGAAGTGCTCGCGGCACTCGCGCGCACAGGTGGTCGGCGATCTTCGGCAGCGCCTCGATCAGCGCCTGGTCCTCGCGGCACCTTGCAGTCGAGCACGCGCAGCGGGTTCGTCTCGGCGCGCCGCTGGCAGTCGGCGCAGAGCGGCGCGGCGATCGCGCGCAGCGCCTGCTGCAGCGTCGCCACGTAGGCCGGCCGGCAGCTGCGGTCGCCGACGGAGTTCAGGACCAGCTCGCGGCCGGCGAGGCCGCAGGCGTCGAGGTAGCGCGAGCGCCAGCTCGATCACCTCGACGTCGATCGACGGGCTCGTGAAGCCGAAGGCCTCGACGTCGAGCTGGTGGAACTGGCGGTAGCGGCCCTTCTGCGGCCGCTCGCGCCGGAACATCGGCCCGATCGCGTAGACGCTTCAGCGCCGGGTCGGTGTTGATCAGGTTGTGCTCGATCACCGCGCGCACGATGCCGGCGGTGGCCTCGGGCCGCAGCGTCAGCGAGCTCGCCGTCCGGTCGTCGAAGCGTGTACATCTCCTTCGAGACGATGTCGGTCTCGGCGCCGATGCCGCGCGCGAACAGCTCGGTCTCCTCGAAGACGGGCGTGCGGATCTCGCGGTAGCCGTAGCGCGCGAAGAGCGTCGCGCGCCGCCGCCTCGATGCGGTGCCAGGCCGGGGTCTCGTCGGGCAGGATGTCCTGCGTGCCCGTGACGGCCTGGATCGTCACTTGCGCCGGCTCTCGGCCAGGTACGTCTCCTTGTACCCGAAGTAGTTCTCGGCGTAGCGGCGCAGGCCCGCGCGCTCCTCCTCCGTGACCTCGCGCCGCACCTTGCCCGGCAGCGCCCATCACCAGGCTGCGCGGCGGGACCTCCATGCCCTCGGGGATCAGCGCGCCCGCGGCGACGATCGACTCCTCCCCGACCTCGGCGCCGTTCAGGACGATGGCGCCCATGCCGATCAGGCAGTAGGAGCCGATCGCGGCAGCCGTGCAGGGTGACCGAGTGGCCGACCGTCACGTGGTCGGCGAGCTCGGTCGGGTGCTTGGCCTTGAACACGTGCACCACGCAGTTGTCCTGGACGTTGGTGCCGGGCCCGATGCGGATGCGGTTGACGTCGCCCCGGACCACGGCGTTCATCCAGACGCTGGCGTGGTCGCCCAGCTCGACGTCGCCGATCACCTGGGCGGAGACGTCGACGTAGACGCGCTCGCCCAGCTTCGGCCAGATCCCCTTGTAGGGGCGGATCATTGCTCAGGTGAAAAGAGCCAGTCTAGCAGAGGCGCCCCGGGCGCGTGCGGCAGCCCGCATCGACCCGCGGATCTCCAGAGCCCGCCAGGAGTTAGCATAGGTGCCATGGCGGCGGAGCGCTCGCGCCGGGAGTTCCTGCAGCGGGGCCTCGCGGCTGGGGCTGCGCTCGTCGCGGCCCCCTCCTCGAAGGCCTTCGCCCAGACGGTCCCCGCGGGCCTGGACGACCTCCGGCGCCTCTTCCCCGACCTCGAGCGCCACTTCCTGTTCGAGTACTACCCCTGGTACGGCGGTCCCCCGGATTACGAGCACTGGGACTACCTGGGACGCCAGCCCCCGCTCGACCTCTCGACGCGCTACATGCCGAGGCTCGGGTCCCTACGACGTGCGCTCCGTGCCGACGCTCGAGCAGCACGCGCGCTGGATCCGGGACGCCGGCATCGGCGGCGTGGCGCTCTCGTGGTGGGGACGCGAGAGCTGGCAGGACCGCGCGGTCGCCGCTGATCCTGGACGTGATGCGCGAGCACGACCTCAAGGTCACGTTCGCGCTCGAGCCCTACGCCGACGACCGCGCGCGCTACTACGCGAGCGACATCCTCTACCTGCTGCGCGAGTACGGCGAGAAGCGGCACTGGGACGCGTTCCTGCTGCTGCGCAACGCGAACGGCCGGCTCGGGCCGGTCTTCAAGGGCTTCCGCACGCGTGCTGCCGGAGACCTCGACGAACTGCCTGGGCCAGACCCACGACGTCTCGGACTACACGCCCGACGCTTCCTGGCGGCGGCAGACCGACTCGCTGCGCGACACGCTCGAGGCCGACTTCGACCAGGTGACGCTCCTCGCCGACTCGCTCGCCTTCGGCCGCGCGGCGGACGCGGGCTTCTCCGGCATCGGGATCTACGACAACTTCATCCCGCCGGAGGACTATCGCGCGTACGCCGAGGGGGCCTCGCGCGCGGGGCTGCTGTTCGCGTTCCACGTCAACCCCGGCTACGACCAGATCGAGCCGCGGGAGCCGAAGGACCCCTGCTACGCGCCGCGGGCCTTCGCTCCTCCGACGCCGGGGCTCGACTTCGCGACGAGCGCGGGCCGCGAGCGCGCGGCGGGCGCCTCCACGAGCCGCATCCGGGCCTCCTGGGAGGCCGCGCTCACGCTCCAGCTCGACGCGGAGCTCGCGAACGCGCGCGCCGGCTTCCTGCTCGTCTACGTCAACTCGTTCAACGAGTGGCACGAGGGCCACGCCTTCGAGCCGATGAAGGACGCGGCCGAGCTCACGCCCGACGAGCGCGCGCTCGGCTACCGCAACCCGTCGAACGGAGCCTACCGCCTGCAGGCGCTCGCCGAGCTGCAGCGGCAGGTGCTGGAGCCGAGACCGACGCCGCGCTCCTCCTGAAAAGCGCGACGCGAGCGGCGGGTGCTAGGCTTCGGCGTGCCTCTCGCCACCGACTCGCGCGTGGGGCCGCCGCTCACCCGCGGGGCGGACACGGCCTGTGGCGCGCTCTTGTCGCTCGCGCTCCTCGCCGTGAACGTCGCCTCCGTCGCCTCGCAGCTCGGCTTCCTGCACAAGGCGAAGCAGGTGAAGGAGTACGACCACTGGCGCTACATCGAGATGGCGCGCGGGCCGGAGGGCAAGCCGGAGCTGACGCGCGAGCCGCCCTACTGCTTCCGCCTGGCCGTTCCCGCGCTCGCGCGCGGGCTGATGCGCCTCGGGCTCTCCGGAGAACGCCGCCTTCTTCCTGATCACGAATGCGGCGCTCTTCGGCTTCCTGCTCTGCCTCTGGCTGCACCTGCGCGACCTCGGCTTCTCGCTCGCGCTGCGGGTCACCGGCCTCTTGGTCACCGGATTCACGCAGGGTGCCTTGCGCTGGTTCGAGTACCAGTACTGGATGAGCGATCCCGTCGCTCTCGCGCTGGTGATGCTGGCGTTCCTGCTGATCGAGCGCGGAAAGTCGGCCGGCTCTCTTCGGGGCGAGCGTGGCGGCCGCGTTCGTGCGCGAGACGTACGTGCTCGTGTACCCCTACGTCTTCCTGCGCGAGCTGCGGCTCGGGCAGAGGCTCGGAGCGGCGCTCGCCCGGGCCGCGGCGCTCGCCGTCGTGCCGCTCGCGATCCTCGTCGCGATCCGGCGGCTCGTCACGCCGAAGCACCCCGACGACTTCGTCGCCGGCATCGTCGACAGCATGGGCTTCCGGATCGCCCACGTCCTCGACAACCAGCTCTACGTCGTCACGATCGGCGCCTTCGGCGTGCTGGTGCCGCTGCTGCTGCTGTTCCCCAGGCAGCCTCGCGGGCCTCGCGCGCCGGCACTTCGACCGCGCGCTCTACGTGGCGTCGGTCTACGCGACGCTCGTGATCTCGAACAACAACGAGCGGCCGCTCGCCTACGCGCTGCCGGCGCTGCGTGCCGGCGGCGCTCTTCTGTCTGCGCCGCTTCCTCGACGAGACGCGTCTGCCGCTCGTGCCCGCCTGCGCGGCGGTCGTCCTGCTGCAGGTCCTGTTCTGGACCGGACAGCGCTTCGCCGAGATCGGGATGAGCATCTACCAGCCCGTCAACTGGACGACGGTCGCGGCCATGGGCGGAGCCTGGCTCGCGGCCGAGGCCGCGCTCTGGCGGCGCGCGCGGCGATGAGCGCCGCCTGGCCGAAGGGCTGGATGGGCTTCGTGGCGAGGCTCGCGCCGCCGCTCGCCGCGCTCGTCCTGGCCGAGGCGCTGCTCTGGACGATCGCGTTCGCGAGGGGGTCGGATCCCCGCCTCGGTCCGACGTGGGTGCGGTGGGACTCGTATCGCTACGTCGAGATCGCGCGGGGCGGCTACGTCGAGGTGGCCGAGGATCCGAACTCGTCGAACACCGGCTGGTTCCCCGGCTTTCCGATGGTGATGAGGCTCGCGAGCGCCGCGCTGCCGACGACGCCGGCGCGCGCGGGCCGCTGGGCCTCGCTCCTCTTCGAGCTCGGCACGCTCACGCTCGTCTGGACGCGGCTGCTTGCCCGCGGCGTCGCCGCTGCATCGCTGCCTGGCGCTCCTGTGCGCCGCCTTCTTCCCCGGCTGGTTCTACAGGCACGCCGTCTTTCCGATGTCGATGACGGCGTTCTTCAACACCGCCGCCCTCACGCTGGCCGGCGCCTCGTCCTTCCTCGCGGCCGGGCTCTCTGGGGCCGTTTCCGCGTTCAGCTATCCGACCGGGTTCCTCGTCGCGGCGGGACTCGCGGCCGCCGCAGCGCTCCGGCGCGGCCGCACGGCGGCCGAGCGGCTGCGCGATCTCGGCGCGGGCCCCGGGCTCGCCGTCGTCGGCCTTCTGGCCGTGGCGGCGCTCCTGCAGAGTCGCGTGGGGCATTGGGACGCGTTCCTCGTCTACCAGCGCCGGTTCGGCAACACGCTGCACGAGCCGCTCTCGGTGCTCCTCGACCACGCGCGGCCGTTGCTGCAGGGAGCCTTCGAGCCTCGGGCGCTCGTCGCCTTCCAGACGCTGTTCGTCACGCTGCTGCTGCTGCTCGCGGCGTGGCTCGCCTGGCGGGATAGCACCTCGCGGCTGCCGACCGATCTGCCGCTTCTCGTCCACGCGGCCGCCGTCTGGGTCTTCGTCAACGGCACGGGGCCGAACGTCAGCGTCTATCGCCAGGCCGCGGTGCTCGTGGGCCTGACGCCGCTCCTGGCGCGGCTGCCGACCCCCGCGCTCGCGGCGCTCCTCGCGCTCTTCGTCGCTCTCGGCGCGGGGATGGCCGAGCTCTTCTTCTCGAACGCGCTCGTCTGAAGTGCCGCGGCTCAGAAGCCGCGCATCACCGGGAAGTCGGAAGGCCGATAGTCCCGGCACGTCGGCCCGTCCGGCACGGCCGGGCACAGCCAGCCGCGCGCGCAGAGCGCGTCGCGCACGGCGTGCGCCGCGATGCGGTGGCCGAGCGGGCTCGGGTGCACGACGTCGACCCGCAGGTCGCGGAAGGCGTAGGCCGAGAAGCAGTCCAGCAGGTCGAGCGCCGCGAGCGACTCCGCCTCCGCGGCCTCGACGACCGCGCGGTGGAGCTCGCGATGCGGGTAGCGCTCGAAGCGCTCGCCGAGCACCGGCACGATCGCGACGATCCCCGGAATCCCGCGCGAGGCGAGCAGGCTGCGCAGCACCGCGAACTGGGCCTGGAGCGCCTTCTTCTGCTGGCCGACCGCCTCGGCGTAGAGCCGCCCTTCGAGCGGATTCTTGGCGCGGACGAAGTGGCGGCGCGCCTCGAGCTCGGTGAGCCGGTACTCGATCCACGAGAAGAGCCGCGAGCGACCGACGAGCCACTCGCGCAGGCCGCCCATGACGCTGCGGCGGCGCTCGCTGCGCTCCTGCACGAGGCCGAGCTCGTAGGAGAAGACGCCCTCGAGGTCGTTGAGGCAGAACAACACCACGACCAGGTCGGGCGCGAACGCGAGCGCCCTCGCGCGGAGCGTCTCGATCTCCTGCTCGAGGTTGTAGCCGGGCACGCCGAAGTTCAGCACCTCCACGCGGCCGGCGCCGGGCGCGCTCGCGAGCAGCGCTTCCAGCTGGCGCGCGAAGCCGTGCTCGTCGGCAACCCAGTAGCCGAACGCGATCGAGTCGCCGAGGAGCGCGATGCGCCGCACGCCGGGCGGCTTCTCGCGCGTGGTCTCCGGTCCGCGAAGACCCAGCTCGTTGACGCGGTACTCCACCTCGGCCCGCGCGACGCCGCCCGGCCGCAGCTCGAAGCGCAGCCGCGGGTCGTCGCTGCGCCTGACCGTGGCGCGGTTGATCTGGACCGTCCCCACGGGGACGTGGGCGATGCGGAAGACGGCCTCGAGGCGCCAGGAGGGTCACGAGCACGCTCGCGGCGGCGAGAGCGAGCGACCTTCAGAAAGGCGCGAGTGTCGGGGGCCCAAGGTGGCAGCTAGCTGCTAGCGGCTCGCGGAGTCGCGCCTCGAGTTGCTTCATCAGGTCGGGACGGGCCGGCTCAGGTCCCGCTTCTCCGCCGGGTCGGCCTCGAGATCGAAGAGCGTGGCCGTTCCGGACCACAGGCCCTGCCGCAGGTACTTCCACTTCCCCGAACGCAGGCCGGCCGGGCCGGCCTGGCCGAAGAAGACGATCTCGCGGCCGCCGTCGATGCCCTGGCCGCCGATCCGGTCCACCTCCCCGGTCAAGAGGCGCGAGATGTCCTGGCCGTCGTATGGATCGCCGGGCAGCGTCGCGCCCGTGAGCGCCACGAGCGTCGGGAAGAGGTCGAGGCTGCTGGCGGGCTCCTTGACCACGCGGCCCGGCGGGGATCCGCGCCGGCCAGCGCATGATCAGCGGCACGCGGAGCCGCCCTCCTCGCACGAGAACTTGCCGCCGCTGAACGGCCCGGCCGAGCCGGGGGCGCGACGGGCCCGTTGTCGCTCGTGAAGATCACGAGCGTATTCTGGTCGATTCCCAGGTGCGCAGCGAGCCCATCAGGTTGCCGACCGACGCGTCGAGCTGCTCGATGACGTCGCCGTAGGCCCCCGCGGCCGAGCGCCCGGCGAACTCGGGAGCGGATAGTTGTCGAGGTGCGGATCGCGGTGGGCGACGTACATGAAGGCGGACGGCTGCCGCGGTCCGCGATGAAGCGGATCGCCTCCTCGTGTAGCGCCGCGCGAGCTCGGAAGGAGCTGACGGTGTCGGGCGTCGGCTGATCGCCGAGATGAAGTCGGTCTCGTCCTCGCCCGCGGGGATCCCGTAGTAGAAGTCGAACCCGTAGTGGGTCGGCATGTCGTCGCGCTCCCAGCCGAGGTGCCACTTGCCGACCATGCCGGTCGCGTAGCCGCGCGCTTTCAGCAGGCTCGCGATCACGACCTCGCCGCGGGAGACGCGTCGGCGGGTTCCAGGGGATTCCCGACGCGGGGCGGGAAGCGGCCCGTCAGGAGGCCGGCGCGCGAGGGCGCGCAGATCGGCGCCGGCACGTAGAAGCTCGTGAAGCGCGCGCCCTCGGAGGCGAGCCGATCGAGGTTCGGGGTGCGGATCGGCC
Source organism: uncultured Acidobacteriota bacterium (assembly GCA_963744315.1). GTDB lineage: Bacteria > Acidobacteriota > Vicinamibacteria > Fen-336 > Fen-336 > DATBSL01. Next base: position 49,851 of record CAVUTB010000013.1, read on the forward strand.
GGTTGCCGTAGCTGCCGAGGTCGCCCCAGCCGAGATCGTCCGCGAGGATCAGGACCACGTTCGGCGGCCCGAGGTTGGGGGCGGGCGTGGGAACCGCCGCGGCCGCGGCGTCGCCGTCTTCGAGGCGGACGACGGCAGCACGGGCTGTCCACCGCCGCAGGAGAGGGACCCGCTGAGTAGCGCCACCACTACGCTGGTCAATCCACGGAGTCTGGTCATCGAGGAGGCGGGCGTATCCTATATCAAAATTTTGGACGTGGAGGCCGCGTTGACCGCCTCCGGGGGCTTCGCTATCGTCCTCGGACGGAGACGCCGGTCCGTTCGCATCAAGAGAGGACGCTTTTCGTGACCAGCGATTTCGCCTTCGGCGGCATTCGCAGCGTGCCGCCGCCCGTCAACGAGCCCGTAAAGGCCTACGCACCCGGCAGCCCCGAGCGCGCCGAGCTCAAGACGCGCCTCGCGGAGATGGCCAGGGTGCGCACCCACATCCCGCTCCTGATCGGCGGGCGCGAGGTGCGCAGCGGCGACACGGCGAAGGCGGTGATGCCGCACGAGCACGCCCACGTCCTCGCCGAGTGGCACAAGGCCTCGCGCGAGCACGTGGTCCAGGCGATCGAGGCGGCGGCGGCCGCGCACCGCGAGTGGTCGCGCTGGCCGTGGGAGGACCGCGCGGCGGTCTTCCTGCGGGCGGCCGAGCTGCTCGCCACGACCTGGCGCGCGACCGTGAACGCCGCGACGATGCTCGGGCAGTCGAAGACGGCCTTCCAGGCCGAGATCGACTCGGCCGCCGAGCTCATCGACTTCTGGCGCTTCAATCCGTACTACGCGCAGCAGCTCTGCGGCGAGCAGCCGATCTCGAACCACACGATGTGGAACCAGCTCGACTACCGGCCGCTCGAGGGCTTCGTCTACGCGGTGACGCCGTTCAACTTCACCTCGATCGCCGGCAACCTGCCGACCGCGCCGGCGCTCATGGGCAACACCGTCGTCTGGAAGCCGGCTTCGTCGGCGATCCCGAGCGCCTTCGCGATCATGAAGCTGCTCGAGGCCGCGGGCCTGCCGCCCGGCGTCATCAACTTCGTCCCCGGCGACGCGGCGCCGTCTCGGACGTCGTGCTCAATCACCGCGACCTGGCGGGAGTGCACTTCACCGGCTCGACCGGCGTCTTCAACTCGATGTGGCGCACGATCGGCGGGCAGATCGACCGCTACCGCTCGTACCCGCGGATCGTCGGCGAGACCGGCGGCAAGGACTTCATCGTGGCCCACGCCTCGGCCGACCCGCAGGCGCTCGCGGTGGCGATCGTGCGCGGCGGCTTCGAGTACCAGGGCCAGAAGTGCTCGGCGGTGAGCCGGGTCTACGTGCCGCGCTCGCTCTGGAACGACGTGCGCGACCGCGCCGTGGCGATGATCGGCGAGCTCAAGGTGGGCGACGTCCAGGACTTCCGCAACTTCATGGGCGCGGTGATCGACAAGAAGGCCTTCGACAACATCTCGGCCTATCTCGCCGAGGCCGCGCAAGAGCGCCACGATCGTCGCCGGCGGCGGCGTCAGCGGCGACACCGGCTACTTCATCCAGCCGACGCTCGTCGAGACCAGCGAGCCGGGATACAAGCTGCTGTGCGAGGAGATCTTCGGGCCGGTGGTGACCGCCTTCGTCTACGACGACGAGAAATGGGCGGAGACGCTCGCGCTCGTCGACCAGACCTCGCCCTACGCGCTCACGGGCGCGGTGTTCGCGAACGAGCGCGCGGCCGTGCGCCAGGCCGCCGCGGCGCTGCGGTACGCGGCCGGGAACTTCTACGTCAACGACAAGCCGACGGGAGCGGTCGTCGGCCAGCAGCCGTTCGGCGGCGCGCGCGCCTCCGGCACGAACGACAAGGCCGGCTCGAAGCTGAACCTGGTGCGCTGGGTGAGCGCGCGCGCGGTGAAGGAGACCTTCGTGCCGCCGCGCGACTTCCGCTATCCGTTCATGGACGAGGAGTAGCTAGCCTCGGAGGGCCAGTCCGAGGAGAGCGCCGCCCAGCACCAGCCAGCTCGAGTTGACGCGGAAGCGGATCAGCAGCACGGCGCTCGCCGAGCGCGAGCGCCAGCGCCGTCGAGCGTCCACGAGCGCGGCACGGCCGAGCTGCGCCGGTCACGAGCGCCATGAGCGCGAGCGAGGCGACGTTGACGCCGTCGAGGAACGCGCCCGCGACCGGCGAGCGGCGGAGGCGCGGGACGAGCGGCCCGGAAAGCGCTACGAAGACGAAGGCGGGCAGGAAGATCCCGACCGTCGCGAGGATCGCCCCGGGCGCACGGCCGAGCAGGTAGCCGATGAAGGTGGCCGTGGTGAAGACGGGTCCCGGAGTCACCTGCCCGACCGCGACTGCGTCCAGCAGCTGCCCTTCGCGTGAGCCAGCCCCAGCGCTCGACGAGGTCCGCCCGGAGGAAGGCGAGCAGCACGTAGCCGCTGCCGAAGAGCACGGATCCCACCTTCAGGAAGAAGAGGAAGAGCGGCACGAGGCCGAATGGCACTGCGCCCGCCGCGGGCACCGCCGCCGCCGCGAAGGGAACGAGCGGCAGCACGAGCCCGAGAGCCGCGTCCCGCGGACCGCTTCTCGAGCCAGCAGGCGGGCGCCGGCCGTCACGGCTCCGGCGAGCAGCAGGACCAGCAGCTCATGGACGCCGGCGGCGGCCGCGCACGAGCGCGGCAGCCCCGACCGCGGCGACGCCGCGCGTGCGGCGTGGCGCGTCCGACCGAGCCCGACGAGCGCCTGGAGCACGACCGCGACGATGACGGGCTTCACCCCGTAGAGCAGCCCGGCCGCGGCCGGCAGCGCACCGAAGCGCACGTACGCCCAGGCGAGGCCCCAGACGATCAGGAAAGCCGGCACGATGAAGCGAGACGCCCGCCACGAGCGAGACCCGGCCAGCCGGCCCGGATGTGGCCGAGATGAATCGCCATCTCGGTGGAGTTGGGCCCCGGGATCAGGTTCGTGGCGCTCGAGCGAGGTCGAGGAAGCGCTCGCGGCTCAGCCAGCCGCGGCGCCGCACGACTTCGTCCTCCATCAGCGCCAGGTGCGCGGCCGGCCCGCCGAAGCCCACGAGCCCCAGCTTCAGGAACAGGCCGGCCACTTCCGCGAGCCTCCCGGCGCCAGGAGCCGCCCGCGAGCTTGCGGTCGCCGGGCCGGGGCCGACGCTCATGGCTGGCTGGGACCTCGGCTCCACGGCAGCGGCGTCTGGAGCTCCACCGCCAGGCGCTCGAGGAAGTAGCCGACGTCGGTCACGAGGCCGATCGCCTGCATCGTCCCGCGGTTGCCGAGCTTCACCGGCACCGACTCGAGCATGTCGACGCAGATGGTGCGCACGCGCGCCGGCAGCAGGTTGCCGATCGCGATCGAGTGCAGCGCCGAGGCCAGCATCAGGCAGCAGCCCGCGCCGCGCAGCGCCTCCAGATACGCCTTCTGCGCGACCACGGTGTCGGTGATCACGTCGTTGAGCGGGCCGTCGTCGCGGATCGACCCCGCCAGCACGAACGGCGTGCCGTGCTTGACGGCCTCGTACATCACGCCGGACTTCACGAGGCCCGCCTCGACCGCCTGCCGCACGCCGCCCAGGCGGTTGACCGCGTTGATCGCGTAGAGGTGGTTGCGGCTGCCGCCCTCGACGGCGCGGCCGCTCGTCTGGCACACGCCGAGGCTGGTGCCGACGATCGCCTTCTCGAGGTCGTGGACGGCGAAGGCGTTGCCGGTGAGGATCACGTCCACCCAGCCGTCGCGGACGAGGCCGGCGAGCGCGGGCGCGCCGCCCGAGTGGACCACGGCCGGACCCGGCACCACCACGATCCGCTCCCCCGCCGCGCGCACCCGCTTCATCTCGCGCGCCGCGGCCCGGATCACGATCGCCTTGTTCACCTCGGCCGAGACGTCGTTCGACATGAAGCCGAAGACCGCGTAGTCGCGGCTGCGCTCGAGCGGCCGCACGCGGATTCCGGGGCCGCGCAGCGCCACGCGCTCGCCCTGGCGCACCTGGCGCTGCTTCACGCAGTGCGGGACGCCCTCGCGCAGCACGAGCGCCGAGTCCATCTTCTGGTCGGCGGCCTCGACCCAGCGGCCGTCGATCCGGACGAGGGTGTCGAAGTTCGTGGTGGAGTAGAAGTCGTCGGGCAGGATCCCGTCGTGCTCGGCGGGCCCGAAGCGGCAGTCGGCCACCTCGCTCGTCGCGCCCAGGTAGCGCAGCGCCTCCAGGATGCGGTCGAGCGCCTCCTCGTCGCGCGCGCGCACCTCGATGCGGGTGAAGGACGGCTCGTCGTTCGTGCGCCCGACGCGGAACTCCTGGACCTCGAACTCGCCGCCCTCCTCGACCACGCGGTCGAAGACGCGGCGCAGGATGTCGGAGTCGATCAGGTGGCCTTCGAGCGTGAGCGTTTCGCGGACCATCGCTGCCTCGGGGCTCATCCCGCTAGAGCGCGCGGCAGCGTGAGGCCCTGCTGCGCCTGGTACTTGCCCTTCTTGTCGGCGTAGGAGGTCTCGCACGCCTCGTTGCCCTCGAAGAACAGGAACTGCGCGATGCCCTCGCCGGCGTAGATGCGCGCGGGCAGCGGCGTCGTGTTCGAGACCTCGAGCGTGACGATGCCCTCCCACTCGGGCTCGAGCGGGGTGACGTTGACGATGATCCCGCAGCGCGCGTAGGTCGACTTGCCGAGGCAGCACGACGATCACGTTGCGCGGGATCCGGAAGTACTCGACGGTCCGCGCGAGCGCGAACGAGTTGGGCGGGATGATGCACTCCTTGCCCTTGAAGTCGACGAACGAGCGCGGGTCGAAGTCCTTCGGGTCGACGATCGTGTGAGTTGATGTTGGTGAAGATCTTGAACTCGTCGGCGATCCGCGACGTCGTAGCCGTAGGACGACAGCCCGTACGAGATGACGCCGTCGCGCACCTGCTTCTCGTGGAACGGCTCGATCATGCGGTGCTCGATCGCCATCTTCCGGATCCAACGGTCCGCCATCACGGACATGAAGCCTCCACCCCCGCCGCCGAGCGACGAGCGTCAAGGATTCCATGCAACCCGAGCCGGAGCAACACAGGGCTCGGCGGTGCGGCAGGGTGGCGCTTCCTCCTCAGGCCGACAGAGCCTCGCCCCGCTGACGATAGGAATCGAGGGCCAGCTCCAGCGCGTAGCGGGTTTCGTCGCCCGGCGAGCGGCCGTCGGGCGCCGTGAGCAGGAAGCGGTCGCAGGCCTCGCCGTAGCGGGTGGCGACCCACATCTCGCGCGGGACGAGGCCGTGCTCGCCGAGGATCCGCAGCAGGCTGCCGAGGAAGCCGACGCGGTCCGGCCCGCGGACCTCGAGATAGACGAAGCCGCCGCGCTCGGGCGAGTTGTCGATGTGGAAGGCGTCGAGCAGCAGCGTCGGCGCGTCGGGTGGCGGCAGCGCCTCGGTGAGTGCGATGTAGTCGAGCGTCTCGGGGTTGGCGCCTCCAGGCATCGGCATCACCAGGAACTCCGCGCCCCACGAGCCCGAGGCTTCCTGGCGCGCGAAGCCGTTCAGGATCGAGATGCCGAGGTGCGACAGGCCTCGCGTGAAGCGGTCCGCCCAGAGCGGATGGAGCGGCCCCCAGAGCTGCACCGAGTGGAGGCTCCGCGTGTTGGCGGAGACCCGGTGGCCGACCGTCGTCGGCTCGGCTCCCGGGAAGAGCACGAAGGAGTCGTGAAGAGCGCGCATGCCCTGCGGAGAGCATGCAATTGGCGTGCAGGCGGCCGTGGCCTGGGCTCCGGATGCCGATCTCTCTGTAGCACAGCCATTTAGGAGGCGCAGCTGCGACCGCGTCCCGCCGCGCCATGACGACGTTCGTGTGGGATCACAGCCAGTGAGAGACAAACTTGTCGGGCTGAGTCGCCTCAGACCTCGGCGAACTGCACCACGACCTTGACGTCGTCCGCGGAGCGGGCGAGCGCCCGCGCGAAATGCTCGGGTCGCTCGCGCCGGGACACGAGCCTCGCGAGCCATTCGCGGTCGGCGCGCGCCAGGTCCTGCGCCGCCTTGTACCAGTGGCGCTTGTTGGCGTTGACGCTGCCGACGACGACGTTGTTCTGCAGCACGAGCGCGGAGGCCATGTCCGCGGCCGGCAGGCTGTTCGTGCGTCCGCCGCTCCCGATGCCCGTCAGGCACACGACGCCGCCGGCGGCGACGTGGCGCATCGAGTCCGCGATCACCTGGCCGACGCCCGTGCACTCGATGACGATGTCCGGCTCGAAGCCGAGCTCGGCGATCGTCCCGGAGTGGTAGGTCGCGCCGAGCGCGGCCACGAGCTCCGGCTTCGGCCCGGTGGTCACGCGGTCGAGCACGTGCACGTCCAGGCCGCGCTGCCGGCCGAGGAGGGCCGCCAGCAGCCCGATCGGCCCCGCACCGGTCACGAGCACGTGCTGCGGCTCCCAGAACGCCCGCTGGCCGACGAGCGACACCTGCTCCCACGCCTTGGCCACGACCGTGGTCGGCTCGAGCAGCACGCCGAGCAGCCCCAGCCTCGGGTCCACCTTGACTGCGTACTCGGGCTCGATCCGCCAGCGCTCGGACATGAAGCCGTCGATCTGCTTGATGCCGCGCTCGGTGTACTGGCCGTTCCGGCACATGTCCCACTCGCCCACGGCGCAGTTGGGACAGGGAACGGGGTCCGGCCGGCGCACGATGCCCACCACGAGATCGCCCTTCTTCGAGGCCGCCTCGCGGACCAGGATCGATCACCCGGCCGAGCGACTCGTGGCCCAGCACCAGCCGGTCCTTGCCCGGCGGCGCCCAGCCGTACTTGCCCTCGGCGATCTCCGCGTCGGTGCCGCACACGCCGACCGCCACCGCCTCGACCAGCACCGACCCGTCGCGCTCGTCCGGCTCGGGAGCGTCCTCGTAGCGGGCGCTGCCCGGCTTCTTCGGCTCGACGGTGATCGCCTTCATGCTCAGCTCCGCAGTCCATCCTACTCTTTGGAATCGGCCGGCTGGCCCTCTAGACGAAGCGGCCGCGGCGCGCGGTGCTGGTCCGGGCCAGAGCCAGCTGGAGCGGCAGGTGGAGCCGCCGGCCCCAGGCGCGCTCGTCGTGCTCGTCGAGGGGGAAGGCGAGGTGCACGAAGTCCTCGCGCAGCTGGTAGCCGCGCTGGTGGAAGGCCATCGCCATGGCCTGGGTCACCTCGTAGTTGTCGCCAGGCCAGCCGCTGTCGAGGTAGAACTTCGCAGCGCTCTTCGGCTCCTGGAGCACGCGCTCGATCAGGTCGTCCTTGTGGGAGAAGGTGCTCGACAGGCAGGCCGCGAAGCCGAAGACGTGCGGATGCTGGAAGGCCATGTAGAAGGAGACGACGCCGCCCAGCGACGAGCCGAAGACGCTCGTCTCGCGAGGTGAATCGAAGACGCGGAAGCTCCGGTCCACCTCGGGCTTGATCTCCTCGACCACCGAGCGAGCGTAGGCCTCGTAGCCGGGCTTGGTGTAGTCGCGCATCCGGTCGTCGGAGTGGATCCCCACCACGACCACGCGGTCCACGGCGTTCATCTCGTCGAGCAGGGAGAGCGCCTCGTCCACCTGCCAGTCCCGCCCGAGAAAGGCGTCCTCGGGAAAGAAGAGGTTCTTGCCGTCCTGCATGTAGACGACCGGGAAGCGCCGCAGCGGGTTCTGCTGGTAGCCCGGCGGAAGATACACGCGCAGCCGGTGCGTGCGCCCGAGGATCTTCGACTCGATCTCGACGAGCGGCGTGAAGGACCCCGCCGCCTCGCCCTCGAAATAGGGGAAGACGTCGGGGACGCTGTCGCTCGTCATCAGCAGGAGCATGTCGGGCCCACGGACCAGCGCACGCTCCCGTCGCCTGCCACGAGGCAGGGCTTGAAGTAGAGGAAGGGCTTCTTCGCCTCGAGGGCGAAGGTCGAGGCCTCGCCGCCGTCTTCGACGAGGACCGGCTCGAGGTCGCGGTCCCAGTCCTGCTCGGTTCGCAGGACGATGCGCCCTCGCCCGCGGGGTAGCGGACGCGGAGCTCGACGACGCAGCAGCCTCGAGGTCTCGTACATCACCCCTGCGGAGCCTTGTCGAGATCGTCCTCGATCCAGGCTGCGAGCAGCGTGTAGGTGACCGCCAGCACCACGGGTCCGACGAAGATCCCGATCAGGCCAAAGCCCATCAGGCCGCCGATCACGCCCGCGAAGATCAGCAGGAGCGGCAGGTCCGCCCCCTTCTTGATCAGCATCGGCCGCAGGACGTTGTCCAGGGCGGACACGACGATGCTCCACACCAGCAGGAAGGTCGCCCAGGCGTTTTCGCCCGTCCAGTACATCCAGGCGACCGCCGGGAACAGGACCAGGGCCGGCCCCAGCTGGGCGATGCACAACATCAGCATCACGGCGGACAGCAGGGACGCAAAGGGAACACCGGCCACCGCCAGACCGATGCCCCCCAGCAGCGTCTGGACGACGGCCGTCACGCCGACGCCCAGCGCCACGCTTCGAATGGCCTTTCCCGCCAGGATGACGGAGTCCTCGCCCCGCTGGCCCGCCAGACGCCGGCCGAAACGACGAACGCCGCTCGCCGCCGATCTCGCCACTGGAGTACATGACGGCGGAGAGAATCACGACCAGCAGGAACTGGACCAGTGTGCCGCCGAGACTGCCCGCCTGGTCGAACACCCACGTCGCGGCCTCCGAAACGTACGGTCCCAGCCTCGCCTCGAGGCCGGCGGGACCGGCATCCGCCCAGGCCGCCAAGGTCGCGGAGAGCCTCTTGCCGACGAGGGGCAGCTTGCCCACCCACTCCGGCGGCTGCGGCAAGCCCGATTCCGCCAGCCTCGTCGCCAGGCCGCTCACCTCTTCGCGTGCTCGGCAATGGTGTCGATCGCCGCCCACAGGGGAATCACGAGCAGGAGCAGCAGGCCCAGCGTCATCACCGCCACTGCCGGCGCTCGCCGGTTGCCGAGTCGGGTCTCCAGGGACTTCAGGATCGGCCAGGTCGCGACGACCAGCATCGTCGCCCAGACCGTCGCCGCGAGGAATGGAAGCAGGATCCACAGCGACCCCGCGATCAGCAGCAGGATGCAGATGACCGCCAACGTGGTCCGGGTCAGGTCCTGGCGGATGGCGCTCGTTCGGGTAATCCTCAGCTTTGTTGCCGGCGGTGCTGATTCTGACATGAGACAGTCGATAGACTGACGGTGCGAGGAGGTGGATGCCGGAGCGCCCAAGTCACGGAGTCCACCTGGGTCTCCGGGCTCGAGTCGCTGGGGCCCGACGACAACCCGGCAGCGGCCACGCCCGAGGTCCGCATCGGACCCTACAGGCTGCTCGAGAAGCTCGGCGAGGGCGGCATGGGCACGGTCTGGGTGGCGGAGCAGACCGAGCCCGTCAGGCGCCGGGTGGCCCTGAAGGTGATCAAGGCCGGCATGGACTCGGAGCAGATCCTCCAGCGCTTCGAGGCCGAGCGTCAGGCCCTGGCGCTGATGGACCACAGGAACATCGCCACGGTGCTGGACGCGGGCACTTCCGATGCGGGCCTGCCGTACTTCGTGATGGAGCTCGTCAAGGGAGTCCCCATCACGACGTACTGCGACGAGCGGAAGGCTCCCGTCCGCGAGCGGCTGAAGCTGTTCGGGGCGGTCTGCCACGCGATCCAGCACGCGCACCAGAAGGGAATCATCCACCGCGACATCAAGCCGGCGAACGTGCTGGTCTCGACGCAGGACGGCGAGCCGGTGCCGAAGGTCATCGACTTCGGCGTGGCCAAGGCGCTGCACCAGCGGCTGACCGATCGCCCGATGTACACGGAGATCGGCGCGCTCGTGGGGACGCTCGAGTACATGAGTCCCGAGCAGGCGGAGCTCGAGCACCCTGGACATCGACACGCGGGCCGACGTCTACGCGCTGGGCGTGCTGCTCTACGTGCTCCTCGACGGGCACGACGCCGCTCGACGCGAAGCGGCTGCGGAGCGCCCCGATGTCGGAGACGCTCCGTCTCATCCGCGAGGAGGACCCGCCGAAGCCCAGCGCGCGTCTGACGCAGTCGGGAGAATCGCTGCCCGAGCTGGCGGCGCAGCGGCATGCCGATCCCGCGCGGCTCACCCGGGAGGTGAGAGGCGAGCTGGACTGGATCGTGATGAAGGCCCTCGAGAAGGACCGGACGCGACGCTACGAAGCGGCGAGCGCGCTGGCGAGAGACGTCGAGCGCTATCTCCACCACCAGCCGGTCGAGGCCGGTCCGCCCAGCCACGCGCTACCGGGTCGCGAAGTTCCTGCGCCGGCACCGCGTCGGCGCGCTCTCGGCCGCGGCCGGCGTGGTGCTGCTGGTGGCGGGGGCCGCGGTGAGCACCTGGCAGGCGGTGCGCGCGATGCGGGCCGAGAGAGACCGCCGCCGCGGTCAGCGAGTTCCTGCAGAACGACCTGCTGGGCCAGGCGGACCTCGCGAACCAGACGGGCGAGGGCGCGGGCGCGACCCCGACGTGAAGGTGCGAACGCTGCTGGACCGCGCCGCGCGGACGATCGAGGGCAAGTTCCGGGAGCAGCCGCTCACGGAGGCGGCGATCCGACTGACGGTCGGCAAGGCCTATCGCGCGCTCGGCCAGTACCCGGAGGCTCAACCGCAGCTCGAACGGTCGGTGGAGCTGTTCGACGCCGAGCTCGGACCCGACCACCCGGTGACGCTTCGGAGCAAGAGCAGCCTGGCGTACCTCTACGGTGCGCAGGGGAAGTACGACCAGGCCGAGCGTCTTTCGCTGGACGTCGTGAAGGGCCGGGCGGCCCGGCTGGGCGCCAACCACCCCGACACCCTGACCAGCAAGAACGACCTGGCGCAGCAGTACCGGGCCCAGAAGAAGTACGACCAGGCCGAGCCGCTCTACCTGCAGGTGGTCCGGCCGATACCGCGACACTCGGCGCCGACCACCCCGAAACCCTGCGCGCCCGGAACAACCTCGCGGCTCTCTACCGGGATCAGGGGCTGTACGACAAGGCGGAGCCGCTCTACGAGGACGTGGTGCGCGCGCGGACGCTGAAGCTCGGCGCCGACCACCCCGACACGCTCGTCAGCAAGAACGGCCTGGCCTGGGTCTACAAAGAGGAGGCGCGCTACCACGAGGCCGAGCGCTCTTCCAGGAGGTGGTGCTCGCCCGGACGGCCAAGCTCGGGGCCGACCACCCCGACACGCTGACGACCAAGAACAACCTGGCCCTGCTGTATCAGGCTCGGAAGCAGTACGACCGTGCCGAGCCGCTCTTCCGCGAGGTGGTCGAAGGTTCGCGCCAGAAGCTCGGGCCGCGCACCACGACACACGGCAGCGTATCCGGAACCTCGTCCTCTGCTACGAGCAGCTCGGTCAGACGGCCCGCGCGAGAGCCCTGCGCCAGGAGCTCGACGCCTCCGTCGACGCCCGCTGAGAGGCGCCGCCCGCCTTCAGTCTCCGCGCAGCACCTCGACCGGGTCCAGCGCGGAGGCCTGCTGCGCGGAGACGTAGCTGGCCAGGCCCGCCGCCGCGAACAGCGCCAGCGCGACCGCGGCGTGTGTCAGCGGGATCGAGCGCGCTGACGCCGAAGAGCTGCGACTGCATCAGGCGCGTGAGCCCCGCCGAGGCCGCGAGCCCGATCGCCACGCCGATGCCCACCAGCACGAGCGCGAGCCTCACGAACATCCGCCGGACCTGGCCGTGCCGCGCGCCCAGGGCCAGCCGAATGCCGATCTCACGGCGTCGCTGCGAGATCGCGTAGCTGACCATGCCGTAGATGCCGATGAGGCCCAGCAGCAGGGCGATGCCGCCGGTGATGGCCAGCAGCTTCAGGGTCATGGCCGAGCGGGCCATCGAGTGGTCGTACAGGTCGCCGAGCGTCTGCTCCGCCTCCAGCGAGATGTTCGGGTTCACGGACCATACCGCCTTGCGCAGCTCGTCCAGGAAGCCGGCGGTCCCGGCGCGGGGACTGCGGACGACGAAGGCCACGGCCTCGCTCGCCACCACGGGGCGGATGACGGTCTGCGGCGCGGGCTGGCCCACGCCTTCGTGATGGACGTCCTTCACGACGCCCACGACGTCCCAGCGCGGGCCCTGCGCGCTGAAGGCGACTCGCTGGCCGAGGGCGGCGCCGGCCGATCCCAACTGCGCGCGCGCCAGGTTCTCCGACACGAGCACGACCGGGCGGCCTCGTAGATGTCGTGCCAGTCGAAGGCCCGGCCGGCGAGGACCGGCATCCGCAGCGTTTCGAAGAACCCGGGCGAGACGAACTGGATCTCGGTGGCGGGCGTCGTGCCATCGGGCGCGGGCGGCCGCCCGTCCACGAACATGAAGACCTGCCGGCCGTCGCCATCCATCGGCAGCCCGTCCGTGAAGCCCGCGAACCCCACCGACTCCACGCCGGGCAGCGCGGCGATGCTGCTCCAGGATCTCCTGTTTGCCCCGCAGCTCACGCTCGGCGGAGCTGGGGTCGGGCTGGCGCGTGTCGGTCGGCGCGGCGCGGGGCACCGTCACATGGAAGGTCTGGACGTGCGCCGCGTCGCGGAAACCCGGATCCACCTGCCGCAGCCGCTGGAACGTCCGGATCATCAGCCCGGAGCCGATCAGGAGGACGAGCGCGAGCGCAACCTGCGAGACGACGAGCACGTGCCGCGTGCGATGGCTCTCCCGTCCCTCGGTGAGGGTTCGCCCGGCGCGCGAGCGCGCCCGTCAGGCGCGCGCCCGGCGAGGCGAGCTGGAGGAACGGAAGGAGCGCGAAGACGACCGTGGCGAACAGCGAGACGCCCAGGGTGACCAGCAGGACCGTGGCGTCGATTCTCACGGCCATGATCCGGGGCAGCTCCTCGGCGCCCAGCGAGACGAGCAGCGGCAAGCTGAAATAGGCGACCGCCAAGCCTGCCGCCCCGCCCGCGAGCCCCAGGATCACGCTCTCGCTGAAGACCACGCGCGCGATGGCGCCCCAGCCGGCGCCGAGCGCGGCCCGAATGGCGAGCTGCGGCCGCTGCGCCTGCGTGCGGACCAGCACCAGGTTCGCGACGTTCGCGCACGCGATCAGCAGCAGCAGGGCGATGGTTCCCATCATCAGCCACAGGGTCTCGTCCAGGTTCCCGACCACGCTGTCCTTCAGGTACTGCAGGTTCGGCCCGAACCGCGTGTTCTCCCAGGCTCCCGGGCCGTATTGCGCCCTGAGGATCGGGATCATGCGCGTGACGTCCGCGTTCGCTTCCTCGAGGGTGACGCCCTTCTTGAGTCGGGCGATGGCGCGGCCGTCGAACGAGGGGAACCTGGCCGCCGCACGCACGGGCTGGAGCGGGTAGTAGATGTCGGCCGGATACCGGAAGAAGCGGAACGACGGGGCCAGCACTCCGATGATCTGCCGGGGCACGCCGTCCACCACCAGCGTCCGCCCGAGAGGATCGGCGCCGCCGAGCTTCCGCTGCCAGTAGCGGTGGGAGATCACGGCGGTCGGAAGGCTGCCGGGACGATCGTCTTCCGCTGTGAATCGCCGTCCGAGGATCGGCTCGCCGCCCAGCAGGGCCAGGACCTCGTGCGTGACCTCCAGGCTCTCGACCGCCTCCGGCTCTCCGGAGCCGCTGACCGTCACCGGCGACTTGTCCCAGTCCCAATACCCGACGCCGTCGAACGTCTGGTTGTGATCGGCGTAGGTGAAGTAGATGGCGGACGAGGCGTAGAGCCGGCCGATCCCCAGGTTGGGCGCCTGGTGCACCACTTCGATCAGGCGTTCCTGCTCCGGGTACGGCAGCGGCCGCAGCAGCACGCCGTTCACGACGCTGAACATGGCGGTGGTGGCGCCGATGCCGAAGGCGAGCGTGAGGATGGCCACGACCGTGAACGCGGGAGCGCGCCGCAAGGAGCGCGCCGACGTAGCGGAGGTCGCGAAGGAAGTCCTCGACGGAGCGGAGGCGGAACTGGTCGCGCGCGCCCTCGCGGGTGCGCGACATGCCCCCGAACTTGATCAACGCCTGCCGGCGCGCCTCCTCGGGCGACATGCCGGCCTGCAGGTTCTTCTGCGTCTGCCCGTCGATGTGGAACCGGATCTCCTCGTCGAGGCCGCTCTCCAGCTCACCGCGGCGGACGAGCCACAGCAGCCGACGCCATCCCTCCCTCGCTCCAGACATCGGTCGCTCTCCTACGCGGCGGCTTCGAGAACGAGGTTGATGGCGCGGGACATCCGCCGCCACTGGGCCAGCTCGTCGGTCAGCTGGCGCCGTCCCTGGGCGGTCAGCGCGTAGTACCGGGCGCGCCGGTTGTTCGCGGTCAGGCGCCAGTCCGACCGGATCAGCCCCTGCCGCTCCAGCCGGTAGAGCGCCGGGTAGAGCGTGCCCTGTCCGAGCTGCAGGACGCTCTCCGACCACTGCTCGATTCGCTCCGTGATGCCCCAGCCGTGCATCGGCTCGAGCTGCAGCGCCTTGAGCACGAGCATGTCGAGCGTGCCCTGCAGCACGTCGCCCTTCTCCCTGGCCATCGCCTCTCCCTTCGACAGACGAAAGGAACGGTAGCAACGTTCCTTTCGAACGTCAAAAGGGGCCGCGCCCGACGAGCGCCGCTAGACCAGCTCGATGCCCGGGAAGAAGTAGCCGATCTCGAACGCTGCCGTCTCCGGAGCGTCCGAGCCGTGGATCGCGTTCGCCTCGATCGAGGCCGCGAAGTCCTTGCGGACCGTGCCGGCCGCGGCCTTGGCCGGGTCGGTCGCGCCCATGATCTCGCGCAGCTTCGCGATCGCGCCGTCGCGCTCGAGCACCATCGTCACGCACGGGCCCGAGGACATGAACGCGCACAGGCTCGCGAAGAACGGCCGCGCCATGTGCACGTGGTAGAAGCCCTCGGCCTCGGCGCGCGAGAGCGAGCGCAGGCGCAGCGCGACGACCCGGAAGCCCGCCTTCTCGAGCCGCGACAGGATCGCGCCCGCGTTGCCCGCCTTCACCGCGTCGGGCTTGATGATCGAGAAGGTGCGCTCGGCCACGGTCCTCTTCCTCCTACTTCTTCTTGAGCACGTTCCTTGATCGCCGCGCCGATGTCGGCCGGCGACTTGACCACGCGGATGCCCGCGGCCTCCATCGCCTTGATCTTCTCGGCGGCGGTGCCCTTGCCGCCGGAGATGATCGCGCCCGCGTGGCCCATGCGCCGGCCGGGCGGTGCGGTCTGGCCGGCGATGAAGCCGACGACCGGCTTCTTGACGTTGGCCTTGACGTACGCGGCCGCGTTCTCCTCGGCGTTGCCGCCGATCTCGCCGATCATCACGATCGCCTCGGTGTCGGGGTCGTCGTTGAACAGCTGCAGAGCGTCGATGTGGTTGGTGCCGATGATCGGGTCGCCGCCGATGCCGATGCAGGTGCGACTGGCCGATGCCGAGCGCCGTGAGCTGGCCGACCGCCTCGTAGGTGAGCGTGCCGCTGCGGCTGACGACGCCGACGCGGCCCGGCCTTGTGGATGTGGCCGGGCATGATGCCGATCTTGCACTTCTCGCCGGGCGAGATGATGCCGGGGCAGTTCGGGCCGATCAGGCGCGTCTTCGCGTCCTGCGCAGGCGCTCGCCACACGCGCACCATGTCGAGCGCCGGGATGCCCTCGGTGATGCAGACGACGAGCGGCGAGCCCGCGCCGCGCCGCCTCGAGGATCGCGTCGGCCGCGCCGGCCGGCGGCACGAAGATGACGGAGGCGTTGGCGCCCGTCTCGCGTCACCGCCTGCTGCGACGGTGTCGAAGAGCGGGAAGCCCTCGAGGGTGGTGCCGCCCTTGCCCGGCGTGACGCCGCCCACGACCTGCGTGCCGTAGTCGCGGCAGCCCTTGGCGTGGAAGGTGCCGTGCTTGCCCATGCCCTGGACGAGGAGGCGCGTGTCGCGCAGCGCGAGGACGCTCACCGCGCACCTCCCGCGGCCTTCACGACCTTCGCGGCCGCCGTCGTCATGTCGTCGGCGGTCTCGAAGTTGAGGCCCGACTCCTGCAGCATCTTCTGGCCCTTGTCCTCGTTGTTGCCCTTCATGCGCACGACCACCGGGACCTTCACCTGGAGGTCGCGCACCGCCGCGATCACGCCCTCGGCCAGCACGTCGCAGCGCAGGATGCCGCCGAAGATGTTGATGAACACGGCGCGCACGTCCTTGTCGGCGAGCAGGATGCGGAACGCGTTCTTGATCTGGTCGGCGTTGGCGCCGCCGCCCACGTCGAGGAAGTTCGCCGGCGCGCCGCCGGCGAGCTTGATGATGTCCATCGTGGCCATCGCGAGCCCGGCGCCGTTCACCATGCAGCCGACGCTGCCGCCTTCGAGCTTGATGTAGTTGAGGCCGTGCTTCGAGGCCTCGACCTCGAGCGGATCCTCCTCGTCGAAGTCCCTGCAGCTCGACGAGGTCGGCGTGGCGGAAGAGCGCGTTGTCGTCGAAGCTGACCTTCGCGTCGAGCGCCAGCACGTCGCCCGCCTTCGTGATCAGGAAGGGATTGACCTCGACGAGCGACGCGTCCGCGCCCTCGAAGGCCTTGAAGAGCGACAGCAAGAGCGGAACCGCCTTGCTGACGATCTCGGGCGCGAGCCCGAGACCGAACGCGAGCTTGCGCGCCTGGTAGGGACGGAAGCCGACCGCGGGGTCGATCTCTTCCTTGAGGATCGCCTTCGGGTCCTTCGCCGCGACCTCCTCGATGTCCATGCCGCCCTGCGGTCGACGCCATGAACACCGGCCGGCCGCTGGCGCGGTCGACCAGGATCGCGAGGTACATCTCCCGGGCGCCCGCGAGGTCGACGCCCTGCTCGATCAGCAGGCGCTTCACCACGCGGCCTTCGGGGCCGGTCTGGTGCGTGCGCAGCGTCATGCCGAGGATCGCCTTGGCGATCGCCTCGCACTCCTCGACGCTCTTCGCGAGCTTCACGCCGCCGCCCTTGCCGCGGCCGCCGGCGTGGATCTGCGCCTTGACCACGACGGGCAGGCCCAGCCCTTGGCGGCTTCCACCGCCTCGTCGACCGTGTAGGCCACCTTGCCCTTCGGCACGGGGACGCCGTACTGGGCGAGCACCGCCTTGCCCTGGTACTCGTGGATCTTCACGGGCTCTTCTCCTCGAGCGGGCTCAGCGGCCCTTGACGCCCAAAAGCTCCACCTCGAACACCAGCGTGGCTCCGGGCGGGATGGTCCCGTCGGGGGTGCCGGCATCGCCGTACGCGATGTCGGAGGGGCAGACGAGCTTCGCCTTCTCGCCCACCTTCATGTGCTGGACGCCTTCCGTCCAGCACGGGATCACCTGGTTGATCGCGAACTCGGCGGGCTGGCCGCGCTGGACCGAGCTGTCGAAGACCTTCCCGTCGGGAAGCGTGCCGTGGTAGTGAACGCTGACCACGTCGCT
>CAVUTB010000014.1:0-67575 GCA_963744315.1 uncultured Acidobacteriota bacterium
ACCTACAAGGACAAGTCGGCACGGATGGTCGCGCTCGTCGAGGCGATGGACGGCGCAGCCTGCTGGCCGGGAGGCTCTGGCCGCCGCGAAGGACGCGGCGCGTCTGCGCAAGGCCGACCTCGTCACGCTGATGGTGCGCGAGTTCCCCGAGCTGCAGGGCGTGATGGGCGGCGATTACCTCGCGCGAAGGGCCCCCGGCGACGTGGCGACGGCCGTGCGCTACCACTACCAGCCGGTCGCGGTCGAGGCGGATGCCGCGCCGCGCGGCGTCGCCGGCCGGGACGCGCGCCGCCGTCTTCGCCGCGGTCTCCCTCGCCGACAAGCTCGACACGCTGGCCGGCTACTTCGGCATCGGCAGAGCCCGACCGGCAGCCGCGACCCCTCGGCCTGCGCCGCGCCGGCCAGGGCGTGGTGCGCGTGCTGCTCGACTTCTGGCGGCCGAAGCCGCGAGCGCCGGCCCGAGCCTGCGAGGCGCTGGTCGGCGCACGCGTCCGCGGCTACGCGGCCGCAAGCAGCCGCGGCCGAGCCGTCGCGAAGGAGTCTCGGGCCTTCCTGCTCGACCGCCTCGCGCTACGTGCTCGTCGCGCGCGGCTTCCCGGCCGACGAGGTGGAGGCCGTGCTCGGCGCGCGCGAGCCCGACGCCCTCGACGATCCGCACGACGCCTGGGTGCGCGCGAGGCGCTGCACCGCGTCCGTCGCGAGGCGGCCGAAGACTTCGCGGCGCCTGGCCGTGGCCTTCAAGCGCGCCAAGAACATCCTCGAGCAGGCGCGCCCGGCCGCGGCCGTGGACCCGGCGCTGTTCGAGGCCGACGCCGAGCGCGAGCTGTTCGCGGCGATGCGCGCCTCGGCCAGGACGGACGGCGGCTACGAGGAGCGCCTGCGCGCGCTGGCCGGCCTGCGCGCGCCCGTCGACCGGTTCTTCGACGACGTCCTCGTGATGGCCGAGGACGCGACGTCCGCGCGAACCGCCTCGGCCTTCTCGCAGAGCCTCTCGCTCTTCTACCGCATCGCGGACATTTCAAAGCTCGGAGGATAAGCGTGGCCCAGTACGTCTACTTCTTCGGCGGCGGCAAGGCGGACGGCAACAAGGACATGAAGGACACTGCTCGGCGGCAAGGGCGCCGGCCTCGCCGAGATGACGAACGCCGGCGCTGCCGGTGCCGCCCGGCTTCACGATCACCACCCAGGCCTGCAATGCCTACTACGCGAGCGGCGGCACGCTGCCCGCCGAGGTCGACGAGCGAGATCGGACGCGGCGCTCGCAGAGCTCGAGGCGCTGATGGGCAAGAAGCTCGGCGATCCCGCGGACCCGCTGCTGGTGTCCGTGCGCTGCGGCGCGAAGTTCTCGATGCCCGGGATGATGGACACGATCCTGAACCTCGGCCTGAACGATCGCTCGGTCGAGGGCCTGAAGGCGAAGACCGGCAACGCCCGCTTCGCCTAGGACTGCTACCGCCGCTTCATCCAGATGTTCGGCAACGTCGTGCTCGAGATCGACAAGGACAAGTTCGAGCACGAGCTCGCCGCCGTCAAGAAGAAGTACAAGGCGAAGACCGACGTCGAGCTCGACGAGAAGGCGCTCGACGAGGTGATCGCGCGCTACAAGGCGGTGGTGCAGCGCGAGACGAAGGCGCCCTTCCCGCAGGACCCGCGCGAGCAGCTGCGGGGCGCGCGCGACGCCGTGTTCCGGTCGTGGATGAACCCGCGCGCCATCACCTACCGCAAGCTGAACGACATCCCGCACGACCTCGGCACCGCCGTCAACGTGCAGGCGATGGTGTTCGGCAACATGGGCGACACCTCGGCCACCGGCGTCGGCTTCACGCGCAACCCGTCGACCGGGGCGAAGGAGTTCTACGGCGAGTTCCTGCAGAACGCGCAGGGCGAGGACGTGGTGGCCGGCATCCGCACGCCGCAGCCGATCGCCGAGCTCGAGAAGGTGATGCCGGAGGCCTACCAGCAGCTGCGCGAGATCACGACGCGGCTCGAGCGCCACTACCGGGACGTCCAGGACTTCGAGTTCACGATCGAGGAGGGCAAGCTGTACATGCTCCAGACCCGCAACGGCAAGCGCACGGGGCTGGCCGCGGTCCAGATCGCGGTGGACATGGTGGAAGAGGGGCTGATCACGAGGCAGGAGGCGGTGCTCAGGGTCGAGCCGGAGGCGCTCGACCAGCTGCTGCACCCGGTCTTCGACCCGAAGGAGCGAGCGAAGGCGCGAGGTCGCGGCCAAGGGCCTGCCGGCCTCGCCGGGCGCGGCCGCGGGCGCGGTCGTGTTCACCGCGGACGACGCGGTGGCGTGGACGCAGAAGGGCAAGCGTGATGCTGGTGCGCATGGAGACGGTGCCCGACGACATCCACGGCATGAGCGTCGCGCAGGGCGTCCTGACGGCGACCGGCGGCATGACGTCGCACGCCGCCGTCGTCGGCCGCCGGATGGGCAAGCCCTCGTCGTGGGCTGCGGCGCGCTGGACATCGACGCCAAGGCGCGGACGCTGCAAGGTCGGCGGCAAGCGTCGTCAAGGAAGGCGACTGGGTCTCGCTCGACGGCTCGACCGGCGAGGTGCTGCTGACGGCGCTGCCGACGAGCGCCTCCGAGGTGCTCCAGGTGGTCGAAGGGCAGCTCAAGGCCGAGAAGTCGCCCCTCTACCAGAAGTTCGAGAAGCTGCTCGGCTGGGCCGACGACGTCCGCGGCTCGGCATGCGCGCCAACGCCGACGTCCCGCGGGACGCCAAGGTCGCGTCGCGCTTCGGCGCCGGGGCATCGGCCTGTGCCGCACCGAGCACATGTTCTTCGCCGCGGACCGCCTGCCGCACGTCGTGAAGATGATCCTGGCGGCCGCGCGCGGCCAGCGCGGGCTCGACCTCAAGGCGCGGCTCAAGGAGCGGCTCAAGGAGGCGAAGGGCAGCCAGGCGGCGGAGATCAAGAAGGAGCTCGCCAAGGTCGAGAAGGAGTACGGCCGCTACGTCAAGGACTACCAGACGGCGCTCAAGAAGCTCGCTGCCGATGCAGAAGGCCGACTTCCCGGGCCTCTTCAAGGAGATGGACGGCTACCCGGTCACGATCCGCACGCTCGACCCGCCGCTGCACGAGTTCCTGCCCAAGCGCGAGGAGCTGATGGTGGAGATCGCGACGCTCAAGGCGAAGGGCGGCTCGAAGAGCAAGAACACGACGCGGCAAAGGAGAAGCTGCTGCGCGCGGTCGAGGAGCTGCACGAGTTCAACCCGATGCTCGGCCACCGCGGCTGCCGCCTCGGCATCACCTACCCCGAGATCACGAGATGCAGGCGCGCGCGATCTTCGAGGCGGCGCTCGCGGTCGGCGAAGAAGGGCATCCCGGTCAAGCCCGAGATCATGATCCCGCTCGTCGGCCACGTCGAGGAGCTGAAGCGCCAGAAGGCGATCGTGCTCGAGGCCGCCCACGAGGTGCTCGGCAAGGACGGCTCGGGCGTCGAGTACCTGATCGGCACCATGATCGAGGTGCCGCGCGGCGCGATGACCGCGGACGAGATCGCGAAGGAGGCCGAGTTCTTCTCGTTCGGCACCAACGACCTCACGCAGATGGGCTTCGGCCTCTCGCGCGACGACGCCGTCGAAGTTCCTGCTCGACTACCTGGAGCACGGGATCCTCGAGAAGGACCCGTTCGTCTCGATCGACGCCGCGGGCGTCGGGCGCTGGTCGAGATCGGCGTCCAGAAGGGCCGCAGCGTCAAGCCGAACCTGAAGATCGGCGTCTGCGGCGAGCACGGCGGCGACCCCGCCTCGATCCGGTTCTTCCACGCGACGGGCCTCGACTACGTCTCGTGCTCGCCCTACCGCGTGCCGATCGCGCGGCTCGCGGCGGCGCAGGCGCAGCTCGAGCAGTCGGCGAGCGACTAGGGCGGCGCCCCTGGCCAGCGTCCAGCGCCTGCCCGACGACCTCGTCAACAAGATCGCGGCCGGCGAGGTCGTGGAGCGGCCGGCGTCCGTCGTCAAGGAGCTGTGCGAGAACGCGCTCGACGCGGGGGCCCGCAGCGTCCACGTCGAGATCGAGGACGGCGGCACGACGCTCGTGCGCGTGCGCGACGACGGGCACGGCATGACGCGCGCCGACGCCGAGCTCGCGCTCGAGCGGCACGCCACCTCCAAGCTGCGCGCGCTCGAGGACCTGCAGCGGATCGCGACGCACGGCTTCCGCGGGGAGGCGCTGCCGTCGATCGCGGCCGTGTCCGAGCTCGTGCTGCGCACGCGGGCCGAGGGCGAGGCCGCCGGGACGGAGATCGAGGTGGCGCACGGCCGCCTGCGGCACCTGCGGGACGTCGGGCATCCCCGCGGGACGACCGTGGAGGTGCGCGACCTCTTCGGGACGCTGCCGGCGCGGCGGAAGTTCCTGCGCTCGGCCTCGACCGAGGCGTCGCACGTGGCGGAGGCGGTGACGCTCGCGGCGCTCGCGCGCTCCGAGACCGGCTTCTCGCTGCGCTCCGGCGGGCGCACCGTGCTCGAAACGCCGCCCGTCGACGGTCTTTCGGCGCGGCTCTTCCAGCTCTTCGGCGCCGCGCTGCTCGAGGACCTGGCGCCCGTCGAGGGCGGCAGCGACTGGGTGAGCGTGCGCGGCTTCGTCTCGCGGCCGGACCGCCCGCGGCCGCCGCGCCCGAACCTGCGCCTCTTCGTGAACCGTCGCTCGGTCCGTGATCGTGCGCTCTCGAAGGCGGTGCTCGAGGCCTACCGATCGGCCGGCAGCGGCGAGCGGGGCTTCGAGGCCTTCCTGTTCGTGGAGCTGCCGTCGCACCTCGTGGACGTGAACGTTCACCCGGCCAAGACCGAGGTCCGCTTCGCCGACGGCCGCACGGTCTTCGGCGCCGTCGAGCGGGCGGTGCGCGAAGGGCTCGTCGAGGGCGTTCGCCAGGCCCCGGCCGTGAGCGTCGCGAGCGCCGCCGAGCGCGTGGCGGCTGGCGCCGAGGCCGCGACATCCGCCTTCCACGAGCGCAGCGAGCCGCCCGCCAACCGCGGCTTCTGGCCGGCGGGAAGCGGCGGAGCGTCGGTCGTCTCGGAGGGCGCGAGCGCACCCGCGCTCGAGGCGCCGGTGCCGGTCGTTCTCGGCCAGCACCGCCTGATCTACATCGTCGCGAGCGACGGCGACGAGCTGGTGCTGGTCGATCAGCACACCGCGCACGAGCGGGTGCGCTTCGAGCGGCTGCTCGAGCGGGCCGAGCGCCGGATGACGGAGTCGCAGGGCCTGCTGATGCCGGCGGTCGTCGAGCTCGCGCCGAGCCTGCGGCCGGTGCTCGAGGCGAACGTCGAGGGCCTGCGCGAGCTGGGCTACGACGTCGAGCCCTTCGGCGGCGGCGCCACGCGGCTGCGCGCCGTGCCGGCCGTGCTCGGGACGCGCGATCCCGGCCCGGCGCTCGAGGCGATCCTGCGCGACCTGCAGGAGCGCGACGCCGCCGACTGGGCGGTCAGCGGCGTGCGCGATCGGCTCGCGGCGACGCTCGCCTGCCACTCCGCGGTGCGCGCCGGTCAGCCGCTCGGGACGGAGCAGATGAGCGCGATCGTGCGGGATCTGCTCGAGACGCGGCACCGCACGCTCTGCCCGCACGGCCGCCCGACGATGGTGCGGGTGCCGCGCGAGGAAGTCAGCCGCTGGTTCGGGCGGACGGGATGGCGGCGGCAGTGAGCGCCGCCTGGCCGCAGTGCGAGGGCGCGTAGGCGTGGAACGCGTCCATCAGCTGGCAGGTGTAGGGCCCTGGCCGGCCGTCGCCGATCAGCGCGTCGTCGACCTGGTGCACCGGCACGATCTCGCGCGTCGTGCTGGTCATGAAGGCCTCGTCCGCGCCGAGCAGCGCGTCGAGGTGGAGCGGCTTCTGGTGGCAGGGAGTTCCGAGCGAGGCGGCGAGCTCCAGCACGACCTCGCGCGTGATCCCGGCCAGGATCCCCGCCGACAGCGGCGGCGTCATCAAAGCACCCTCCCAGACGATGAAGAGGTTCGTGCTCGCGCCCTCGGCCAGGAAGCCGTCGCTGGTTGAGCAGCAGCGGCTCGTCGCAGCCGCGCGCCTGCGCCTCGCGCACGGCCAGGATGTTGTTGAGCAGGTTGCTCGACTTGATCGCGGGGTCGAGCGCGCGCGGGTGGTTGCGGCGGACGTCGACCGCCGCGAGGCGGATGCCCTCGTCGTAGTGCCGCGCGGGATACGCGGGCAGCGGCTTCTGGATCATCACGACGGTCGGCCGCTCGATCCGGCTGAAGTCGTAGCTGCAGTCGCCGACGCCGCGCGACACGACGATGCGGACGTAGGACTCGCCCGGATCGGACTTCGCGACGAGCGCGTCGACCTGGCCGAGCAGCTCCGCGTCGGAGTGGGGGATCTCGAAGCCCAGCCGGGCCGCGGACGCGCGCAGCCTGCGGAAGTGGCGCCCGGGCTCGAACGGGCTGCGGCCGTAGGTGCGCATCACCTCGTACACGCTGTCGCCGAAGGCGAAGCCGTTGTCGAGCACCGAGACGCGCGCTTGCTCGGCCGGCACCACGATTCCATTCACGGAGGCGAAGTTCATATGGCTGGAGCTCCCGGGCGGGTGAGACGCAAGGACGAAGCGAGGCTAGCACCCGCCTTCGCGCGGCGTCAACGCCGCCGTCTCAGCGAGGCGCGCGCGTGAGCGCCGCACGCGCGCTCGTGCTCGGCATCCTGCAGGGGCTCGGCGAGTTCCTGCCGATCAGCAGCTCCGGCCACCTGATCGTGGTGCCATGGCTGCTCGGCTGGGGCGACAGCGGGCTCGCGTTCGACGTCGCTCTCCACCTCGGCACGCTGGTCGCCGTCGCGTTCGCCTTCTGGCGCGACTGGCTGCGCCTGATCCAGGGCGGGCTGCGCGGCCTCGTCTCGGGCCGGCCGCTCGCCGACCCGGACGCGCGCCTCCTGCTCTACCTCGCGATCGCCACGGTGCCCGGCGCCGTGGCCGGTGTGCTGCTCGACGAGTGGGCCGAGACCGTGTTCCGCTCGCCCGGGCTCGTCGCGCTGATGATGGCGCTGATGGGCGCGGTGCTGTGGCTCGCCGACCGGCGCGCGGGGACGCAGCCGGCCGCAGAGGGCGTGAGCCTGCGCGACGCGGTGCTGATCGGCCTCGCCCAGGCGCTCGCGATCGTTCCCGGGACGTCGCGCTCGGGGGCCACGATCAGCGCCGCGCTCTTCCTCGGGCACCGGCGCGAGGCCGCCGCGCGCTTCAGCTTCCTGCTGGCACTGCCGATCACCGCCGGCGCCGCGCTCGTCAAGGTCCCCGCGCTCATCAGGAGCGGCGCGGACATGGGCCCGGTGCTGATCGGCATGGCCGCGGCCGCCGTCTCCGGCCTGCTGGCGATACGCGTCCTGCTGGGGTACGTCCGCACGCGCACGTACGTGCCGTTCTCGATCTACCGCTTCGCGTTCGCGGCGCTCGTCTGGCTCGCGCTGCTTCTCCGCTAGCGCGTCCGTCTGTTAGATTCCTGAGGTGATTCCCGTCCTGACGGCCGAGGAGATGCGGCGGGCCGACCGCCATGCGATCTCGGAGGCCGGCATCCCGGGCACGGTGCTGATGGAGAACGCCGGCGCCGCCGTGGCACGCGTGGTGGCCGAGCGCCATCCCGCGGCGAGCCGGATCGTCGTGCTGTGCGGCCGCGGGATGAACGGCGGCGACGGCTTCGTCGTCACGCGCCGGCTCGCCACGCGGGCCCAGGCGCTCCTGCTCGGGCGCCGCGACGACGTCACGGGCGACGCGCGGCATCACCTGCAGGAGTGCGAGCGGGCCGCTCCCGGCCGCGTCACCGAGGTCGCTGCCGCGGAGGCCTGGAAAGGCGCGCTCGCGCGGATCGAGGCCGCCGACCTGGTGGTGGACGCCGTGCTCGGCACCGGCCTGCGCTCCGCGCCGAACGGCCTCGCCGCGCTCGCCATCGAGGCGATGCGCGCGCGCCTCGAAGCGGGCGTCCCGGTCGTGGCCGTGGACCTGCCGTCGGGCGTGCCGTCGGACACGGGAGCTCTCGACTGGGCGGTCGCCGGCGCCACCTCGACCGTGACCTTCGCGCGCGCCGAAGCGCGGGCACGTGCTGCCGCCGGCCTGCGACACGCGTCGGCGAGCTCGTGGTCGCCGACATCGGCATCCCGCCGGCGAGCGTGGCGGCCGCCGCACCGTCGCTCTTCCTGATCGAGGACCGGGACGCCGCCCTCGCCTTTCCGCGCCGGGCCCGCAGCGCACACAAGGGGGACTTCGGCCACGTGCTGGTCGTCGCCGGCTCGGTCGGCAAGACCGGCGCGGCAGTGCTCGCGGCCGGCGGAGCGCTGCGCTCGGGCGCGGGCCTCGTCACGGTCGCGACGCCCGAGCCGTGCCTCGCGATGGTGGCGGCGTCCCGCGCCGAGATCATGACGGAGCCGCTCGCCGTGACGGGCTCGGGCGGCCTCGATCCCTCCGGGCTTCAGCGTCTGCTCGCGCTCGCGCGCGAGCGCGATGCGGTCGTGCTCGGCCCGGGCCTCGGGCAGGACGAGGCGACCCGGGAGCTCGTGCGCCGCTTCGTCCGCGAGTGCCCGGTGCCGCTCGTGATCGACGCCGACGGTCTGAACGCGCTCGCCCCGCTCGGCGATGCGGGACGGGCGCTGCTTGCGCGCGCGCGGCTCCGCGACGATCCTCACGCCGCACCCGGGCGAGATGGCCCGCCTGCTGGACGGGAGGACCGCCGACCTGCAGCGCGCACGGGTGGAGTCCGCGCTGGCGCTCGCGCGCGAGACGGGCGCGATCGTCGTGCTGAAGGGCGAGCGCACGCTCGTCGCCGAGCCGGGCGGGCGAGCCGCGGTCTGCCCGACCGGCAACCCCGGGATGGCGACCGGCGGAACGGGCGACGTGCTCGCGGGCGTCACGGGCTCGCTGCTGGCGCGGCACGGAGCGCTGCTCGCCGCCACTGCGGCGCCGTTCGTGCACGGTCGCGCGGGCGACCTCGTGGCGGCGGAGCTCGGCGAGGAGGGGCTCGTCGCGGGCGACCTGATCGAGGCGCTGCCCAGGGCGGTCGAGAGCGTCCGCACGGCGGCCGGCGGCGGGCGACCGAGCGGCGCAGGGGGTGTCTCATTCGCGAGCTCGTGAGCCGCAGCGAGGACGAGACGGCCGCGGTCGCCTCGGAGCTCGCCTTTGGCTTCCGCGGCGGCGAGGTGGTGCTGCTGACCGGCGAGCTCGGCGCCGGCAAGACCGCCTTCGTGCGGGGTCTCGCGCGCGGGCTCGGAGCCGACCCCGAGGAGGTCGCGAGCCCGACGTTCGTCCTGCTCACCGCCTATCCGGGCCGGCTGACGCTCCACCACGCCGACCTCTATCGGCTGCGCGGCGACGGCGACGAGCGCGAGCTCGGGCTCGAGGAGCTGCCGGGTCCGGGAGGTGTGCTCGCCGTCGAGTGGGCGGAGCGGCTTCGGGACGCGCCCTGGCGCGGCGCGCTGCGGGTGAGCTTGTCGCACGCCGGCTTTGACCAGCGGACGATCCGCATCGAGGAGGCGGCATGAGGCGCGCGCTGCTGCTGCTCGCGGCGCTCGCGCTCTGCGGCTGTCCGGCGCCCGCCGTCGCGCTCCGACAAGGCGCACGCGGGCGCGCGCGGCGCCGGCAACCGGCTGAACGTGCTGCTGGTGACGATCGACACGCTGCGCGCCGACCACCTGGGCGCCTACGGCTACGGGCGCGCGACCAGCCCGAGGATCGACGCGCTCGCGAGCCGCGGCGTGCTGTTCGAGCAGGCCTACACCTACTGGCCGAAGACGCGCGGCAGCTTCGTCGCGCTGCTGACCGGGCGGCTCGCGGCGCAGAGCGGCTACGGCAAGTCGCATCCCCGGCTGATCGACTTCAACCCCACGCTCGCGAGCGTGCTGCAGGACGCGGGCTACGACACGACGGCCGTGGTCGACAACCCGAACGTCGCCGCGTCGCTCGGCTACTCGAAGGGCTTCACCCGCTACCGGGAGACCTGGGAGGAGGCGGCGCTCGCGAGCGAGGTGGACCGCTCGCGCGCGATCACGCGCGACGCGGTGTCGTACCTGCGCGCGGCCTCCGCCGACCACCCGTTCCTGCTCTGGCTCCACTACGTGAGCCCGCACGCGCCCTACGAGCCGCCGGCGCCCTTCGACGCGGCGTTCCTCGACGCGCAGGCCGCGCGCGGGCCGGTGCTGGAGCCGGTGAACGGATTCCACGGCGGCGTGGCGCGCCAGTGGGCGAAAGGCGCGCGCAGCCTCGGCTTCTACGTGGCCCAGTACGACGGCGAGATCGCCGCGGTGGACGCCGAGGTGGGCCACGTGCTCGAGGCGCTCGAGCATTCGGCGGTCCGCGACCAGACGCTGGTGCTGCTCTCGTCCGACCACGGCGAGAGCCTCGGCGAGCACGACTACTTCTTCGACCACGGCGAGAACCTGTTCGACCCGTCGCTGCGCATCCCGCTCGTGCTGGCCGGGCCCGGGATCGAGCGCGGCCGGCGCTCGAGCGAGCTCGCCAGCACGCTCGACATCGTGCCGACCCTGCTCGACGCCCTGAAGGTCTCCTACCCGCCGGACCTCGCAGGCGTGAGCCTGCTCGGCGCCGCGCGCGGCGAGCCGCTCGCACGCCAGCGGCTGCCGGGGCAGAACGACCGCAACCTGCTCGCGGCCTGGGACCGGCGCTTCAAGCTGGTGGCGACGCCGAACGAGAGCGGGTCGAGCTACGCGCTCTTCGACCGGGAGCTCGATCCGGGCGAGACGCGCGACGTCGGCCCGGCGAACGCGGACGAGCTTCGCGAGGAGCGGCGCGAGCTGGAGCTGTTCCGTGAGAGGATCGATGCTCAGCTCGTGAAGACGCGGCGACTGCTCGAGGGGCGCCCGGAGGGCGAGCGGCTCAGCGCAGAGGCTTGCGAGAGGCTGAAGGCGCTGGGCTACATCGTGCCGGGCTGCAGCTGAGCGGAAGCCCGGGCGCACGGGAAGGCGGCGGAGGAAGGGACGTGGAGAGGGGCGAAGTCGCCGACCTGTCGCGGGTGCTCGTGGCGGACGAGATCGGCCGCGTCCGCAACCAGGGCTGGTCGGGCGTGCTCGCGCTCAAGCAGGGCGAGGTGTCGAAGGGCCTCTTCTTCCTCGACGGCGCGATCGTGTTCGCCGCTTCGACCGTCGAGGAGGATCGCCTGGGCGCCTGCCTGTTCCGCGCCGGCCGCATCTCCGAGCCGCAGTTCCGGCACGCGATGCGCGCGGTCGAGTCGTCGGGCCATCCGCTCGGCCAGGTGCTGGTCGAATCGCACATCCTGACGCCGCTCGAGCTGGTGGGCGCGCTCGCCGCCCAGGTCGAGCGGATCGTGCTCTCGGTGCTGCGCTGGACGAGCGGCACGCTGCGGCGCGAAGCGATGGACCGGCCGCTGCCGGCCGACCAGGCGCTCGACGTCGACACCAACCGGCTGCTGCTGCTCGGGATGCGGCAGTTTCCGGACGCCGACCGCCTCGAGCGCTCGCTCGGCGATCCCGCGCGGCGGCTCGGCCGGGTGTCACCTTTACCTTTCGACTACGAGCAGGTGAACACCTCGCCGGCCGAGCGCGCGGCCCTCGAGCTCTGCTCGAAGAGCGCCGCCCTCGCCGAGCTCCTGGCCCTGCCGCACCCGAGGGCCCAGCTCGTCCGCGCGGTGCACGCGCTCGTCTCGGGCGGCCTGATCGAGGACGCCCCCGGGTGCCGCGTCTGCGCCGGCCGCCAGGTCCGAGCCGGCGTGGATGTCGGCCCCGCTCGAACCGGAGCCGGAGCCCGAGGCGGAGATTGCACGCTCGCCCGAGGAAGCCGAGAAGCTCGCGCGCAGCCTTCTCGAGCGCGGGCAGCGCGAGCGCGCCGTGACGCTGCTGCGCGAGACCGTCGAGCGGCACCCCGACGCGCGCAGCCTGCGGCGCCTGCTGGCGCTCACGCATGCGCGCGACAGCGGCTTCCAGGGCCCGATCGAGCGCCAGCTGCTGGACCTGCTCGAGGTCGACCCGCACGACAACGAGCTGCGCTACGCGCTCGCGAGCTACTATCGCAGGGCGGGCATGACCGCGCGCGCGATCCTGCAGCTGCGCATCGTGCTGTCGGCGGATTCGGCCCACGCGGCCGCGTGGCGGGACCTGGGCGAGCTGGAGGCCGGACCGACGCGGCGCGGGCGCTGAGCTCGCGCGGCGCTCAGCGCCGTTCGGGATCCGAGGGCTCGGCGCTCGAGGTGGCGACGCCGAGCGCCTGGACCGCGTCGAGGTCGGCGCCTTCGGTGCGCGTGCCGCCGGGGCAGGGGAAGAGCTCGCCGTCCTCCACGCGCACGTAGCGCGCCTGCGTCTGGCCGCCGGTCGCGATGTCGAACTCGCAGTAGCCCTGGATGCCCTGGAAACGCTGGCCGCACTCCTTGAGCGCCTCCACGAGCGCGAAGGGCCCGTCGGGCGACGTCGAGACGTAGACCGTGACCGGCTCGCTCGAGACCGCCTGGTAGACGCGCAGGTCGGCTCCCGGCGCGGTCCTGGAGGCAGCCGCCGAGGTCGAGCGTCACCTGGCCGCCGAAGCCGAGGCTCACGAAGCCGCTGTAGCTCTCGGGGCCGGAGCCCGCGGCGTCGGGCGGGCCGAGCGCGGCCCGCGGGTCGTTGTAGATGTTGCGGGCCAGCGAGCACGCGGGGATCCACGATGAGGCGACGGCGCGCGCGTAGGCCGAGGGCGTGCCGGTGCAGGCGGCGGGCTGTCGGCGAAACGGAGGGCGACGGCGTCGGCGAGGGGTCCGTCGACCCGCACGCGGTCGCGAGCAGCACCGGGGCGAGCCGCAGCCCGACGGAGCGCTTCACCGGGCGTCGGCCCGGCCGCAGGCGCGGAATGCCGCGTTGCCCCTCTCGCTCGCGAGGAAATCGAGGAACGCGCGCGAGGCCTCGGGCCGCTGGCTCGCCCGCACGCCGAGCGCCCGCGCCAGGAGCGGCGGGACGTCGAGGGGCGTGACGGCTGCCGCGCCGGCGAGGCTCAGCGGGACCACGGCCGCCTCGCCCGGCTGAAGGCGAACGGCCTCGCGCGGCTCGCGCTCGGCGCCGCGGCCCCCGCGCTCGCTGCGCGCGGGCTGCAGGCCGCGTTGCGCCAGCCGGCGCCAGGTCTCCTGCGCGACGACGCCGCCCAGCACGTCCACGAGCTGCGTCCGACCGAGGGCGTCGACGCTCGGCGCGTCCTTCCCCGTGGGACCGGCCGCGACCCACGGGATCTCGGCCACGTCCAGTTCCTGGTCCGGGCGCGTCATGCCCGACTCGATCACGCGGTTGAGCTCGCGGTTGGCGGCCACCACGACGTCGGCTCCCGCCACCGATTCCGGGCTGCCGATCGCCGCTGTCTCCACCTGCGGCGCACGGCCGGTCGCGCGCGCGTACTCCTGCGCGGCCGCGCTGACGCAAGGGACGACGGCGGGGCTCGCCTTGATCCGCAGCGGCGCGCTCGCGGGCGCCGCGGTCGTGGCGAGCAGGAGGAGCGCTCCGAGAGCACGGGTCACGCAGGGCACCTCAGGCCGGCTCCAGCGACCACTGGTGGTCGGGCGCGTAGCTGCAATAGCCGCCCGGGATCGGGTTGCCGCTGGGGTCCGAAGCCAGGCTCAGCTCGACCTCTCCGAGCGCCGTTCCGCTTCCCCGCGCGCGGCCGCCCGAGGAGACCGCCGCGGTGCCGTCGGTCATGACCCGCATCCAGACGCGGTATTGCCCCTCGGTCACCAGGCCGACCTCGATCGTGGACGCGGCCGACGGGCCGTGGAGGCGCGTCCCCACCCGCTGCAGCACGAAGCGGCCGTTGGCGGGATCCTCCGACGGCGACGCCGACTCGCCCGACACCTCTGCCCCTCCAGTGATGGCGGCCTCGGACACGTTCATCACCACGGAGAGCGGGCCCACCTGCATCGTCGAGGGACAGCCGCGGCTGACCGTGAACATGAACCGGTAGCGTCCCGAGAACGCCGGCACGGACTGCGCCCCGGTCGGCGTCGGCGCCGCGATCGAAAGGAACAGCCCAGCCAATGCAGCAAGCCACGGGTAGCGGGGGCTCGGTGCCGAGGCCCCGCTCCCCACGGTCTTCGCTCTTGGGGGGTGGGGTCGAGCACGAGCCCCCGCGGAGACGATGGCCACGGCTCGGTTGGGTATTGCGGCGAAAGCGGTGACGAAGGCGACGCTCACTTCACTCCGATGCACTTCGCGCACACGTCGAGCAGCCGGCCTTCGACCATGTCGCGCAGCCGGTTCGTCCGCGTCTCGCTGCGCCAAACGGCCTCGATCGAGCTCGCGAACACGTTCGCGGTCTTGGTGCGGCCCTCGTAGTCCGTGCAGCAGCTCACCACGTCGCCGTTCCACAGCACCACGAACTGGTCGTGCGGCGCCGGGCAGTACGTGTCGACGATGGCATCCGCCTTGTGGCCGCCGATCACGTTGCCCCAGGTGTGGCAGCGCTTCCAGATCAGGTGCACGCCGTCGAGCAGCTCGTAGCGGCTGCCGTTCTCGTCCTGGTCCAGGAGGTGCGCGGCGCGGATCTTCTCGAGGTCGTGCTCGCGCGGCACGAGGCCGTAGCGCGTCTCGAGGTCGCGGCAGAACGCGATCCAGTCGGCGAGGAACGCGAGCGCCTGCTCGTCCTCGCTGACGATGCGGTAGCTGTCCGCGTACTTCGTGTTCATGATGTCGATCTCGATGTTCGTGCGCGCGCCGAGCGCCACCTTGCGCTCGAGGGCGAGGCGTACCTTGTCGCGGTACTCGTCGAACACGAGCTTGGGCGCCTTGCGCGTCTTGAACGTCTCGGGGTCGGGGGTCTGGTAGGACAGGATCAGGTTGGTGAGGCCGGCGCGGTAGAGCGCCTCGACGCGCTCCGCGGTGATGAGGCCGCAGTTGGTGTTGAGCTCGATCGGGACGCCGCGCTCCTCCGCGTAGGCGACGATCGCCGGCAGCTCCGGGTGCAGCATCGGCTCGCCCATCTGGTGCAGCTTCACCGGGAAGATCGGCCCCAGGAACGAGCGCTTCTTCGCGATCTCGTCGACCAGCCGGAACACGCGCTCCTTCTTCATGAAGCCGCGCCTTCGGTCCATGATCTCGTCCGGGCACCAGGTGCACTTGAAGTTGCAGGCGTTCGTGATCTCGACGAACAGGTAGTTGATCGGGTAGAAGCGTCCCGGCAGCTTCTTGAGCTCGGGCACGGGCGCCGTGGCCGGGAAGCCCTCGAGGTCGGGCGGGGGAGCGAGGCTCACCGCGACCTTCGTGATCAGGAGCTCGCGGCGGAACTCGAAGCGGAAGGACGCGTCCAGGTTCTGCGCGCCGGCGTTGTCGAAGTCGGGCAGCAGGAAGACGGCCCGGCGGACGCGCTTCAGCCCCACCGCTTCGGGCTGCCAGCGCTGCGTCGCCGCCTTGTAGCGCCCCTGCTCTTCGGCCGTGCGGTCGCTCGAGACGTACTGCAAGCGGAACTGTCCGTACTCGCTGCCGTAGTACTCGACCTCGACCCACAGGCCGGCGGTCGCGCGGCGCTTGAACCCGTCCGGCAGCACGGCATAGAGGTAGTAGGCGGACTCGGTCGGACGCAGGCAGGAGCGGCCGGCGACCGTGACGGTCTCCCACGTCCCGTCGTGGCCGGAGGGCATCTCGAAATCGCCGCTCGGCCCGCCGGGGCCCACGACGATCTCGAGCCGGTCGGCTCCCCCCAGGAGCCGCGCGAGGCCGCTGCCGAAGCGCGCGAGCGCCGTGCTCACGAGGCTCCCGCCCGCGGGCTGCCGAAGGCCAGGGTCGACGCGATGTAGTCGGCCCAGCGCGACGCGCGCTGGAAGACGTCCTCGCGAGCCTCGAAGCTCAGCGAGCACGCCCGCGCCCCGTCGGCGAAGTAGTAGCGCTTGATGTAGGAGACCGCGAGCGGCGTCTCCGTCTTCATCACGTCGACGTAGCCGCCCTTGAAGGACGAGTGGTTGACCACCTGGAAATTGTCGCCCAGCCTCTTGCGCGTCGCCCAGTAGTAGGGCTCGAGGCCGCCGCCCTCGCCGGCCGGCTCGAAGGTCAGCGAAAGCGAGGCGTGGACGGTGCCGTGCCCCTTGTCGGCGGCGAGCGGCGGGCTCACGAACTGCACGAGCAGCGTGCCGCCGCCGGAGAAGCGGCGCGTCTCGCGCCAGGACTCGGGGATGCCGAGCGAGGCCTGCTGCTCCTTGAAGTCGCTGCGCGGATAGCGCTCGGGCCGCTCGAGCGTCAGGCTCGACCACATCTCCTCGATCGCCGGCGACTGCCGCTCGAACGAAGCCGCGTCTCCCTGCGCGTAGAGGCCGATCACCTTGTCGCCGACGCGCAGCAGCAGCAGCTTGTAGCGCGTGCTGCCGTCGGCGGTCGCGTACACCCACGACTTGCCGGGAGCGCCCTGGCGCTCCTCGTCGCGGCTCTGGGCCACCGCGCGGTCGGCCAGGTAGCGCTGGGCGTACTCGTCGAGCGTGCCGGACGCCGGCCCCGCGAGGAGCGTGACCGACACCGGTGAGCGGGTCTGGGCGCCCGCCGGCGGTGCCAGGAAGTACCGGTACCAGACGCCTTCCTGCTCGGCCTGGTCGGTGCGCCAGCTGGCCGGGTGCCGCAGGGAGAGGCCGTGGTCGCCGTTGAAGTAGGTCACGTACGTCTCGCGCGGTCCGGTGCAGGAGGCCGCCGCGAGCCCTCCGGCCAGCACGCACGCGAGAGCCGAGGCGCTACTCCAGGCGGTAGTTCGGCGCTTCCTTCGTGATGATGACGTCGTGGACATGGCTTTCCTTGAGCCCGGCGGAGGAGATCTTGACGAAGCGTGCGCGCGTCTGCAGCTCGCCGATCGTCGCGGCGCCGCAGTAGCCCATGCCCGCGCGGAGTCCCCCCACCAGCTGCTGGACCATCGCGGAGATGGGACCCTTGTAGGGCACCATTCCCTCGATCCCCTCGGGCACCAGCTTCTCGCTCGCGGCGTCCTCCTGGAAATAGCGGTCGCGCGAGCCCGACTTCATCGCGCCGAGCGAGCCCATCCCGCGATACGACTTGAACGAGCGGCCCTGGCGCAGGATCAGCTCGCCGGGGCTCTCGTCGGTCCCGGCGAAGAGCGAGCCGATCATGACCGAGGCGGCGCCCACCGCGATCGCCTTCGTCACGTCGCCCGAGAACTTGATGCCGCCGTCGGCGATGATCGGCGTGTCGGTCTTGGCCGCCGCGCGCGCGGCCTCGGCGATCGCCGTGATCTGCGGCATGCCGGCGCCCGAGACGACGCGCGTCGTGCAGATCGAGCCCGGTCCCATCCCGACCTTCACGGCGCTCACGCCGGCCGCGATCAGGTCGGCGGCTCCCTCGTAGGTGCCGACGTTGCCGGCGATCACCTCGAGCTCCGGATGGGCGGCGAGCACCTTCTCGACCGTGGTGCGCACGCCCAGGGTGTGGCCGTGGGCGGTGTCGACCACGATCACGTCGACCTTGGCCTCGACCAGCGCCGCCACGCGCTCGAGCGTGTCGGGCGCCACGCCCACCGCGGCGCCGACGCGCAGCCGGCCGAGCGAGTCCTTGCAGGCATTCGGGTACTTGATCTGCTTCTGGATGTCCTTGACCGTGATCAGGCCCTTCAGGTTGAAGTCGCGGTCGACCACCAGCAGCTTCTCGACCTTGTGCTTGTGCAGGATCTCCTTGGCCTCTTCGAGCGTCGTGCCCACCGAGACCGTGATGAGGTCGTCCTTGGTCATGAGCTCGCGCACCTTGAGCTCGGTCCGCGTCTCGAAGCGCAGGTCGCGGTTGGTCAGGATGCCCACGAGCTTCGTGCCGACCGTGACCGGCACGCCACTGATGCGGTACTTCGCCATCAGCGCGAGGGCTTCGGCGACCGGGGCGTCGGGAGCGACCGTGACGGGGTCGACGATCATCCCCGACTCGGAGCGCTTCACCTTGTCGACCTCGGCAGCGTGCGCCTCGATCGTCATGTTCTTGTGGATGAAGCCGATGCCGCCCTCCTGTGCGAGCGCGATCGCGAGGTGCGCCTCGGTCACCGTGTCCATCGCCGCCGAGACGATCGGGATCCGGAGCGCGATCTTGCGCGTGAGGCGGGTCTGCACGTCGACCTGGGCCGGCACCACGTCCGAGCGCTGGGGCACGAGCAGCACGTCGTCGAACGTCAGCGCCTCGGTGAGCCGGACCTCGAGCTTGCCGATGTCGTTCACGCGTCTAGCTCCCGTGGCATTTCTTGTACTTCTTGCCGCTCCCGCAGGGGCAGGGGTCGTTGCGCCCGACCTTGGGCCCCTCGCGCTTGACCGTCTGCACCTCGTCGGTTCCGCCTGCGGCCTCGCGCGGCTGCGCCTTCTGGGCGAACGCCGACTGAGCCGCGCTCGGGTCGTTGTAGGAGAGGTTGCGCGGCACGGTCTTGACGCCCGCGAGGGCCAGCTCGGGCTCGCGCACGCGCTCGGGTAACGGCGAGCGCCCGCGCAGCGCCGCCGGCTCGGGGGCCGGCTCCGGCGCAGGCTCCGGTGCCGCGACCGGCTGGTAGAGGAAGCTCCAGCGCAGGATCTCCTCGTCGATGCGGTCCATCAGGTCCTGGAACATCTGGAAGGATTCCTTCTTGTACTCGACGAGCGGGTCGCGCTGGCCATAGCCGCGCAGCCCGATGCCCTCCTTGAGGTGGTCGAGCGAGTACAGGTGGTCCTTCCACTGCTGGTCGACGATCTGCAGCATCAGCATGCGCTGGTGGAACAGCATGCGCTCCGGGCCGATCCCGGCCTCGCGCTCGGCGTAGCGGTTGCGGATGGCGCCTGCCAGCTTCGGGGCCATCTCGACGCGCGGCAGCTTCTGTAGCTCGGCGAGCGGCGCGTCCATGCCGAAGGTCTCCTTGAGCGCGCCCTGCAGGCTCTCGAGGTTCCAGTTGTTCGGGCTGTCCTTCTCCGAGCAGTAGCTGTCGATGTACCACTCGACGATCTCGTCGACGAGCCGCATCACGTGCTCGCGCGTGTCCTTGCCCTCGAGCACCATGCGGCGCATGTCGTAGACCGCCTTGCGCTGCTTGTTCATCACGTCGTCGTACTCGAGCAGGTGCTTGCGCACGCCGAAGTTCTGCGCCTCGACCTGGCGCTGCGCGCGCTCGATCGAGCGCGTCACCATGCCGTGCTCGATCGGGATGCCCTCCTCCATCCCCAGCCGCTTCATCAGACCGCTGATGCGCTCGGAGCCGAAGATGCGCATCAGGTCGTCCTGCAGCGAGAGGTAGAAGCGCGAGGAGCCGGGGTCGCCCTGGCGGCCGGCGCGGCCGCGCAGCTGGTTGTCGATGCGGCGCGCCTCGTGGCGCTCGGTGCCGAGGATGTGCACGCCCCCAAGCGCCACCACGCGCTCGCGCTCGTTGGCGTCGAGAAGCGTCTCGACGCTCGCGAACTCGGGCGTCCCGACCAGGGCCTCGATCGAGGCCTTCAAGGGGTGGACGGCCAGGAAGTCCACCGGATTCTCGATCTCCGGGTAGAAGGACTTGGCGATCTTCTCCTTGGTGGGGCGGGGCAGGTCGCGGCCGGCGTCCAGGTAGCTGGCGAGCCGCGAGCCTTCGGGGGCGAGGCCTCGAACCGCCAGCACCGACGGGTGGTCGGAGGCGAACGAGGCCATGAGGCCCAGGTAGCGGCGTGCCAGCTCAGTGCGGGTCTCGGGGTTGGGCTTGCGCTGCTGCAGCTCGCGCTTGAACTCACCCGCCATCTCGGTCGCCACCTGGTCGACAGCGGCGCGCTGGTCGTCGGGGGTGGCGTGGTCGGCATCGAGCTTCTTCTCGGCGAGGCGTTCGACCAGCACCGCCTTGGCGCGGTGATCGGGCACGCCGCCGAGGATGATGTCGGTGCCGCGGCCGGCCATGTTGGTCGCGATCATCACCGCGCCGAAGCGGCCCGCCTGCGCCACGATCTCGGCCTCGCGCTCGTGGTACTTCGCGTTCAGGACCACGTGCTTGATGCCCCGCTTTCTTCAGCAGCGGTCGAGAGCGCTCGGACTTCTCGATCGAGATCGTCCCCACCAGCACCGGCCGACCCGACTCGTGCAGCTCCTTGATCTCCTTCACGACCGCGTCGTACTTCTCGGGCTCGGTGCGGTAGACGACGTCCGGGTTCTCGACGCGGATCAGCGGCCGGTTCGTCGGGATGACCAGCACTTCGAGCTTGTAGATCTTGTCGAACTCGGCGGCCTCGGTCTCGGCGGTGCCGGTCATGCCCGCGAGCTTGCTGTACATGCGGAAGTAGTTCTGGAAGGTGATCGTCGCGAGCGTCTGGTTCTCGCGCTCGATCTTCACCTTCTCCTTGGCCTCGACCGCCTGGTGCAGGCCGTCCGACCAGCGCCGGCCCGGCATCAGGCGGCCGGTGAACTCGTCGACGATGATGACCTGGCCGTCCTTCACGACGTAGTCGACGTCGCGCTGGAAGAGCGTGTGCGCGCGCAGGCCCTGGTTGACGTGGTGGAGCACGTCCATGTTCGCGGGTCCCAGAGGTTCTTCACGCCCAGCAGCTTCTCGGCGTGCGCCATGCCCCATCTCGGTGAGCGTGACGGTCTTCGCCTTCTCGTCGACGATGTAGTCGCCGGTCTTCTCGAGCTCGGCGCGCTCCTCGGCCTTCTTGTCGCCGGTGATGCGGGCGCCCGGCTTCAGCTTCGGGATGATCGCGTCGACGCGGTAGTACTTGTCGGTCGATTCCTCGGCCGGGCCGCTGATGATGAGCGGCGTCCGCGCCTCGTCGATCAGGATCGAGTCGACCTCGTCCACCACGGCGAAGTGGTGGCCGCGCTGGACGTACATGCCGAGGTCGAACTTCATGTTGTCGCGCAGGTAGTCGAAGCCGAACTCGTTGTTGGTGCCGTAGGTGATGTCGGCGCCGTAGGCGAGCTGCCGCTCGCGGTCGTCCATGCTGTGCTGGATCACGCCGACCGAGAGGCCCAGGAAGCGGTAGAGCCGTCCCATCCACTCGGAGTCGCGCTTGGCCAGGTAGTCGTTCACCGTGACGACGTGCACGCCCTTGCCGGCGAGCGCGTTCAGGTAGGCGGCGAGCGTCGCGACGAGGGTCTTGCCCTCGCCGGTCTTCATCTCCGCGATCATCCCGCGGTGCAGCACCATGCCGCCGATCAGCTGGACGTCGAAGTGCCGCATGTTGAGCACGCGCCGGCCGGCCTCGCGCACCACGGCGAAGGCCTCGGGCAGGAGGTCGTCGAGGTCTCTGGCCGTCTCGCAGCCGCTGGCGGAAGGTGACCGTCATTTCCGCAGCTCGGCGTCGGTCAGCTTCCTGAGCTGCGGCTCGAACGCCCCGATCTCCGCGACGACCGGCCGGATCTTCTTGAGCTCGCGCTCGTTCTTCGTGCCGACGATACGGGTGAGGAGGGCGTTCAGCATGTATCTGGAAAGGATAGCACTCAGGGGGGCCCCGCCGTCAGGGCGTCGGGGGGGGCGAGAAGCGCCCTGAAGGCTCAGTCCAGAGAGTCCGTTAGCGGCAGTGGAAAGACCAGCAAGAGGCACGGCGACAACGGAGAACGGCGGGCGAGGATCAGCTTTCGGGGGCGCAGCCGGCGCCCCCGAGCCCCCTCGGGATTTAACCGAAGTTCCGGTACTCGTCGATGATGAACTCGATCGGGTTGCGCATCTGGTCGTTCACCCACACCTCGTAGTGCAGGTGCGGCGCCGTGGAGCGGCCCGTATTGCCGGAGAACGCGATCACGTCTCCGCGCTTGACGCGCTGGCCGGGCCGGGCGTTGAAGCCGTCGAGGTGGCCGTAACGGGTGACGACGCCGAAGCCGTGGTCGATCATCATCGCGTTGCCGTAACCGGCCCGGAGTCCGCAGAAGACCACGACGCCGTCGGCGGGCGCCGTCACCTTCGTCCCGCGCGGAACCGAGACGTCGATCCCGGGGTGGAAGTCGCGCAGGCCCGTGAACGGGTCGATCCGGTTCCCGAAGCTCGCCGAGAGGTAGCCGCGCAGCGGCCAGATCGAGGGCGTCGAGGCGAGCAGCTCCTTCTGGTCCTTGAAGTACGTCTCGAGGTGCTTCGACTTGTCCGAGAGCTGGCTGACCGTGCTGTCGAGGTTCTGCAGGGTGGAGGCGATGTCCACGGAAGGCGGCAGCGTCTCGGCGCGCGAGAGGCCTCCGACCCCGCCGACGCTCTCTTCCGGAACCCGCTCCTCGACTCCCGCCATCAGCCCGAGCTTCGTCACCACGCTCTGGAGCTGAAGGACCTTGGCCTGGAGCTGGCCGGCGTTCTCCTCGTAGGCCCGGGCCTTGGCCGCGAGGGCAAGGTTCTCGACGCGGAGCCTGCGAACCTCGGCAACCTCGACGGCGATCCAGGTGTAGTGGGCGAGGATTCCAGCGAGCACGAGTCCCATCACGCCGCACGCCGTGAGCACCCACTTCGTCAGCTTTACGGAAACTTGGAATTTGCGGAATCGGGCTTTGGCGTGTGGAACGACGATAAGCGTGTAGAACTCGTTGGCCATCAACCACTCCGAGCCGTCGCATCCGTGCTGGATGCTCTGGGCAAACCCCGCATCCGCGGCCGCGGGGTGTCGCCCGCTCCGACCGACAAAAAACGGTCGAGGCTAGCACGTGGTCAGGGGAGCGTCAAGGGCTCGCCCCAGCATTGTCGGAAGTGCAGAGCCTCCGCCAGGTGCTCCTCTCTAATCTTTCAGAATCAGCCAGATCTGAAATCGTCCTGGCGACGCGCGAAACGCGGTCGAGACCCCTCGCCGACAGCCCGAGCCGGTCGACGGCGTGGCGCAGGAGCGTGAGACCGCCCGAGTCGGGTCTCGCAACCTGGCGCAGCTCGGCCGAAGGCAGGAAGGCATTGAAATGCTGAGGGTTGGACGGCGATTGCCGCGCCGATTGCCGTTCGCGCGCAGCGGTCACTCGTGCCCGGATCTCGGCGCTCGACTCGCCGGGAGGCCCCGCGACGTCGTCGAACGCCAGGGCCGGTACGGAGACATGGAGATCGAGCCGGTCGAGCAGCGGCCCCGACAGCCGGCCCAGGTACCCCCGGACCTCGCCCGGCGTACAGCGGCAGGCGAGCCTCGGCTGACCGCTCCGGCCGCACGGGCAGGGGTTGAGCGCCCCGACCAGCTGGAAGCGCGCCGGCATCCGGCAGACCCCCCGGTGCCGGGCGACCGTCACGAAGCCTTCCTCGAGCGGCTGGCGCAGGGCCTCGAGGCTCGCGCGCCGGAACTCGGCGAGCTCGTCGAGGAACAGCACGCCGTTGTGGGCCAGGCTCACCTCGCCCGGCCGAGGCCGCTGACCCCCGCCGACGAGGGCCGTCTCGGTCGTCGAGTGGTGGGGGCTGCGAAAGGGGCGCCGGACGGTCGCCTCTTCCGCCCGCAGGCCGGCAGCCGAGTGGACCGCGGCGCACTCGACCGCTTCCCACTCGGCGAGGGCCGGGAGGATGCCGGGCAGGCGGCGGGCGAGCATGGTCTTGCCGGAGCCCGGTGGCCCGACGAGCAGCAGGTTGTGACCGCCGGCGGCTGCGATCTCGAGCGCTCGCCGGGCGAGCGGCTGGCCGCGGACGTCGGCCAGGTCGGGATCGGGCGCTTCGAGCGGGGCGCTTGCCGTCGCGGGCAGGGGCGGCGGCATCGGCAGCTCGGTCCCCGAGAGCAGGCCGATCGCCTCGGGGAGCGAGGCGACGGGGAAGAGCTGCATTCCGGCGGCGAGCGCGGCCTCCCGACGGCAGGCGTCGGGGACGAGTGCGGCCTGGATACCGTGACGGCGCGCGACGAGCAGCATCGGCAGCACGCCGGAGACGGGGCGCACGCTTCCGTCGAGCGCGAGCTCACCGACGAGCAGCACGCGTCCGAGCTGCGGCACCACCATCGTCGCATCGGCCGCCAGGAGCGCCAGGGCCGTCGCGAGGTCGAACGACGAGCCGCCCTTGCGCAGGCTCGCCGGCGCGAGGTTGACCGTGATGCGGCGGTCCCACTTGAACGGCAGGCCGCAGTTGCGCAGCGCCGCCCGGATCCGCGACTCGCTCTCGCGCACCGCGGAGTCGGCGAGCCCGACCATCGTGAAGCGGGGAAAGCCGGGCGCCGAGTCGGCCTCGACGCTGACGAGGTGCGCCTCGACTCCCAGCACGGCGGCCGTCAACGACGTGGCGAGCATGGCTCCTCCCCGGACGGCGGGGAGAGAGCCGTCGCTTACACGAGGAGACTATGCGGGGTGCGGCCCTGCGAGGTCCGCTACTGGCGGGCGGCGTCCGTGTAGATCGTGAGGACGTCGCCGGCCGCGATGCGCGTCCCCTTGATGCCGTTCCAGGCCTGGAGCTTCTGCACCGTCGTGCCGTGGAGGGCGGCGATCCCCGCGAGCGTGTCGCCCGGCTCGATCCGGTACTTCACCTGCGTGCGGTCGCGGGGCGCGTGAGCGGCCGCGCGCCGCACGGGCGGCTCGGCCGCCTTGGGGGCCGCCGCGACCTTCGCCTTCGGCGGCGGGAGCGGGATCACGAGGTCGGTGCCGGGGCGCAGGCGTCGCCCCGAGGCGAGGTAGTTGGTCTCGGCCACGGCCTGCGCCGAGACGCCGTTCGCCCGCGCGATCGACGCGAGCGTCTGGCCGCGCTTCACGACGTGGGTCCGGTAGCGCAGGCGCTTCTCGGCGGGGACGGCGGCGAGGCACTCGTCGAGCCCCGTCGTCTTGCCCGGCGGCACGCGCAGCGCGTAGCGGCGGTCGGCGGGCGTCGCCAGCCGGCGCAGCTCCGGGTTGAGCGCCGCAGCGTCTCGACGGGCTCGCCCGCGCACTCGGCCACCTGGCGCAGGTCCCACGGCGCCCTCGACCGGAACGGTCTCGAACGTCGGCCGCGTCTCCGCCGTGATCGTGAAGCCGTAGCGCTCGGGCGCCTTGGCGAGCACGATCGCCGCGTGGATCAGCGGCACGTAGTTCTTGGTCTCGGGCCGCAGCGCCCGCGTCTTCCTGAGCTGCCAGTAGTCGGTCTTGCGGTAGCGCGTCAGGCCGCGCAGCACCTTGCCCTCGCCCGCGTTGTAGCCGGCGAGCGCCAGGTTCCAGTCGCCGAAGAGCGCGTAGAGATCCTTCAGGTAGCGGGCTGCGGCGCGCGTCGCCTTGTCCGGATCGCTGCGCTCGTCGATCCACGGATCGACGGCCAGGCCGTAGCGGCGGCCGGTCGCGCTCACGAACTGGAAGACGCCCTTCGCCTTCGCGCGCGAGTAGGCGCTCGTCTTGAAGGCGCTCTCGACGAGCGCCACGTAGGCGAGGTCCTGCGGGATGCCTTCCTCGGCGAAGACGCGCCGGAACTCCGGCAGGTAGCCTTGCCGCGCGAGAGCGCCTCCTCGAACCAGTCGCGCAGGCGTCCCTGGTAGAGGTCGAGGCACGACAGCACCGCGTCGTTGAGCTCGATCGGCAGGTCGAGCGTCTCGGCTTCGACGGCCGCCACCGCGCGGGCCACCGTCTCAGGGCTGGCTGGCGCGTCGCTCACGGGCAGCGCGGCGACGGCGTCGATCGCCGCCGGCTCGCCGTTGGCCGCGTCCTCTTCCGCAGCGGCCGCGAGCTCGGTCTCGCGCACCTGCACCGTCTCGAGCGTGCGGCGGTACGCCTCGGCCACGCGGGCGTCGGCCAGAGCGCCGCCGGGGTAGGACGCGAGCACGTCGACCGCACGGTCGAACTCGGTACGGGCCGCGTCGAGATCGTCCTGGTCCGCCGCGGCCAGTCCAGCTTTCAGATGGGCTTCAGACTCCGCGATCACGGCCGGGGCGGGATCGGCGGGCACGGCCGGAGCCTGCGCGGCGACGGGCGCTTGCGGAGGGTCCGCGACGTGGGCCGTTTTTCCGCCGCTGGCGCAGGCGAAACCGAGGCCGGCGAGCAGTAAGGCACAGGCTCTGGCTGCCCGCAGGCTTGGCTCCAAACGCCCTCCTCCCGCGGCGCCGCGGGTGCGCTCAGGATAGCATGCCGATCTTCGGACAAAACCACCCATCATGCGGGGTAGATGCAATTTGCACGCCCAGTATCCAATCCCTTATTCTTGGAGTTCCGTTCCGCCGCTGGGCAGCCATCTGTCGGAACGCAACCGCGTCAAGGAGACTCGCGCATGACAGTCCGTCGCACCTGGGGGTCGTTTCTCGCCATCGCTCTGGTCGGGCTGGTCGGGGCCGTCGTGCTGCCCGCCTGCCAGCGGCGCAAGCCGGCCGAGGTGAACCCGATCGTTCCCTCGATCAAGGTCAACCGCACGAAGGCGCCGCTCGGCAGCGCGCTCGAGATCACATACACCTGGACGGTCGAGCCCGGAGCCAAGAAGCTCGACCAGAACTACTGGGCGCTCGTCCACTTCCTCGACAACCAGGAAGTGATGCTCTTCTCGGACGACCACCAGCCGGAGCCGCCGCCCTCGACGTGGGAAGCGGGCAAGACCTACAGCTACACGCGCACGCGCTTCGTGCCGGTCTACCCGTACGTGGGCGAGGTCGAGGTGCGCATGGGCCTCTATCCCTACCCGGGCCGCGGCGAGCGCCCGGCGCTCAAGGGCGAGGACAAGGGCTTCCGCGAGTACAAGGTCGCGACGCTCGAGCTCTTGCCGCAGACCGAGAACATCTTCCCGGTCTACAAGGAAGGCTGGCACAACCCCGAGACGCACCCGGAGAACCCGAGCGTCGAGCGCGTCTGGACCAAGAAGGAAGCGCTCATGTCCTTCAAGAACCCGAAGCAGGACGTGATCGTGTACCTCGAGGGCGACACCTGCGTGAAGTGCTTCACGAAGACGCCCGAGCTCACCATGACGGTGGGGAAGAACGTGGGCCTGACGTTCCCGATCGAGGGCCCGCAGGTCTACCTCAAGAAGGTCAAGGTGAAGGCTGCCGACCTCGGTGACGAGGAGTGGACGGACCTGCGGCTGTCGATGAGCGAGTCCTTCGTCCCGAAGAACCTCAACCCGCCGCTCAACAACGACGACCGCGAGCTCGGCTTCAACGTCTACCACGTGTTCGTGGTGTCGGCCGAGCAAGCGGGCAAGGTCGAGGGCGTCGTGGACGCGGTGACCGTCTCGAAGCCGTCCGCCGCGGCTTCGCCGCAGCCCAAGGTCGCCGCCAAGAAGAATTGACGGACCCGTCGCCGGGGGGGCGCTTCGAGCGCCACCCCCGGCTCACCGGCGCGGGGCTTCTCGCCGGTGCGCTCGTCGCTCTCGAGCTCGCGCTGCGGCTCTTCGCTCCCGTTCCGCTGCGCTTCGCTCACGCGATGCGCCAGGTCCACGGCTACTCGCGCGTCGCGCGAGTCGACCTCCGGCCCTCGCAGTCGGCGCGGCTGCGCATCGAGCGCCGCGGAGGCGAGCCGCTCTTCGACTTCCGGGTCACGACCGGAAGCGACGCCTTCCGGATCGTCGAGGGCGCGGCCGAGGACGCCCCGCGGGCAGCGCGCTACGTCCACGCGATCGGCGACTCGTACACGATGGGCTGGGGCGTCGACGCGGCGCTGTCCTACCCGGCGCAGCTCGCCCGACGTCTCGGGCCCGGCCTCGCCGTGCTGAACCTCGGCGTCGACGGCTTCGGCGCGATCGGCGCGACCGCGAAGTCGCGCGCGCTCGCGGATCGCTACCCGCCGGCCGCCGCCGTCTACCTGTTCTGCCCGAACGAC
Source organism: uncultured Acidobacteriota bacterium (assembly GCA_963744315.1). Classification (GTDB taxonomy): domain Bacteria; phylum Acidobacteriota; class Vicinamibacteria; order Fen-336; family Fen-336; genus DATBSL01. The sequence continues at coordinate 27,482 of CAVUTB010000014.1, forward strand.
CTCGACGACGACGTGCAGGCGGCGGCGGTGGAGAGGCGGGGAAAAGCGGCGCACGCGGCGTACGAGGCTCTCGACGGCTTCAGGCGGGCGAGCTATCTCGCCGGGGTGCCGTTCGCGCTGCGCTACCGGCTGCAGTTCCGGGCGCGGGCTGCCGGGACGGAAACGGGCCAGACAGGAACGGAAACGAACCAGACGGAAACGGCGCTCGAGCCAACGAAATTGCTATTGCCAGAGCCTGCGGCGCCTCCGGCGCCGCAGGAGCAGCGGACGTTCGCCGCGCTTCGCGAGTACCGCGACTTCCTCGAGGCGCGCGGCGCGCGGCTCGTCGTGCTGGTGCTCTCGAATCAGCACGAGTCGCTGATGGCCTACCGCTTCTGCAAGGAGCAGGGGATCGAGGCGCACCTCTTCGACGTGCCGCCGGGAATGCGAATCCCCGACGAGGGCCACTTCAACGCCCTCGGCAATGCGGCCGTGGCCGCCCTCGCGGACGAGCTGCTGCGCAAGGCCCCGAACGGGGCCGGGAGCTAGAATGACGCGGACGAGCGGAGTGCTTCATGTCTGAGTGGGCGACGGACGACGGGCGCGTGGACGTGGCCGGGGTGATGAACCGGATCCGCGAGAAGATCCGCGGCCGCCGCGCCCTCGGCATCTACACGGACGAGGAGGTCGAGGCGCTGGCCGCGCTCGCTGCGGGCCTTCGCCGAGGACGCGCGCATCGACGACAAGCTGCTCGAGCGGCTGCTGGCCGAGAGCCACGACTGGAACATCGCGACCGACTACCTGATCCGGACCACGCCACGGGCTTCCGCGCGCGCGCTGGTCGTGGCCAAGAAGCTCGTGCGGCCGTTCGTCCGGCTCTACACGGACCACCTGCTCAACCGCCAGGCGCAGATCAACCTGTACTTTGCGCACCTGCTGCACGACAACATCCGCGAGACGGCGCGCCTGCAGGTCGAGCTGCAGGCGCTCCGCCACCGGCTCGGCTGGCAGACTCCAGGAAGCGCAGGCGGGCGCGGCGCGGCGATTGAAGCGGATCGGCCTCGTCGTCCAGCGCTACGGGAGGAGGTGGTCGGCGGGGCGGAGCTGCACGCGCGCTGGATCGCGCAGCGCGCTGGCCGCGCGCGCACCAGGTCGAGGTCCTGACCACCTGCGCGGTCGACTACCTCACCTGGGAGAACCGTACGAGCCCGGGGCTCACGGCGTGGGCGGCGTCCCGTGCGGCGCTTCCCGGTGGCGCGCCGGCGCACGGCGGAGGGCTTCGACGCGCTCTCCTCCAAGGTCCACTTCTTCGAGCACAGCGACGACGAGGAGCGGCGCTGGATGGAGGAGCACGGGCCGGTGACGCCCGGCCTGGTCGAGCACCTGCGCGCGCACGGCGGCGACTACGACGCGCTCGTGTTCTTCTCCTACCGCTACTGGACGACGTACCACGGCCTGCAGGTCGCGCCCGCGCAAGAGCATCCTGGTGCCGACCGCCGAGGAGGACGGCGCGCGTCCGCCTGCGCTCTTCAAGCCGTTCTTCCGCCTGCCCGCCGCATACGCCTTCAACTCGCCCGAGGAGAAGGAGCTGCTGCTGCGCATGACGGGCGCCGCCGACCTGCCGGGCGAGGTCGTGGGCGTCGGCATCGAGGACGCGCCGTGGTGGCGCCCGACGAGATCCGCCAGCGGCTCGACCTGCTGGGCGACTACATCGTCTACGTCGGCCGCATCGAGCGCGAGAAGGGCTGCGCGCGGCTGTTCGACGAGTTCCTGCGCTCGTGCAGGAGCGAGACGCCGCACCTGAGCCTCGTGCTGGTCGGCCGCGGCTGCTGCCCATCCCCGAGCACGTCAACATCACGCACCTGGGCGTCCTGTCCGACGCGCGAGAAGCTGTCCGTGATCGGCGGCGCCGCGCTGCTCGTGCATCCCAGCGCGTTCGAGAGCCTGTCGATGGCGCTGCTGGAGGCCTGGAAGATGGGGCGGCCGGCGCTGGTCAACGGCGAGTGCGCGGTGCTGCGCGGCCAGGTGCAGCGGGCGGACGGCGGGCTCTACTACGGCGCTACGAGGAGTTCGCGGAGGCGCTGACCTGGCTGCTGGCCGCATCCCGCGCAGGCGCCGACGCGATGGGCCGCCGCGGCCGCGCCTACTTCGAGCGCGAACTACGCCTGGGACGTGGTCATGGGGAAGTACGAGCGGCTGCTGGGCCGCGCCGCCGCCGGGACGCCGAGCGCTTGAAGCTCGCTTCGTCATCCAGCGCTACGGCCTGGAGGTCGCGGGCGGCTCCGAGCTGCACTGCCGCTGGCTGGCCGGCCGCCTGGCCCGCCGCCACGAGGTCGAGGTCGTCGACCACCTGCGCGCTCGACTACCTCGAGTGGCGCAACCACTACCCGCCGGGCACCGACCGTCGTGGACGGGATGCCGGTGCGGCGCTTCCCGGTGGAGCGCCCGCGCTCGAAGCCCGCGTCTTCGCGTCGCTGTCCGACCTCGTGCTTCCACGAGAGCACACCCGCGCCGAGGAGCGCGCCTGGGTGCGAGGAGAACGGGCCCTACTCGCCCGACGCTGGTCAGGCGCGTGCCGCGGCGCGCGCCGGCTGGACCTGTTCGTCTTCTATTGCTACCGCTACTACCAGACGTTCTTCGGCCTGCCCGCCGGTGCCGGACCGCGCGGTGCTGGTGCCGACCGCGGAGGAGGACCCGGCGATCGAGCTGCCGGTGTTCGGCCGCTGTTCCGCGCGCCGCGCGGCATCGTCTACCTGACGCCCGAGGAGCAGGCCCTCGTCGAGGACGCGAGCGGGAACGAGTCCGTGCCGAGCGTCGTGATCGGCAGCGGCATCAACGTGCCGGACGGCTGACGGCCGGCGCTCGACGTCGCGGACGCATCGGCTGCCCGAGCGGCCTACCTGCTCTACGTCGGGCGCATCGACCGCAACAAGGGCGCGGACACGCTGTTCGCCGTACTACCAGAGCTCCTCGAGGAGACGGGCCCGACGCGCCGACCTGGTGCTGGTGGGGAAGCCGGCGCTGCCCATCCCCGACCACCCGCAGCATCCGCCACCTCGGCTTCGTCAGCGAGGAGGAGAAGTTCGCGCTGCTCGCGGCAGTGCCGGTGCTGCGTGATGCCGAGCCCGTACGAGAGCCTGTCGGTGATCGTGCTCGAGGCCTGGAGCTGGGGCGTGCCGGTGCTCGTGAACGCGGCGCTGCAAGGTGCTCGAAGGGCAGTGCATGCGCAGCGACGGCGGGCTCTTCTACCGCGGCTACGCGGAGTTCGCCGAGGCGCTGCGCCTGCTGCTGCGGGAGGACGCGCTCGCCGCGGCGCTCGGGCGCCAGGGCCAGGCCTACGTCGACCGCGAGTACTACTGGGAGACGATCGACGCCAAGCTGGACGGCCTTTTGGCCCGTACGGCACCTTCGGCCACTTGACAGGAAATCCCCGGATGCCGAACGTCTATGCAGACGGGAGGCCTCATGGCACGCCAGTCTCCGCCGGGAACGCTTCTCGCGGAACGAAGACTGCCGCCGCGGCCGGGCCGAATTCCAGAGCACCCCGACTGCCCGCGCGCCGCCAGGCACCCCGTCCCCGTGCCCGACCTGGAGTTGAAGCCGGTCGAGGCCCGCTCGCCGGCGAGCCCGCGGCTGCTCTCCGTCTCGATCCTCCTCCATGCCGGCCTGGCCGCCGCGGTGGTCGTGGTGCCCCTGCTGATGCGCGAGACCCTTCCGGTTCCTGCGTCCGGCGTGAGGGTCTTCTTCGCCGAGCCGCTGGCCATCCCGGCACCGCCGCCACCACCGGCGCCCGCCTCGATGGCACCTCGAGCCCAGAAGGCGCCGCCGCCGTCACCCAGGCTCACGGCGCCCGTCGAGGTTCCCGAGCGCGTCGTGCCCGAGGAGGCAGCCGATCCGACGGCCGCCGGCAGTGAGTCAGCGGGAGTCGAAGGAGGCGTCCCCGGGGGCGTCGTCGGAGGGATCGTCGAAGCCCTGCCCGAGCCGGCCGCTCCGCCTCGGGTCGTGCACGTGGGCGGGGCGATCCATGAGCCGACGAAGGTCAAGCACGTCAACCCGGTCTATCCCGAGGTCGCAGCGCGGGCGATGGTCCAGGGCAACGTCGTCGTCGAGCTTCAGGTCAACACCGAGGGGCGCGTCACGGATGCCCAGGTCGTGAAGGGCATCCCGCTCCTCAACGAAGCCGCGCTCGCCGCGGTCCGGCAGTGGGTCTACACACCGCCGCTCGTCGACGGCGTCCCGGTCCGTCTCATCATGACGGTCACGGTGCGCTTCAAGCTCACGTAGGGTCGAACGGAGCGACCGAGCCGCGGGGTGCGGCTACTCCTTGGTCTTGAGCTCGAGGTCCAGCAGCAGCCGCAGGCGCTGAAGCTTGCGCGTGCGCACGAGAGTGACGCGCACGGCGTCGCGCTGGACCTCCTCGCGGCCGTCGCGGTCGAAGCCGAGGTGGATCCTGAGGTCGGTCAGGCCGCGCAGCAGGTGCTCGGGCACCTCCAGCGCCACCCTGCGCGAGACCTCCTGGTGCGTGTCGCGGCCCGGCACGAGCTCCTTGAACAGGTGGTCGACCTCGCGATCCTTGGGCGCCGCCGACACCCTTGGCCTTGGCGCTCGTGATCGCGCGCAGCTTATCGAGCTCCTGCCCGATGTCGAGCTTGCCGTGCATCTTGACCGCGCGCAGCTTCAGCTTGTCCGTGTCCTCCTCGGCGAACTCGACCTGCAAAGGATCCATCAGCGCCGGGTCGGTGCCGAGCGCGGCGGCGGTCGCGTCGGATGCTGCGGCCGCGGCGGCGGCGGGCGCGCTGGCCGAAGCCGCAGCCTTGGCGCTCGCGCTCGCGGGATTGACGGGCAGCGGGGAGGTACTGGCGCTCCACTCCCGCGACACCGCCCTTCTTCTGCTCGGTGATCCGGTTGCGGATCGCGTTGAGCGACAGCCGCGAGATCTCCTTGAGCGTCTCGAAGACGCCGAGGCCATGGACGGCCGCCGCCTCGAAAACGGGGGCTCCGCCGGGATTGAGCAGCTGCGCCAGCTTCTCGACCGGCAGGATGTTGCGCAGGTCGCGCTTGTTGAACTGGAAGACGAGCGGGACGCCCTTCGGGTCGATGCCCGAGCTCCTCGAGGTTCTGGCGCAGGTTGGCGAGCGACTCCTCGTTCGGCTCGGCGGCCGGCAGCTGGCTGTCGGCCACGAACACCACGCCGTCGACGCCCTTCAGCACCAGTCGGCGCGTCGCGTTGTAGAAGACCTGGCCCGGCACGGTGTAGAGCTGGAGCCGCACCCGCATGCCGCCGATCACGCCGACGTCGAGCGGCAGCAGGTCGAAGAACAGGGTGCGGTCGGCCTCGGTCTCGAGGCTCACCATCTCGCCGCGCGAGCGCGGCGCGGTCTTGCTGTGGATCCAATGCAGATTCGTCGTCTTCCCACACAGACCCGGGCCGTAATAGACGATCTTGGCCGTCATCTGCATCGCGGTGTAGTTGAGAAACACCATGCGCGATTGAAGTGTAACACCGCGCCAATGACGGGCGAATCGCACAGCTTCGGCGGTCGCCGCGCAGCATTGGCAAGAAGCCCCCGGCGGCGAACGGAGCCCGATTCACTCGGGCGGAGAGAGCGGGGGGATGCGGGGGGTGCGGCGCAGCACCCCCCGCCTAAAACGACAGCCCGACGCCGAAGAAGTAGCGGTTGTCCAGCTTCACGGGCGCGGCGTCCGGCAGGTCGAGCCACTGGTACTCGCCGCGCAGCACGAGCCCCATCGGAAACTTCAGCTTCAGGCCGACGAAAACGAGCCCGGTCGTGCCCTCGTCGTCGTCGACCGGCATGTTCTCGTGGTAGACCCCCGCGCCGATGCCGGCGTACGGCACGAACCGGCCGATCGACGGGCCGAGGTAGGCCTTGGCGGCCACCGTGTAGAGGCTCGGTCCCGTCTCGCCGTCGGGACCGACATAAGCACCCTCGATCTCGCCGTGCACGAAGTTGAACAGCGAGATCGTGAGCGAGCCGCCCCAGGAGGTTCCCCAGTTCGCCGTGGGGCTGGCCGTGCCGACGTGGACCGCGATCTCGGCGGCCTTCGCGGGCGTGGCGGGCGCCAGGGCTGCGAGCGAGAGCGCGAGCGCGACCGGAACGACGCGTCCGAGCAGCTTGGGCATGGACCATCCTAGCAGGGCGCCCCTCGCCGCAAAGGTCCAATCCAGCGGACGCTTTTGTCCTTGCGCGGCGTCCCGGCTTGTGTCGCATACTCCCCTAAAGGATTTATGGGAAGGGGCGCGCGATGTTCGCAAGAGTGAGGAAGAGCGAGCCCGGCGAGCTGATGCAGGGCACGCTCGACATGCTGATCCTGAAGACGCTCGGCCGCGGCGCGCTCCACGGCTACGCGATCGCCGAGTCGATCGAGCGCACCTCGCAGGACGTGCTGCACGTGGAGGAAGGAGCGCTCTACCCGGCGCTTCACCGGCTGGAGTCGCGGGGCCTGCTGGCTTCGGAGTGGGGCGTCTCGGACAACAACCGGCGCGCGAAGTTCTACAAGCTCACGGCGGCGGGCCGCAAGCAGCTCGCCCAGGAGGCGAGCTACTGGGCCCGCATGAGCGCGGGGATCGCCCGCATCATGGAGACCGCGTGAGGCCGGCCGCCGTGCGCCAGCTGCCTGAGCGCCGCCTGGAGCAAGCTGCTCGCGCTCTTCAGGCGGCCGCAGCTCGAGCGCGACCTCGACGACGAGCTCGGCTTCCACCTCGCGATGCGCGAGCAGCGCTACGCCGAGGGCGGTGCGCTGCCGCGCGAGGCGCGCTCGCCGCGGTGCGCCGGCTCGGCAATCCGCTGGCACTGAAAGAGGAGATTCGCGAGGTGTGGACCTTCCGGCAGCTCGAGACGCTCGCGCAGGACTTCCGCTTCGCCCTGCGCGTGCTGCGCCAGAACCCCGGTTTCACCTGCGTGGCCGTGCTGTCGCTCGCGCTCGGCATCGGGGCCAACGCGGCCATGTTCAGCTTCGTGAGCGGCGTGCTGCTGCGGCCGCTGCCGTACCCCGCGCCCGAGCGGCTCGTCCGCCTGACCGGCTCGTGGCCGAAGGGTGCTCTGGTGGCCGCGCAGGAGCTCTCGCGCACGCTGGACGTCGCCGGCTTCAGCGACGGCGAGGAGTTCAACCTCACCGGGCAGGGCGAGGCCGTCCGTCTCGAAGGCAGCACCGTCTCGGCGAACTTCTTCGCGGTGCTGGGGGCGCGCCCCGAGCTGGGCCGGACCTTCGACGCGGGCGACGACCGTCCGGGCCGCGACCGCATCGTCGTCCTGAGCCACGCGCTCTGGCAGTCCCGCTTCGGCGGCGAGCGCGCGACGCTGGGGCGCACGATCGTGGTCGAGGGAGTCGAGCGGGAAGTCGTGGGCGTGATGCCCCCGGGCTTCCGCTTCCCGCGGGCGGCCGCGCAGCTCTGGGTCCCGCTGCGGCTCGACCCGGGCAAGAGCGACGACTATTGGGGCTTCGGCTGGATGCCGGTCGTGGCGCGGCTCAGGGCCGGGACGACGCTCGCGCAGGCGAGCCAGGAGCTGCGGCCGATGATCGGCCAGATCGCCGCGCTGCTTCCCCTGGCCGTCCCCGATGTGGAACGCCGACGCCGAGGCGCTTCCGCTGCAGGCGAACCTGGTGCGCGACGTGCGGCGCCCGCTGCTCGTGCTGCAGGCCGCGGTCGGGATCGTGCTTCTGATCGCGTGCGCGAACGTGGCGAGCCTGCTGCTCTCGCGCGCGGCGTCCCGGCGCAAGGAGATCGCGCTGCGGGCGGCACTCGGCGCCAGCCGCGGCCGCATCCTGCGCCAGCTGCTGACCGAGAGCGTGGCGCTCTCGCTGCTGGGCGGCCTGCTGGGCGTGGGGCTCGCCGCGGCTCGCCGTGCGCGGCCTGAAGCTGGTGCTGCCGGCGGACGCCAGCGGCTTCTCGCAGGTCGCGATCGACGGCGGCGTGCTCGCGTTCGTGACCGCGCTCTCGCGTGCTGAGCGGCCTCTGGTTCGGGCTCGCGCCGGCCGCGAGCGCCTCGCGCGTGGACCTGGCGGTCGCGATGAAGGCCGGCGGACGTCGCTCGACGACGCCTTCCGGCGCGCGGCTGCGCGGCTCGTTCATCGCCGCCGAGGTGGCCCTCGCGGTCGTGCTGGCCGTCGGAGCGGGCCTCCTGATCCGCACGCTCTTTCGCCTGAGCCAGGTCGACCCCGGCTTCCGAACGGCGCAGGTCCTCACGGTCCGCGTCTCCCCGAACCCGGCGACCTGCGGCGAGCGATCGGCGTGCATCGCACTCTACGACGAGCTGCTGCGGCGCACGCGCGAGCTCTCGGGCATCGGCGACGTCGCCGTGGCGAACGCCGTGCCGCTGAGCGGCCAGGAGCCGCTGCTGCCGGTCGAGATGGAAGGGCACCCGATCCGTGAGACGGACGCCACGCCCCCGCTGCTCTGGGCGGGCGCGGTGACGCCGGCCTACTTCCGGCTGATGGAGATCCCGCTCGTGCGCGGCCGCAGCCTCGAGGCGGCCGACGCCGAGAAGAGCGAGCCGGTGGTGCTCGTGAGCGCGGCGACGGCGCGGCGCTACTGGCCGGACCAGGATCCGATCGGCAAGCGGATCCGGGTGATGTGGGACATGGACTGGCGGAGGGTCGTGGGCGTCGTGGGGGACGTACGGCAATTCGAGCTCTCCGGTCGCTCTCCCGCCGTCATCTCGGGTGCCATGTACATGCCGTACCCGCAGGCGGTGGCGCTCGACCGCCAGGTGCCGAAGGTGATGACGCTCTTCGCGCGCGCGTCGTCCGACGCTCCCGAGGTCGCGCTCCGTCTGCGCGGCCTCGCCGCGAGCGTGAATCCGGACGTGCCGGTGGGCGAGGTGCGGCCGATGCAGACGGTGGTGCGGGCGTCGGTCGCGGAGCCGCGCTCGATGACGTGGCTCTTCGCCTGTTTCGCGGCGTGCGCGCTGCTCCTGGCCGCGATCGGGACCTACGGCGTCATCTCGTACGCGACGGGGGAGCGCGCGTACGAGATCGCCGTGCGGATGGCGATCGGCGCCACGCGCCGCGAGATCCTCGGCCTGGTGATCCAGAGCAGCCTGCGTCTGGTTCTGGTCGGTCTCGGGCTCGGCGTCGTGGCGGCGCTCGTGCTGGGCCGGACGCTCTCGGGCTTCCTCTATGGCGTGGAGTCGACCGACCCGCTGACCTTCGCCGCCGTCGTAGGTCTGCTGGTGCTGACAGCGCTCGTCGCGGGCTACATCCCGGGCCGCCGTGCCGCGGGCCTGGATCCGGTGCGGAGTCTGAGGCTGGACTAGCGCATTCGCGCGGGCATGGCGGAGTCTTGCCTCCGCCATGCCCGGCGGATGCCCTTAGCGGAAGTAGAAGGCGAGCCCGAAGGCGAGGTAGTTCGGACTGTCGTCGTTCAGTCCGACGCCGAACTCCGCGACCAGGTCGAGCTGTTCGGAAACCTTGTATTCGAGGCCCGGGACGGCGTACAGCCGGGTGAAGTCGGAGTCGGGGACGTCGTCGAGCGACTCGAAGGAGACGCTGACCCCGCCATACAGCTCCAGCTTGTCCGCCACGCGACCGCTCAGCAGCCCGGCCAGGTCGAGCGCTTTCGAATCGAAGCCGTCGTCCACCGAAGCCCAGTGGCCTCCGGCCTGAATCGAGACGTCCAGGTCGCCCTTCACGAGCCAGAACTCCCCGTCGAGCCCGTAGAGCTTGAAGCCGTCGAAGAAGGCCAGCTTGCCCTCGACGTCGAAGCTGTTCGTGAAGCCGTACCCGAAGCGGGAGCCGACACCCCATTGAGAGTCCGCATCGTTCTCCCCGAACAGCACGGCGGGGAAGAGCGCGATCTTGAAGTTCCCGCGATCGATGGTCTCCGCGGAGTTCATCAGGAAGTTCTGCGCGAGGGCCGGCTCCGGAGCTGCGCAGCAAAGCAGCGCCAGGGCCACGAGGGACAATCGTCTCGCCATGCTCACCTCCGGCAGGGAGGAGAGGCAATCGCCGGGCCCGCACACACCTTCGCGTGACGGGGATCACGAGGCCCCGCCAAGTGCCGACGACTCCAGCCGAAAAACGAGCCGCTCGCATGAGCGTGCGCTCCGAGCAGCGAGCTGGACCGGAAGTGTGTAGAGTTTACAGGCTCGCGCGAGGGCGCGTCAGGCGTTGCGCTGTCGCTTCAACGCCTCGGACGCCGTGAACGCGGCGGCCGCGGCCAGTCCTGCGACGGCGGCGACCTTGCCCGCGGTCTTCATCGAGCGTTTGGCTTTCGCGAGAGTCTTCTTGGCCTTTCGACGGGCCATGGCTCTCCGCGCGGCCTGGCGTGTGTGCGAGACCGCGTCAGCGACCTTCCCTGCGGTCCGGCGCGTGGCCCGTCCGGCCGCGGTCACGGCGGCTGCCGTCTTCTTGCCCGTCCGGACGGCCTGTCCGGCCAACTTGCCGGTCGTACGCGCGACCTTCGTGGCGGTGGACTCCTTCTTCTTGAACAAGCGCATGATCAGACCTCCTGCCCTGCTATTGCACGTTGCGTGCCGCGCAGTTCCTACTCGACCTGGATCTTGCGGCCGCGGCGCCCGCGCGGGGCCGCCGGCTCGGCGGGCTCGTCCCTGTGCATGCGCTGGAGCTGCCACTGGCACATGAGCACGACGCCTTCGAGCAGCTGGCGGCGGATCTGGCGCGCGCGCTCGCGGTCGATGCCGGCCTCTTCGAGGATCTCCGACACCATGCAGCAGGCCTTCTTCGACGCGCCCGCCGCACCCGCTCCGCGCTTGCCGCCGCTCACGACGCCTCCTTCGCCCCGAATCCCACGCGCAGCCGCTGGTCGGCGAAGGCCGCGCTCTTCACCTGCCGGCCCGCGAGCGATCGCGGCAGCACCAGGTGCCGCCTCTGATTGTCCACCTGGACGACGAGCTCGTCACCCTTGGCGAACACCTGGATGCGGTCCTTCTCCGCAAACGGCAGCCGCAGGTAGAGCGCCCAGGCGCGTCCCTCCTTCTTGACCTCGACCGGCCGGTCGCGGTGGAGCAGCGCCGCCGGGTTGGTCTCGCCGAACACCTTGTGCGCGAACTCCTCGAGCATCGCGGTTCCCACCATCTCGCGGTCGAAGAGCGGGGCCACGAAGAACGGCAGCGGGTCGAAGGCCTGGCGCGCCTCGGCCAGATACCCGGCTTGCAGCGTGAACCACTTGTCGAAGTAGGGCGAGCGCGCCGCCTCGGGCAGCACGCGGTTGGCGACGATCGCGTCGACCGGGAAGCCGAACAAGCTCAGGTACGTGTAGAGCCGCTGCGACTCGTTGATCACCATGCGCTCGGGATTGAGCACGATCCTGATCGAGCTCCTCGCCGGGTCCTGGAGCAGCGGGCCGATGCCTTCCATCTGCTTGTAGACGCGCTGCACGGCGGCGAAGACGTCGTCGTTCGGGATCGGCATGTCCGTGAGACGCTCGGCCACCGGGCGCACGGTGCGCAGCACCGTGCGCTGGATCGGGAAGATGCGCGAGAAGTAGAAGCTCAGCACCTCGGGCACGGCGAGCATGCGGATCGTGTCGCCGGTCGGAGCGCAGTCGATCACGATCGTGTCGAAGCTGCCGGAGTCGGCCCAGGCGGCGACCCGCACCAGGCTGAAGAGCTCCTCCATCCCGGGCAGGATCGCGATCTCCTCGGCCACCGTCTCGTCGACGCCGCGGAAGGTCATGAAGCGCGTCAGGAACTCGTGGATCGTGCCCCAGTGGCTCTCGAGCTCGTGGTTGACGTCGACCTCGACCGCGTGGAGCCGCGGCTTCACCTCGGTCGGCTCGCCGCCCAGCTCGCGGTCGAGCGCGTCGCGCAGGCTGTGCGCCGAGTCGGTCGAGACGACGAGCGTGCGCTGCCCGAGCTGCGCGGCGCGGATCGCCGTCGCGGCCGAGAGGCTGGTCTTGCCGACGCCGCCCTTGCCCGAGTAGAGGATGATCCGCGTCTTCGCCGCCGTCGTCATCGCGACACTCCCGCCGCGCGCGCCTCTTCTCGGCCGCGCGGGAACACGAGCGCGGCGAAAGCCAGCAGGCCGCGCAAGTCGTGGACGTCCTGCTCCAGCTCGGGAACAAGCAGCGGCTTCTCGCGCGTGTCGACCTCGAGCCGCGCGATCGCCTGCCGCTCGACGCGCGCGAGCACCTGCTGCTCCCGCAGCGTCTGCGCGAGCCGCGCGGCGAGCCCGGACGCGAGCCGCACCTGCGGCCCGCGCCGTGCGCCGCGCTCGCGCGCCGGGTCCAGGTGGACGCGGTTCACGACGAAGGCCACGAAGCCGAGCTTCTTCTCGACGAGGCGCTTGTGGAAGTAGAGCGCCTCCTCGAGTGCGGCAGGCTGAGGCCCCGCCACCAGCACGAAGCCGGTGCTCGGCGCGCGCAGCAGCGCCTGCACCTCCGCGGCGCGCGCGCGGAAGCCGTCGTACATCCCCTCGAACGCCAGGAAGAACTCGCTGAGCTCCTGCAGGAACTGCAGCCCCAGGAAGCGGTCGGCGAGCTTCAGCAGCATCGCACCCGTGCGCGTCGCCACCTGCATGGTCAGCCGGCCGGCCTTGAAGTACGGGCGCAGGAAGAAGCGCAGCACACTCACGTCGAGGAAGCCCAGCAGCCGGTCGGGCGCCTCGAGGAAGTCGAGCGCGTGGCGCGTGGGCGGCGTGTCGAGCACCACCAGGTCGAAGCGGTCGTCGCTCGCGAGCTCGAGCAGCTTCTCCATCGCCATGTACTCGTGGCTGCCCGCGAGCGCGGCCGACACGTGATGGTAGAAGCGGTTCTTCAGGATCCGGTCGCGGGCCGGGCCCTCCGGCGTGTGCCGCAGCACGAGCGCGTCGAAGGTGCCCTTGACGTCGAGCACCATCGCGAAGAGCGCGCCGCCTCGCGCCGGCGCCATGGCCTTGATGTCGATCGCGCGCGGCCGGCCGGAGAGCTGGCCCTTGCCGAGGCTCGTGGCCAGGCGCCGCGAGGGGTCGATGGTGCAGACGAGCACGCGGCGGCCGGCGAGCGCCGCGCGCAGCGCGAGCGCCGCGGCCGTCGTGGTCTTTCCAACGCCGCCCGAGCCGCAGGCGATCAGCACGCGCCGTTCCTCGAGCGCGCCTTCGAGTGCCATGGCGGGGGAGCGGCGCGGCGCCATCAGGCGGCCTCGAGCACGCTCGCGAGCGTGCGCAGCTCGTCGAGCCCGATCGTCTCGCGGAACAGGAACGGCAGCGAGACGAGCGGCGTGTCGAGCGTGCGCGCGAGTCGGTCGCGGTAGAAGCGGGTGAGCTTGCGCCTGCGGATCTGGCGGCGGGCCGCGCGCACGGCCGCCGAGAGCGGCACGCCGGGCTCGAGCTCGCCCGCAGCGTCGCTCCGCGCGAGGCGCAGCACTTCGGCCTCGTCGGCATCGCTGAAGCGGCGCTCGTGGCAGCCGTTCAGCACGACGGCCTGCGGCTCGATCTCGACGTCGGCCTCCGCCGCGCGGTGCAGCTCGACCGCCTCGACGACGGCCATCTCCTCGGGCGCCGCCACGATCACGAGGGCCGTGCGCTCGGGATCGCGGAACAGCTGGAGGATGCGGCGGGCGTTGTGGCCGACGGGCCCCACGGGGATCGCGCGCGAGGCGGCGAGCGGCACCTTGAGGTAGGCGAGGCCGTGGCCCGTGGCCGGCGCGTCCACCACGATCAGGTCGTAGAGCGGCTCGCGCGAGAGCCGCTGGCTGGCCTCCTCGAGCACCATGATCTTGCCGAGCACCATCAGCTCCCTGAGCCCGGGGGCGGCCGCGAAGAAGCGGTGGTAGACCGGGTTCGCCAGGATGCGGCGGGCGACCATGTCGAGCTTGACCACGTGGCGGACGTACTCGTCCATCGCGTCCTGCGGATCGAGGTTGAGCGTGAAGAGGCCCGGCAGCGCCTCGACCTCGCGGCCGCGCGAGCGCGGTCCGCCCAGCCGGCGCGAGGCCTCGAGCGGGGCCGCGACCTCGACGAGCAGCACGCGCTTGCCGCGCTCGCGGGCGGCGAGCGCCAGCGAAGCGCCCACGACGCTCTTGCCGACGCCGCCTTTTCCGGTGAGCACGACGAGCCTATGCTCGAGAAGCGAGTCGAGGAGCACTCACGGCGAGCCTAGCACACGGGCCGCGAGCGGTTAGAATCAGCGGATCATGGCAGAGCCCGCGGCCGCCGCGGAGGCCCCCGCCCTGGGGACTCGGGCGGACAAGATCGTCATCGTGATGCCGGCCTACAACGCGGCGCTCACGCTCGAGGACACCTTCCGGGCGATTCCCAGCGGGTACTACGACGAGATCGTGGTGGTCGACGACCACAGCCGCGACGACACGCTCGAGCGCGCGCGGCAGCTCAACCTGAAGGCGATCCGCCACCCGCACAACGTCGGCTACGGCGGCAACCAGAAGACCTGCTACATGGAGGCGCTGCGCGACGGGGCCACGATCGTGGTGATGCTCCACCCGGACGGCCAGTACGACCCGGCGATCATTCCCGAGATGATCCGGCCGATCCGCGAGGGCCGCGCGCACATGGTGCTCGGCTCGCGCATGATGACGCCGGGCGCTGCCCGCGCCGGCGGCATGCCGCTCTGGAAGCGGATCGCCAACCGCTTCCTGACGACGCTCGAGAACCTCGCGATGGGGCAGCGCTTCACGGAGTGCCACACCGGCTACCGCGCCTACAGCCGCCGCTTCCTCGAGACGGTTCCGTTCCTGCGCAACTCGAACGACTTCGTCTTCGACACCGAGGTGATCTTCCAGGCCGTCCAGTTCGCCCTGCCGGTGGTCGAGGTGCCCGTCGCGTCCCGCTACTTCGCGGACGCCTCGTCGGTGGGATTCCGCACCGGCGTCGTCTACGGTCTCGGCACGCTCTGGACGGCGGTGCGCTTCCTGCTGCACCGCGCCGGACTCAAGTCCTCGAGCAAGTTCCGGCCCTAGGAGGGCGAACCATGCACTACCTCGCCTTCGGCAGGGACGCGCAGGAGGACCTGCTGGCCAGGCTCGAGGAGATGCCGGCGTTTCTCGAGTCCGCGTTCGCTGCGTTGTCGGCGGACGCGGCCAGCGTACGCGCCGCCGACGGCTCCTTCTCGCCGGTCGAGCAGTGCTGGCACCTCGCCGATCTCGAGCGCGAGGGGTTCCGTTCGCGCATCGGCCGCCTGCTCGACGAGAACGATCCCGAGCTTCCGGACTTCGACGGTGCGCGGGTCGCTGAGGAACGGAGCTACCGCACGCTCTCGCTGGCCGAGGGGCTTCGCGCCTTTCGCGCGGCTCGGGCCGAGACGCTCGCGCTTCTCCGCACGGTCGAGGGCGACAGCTGGAAGCGCGCGGGGCGGCAGGAAGGCGTGGGCACGGTGATGCTCTGCGACCTGCCGTCGATGATGGCCCAGCACGACGCCGCGCATCGCGGCGAGATCGAGGCCTGGGTCCGCGAGCGCAAGGAGTGACGGCGCTGCGGCATCCGAAGTCGATGTCGCAGCGCCGTCGTCGGACGGAAGCCGGGGTCAGTTGATCGTCGGCGGTCCCGGGTTCGTCTTGAGTGCGACGCTCACGGCATTGTCGAAGCCCGCCGAGAGCTGGATGGGCTGGTGTCGCGCGGCGGCCACCTTGACGAAGAGGCTCGTCTTCTGTCCGTGCGTGAGCTCCCCGCGCTTGTTGTCCTCGAGCCGCCGGAGCAGATCGTCGAAGGCCTGCAGCACGTTCGGATTCGGCCGCCTTGGCCTCGCAACGGGATCGGTGTTTTGGTTGGCCCCCGCGGCGAAGGTCGAGGCCGGGAGCCACAGCAGCATCACCGCTGCCGTTCGAAAACGCATGGGTCACCCCCCAGGAAAGAAGCGGGGGTGCGGACCGCGGGGAGGGCTGACGTTGTCCTTCCCCTCGCTCGTCGCCGCAATCTAGGGGCTCGCCGCCACACAAAGCCTGGCGCTTTCCCAGCGTTTCTCCAGATTCTGCGCGTCTCGATCGCGGGACGCGGGCGTTCGCTAGCGAACAGGCCGGCGCGGAAGATTGGCGCACAAGTCGTTGAGCCAGTTCGGCTCGAGAGTCGAGCCCCTTGGCACGGCTCTCGCCAATGAAGGCATGGGCTCGATCGAGCCAGCTCGTCGGGAGGGAGTCATCGGCATGAGCGGAATCGGCCAGGACCTGAAGCTGGCGCTGCGCCTCTTCTGGAAGAACCCCGCCTTCTCGGCGATCGTGGTCCTCACGCTGGCGCTCGGCAGCGGGGCCAACACGGCCATCTTCTCGCTGCTCGACCAGGTCATGCTGCGAGCGCTCCCGGTCGAGCGGCCGGACCGGCTGGTCGTGCTGCACGCGCCGGGGCCGTTCTCGGGGTGGTCGGAGGTCAACAGCGACACGGTGATACCGATGTCGCACCCGATGTACGAAGGCCTGCGCGACCGCACCACCGCGTTCGAGGGCGCCCTCGCGCACGCGCCGGCCGCCGTCCACATGACCGTGCAGGGGGGCTCGACCGAACGCGTGAACGGCGACCTCGTCTCGGGAAGCTTCTTCCAGGTGCTCGGTGTGAAGCCGGCCTTCGGCCGGCTTTTTACGCCCGACGACGACCGCGTGCCGTCGGGCCACCCGATCGTGGTGCTGGGCTACGGTCTCTTCGAGCGCAGCTTCGGCGCCGATCCGTCGGCCGTCGGCCGCACGATCAACGTCAACAGCCACCCGATGACGATCGTCGGCATAGCGCCGAAAGGCTTCGGCGGGATCGAGATGGGCTCGGCCGTCGACGTGTACGTCCCGCTGCAGATGCAGCAGGAGCTGCAGCCCACCTGGGGCAAGCGCCTCGGCGACTGGCGCTCGCGCTGGATCACGCCGATGGCCCGGCTGAAGGACGGCGTGTCGCTCGCGGAGGCGCAGGCCTCGGCGAACGTCGCCTACGCGCAGCTGCTGCAGGAGGACTGGGCGCACATCAAGGGCGGCTCGGACAGCTTCAAGACGCGCTTCTTCAAGAAGACGCTGACGCTGCTCCCGGGCGGGCGCGGCACGTCGGGCCTGCGCGACCAGTCGGGCACGCCGCTCATGGTGCTGATGGGCATGGTCGGCCTCGTGCTGCTGATCGCCTGCGCCAACGTGGCGAGCCTGCTGCTGACGCGCGCCTCGTCGCGCCAGAAGGAGACGGCGGTGCGGCTCGCGCTCGGCGCGAGCCGCGGCCGGCTCGTGCGGCTGCAGCTCGCGGAGAGCGTGCTGCTCTCGCTCGCGGGCGGGCTCGTCGGCCTCCAGCTCGCCTACTGGGTCGGCGAGGCGCTCATCCGCGCCCTGCCGTACAGCGACGCCGCGCGCACGCTGTCGGCGACCCCCGACCTGCGCGTGGGCCTCTTCACGCTCGGCCTCGCGGTCCTCACCGGAGTCGGCTTCGGGCTCGTGCCGGCGATCCGTGCGAGCCAGGCGGACCTCGCTCCGGCGCTCAAGAACGAGGCGACCGCCGTGGTCGGCGGCGGCGGCCACTTCCGCCTGCGCAAGGGCCTCGTCGTCGCGCAGGTGGCGCTCTCGCTGCTGCTGCTGATCGGGGCCGGCCTCTTCACGCGCAGCCTGATGAACCTGCGGGCGCTCGACCCCGGCTTCAAGCCGGACCGGCTCTACGCGTTCGACGTCGACCCGGCGCGCAACGGCCAGGACTTCACGCAGCGCGTGGCCACGCATCGGCGCATCCAGGAGCAGCTCCTGGGCGAGCCCGGCGTGGCGTCGGCGTCGGCCGCCGCGGTGACGCTGATGAGCAACAGCAACTCCTCGAGCACGGTGCGCGTGGACGGCTACGAGTCGAAGGAGGGGGAGGACATGAACCCCCAGTTCAACTCCGTGGCGCCCGGCTTCTTCGAGACGCTGGGGCTGCCGCTCGTGGCGGGGCGCGACATCGCCGAGACCGACGTGCTCGGCGCGCCGCAGGTCGCGGTCGTGAACGAGGAGTTCGCGAAGTACTTCTTCAAGGGCCAGAACCCCGTGGGCCGCCGCTTCGGCGTGGGCCGCCGCGGGGAAGGCTACCCGGTGGAGATCATCGGCCTCGTGCGGGACGGCAAGGCCGCGTCGATGCGCGACGAGCCCCACCGCTTCGTCTACACGCCCTACATGCAGGAGGAGGCGACAGGCGGCCTGACCTACTACGTGCGCTCGAGCGTCGAGTCCGACGCGATCGCGGCGCGGCTGCGCGCGGCCGTCGCGCGCGTCGATGCCACGCTCCCCGTGACGAGCCTCAAGACGATGGAGGCGCAGATCGGCGAGTCGCTGTTCGTCGAGCGCATGGTGGCGGCGCTCTCGGCGGCCTTCGGCCTGCTCGCCACGGTGCTCGCGGCGATCGGCCTCTACGGCGTGATGAGCTACGCGGTCACGCAGCGCACGCGCGAGATCGGGCTGCGCGTGGCGCTCGGCGCCGACCGCCGCTCGGTGCTGATGCTCGTGCTGCGCGAGGTGGCGATCCTGGCCGGGATCGGGATCGCGATCGGATTGCCGGGCGGCTACGGCCTCGGGAAGGTGATCGAGTCGCAGCTGTTCAACCTGAAGGCGCGGGATCCGCTGACCTACCTGGTGGCGACCGTCGCGCTCGTCACGACCGCTTTCGTCGCGGGGCTGCTGCCGGCGATCCGCGCCGCGCGCGTCGATCCGATGACGGCGCTGCGGTACGAGTAGCGCCCGGGAAGGAGCAGAGGGTGCGCGGAATCGCGCAGGACCTGAAGCTGGCGCTGCGGCTCTTCAGGGCGAGCCCCGTGTTCGCGGCGATCGTGGTGCTGACGCTCGCGCTCGGCACCGGTGCGAACACCGCGATCTTCACGCTGCTCGACCAGGTCATGCTGCGCTCGCTGCCGGTCGAGCGGCCCGACCGGCTGGTCGTGCTCCACGCCCCCGGGCCCGACGCCGGGTGGCGGCTGAGCCAGAGCGACACCGCCAGGCCGCTGTCGCAGCCGATGCTCGACGGGCTGCGCGGCGAGACCTCCGCCTTCGCGGGTGCCTTCGGCCGCTACCGGACGCCGCTCTACCTCACGGCCGGCGCGGAGACCGAGCGCGTGGAAGGCGACATGGTGACCGGCACGTTCTTCGAGGTGCTCGGCCTGCGCGCGGCCCACGGCCGGCTGTTCACTGCGGACGACGACCGCACGCCGTCGGGTCACCCCGTCGTCGTGCTCGGCCACTCCTTCTTCGAGCGCCGCTTCGGCGGTGATCCGAGCGTCGTCGGCCGTGTCGTGAGCGTGAACAGCCACCCGATGACGGTGGTCGGCGTCGCCCCCCGCGGCTTCAGCGGAGTCGAGGTCGGCTCCGCGACCGACGTCTACGTGCCCGTCGCCATGCAGCGCGAGGCCCAGCCCACCTGGGGCAACCGCCTCGGCGATTGGCGCTCGCGCTTCCTCGTGTGCATGGCGCGGCTGCGGGACGGGGTGTCGCTCGAGCGAGGCGCGCGCCCAGGCGAACGTCGTCTACGCACGCCTGCTGCGCCGAGGACCTGGCGCACATCGAGTCGGCGCCGGCCAGCCTGAAGGAGAGCTTCCTCAAGAAGTCCCTGGTGCTGCTGCCGGGCGCCACGCGGCATCTCGGGCCTGCGCGACGCGTCGGGCAAGCCGCTGCTGGTGCTGATGGCGATGGTCGGACTCGTGCTCCTGATCGCGTGCGCCAACGTGGCGAGCCTGCTGCTCACGCGCGCCTCGGCGCGGCGGAAGGAGACGGCGCTGCGGCAGGCGCTCGGGGCGGGCCGCATGCGGCTGGTGCGCCTGCACCTCGTCGAGAGCCTGACGCTGGCGGCCGCCGGGGGCCTGCTCGGCCTGCAGTTCGCCTACTGGCTCGGCGAGCTGCTGATCCGCGCGCTGCCGTCCGAGGAGTCGGCGCGCACGCTTTCGGCTGCGCCCGACTGGCGCGTGGGCCTCTTCACGCTCGTGGTCTCGACGCTCGCCGGCGTCGGCTTCGGGCTCGCGCCGGCGCTGCGCGCGGGGCGGGCCGACGTCGCACAGACGCTCCGCAGCGACGCGAGCGCGGTGCTCGGAGGCGGCTCGGGTCCGCATCGGCTGCGCCGGGGCCTGGTCGTGAGCCAGATCGCTCTCTCGCTGCTGCTGCTGATCGGCGCGGGGCTCTTCGCGCGGAGCCTCGGCAACCTGCGCGCCGTCGATCCCGGCTTCGAGCCCGATCGGCTGTTCGCGTTCGACGTCGACCCGGCCCGGGCCGGCCACGACTTCCGCGAGCCGCGTGGCGATGCTGCGGCGGATCCAGGACGAGCTGCGCTCGCTTCCCGGCATCGTCGCCGCATCGGGCGCCGACGTGGCGCTCATGACCGGCAGCAGCTTCGGGAACACGCTGCGGATCCTCGGCTACGAGCCGAAGGAGGGCGAGAGCACGAACGCCGCCTTCAACTCCGTGGCGCCGGGCTTCTTCGAGACGCTCGGCATCCCGCTCGTGGCGGGGCGCGATCTCGCCGAGTCGGACGTGGACGGCGCCCCCAAGGTCGCGGTGGTGAACGAGGTCTTCGCCCGCCGCTTCTTCAAGGCGGAGAGCCCGCTCGGCCGGCGCTTCGGAATGGGCCGGCGCAGCACGAGCTTCGACTACGAGATCGTCGGCGTGGTGCGCGACGGCAAGAGCTCTTCGATGCGCGAGGAGCCGAAGCCCTTCGTGTACGTGCCCTTCATGCAGGACGACACCGTCGGGAGGCCTCACCTTCTATGTCCGCTCGAGCGTGAAGCCCGAGTCGTTCGGCGCGGAGCTGCGCGCGGCGGTGGCCCGCGTCGATCCCGCGCTCCCGGTCACCGGCCTCAAGACGATGCGCGCCCAGATCGGCGAGTCGCTCTTCGTCGAGCGCATGGTGGCGGCGCTCTCGGCGGCCTTCGGCTTCCTCGCCACGCTGCTCGCCGCGATCGGCCTCTACGGAGTGACGAGCTACGCGGTCGCCGAGCGCACGCGCGAGATCGGCCTCCGCGTCGCCCTCGGCGCCGGCCGCCGCACGGTGCTGGCGATGGTCCTGAAGGACGTCGCGCTGCTCGGCCGCCCTCGGCATCGCGATCGGCCTGCCCGGCGGCTTCGGGCTCGGCCGGCTGATCGAGTCGCAGCTCTTCGGCATGTCGGCCCGCGACCCCTTCACGTTCGCCACGGCCACGCTCGCCCTCGTGGTGACGGTTCTCGTCGCGGGCCTGATCCCCGCGATCCGGGCCGCTCGACTCGACCCGATGAAGGCGCTGCGGTACGAGTAGGGCCCGCTCGCGTCTCGTCTTGCGCGAAGGAAGCTCAACTCGTTCCGGAACGAGTTGAGTGCTAAACTCTTTGTCTCGTACGCTGCGCCCGTAGCTCAACTGGATAGAGCGTCGGCCTCCGGAGCCGAAGGTTATAGGTTCGAGCCCTATCGGGCGTACCAGCCACCCGCCACCATCTCCCGCCATCCGCGCGATCGTGGACTCGACGGCGGCGGCGCTGCTCGGTTCCCGACCGAAGAGCCGAAGCGGCGGATCATGCTACCTGCGCTCGATGATGCG
Organism: uncultured Acidobacteriota bacterium; assembly: GCA_963744315.1. Taxonomy (GTDB): domain Bacteria; phylum Acidobacteriota; class Vicinamibacteria; order Fen-336; family Fen-336; genus DATBSL01. The sequence goes on from CAVUTB010000014.1 coordinate 48,840, forward strand.
CCGGGCGACGGCGCGGCCGACGAAGAACACGCTGTCGAGCATGAGCGAACATCCCCAATACACCAGGCGCGAACAGCCACAGCGCCGAGGGCTCCGGGATTGGCGCCATCGAGTCGGCGGCCGCGACACGCGCAACGCCGTCGAAGGTCGGCAGCGTGTCGAGGACGGCGGGGTCGAACGGGAACGTCGGTGGGAACGGCAGCGAAGACGCATCCCGGAATGTGACCGCGGCCGATAGCGCGACCGCGCCGTCGACGATCGTCAGCAGGCTGCCCTCGACGAACGGGTTCGGCGAGGCGAGGAAAGCGTTGATGTCGATCTGCGCGAGCAGCAAGCGGCCCGGGTCGAGCGAGGCGAAGGTGGGGAACGAGAACGGTTCGATCGAGGGCAGGCTGGCGACGACGAACTTGCCGTCGTACTCGATGCGTGCGCCGTCCTTGTTCGTTTTCCAAACGACGACGCGCTTGATCCGTCCCTGGTCCTTCAGGCCGAACTCGACCATGCCGTCCATGTCGACATCGGTCATCACCTGGTCGAGGATGGTTTTCCCATCAGCATCGGTCACGGTCACGCTGGCTTGGCTGCCAGGCAGCATGTCCCTCACCTTCAGCAAGCCCGCAACGGCCGGCGACGCCAGCAGGGCCACCAGGACGCCGACCGCCAAACTCAAGAAAGGATGCCGCAGCCTTGGCTGAACGCCTGAACAATTCATCCTGCCCTCCTGTTGACGAAGGCCGCTGACCGGTAGGCCCGGCAGGACAGACCGCCTCGACGCCACAGCGGGGGCTCTGGGCCGTTCGCTACTCCGTCAGCACGCGCGCCGGTGCGCCAGACCACACGCGCCACCCTCCAGCGTCGGTGGCTGCGGACGACGAGCGCGTCCCAGCGCTTCTTCTTATGAGTCAAATGCAATATGGAGACGCTCGTGCTGAAATGCTACGGCATTCTTTTCAAGGGACCGCGCAGCGGTGTGCACGGTCTGCTCGCCTGGGCCTCGACGCGGGACGATCCCTGCAACGCCGGCCTCTCGCGTGCTGACCGAGAGGGAAGCCGAAGGGATTCGCCGCGGACTCGTGGTCATTGAGCGGGGCCTCGATTCGATCGAGCGGGACCTGCCCCGGAAGCGCCGCTAGTTCACCTGGTCAGGCGTCGCGTGCAAAGCGCACAGCACCACGGCAAGCAGAGTCGACCTTCCGAAGCCGCGGATATGTGCGCAGGGTGCAGCTGCATACGTCCGCCCATGAGCGAATATCAGTACTGGAGCTCGAAAAGCTCTAACCGTTCCGGCGCGCGGAGCGCCGACGTGCGGCGTAGCCCAGGAGTCCTGAGCCGAGCAGCAACCACGAAGCGGGCTCCGGAATCGGCTCGATGTCATACTGAATGTCGATCGGGATCCATTGGGTAAAGTCGCATGTTGGGGGTCTGGAAAGCATCTGTTGAATAGATCGGCCCGGACCGTGCCGCGGCCGACGAACCCGAGATCGACCGAGCCGGCCGTAGGGCTCTCCCCGTGGACCCCGCCGTGCAAGATGAACGGCAGCGTGACCGGCTGCTGCGCCCCGCCAGCTTGCGGTCCGAGCACCGCGCTCGGCGTGGTGACGTCCACAAAGCCGCCAGTCGCCACGTAGGACTGACCGCCATAGATGAGCTGGTCGTCCGGGAATGGAAACGGCCCCGATAGCATGATGCTAGCCGACAGATTGACTATCGCAGTTGGGGAGCACGGGGAATAGGACAACGGTGAAAAGCGCCCGGACATCGAGATGCGTTCGTTGCCGTCATTGCCCAGCGAGAATCCTGGCCCCTGGAGAAATAAGACCGACGAGAGACAATGTAGAGGAAACCAAAAGGTTGGAGCCCTCCGCTCGTCAGCTGGATCGGGACGGCGCTCGCGTGAGCAATGGGCAAGGCCCATAGCATTGCGAGTACGGTGGAGATTCGAAGGGTCGCGAAAGAAGACCAGTTCTGGTGCTTCATGACTCCCCCAAGAGACAGCCGACCGAAGGATCGCTCCGCCAGGGGCGAGCGCACGACGTAAGTCCAAGGAAGGTGCAACTGTTGGACCAGATCCCTAACTGGTTTTCAGGCGCGTGGACCTGCGACGCGCGACAACCCCAAGGAACCCGGAGCCAAGGAGCAACCAGAGCGTGGGCTCCGGCACTGGAGCCTCGATCCGGTATTCGATCTCTCGGAGTACCCACGTGCGAGGGAAAAAGGTCTGCAGGTCATCCTCCAACAAGGCCGTCACCGTGCCGCCAACCGGGATGATGTCGAAGTCGGCCGGGGGGAGCCCGCACCAAGCTCTCCCCATGGACCGTGCCGCTGAGCGTGAACGGCAACGTCAACACGGCCCGCGTCGGCGGGTCGTTCGGGTTGAGATCCTCTGGGGGAGGCAGTAGCGGGAGTGTGATGCTCGGCGTGGAGACGCTGACGACACCCGTCGCCAAATAGCCCAAAAAAATCGTCGAAGGACACCGTAGAAGACATATCGTGCGGCGAGATAGCGACAACTGGAAACTGACAACTCGAGCGACACTCCCTCAGGGGTCTGGATAGGGTTTTGAAATCGCGTGAAGAGAGCCGGGCCGTCATGGTTCGAGGGTTCATACGCCGCCTATCGCGCAGAAGGAATTCCGAGGCCCGAAACTAAAAAGACCAATGTAAGAATTGGAAATTGAACTCGTCCAACGAGATCGCTCCGGCGTTCAGCCGGATCGGGACGGCGCTCGCGTGGGCAATGGGCAGGGCCCATAGCATCGCGAGTACTGTGGATATTCGAAGGGTCGCGAAGGAAGACGAGTGCCGTTGCTTCATGACTCCCCCAAGAGACAGCCGACCGAAGGATCACTCCGCTAGGGGCGAGCGCACGACGTAGGTCGAAGGAAGGTGCAACTGTTGGGCCAGATCCCTAACTGGTTGAAGAAGGCGGTCTTGTACTCCTGACGTGCGCCTTAACCTGTAAAGATCCCGCGAACCTCGCGGTAGGAATTTCAAGACGCAGTTCGACGCGCGGCGACGGCAGGATCCCGCCGTGACGCAAATCGGACGAGTTGGAGATTCGTGGCCTGGGCGCCCGGACCTCATCGTGCCCGGTTTCCGGCTCTACACTCGGCATCCGGATTGCACTAGCCAACATCGCCAGCTTTACGTGGGGGCTGGCAGCCGGCTCGAGCGGAGGGTTTGAGGGAGCTTTCGCTCGAGCCGGAGTCTTTTACAGCCCTTGCTGTGGAGTCGCGCGAATTACCGTACGGCGCCCAGAAAAGATAGCGCTAAGCCTTCGCCCGCTTCTTTGCCAACTGGATCGCGGCCGCGATGCCGCGCACTTCCCGCTCGCGCTTGACCCGCGCTTTCTTTCTGACCGGTAGCCCTCGCATCGAGCCGATGTATTCGCCCTGCCGCTTCAGCTGCCCCGTCGCTCTGTGCTGAGTCGGGGCCTACGGCGTGGCGGCCGTCGCGGCTGGGGAGGGCGCGGTAATTCTCGAGCTAGAAGTAGATGACCCTTAGAGCCCCGTCCGGCGCTACGTTCCTCTCGCCACCGTCGTGGGCGGCCGTGCTCGCGAGGTCGGTGTGGACCTTGGCCGAATCGGCCCCGGCGCCATCGTCGGTGCCGGAATCCTTCGTGGTCGTCCTGCCCAACGGGTTGTCGAGAACCGAAGCGATCCCCCCTGCGTCTTATCATACGGCGTTGGCGTATCTGGTTGGGCAATGGGCTCAGAGTCGCCGTGGAGGTCTCATGAACGTGCGCGTAGTCGGGGCCGCGGTCGCGCTGGTGGCCATTTGGGCCGCCCCTGTCTTGCCCTGCACTGCCTTCACCGCGACCTGCGGAAGCCGCACGCTGGTCGGCAACAACGAGGACTACAACGACCCGAGAACGCGGATCTGGTTCGTGCCGAGCTCGGGTCAGGGGTACGGGCGCATGTACATGGGCTACGAGAACGGCTTCCCACAGGGTGGCATGAACGAGGCCGGCCTCTTCTTCGACGGCTTTGCCGTCGAGCGCCAGGCCGCCGCCAAACAGAAGGCCAAGCCGCGCCTGGAGGGTTCCCTCGTCGACAAGGCGATGGCGGAATGCCGGACGGTCGAGGAGGTGGTGCGGCTGTACGAGCGCTACGACCGCTCGGATCTGGAGTCCGGGGTGCTCATGTTTGTGGATGGCCGCGGAGACGCGGTCGCCATCGAGGCCGACGCGATGGTGCGCAAGAAGGGACCGTCGTTCGTGCAGACGAACTTCCGCCAGTCGAGCACGCCAAAGACCGCAGTCAGCTGTCCGCGCTTCCATGCGGCGACTCGAGGCCTCGAGCGGATGGGAAAATGCGCCACCGTCGAGGCTTTTCGGGACGTCCTGGCCGCCACCAGTGTCGGGGGCGAGTACCCGACGTTGTACTCGAACGTCTACGACCTCGAGCGCCGCGTGATGCACCTCTACTACTTCCGTGATTTCGCGCACCCGAAGACCATCGACCTGAGAGAAGAGCTCAAGCGCGGAGCCCATACCATCGAGATGGCGTCGCTGTTCCCCGGAAACGACGCCGCGCGGGCCTTCGCTGAGGGACGTGAGCGGCTACGAGCCACGGAACGGAGCCAGTTGACCCGGGTCGCCCTCGACGATGACGTGCTCGCCGGCTACGTGGGGCGATACCGTTTCGAAAACGGCCTCTCGATCATTGTGCGGAAAGACGGGACGCGCCTGATGGCGGAGACCAACGAGCCGTTCATCTCCGAGGTATTGCCGGAGTCTCCCACTACCTTCTTTTTCGCGGACGCCGCCTGCCAAGGAAGCCCGGCCTGTCGATCCGTGCGGCTGACCTTTGTCGTCGGACCGTCGGGGCAGGCTGAGCGGCTGGAAGTGTTGGCCGGGACCGGCGACAGACTACGGGGCCACCGCACGCCGGACCAGTAGAAAGTTGGTAGCGGCCGTCAGACCTCCTGTTTGCCAGCTGACGCTGCCACTTCGTCGGCGACTCTGTATGCTTACGTCCGGCTCGCGGCGAAAGCCCGGGGCCACGGAGTCCGCGATGTTCCGAAGCCGCACTCGCTTGCGCGTCGCAGCCGCTCTCACCGGCGCCGCCCTGGCCGCCGCCGGCTGGATGTGGTGGGCGTGGCTGCGCCGCCCGCCCATACCACAGCGCACGCTCGTCATCGGCTACAAGCACAACCCGCCCTACCAGGTGCGCCCGGCCGTGCGTGCGTCTGCAGGTCCGCCCACGGGCTTGGCCGCGGAGACGGTCGCCGAGGCCGCCCACCGCGCCGGGCTGGCCCTCGAGTGGAAGGAGATCCCCGCGGGCCCGGACGAAGCGCTCACCGTCGGCAGCGCGGACCTGTGGCCGCTCGTCACCGCATCTGCCCGAACGCCGCGGGAAGTTCTACATCAGCGAGCCCTGGCTCCAGAGCCAGCACGTACTCGTGCTGCGCGAGGGGCGGCCGCTGCCGGGACGCGAGTTCGCCGAGCCCGTCGGCATCACCGCCGTGATCTCGCACGTGCGGCAGCTGGCCGAGATGTTCCCGCAGGCGCGACCCGTCCAGTACCTTGGGAGCCGCGACGCGCTCAGGCACCTGTGCGCTAGCGACGTGGTCGGAGTCTTCCTCGAAACGCGGCTCGCGCTCGCGGTACTCCACGACCCACCTTCCGAGTGCGCCAGCGTCAAGCTGCAGGCGCACCTGCTCCCCGACAACCACTGGCTCGGCGTCGGCTCGACGTTTGAGGCGTCGGGCGCGGCAGACCGCATCCGGCGTGAGATCTCGAACATGGCCGCCGACGGGACCCTCGCCGTGCTGCTCGCGCGCCACTCCCTCTTGGGACTCAACGACACGCGCGCCACTTACGACCTGCACGAGGCCCAGGAGCGCAACCGGAACCTGCTGTGGGTGATCGGGGGCCTCGCCGGCGCGCTCGCCCTCACGCTGTCGCTCGCCTGGTCGCTGCGCCGGGCGCGCCAGGCCACCGAGCGCGCGCGCCGCGAGCTCGAGGGCGCGGTCTCGGAGCTCAAGACGCGCAACGCCGAGCTCGAGCGCTTCACCTATGCCGTCTCTCACGACCTGCGCAGCCCGCTCGTGACGGTGATGGGCTTCCTGGGCGCGATCGAGGACGCCGCGCTCGGCGGGCGGACGGACCTCGTTCGCAGCGACATGGAGCGCATCCGGGGCGCCGCCGGGCGGATGGACCGCCTGCTCAAGGAGCTGCTCGAGCTGTCGCGCGTGGGCCGCGTCGCCCCCGAGCCGCAGCAGGTGCCTTTCGCCGAGCTGGTGCACGAGGCGAAGGGGCTCATCGCGGGCCGGCTGCGCGAGCGCGGCGTGGCGCTCGAGGTCGCCGAGGGCCTGCCGGCGGTGCGCGGCGACCGGCCGAGGCTCGTCGCGGTGGTGCAGAACCTGCTCGACAACGCCGCCAAGTTCATGGGCGACCAGGCCCAGCCGCGGATCGAGGTGGGCGCGCGGCCCGGCCGCGACGCGCCGGTCTTCTTCGTGCGCGACAACGGCCGCGGCATCGAGCCGCGTTTCCGCGAGAAGGTGTTCGGCCTCTTCGACCGCCTCGATTCGCAGGGCGAGGGCACCGGCATCGGCCTCGCCCTCGTGAAGCGCATCGTCGAGACGCACGGCGGCGAGGTGTGGGTCGAGTCCGACGGTCCGGGCAGTGGCTCCACGTTCTGCTTCACGCTGCCCGGCACTGGCCCGGCGGCTCAGGGCAGCGGGACCTGGACGGCGTAGGCCGCTGCACGTCGATCTCGTAAACACTGCCGTCGCTACCGACGCCCGCTGGTGAGTCGAGACGGTCACGCCGATCCGGCTGCTCTACAGCGGCGACCTGATCGACCCCACCTCGATCGAGCGGGACCTGGTACGGAAGCAGCGCCGTTAGTTCACCTGTTCAGGCGCGTGGACCTGCGACGCGCGGCAACCCCAAAGAGCCCCGAACCGATAAGCACCCACGTGGCGGGCTCCGGCACCGGCGGCACGAGGTCATAGCTGATGTCGCCGAAGTCCCAACGGAGGATAACCCCCCGGCCGGAAAGCCTCGAAGACCGCCTGGAACATTCCGCCACCGAAGATGTCGAAGTCAACTTCGGGGTGGGGAAAGGGGCTGGCCCCCCCGTGGACCGTGCCGCTCAGCGTGAACGGCAACGTGACCTCAGTCTGCGCAGCTCGTCATCGCGAGGGGGGCACAGGCCCGAGCCCGATGCTCGACGTGAAGAGGTTCACGAAGCCGCGAACAGAGTGATATTGACGCGTCAAGGTAGGTGGACAAAGTCGAATGAGTAGCTTGAGGGACTGACCTGGGCCGTGCAGCAGAGGTTGGAGGACTCCCGATTGATGCCACGAGGCACTACGATACAAAAGCCGAGGGAACTTGTCTACCCTGAATCCGCCGTCCGGCGCTCTCGAGATCCGCCCTCGAGCCAAAACCTACCCAGGGAAAATGTGAAAGAAACCGAAAGCGATAACCTTCCGCCCGTCAGCTGGATGGGGATGGCACTCGCCGGGCCGACGGGCAGGGCCCATAGCATCGCGAGTACGGTGGATATTCGAAGGGTCGCGAAAGAAGACGAGTTCCGTTGCTTCATGACTCCCCCCAAGAGACAGCCGACCGAAGGATCGCTCCGCCAGGGGCGAGCGCACGCGTAGGTCCAGGGAATGTGCAACTGTTGGACCAGACCCCTAACTGGTTGAGAGAGGCGGTCTTGGACTGGTGACGTGCCCCTTAACCTGTAAAGGTCCCGCGAAACTCGCGGTAGGAATTTCAAGACGCAGTTCGATTCGCGGCGCCGGGGTGGCATGAACCGGGTCGACTACGATGCGGAGCTGCAGAGGCACAACCAGGTACTGCGCCGGAGCTACGGTATCCGGCCCGACGACCACGTCCTCGATATCGGGTGCGGAGCTGGACAAACGACGCGTGACGCGGCGCGCATGGCGAGGGCCGGGGCTGTCCTGGGGGTGGATGTTTCCGCGTCGATGATCGAGCGCGCCCGTTGGCTGACGGACGCGGCGGGGCTTGCCAACGTCTCCTTCGAGCGAGCGGACGCTGAGAACCACCCGTTCCCATCGGAGAGCTTCGACGTCGCCATCAGCCGATTCGGGACGATGTTCTTCGCTCGGCCCGTCGTAGCGTTCGCCAACATCCGACGAGCACTGCGGCCTGGGGGGCATCTCGTGATGATGGTGTGGCGGGAGCACGATCGAAACGAATGGTCCGTGTTGATCGAGCGGGCTCTCGCGGCCAGCACGGACGCGCCGACGGCCTTTCCGGCCCAGCCGGATCCGTTTTCGCTCGCCGACCCCAGTCTCACGGAGCGGATGCTCAACGAAGCCGGCTTCGTCGAGGCGTCGTTCACCGACGTGCACGTGCCCGTCTACTACGGCCCGGATGTCGCTGCCGCGCTCGAATGGATACGTGGGTTCTCCTCGGTGAAGGACGTGCTTCAGCGGCTGGACCCCGCCTCGGCCGAGCGTGCTTTCGAGCGGCTGCGCCAGGCTCTCGCAGCGCACGTGGGTGAAAACGGGTTGTGGCTCGACTCCCGTGCCTGGATCGTCGCGGCTCGCCGCCGCTGAGGCGTCGCATCAGGCAGCTATCCACTCTAGTGCGCCTAACAACACCGGTGGCGCAAGCAGGCTTGGTCTGTCAGGTACGTGTCAGGTACGTTTCGAAATTCTTCGCGGCGTCGTCCGGCCGCACTAGCCACTATCCCGCAGGTCAAGAGCAGGACAGTCGCCGGCTCGGGTACGAGCTGCATAGTCACGGAACCGGTCGATGGAATCCAGGTTTGGCCGTTGTCCAAGCTCAGCTCGGTGAAGACGTCGAAGAAGCTATCAATCTGGAACTGACCTCCACCGATATCTCGAATGGCGGTTTGACCGAGTGAGGGCAACGTCGGGCTTTCTCGGATAAGCACTCCAGCAGGTAGATTGCCGCCTGAGATGTCCAACTGAAGAAGCTCGGTGTCGAAGAATCGCTCGGATCCGAGGAGCTGGTCGAACTCAACCCGCACCGTGGTGAGGCCGTCGGCGATGATGTGGTCGATGAAGGAGCCGAACAAAAACAGATCGCCCTCGACAACCGAGTTGAAAGTGTGCACCGTCGAAGCGCCGGCGATAGACGGAGGCGGAGGAGCCGAAGCGCTGAATTGTGCATGCGTCGAACCTCGCAGCTCCACGGACCCATACTGGTGGACGCCGAGCGCGGCGTAGCCCGCGTTCGGTGGGAGGTTGTCGCTTGCAAACGGCCCGACGTAATTGGGGAAACTGATAGGGACCGCGTACGCATCGTGGACAAGCAACGACGCGGACGCGAAGAGAAGCAGCACAGCGGCACGGAACGGCTGAACGCCTGAATAATTCATCCTGCCCTCCCCGTTGAGAAGGCCGCTGACCGGTAAGCCCGGCATGGGGTATGGCCGCACAGGCGCGCCCAGACACGCGACACCCTCTAGCGTCGGTGGCTGCGAACGACCGACGCATCCCAGCGCTTCTTTTTGTGAGTCAAACGCAATATGTATACGCTCGCGCGGAATTGCCACTGCATTCTTTTCAACCCCGTGCCTACTGCCTGCCGTTGTCGGCGTTGAGCCTACGCGCGTCGCCACGCGATTTCTTACGGCCGCCGACAGACGTTATTCCGCCGGCATCGCCCTGCCGGTAATTGAGTCGGCGTCCCTCGCGGTTCCACACGAGCCGCGATCACGACGAAGGCAGCCGCCGCAGGCCCTCCAGCTTCCGCCTTTCCTGCTCGGTGCCATGGCACACGAGGCACGACCGGGCACCTTCTTCTCGAAGATCGGACACGAGCGCGTAGACGAGGCCGTGGTCCACCCACGTGATGACCTTCAAGCCGGCAACGGATTCGACATGGAAAGTCAGGCGGCCCGACGTCACCACCACGCCGCCCGCGGGCCGAGCGGCGCCCGAGGAGGTCACGAGCAGCGAGATCGGCCTGTCCTGCATGCGGTAGGCGACGTAGGCCGCGTAGTCGCCGTCGAAAGCGACGAGCCGCCCGCCGACGAGCGTGTAAGGCTTGTTCTCCCCGGCGCCGACAGGGTATTCCGGCAGCGTCAGGTTGAACGGCACGCGACCGGCGAACCACCCCGCGACCTCCAGAGGCCGGTCGGAACGGACCTCCATCGGGAGCTGTCCGCGCGTGTGACGCAGATGGGTGTCGACCCCCAGCGAGACGAGAGGGGAGTGCGGCTGACCGGGCAGCAAGGGCGTGCGCGCCCCTTGCCTCCAGAGGACGCCCGCGAGGGCCAGGACGAGCACGGCCGGGACCAGGGCGAGCTGCAGGCGCGCGCGGCTCTTCATCACGTGGGAGGGCCGGGGTTGCCTGGCGCTGGGAGCGGCCGACGCCAGCATGCCCACGACAGCCTCGCGCAGGCCGGCGGGCGCCCGATGAAGCGGGCCCACCGCGCGCATGATCCCCAGGAGCTCCTGCTCGCGGGCGAGCGCCGCGCCACAGCGCGCGCACCGCTGGACGTGCGTCTCGACGGCCTCTTTGTCTTCGCCCACCAGCTCGCCGTCGACGTACGGATGGACGAGGAGACCGAGCGTCTCGCAATCCAGCGCTTTCATCGCGCCGCCTCCCTCGTGAGACGCGCCGCGGGAGCGGCCAGTCGCTGCCGCACGAGCGCGCGTCCGCGGGCGAGGCGGCTCATCACCGTCCCGGTGGGGCAGCCGAGGATCGACGCGATCTCCTGGTAGCTGAAGCCTTCGATGCCGCGCAGGACGATCACCGCCCGAAAGTGCTCCGGCAGGCCCTCGATGGCGTCACGCAGCGACTCGGAGAGACGGCCGCGCTCCAGCTCCATCTCGGGGTCGGTCGTCCGCTGCAGCCAGACGACTTCGGCACTCCGAGCGGGGCGGATGGCTTCGTCCAGGGGCTCCGGGCGCACCCGGCGCCGCTCGTTTCGCCAGACGTTGTGGAGGATCGTGAAGAGCCAGCCCCGGAGGTTCTGCGCGGGATCGGCGCGTCGGCGTGCGGAGAGCGCACGCAGGTAGGTCTCCTGCACGAGGTCCTCCGCCGCCGAGCGGTCGCGGGCCAGCGACATGGCGAAGCCGAACAGCCCGTCGAGGCAGAGAAGCGCCGCCTCGCGAAAGCCCTCGTCCCCTCGACCCCCAGGTTCTACGGTTCCCTCCGACGGAAGAACACACGGACGGCCATTCCATTCCCGCCGGCCGGCCGGGCGGGCCGTCCCGGGAGGAGGCTTCCCGGGAATAAGGAACGTCCTCGGGTGTTCTACCTGCATTCTAGGAGGTGCACATATGGCACGCCACGTGTCGGCGGTCGCGGCCGTGACGGTGGGCGCGGGAGCGCTCCTGCTGGGGGTCGTGCGCGCCCAGGAGGCGCCCCAGAAGGCTTCGAGCTACTCGCCCGTGGTCATCAAGGAGGACTTCGCCGCCATCATGTCCCGGATGAGCGCGGCAAAGGCGGGAATCATGAAGAAGCAGGCGGACCTGCTCGCCCAGCGCTACGACCTCGCCAACCGCTCGGCGAAGGAGACGATGAGCCGCGGCAAGGCCGCTGCAGGACGGCGTCCGGGTGCGGCTGGGCTCGGGGGTCACGTGGGACCAGCTCGGGGCGATGGAGCCGGACGAGGTCCGCAAGCGGAAGCTCTTCCCGGGCGGCTTCAAGCCGCTCCCCCACGCGAACCACCCCGAGGGCGGGATGATCTTCCCGCAGTTCCACATCGACGAGATCAAGAAGCAGGAGCAGCGCGACCTCGCCCGCTTCGATCTCGACTTCGACATCCCCGAGCACTTCCTGCCCGAGTTCCCGCCCCCGATCTTCCTCACCACTCGGCCCGACCTGGGGGACGTCTCGAAGGGCAAGCTCGTGACGATCGACAACTTCTACGAGCTATTCAACGGGGTCCTGAACCCGAAACAGATCGAGGGGCTGCGCCTCCTGGTAACTCCGTTCCCGCAGCAGCAGTTCAACCAGACGGAGGACCGTCGCTCGGCGCGTCCCCACCGCGGCGTCACCTGCTTCGACTGCCACGTCAACGGCCACACGAACGGCGCCGCCCACCTGGTCGGCGACATCCGCCCGCAGGAGTTCCGCCATCGCATCGAGACGCCGTCCCTGCGTGGCGTCAACATCCAGCGGCTGTTCGGCTCCCAGCGCGCCCTAAAGAGCGTCGAGGACTTCACCGAGTTCGAGCAGCGCGCCGCCTACTTCGACGGCGACCCCGTGATCGCGACCAAGAAGGGCGTGAACCTGCTGGAGCGGGGGAGCCAGGTCCACTTCATGGCGGAGTTCCAGGCGCTGATGGACTTCCCGCCCGCACCCAACCTCGGGATCGACGGCAAGCTGGACCCGAAGAAGGCGACCCCCCAAGAGCTGCGGGGCCAGGCCCTCTTCCTCGACAAGGCGAAGTGCGCGACCTGCCACGCGCCGCCGTACTACACCGACAACCTCATGCACAACCTGCGCGCCGAGCGCTTCTTCGAGCCGGAGACGATCAACGGCATGATGGCGAGCCAGGACGGCCCCATCAAGACGTTCCCTCTCCGCGGGATCAAGGACTCGCCCCCCTACATGCACGACGGGCGGCTGCTGACCCTCGAGGACACAGTCGAGTTCTTCAACCTCATCCTGTCCACTCGGCTGACGGACGCCGAGAAGAAGGACCTCGTCGCGTTCCTGAAGGCACTCTGAAAGCGGGAACGCGTTGCTCTACCTCAGTCGAATCCCCAGAGCTTGAGGGTGGCCGTCGCTGCACCACCAAGGATCTTGTACTGCACGACCACCGAAGCGAGGCGCGCCTTGAGTCCCGGAGCGTCCTTGGGAGCCGTTTCTCCTCCCGACTTCAGGACTCCGACATTGCTGATGGTGTCGTCTGGGCGACCGTCCCAGTGGAGGACGATCTTCGTGATCTCCACGTCAGCGCCCTGGACAGAGATCTTCATCCGCTTGATGTCATGCTCCCAGCGATCCCCTTTGCTCTTGATCTCCGTGCTTGGATCACCGGACTTGAGCGTCTTCTCGGCAAGCACGTACCACTCGTCAGCAGCTCTCGCGCTGCCCGCCGCACCCATCACGACGACGGACGCGACACCAAGACAGGCCGCCAAATGTTCTATCTTCATCGCTCTCCCTTTCTCATCTGGTTCTTGTCGAAACCATCGGGTGCGCCTACCGCTGGCTCCGATTCGGTGGGACTATGACCGTAACGTTGAAAACGAAAGCACGTTTAGTTACCATGCCGGATGGCTTCTTCACTACGCCTTACTTCTTCTCAGCGACAAGAGCTTGAGGGTCGAGTTAGGTCGCGGGCGCTTCGCGCAGACGATGTTCGACGAGCGCGGTTGATTCTGATGATGGCTGACGGAGAGACCTACGACGGCATCCAGGAAGCCCTCGGGTGCAGCAGTGCATTCGTGGCGCGCTGGGCTGCGCGGTTCTCCAGCGATGGTTTGGCTGGTCTTTACTCCCGTCATCAAGGACGCAAGGCCCATACTCTGACTCCCCGCTTGGAGGCGCGCATCCTGAATTGGACGTGGCGCAAACCTAGCGATGGTTCGACTCACTGGAGCACGCGCAGGCTCGGCAAGGCGCTCGGCGTTAGCCACATGCTGGTAGCGAGGGTCTGGGCACGCGCCGGCCTGAAGCCACACCGTATCGAGCGCTACATGCTCTCCACGGATCCTCTCTTCGAAGAGAAGGCCGCTGACGTCATCGGGCTCTACCTCAAGCCGCCCCAGCATGCTGCTGTCTTCTGCGTGGATGAAAAGACAGCAATTCAAGCCCTCGATCGCCTCGATCCCGTCTTGCCGCTCACGCCCGGGCGCGCCGAGAGGCACGGCTTCAAGTACTACCGGCACGGCACTCTTTCCCTGTATGCCGCCCTCAACACTCGCTCCGGAGAGGTCCTTGGCAAGACCGCCGAGCGACACACCACCGAAGAGTTCGTTGCTTTTCTGACCGACATCGTGTCCAGCCAGCCGCGACAAAAGGAAATCCACATCATCGCGGACAACCTCTCTGCACATAAGACACGACGCGTCCATCAATTCCTCGCTCAGCATCGAAACGTCGAGCTCCACTTCACGCCTACCTATTCCTCTTGGCTCAACCAAGTCGAGATCTGGTTCTCGAAGATCGAGCGCGACGTCATCGCGCGCGGCGTCTTCACCTCTGTCGCCGACCTGGCTCGCAAGCTCATGAAATACATCCGTCGCTACAATCGCGATCCCAAACCTATCAAGTGGACCTACCGAGACCCTTCTCACCGAATCCAGGGTTTCGATTCGTCCGTTACAGTCCACTAGCCTGGACATCGCTACCTGCCCTGTGACTGACGAACGGTGGGAGGCCCCTCAGTCGCGCTGTCCATGGGCAACGAACGAGAAGAGAGGGGAGGCGCTGATGGTCAGCGGGAATTTGCCCTCCGCGGGCACAGGAGTCAAGGGCAAACTTAGCGAGCGGATTCGAATCTCAGTCGGAAGGGCTACCAGCGGCGGCGCAGGCGCGTCAGGCCGAGCACGCCGCTGCCGAGGAGGAGCAGAGTTGCCGGTTCGGGCACCACTTCGACTCCGGGACTGATGTCGAGCTAAGTTTATGGCGAAGTCTTCCAGCGGAGCGAGGGAGACGCTGTAGTCAATGCGACCAATGCTCGCCGACGTGTCCAGCACACCCAGGAAGATCGCCCCGTTGTCGCCGTTCGCGGTGGAGTCCCCGGCCAGGGTGAAATTGGTAATGAAGCCGCCGAAGCGGTCGTACACATCGATCTGAGCCGTGAACGCGCCGAAAAAGTCCGGTTGGAATTGAGCACCCGCTCCGAAGATCGGCTTGTCGAAGGCAATCGACAGGTACCCAGAGTTCTGCGTCCAGATCAGCTCGTCGCCAGGAGCAAAGTTTCCGTTCCAACCCGAGCCTTGATCACGGCGCTCGATGTTTCCGAGGGGGTTCTGAACAGTCGCGGTCGTCGTGCCTCCGACTGACAGCAGGTCGAAGGGGTCGGGGACAACCGTGAAGCTCGGGCCGAGAACGCCCCAATTGAAGAGGTCGGTGCCCGAGAGTGCAGCTCGACTCGTGACGAGTGCCGGTACTGCCTCAGAAGCCGGAACCCAGAAGACAGTCAACGTGATGAGAATCGCTAGCCATCTCCGCATCAATCGCCTCCCCGCAAGAAACCTGCGGTCATGTGACCTGTCGACTGCCTTCGACAACCCGGCGAGATGGTTCAGGACACCTTGCTCAAGGAGACTGCAACCGTTGGACCAGATCCTCTAACTGGTTGAAGAAGGCGGTCTTGTATTCCTGACGTGCGCCTTAACCTGTAAAGATCCCGCTACACTCGCGGCAGGAATTTCAAGACGCAGTGAGGCGTCGGCCTCTGAAGGGGAAGGTCATAGGTGCGAGCCCTATCGGGCGTACCAGCGATCCGCCGACGACGGCGCTGCTCACTTCCGCCGACCGAGCCGAAGCGGCGGATTCTCCCACTACGATGCGCTCCCCCTCCGCACGGCCACGATTGCGAGGAGAGCGTCAACAGCTGTGAGTTCATACGCTCACTGGGGCGGGCGTGGGTCTGTTGTTTCGTCCGGCTCCGTTTGGACCGGGACTGCTTCTAGCGTGGACTCGGATTGGGCGCGCTTCATGGATGCCGCCGCAACCCATGCGCGTGGCAAAGCGAATGCGACAACGGCCACGGTGATCACGAGCATCAGGATCGACGGCAAGACGCCCGACGGCGCCTGCGTTTCCCGCTTGAGCAGGGCAGCGACCTCGAGCCACACGAACCCCAGCCCATACATGAGCGCGATGCCGACGAGCGCCAGGCGCGCAGCGCTCGCGCGATGGCGGTCCCAGGAGCGGCGCTCGCTCAGCCTGCCAACGGCGAACGCTGCGGCGGTTAGCCCCACCAGATATCCAAGCCCATACCGAACATAGGGGGTGCCGGTGTAGCCCACGCTCGTCCAGGCGCTGATCCCGGGCCCAAAACCGGCAGACCGAGGATCGCGAGAGCGATATGGATCGTCACTGCCAGAGCGCCCGCTCGACTGCCTAGAGCCGCTGCTGTCAGAAGTACGGCGAGCGGCTGAAGCCAGATCGGACCGATCCGTACCTGGGCGAGCACGGAGATGGCGACGGCTGACGCCCCGACGAGGGCCGCCGTCGCGACTCTGTCGGAGCGCGGGACGAACATCGCGGCCAACGTCGGAGACTCGAGACCCCCGGTTATCCACCCGCCAATGCGCTTGGCAATGTCACCGGAGGTCGTGAGCGGCGGGGGCTGAGGCGGCGGGGTCGTCGCCTGTCCGCCAGGAGGCGGCGCCAGGACGGCGCCGGCGCGCTCCAGATTCAACCGCGTTGTGTCCGCGAGCCGGTCGAGATGACTCTGTAGCGGTGGGGTCAGCGCGTCCAGCCAGTGCGGCATGCTCATGAAGTACTCGAGCGTCTTCGACAACGGAACATCTTCGATGCGGAATGGAATGATCGGCAGCTCGCGGTGCACGGCACGTTCGACCTCGCGCTTTATCTGCGGGGAGTCATTCGCCTTCGCCGAGTAGACGAGAACCATCACGCGACTGGCGTTGATGGCATCGACGATGGCGCCGCCCCAGTCCACGCCAGGCAGGATGTCCCGGGGAGCGATCCAGCAGCGGATGCCTTTGTTCTCGAGCGTCGCGCAGACGGCATCGGCGGTTGGTTTGTCGTCGGACGAGTAACTAACGAACACATCGTGAGGCAAGGTCCCCAACTCCAGACCGTTCGGCGTGATGCGGAAATGATACCGCGACCCGTCACTGGTTTGAGCGAGGCCAGATCAATCGGCCGCGGGATCGTCGCGGTTGTTGATGTCGTAGGTCTTCTGGCACTTCGGGCAGCGCGAGTTGAAGGGCCCTGCGGGCTTCGGAACGCTGAACTTGAACCTGCGTCGGCAGTTTCGACACACCACGGTGTACTCGATGCGATCGGGCTTTCCGACAATTCTCTTGATCGTCAGCGTTCGAGCCCATCGCCCTCACCCCGTTCGGTCTTCCGGAGAGAGAGAGATCGCCAGCTCGAGGAGGTAGTGACACGCCTCGTCGAGGTGCGCCTCAACAAACTTCCTCGCGAGCCGGCGGTCCGGAGCCGCTGCGGCCAGGAGCGCAGCCTCCTGCGACACCGTCATCATCAAGCTGCCCGTCTGGAGCTTCGCGACGTGGGCGCCCCCGCGCGGACTCTACCACCGGCGATAGTGAGTGCGGCGACCTAAAAAGGCTCGGCGCTGCCCCTCGTCGCGATCCTCTCTAGAAGCGTGAACTTCATGGCCACTTTGTGGCTAGCTCAATCGGAAACGGTGTCAATTCCCATCGGTCGACCCGCGCCACCACTCGTCGACAGCGCGCGCGAAGTCCCTGTCTCCGTGCCCGAAGACGCGGCGGCCTACCTTCAGCGCTCGCGCACGAAGGGAGGCCTGGCTCCGGACGACGCTTCCGAGCACGAGGGTCTGGGTCCGCGCGTTCCCGTACCGTTCGCCGCCTTCGCGCACGATCGCGTGCAGGAGAGCTAGGTCGTGATCCTCGCCCAGCCAGCCTTCCAAGCGTTTCAGGGTCCGGACCCGAGCGCTCGCCCCGCGATGCAACTCTTCAAACAAGCGGAGTTGGTAGCAAAGCGTCTTGATGCGCTTGCGCCACTCGTGGAAGGCCGGCGCTGCGTCATCCACGCCGAAGCCGGGTATGGCCTCGCGCGCCTCCCGGTATCCCCGAACGACACCCGCGCGAACGTTGGGGAAGCGCGCCACGCGTCCGATTCGCGCCGGAATCCTTCCTTTCGCTCGGTCCAGCATTCCCCGCGCCCACGCCACTACCGTCTCGGCGCGACCGTGGGCGCGCCGCTTTCGCCCCCGCAGACCCCGGCGTACCGTGCGCACCACGATGGGAGTTACGGCGGTCGGGTGCTCGGCATGGAGCCGCTCGAGCACGTCGAGTGTCGCGTCGGCGTCGCGCAGTGACGATAGCGCGTGCGCGACCGCTCGCAATCGAGCGTTCTCCTCGTCGTAGTCGTCGTCGAGGGGTGCGCGCAGGAGGCGCAGTACGGCACGCGCCTTCTTGACGCTCTTGCGCGCCTCGTGGACCCCGTCCTCGTTCGCCCCCTCGGTCGTCAGGGCCTTCCGCGCCGAGGCCAGCTCGTCGCCGACGATGCGTTCGAGCTGCTTCGCCACGCGCTTGCGGCCTTTCAGGCGAAACGCCATCCGTTCACCGCCTCGACCGTCGGCGAGAGGCGCCTTCTTCGAGGCCTCGCGCACGGCCTGCAGCGCGGCCTGCGGTCCCTGCCAGGAGAGCACCTTCGCGTCCTTGCCTTCGAAGACACCGGAGTGGACGAAGAAGGCTTCGATCTCGCCGCGCACGCGCAACGGAAGGTCGAGCGCCGAGGCGAGTCTCGTCCTGGCGAGGACTCTCCAGGGGCACCACCGCAACCCGATCGTTCCGTTCGCGCCGTCCTGGACTTCGTGCTCGTCTGCTCCAGGTTTACGATGCCGATCGCACGGCAGGGGATCACGATGCCGGGATAGCTGTTCGAGTCCCAGAGGATGAAGGCGTCAAGCGGATCACCATCCTCGGCCCGCGTGGCACGGACGAAGCCCCAGTCGAACGGGAACACGAGGCCGAGGGGAAGCGGCCGGGACAACGTCATGACGCGCTCGGCCGGGTCGTACTTGAACTTGACCGTCGCGCCCCGGGGCGACTCGACCATCACGTCGAGCGATTCGCTCTTCCAATCTGGGGCGCGCTTCGCCATCGATTCCAGCATAGCGCAGCCGTC
>CAVUTB010000015.1:0-205882 GCA_963744315.1 uncultured Acidobacteriota bacterium
GTGGAAGCGGCTCGAAATCGAGGCCGCGGATGCCTCGGCGCGCACGTCGCTCGTCTGGTACCGGGAGAACCACGGCGTCTGGTCGGAGATCGAGGTGCGCACGGTGCTGCACCATCTTCGCCTTCGACCGGAGCACGGCGTTCTGGACGTGGGCTGCGGGGCCGGGCGGATCTCGCTGGCCATCGCTCCGCGCGTGCGCTCGGTGACCTCCGTGGACATCTCGCCCGGCTGCATCGCGGCGCTGGACGCGTCCGCGGCCGAGCGGGCCTCCGGAACATCCGCGGCATCGCGTCCGACCTGAACAGATCTCGAGACGCCGCCGGGGCCGTTCGACCGGGCGGTCGCGATCGAGATGATCCAGCACATCCCGGGCACGGGGCTCCGCCTGGACGCGGTACGGCGCATCCAGCGCGCGCTGGCCCCGGGAGGGCGGTTCGTGACGGTCAACTATCGCTGGGGCGGGGTCATCCCCGGACGTGAAGGAAGGGACGCACGCGGTGGGCGCCACCGGACCTCGTTCACGCCGGACGAGATCACCGCGCTGTTGCAGCGATGTGGGCTTCCGGGAGATTCGCGTCGGCGGGTGCGCGAACCCACAGTATCGGCTGGAGCCGCTGGTGCGCGCGCTCCGTGGCTCCTGATGCCCGAGGTGGCCTTCTCCCACATTGCTCTGTCGGCGCGCGTCCGCAAGTACCTGATCGCCACCGCCCTCGCCTGACCGGGGCGCGCCGCGGGGCGCGGCGCGATCCGCCCCCCTTCACCCGGCCTCGACCGAACCTGTCCGATCAGTCCGCCCCGGTCTGGGTGGTGTCCTGCGACAGTGAGCTGGAGTAGACGAGAACGCTGTTGACCCACCCGGAACGAGTCGCGGTTGCGGAGGACGACCTCGTTTTCCAGCCGGTGTTCCACCAGGTAGGTCCCGTTCTTGCTCCCGAGGTCCTCGAGCCTCGCCGCATCGTTCTCGATGACGATGCGGGCGTGCCGGCGCGAACGTCGCCCGCCTGGATACAGACCGCGACGTCCCCGTCGCGACCGATGACGTCGCCGGGCTCGAGGGGGATCACGCGCTCTGCCAGATCAGCCGGTGCACGCCGCCCGGCCGCACGCGTCCGGCCGCCGGAACCAGCGGGGCAGGACACCGTCGCCGGGGGCCCGAAAGGCATAACCGTAGCCGTAGACGGTGCGGAGAAACCGAGGCCGGCGCGGTTTGTCCCCGATCACGCCTCGAATCTCCCACCACGAGGTTCGCCAGGTTGGTTTCGACCACGAAGGTGTTCGGCCACAGGAGGTCATGGAGGGCGGACTTCGAGAGCGCCTTCGGACGGTTCTCCACAAGGGCCTCCAGGAGCTCATAGGCCTTGGGCGAGAGGTGCACGGCCTCGCCGTCACGCAAGAGCTCGCGCGCGTCGGAGTCCAGGACGAAATGGCCGAAACAAAACCGCATCGAACAGTCGGCTGAGCATGACTCTACGTGGCCCTTTCGGGTCGCGCAAGCTGTTCGGTGGCGGTCCCGAGCCCGGGCTGAGAAGAACCTGATAAGGAACCTGAACCACCCCTGAGACTCCGGTGGACCGGCCTCCTATCTTCCACGCATGTGCACCGAGCGATTCGGCGCGAAGGGCGCGTCGACGACCGGTGGAAGGAGGTCACCACGCGTAGCATCCTAGGGAGGAGTGTTTTCTCCGCCATGGCCCTGGTGCCGGCCTTGATGCAGTGCGCGTGTGGCACCGGGGCAGGCGGGAGTATCACGGGCAGCGATTCCGGGGGGGAGACCCGTGGGCCGGGGCCGGTGCCCCAGGACATGGGGGGGACGTGGATTGGAACCAACCAGAGCGTGCACCTGGTCTGGCGGCTGAGCCAGCACGGCGAGGATGTCACCGGGACCAGCCAGGCCATCGGGAAAGCGGGTGGACCGGTCGTGACGGGAGCCTGGAAGGCAAGATCAACGGCTCGACGTTCACCTTCTCCGAAACCCATCCTGCCGGCAGCCTGACCGAGGCCGGCTGTTCGGCGGAGCTTACGGGAACCCTCGAGGTCCGCACGATCCAGGTGCCGGAGTATAAGGGCAGCCCACCGCCGCCATAACCAGCCTTATTACCCCTACCCCACCCGAGCCCCCCATCGGCATTCGCCCGGACGGTGATGTCCGGCGTCGTCAGTGGCATGCGTGCGGCACCCCGTTCAGCGAGATGCTGAGCATCTACAGGGACTGAGCTCCACCAGATGTGCTAGGTCGGGCTTGCTGTCGGTCCAAGGGCATCCGCATGCCCGGCAGCAAGCCTGCCCAGCCGGCTCCGGGATCAGGCGCTGCCAGAACTCCGGCCGCCAGCCGAGGGGAAACGCGCGCGGCCCGTCCGTCCAAGAGTCCGGTGCAGCACTTGAGTTGCCGCTCGTGTGTCGCGACTGGCGTGGCCGTGGCCCTCGTCGCCGCGTTGGCAACGACCGCCGCAGCCGGCCCGCCGGGCGTGGTCGAAGCTGAGGAGCCCGGCCTTCACCGTCGTCTCCGACGGTGGCGAAAAGAGCTCGCTCGCGCACGCCGCGCATCAGTTCGACCAGGTGCGCGCCGTGCTGAAGGAGGTTTGGCCCTGGGCGCGACTCGACCCCAGCCGACCCATCACGATTCTGGCGGTGAAGGACGGAGAGGGCCCTCAAGCAGCTGCTGCCCGAGTATTGGGAGAGGAAGGGGGGTGGGGCCCGCCCTGCGGGTGTGTTCGTAAAGGCCCCGGACCGAAGCTGGGTCGCCGTCCGCACAGACGTCGCCCGCCTGCGCGCGGCGGACACGGAGGAGGACAACCCGTTCCTCTTGGTCGTGTTCCACGAGTACGTCCACCTCGTGCTGCACTTGAACCTCAGCACGCTGCCTGCGTGGCTCGACGAGGGGCTGGCCGACTTCTGGGGCAACACGATCGTCGACGACGACCGGGTCGACATCGGACGCTTCATCCGTTATCACCTGGCGACGCTGCAACGCAACGGCTTGCTCCCGCTCGAGCGCCTGCTGTCGGTCGAACGCGGCTCGCGGGAGTACTCCGAGAACAACCGGGCCACGATCTTCTACGCGGAGTCCTGGGCCTTCGTCCACTACCTGGCGTTGGGCTTCGAGCCGCGCCCCGGGCAAGCCAACCCGCTCAACCGGTTCGTGAGCCTGCTCAAGGCGGGAAAGACGCTTGAGGACGCCCAGCGCGAGGCGTTCGGCGACCTAAAGACGCTCCAGGACGGGTTCGAACGCTATGTCGGCCAGTACAGATTCCGTTATCGACGAAGGCCGCTCGCTTTGCGCGCGGCGGACGAAACGTGGAAGAGCCGCACGTGGCGCCTGCGGAATCGCTCGCGCTGCGGGCGGGGTTCCACGCCCCGCCACCGGCCGTGCGGGCGAGGCCTCTGCCCAAGCGGCCGAGGCCCTGGCGCTCGACGCGAGGACTGCCGCAGCCCATGAGGCGCTCGCTGTGGTCGCGGTGCGCCAGGGCAGGAGGGATGACGCGCTCGCGAGCCTGGCCTGCGTGGTCGAACTGCCGGGGGCCAGCGACTACGCGCACTACCTCTACGGCCGCCTGCTGTGGGACAACTCCGCCGACGTCGGCGATACTTGAGAAGGCCGAACAGTCCTTCCTGCGGCGCCGCGGAGCTGAACACGTCCTACGCCGACGCCTACGACGCGCTCGCGAACGTCATGGCTGCGCGCGGGGCGCCCCTCTCTGAAGACGCTGCCGCTCGCAGTGCGTGCCGCACAGCTCGACCCGGCGGACATCGAACACAGCATCACAGCCCTGCGGCTGGCGGGTCACGGCGGATAACCCAGGCGCGTCAGCGCGCCGAGTCGCTTCTCTCCAGCGCCTCAGCCGCGGACCGTCCCAAAGCTCGAGGCGCTGCTCAAGGAGCTGAGCGCGTCCACCGCGAAGATGCCCTAGCGGCGGGACGCAACCATCCTCGCTTCCGCGGACGTCTCAGGGGCATGTGGGGAGACGTGCGCTTTGCCTTGCGCAGTCTGCGCAAGAGTCCCGCCTTCACGGCCGTCGCGGTCCTGACGATCGCGCTCGGGCTCGGGGCCAACACCGCGATCTTCAGTTTTCTGGACGGAGTCCTGCTGAAGCCGCTCGCCTATCCGGAGCCCGAGCGGCTCGTCCAGCTCTGGGAGAAGCCGCCGGGCGGGACGCGCAACGGCATCTCCGCACTGAACTTCCAGGACTGGCAGGCGCAGGCGACCTCGTTCACGGCGATGGCGGCGCAGACGGGGAAGACGGTGACGATCTCCGACCGCGGCGAGCCGCGGCAGCTGCGGCTCGCCGTGGTGAGCGCTCCCTACTTCGACATCCTCGGGGTGCGGCCGGCGCTCGGGCCGCGTTCGTGGCGGGCGAAGACCAGCCGGGGGAGCGACCACGTGGTCGTGCTGACCCAGCGCGTCTTTCGGTCGGAGTTCGGCGCGGACCCGGCGATCGTCGGCCGGCAGCTGATCCTGGACGGCGAGCCGCACACCGTCGTCGGCGTGCTGCCCGCTGGCGAGTTCGATCGCCGCTTCGCCGACGCGTTCATGCCGCTGGCCTTCCCGCGCTGACGCGGTCCGCAACTTTCATTACCTGAGCGCGATCGCCCGCCTCAAGCCGGGCGTGAGCCTCGAGCAGGCGCAAAGCGAGATGAGCCGGATCGCCGCCGGGATCGCGGAGCGGTATCCCGACATCAAGAAGGACTGGGGCGCCACCGTCGACCGCTGGGTGGACCGCATCGTCGGCCCGCAGCTCCGGCTCTCGCTGATCGTGCTGATGGCGGCCGTGGGCGCGGTGCTGCTGATCGCCTGCGCGAACCTGGCCAATCTGCTGCTGGCGCGGGCGACGCTGCGCTCGCGCGAGATCAGCGTGCGGGCCGCGCTCGGCGCGAGCCGCTGGCAGCTCGTGCGGCAGCTCCTGATCGAGAGCTTGATCCTCTCCACCCTGGGCGGAATCGCGGCCGTGCTGGTGGGGATCCTGCTCTTCCGCGGCATCCTGTCGCAGCTGCCGCCCTTCTCCCTGCCCGCCTCAGGCCCAGGTCGGCGTCGACTTCCGGGTAGCCGCGTTCCTGGCCCTGCTCACGGTCCTCACGGCGCTCCTGTTCGGACTCGCACCCGCCCTCCAGGCTTCGCGGCGCGACGCCTCGCTCGCGCTCAAGGAAGGCGGCCGCGGCGGGTCGGCGAGCCGCCGCAAGGCGTGGCTGCGCAACGCGCTGGTGGTCTCGCAGGTCGCCCTCGCCTTCGTGCTCGTGTGCGGCGCGGGTCTGCTGGTCCGCAGCTTCGCGCGGCTCACCAGCGTCGACGCGGGCTTCGAAACCACGAACGTCGTGACGATGGGCTTCCTGCTGCAGATGGAGCGCGACACCGACGGCGAGCGGCTCACGGGCTACGTCGACCAGGTGATCGAAGCGGTGCGCGCGGTTCCCGGAGTGCGGGAGGCCGCGATGACCTCGGCGCTGCCACTGCAGGGCTGGGGCTTCGGGATGCCGTTCCGCGTCTCCGGACGCAACGTAGAGCCCTCGAAGCGGCCGGCCTGCTTCTTCAAGATCGTCACCCCGGGCTACTTCGGCGCGCTCGGAATGAAGCTCCGCAAGGGCCGCGGCCTCTCCGAGACCGACA
Source organism: uncultured Acidobacteriota bacterium (assembly GCA_963744315.1). Lineage (GTDB taxonomy): Bacteria > Acidobacteriota > Vicinamibacteria > Fen-336 > Fen-336 > DATBSL01. The sequence goes on from CAVUTB010000015.1 coordinate 5,600, forward strand.
CCAAGGGCTCGCTCCCGGTCGTGGTCGTCAACGAGACGTTCGCGAGTCGCCAGTTCGCCGCCCAGGACCCGATCGGCCAGCACGTCCTGATCGAGCAGATCATCACCGGCAAGCGCCAGCTGGGCCCCGAGGTGGCCTGGCAGATCGTGGGCGTCGTCGCCGACGAGAAGGTGAACAGCCTCGACAACACCAGCGCCGGCGTCTACGTGAGCTATGCCCAGAGCCCGATCGTGGGGGTGAGCCTGCTCGTGAAGGGCGCCTCATCCGCGAGCGCGCTGATCGGCACGGTCCAGCGGGCGATCTGGGCGCTCAACAAGAACCAGGCCCTTCCGAATCCGACGCTGCTCGAGCAGATCAAGTCCGACTCGCTCGGCCAGACGCGCCTGCGAACGCTGCTGCTCGCCGCGTTCGCCCTGCTCGCCCTCCTGATGGCGGCGGTGGGGAGTGTACGGTGTCCTCTCCTACGTGACCGCGCAGCGCACGACCGAGCTCGGCGTGCGCGCGGCGCTCGGGGCGACCGCGAGCGACCTGGTGAGGCTCGTGGTCCGGCGGAGGCACGACTCCCGTCCTGCTCGGGCTCGTGATCGGGGGCTACGGGGCGATCGGCCTGACGCGCTGGCTCCAGACGCTGCTCTTCGAGGTGGATCCCACGGACCCGGCCACGATGGCGGTCGCCGGTGCGGTGCTCCTGCTGGTCGCGTGGGCGGCGTGCTACGTGCCCGCCCGACGGGCCTCGCGCGTCGATCCGATGCGGGCGCTGCGGATCGAATAGCGGCCTCGATTCGCCTTCGCGGGGGAGGCGGCCCCAGCGCGGATCAGCGCGAGTCGTACGGCCCGTGCACGGCCTTGACCGCATACGTCTCGGCGGCGTCGTCGAGCACGATCACGCGGTAGCTCGCGCCGCCGGGCGCGACGCGGACCACCACGTGCCCCTGCGCGCTCGCCAGCTGGTCGAGCAGCGGCCCGATCACGATGCGGTTCGCTTCGATCATGTTGGTGGCGAAGACGTCGCGCGGGCCCGGGTAGAGGCGCGTCGAGTACAGCCGGTCGAGGACGTCGTGCCCGGGATGGTCGGCCGACCACACGTGGAGGATCCAGATGCGCGGCCTCAAGGCGCCGACGAAGAAGGCGTTCTGGGAGTCGCGGTTGCCGTGGTGGTTGAGCAGCGCGACGTCCACCGGCCCCGTGGCGCGCGCCACCGGCGTCTCGACGTCCTGCCAGTCCGGATAGCCGGGCCGCACGTTGCCGGGCATGTCTCCGCCGGTGAAGTAGTCGAAAGCCCCGTAGCGAACGCGGATCGCCAGGCTCGACATGTTCTCCGTCGGCCAGTCCTCCCGCGCCAGCCCGGCGAGATCCGGGAAGACCGCGCCGCGTCGCCGTCGGACGGTCCGCCCGTCCAGACCTCGCCGTTCGCCGCGATGTTGCGCACCTCGAACTGCGGGATACGCCGCGGGATCGCGCGACGAGCACGATCTGGTCGGCCCGCCCCGGCACGAGGCGCATCGGCTTCGACGGCCCCCGCCCGCACGAGCTCGAGGTAGCGGCCGAACTCCGGCGTCGTGAACTCGCGATGGTCCGCCGCCGGGAACGTCGTAGTCCGGCCATGCGCGGTCGACCATGACTCTCACCGGGACTCGCTCCGCGAGCTCCGCCATCGCGCCCATGTGGTCGGCGTGGAAGTGCGTGACGTAGCCGTAGTCGATCGCCGAGACGCCCATCGCCCGCACGTAGCGCGCGATCCACTCGGCCGGGCGGCCGGGAGGCGTCCGGCCGCGGGGGGGTGCCGCGCGGCGGAAGGTTGCCGCCGTCTCCGGCGTCGACCAGCAGCGTCGTGCCGTCGGGCAGCACGAGCAGCGTGGCGTTGCCGCGGCCCGTGTTGATGTGGTGGATGTCCAGCGCGCCGCGAGACCAGGGAGCGAGGGCGTCGCCGAGGGTCTCCCCGCGCGCGAGCGCCGCAGCGAAGGAGCACGCCCGCGGCCAGGCCGAAGAGACTAAGGCGTCGGAGATTCAGGCGAGGCATGGCGCGAGAATAGCCGACGTTGACTCCCGGCCGCCGCCGCCGGAGACTGGGCGCCGATCTCCGGGAGACCCATGACCGACAACCAGGCGTCCGCGAACCGACCCGGCCTTTCGCGCGTCCTCGGCCTGTGGTCGCTCGTGATCTACGGCATCGTGCTGGTCCAGCCGACGGCGCCGATGTCGCCCTTCGGCGTCGTGAGCGTCAAGGCCGAGGGCCACGTCGTCACGACGCTCCTGATCGCGATGGTGGCGATGCTGTTCACGGCGATCTCGTACGGCCGCATGGCGGCGGCCTACCCGAGCGCGGGCTCGGCCTACGTCTACGTCGGGCGCGAGCTGCACCCGGCGCTCGGCTACGTGACCGGCTGGAGCATGCTGTTCGACTACGTGATGAACCCGCTCATCTGCGTGATCATCTGCAGCAAGCTCGGCGGGCAACTACCTCCCGCAGGTGCCGTACGCGGCGTGGGCCGTCTTCTTCGCGCTCGTCTTCACGGGACTCAACCTGCGCGGCGTCAAGGCGAGCGCGCGCACGAACGCGGTCATCGCGGCGGGGCTGGTGCTGGCGCTCGTGCTGTTCCTGGGGGCGGCGCTGCGCTACCTGTCGGGCCAGCCGCTCGACGCGGCGGCGCTCGCGCGGCCCTTCTACGACCCGGCGACCTTCACCTGGGCCAAGATCTCGAGCGCCACCGCGCTCGCCGTGCTCACGTACATCGGCTTCGACGCGATCTCGACGCTCTCCGAGGAGGTCGAGAACCCGCGGCGGAACGTGCTGCTGGCCACGGTGATCGTGTGCCTCTTCACCGGCGTCTTCGGCGCGATCCAGGTCTACCTGGCCCAGCTGGTCTGGCCCGACTGGTCGAGCTACCCCGACGTCGACACGGCCTTCGTGCACGTGGCGGGACGCGCCGGCGGCGCCTGGCTGTTCGCCATCCTCAACTTCGCGCTGCTCGTCGCCAACGCGGGCTCGGGCATGGGCGCGCAGCTCGGCGCGAGCCGGCTGCTCTACGGGATGGGCCGCGACGACGCGATCCCGCGCGGCTTCTTCGGCGCGCTGCACCCGCGCACGCACGTGCCCGGCAACAACGTGATCCTGATCGGGGCGATCGCGCTCGCCGGCGCCTTCACGATGAGCTACGGCTTCGGAGCGGAGCTGCTCAACTTCGGGGCGCTGATCGGGTTCATGGGCGTGAACCTGTCGTCGCTCGTGCGTTACTTCTGGCGCGCCGAGCGCAGGACCGCGATGAGCCTGGTGCCGCCGCTCTTCGGCTTCCTGATCTGCGCCTACCTGTGGGCGAGCCTCAGCCCGCACGCGCTCGTGGTCGGCGCCGTCTGGCTCGCGAGCGGCGTCGCCTACGGCGCCTGGAAGACGCAGGGCTTCAAGAAGCCGATCGAGTTCAAGGAAGTCGAATAGCCGGGAATTCCGTGCCCCTCCCGTGCGATGCTTTCGGTAGACCCGAGCCGGAGGTAGAGCCGTGGGATTCTTCGCCGACAAGCTGAAGGTGGTGGCGCCCGAGCAGGCGCTGCCCGGGCGATCCGAGACGATGCCGGTGCCCGCGTCACATTTCGTGAACGGCGCGCGGCTCGAGCCGCCGTTTCCGGAGGGTACGGAGCTCGCGCTCTTCGGCCTCGGCTGCTTCTGGGGCGCCGAGCGGAAGTTCTGGCAGACGCCGGGCGTCGTCTCGACCTCGGCCGGCTACGCCGGCGGATCGACGCCGAACCCGACCTACCGCGAGGTGTGCTCCGGGCAGACCGGGCACACCGAGGTGGTCCGCGTCGTCTTCGATCCCAGGAAGGTGAGCTACGCCGAGCTGCTGCGCGTCTTCTGGGAGGCGCACGATCCCACGCAGGGGATGCGCCAGGGCAACGACGTCGGGACCCAGTACCGCTCGGCGATCTACACCTACGGCGACGAGCAGGCGAAGGCGGCCGCGGCCTCGCGCGACGAGTATCAGCGCGCGCTCGAAGCCGCCGGGCATCGGGCCGATCACGACCGAGATCCGGGAAGCGCCGGAGTTCTACTACGCCGAGGACTACCACCAGCAGTACCTCGCGAAGAACCCGGGCGGCTACTGCGGGATCGGCGGGACGGGCGTCGCCTGCCCGATCGGCCTCGCCGCGACCCGCTCCGCCTGAGCGTCGAGGCGACGCTGACACTTCTGCCGGCTTGAACCCGCCGCGCGCTCGGGCTAGCGTCTTGGCCACGGGGGTGGAGTGAAGGTTCTGGTCGTCGACGTGGGCGGCAACAACGTCAAGCTTCTCGCGACCGGGCACCGGGAGGTGCGCAAGGTGCCCTCGGGCCCGCGGTTCACGCCCGCGCGCATGGTCGCGGCCGTCCGCAATGCGACCGCCGACTGGAGCTACGGCGCGGTGGCGATCGGCTTTCCGGCGCCGGTTCGCGACGGGCGCATCGTGAAGGAGCCCGTCAATCTCGGCCGCGGCTGGGTGCGCTTCGACTTCCGGCGCGCGTTCGGGCGGCCGGTGCGCATCATCAACGACGCGGTGATGCAGGCGCTCGGCAGCTACCGCGGCGGCCGGCTGCTCTTCCTCGGCCTCGGCACGGGCCTGGGCGCCGCGCTCGTGCTCGACGGGGTGACGCAGCCGCTCGAGATCGCCCATCTCCCGTACCGCGACGGCTGGACCTACGAGGAGCTGCTCGGCAAGGAGTCCCTCGACGAGGTCGGCAAGAAGCGCTGGCGCCGGTTCGTGTTCGAGATCGTTCCGCGGCTGATGGCGGCCTTCCAGGTGGACGAGGTGGTGCTCGGCGGCGGAAACAGCAAGCTGTTGACCACGCTGCCGAAGGGCTGTCGCCGCGGCGACAACCGCAACGCCTTCGCCGGAGGCTTCCGCCTGTGGAGCGACGCGAAGCCCTCGCGGCGCCGGTCCGCGGCGCGCAAGAGCACAAGGGCTCGGAGCCGGCGAGAATAGAGGCATGTTCCTGCCCATCGGCGACGCCCCGAATCCCAAGGGCGTGCCGATCGTGACCTACGCGCTCATCGCCGCGAACGTAGCCGCGTTCCTGCTGCTGAACGTGCCGCTCGACTCGCGCCGCGCGGACGTGCGCTCGCCGGAGTTCCGGGAGTACGTGGAGGTGATGGGCCGCGAGCTCCAAGGCCGGGTCGACGTGCGCCAGCTCGTGGCGCAGACGAGCGCCTACGACGTCTTCAGCTTCGAGCACGGCTACCGGCCGGCGTCGCCGCAGCTACAGGACCTGTTCAGCTGCATGTTCCTGCACGGCAGCTTCATGCACCTCTTCGGCAACATGCTGTTCCTCTGGATCTACGGCGACAACGTCGAACGGCGGCTCGGCCCCGTCGCCTACCTCTTGTGGTACCTCGCGACCGGAGTCGCTGCCACGCTGACGCACGCGCTGATGTTCTCGTCGTCCGAGATGCCGCTCGTCGGGGCGTCGGGGGCGATCTCGGGAGTGCTCGGCTTCTACTTCGTGTGGTTCCCGCGCAACGTCGTGCGCATGCTCGCGTTCCTGCCGCCGTTCCTGTTGCAGGTGTTCGAGATTCCGGCGCGCTGGGTGCTGGGCATGTACCTCGTGATCGACAACCTGCTGCCGATCTTCGTTTCCGCACAGGGCGGCGTGGCGCACGGCGCGCACATCGGCGGCTTCCTGGCGGGAGGTCTGGTGGCGTGGCTCATGGAGCGCCGCGGGGCGCAGGCGCAGCCCGTCAGGTTCCCCGCGCAGTCCAAGGCGCCGTCCGGCGCCGAGGCCGTGCGGCTGGCGCTCGCGAACGGCCGCCACGCCGAGGCCGCGGAGGCCTACTTCGCGCTCCCGGCGGCGGACGCGCGCGGCCTGCTCGCGGCCGACGAGGCCGTGTCGCTCGCCGGCTGGCTGCGGACGCACGGCCACTCCGACGCGGCGCTCACGCTGCTGCGGCGCGTCGTGCGCGACCTCCCGCAGGGCCGCGGCCTCGCCGAGGTCTACGCCGCCCTGGGAGTCATCCTGCTGGAGGACCTGCGCGAGCCGACGGCCGCGTATCAGTATCTGCTGAGCGCGCTCGAGCTCGGCCCGCGGCCCGAGGTGGAAGCGACGGTCCGCGCGGCGCTTCAGCGTATCGAAACGCTACAGAAAAGGCGCGTGGGCGAGCTGCGACGTCCCTCCTGGTAACTTTGCCAACGGGGCAGACGTCGAGTCGTGTGCCAAAATCGTGCGGCGGGGTGATGTCTCTGACCACGTCGTCCACGATAGGACGATACGAGGTCGTGCGCGAGCTCGGGCACGGCGCCATGGGCGTCGTCTACGAGGCGCGCGATCCGGTGCTCGACCGCACGGTGGCGCTCAAGGTCATCAAGCCGGCGGCGGAGGGGGACGAGCTCGAGGCCTACGAGGAGCGCTTCCTCGCGGAGGCGCGGATCGCCGCCCAGCTCCAGCATCCGGGGATCGTCGTGGTCCACGACGTCGGGCGCGACGAGGCGAGCGGCACGCTGTTCATCGCACTCGAGCTGCTGCGCGGCCAGACGCTCGCCGAGCTCGCGCGCCAGGGGCAGGTGGAGTGGGCGCGCGTGATGCGCATCGTCGGCCAGGTCGCGCGCGCGCTCGGCTACGCGCACGCGCGCGGCGTCGTGCACCGCGACATCAAGCCGGCCAACGTGATCGTGCTGCCTTCGGGCGAGGCCAAGGTGACCGACTTCGGCATCGCGCAGCTCGAGAACGCGCGCCAGCGGCTCACCTCGACCGGCGAGTTCATCGGGACGCCGCTCTACACGGCCCCCGAGCAGGCGCGCGTCGAGGACGTCGACGGCCGCGCCGACGTCTTCTCGCTCGCCTCGGTGGCGTACACGCTGCTCGCGGGCCGTCCACCCTTCATGGCGCCCAACATCCCGGGCATCGTGCACCGCGTGGTGTACGAGGAACCCGAGCCGCTCGCGCGCTTCGTGCCGGAGCTTCCGGTGGACGTCGAGCGCGTGATGGCGCGCGCGATGGCGAAGGACCCGGCCGCGCGCTATCCCACCGCGGAAGCGTTCGCCGAGGACGCGGAAGACGTGGTGGCGGGGCAGCCGCCGAGAAACGTTCGGGGCGACGATCTCGTGGTCGTCGAGGAGTCCGGCACGGTGCGCTTCCGCGCGGGCGCAGCCCCGGCGCCACCGGCGTTGTCGCTGCCTGGCCTCCCGGCCGCCGCGGATGCGAACGACACGCGCACGTCACTGCCTCCGCCGCGCCGCGTGCCTCGGGGCGATCCTTCGCTGACGCGGGCGCGGCTGCTCGGCGGGGCAGTGATCGTCGTCGTCCTCGTGGCGATCTTCGTCTGGATCCCGAAGACGCAGCCGCGTCCCGAGCCCGGGCGCCGCGGCTTCGGCGCAGCCGGTCCCCGGCACGCCGGCGCCCGCTCCCGCCGCGCCGTCGGCGGCTGCCGCGACCGCGGCAGCACGCGCGGAGCCAGGGAAGCTCGGCATCGACTTCGAGCATCCGCTGCGCCGCGGCAGGCTGAAGGTCTTCGTGGACGACGAGCTGATCCTCGATCAGCGGCTGAGCGGCCAGGAGACGAAGAAGGCGCTCGTCTTCACGATGCACGAGGGCTCGTTCCGCGACGAGCTCGACGTCGCGCCGGGGCTGCACGAGGTGCGGATCGAGGTGGCGTGGGACGGCGGCACGCGCGTCGAGCGGATCGTCGGCAACTTCCGGTCCGGCGTCGCGCGCAAGCTGGAAGCGAGCCTCGGCCGCTACCGGCGCGACCTCAGGCTCGCGTGGAAGTGACGAGCCGGAACGCGCGCTCGAGAAACGCGCGCGCCTGACGCACCGATCCCCGGGCTCTGACTCTCGCGCGGGCCGGCCACGTTCAGCACTCCGACCTCCCGGTCGCGGACGAAGCGCGCGACCGCGCCGGGATCGGGATCGTCGCGCAGGTCGAGCACGAGCAGCGGACGCTCGAGCCGCCGCGCCAGATCGATCGTCAGCGCGGTGCCCGGGCTCGGCTGGCCCCGGGTGAGGACCAGCGTGGCGCTCGCATCGCGGACGTTCCACTCCGTGCGTTCGGCGTAGTCCTCGCCCGGCGTCTCGCGCAGCGGATACTCCGCGGGGATGGCGCCGTCCTCGGCCCTGCGCCCGCGCGGACACCAGCCGCCGCTCGGCAGGCCGAGCGCGCGAGCCGCGTCGAGCGCGGCGCGATCCACGCCCGTCTGCCCGCCCGAGACGACCTTCCGCACCCGGGCATGCTCTCACGCTGGCTCGCCGCGCGGCGAGCGGCTATCCTGCCGTCACGCGATGCGGGAGCACGAGCCCTTCATGCGCCTGGCGCTCGAGCTGGCGGCGCTCGCGCGCGACGAAGGCGAGGTGCCGATCGGCGCCGTCGTCGTGAAGGACGGCGCCGTGGTCGGACGCGGCTCGAACCGGCCGATCCGCAGCTGCGATCCGACGGCTCACGCCGAGATCGTCGCGCTCCGCGAGGCGGCTTTGGCCGCCTCCAACTACCGGCTCGGCGGAGCGGTGCTCTACGTGACGATCGAGCCCTGCCTGATGTGCGTCGGCGCCATCGTGCACGCGCGCGTGGCGACCGTGGTCTACGGCGCGGACGACCCGAAAGGCGGCGCCGTCCGCACGCTCCTCGATCCCAGCTCGCTGCCGCTCAACCACCGCTTCGAGGCCGTGCCCGGCGTCCTGGCCGACGACTGCCGGGCGCTCGTCCAGGACTTCTTCCGCTCGCGGCGGGAGTGAGCGGAATCGGCGATTCTCGGCGGCTGGGGTAGAATCGTGGACTGTTTCAACCCCGCGAAGCAAGCACGGAGAGGTGCGAGAGTGGTTGAATCGGGCGGTCTCGAAAACCGCTGTGCCTTTACGGGTACCGTGGGTTCGAATCCCACCCTCTCCGCCATCCTGAAGCACTGAAACTAGATCGCTACTCCTCCGGGCTAGGCGTCCGCGGCCAGCCAGGAGCCGGCCAGGATCAGCAGGAGGCCGGCGAACGCGCCCAGGCCCGGCCGCTCTCCGAGCAGGGCCATGCCGAGCACGACGGCCACCACCGGGTTCACGTAGGTCACCACCAGGGCGCGGCCGGCGCCGATGGCGGCGATGAGCGCGCCCCAGCACACGAAGGCGGCCGCGGTGCAGAACACGCCCAGGCCCGCCAGCGCGGCCAGCCCCGTGGCCGAGGGCCAGGCCCGCGGCCACTGCAGCGCGGCCACCGGGGCCAGGAAGGCGATGCCGAGCAGCAGAGCGCCGCCCATCGACACCCTCTCGTCGAGGTCGGCGAGGTGCTTCTTGAAGACGATGGGCCCGATGGCGTAGCAGAGCGAGGAGGCCAGGATGGCGGCCACGCCCCACCACTCGTTCCGCCGCTGCGCCACGTCCAGCCCGGCCAGCGCGACCACGCCCAGCAGGCCGATCACCAGCCCGGCCATCCGCCGGCCGCCGGCCTTCTCGCTGGGGTCGAGCAGCGGCGCCAGCAGGGCCACGAAGAGCGGCGCAGTGGCGATGAGGATGGCGGTCAGCGACGACGACACGTGCTGCTCGGCGGTGGCGATGAGCGGGAAGGGCAGCGTCACCTCCACGAAGGCGAAGACGGCCATCCACTTCCAGCGTCCGCGCAGCGCGCCCAGCAGCCGGGCCCGCCAGGCCAGCCCGAGCAGGATGGCCGCGCCCATCACCACGCGCGCCCAGGCCACGAAGCCGGGCGGGATCCCGTCGTCCACCGCCACCTTGATGAGGAGGTAGGGCGCGCCCCACAGGACGGAGACGGCCGCGAAGAGCGCCCAGGCGCGCGCGTTCAACGGAGACGCTGCCCGAGTACAGCGATCATTCGCTCTGGCTCGTCTCCGACGGCATCGGGAAGCGTTCCTGGAACCACGCTTGCCACAGCGGCGTTTCGCGGGCGACGGCTCCGGCCGCCTGATCGCCGTACAGATACAAGTTCATCGCCACCATGCCCTGGCCACCGGGATAGGTGACGGCGCCAAGGGCGGCTACGCCTGGCCCCGGCTTGTCGAGCCTCAGCAGGGCGTCGTACGGATTCTCGGTGAGGTACTCCACCACGCCGCTGAGCGGTGAGACACCAGCGGGCGTCGTCCAACGCTGCCCGACGCTCAACCCTTTCACTCCCAATGCCGCGGTCAGCGCTTCCCAAGCCTCCGCGTCCGTACCCGCGGCGGGAGCCGTGACCTGCATGATCGCGGAGCGTTGTCCGCGGAAGTGCGTGAGATAGATCCGCAGGATGGCCAAGAAACCTGACCATCCGGACTTGGCGCCTTCCAGCTGGTTGTCCCACTCGTCCGTGCTGGCGAAAAGGCTATGGACAATGCGGATGAGGCACACACCACCCGCGCGCGCTTCAACGTTCCACTCGGTTGCGATGGGCGGCGAGCCACCGTAGACCTCACCCTCCCCGGCAAACATCCGCGGCGGATCCCAGGCCGTCAGGGCACCACGGACCTCCATGTCCGGGCCGAACTTCAACTTCATTGCGACGGGCTTCCCGTCGCGCTCCTCGAACTCAGCCGGCACGAACCAGGACGAAATACCCGGCCCGGTGGCGATGGCCTGCCAGACTTCCTCCGGCGTGCCGGGGACTTCGAATTCGACCTGCACCGAACGGCGTCCGTTGGCTTCTTGCTTCACGCTCATGATGGCTCCTTGGGCTCGGGATTTCTGCGGGAGGGGATGCGCCACGACCACCAGTCGATGCGCGCGACCGCCGGGGGCGGATTCATCGTGGTACTTCGAAACGAGTTTCGCGATGGCTTCGGTGAGTTCGTGCGCTGAAGGCCGCCCGGTCCGCTCGCCGACCGGAAGCGAACCTCGGTATCCACCGCCAGGGTCGCCAGGCGTTTGCCCGCCTCGTTCGCACGACGAACGAGGTCGCCCACCTCGCGGACGATCCGTGCGCCCAGCGCGATGAGATAGCTCGCGGACAGCCGGTCGATTTCCCGATCCGGGATCGACGGCGACCGGTCCCAGGGCGCCCGGCGAGACGACGTAGGAAGCGGCCGTCGCCACGAGCAGCCGTTCGGTCAGCCCGCCCCACCTGCGCTCCTCGGCCAGCCGCACCAGCCCGTGCGCCTCCAGCGCGTTCAAGTGGTAGTTGACTTTCTGCCGAGCCAGGCCGACCCGCGCGGCCAACGTCGCTGCCGAGGCGGGCGCGGCCAGCTCCGAGAGGAGTCGACTCCGCATGGGCTCCAAAGCCACTGTCGCCGCTGCCGGATCTTCGATGACTTGGATGTCGAGCACGAAGGGGAAGGTAGGCTTGACAACTTTAGTTGTCAAGCCTAATACGGCCTATTTACGACGAATTCGACTTTCCTCGGGCACGCCGCGCGCCCTCAAAACGGCGCGATCGACGAGTCCCTCGAGCTGAATCGTGGGCGAGCCGGTGCGCTTCCCGCGCTTCGCCCGCCGCGGCTACGCGGCCGGCCGCAGGTGCTTGTTGAAGAAGGCGAGCGTGCGCTCCCAGGCGAGCTTCGCGGCCGCGGCGTCGTAGCGCGGCGTCGTGTCGTTGTTGAAGCCGTGCTGCGTGCCTGGATAGAGGTGGCGCTCGAACTTGATGTCTGCTGCCTTCAGCGCGGCCTCGTAGGCGGGCCAGCCGGCGTTGATGCGCTCGTCGGTCTCGGCCGACTGGATCATGAGCGCCGCCTTGATCTTCGGCACGTCCTCGAGGTTGGGCGCGCTGCCGTAGAACGGGACGCCGGCCAGCAGGTCGGGCACGCGCGTCGCCAGCATGTTGACGATGCCGCCCCCGTAGCAGAAGCCGACCGCGCCCACGCGGCCGTTCGTCTCGGGACGGGCCTTGAGCCAGCTCAGCGCCGTCACGAAGTCCTCGCGCGTCTTCGTCTGATCGAGCTTGGGGAAGAGCTCGCGCGCCTTCTCCTCGGTGCCCGGGTAGCCGCCGAGCGGGAAGAGGGCGTCGGGGGCGAACGCCACGAAGTTGTCGAGCGCGAGGCGGCGCGCGACGTCCTCGATGTGGGGGTTGAGCCCGCGGTTCTCGTGGACCACGAGGACCGCCGGCAGCTTCCCGGCGGCCTTCGCCGGCTGCACGAGGTATCCGCGCATCTTGCCGTTGCCGTTCGGCGAGTCGTACTCGACGGACTGCGCCTTGATGCGCTCGTCTTCCGGCTTGACGACCTGGGCCTCGGCGAACTTCGGGCTCAGCTGGTCGAGCAGCATGGCGGCCGTGACGCCGCCGACCGCGTACTTGCTCGCCTTGTCGAGGAACCCGCGCCGATCGAGGGCGCCGTGCACGTAGGCGTCGAACAGAATCAACAGCTCCTGGTCGAAATCGTGGGCGGTCTTGCGCTCCATTGGACCTCCTGATCCTGGAAGGTTACCTCAGCAGCCGGTGCAGGTTGCCCCAGACGATCTTCTGGAAGACCTCCGGCGAGGCCGAGCGCTTCAGCAGGCCGAGCGTCTCGCGCGCCACGCACTTGCCGGCCATGCGCGCGGCCGCCGGGTTGTTGCTCTGGCTCACGCCGCCGCCGCGGCCGTCGCTGCAGCTGCAGTCGCTGCCGAAGAGGAGCTTGTCCTGGTGGCGCTCGCAGGAACGCGGTCGTGAACTCGGGATCGCGGGACATCGCGTTGTTGCCGGAGTTGGCGGCCATGTCGGCGAACAGGTTCGGATGCTCGCCGAGCCATTGGTCGGTGACACCTCCGCGCTTGACGGGACCGGTCGGATACGCGGCTTCGTTGTGGTAGTCCGCGCTCACGTTCGCCCAGAACGCGTCGGCATGCCCGATGAAGGTCGTCTTGGGATGGGCCTTCAGGACCGACGCGAACGTCGTCGCGTACCCGGTGGCCCAGGTGCCTTCGTTCGGGAAGTGGTCCACCTCCTGGAAGTGGATCAGGATCGGCACCCGCAGCTCGGCGGCCAGCGCATAGACGCGGCGCAGCTCCGGGCCGTCGGCGGCCACGTGGAACTTCATCTCGCCGAAGCCCTGCGCGCCGTCCTTGACGGCCTGCGTCAGCACGGCTTCGGCGTCGGGCTTCGTCACGTCGTAGCTGCTGAACCAGGTGAAGCGTCCTGGCGCCGCCGCCTGGAGCGCCTTGACCTGGTCGAGGGCGCCGGCGCGCGTGAGCAGGTTGGCCTTCGTGATTCCCACGCCGTCCAGATGCGCGAGGTTGGCGGCCGGCTGCGGGCGCAGGTGGAAGTGAAGGTCGAAGACGGGCGAGCCCCACTCGTTCGTCGGCTCCTGGGGGGCGAGCGCGGGAACGACGGCGGCGGCCGTGACCGTTTCGAGGAACTCACGACGCTTCATGGTTCTCGACTGTAACTGATCCAGCCCGCGCCCCCGCCGCGCGATTAAAATGCCTTGACAGGAATATAACACAGGACGCATATTAGGCTTGTGACCGAAGCGTTCGCCGCCCTGGGGGAGCCCAACCGCTACCGCATCGTCGAGCTGCTGCGCGGCGGGCCGCGGCCCGTCAACGACATCGGCGGACGCCTCCGGCTCAACCAGCCGCAGGTCTCGAAGCACCTGCGGGTGCTGAAGCAGGCGGGGCTGGTGGACGTCGAGCCGCGCGCGCAGCAGCGGCTCTACGCGCTGCGCGCGCAGGGCCTGCGGCAGCTTCACGACTGGCTGGAGCGGTACCGCGAGCTGTGGGACGCGCGCTTCACGGAGCTCGACGATCTCGTGCAGCAGCTCAAGCAGAAGGAGAAGTCCGATGGCCGCAAGAGAAGGTGAGCCCGTGCTGACGAGCCGCACGTCGTTCGAGCGTGTGTCCGACCGCGAGCTGGTGATCGCGCGCACGATCGACGGCCCGGCGCGCATCGTGTTCGACGCCTGGACGCGGCCGGAGCACGTCAGGCGCTGGTGGGCCCCGCAGTCGCTCGGCGCCAGGATCGTGAGCTGCGATGCCGAGGTCCGGGTCGGAGGGCGCTACCGCTACGTCCTCGAGCCCGGCAAGGGCGACCGCTTCGCGTTCTCGGGCGAGTACACCGAGATCACGCCCCCCTCGAGGCTCGTCTACACCGCGTTCTTCGAGCCGACGGCTTCGGGGCCGATGCCCGGCGCGGTGGCCGTGGTGGTCACGGTCACGTTCGAAGAGCGCGACGGGAAGACGCACGTCCGCTCGCGCGAGCTCTATCCGTCGAAGCAGGTGCTCGACGGCGCGCTCGCGACGGGCATGGAGCGCGGCGTGCACGTTACGATGGATCAGCTCGACGAGCTGGTCGCGTCACTTCGATGAGGTGGAGATGAAGCCCCCCGAGTCGGTGAGCGCCTACATCGCCGCGCAGCCCAAGGCCGCGCAGGGAGCGCTCCGGCGCGTGCGGAGCGTCCTCCGCAAGGCGCTGCCGGGCGCCCAGGAGGTGATTTCCTACGGGATCCCCGCCTACCGGCTGCAGGGCCGCCGCGTCCTCTACTTCGCGGGCTGGAAGCAGCACTACTCGATCTACCCGGTGACCACCCGCCTGATCGCGGCGTTCGGGGACGCGCTCGCGCCGTACGAGTACAACGAGAAGGGCACGCTCCGGCTGCCGCTCGACGAGCCCGTGCCCGCGCGGCTCCTCGCGCGCATCGCGAAGTTCCGCGTGAAGGAGGAGGCCGTGCGCGCGCCGCTCAAGGCGGCGGCCAGGAAGAAGCCATTCGTGCCTAGAATCGGGGAAACCTCCATTCGCAACTGAAGGAGTGGGGAGGAGTCCCGTGAGCCTGACGACGCAGCTTCGCATCGGCGGCAAGCCTCGCCCTGCCGCTTCGGGAGCCACGTTCGAGCGCCGCAACCCGATCAGCGGGGAGGTGGTGACGGTCGCGGCGGCGGCCAGCGACGCCGACGCGGCGGCGGCCGTCGACGCCGCGGCAGGCGCGCTTGCCGCGTGGTCCGCGCTCGGCCCCAACGCGCGCCGCGCGCTGCTGCTGAAGGCCGCCGACCTGCTCCAGGCGCGCACGCCCGACTTCATCGCGCGCGTCGCGGCCGAGACGGGCGGCACGGCGGGCTGGGCGGGGTTCAACGTCTTCCTCGCGGCGGGCATGCTGCGCGAGGCGGCGTCGCTGACGACGCACGTGACCGGCCAGGTGATCCCGTCGGACACGCCGGGCTCGTACGCCTTCTCGTTCCGCCAGCCGGCCGGCGTCGTGCTCGGCATCGCGCCCTGGAACGCGCCCGTGATCCTGGGCGTGCGCGCCGTGGCGACGCCGCTCGCCTGCGGCAACACCGTGGTCTTCAAGGCCTCCGAGACCTGCCCTGCACCCACGGCCTGATCGTCGAGGTGCTGGAGGAGGCCGGGCTGCCGCCCGGCGCCATCAACCTGATCACGAACGCTCCCGCCGACGCGCCCAGGCTGGTCGAAGGCCTGATTGCGAACCCCGCCGTGCGCCGCGTGAACTTCACGGGCTCCACGAAGGTCGGCCGAAAGATCGCGGAGATCGCGGGCCGCCACCTCACGCCCGTGCTGCTCGAGCTCGGCGGCAAGGCGCCGCTCGTGATCCTCGACGACGCGGATCTCGACGCCGCGGTGAACGCCGTGGCCTTCGGCGCGTTCATGAACCAGGGGCAGATCTGCATGTCCACCGAGCGCGTGGTCGTCGACGAGAAGGTCGCCGACGCCTTCGTCGCGAAGCTCAAGGCCAAGGCCGCGGCGCTGCCGGTGGGGGATCCGCGCCAGGGCGAGGTCGTGCTGGGCTCGATGGTGAGCACGAGCGCCGCGGCGCTCGTCTCGGACCTCGCGAAGGACGCGAAGGAGAAGGGCGCCGAGCTCGTGCTCGCGCCGAGCGTCACGCACCAGACGGTGGTGAGCGCCGGCGTCGTCGACCGCGTGACGAAGGCGATGCGCATCTACTCCGAGGAGTCGTTCGGCCCGATCGTCGCGATCATCCGCGTGAAGGGCGACGACGAGGCGATCCGCGTCGCGAACGACAGCGACTACGGGCTCGCCGCCGCGGTCTTCAGCCAGAACATCAACCGCGCGCTCCACGTCGCCACGCGGATCAACTCCGGCATCTGCCACATCAACGGCTCGACCGTGGCCGACGAGGCCCAGATGCCCTTCGGCGGCACCAAGGCGAGCGGCTACGGCCGCTTCGGCGGCACCGCCGGCATCGCGGAGTTCACCGACCTGCGCTGGATCACGATCGAGACCGCTCCGCACTATCCGTTCTAGCGGCGCCGTCCGTCGTGGCGGCGGGGGAGTGCGCGGCGGCCACGGGCAGGCGGATCACGAACTCGCTTCCCTGACCGGGAGCCGACGCGACCGTGATCGTGCCCCCGTTGCGCTGCGTCACGATGAAGTACGCGACCGAGAGCCCGAGGCCGGTGCCTTCGCCCGGAGCCTTGGTCGAGAAGTAGGGCTCGAACACCCGCCGCCGCGTCGGCTCGTCCATGCCCGGCCCGTTGTCCTGGATCTCGAGCCGGGCGAAGCTTCCGTCGGACCGCGTCCGCACCTGGATCGTCGGCTCGCCGGCGCCGGCCTCGGCGAGCGCCTCCGCGGCGTTCTTCACGACGTTCAGCACGACCTGCACCATCTCGCGCGCGGTGCACGCGACGGGCGGCGTCCGCGGATCGAGCTCGCGGACGATGCGGACCGTGCGAAAGTCGAACTTGCGGCGCAGGTCGTAGTCCTTCGCCGCGAGCTCGAGCGCGGTGTCGACGATGTCCCGCAGCTCGCACGGCCCGGGAGCCGCGCCCGCGGTGCGGCTGAAGTCGAGCATCGTCCGGATGATCGCGGCCGCGCGCTCGGCGGCCTGCCGCGTCGCCGCCAGGTACTCGGGGATGCCGCGGCGATCCATGTATTGGCCGACCGCCTTCAGGTCGACGCCGGCCTCCCGCGCCGCGGGCTCGTTGGCGGCGAGGCCGGGAGACAGCCGCCGCTCGAGGTTCTCGAGCGACTGCAGCACGATCCCGAGCGGGTTGTTGAGCTCGTGCGCCATCCCCGCGGCGAGCCCGCCGACCGAGGTCATCTTCTCGGTCTGGATCAGCAGCTCCTGGATGCGCTTGGCCTCGGTCACGTCGTCCACGATGCCTTCGATGAGCGAAACGCGCCCTTGCGCGTCGTGGACCGCGTCCGCGGTGATCGAGCCCCACACGAGCTCGCCCTGCTTGCGGCGCAGGCGCACCTCGAGGCGCGAGACGTGGCCGGCGCGGCCGAGCTGCGCGAGGAGCGCGTCGCGGTCGGCGGGGTCGGCATAGAGCTGTCGCACGTTCTCCACGTGTGTCTGCAGGTCCTCGAGGCTCTCGAAGCCCATGAACTCGAGCCAGGCCGGGTTCACGTCGACCCAGGCGCCCGCCGGAGTCGTGCGAAAGATGCCCACCCGCGCCGTCTCGAAGATCCGCCGGTACTTCGCCTCGGCCGTCCGCAGCTCGCCGATCTGCTGCTCCAGCGTGCGGCCCATGCTCGCGAGCACGTCGGTGATCGGCTCGAACTCGGAGAAGGGGATCTCGGGCCGCGGCACGTCGTAGCGGCCGGCCTGGTAGCTCTGGATCGTGGCGTTCAGCGTCGAAAACGGCGCGCGCAGCTGGCGGCGCAGCAGCGGCCCGATCAGCAGCAGCTGCAGCGCGATCACCAGCACGCCGCTGATTCCCGCGACGGCGGCCACCCGGCCGAGGAAGCGCTGGCCCGGGCGCGCGCTGATGCGCAGCCGCACCTCGCCGATCGGCCGGTTCTCGTAGAAGAGCTTTCCCGACTCGTCGAAGGCGACGCGCTCGCCCTTGTCCTCGCGGAAGTAGACGCCGCCGCGGTGGTCCACGATCTCGAGCGCGCTCACGATCTCGTCGTGCGCCACCGCCGCGCCGATCGTGGCCGCCGTCTCGGCGTCCAGCGACCAGAGCGGAAGCGAGAGCGAGCCCTCGAGGTAGCGCAGCAGCGCCTGCGCGCGCCGGTGGAGGCTCTCGTCGTAGCGGCGCTGCGACCACGCGAGCAGGGCGGAGAGCGACAGCACCGTCACCAGCACGGTGACGGCCGCGACGATCAGCGCGAGCCTGCGGGCGATGCTGCCCGGCTCGGCGCGCTGGAGCTCCACGCGATCGAGACCCGCTACTCGCCCTGCGCGAGCGCGCGGTCGAAGAGCGTCTTGACCCGGCCGCCCGCGAGGAGCGCCGCGAACGCGTCCCGCACCCGGGCGACGAGCGCCGGATCGGACGCGGTGTTCGCCGCCAGGTAGTAGCCGTCGCCCTCCCAGAGCACGCTGTGCTGCTGGAAGCGGCCCTCGAGCTCGGTTCCCCGCACGCCGGCCTCGAAGCGGAGCGGGTTGGAGACGAAGAAGTCCGAGCGGCCCTCGAGCACGTGCGCGGCCGCGGTGGGCGAGCGCGCGTCGCGCATCAGGTGCAGCTTGCCGGCCGGAATCCCGAGCTTCTTGAGCAGATCCACGGAGGCGTCGCCCTGGATCACGGCGAAGGTGGCGTCGGGCAGGTCCTTCAGGCCGTGGCCGAGGAGGTCGCGGCGCTCCTTGCTGCAGAAGAGCGCGAGCCGCCGGTCGCAGATCCTCCCGAGCCAGACGAGCTGCCGCTCGCGCTCCTCGGTGCGTGCGATCGAGTAGATGAGGGTGTTGCGCTCGTGGAGGACGGTGTCGAGCGCGCGCGCCCAGGGCTGCACCTCGAGCGTGTAGCGAAGCCCCGCCTGCTCGAGCACCGCGCGCACCACCGCGGTCGACGCGCCCTTCACGACGCCGCCTTCCTCGAAGTTGTAGGGCGGCAGCAGCTCCGTGACGACGCGGACGCTCGCCGGCTCCTCCGCCGCAGCCGGGGGCGGGAGCGGAGCGAACGCGAGCAGCGCGAGCGCCAGCCCGGCGCCCAGGCCGCCCCGAACTCCGTCAGCCCTCGAGCGCACGATCGATCGCCCGCACCAGGGTCTCGAGCCGGAACGGCTTCAGCAGGACCCGCTCCTCGGCGATGCCGAGCAGGCCCGCCCGCTCGCGCACGTCGGCCTCGTAGGAGCCGGTCTGGACCAGGAAGCGGACCGTTCGGGTGGCGCGGCTGGGCCTGCTCCAGGAACGCGAAGCCGTCGACTCCCTTGAGGCGCAGGTCGACCAGGCACACGTCGATCCGCCCTTGCTCGAGAATGCCGAAGGCTTCCGCCGCCGTCGCCGCCCCCCAGGTCTCGAAGCGGCCCTCGTCCTGCAGGTAGTCGGTGACCGCCTTGCGGATGTGGACCTCGTCGTCCAGCACGAGTACGGCGATCTTCCCTTCGGCGCGCAAGGCTCTGCGCGGCTAGGGTACCCCAAACGGGCGGGAACCTCAGATCACCTTGCGCACCCAGCGCCCGATGCGCCGCTGCAGCTGCGAGTAGGGGGGTAGCAGCTGGTCGAGCTCCTCCTGGCTTTCGATCCAGGTCGTCGATCCGGTGAGGATCCACATGTCGGCCACGGCCCACATCGCCCACGCCCCCGCGGTCACCTGCAGCACCTCGCCGTCGGTCATCATCCCGCGCGCGTCCTTGTTGAGCGAGCCGACCGTCATGTACATGACGGCCTTTTCGCGCACGGGCGCGGGCAGGTCGCGGATGACGTCGAGGTAGGGGCGGAAGATCGCTCCGAGGTCGATCCTGGCCTTCGCGAGCTCCTCCGCCTCGAAGACGATCCCCTGCCGGGAGATGAAGCGGGTCTGGTTCACGATCACGTCCTGGGTGCGCGTGTCGCGCACGATCGCCGCGAGCGCGTCGCCCGTGATGAAGAGCTGCGTCTTCCTGTGCATCTTGGGCGAGCGGGCGCGCGCGTCCTCCGGCAGCCGGTCGTCGGCGGGCACGTAGCCGGCGGCGGCGAGAAGCTCCTGCGCCTTGCCGACGCGGGCGTAGAACTCCTCCGGAAACGGGAAGTCCTGCTTGAGGAACGGGTAGCGCTCGTAGGTCCGGTGCATCTCGCCCAGGTGCGCCTCGAGGTCGTCGACGCCCGCGGCCCGCGTGTAGAGCCCGACGCGCAGGCTTCCGCCGCGCGCCTCGATCTCGGGGCCGAGGATCTTGCGGGCCTCGATGAAGCGGCTCCAGATCTCGCGCGTCCGCGACAGCTGCGGGAACCCGGCGGAGGGCGCGTTCTGCTGGGCGGGCGCGATCACGTACACGTGGCAGCCGCGCAGCGCGGCCCCCAGCAGCTGCGCCGCCCACAGCTCGTGGGTCCAGATCGAGTCGGGGACGACGATCAGGCTGCCGGGCGGCATCAGCGTGTAGAGCACGGCCGACGCGACGCTCGCGTCCTTCTCCGCGAAGCCGCGGTCGTTGTGGACCTCCATCGCCGTGGCCGTCCAGCCGCGCGCTTCGAGCTGCTTGACGCGATCGTCGTAGTCGGCGGGCTTGGGGAGCGGCCGCAGCGGGGGCGGGATGTCCTCGTCGCGGACGCCGTTCGCCTTCAGGTAGCGGCGCGCCGCGTCCTTCACGCTCAGCGCCGCGGGGCCCGACAGGCGGGTCGAGCGGTCCTCCCAGGTGGCCGAGGCGTACTGCTCGCCCACCCCGACGCCGCCGTAGATCGAGGCGCCCTTGCCGGGATCGAGCTCGGTCACGTCGTAGAAGATGATCTTGCGGTGGTCGCGCACGATGGTGTCGGGCGCGATCGGCAGGTAGCCGATCAGGCGGTTCGTGCGATACGAGAAATCCGCCGGGTTCATCACGTTGAGGTGCACGGACACGTACTTCCGCAGCCAGCCCTGGCCGCGGCGGGACGCTTCCTGCTGCAGCCGCTTCGAGCCCGCGACCGCCTCGCGCAGCGCGACGAGCGCTCGCTCGACGCCTTCCTGCATGCGCCGGTTCGCTTCGACCTCCTGCTTCGGCAGCGACGGCCGGGCGTGCAGCGGGTCCTGCAGCACGTCCGTGTAGAGCCGCCCCTTGTTCCCCTCCCAGTAGTTGAGGTCGACCAGGATCATGTAGGCGGGAATGCTGCCGCTGCTGTCGAACTCGCGCACGCGCTCGGTGAGCGCCTTCAGGTAGCCGTCGACGGTGATGAAGTAGCTGATGACGTCGGCGTCGCCTCCGTGGTCCACGCCGTCGAAGTCGTGGAGCCAGAGCACGTGGTAGTCGCGGGCGGCGAGGATGCTGCGGTGCAGCGTGAGCTGCCACTGCTGCCCGTTCCAGTAGAAGACGTTGTTGCCGGGGACGAGCGGCGTGCGCTGCGCGCGGGACAGGACCTTGTCGAGCTCCTGCTGGCTGTCGTGCTGCTCGGGCCGAAGCGCGAGCTGCAGCGGGATCCACATCACGCGCGAGTCGCCCGTGATCCGAGGCAGCCCCCAGTCCCGCAGCTCCTCGATCACCCGGACGTAGTCGTCGAACACCAGGCGCACCGCGTCGGCCCTGGCACCCGAAGCCGTCGAAGCGGCGAGCTTCGACGAGAAGCGCTCGCGCGCCCTGGCCGCGAGGCCCCACAGCTCCTCGGGCTTCTTGTATTGCCCGAAGAGCCGGTCGTACGGGTAGATCACCTCGTCGAGCACGACCTCGCGCGCCATGGCGGCGAGCGGCGCGCCCGTGGACCTCGCCTCCGCCGGCGATGCGCCCGCCGCGAGCCCGAAGGCGAGGTCGAGCTGGTCGTGGAGGATCCGGACCTCGTCGTCCATGCGCACGCCCCGCGGGCGCAGTGGGTCCGTCTGGCTGATCTGGCTCTTGAAGTCCCGCATCTCGGCGCGGGACGTCTCGAGGGACTTCAGGCGATCGGACTTGTGGTCTCGCCAGAACATCGCGTTCACGATCGTGGCGTTGCGCGCGGCCTTCCTCACCTCGGCCATCGCCGCCTTCGTCTCGACGGATCATGGCCGCGGGCGGCGCCGGCTTCTTCGCCCGCGGCAAGGGGGCGTCCGTGACGCGCGGGCGCGTCTTCCCCATGTGCGGCTCGAGCGGGACCTGCAGGCCGAAGTTCCAGGAGTTGCCGCGGCCGGGAAGCCAGTCGACGCGGAGGTGCGTGCCGTGGCCGAGGATCCCGCCGCGCCGCAGCGGCACGGTGAGCGACAGGACGAAGGACGTGTCCTCGCGCTGGACGTCGTAGTCGACGCCGGCCTTCAGGTAGAGCGAGCGCAGCTCGAGCAGCGCGCGGCCGCCGCCGTTCACGCCGGAAACTCCCGAGTAGCCGCCGACGTAGCCCTCGGCGCTCACGCCGATGCCGACGATCGACGGCATCAGGTCCTTGTAGACGCCGAAGTACGCGCCGCCGCCGTTCTTCTTGTCGTCCTCGGTGCTGTCGAGACCGTAGTACCCGCCCGCGAACGGCTTCCAGACGGGCGGTTTCCCGAGTGAGCGGACGGGAGCCAGGAGGTCGGGCTGCGCTTCGGCCGTTGTGCTGGCGCCACGCTCGGCCAGGCGACGGCCGTCGCCACGACCAGCAGGAGTGACGGCCACCGCGTCGCATGCGTCATTCGCACCCCCTATGGCGGTTCCGGGGCTCAAGCCTACCCGGCCGCGGCCCGCGATACGATACCGGAGCCCGTCCCGGAGGGAGAGTCATGCCCGAGAGCCGCCGTAGCATCTCGCGCCGGAAGCTGCTGGCCGACGTCGCCAAGGGAATCGGGGCGTCGACCGTCGCCGCAGGTTTCCCCGCCATCGTCCCGAGCTCCGTCTTCGGCGCGACCTCGCCCAGCAACCGGCTCAACATCGGCGCGATCGGCACCGGCCGCATCTCGCGCGGGCACGACATGCCCGGCGTCTGGAAGTTCGACACCGCGCGGATCATGGCGGTCTGCGACCTCGACCAGCACCGCGTCGAGGACGCCAAGACGCTGGTGAACGGCTACTACAGCAAGCAGACCGGCAAGCCCTACGACGGCGTCACGGGCTACTCCGACTACCACGAGCTGCTCGCGAACAAGGACGTCGACGGCGTGCTGATCAGCACGCCCGACCACTGGCACGCGCTCATCGCGATCGCCGCGGTCGAGGCCGGCAAGGACGTCTACCTGCAGAAGCCGGCCTCGCTCACGATCGCCGAGGGCCGCGCGCTGAGCGACGCCGTCCACCGCTCGGGCCGGATCTTCCAGATCGGCAGCCAGCAGCGCTCGGCGCCCCAGTTCCGCTACGCCGCGGAGCTCGTGCGGAACGGGCGCATCGGCCAGCTCAAGACGGTGCTGGTCGGCCTGCCCGGCGATCCTTCGGGCGAGGACGAGCCGGAGATGCCGGTGCCGAAGGGCTTCGACTACGAGAAATGGCTCGGCTCGACGCCGGTCGTCTACTACACCGAGAAGCGCGTCCACCCGCAGGCCGGCTACGACCGGCCCGGCTGGCTGCGCTGCGAGCAGTTCGGCGCCGGGATGATCACGGGCTGGGGCGCGCACCACGTCGACAGCGCGCACTGGGCGATGGACACCGAGTACACGGGCCCGTCGAGATCTCGGGCAGCGCGAAGTTCCCGACCAAGGGGCTCTGGGACGTCCACGGCGACTTCAAGACCGAGGGCGTCTACGCGAACGGCGTCCGCATGATCGTGAGCGGCGAGTTCCCGAACGGGATCCGCTTCGAGGGCAGCGAGGGCTGGCTCTTCGTCTCGCGCGGCAACGAGCGGGTGACGGCGAGCGACCCCGTGGCGAAGCTCAAGGACGCGCACGGCGCTCGCCGCGAGCGACCCGAAGATCATCACGTCGGTGATCGGGCCCGACGAGATCCACCTCTACGAGAGCAAGGACCACCACGGCAACTGGCTCGAGTGCATGAAGACGCGGCGCCAGCCGATCGCGCCCGTCGAGGTCGCGCACCGCTCGTGCTCGGCGTGCCTGCTCCACCACATCGCGATGAAGACGAGGCGCAAGCTCCACTGGGACCCCGTCAAGGAGCGCTTCAAGAACGACGACGAAGCGAACGCGATGCTCGCGCGGCACCAGCGCTGGCCGTACGCGCTCGGCCTGACTCCCATGACCACCCAGGCGTCGTTCCTGTCCGCCGCCCTCTGCTTCGCCGCCGGTGCGGCCGTCGCGGCGGGCCCGCAGCAACCCGAGAAGGCGATGACCGACCCGAACCCGCTCCTGACCGAGAGCACGCCTGCCCTTCCGCTATCCGCGCTTCGACCGCATCAGGACCGAGCACTTCGCTCCCGCCTTCGAGCAGGGCATGGCGGAGCACCGCCAGGAGATCGCGGCGATCGCGCGGGAGCCCGGAGACGCCCACGCTTCGAGAACACGATCGTCGCGATGGAGCGGGCGGGGCAGCTGCTCTCGCGCACGAGCCGCGTGTTCTTCGGGCTGAACCGGCTCGAACACGAACCCCGAGATGCAGAAGCTGCAGCGCGAGATGGCGCCGAAGCTCGCGGCGCACTCGGATGCGATCACGCTCGACCCCGTGCTCTTCGCGCGCGTCTCGGCGCTCTACGACAAGCGCGACTCGCTCGGCCTCGACCCCGAGTCGAAGCGGCTGCTCTGGCGCTACCACCAGGACTTCGTGCGCGCGGGGGCGAAGCTCGGCGAGGCCGACAAGGAGAAGCTGAAGGCGCTCGAACGCCGAGCTCGCGACGCTTGCCGCCACGTTCAACCAGAACGTGCTCAAGGAGGTGGCCGCCTCGGCCGTGCTGGTGGACACCCGCGGCGGAGCTCGCCGGCCTGAGCGAGGCGCAGATCGCAGGCCGCGGCGGACGCCGCGAAGGCCGCGGGCCAGGAGGGCAAGTTCCTGCTGCGGCTCGACCAACACCACGCGGCCAGCCGCCGCTCGCCTCGCTCGAGAACCGGGCGCTGCGCGAGAAGGCTGATGAAGGCCTCGCTCGCGCGCGGCAGCCGCGGCGGCGAGTTCGACAACCGCGAGACCGCGTCCCGAGATCGCGAAGCGGCGCGCCGAGCGCGCCGCGCTCGCTCGGCTACCCGAATCACGCGGCTTACCAGCTCGACGAGCAGACCGCGGGCAGCGTGGACGTCGTCAACAAGCTGCTCGCCCAGCTCGGGCCGCCCGCCGTGGCGAACGCGCGGAGCGAGGCCGCGGCTCATGCAGAAGACGGTGGACGAGCGAGGACGGCGGCTTCGACCGTCGCGTCCTGGGACTGGGCGTACTACGCGGAGAAGGTGCGCAAGGCCCGCTACGCGTTCGACGAGTCGCAGCTCCGGCCCTACTACGAGCTCGAACCGCGTGCTGATCGACGGCGTCTTCTTCGCCGCGGGGAAGCTCTACGGCCTGACGCTTCAAGGAGCGCAAGGACCTGCCGGTCTACGAGCCGAGCGTGCGCGTGTTCGACGTCTTCGACAAGGACGGCTCCCCGCTCGCGCTCTTCGTCGCCGACTTCTACGCGCGCCCCAACAAGAACGGCGGCGCGTGGGCCAACGCCTACGTGCCGCAGTCCGGGCTGCTCGGCACGAAGCCGGTGATCGCGAACCACCTGAACGTCCCGCCGCCGCCCGAAGGGCGAGCCGACGCTGCTGACCCACGACGAGGTGCGGACGATGTTCCACGAGTTCGGCCACGCGCTGCACGGCATGTTCTCGGACGTCCGGTACCCGCGCTTCGCGGGCACGAGCGTGCCGCGGGACTTCGTGGAGTACCCGTCGCAGGTGAACGAGATGTGGGCGACCTGGCCCGAGGTGCTGCGCAACTACGCGAAGCACTACCAGACCGGGCGCCCCGATCCCGCAGGAGCTGCTCGACAAGGTGACGGCCGCCCAGAAGTTCAACCAGGGCTTCTCGACCACCGAGCTCGTGGCCGCCAACGTGATCGACCAGGCGTGGCACCAGCGGCGCGCCGCGAGAGCTGCCGGATGCCGACGGGCGTGCTCGCGTTCGAGGCGAAGGCGCTCGCCGACAACGGCGTCGACTTCGCGCCGGTGCCGCCGCGCTACCGCAGCACCTACTACTCGCACATCTTCGCGGGCGGCTACTCCGCCGGCTACTACTCCTACTTCTGGAGCGAGGTGCTCGACGCGACGAGCGTCGAGTGGATGAAGGCCCACGGCGGCCTCACGCGCGAGAACGGCGACCGCTTCCGCGAAGACGCTGCTCTCGCGCGGGGGCAGCGACGACGCGATGACGCTCTTCCGCAACTTCACCGGGGGCGATCCGTCGATCGAGCCGTTCCTGGCGCGCCGGGGGCTCGCCGCGCCGACAGGCAAGTGATGCGGCTGCGGGCCCTCCTGATCCTCGCCGCGCTCGCCAGCGCCGCCGCGGCGCAGCAGCCGCTGCCGCCCGGGCGTGCCCGAGACCTTCCGGCCGTTCTTCGAGCCCGCCGAGCCTTTGAAGATCGTGGGGCCGATCCACTTCGTCGGCACCCGCGATCTCGGCGTCTACCTGATCGCGACGAAGGCCGGCCACGTCCTGATCGACGGAGCCATGCCGACATCCGGTTCCCTGATCGAGACCTCGATCCGCAAGCTCGGCTTCAAGCCCGAGGAGATCCGCGTGCTGCTGATCACCCAGGCGCACATCGACCACGTCGGCACGCTCGCGCACTTCAAGAAGCTTTCGTCTGCCCAGGTCGCTGTCATGTCTCCCGACGACGAGCTCGTGAAGTCGGGAGGAAAGAGCGACTACCTGTTCGCGGGGGACGAGCGATTTCGCTTCGAGCCCGTCGCGGCCGACCGCGTGCTGAAGGACGGCGACGTGGTCGAGCTGGGCGGCGTGAAGCTGACCGCCCGCCTGACGCCCGGACACACGCGCGGCACGACGACGTGGACGACGACCGTCGAAGACGGAGGCCAGTCCTACCGCGTGGTGTTCGCCGGCAGCACTTCGGTCAACCCGGGCACCAAGCTCGTCAAGTCCCCGTCCTATCCCGGCATCGCCGACGACTACCGGCGCTCGTTCCGGCTCCTGGAATCGCTGAAGCCCGACATCTTCCTGGGTGCCCACGCCGGGGTATTCGACCTGGACGCCAAGCGCCCGCGCGCGGCGAGCGCCGGAGCCAAGGCGTGGGTCGATCCCGAGGGGCTATGCGCGCTACCTCGCGAAGAGCAAGGAAGCCTTCGAGGCGCTCGTGGCCAAGGAAGGCGCGCCGGCTCAGTAGTCGAGCACGCGCGCGAGCTCGTTCATGCCGCGCTTGCGGGCCCAGTCGGCCGCGGTCCGGCCCCGCTGGCTGCGCACGCTCGGATCGGCGCCGCTCGCGAGCAGCACGCGGGCGATCTCGCACGCGAGCGGCTCGTCGTCCGGCAGCCAGAAGAGCGGCGTGACGCCCTCGGGCCGCGTCTCCCTGGCGAGATCCGGCTCGTCGGCCAGCACCTCGCGCAGCCGGTCGAGGTATCCCCGGAACGCGAGCACGAAGACGTTCCGGCTGTAGCGGCTCAGGAAGTCGCGCGTCGCCAGGTGGTCGTTCCACGCGGCGAAGCCGATCGGCGCGGCGCTCCAGTTCTTCTCGCGCGGGTCGATCTCGGCGCCCCGCTCGACGAGCAGCTGCACGACCGCGAGCGCGTCGTGCGCCGCCGCCACGTGCAGCGCGCGCTGCCCCTGCGCGTCCTGGAGCTCGATCGGCGTGCCGAGATCGAGCAGCAGGGCGACCGCGTCGGCACGGTTCCGCTTCGCCGCGGCGAAGAGCGCCTTCGGCGAGTCGCGGTACTCCGGGTGCTCCGCGAGCTGCGCGCCGACTCCCGCACGGTCGAGCGCGAGGCACGCGGCGACGAACGCCTCTTCGCCTTCGAGCACGAGCGGCACGCGCGTCGCACCGTGCCGCAGCAGCAGCTCGGCGATCTCGCCGCGCCCCAGGTGCACGAGCATCCTCATAGAGGCTGCGCTTCGAGAAGCGCGGGTCGCGCGCGGCCGCGGCGTTCGGGTTCGCGCCGTGCCCGAGCACCCACTCGGCGAGCGTCCGGTCGTCCTTCTCGATCGCGATCCAGAGCAGGAAGCGCGCGCCCGACCCGTAGGGGCCCATGTCGAACATGCGCCAGTCGGGGTCGCGCCAGGCCGCGGCCCGCTCGCCCTGCTGCGTGCGGGAGTGGACGAGCTTCAGCCACCAGAGCACGTCGCCGCTGAAGTGGGTGTTGTAGAGCACCTGGGCGTCGAACGGCTCCGCCCCGCGCTCGAGCAGCAGCTCGAAGAGCGCCTCGCCCTGGGGCTGGCGCGGCGCCTGCTGCTCGCCCTCGCCGGCCGCGCCGACGAGCGCGGTGTACGGGACGTCGCAGGCGGGGTAGGAGTCGTTCGGGTTCGCGCCGCGGTCGAGCAGCGCCCGCGCGATCGCGACGGCATTCTGGATCACCGGCGGGTGGCTGAAGCGCGTGAAGCAGAGGTAGACGAGCGGCGTCCACTCGCGCGAGCCGCCGCGCTCGAGCGCCGCCTGTGGCCGCTCCGCGAGACGCCGCTCCACCTCGGCGAGGTCGCCGCAGACGACGGCCGTGTAGAGGCTGTCGCCGGCGATCTCGGGATGCTGCGCGAGCAGTCGGCCGGCCGCCCGGTCGGCGAGCCGGTGATCGGCCTTGCCGTGGACGTCGTTGTCCCAGCAGGCGAACTCGAGGAAGTCCTTGACGAGCTCGGGGCTCGCACGCCTTTCGTCGGGATTCACGCTTGCCGCCGTCCCTGCTGGGAGAAAGAATAGTCGAAAGCCACAGGAGGTCACGATGAAGGTCCAAATCCTCGAACGGCTGTCGCTGGCGGCCGTCGCGGCGGGTCGCGCTTTCGGGCTCGGCCGCCGCCCAGCAGCCGCCGATGCCGGGCCCGGAGCACAAGGTGCTCGCGATGGATGCCGGCACCTGGGACGCGACCGTCGAGATGTTCATGCCGGGCGCGCCGCCTACGGTGAGCAAGGGAACCGAAGTCAACACGATCGGCTGCGGCGGACTCTGCCTGATCAGCGACTTCAAGGGCGACTTCGGCGGGATGCCGTTCCACGGCCACGGCACCTCCACCTGGGATCTCGAGCAAGAAGAAGTACGTCGGGACCTGGATCGACTCGATGTCGTCCGGGCTCTCGCTGAGCGAGGGCAGCTACGACGCGGCCGCCAAGAAGACGACGTCGACGATGGAAGGGCCGGATCCGACGGGCAAGATCGTCAAGTCCAAGGCGATCGTGGAGTACAAGGACGACAACACGCGGGTGATGTCGATGTTCATGACGGGACCGGACGGCAAGGACGTCCCGACGATGAAGATCAGCTACACCAAGAAGCCCTGATCTCGACGCCTCGTCCAAAGGCTGAAACGTTTCGGGCGCTCGCGACTCTGTTAGGAGCATGACGGAGCCCGAGCCGGTCGCCGCGCCCCCGCCTCTCGCCGGCCTGAGCGACGAGGAGCTGGTGCGCCGCGTGACGGCCGGGGAGCCGGCGCTCTTCGAGGTCCTGATGCGGCGCTACAACCAGCGCCTGTTCCGGGTGGCGCGTGCGATCCTGCGCGACGAGGCCGAAGCCGAGGACGTGATGCAGCAGGCGTACGTGAACGCCTACGCGCACCTCGGGCAGTTCGCCGAGCGCGCCCGCTTCGGGACCTGGCTGACGC
This sequence comes from uncultured Acidobacteriota bacterium, assembly GCA_963744315.1. GTDB lineage: Bacteria > Acidobacteriota > Vicinamibacteria > Fen-336 > Fen-336 > DATBSL01. Next base: position 34,768 of record CAVUTB010000015.1, read on the forward strand.
GGATCGCCGTCCACGAGGCGCTCGGCCGGCTCCGCCGCCGTGGCCGCTTCGAGGAGGCCGACGCGATGCCGGACTGGGAGGAGCGGACCATGGACCTGATCGGGGCGGCCGAGCGCAATCCCGAGCAGCAGGCGCTGCGCCGCGAGATGCGCGCGATCCTGGAGGCCGCGTTCGAGGCGATCCCGGAGATCTACCGGACGGTGTTCATGCTGCGGGAGGTGGAGGGCCTCAGCACAGCGGACGCGGCCGAGTGCCTGTCCGTCAGCGAGGACGCCGTGAAGACCCGGCTCTTCCGCGCCCGCGCGCTCCTGCGCCAGGAGCTGCTCGAACGCGCGGGCCTCGTGAGCGCGGAGCTCTTCCCGCTCCACCTGTCGCGCTGCGACCGCGTGGTGGCCGCCGTGCTGGACCGCCTCGATCTCGCTCCGCCCGAGCCGAAGCACTGCAGCTGCCCCGGCGACGCGTGCCACGCGGCCGCATCTTCGCCGGGCAGCGGGCCGATGGTATCCTGACGGGCGCACCTCAGCCTCAACCACCGCGGAGAGATGCGAGAGTGGTTGAATCGGCGTGACTGGAAATCACGTGAGCCGGTGACCCCGGCTCCGAGGGTTCGAATCCCTCTCTCTCCGCCACTTCAATAAGTTGCGGGCCTCGATCCGAGGCGCCGCTGCCTCGGCTGCTACCGTTTCGTTCCAAGTGAGCCCTCTAAGGCCTACGTTCCGACCAACTGGTCGCTACCACGCTGGTACGAGGAGGTCCGATTGCAGCCGTCCATGGCTTGACAGCCGGAAGATTCGGATATACGAATTCACATATGTCATCGGCAGTCCTCGATGTCCGCTCTTTCTCGCGCCTCTTTAAGGCGCTAGGCGACGAGACCAGGCTCCGGATCGTGGCGCTGCTGTCGCATGGCGAGCTGTGTGTCTGCCACCTCGAGGAAGCGCTGCGGGCTGTCACAACCCAAGGTGTCCCGTCACCTCGCGACGCTCCGCGCGGCCGGCGTCGTGGAGGACCGGCGGGAGGGGACGTGGGTGTACTACCGCCTCGTGCCCCAGCCGGAGGTTGACTGCGAGCGGCAGCTCCGGGAACTGGTCAACGACGTTCGCCAAGCGATCCGTGCTCCGGAAGGACCTGGAGCGCCTCGTGAAGATCCGCGGTCCGGAATCCTGTAAGTAGCGGCTGGAAAGGAGTGTCATGGAGCGCTACAACGTTCTGTTCCTCTGCACCGGCAACTCCGCCCGCAGCATCATGGCGGAAGCGCTACTGAACTATTGGGGCCGCGGCCGCTTTCGAGCCTTCAGCGCGGGGAGCCAGCCCAAGGGCGAGGTCCACCCCATCGACCCTGGAGGTGCTGCGAGCGCACGCACCTGCCCGGGGGAAGGCGCTCCGCAGCAAGAGCTGGAACGAGTTCTCAAGCCTGGCGCGCCGGAACTCGACTTCATCTTTACCGTGTGCGGGAACGCGGCGAAGGAGGAGTGCCCCTACTGGCCCGGTCAACCGATGACCGCTCACTGGGGCGTGGAGGATCCGGCGGCCGTGGAAGGCACCGGCGAGGAGCAGGCTCCGCGCCTTCAACCGGGCGCTGCGGGAGCTGGAGGCTCGAATCAAGCTGTTCATCGAGCCTGCCCATCGAGTCCCTGGACAAGATGGCGCTGCAGGAGCGGCTCCATCAGATCGGTCGCATTCCCCGTCCGAGCGCTGACGAGTGACAAGTCTCTCTCGCCGACTCGCAGCCGAAGCCCTGGGCTCGTGCCTGCTGCTTGCTGCGATCGTTGGCTCGGGGATCATGGCCGAGCGCCTGGCGGGGGGGAACGCGGCGCTCGCCCTTCTCTGTAATGCGCTGGCGACGGGTGCGGCGTTGATGGCGCTGATTCTGACGTTTGGCTCTATCTCGGGCGCCCACTTCAACCCCCTGGTCTCGCTCGCCTCGGCCTCTCAGCGCGAGCTGGCCTGGCGTGACGTCCCTGGATACGTTTGCCTCCAGGTCGTCGGTGCCGTCGTCGGAGTTGGGCTCGCGAATGCGATGTTCGGAGAGCCGGTATTCGCGTGGTCGCGCCACAGTCGCGAAGGCCTGTCTCAGGTGTTGAGCGAGTGCGTCGCTACTTTCGGCCTCTTGGCCGTGATCTGGGGTTGCTCGCGCCGTCGGCCAAGCGCCGTACCTTTCGCGGTCCCGGCTTACATCGTCGCGGCCTACTGGTTCACCGCGTCCACGTCGTTTGCCAATCCCGCCGTAACGATCGCGCGTTCCATGACCGACTCATTCACAGGGATCCGGCCCGCGGACGTGGCGGCATTCATCGGCGCTCAGTTTGTAGGCGCGGCGCTCGCCACCGGCCTGTTTCGATGGCTGACGCCTGGGGAACGCACCACCTCACTATCGACGCTCGTTGATCCGCGCACGACCCGACCGAAAGAGGCTCTTAGGGAACAGCCGCATCGACTTCAGGTCGATGAGCAGTAGCCGCTTGTTCAACGACGGACGGCCTGCCGGCCCGCAGCCAGCACGCGAACGCCCATGAAGGCCCGAGGAGTCGTATTGGCCCTTTGCCTCTTGGCCGCCTGCGGCGGCACCCGGGACACACGAGAGCGAATCGGCGCGGTTACCCAGACCAAGCTCCAGGGCATCAGGACCGCCACGATACCTAGCGGCACAACGTTGACTGAGACGTTGGGGCCGGAGCGCCGCGGGATATCGGTCGTAGCCGAGTGGTCCTTCAAGCCACAGGAAGACTGGCCGACGTATTCAGGCCGCGTCGCGCCGCCCCTGCTCGCGGGGACGGGCTATCAGCCAGTCGATTCGCAGCGGGTTGCCGGCCTCTCGCTGTCCAAGCATGTTCCAGGCGACACGTACCGGGTCGAACTCGAACGCGTCACGGAGCCGCTCAGGATCCGTGTAAGGTTCACGGCAAGTCCCGACTGACCGTACAGACGGTGTCGCCCATCGTTCAAGCGCAGCACGAAGGACCGCAGCAAGCAGCCGGCTTGGTCGCGCGCACGAACGCGCTTACGACCCTGCCGCTACCGTCACCGGCGACAGCGTCAACGTCGATGCCTTCTGCGGAGAGGATCTCACGGGCCTCGGCGAGGCTGTAGACCCGTGTGACCTCCACCTCGATGTCTCGGAAACCCGCCGCGGCCAGCTTTTCGCGGTACTCGCTCTCGCTCAGTGCGCCGGCGATACACCCGACCCACAGCTCCATGGACCGCCGCACCGCTTCAGGCAACTCGCCCTGGACGACAACGTCGCTCACCGCGAAACGACCGCCTGGCTTGAGCACCCGAAAGGCCTCGCGCAGCACCCGGTCCTTGTCCGCCGAGAGATTGATGACGCAGTTGGAGATCACTACGTCCACGGCGGCGTCGGGGAGGGGAACCTGCTCGATGTCGCCGCGGAGGAACTCGACGTTGGTCAGGCCGCTCCTGCGCTTGTTCTCTTCGGCCAGCGCGAGCATCTCATCCGTGGTGTCGAGGCCATACGCCTTTCCATTGGCGCCGACGCGTCGCGCGGAGAGCAGCACGTCGATGCCGCCGCCGCTGCCGAGATCCAGGACCACCTCTCCAGGCTTCAGGGCGGCGAGCGCGGTGGGGTTGCCGCAGCCCAGTGAGGCCTTCATGGCCGCGTCCGGGACCTGTGCGGCTTCGCTCGCGTCGTAGAGGTTGCTCGTGATCGGATCGGAGCACCCACACCCGGGCGCCGTTCCGCAACACGAACCACCCTCGCCGGTTCGGACGCTCTTGGCGACGGCTCCATACTTCTCTCTGACGGCTTCCCTCACTTCCATGGCGGTCTCCTTATCGGTTTGTTGCGATGCCAAGTTGCTCCAGCACGCCGAGACTTGCTCGGCCCAGCGCTCGGCGATTCGGCCGTCAACGATCCGGTAGATCGCGATGCCCGTCATCGTCACGACCTTTCCGGTGGACGCCTTGCCGAAGAGCTCCCCGGTGTGCGTGGCCCGTGCACTGATGCGCGCCACGACGCGGTCGCCCTCAGCCACGAGATCCTCGACCGTGTGGCAGGTGTCGGGGAAGGCGCGGCGAAACAGCATGAGAGCTTGGCGGACACCTTCGCGACCAGGGGCCAGGCGGCGAATGGGCGACGGTGTGTGGTCCACGTAGTCAGGGGCGTAGTACGAATCGACGAGGTCAACGTTGCCGCGATCGACCTCTGCCAGCAGTTGGCGAATGAGCTCTTTGTTGGCGGCGCTCTTGCGGCTCGTCACGGCTGGCTTCCACTCGTTGCGCCCGCAGACGCGGGTGCTCCGTCATCGCTGGATGCGATCGCAAAGAGTGCGAGCCCGACCTGGTCCCTGATGAGGAGACCCAAACGCGTGGGCACGGGATGTGCGAACGCGGCGCTGTCTGCAACCGTGTACTTCCGGACTGGCGCAAAGCCCGCTGCATCGCCGGGCATTACGAGCAGCGTCCCGTCGCCCTGAAGCACCAGTAGCGACTCTCCTGCAACGACCAGGGCGGCGTTTTCGCCTTGGCCGCCTTCGCTGAGCCACTGGACCTTTCCGGTGGCGGGATCGAGGGCGAAGAACTGGCCCTTCTTCTTGTGCGAAAGGCCCACAACCCTCCCGTTCGCGAGAACGGGCGTGCTCATGTACATCGACACTGTTGCGGTGTGCCAGGCCACTCGAGGGACCCATTCGGAGCCGGAACGCGTGAACTCGATCGCCATCGTCCCCCTGTCGAGGCTCGAGACCAGGATCCGCTCGCCCACCTGGAGCGGCGTCACGATGTTCTGGTCGCATGGCGTCACGAAGGGAACGCTCCAAAGGACGCGGCCCGCTGCGGCATCGACGCCCAGGAGCTTGCGATGGACCTGAATCACGAGCTGCTCCTGACCGAGGAGCTTCATCAGGACGGGGAGGAGTAGCTCGGACCGTCGCCGTCGAGGCTCCACCTCTCGTTGCCGCTTGCAGGATCGAACGCGATCAGCGCGCCGCCCTCGTGACCGCCCGCGTGAACGATGAGGAGGCCGTCTGCCATGAGTGGCGACATCGACGTGCCGAAAGGCGGCGACGTGGCCGGGAAGCGCCCCGCGAAGTCCTTCTGCCAGAGCAGACGGCCGGTCGCAGCGTCGAAGGCGGAGAGGATCCCGCTGATTCCGAGCGTGAAGAGCCGGCCATCCTGGACTACAGGAGTGGAGCGCGGCCCTTTGCCATACGCGACCGCTCCCGGATAGACCTCATACGTCGCTTTGTAGCCCTGACGCCACCGGAGCCGCCCGGTCTGAAGATCGAGGGCGTGGACGACTTCCATTTCTCCCTGCCGACTGAAGACAAGTACGTCGTTTCCGGCAACCACCGGACTCGACTGTCGCAGAGCCCAATTCCGTCCGCCACAGGCGCTTCAGATCGGCCGGCCACTGACGGGAGGCCGGGCGGGCCTGGGCGTCGCGACGAGGGCCTCGCCATTGGTTCCACTCGGCGGCGTTCGCTGGAGCTCCGCTGAGCAAGATGCCCATCGTTACGCTCACCAGCATGTGCCACTCCTGACTCCGCGGTCTTTCGTTGGTACTCACAACTACAGCGCCCGGCTCACGAGTGACGAGGTCTGCCACGAGCTATTCCTCGACCTTCGTGGAGCAACAGGACGGGCCGGACACGCCTGAGCGGTCCGCCGCTGCTCGAGCGAGCCGGAGTAGAAGCTTGGCTACGCCCTGTCTCACCCCTGGCTCGAAGTCCTTAAGCAGTTCCGTGGCCTCGCCGACCAGGTCTCTCCGGATGCGGTCGTGAAGACGCCGGCCGGCGGCCGTCACGCTGAGGACGATAGCCCTCCGGTCATCGGGATGGGGGGACCGAGTCACGTAGCCCTTGCGCTCCAGCGTCGTGACGACCCGGCTCGCGGTGCTCTTGTCCAAGTAGAGCTCGCCCGCCAGCTCGTTGAGGCCACTGGGCCCCCGGCGCAAAAGCGCATCGATCGCGTAGCACTGGGTCACGGAAACATCGTGGCAGCAGATGCGATCACGATCGCGAAACTGATAGACCCGCACTAGCTCGTTAAGGGCGTCTTGCAGAGCCACAGCGTCCGAGTCGAGCTGCGTCGCCCCGGAGGTCCGTCGGTCGGTAGAAAGGGCAACGGCCATAGTTGTTATCAACAACTATAGGCCGATACTGGGACTCTGTCAAGCACGCTGGGGAAGAACCTGTTCTCGCTCCGCTCCGTTGCTACCACGCTGCTACCACGCTGCTACCACGCTGCTACCACGACACCTAACCAAACCCGATCTCGGCCGAACCTCGGCTCAGTAGTCAGTCTCGTCTTCACAGCAGGTTAGGTAGCGTGGGGTCGGATCAGGTGGCGCGGGGCTCGAACTGGAAATCACGTGAGCCGGTGACCCCGGCTCCGAGGGTTCGAATCCCTCTCTCTCCGCCACCTCGATAACTTGCGGGGTCTTGCCGGCGCCTCCGCCCACCTGAGCTGCTACCGTTTCGAGGGTTTCTGCTACCACTTCGCCCCCGTCGAGTACGTCCAGAGCCCCCCGGCGGGCGCTTTCGTAGCCAACGTCCGTAGGTCCCTACCGTGAGCTCGATGCTCGCGCGGCCGAGCAGGTCCTGCACATAGGCGCGTGACCACGCCCGCAGCAAGGAGCGTGCTCGCATAGGTGTGGTGCAGGGAGTGGCAGGAGTAGTGGCCCGGCCCGGCAGCTCCGCAGCTTTGAGGGCCCGCTTGAATGCGACCTGGCACGCGACTTCCGGACCCTACTGGCACGGCGCGGTTTCACGGTCGCCCGCGCGATCGCGCTCTTGGCCTTCGCGACCACGCTCGCGCCGTCGCTGCTGACGCGGGCGGCGGTGAGCGTTCCCGCCGACGAGCGCGGGTGGCGTTCCGCTGCTCTTGGCGATCGACGACCGGACAGTCGAGGTGCGGGCCCCGCAGGGCACCACGCTGGCCTTCTCCACCACGGTGCCGCCAGACCCGCGGCCCCGCCGTGTCCGCGTGGTGCCGGCTCTCATCACTTCGGGATGGCAGCGCCTGCCTGTGGCCACGGCGCACACGCCTCGGCTGTCCGACGGCGCGGTCAAGTCGTTTCGACTGACCTTCGATCGCCCGCTCGCGGCCTACGACTTCCTCCACGTCTCCGGCTGCGTCGAGCTCGGACGCTGGCGCCCATGACCTTACGGCCGGGCCACGGCTGGGCTGCTACTCCAGGCGCCATACGGAGGGAGTGTGATCAAACGCCGATCTTCGATGGGGCCCCCGAGCGTGAAATGGTAGAGGTCCTGGAAGGTGAGATCGCGAAGGCCCAGGAGCTCGTGAAAGGCGTCGTCGAAGTAGCAGCCGATGCCGGTGGCGCGCACGCCCGCCGCCTCCGCCTCAAGGTAGAGCACCTGACCTAGGACGCCCGCCTCCCAGAAGAGCCGCCGGTACCACCAGGCGCCGCGCCCCGCCAAGCTCGTGGCGAAGTCGGCGAGCATGCCGAGGCTGAAGGCACCGTCGGCGGCAATCGCCTGGTGGCAGCTCACGAGCTGCGACGTTTCGCGGCAGTCCATGGGCAAGAGGAGAAACAACGACAGGTCGCGGGGGCATCCCTCGGGCCGCTCCCACAGGCACTCGCCGCGCAGCGCGCCGCGCAGGCGCCCGTCGGGACGGCGCTCCAAGAGGTAAAGGCCGGGGACGAGCCCCTCGACACGGTGAACGAAGATGGCGGCGTGAATCTGGGGCTCCCAAGGCAGCACGTCCCAGGGCGCCACCCCCGTGCGCGGCAAGAGGTGGTCGAGCATGCGCGTAGAAGGTTCGTGCCGAGATGGAGGTCCGGCCGTCGAGCGCAACGGCACTACGCCGCTGGAGAATGAGCGTGGCGGCCGGGGTGCGGCTACTGGGCCGCGGTTTGGGCTGCGAGGACAGCGGGGCGGAAGGGCAAGGCATCGGCGGCTCGCCGGCCGGGCGGCGGGTGGCACGGGCGACCAGGTCGATGGCTTCCCACTCGACATGCGAGGGGCTGAGCGGATTGGCCCGCCCGCTCCAGACGCCAGCGCGTATGAGTGCCACGACCTCCTCGGCGGCGCTCGCCTGCCAGCTCGGCGTGGGAATGAAATCCGGCTCGAGACCGCCGGGGAAGACCAAGAGCGCAGCATCGGGGTGCTCCCTGTCGGCCGCCTCCACGTCGGCAAAGTCCGGGTCGCGATCGAGGCCGAGGAGGGCCGAGACGCGATCATCGCCAAGCCCGTCCCAAACGAGCGCGCGCCAGCCGAGCGCCCCGGCCGCGCAGCGCATCGTGGCGATGGCGTGTCCGGCGTCGTGCTGGCAATAGCGAAACGCGCGCTCGCCGTACTTCCAGGCTTCGCGCCAGTGAATCGACGACAGACCCACGAGGAATCCGCCCACGGGCAAGAGCGCGACGAGCCGGGTCGCCATTTCGCTGGCCAGCGTCGTGCGGCGCTCGAGCGCGTGGTCGCGCGCCAGGTAATGGTAAAGACCGGCGTCGATCTCCCCGAGCGGCGGGACCACGGCGTAGCCTTCCGTCGGGTGCAGGTTGCCGCTCGAGGGGTTGGCGCGAAGTGCCCAGCGGCTGGTGCCCGCCTGCTTCCAGGCCGTGAGCCCGAGTGAGAGCTCGAAGAAGATGCCGAGAGTCCTGCGTTCGAGCGGCTGCACGGGGACCGCGCCCGTCTCGTAGAGCGCGTCGTAGGGGGCGGTGAGCTCGGCGGCGCCAAGGGGCAGGGGGACCCTGGGCGCGCCCGCGTAGCTGCGAAACGGATCGGGCTGCGTGGCCCAGTCGAGGTGGCCGGGCGAACGAGCATAGCGGTGGAGCTGATGCTTGGTTCGCTGGTGATAGGCGATTGTGGCAGCGATGGCCTTTGCGGCAGGGTCCACGCGGGGTCAGGCTAGCACTGCCAGGCGCCGGGTGCGGCTCCCCCTGAGGGGGAGCCGCAAGGGGCCGTGGGCATCAGTACATGTCGCCGCCGGGGGACATCCCTGCCGAGCCCTTCTCCCCCTTGGCTTCCGGGATCTCACAGATGATGGCTTCGGTGGTGAGCAGCAGCGAGGCGATCGACGCCGCGTTCTGCAGGGCGGAGCGGACAACCTTGGTCGGGTCGATTACGCCCGCCTCGACCAGGTTCTCGTACTTCTCGGTCAGGGCGTTGAAGCCCTCCTCCGCCTTCATCTCCCGGACCGTGCCCACGACCACCGCCCCCTCGTGACCGGCGTTGGCCGCGATCAGGCGCAGCGGCTCTTCCAGGGCGCGCTTGATGATGCTCACGCCCACGGCCTCGTCGCCCGCGGCCTTCAAGGCGTCTACGGCCTTCACGCATCGCAGCAGAGCGACGCCACCGCCGGCCACGATCCCCTCCTCGACGGCCGCCTTGGTGGCGTGCATGGCGTCCTCGACGCGGGCCTTCTTCTCCTTCATCTCGGTCTCGGTGGCCGCGCCGACCTTGATCACGGCCACGCCGCCGACCAGCTTCGCGAGCCGCTCCTGCAGCTTCTCGCGGTCGTAGTCGGAGGTCGTCTCCTCGACCTGGGTGCGGAGCTGCTTGACCCGGCCTTCGATGTCCTTCTTCTTGCCCGCGCCCTCGACGATCGTGGTGTTGTCCTTGTCGATCGTGATCTTCTTGGCCTTGCCCATGTCGTCGATCTTGAGGTTCTCGAGCTTGATCCCGAGGTCCTCGGTGATCGCCTTGCCGCCGGTGAGGATCGCGATGTCCTCGAGCATGGCCTTGCGACGGTCGCCGTAGCCCGGCGCCTTCACGGCCGCGACGTGCAGCGTGCCGCGCAGCTTGTTCACCACCAGCGTGGCGAGCGCCTCACCCTCCAGGTCCTCGGCCACGATCAGCAGCGGCTGGCCGAGCTTCGCGACCTGTTCCAGGACGGGCAGCAGATCCTTCATGTTCGAGATCTTCTTCTCGTGGATCAGGACCAGGGCGTTCTCGAGCACGCACTCCATCCGCTCGGGATCGGTCACGAAGTAGGGAGAGAGATAGCCCCGGTCGAACTGCATCCCCTCCACGACCTCGAGCGAGGTCTCCATGCTCTTGGAATCTTCGACGGTGATGACGCCGTCCTTGCCGACCTTGTCCATCGCCTCCGCGATGATCGTCCCGATCGTCTCGTCGTTGTTGGCCGAGATGGTGCCCACCTGGGCGATCATCTTGCCTTTGACCGGCTTGCTGAGCTTCTTCAGCTCCTCGGTGACCGCCGCCACCGCCATCTCGATGCCACGCTTCAGGGCCATCGGGTTGGCGCCCGCGGTGACGTTCTTGCTGCCCTCGCGGTAGATGGCCTGAGCGAGGACGGTCGCCGTCGTCGTGCCGTCTCCGGCCACGTCGGAGGTCTTGCTCGCGACCTCGCGCACCATCTGGGCCCCCATGTTCTCGAGGGGCTCCTTGAGCTCGATCTCCTTCGCCACCGTCACGCCGTCCTTGGTGATCAACGGCGACCCGAACTTCTTGTCGAGGACGACGTTCCTGCCCTTCGGTCCGAGCGTCACCTTGACCGCGTCGGCCAGGCGGTTGACGCCTCGCAGGATGGACTGCCGGGACTCGTCACCGTACGTGATCTGCTTCGCCATGAGATTTGCCTTGCTTCCTGGGTGGATTCGCCGTGCGGCGATTCCTGGGGATCCCCGCTTCGCGGGATTCCGGAATACCCTGCTGCTGTCGCGACGCGAAGCGTCGCAGAGGGGTGCTCCCGCCAGCGATTCCCTAGCCGAGCACGGCGAGGACCTCGTCCTCGCGCAGAATCAGGACATCCTCGCCGTCGATCTTGATCTCGGTCCCTGTGTACTTTCCGAACAGGATCTTGTTGCCCACCTTGACGTCCAGGGCGAGCTTCGTCCCGTTGTCCAGGATCTTGCCGTTCCCGACGGCCAGCACCTCGCCCTCCTGGGGCTTCTCCTTGGCGGTATCCGGAATGATGATCCCTCCCTTAGCCGTCTCCTTCTCCTCGATGCGGCGAACCATCAAGCGGTCGTGAAGCGGACGCACGTTCTTCATAGTCTGTCTCCTTTCGGGCGAGAGACTTGCTCTCGGCTCCGGAATGGCCTTCTTGTTCTTCATCAGCGAGTCCTAGCGGACCTCGGGCGGAATCGCGGCTGCCTGCGACCGTGTCAGCCGCGAGCGATCGCAGTACCCACGCCGGTCCCGACATGCCGCGTAGTTGCGCTCTTCCTCGGCTCTGGTGACGGCATGGGCTTCCGAGCGGTTGAGCAGCGAGTAGTCGCAACGCTCGCGACCCTCCGTGCGATCCGACAGGTTGCGCGTACGGACCGCGGTGTCGACTTCACCAGCGTTGCGCTCGCCCAGCTTGGGGAGGCTCGTGGTCAGCCGGCGCTGATGCGCGGCCGCCGACGCTTCGTGGGCCTCAGCCCGCGTGAGCCGCGCGAGCTCGCAGGGCTCGATGCCGCTCCTGCAGTTCGACACGTTGCGATCGTAGAGTGCTACGGCCACTGCGATCGTCTCCGCTGCGCTCAACCTCGATCGATCGCAGGAGCGGAATGCGTGCCTGCAATCCCCGACGTTGCGCGCGTGGTCGGCGCGGGCCACCTCCGTCATCTCGGTGAGCGTCAGCCGGGAGCGCTCGCAGGAGCTCCAGCCGTTCTTGCACGCCGACAGGTTTGCCACTGTAGCGGGAGCTCCCGCCAGTACCACGGCGGGCCACAGGCTCAGCCAGGCCACGTGCGCCCAGATCCGCCCGGCGCCGCGCCCCGCCCAGGCTGAAACGTCGGGCTGCGGCTCCGCTTCGACGTCACGGAGCACCTGCGCGATCGAGCGAGGCGACCTCATTCGCACCCAGAGCGCAGCTGACAACGCCAGACCTGCCCAGCCGAAACCCATCCACGGAAAGCCGAACGGAATGAAGATGGAACAGGCGAGCCAGATCACGGACATCAGCGAGACCAGCGGAAAGACACTGGACCAGCGCTTCGACACGGAGTCCTTCATGGAGGCCTCCCTCCCAACTTGCTCAGAACTGCTCTGGTGAGCTGTCGGGAGATAGGACTTGCGTCGACAGCGCTCAGGAAAGCGGACTGCGGATGTATCAACCTACGCCTGTTCCACGGGAAATGCAAGCTCGGACTTGCCATGGGCCCGGACTTGAACGTCAATAGAAGACTGCGGGCCGAAAGGAGAGCAGCCCGCTTGGCTTGACAGCCTCGCGTAGGGCGCAACTTCGTGGCTCTCGACCCGCTCGAGTGGCTGGCCCGCATGAGCGACCCTGGGCTGCTGCCATCTGCTGGGGTGGCTTGGCGGCGATGCCGCTTGGTGGCCGCTTCTGCTCTCGCGCGCACCCTGGTGGGCTTCGAGACGATTCTGGGCACTGGCTGGCTTATTCGTGGTCTTCGGTGCGCTCTCGGTTCACCTTGCGCCCCGGCTTGAGCAAATCGCGGCCCGGATGCACCGCCGCCCTCAGAGGGGACGGCGAGCACCCGAGGCGTTGACAGGGGTCGTGAGGGATGACTCAGGGCACGATGCGGCTCCAGCTCCCCACGCTCTTCCAGGGGTTTCCAAAGGCGAAGTTGACCGGCCCGGAGTCCGTCTGCTTCGGCTGAGTGGCTGTCGGCGGCGTCGTGTCGAAGAAGGACATGGGAGGGGAACCAGCCGTGTGGAGGAAGTAGGGGGTCACGGGTTCGGGCGTGATCTCGAGCCCGAACTGAGAAGGCCGGCTCACGGCGTCGTAGTAGAGGCGCAGCCCCACCGCGTTGCCGTGGCCGCCGCACTTCGAGTCGTCCGGATTCGTGCCGATCCGGGTGAGCACCTCGAGGGAGATCTCGTCGCCGGAACCCAGCGCGTTGGGGGCGACGGCTCCGAAGGGCACCGAGACCTGCTTCGCGCTCGAGGGATTGCGCGTGATGCCGGTGACGCAGCGGGTCAAGCCCTCGGCCACCAGACTGCCCTTCACCCGTAGGACGACGCGCACGTCGAAGCGCGTCCCCTGGTCGTCGCTGTTCTTGAGCCCCAGCCAGACCTGGGCCGGCCCGGTGCTCTTGACCGAGGTCGTCAGGTTGAGGCCGACGACCAGCGGATCGTGGTCGGACGCGCGGTAGGGCCCGGAGTCGTAGAACGTATCCACCTGGTTCGGCGTCTTGAACTCCACGTTGTAGTCGAGCGAGATGGGCTCGTCGGCGTTGGCGTGCCACTCCGTCGCGCCCGTCACCTGCTGTGCGAGGGTGGAGCTGGCGAGCGCATGGTCGAGGTAGCCTGACTGGCCGTCGAAGACGAACGAATAGGCCTCGGGCCCGAGGACGGCCTGGATGAGGTTCACGTAGCCGGCGGCCTTGATGGCGCTGACGGGGTCCTCGAACGCGTAGGAGTTGAGGTCGCCGATGATGAGGTGGTCGGGATCGCCGCTCCCGGTGGGGTTGCCGGCCAGCCAGTTGACGAGAGCGTTGGCCGCCGCCGTTCGCGTGAGGTTGCAGTTCCCCTGGCCATCGCCGGTGTCCGGGTCACCGACGGCGTTGCAGTCGGAGCCCTTCGACTTGAGGTGGGCGACGGCGAGGGTGACGCGGCCGCCGGTCGCGTTCTCCTCGAAGCTCTGGGCGAGCACCGGACGGTTGAGGACGTCGATGAAGGTCGGATCCACGGTGGAGTCCAGGATGGCGTGCGCTCCCACCGGGGTGACCTTGGCCGGCTTGTAGATCAGCCCGACCTTGATCGCATCCGTCCCGATCGTGCCGGTGTCGACGAAGGCCCAGGTGCCGGGGCCCTTCTTTGCGTTGAGGCCGTCCACGAGGCTCTGGATGGCCGCCGTCGCGTTGTTCTCGACCTCCATGAGGCCCACCACGTCGGCATCGAGCCCCAGGATCGCGCTCACGATCTTGTCGCGCTGGCGGGTGAACTCGAGGTCGGAGTTGGCGCCGCGGCATTCGAGGCCCCCGGCCGGGCCGCAGGGGAAGGGGGGGACATCGACGAGGTCGAGGGTCGTGAAGAAGTTGAGCACGTTCATGGCCGCTACTCGGAGGCGTCCGCCCACGGGCGTCGGCGCCGTTGGCCGCGGGTTCGCGTGGTCGAAAGCGATCGTCCCCACCGGCTGCACCCGATAGTCGCCGAAGCGCTGCTCCAGCACGCCGGTCAGGCCGTGGACGACGTCGCCGGAGCGCAGCGTGTTCAGGGCGCTCAGGCCGCCGCTCGGATAGAGGGTGGGATCGATGTTCTGCCGGTTGTCCCCGTCGTCGAGCAGGATGCGGCTGCGGTCGTTCAGACTCTGCTGCGCGCTCGCCGACGCGCCGGGCGCCGTGACCGCGGTCGGCGTCGGCAGGCGCCCGCCCACCGACAAGGCCACCTCGCCGAAACGGCCGAGCGTGAAGTTCTCGGTGACCGTGAGGTCCGGCTCGATCTCGATCAGCATGCCTTCGAAGGCCTCCCAGTCGCCGACGCTGGCGACGGGAAGGGTGACCACCGTCGGGGTGACGCTGTTGCCGCTGCTGCAGACCGTGAGGTCGATCACGGGGCTGATTTCGGTGAGGAGCGAGCCGCTGCCACTCGCGAACTCGAACACCCGGCCCTGCACCCGCACCTTGTCGCCGGGGCTCACCGGGAAGCTCAGGCCCGTGAAGACGAAGATGCCTTCCGAGGTTGCGGGATCGCTGTCGGCCTCCGCGTCCTCCTCCTGCAGGTGGAAGCCGCCGAACTGGCCGGTGCCCTGGTAGTCGCCGACGACGATGCCTTCGACGACGACGCCCGGGCTCAGGTTGAGCGGGCTCGTGGGTCCGCTGCCCTGGACCACGTGGATGGGTGTGGCCGGGTCGCCGCACGCGCCGATGGGCCCGACCGCCGTCGCGAAGCTGTAGATGAAGTCGACGCCCATGCTCTGGGGAGCCCCGTCCTGATCGAACACCTGGGTCGCGTCCACGGTGAGCGTGCACGTCTCGCCGAAGGCGAAGTCAGACGTGGGGTCGAGGGTGAAGCTCTGCGGGGCGCCGCTGCTGAAGCTCGCCGTGTGAACTCCGCTCACCGAGCAAGCGATGTGGAACGCGTTTCCGCTGGTGGACACGGGCTCGCTGAACGTGATGACGAGGGTGGCATCGATGGGGACGTTCGCGGCCAGCTTCAGGGGAGAGACGGCGGCCACGCTGGGCGGGATATCGACGCCCGGGCACCCATTCGCGGTCCCGGGAGTGCTGGGCCGAAGACCGAAGTCGGCGTTGTTCACGTCGGTGTCGGCGCCGTCCGGGCAGCGCAGAGACCCACTCCGGCGACGCTATTGCTGTCTGCCGCCGCCGTGCCCGTGCCTTCCGTGTACGGAGCTGCCGTATTCCCCTCGTAACTGACGGTGTCGATCAGGAGAGGAGGCCCGTCGACCTGAAGCTGCAGCAGGGCGACGGCGTCGGGAGAGCCGTTCTGGATCAGGTCCTGGTCCGGCGTCACGTCGAGGTCGCAGATGAGCGTATTGGCGGCGTTGCCGCAGATGACGAAGTAGCGGCCGGGAGCCAGGTCCACGTCGGGCAGGTTGAACGTCCCGTAGATCTGTCCGTTGGCGCCGTTCACCAGGCGGACGATGTAGCCACTCAGGTTGACCGGCGTCGAGCCGACGTTCTTCAACTCCGCGAACTCGGCGGTATCGGTGCTCACCTGGTCGTAGTCGACCTCGTTGATGACGAGCGTCGTCGACACCGTCGCCCGCACCGGGCCCGCGAAGTGAGCCAGGCCGAGGCACAGCACCGCGGCAACGGCACCCCGGGCCAGGAACCGCCTTTTTGCCGTCATGGGTAATCCCCTTCCTCGACGTATGACCCTTCCGACGCCCAGGGGAAGGCCACCGGGGGCCCCCCACGGAGGCGAACGTTCGCCGATGGCTGCGACTTTGCTAAGAGATTCGTGCGGCAAGGATGGTACAGCCCTCGCGGAGCCGCGACGCGAGCGCGCTCTCTCCGCCAGCATCTTCGATACGATAGTTCCTGCTCGAGGAGGTGCGCATGTCGAAGCGCTTCCGGTCTCGCCGCTGGCTGCTTCCGGCACCGGCGGTCGGCGCCATGCTGTTCGGCGCCGCGTGGTCGCAGCAGACGGCGGTGGCTGCGCAATCGGCGGCGCCCGCTCACCCGGCTCATGCGCCGCACTGGTCGTACGAGGGGGCGGAGGATCCGGCTCACTGGGCCGCGCTCTCGCCCGACTTCGCTCTGTGCGGGGCGGGCCACCAGCAATCGCCCGTCGACATCGTGACCAGCGCGGCCACGGCGGCACAGGGCGCCGCCGGTTTCGCGGCCGCCCGCTTCGATAGGGCCGACCTGCGGACGGTGCCCGTCGACATCGTCAACAACGGCCACACGATCCAGGTGGACACCGTCGGCTCCGGCGTGCTCGTGATCGGGCGGGAAAGATACGTCCTCCAGCAGTTCCACTTCCACACTCCGAGCGAGCACACCGTCGACGGGCGCTCCTATCCCCTCGAGGCGCACTTCGTCCACAAGACCGCGAACGGGAAGCTCGCGGTCGTTGGCTTGCTCTTCGAAGAAGGTGCGGAGAACCCGGCGCTCGCTCCGTACTGGAGCCGGCTGCCGAGATCGGCCGGCCCGCCGGTCGACCTGGGTCGGGGC
Source organism: uncultured Acidobacteriota bacterium (assembly GCA_963744315.1). Lineage (GTDB taxonomy): Bacteria > Acidobacteriota > Vicinamibacteria > Fen-336 > Fen-336 > DATBSL01. Next base: position 51,242 of record CAVUTB010000015.1, read on the forward strand.
GGTGTCGACCTCTGCAACGCCCTGCCTGCCCGACACGACGTCTATCGCTACGCGGGGTCCCTGACGACGCCGCCGTGTAGCGAAGGTGTCGAGTGGCTGGTGCTGAAGGAGCACGCCACGGCCTCGGCGGCGCAGATCGAGGCCTTCCGCTCGATCATGCGCCACGACAACCGGCCGACCCAGCCGCTCGCCGGCCGCGCTGTCCACACCGACGTCATTCGCTGACGACTTCGCGGTGGCCGGGTCCAGGAGTCCGGCAGTTCAGCCGCGCGACCTGCGACGCGCGACAAGCCCCAGCAGCCCCGAACCGATCAGCATCCATGTGGCGGGCTCCGGGACGGGGGCGATCTCGTAGGTGATCGATCGGAACTCCCAGGCCGGAGCATCGGGCAAGGAGACCTCCTCGAACATCGCCGTCACGGTGCCGCCGCCGATGATGTCGAGATCGATCGTGCCGGGACCGCTCAGGCTGTCTCCGTGGATCGTGCCGCTCAAAGTGAACGGCAAGGTGAGCAGCGGCCCGACCACGATGCTCGAGGTGGAGACGTTGATGACGCCCGAGGCCTGATACGACTCACCAAGGTAGACGAGCAGGTCTCCCGGCGCGAACAGCGAGGCGTGGCCCGTGAACTCGACCGCCGTTCCCGGAGGCAAGAGGATGAGGGCGGGATTCGGAGTGCCGGCGAACAAGAAGCTATCGATCAAGAATTCGTTGGTGAGTGTGAATGCGGCACCCACGAGGTTCACGAAGACGTCGTCGAACGGGACAGGGGTCGTCGAATCCATGTGGATGCTTCCGCTCGTCATCGGGATCGGCACCGCGCCCGCGTGTGGCGCGGAGAGAGCCGAAAGGATGGCGACGGCGGCAATGGACCTTCGCAAACCCGGAAGGAGAGACGCGTGCTTCTGCATATTTCCCCCTGAGTCAAGAACTGGCGATCTGAACACTGAACGTATGTGGAACGAAGATCAATCGTGCTCCACAATCTGGGCTGTGGCTAGCTTTTTTCACAACTCTTGACGTTCAAGCCTTTGAACCCTTCGAAAGGTGGGACTGGGCAGCGTCGATCGCCCCGAGGGCCGCGCTCCGGGCAGGAGTAAGCTCTTCTCGATGCTCGAGGCCCTTCGCCAGCTGTTCGAGACGAAGGTCGCGGAGCCCGCGCGGGAGCCGGGCGCCGAGCGCGAGCGCGCGCTCAAGCTCGCCGCCGCGGCGCTCCTGTTCGAGATCGCACGGGCCGACGCCGCCGTGCGCGACGAGGAGCTCACGGTGATGCGCGCCTCGCTCCAGAGCGCCTTCGGCCTGTCGCGCGAGGAGACGGAGGAGCTCGTGCGGCTGGCGGAGCAGCAGTCGCGCAGCGCGGCCTCGCTCTACGAGTTCACCGCGCTCGTCGACGCGGGGCTCGACGCCGCGCAGAAGAAGCGCGTGGTCGAGCTCTTGTGGCTGGTGGCCTTCGCCGACGGCGCGAAGGACGCGCACGAGGAGCACCTGGTGCGGAGGATCGCCGGGCTGCTGCACGTGCCCCACCCCGACTTCATCGACGCCAAGCGGCGGGCGCGGGACGGCGGCGGAGCTTAGCGGGCGCGTCCAATTCGTTGTCGGGAAAGCAGATCCATCCCGTGCGATGGCCGTCCTGCATGCCCTCCATGCCGCGCGCGCATGGCGGAAAACCCTTGACAGCTTCGGGTGCCGCCCCTAACGTTGGGGCAGATGCGCGCCCGACACATGCACATGTGTTGTTGTAGCCAGGCCCGGGTCACCCCCGGGGCTCGCGTGCGCGTCTCGCCCTAGAAGCTCCAGCACAGAGACCAACGCACTGAGGCCCGGGGACGCCACCCGGGCCTTTTCATTTCCCGGCCAATCCCAAGCGGGCGCGGCGGCCGGGACGTGCGGGGTCGTGCCGCGCCCGATTCGGGAGGAGCGGCTTCTTGGCGACGGAAACGGTGGCGACGGGAGAGATCGAAGGCGCGGCGGCGCGCTTCGAGGGCCAGCCTGTCGAGGCGCTCGCGTGGGCCGCCGCAGCGCTTCCCGAAGCGCGTCTCGTTCTCGACCGGCTTCGGCGCCGAGGGCTGCGTGATCGTCGACCTGATCTCCCGCCACGAGCTCGACGTCGACGTCTTCACGCTCGACACCGGCCTGCTCTTTCCCGAGACCTACGCGCTCTGGCGCCGGCTCGAGGAGCGCTACGGGCTGACGATCCGCGCCGTGCGTCCCGCCGAGACCGTCGCGGAGCAGGCCCAGACGCACGGCGAGCGGCTGTGGGAGCGCGAGCCCGACCGCTGCTGCGCGCTCCGCAAGGTGGAGCCGCTGCGCCAGGCGCTCGAGGGCAGCAGCGCCTGGGTCAGCGCGATTCGCCGCGAGCAGACGCCGGACCGCGCGGCGGCGCGCGTCGTCGAGTGGGACGAGCGCTTCTCGCTCGTCAAGATCAACCCGCTCGCGAGCTGGACGCACGCGGACGTCTGGGCGTACGTCCGCGAGCATCACGTGCCGGTGAGCCCGCTCCACGCGCAGGGCTACGCCAGCATCGGCTGCCACCCCTGCACGAGCCCGGTCGCTGCCGGAGAGGACCCGCGCGCCGGCCGCTGGCGCGGGCGTCCGAAGACCGAGTGCGGCCTGCACTCCCGTCCCCAGAGTTCGCCGTTTCAGCTGCGCCTCGCGCGGCCCCAAGGAGCCTAGAACCATGTCCCTGTCCCTCGCCGAGACCCCCTCGTCCGCCCGCACGGGGGCGCCCTCGTGAACCGCATCGTCTCCGGCTCCGAGGCGGAGGCGCTTCGCAGCCGTGCGGCGAGCCTGCCGCGGATCACGCTCGACGCGCGCGAGCAGGCCGACCTCGAGCTGATCGCGACCGGCGCCGCGAGCCCGCTCGAAGGCTTCCTGGGCCCGGCCGACTACGAGAGCGTCGTCGACAAGCTGCGGCTCGCCGACGGCACGGTGTGGCCGCTGCCGCTGACGCTGGCCGCCGACACCAGCCGGCCTCCAGCCCGGCTCGTCAGGCGGCGCTCCACGACGCGAGCGGCCGGCTCTGGGGCGTGATCGAGGTCGAGCACGTCTTCACGCGCGACCCGCTCGAGGAGTCGCGCAAGGTGTACGGGACCGACGAGGCGGCTCACCCCGGCGTCGCGTACCTGCTCAGCCGGCCGCGGACGCTCGTCGGCGGGCGCGTGCAGGTGCTGCCGCTGCCGGAGGACCTGCCCTTCGCGCGCTTCCGCCTGACGCCGCGCGAGCTGCGCGCGGAGATCGCCGAGCGCGGCTGGCGCCGCGTGGCCGGCTTCCAGACCCGCAACCCGATCCACCGCGCGCACGAGCACCTCACCAAGCTCGCGCTCGAGCAGTCCGACGGGCTCGTGATCCACCCGCTCGTCGGCGAGACGAAGGGCGACGACGTGCCGGCGAGCGTGCGCTTCGCGGCCTACGAGGCGCTCGTCAGCCGCTACTACCCGCGCGAGCGCACGCTGCTCGCCGCCTTCCCGGCGGCGATGCGCTACGCGGGGCCGCGCGAGGCGATCTTCCACGCGCTCGTGCGCAAGAACTACGGCATCAACCAGCTGATCGTCGGCCGCGACCACGCCGGCGTCGGCAAGTACTACGGCCCCTACGACGCGCAGCAGCATCTTCGAGAGCTTCACGGTCGAGGAGCTCGGCGTGCAGCCGCTGAAGTTCGAGCCGACCTTCTACTGCCACGCCTGCGACGCGCTGGCGTCGCCGCGCACCTGCCCGCACGGCGCGGGGTCGCGGCTCGAGCTGTCGGGCACCAAGGTCCGCGAGATCCTGCGCGAGGGCGGCAACCTGCCGCGCAGAGTTCACGCGGCCCGAGATCGCCGAGATCCTGCGCGACGCACTACTCCGGCGGGAGCCGCCGCGGCCCGGCGCGCCGCGCGCCGCGCCAGCCGCGCGGCTTCATCCTCTGGTTCACCGGCCTCTCGGGCGCCGGCAAGTGGACGCTCGCCCAGGCGCTCAGCCGCGAGCTCGGGGACGAGCGGCAGGTCGAGATCCTGGACGGCGACGAGGTGCGCACCTACCTCTCGAAGGGCCTCGGCTTCTCGAAGGAGGACCGCGACACCAACATCCGGCGCATCGGCTACGTGGCGCGGCTCCTGGCCCGCAACGGCACGGTCGGCGATCACCGCCGCGATCTCGCCCTACGCCGAGATCCGCGACGAGGTGCGCCGGCTCGCCGAGCAGGACGGCGTTCCCTTCGTCGAGGTGTTCGCCAAGGCCGCGCTCGAGAGCCTGGCCGCGCGCGACGTGAAGGGCCTCTACAAGAAGGCGATCGCCGGCGAGATCCAGCACTTCACCGGCGTCTCGGATCCCTACGAGCCGCCGACCGCCCCGACGTCGTGGTCAAGACCGACAAGGAGCGGTCGACGAGAGCCTGGGCCGGATCCTCGCGGCGCTCGAAGAGCGCGGGCTGCTCGAGCCCGAGCCGCTCGAGGCGGCGTCGTGAGCGATCTGCTGTCCCGGTCTTCCTGAAGCTCGAGGGGAGGCGCGTGCTGCTCGTCGGCGGGGGGCGGCTCGCGAAGTCCAAGCTCCCCGCCCTCCTCGCCGCGGGCGCGGTCGTGCGCGTCGTGGCGCCGGAGATCGATCCCGAGATCACAGCGCGCCGCGCGTCGACGCTCGAGCTCGCGGCTTCGTTCCCGCGGACCTCGACGGGGCGTGGCTGGCGTCGCCGCGGCGACGCCCGAGGTGAACCGTGCGGTCTCGCGCGCGGCCGAGGAACGGCGCGTGTTCGTGAACGCCGTCGACGACGTCGCTTCGGCCACGGCCTACCTCGGCGGCGTCGTCCGCAAGGGCGGTGTCGTGGTCGCGGTCTCGACGGAGGGCCGCGCGCCGGCCCTCGCGGGCCTGCTGCGCGAGGCGCTCGAGTCCGCCCTGCCCGACGACGCCACCGAGTGGGTGAAGGCGGCGGCGTCGCTTCGCGCCCGGCAGAAGGCGAGCGGCGTCCCGTTCGAGAAGCGGCGGCCGGCGCTGCTCGAGGAGCTGAACCGGCTCTACGCCGAGGCCGCCCGGCCATGACCGGTAGGGTCGTGCTCGTCGGCGCGGGCCCGGGGGATCCCGAGCTGCTGACCGTGCGCGCCGTGCGCGAGCTGGAGCAGGCCGACCTCGTGCTCTACGACGCGCTCGTCTCGCCCGAGGTGCTGGCGCTCGCGCCGCGCGCGCAGCGCTTCTCGGTCGGCAAGCGCGCCTTCCGCCCCTCGATGCGCCAGGAGACGATCCACGCGCTCATGATCCGCGCCGCGCGCCGCGGCAAGCGCGTCGTGCGCCTGAAGGGCGGCGACCCGTTCGTGTTCGGCCGCGGCGGGGAAGAAGTGCTGGCGCTGCGGGCCGCGGGGATCCCGCTCGAGGTGGTGCCGGGCGTGAGCTCGGCGGTCTCCGCCCCGGCGCTCGCCGGGATTCCGGTCACGCACCGCGGTCTCGCGACCGCGTTCGCCGTCGTGTCCGGCCACGCCGAGGCGGCCTGGAAGCCCGTGCTCGCCGGCATCGCGCCGCGCGGGCACACGGTCGTGGTGCTGATGGGCCTCGCCGCTCGCGGCGAAATCGGCGGCTTCCTGCTCGGGCGCGGCTTCGCGGCGAGCACGCCGGCGGCGCTCCTGCTCGCGGCCGGTACGCCGCGCGCCCACACCTGGATCGGACCGCTCGCGGACCTCGCCGGCTTCGAGGTCCCTGCCGGGCTCGAGGACGCGCCGGGCACGATCGTGATCGGCGACGTGGTCGGCCTGTCGAGCGCACGGGCGCAGCGTTCGACGGAAGAAGGAGACGGGTATGCACTCACACGCTGAGGCCTCGACCTTCGGCCGCACGCGGCTGTCGTTCGCGGACGAGGCCGAGATCGACGAGTTCGTCCGCACGCTCGACGCCTACGAGCGCGGCGAGCTGACGCCCGACCAGTGGCGGGCCTTCCGCCTGGTGCGCGGCACCTACGGCCAGCGCCAGACGGGCGACGCGCAGATGCTGCGGATCAAGATCCCGCAGGGCATCCTGGACGGGCCGCAGCTCGAGGCGCTCGCGGACGTGGCCGAGCGCTACTCGCGCGGCTTCGGGCACATCACGACGCGCCAGAACGTCCAGCTCCACTTCCTGAAGCTCCACGACGTCGAGCCGGTGATGCGGCGGCTCGCCGACGCCGGGCTCACGACGCGCGAGGCCTGCGGCAACGCCGTCCGCAACATCACGGCCTGCCCCTACGCGGGCGTCGCCGCGGACGAGGTCTTCGACGTCACGCCCTACGCCGAGGCGCTCACGCGCTACCTGCTGCGCCAGCCGCTGAGCTCGACGCTGCCGCGCAAGTTCAAGATCGCCTTCGAGGGCTGCCCCGAGGACCACGCGCTCGCCGCGATCAACGACATCGGCTTCCGCGCGCGCGTCCACGTCAACGGCTCCGCGCGCCGCGGCTTCCGGGTCACGATCGGCGGCGGAACGTCGATCCTGCCGCACGTCGGGCCACCTGCTGTTCGAGTTCCTGCCCGCGGGCGAGATCTTCGACCGTCGCCGACGCGATTCTCCGGCTCTACGCCGCGCGCGGCGACTACAAGCACAAGCAGCGCAACCGGCTGAAGTTCCTGATCCGCGAGATGGGCTGGGAGGCCTGGAAGGCCGAGCTCGAGCGCACGCTCGCCGAGGTGAAGGCGGAGGGCGGCGCGCGGCTGCCTTTCGATCCCGACGACGCGCCGGTCGAGACGGCGCCGCCCGCGTCACGGCCGCCTGCCCCGCGGCTCGCCGACACGGCGGCGCGGGCGGTGGCGACGGAGCTGCGCGGCCCGGGCTTCCTGCCGCGCGTCGAGCCGCGGCTGTCGTTGACGACGGCCGCCTTCGCGCGCTGGGCTCGCGGCGAACGTGCGCCCGCAGAAGCAGGCGGGCTACGTCATCGCGACCGTGACCGTTCCGCTCGGCGACCTGACGAGCGCGCAGCTGCGCGTGCTGCGCGATCTCGCGGCCGCGTACGCGCGACGGCACGCTGCGCATGACGCACGACCAGAACCTGCTGCTGCGCTGGGTGCCCGAGCGGCGCCGCGACGGACCTGCATCGCCAGCTCGCCGCGGCCGGGCTCGGCGAGCCGCTCGCGGGGACGATCGCCGATCTCGTGAGCTGCCCCGGCGCCGAGGCGTGCCGCCTCGCCGTCACGCAGTCGCGCGGGCTCGCGCGGCTGCTCCAGGAGCACGTCGCGTCGCGGCCCGGGCTCGCCGAGCAGGCGGCCGACCTCAACGTCAAGATCAGCGGCTGCCCGAACGGCTGCGGCCAGCACCACATCGCCGGCATCGGCTTCCAGGGCAGCGTGCGCAAGCTCGACGGCCGCGCCGTGCCGCAGTACTTCGTCATGGTCGGCGGCGGCGTCACGGACGGTCAGGCCCACTTCGCGCGTCTCGCGGCCAAGGTGCCGGCGCGCCGCAGCGGCGAAGCGCTCGAGCGGCTCGTGGGCCTCTACAAGAGCGAGGGGCTCCCGGGCGAGACGGCCAAGGCCTTCTTCCGGCGCGTGGAAATCCCCAGGGTGAAGGCGCTCCTGGCCGATCTCGAAGCGCTGACGCCCGAGAGCGCCACGCCTACCGACTTCCAGGACCTCGGCGAAAACGAAGCCTTCGAGGTCGGCACCCTCGAAGGGGAGTGCAGCGCCTGACGACGCCCTGACGTCGGGGCTCCCGTGTACCATGGGGGCCCATGGAGTGGATTACAGATCCGCAGGCGTGGATCGCGTTCCTGACGCTGGCGGCTCTCGAGATCGTCCTCGGGATCGACAACATCGTCTTCATCTCGATCCTGGTCGGGAAGCTGCCGGCCCACCAGCAGCCGAGCGCCTACCGCATCGGCCTCGGGCTCGCGATGATGATGCGCATCCTGCTGCTGCTGAGCCTCTCGTGGATCATGGGGCTCACCGCAGCCGCTCTTCACGGTTCCGCTCGTCATCAAGGAGGTGAGCGGCCGCGACCTGGTCCTGATCGTGGGCGGCCTGTTCCTGGTCGCGAAGAGCACGATGGAGATCCACGAGAAGCTCGAGGGCCACGAGGGCGAGAAGTCCGCGCGCGCGGCGCACTCCTACGCCTCGGTGCTCGCGCAGATCATGGCGCTCGACATCGTGTTCTCGCTCGACTCGGTGATCACCGCGGTCGGCATGGTCCAGCACGTGGCGATCATGATCGCCGCCGTGATCGTCGGCGGTGCTGGTGATGATGGTGTTCGCCAGGCCGATCGGCGACTTCGTCTCGCGCCGGCCGACCGTCAAGATGCTGGCGCTCGCGTTCCTGCTGGCGATCGGCATGATGCTGATCACGGACGGCTTCGGCCACCACGTGCCCAAGGGCTACATCTACTTCGCGATGGCCTTCTCGCTGTTCGTCGAGATGCTGAACCTGCGCGCCGGCCACCGCGAGGAGCCCGTGCACCTGCGCCAGCCCTACGTCGAAGAAGGCGGCGATTCCGCTCGCAAGCCCGGCGCTTGATTTGAGGTAACCTAGCTTCGGGTCGGCCGCACGTGGGTCCCGGCCCTGCGCAACGGGAGTCGCCCAACCCCGCCAGGCCCGGAAGGGAGCAACGGTCAGGCGAGCCTCACGTGTGCCGCAGGCCCGCCGGGGCCCACGTGGGACCGGCCCGCTCACGAAATCCCCCGAAGCCGAAAGCCCCTTGAGCTACAAGGTTCTCGCCCTCAAGTACCGGCCGACGTCGTTCGACGAGGTCGTCGGGCAGACGACCGTCACGCGCACGCTGCAGAACGCGCTCGAGCGCGGCAAGATCGGCCACGCGTTCCTGCTCTCGGGCGCGCGCGGGGTGGGCAAGACCACGACCGCCCGCATCCTGGCCAAGGCGCTCAACTGCGCCAGGGGCGAGGCCGCCACCGCCGAGCCCCTGCTCGACGCGCGACGAGGAGAGCCGCGCCGCGGCCTGCTCGAGCTGCCGCGAGATCGCGGACGGCCGCAGCCTCGACGTGCAGGAGATCGACGGCGCCTCGAACACGGGCGTCGACAGCATCCGCGAGCTGCGGGAGATGACGCGCTTCAGCCCCGCGCGCGACCGCTACCGGATCTGGATCATCGACGAGGTGCACCAGATCTCGGGCGCCGCCTTCAACGCGCTCCTGAAGACGCTCGAGGAGCCGCCGCCCAGGGTGAAGTTCATCTTCGCGACGACCGAGTACCACAAGATCCCCGAGACGATCCTGTCGCGCTGCCAGCAGTTCGACTTCCGCATGATCCCGGCGCGCGAGCTTTCGCAGCACCTGCGGCACGTGGCCGACGCCGAGAAGATCCGGGTGACGGAGGCGGCGCTCGGGCTCGTGGCGCGCGCGGCCGAGGGCAGCGTGCGCGACGCGCTGTCGCTCTTCGACCAGGTGCTCGCCTTCTCGGGCGACGAGGTGAAGGACGAGGACGTCGCGGGCCTGCTGGGGCTCGTCGACCGCGAGCTGCTCCACCGCGCCTCGCGCGCGATCGTCGAGGGCAGCAGCCTCGCCATGCTCGAGCTCGTCGAGAGCCTGGCGGACTACGGCGCGGACTACCGGAACTTCCTGCGCGAGCTGCTGCTGCACCTGCGCGAGATCCTGCTCGTGAAGCTCGCCCCCGCGGACAGCTCGCTGCTCGCGGGCGTCCTGCCGGAGGAGCTCGAGCGGCTGCGCGCGCTCGCGGAGGCGCTCTCGCAGGAGGAGCTGCTGCGCGGCCTCGACCTGCTGACGCAGGCCGAGACCGAGTTCCGCAACGTCACCGATCCGCGCGTGGCGCTCGACCTCGTGCTGCTGAAGCTCGTGCAGATGCGGAGGCTGGTGCCCTTCGTCGAGGTGGTGGCGCGCGTCGAGCGGATGCTGGGCGGCGCAACGGCTGCCGGCGGGACCGGCAGCGGCCCCGGCTCCGCGAGCGCTGCCCGAGAGCCGGCCGGCTCCGGCGCGCGCCGGCCTCCGCGCCGGCTCCAGCCGAGCCGCCCCGGCGAGGAGCCGACGCCGCGGGCCGCGGCCGGGCCGGCCGAGACGCTGCTCCAGGCGATGCTCGACCTCTGCCAGTCGCGGCCGACCCTCGCGGCGACGCTGCGCTCGGCGGCGGTCCGCTTCCAGGGCGACACGCTGGTGCTCGAGCTGCCGCCGGACTTCGCGCTGCTCGCGAGCGCGCACGCCGACGACTACAAGGCGCTCGCGAGCAAGGCTGCCGGCCGGAGCGTCGTGCTCCAGTTCGCGTCCGTGTCCGTGCAGGCCGAGGCGCCGGTCGCGGCCTCCCCGGACGTGGCCAAGAAGCAGCGGCTGCGCGAGGAGGCGGAGAAGGAACAGGCGGTGCAGGAAGCGCTCGACCTCTTCGACGGGCGGGTGGTCGACGTGCGCGAGGCGAAGCCTGGGAGGGAGGACGCGTGAACCCGTTCGGCGATCCGCGCAAGATGATGAAGCAGCTCCAGCAGGCGCAGGAGCGCCTGCAGGCCGAGATCGCGGCGATCGTGGTCGAGGCGAGCTCCGGCGGCGGCGCCGTCAAGGTCGAGATGGACGGGCAGAAGGTGCTGAAGAGCCTGACGATCGACCCGGAGGTCGTGAAGAGCGCCGACGTCGAGATGCTGCAGGACCTCGTGCTGACGGCGGTCAACGAAGCCACGCGCAAGGTGGAGGCCGCGGTCCAGGAGAAGGTGGGGGCGCTCACCGGCGGCCTGAAGCTGCCGGGGATGTGAGTGGACTACCCGGCCCCGGTCGAGCGACTGATCGACGAGCTGCGGAAGCTGCCGGGCGTCGGCCCCAAGTCGGCCCAGCGCATCGCCTTCTATCTGCTGCGCGGCACGAAGGACGACGCGGGGCGCCTCGCCGAGGCGATCGCGACCCTGCTCGACGGCATCCGGACGTGCTCGGAGTGCCACGCCGTCACCGACCGCGAGCTCTGCCAGCACTGCTCGGACCCCGCGCGTAGCCCCCGGACGATCTGCGTGGTCGAGGAGCCGCACGACGTCGTGGCGATCGAGAAGACCCGCGATTTCAAGGGCCGCTACCACGTGCTGCACGGTGCCTTGTCGCCGCTTTCGGGGGTGGGCCCCGACGAGCTGCGCGTGGCCGGGCTCGTCGAACGTGTCCGGACCGGCGGCGTCGAGGAGGTGATCCTCGCCACGAGCCCGACCGTCGAGGGGGAGGCGACTGCCGTCTACCTCGCTCGGCTCTTGAAGCCCCTGGGCGTCCGCGTCACCCGCATCGCGATGGGGGTCCCCGTCGGCAGCGACCTCGAATGGGCCGACGAGGTCACCATGGCCAAGGCCCTCGAGGGGCGTCGCGACTACTAGCTTTCCGGCCTGCTCCCCCTTGCTCATGAAGAAGTTGCGGGCTACTCTATTGCGTTTCCCGGGGGCTCGTCCCGCCCGTTTCGCCTGGCGGAGGCGGTGTTAGGGTGCCCCATCGGGAGGAGGAATCACGGAATGGCGGCGCCCGACATCGTAATGTACGAAGAGGAGTTCAACCAGATCAAAGGGATCATCTCGAAGCTCCGCGTGGACGCCAATTCCAAGGTCGTGTTCCTCGTCGACAAGAACGGTCAGCAGATCGCCGCGCAGGGCGAGATCGAGAACCTGGACACCACGTCGCTCGCGTCGCTCACCGCGGGCAACGTCGCCGCCACCGACGGGCTCGCGCGCCTGATCGGCGAGAAGGAGTTCACGATCCTCTTCCACGAGGGCGAGCGCGACAACATCCACATCTCGATCGTCGGCCAGCCGCGTGATCCTGGTGGTGATCTTCGACGAGCGCAGCTCGCTCGGGCTGGTGCGCCTGCGGGTCAAGAAGGCCTCGCGGCGAGCTCAACGACGTGTTCGCCCGCATCCTGAGCAAGGTCGAGAAGGAGCGCGCGGCGGCCGGAGCCTCGTTCGAGAGCCCCTTCGCAGAGATCACCGACGACGACATCGACAGCCTGTTCAGCGAGTAGGGCCCCGATCGACCGATGACGTTCATCAACTACGCCTCACGCGAGATCAACTGCAAGATCGTCTATTACGGGCCCGGGCTGTGCGGGAAGACGACGAACCTGCAGTGGATCTACGACAAGACCAACCCCAACGCGAAGGGCAAGCTGATCTCGCTCGCGACCGAGACCGACCGCACGCTGTTCTTCGACTTCCTGCCGCTCGAGCTCGGGACCGTGCGCGGCTTCAAGACCCGCTTTCATCTCTATACCGTCCCCGGCCAGGTCTTCTACGACGCGAGCCGCAAGCTGATCCTGAAGGGCGTCGACGGCGTCATCTTCGTGGCCGACAGCCAGATCGAGCGCATGGACGCGAACGTCGAGGCGATCGAGAACCTGGAGACGAACCTGAAGGCCCAGGGCTACGACCTCAAGACGATCCCGTACGTGCTGCAGCTCAACAAGCGCGACCTGCCGAACGTGTCCTCGGCCGACGAGATGGTGAAGCTGATGCGCAAGAAGGGCGAGCCCGTCTTCGAGGCGGTCGCCGCCAAGGGCATCGGCGTCTTCGAGACGCTGAAGGGCGTCGCCAAGCTCGTCCTGCAGGAGCTGACGAAGACAGGCTAGCGACGCTAGCGGGGGGTTCGGGAGCCCGCGTCGCTGTCCGTCCTACTCAACTCGTTCCGGAACGAGTTGCTCAAGTAGTTTCTAAGGATCACTCGTCTGGACGGAGTGGTGCGTGCTCGCCTTACGTTTGCGCCCCGCAAGCCGCGCTTCTATACTTGCGGTTTGCCGGAGCCGACCGCTCCGGCGGCAGTCACCGCCTGTTCCTCAGTAGCTCAGCGGTAGAGCATCCGGCTGTTAACCGGAGGGTCGTAGGTTCGAATCCTACCTGAGGAGCCAACTTCCCCCCGCTGCTCGAATCCCCGGCCAAACGACTGAAAAACAACCCGCTTTCGACGGTTCCAAACGACCGGACCGCGGTGGCCTGGCTCAGGACCCCGCGAGCTTCGCGTACTCGGCCTGGGCCTGGACGAGGACCGGGAGGTCGGGGTCGGCGTCCTTCCAGACCGCGAGCAGGTCCTGGTACGCGCGGCGGGCCTTCGGGGGGTCGCCGGCCGCCGCGGCGGCGCGGGCCAGGCCCAGCCGGGCCAGGGGATGGGAGTGAAGTCCGTGGGCCCGAAGCCCCGGTTGTCGAGGATGCGCTGGAACTCCGCCGCGGCGTCCGCCGGGCGCGCCATCCGGAGGTACGCGATGCCGCGGAGGTACGCGATGCCGTGGCGGCCCCGCTCGTAGGGCTCGGCCGGCTTCAGGGCCTCCACGGCCTTCTCGGGCGCGCTTTCGGCCAGCTCGATGGCCGCCCGGACCGCGGGCAGGTCCCGGGAGTGGAAGAGGGTGTCCGTGGGAGGCACCTGCCGGGCGGCTTCTTCGGCGAGGGCCTGGGCCCGGACCGCATCCCCGCCCACCGCCGTCACGGTGGCGGCGTCCATGAGGACCTCCGGGCTGCGGTCCATGGCCAGCGCGTCGGACGTGCTCTTCCGGGCCAGGGACACGTGGCCGCCCGCCATCTCCCGCGAGGCCTCGGCCATCATCACCAGTCCCGCGAGCTGCTTGAGCCCGGCCCATGCGTCATGTCCATGGCGTGCCGCATCAGCTCGCGGGCCCGGCCCAACTGCCCGCGGTAGGCGGCCACGCTGGCCTCGGTCCCGCGCATGACTGGCTCGTCCGGCCGGCCGTTGGCCCAGGCCGACTCGCGGCGCATCGCCGCTTCGTCGCCCTGCACGAACGCGATCGTGGAAGAGCGTCACGTGGGTGCCGATGTTGTCGGCCTTCTGGGCCACGGCGGCCTCGCACACCGCCTTGGCCTCGTCCCAACGGCCGAGCGCCTGGTAGGCGAAGCAGACGTTCCCGTAGGTCAGCGGGCTCTTGGGCTCCAGCCGCAGCGCCGCCTGGCCGCCTCCAGCGCCTTCTCCGCCTCGCCGATCCGCATGTAGGCGACGGCCAGGTTGTTGAGGGGCGTGAAGTCGCGCGGGATAGGTGTGCCGGAGAGACCTCGAGCCCCTCGATGGTCCTGGCTGACGTCCCCCGTGACCTTGTCGTGGTAGTGGTACGCCAGGTAGAGCCTCTCCCGCTCGCTCACCCGGTCCTTGAGGGCGAAGGCCTTGCGGGCGTGCTCGCGGGCCAGCTCCTCTGGCCCCGATGTTCCCGAAGATCGCCCCCAGGCGGCCGTGGGCCAGGGCGAAGTTGGGGTCCAGCTCGATGGCCTTCCGGTAGAGGGGGACCGACGGCCAGGTCGCCGCGCTTCAGGCGCTCCTCCTGCGCGGCGCTGTAGGCCCGCAGGGCCTCCAGGGATGGCGGTGGTCGCCTCTTCCGCCGGCCGGTCGAACTTCTGGACCGACGCCAGCGATTCGCCGAGCTTCGCCCGCAGCGACCCCGCCGCCTCACCCAGGACCTGGAGCACCCGCTCCCGGCGGTCGGCCTCCCTCTGCTCCCGGGCCAGCGAGTCGCCCGTCCGGCAGCTCACGGCGTCCAGGGCGAGCACGTAGTTCTGTCCGAGGCTGCTGATCCCCCCGGTCAACATCGCCTTGGCCCCCTCCCGCTCGCAGATCTCCCGGGCCAGCGTCCGCGTGATCCTCTCGTCCGGCCCCGCGGCCCATGAGGGCGAGGGCCTTCTGCATGCGCTGGTCGGAAAGGATGTGCAGGTAGGGCGACTGCTCGAGCTGCACGGCCAGGGCCTGGCGGAGCGTGCCGTCGAACACGGCCTCGCCGGTGGTGTTCACGAAGTCGGCGAGGACGACGGAGTCGCGGTCGGTGAGGGCCGGGCGAGCGCCGGGACGGGAACAGGACGAAGAACGGCACACCCACGAGCACGGCCGCGGCGATGCCCGCCGCCACGGCTCCACGCCGGCCTCCCGGGCGGCGCGTCTGGGCCGTCGGGTCCCGCGGGCCGCGCTGCAAGGCGCTGTCCGCCGCCCCCAGGGAGCCGGTGGCCGCGACGAGGCCGTGGGCGGACGTGTCGCGGCGCAGCCGCCTGAGGTCGGCCAGGAGCTCCGCCGCTCCCTGGTAGCGCAGCGTGCGGTCCTTCTCCAGGCACTTCCCGATGATGTGCTCCAGCTCCGGCGGGGCAGGCGGGGTTGAGACGGACGGGGCGTCGGGGGCGCCGTGGAGGATGGCGTCGAAGATGACGGCGTCGGTGCGCCCGGGGAACGGATGGCGGCCCGTGGCCATCTCGTAGAGGACGATCCCGAACGAGAAGATGTCCGTCCGGGCGTCCAGCACCTCGCCGCGCGCCTGCTCCGGGGACATGTACGCGACGGTCCCCATCGCCTTGCCGGGGCGTGCTCAGGGGGTCGTCCCCGCGGGCCCGCGTGGGCTCGTGGGAGAGCGCCGTCCCCCAGGGCCGCGGAGGCCGGGGCCAGCTTGGCCAGCCCGAAGTCGAGGACCTTGGCCTGGCCGCGGCGGGTGAGGAAGATGTTCGCGGCTTGATGTCGCGGTGGACGATCCCCCGCGCGTGGGCCGCGTCCAGGGCGTCCGCGACTGGATGGCGGTTTCGATGAGGCTCTCCAGGCCGAGGGGGTGCCGCCGCCCATGTGGTGCTTGAGGGTCTCGCCCTCCAGGCGCTCCATCACGATGAAGTGCTGTCCCTCGTGGTCCCCGATGTCGTGGATCGTGCAGATGTTGGGGTGCTCGAGGGCGGAGGCCGCCCGGGCCTCCCGCTGGAAGCGCTCGACGGCCTCGGGGTCGCCGCTGAGCTCGGCGGGCAGGAACTTGAGGGCGATGCGCCGGCCCAGGCGGATGTCTTCCGCCTCGTAGACGACGCCCATGCCGCCGCCGCCCAGCGTTCGAGGATGCGGTAGTGCGAGACAGTCTCACCAATCATTGAGGGTGTCCGAGAGGCCGGTCCGACAGGCCGGCGCATGGTACCTGAAGGCTGGCCCTCCAACCCGGCGACCGTGCTGCAGGTGTCGGCTCTTTGAAGGATCCTTGCCAGCCTGCCCGGCTACTCCAGAATGGCGCGGGCGGGCTCAGCCGCCGCAGCCAGACGCCGGCGCTCGCAAGCATCGGCGATGTTCAGCTCGAGGGCAGCCCTCACAGAACCTGAAAGGGCTTCCGAAGGCCCTTGGACAATCGGCTCACCATCCCCACCGACAGCCGCCGCCCACGCCGGCCAGCCAGGAGCCGGGAAAGACTGCCCACGGCCCAGGTAGGACGCCCTTTCAGCGGCCGCTACGGTGAGGCCGCGCTCCGCGAGCAGCTGGCGCATGTCCGGCTTGGGGTCATAGCGGCCCACGACGCCCCTCCACGCCATCTCCTGAATCGAGAATCAATGCATTCCTCCAAGGGCGAGAGCCACCCGGTACGCTGCCAGTTGGCCTGTCGTGCTTCCACGGTTCACACGAGCTGCATGGCGTTCGCATTGGCTAGGCTGCACGGCTGAGGGACTGGAGTTCTCGGAGCAGGGGGAGGACCTGGTTCCAAGTGAGCCCTTCAAGGGGAGCCACGCCACTCAGCGGCGATTTCCATCCGGCGAGTCGCGAGATCAAGCAGGAACGTAGGCCAACCTGATCACATCCTCGCCAATCCGATCATTAGCCATAAGGCGGAGCGGCGGCCGGGGCCCGGCGAAATAGGGCTTGCCGTGACCAAGCACGACGGGGTGCAGGTAGATTCGATACTCATCGATCAGGCCAAGTTCGGTCAGGCTTTGCGCCAAGTCCGGGCCAGCAACTTCGATCTCCCCGTCGCGCTCGGCCTTCAGCTCGCGGATCGCGCCCTCAAGATCATCCTCAACAAGCCTGGCGTTGGGGCCGACCGACTTCAACGAGCGCGAGACGACCCATTTCGGCTGGTTCCGCCACGCCGCCGCGAAGGCGTGTTCCTCTGCATCCCATTCAGGATGATCGTCGTCCCAGTAACGCATGACCTCATACATTTGGCGACCGTAGACACTGCCCGCCTGCCCCTGAGCCTCCTCGATGAAGTGGCGGAAGAGCGTGGGGCTTGGCGCAAACGCCATATGGTCGACGTAGCCGTCCAGGGACTGGTTCATTCCGAACACGAGCCTAGCCATACCACTTCCTTTCCTCACGCGGCACATCCGCGCGGTTCTGATTGCGTTATGCAATCGGTTGTAAGCTAGATCGACTGATTTCATATCGCAATTGGTTTTTGGAGTGCGCATGAACGCCCCACGCTCGGGCTGCCCGATCAATCTGACTCTCGAGGCGCTGGGAGATCGCTGGAGCCTGATCGTCATCCGCGACCTGATGTTCGGCAACCGCCGTCACTTCCGCGAGTTGCTGACCCGGTCGGAGGAGCGGATAGCCTCGAACATTCTGGCCGACCGGCTGACGCGCCTGGCAACCGGGGCGAAACCGTTGACGAATTCGTCGCGGGGGCCGCTCCTTACACGTCCGTGCAGTTGCCGGGCAGCCTAGAATAGGCGAGCCCTATTCGAAGTGTTGCGCCATGCTTCGTGGATTGTGCGCTCTTCCGTGGGTGCTCCTCGTCACCGTGACCGCGGCCCACGGTGAGCGGCTGCCGATTCGTACCTACACGACCGAAGACGGCCTTGCGCACGCGCGCGTCCGGCGCATCGTGCGCGACCCTCGCGGGTTCCTGTGGTTCTGCACCATCGATGGCTTGAGCCGCTTCGACGGAGCTGAGTTCGTCACGTATCGAACCGCCGATGGGCTTCCGGATCCCTGGGTGACCGACCTGCTCACGACCCGAGATGGCGGGTATTGGGTCGCGACGAATGCTGGCGTAGCCAGGTTCGACCCCACTCGGCGCGTTGCCCGAGACGGCGAGCGTCGGACCGAGGAACGCCCGCGACAGTTATTCAGCCCTGTGGCATTCGATGGGTCGCCAACACAACGTCTCGTAAGCGTCCTCATGGAAGATCGCGCGGGTCGTGTCTGGGCGGGCGGTCGGGGTAGTCTCTTCCTGCTCGACAGAAGCGGTTCGGCACCCTCATTCCGGCCCGTCGTCCCGAGCCCTGCGGCCCTGGTGACATCACTGGTAGAGGGCGTGGACGGCGGCATGTGGATCGGAACCCTGGACGGTCTGTTCCATCGCTTGGCATCCGGAGACGTGCTGCCGGAGCCGACCGCTGCGCGCGCTGGCATACGGAACGTTCGAGCCTTGGCGCTGGACGGCGACGGCCGGCTGTGGGTAGGTCATGACGGGGGGCTGCTCGTGCTGGGACCCGGAGCGGCGGGACAGCTCGCGTCATCGACACCCCGCCAGCTGCGCCAATGCGGCGCCGGTCCCTCCCGCCAACGTCGACTTCGACTTCCGACGGGAAGCGAAGACGCGTGCACCATGACGCTGGATGATGGGCTGATCGACCAGCGAGTACGTGCTCTGGCGGTCGGATCGGACGGCCACGTCCGCGTGGGTACGGTGGCCGGATTGAGCACATCGACGGCGCGCAGATTACGAACGTGAGCCACGGTCAGGGCCTCGTGCAGGACGCCATCAACACGATCAGTGAGGACCGCGACGGCAACCTTTGGATCGGCACGGATACCAGCGGCGCCGTAAGGATAGCGGCCTTCGGCCTGGTGAGCTATTTCGTTGCTGACGGCCTGAGACACGATTACGTCCCGTTCCTGATTGAGGGTGACGCCGGACGAGTGAACGCCGTGTCAGCCTACCGCTTCACCATCCACGAATTCGACGGTCGTCGCTTCGTGTCAGCCAGGTTCAACGTCCCGCCAGACGTTCCCGACGATCGCTACTCTAGCGTGCTTCGCGATCACCAGGGCGCCTGGTGGCTCGGTACGGCGATGGGTCTTTATCGATTCCCGCCCGTGCGCCGAATCGCGGACCTCGCACGCGTGCCGCCCGAGGCCCACTATGCCCGGCTTCCCGCGTTGCCTAGCGACTATCTGTTCCCGCTCTTCGAGGACGTACGAGGCGACATCTGGCTGACCGCCCAGTTACCGGTTGACGTCAGACTTCTTCGGTGGCGCCGTGCGACGAACGACTTCCAGACATACGGCGCAGCCGAGGGGCTCGCCGAAATCACGTCGCGGCCGGCAACCTCGCGCCCCGTGATCGTCGAGTCCCCAGCCGGTCAGCTGTTCTTTGGATTCCGAGAGGGAGGCCTGTTCGCCTACCGAGACGACCGTTTCGAGGCCATCCTCGATGGAGGCAAGCCGTTCGGCGTCGTCAGCCTTCATATCGATCGCCGGGGCCGGCTCTGGATCATCGGCGTGGACGGCTCCGTGCGCCGCATCGACGATCCATCGACTCGCAGTCTGGTGAATGACTCTACTGTTGCACCCAGCCTCGTGGGCGCGAACGTCCGGTGCATGGCCGAGGACACCAGCGGGAACTTCTACTTCGGGACGACCGGTGGAATCATCGAGGTCGATCCGAGAACCGGAGACACGCGGCGGTACACGACGGCCGAGGGGTTGGCGAAAAATGAAGTCTGGAGCGCCCTTGCATCCCGTCGCGGCGACATCTGGTTCGGCACAATCGCCGGGGTATCGCGCCTCGATGCGACGCGCGCGCGTCCCAGGACGCCCGCCCCGCGGGCGTTGATCAGGACTGTCCATGTGAATGGCGTCGCTCGGTTCGTTTCGGAGCTCGGCGACCATGCAGTTTCGGAACTGACGTTGGCCCCGAGCGAGCGGGGAGTCGCCATCGGCTTTTTCGCACTCACGTTCGCGTCGGGCGAGCACCTACGGTACCAATACCGTCTCGAGGGCGCAGGGACTGACTGGAGCCCGCCGAGTACGGAGCGCGTCGTGCACTATTCTCAGCTCGCGCCCGGGCGCTACCGGTTTCAAGTGAGAGCCGTTACCAGCGCCGCGCTGGCCGGCGTCACGCCCGCCGCCATGGATTTCGTCATCCTGGCTCCTGTGTGGCAGCGGTGGTGGTTCCGCGCCGGCATCGTCGTTGGCCTGACGCTGCTGGCTCTCGTCGGTCATCGGTACCGGGTCGCGCGATTGCTCGAGACCGAGCGAGTGCGCACGCGAATTGCGAGTGACCTGCACGATGACATCGGATCCAGCCTGTCCCAGATTGCCATCCTGAGCGAGGTGGCGCGCACCAGCGCGGGCGACGATCCGCGAGTGGCCGCGCCGCTCGGTCGCATTGCGACGCTCTCCCGTGAATCCGTGGATGCGATGGGCGACATCGTCTGGGCGATCGATCCCCACCGCGACACGCCCACCCACCTGGCGCAACGCATGCGGCGGCTCGCCAACGACCTGCTGTCGGCACGCGGTATCGAGGTACGGTTCGAGATCTCCGATGCGAGGCACCCTCGTCTGGGTGCCGATGTGCGCCGCGAGGTGTTCCTCATCTTCAAGGAAGCGCTCCACAACATCACACGGCATGCGCAGGCCACCCGCGTCGAGATCGTCCTCTCGATCGCGCAGCACCGTTTGGAACTGGTCGTCCAGGATGACGGCTGTGGCTTCGATTCAGCGCGAGCGCGCGACGGCCAGGGGCTTCGAAGCATGGTCCGGCGCGCGCAGGGCCTCGGCGGCACGCTGGCCGTCACGTCAGCCGACGGCAGGGGCGCACGACTCGGCTTGAGCGTTCCGCTCTGAGCGAGTTACGGGAAGCCACGGAACGCGAGACGGCCTCGCTCTTGGCGAAAACATTATGTCCGACCGGAACACTCTTCCCGCGGCGGGCGTGGGGTTGCAGTTCATCCTGATGCCGGTGCAGAGGATGCTCGCCAGCCTCGAGTACGCGCAGGGCGTCGAGGGAAACCACGGCGTCTACCTGAAGTTCGGCTACGCGTGGTGAGTGGGGGCGCGGTCAGGACCGGTAGCCCGTATGCCAGAGCTCGGGCTACTTCCGCATGTACTTGGTGGCCCCGTGGCTCAATGCGAACGCAACGGGCTTGCCGATCAAACGCTGCAGCCGCGGGCCGATCGGGAAGGACCGCCCCGGCGAGAGGACCTCGTCGAGCTCACCGCGGCCTTCCGTGATCTTCTGGGCGACGTACTCTCCGAGGGCCGCGGCCCAAGGAAGTCCCGCCCCGGCCCCCGCAAAAAAGACCGTGGGAAAGGCCTCGTGCCGCCCGACGACCGGGGCGAAGTCCTTGCTCACGCCGATGAGCCCCGGCCAGAAGTGATCGAGCTCGATCGTCAGGGCCGGGAAGTGCTCGCCCAGATAGGCGTACAACCGGCGCGCGACTCGCGGGTTCGAACGACTCTCGTGTCGGGCGTACATGGAACCGAGTTGGGCCCCGCCCAGGAGCAAGCGCCCCTCGCCGGTGATCCGGAAGTACTGGTAGACGAGGTCGGTGTCCCAGACCATGAGGGGATCGCCGGGAAAGATGACTCGGATCTCGGCGGCGCGCAGAGGCCGGGAAATGGCGAGGAACGTCTGTACGTGGTAGACCGCCGGCGCGGCCAGGCCGAGCGCGGGAAGGGCGCGGTCCGTGAGGACCGCGACCGTCGCCGCCGTCACCGTGCCGGAGGGCGTCTCGACGCCGCGTCCCGAGAGGCGCATCACGGGAGTCCCCTCGTAGATCCGAACGCCCTGGCGCTCGAGCTCGTCCCGGAGTTTCCGGCAGTACGCATAGGAGTTGATGCCGAACGTGCCTGCGTAACGAATTCCACCGTGGTAGGCGCGGGAGCCGATGATCGCGCCGAGGGATCGGCGGTCGTAGAGGGTCGAGCGATAGCCGAGCGCGGCGTGGGTCCGGTGCTCGGCCTCGATGACCCTCCGGAACGCCCGCGCCGTGCGCGCCACGAAGAGCGAGTCTTGAACCTGGTAGTCACAATCGATGGCGAGATCCTCGATCGTCCGACGGATGCGCTCGAGGCCGGCTCTAGCGAACTCCCAGAGGGCCTGGCCCTGCCTTTCGCCGTAGTTCGAAACGAGATCCGAGAGCTCGAGCTCCGAGTCCGGCGTGATGAAGCCCGAGCTCCTTCCGCTCGCCCCCGCGCCGCAGAACGCCTGTTCGACGACCGTGACCTCGACCCCGCGCGCGACGAGCGACTGGGCGCAGGTGAGACCCGCCATGCCGCCACCGACGACGACGACCTCGCTCTTTACGTCGCCCCGGAGCGGCTCGACTCGCGGCGTCTGCCCACCGTACCAGTAGACCGACAGGTCCATGGCACGGGATCTTGCCGCCAAAGCAGGGCGGGCGCACCCGGCTTACTGTCGGGTCGGGTGCCCGGCGGGAAGGCGCCCTTCGCGTACCGGGCGCGGGATCCCGAGTTGCCGGTACTCACGTCTGGCGGCGCGAAGGATGGGAATGTCGGAATCGGCATCCTTCCACGACGCCAGGAGCGTCTTCGTAGGCTGCCCGGCTGTCGTCCACGTCGCCGGTGAGCGTGCTGGCGCGGGCACGGCCGAGCCAGGCCAGTGGATAGAGGGTCAGGCCGACCGGATTCAAGTCCTTCGGCGCCAGCACACCCTTGCGGTCCAGGATCTTCTGGAACTCGGCCCGGGCCTCGTTTCCGGCGCCCTGAGCGAGGTAGGCCAGGCCGCGCACGTAGGCCGGCCACAACAAGGCGTCGGTGCCCAGCTCGACGCGGCCCGGCCGTTCCAGCGTTTCGATGGCACGCGCCGGATGGCCGCGACGGATCTCGAGTGCGGCGTGGGTCATCGGCAGCCAGGAAGTGCTCATGAAGGAATCCTGGGGGAAGCGCCGGCCCATTTCCTCGGTGAGCCGTTGCGCCGCGTCGCGACTCGCCACACATCGCGAGAGCGAGCGCGCTCCAGCGCAGGGGGCTGCGGCCGCGCGACAGGGAGAGCGCTCGCGCCGTGGTCCGCTCGCGCCTCCCGGCAATTGCCATAAGCCGCCTCCCACAGGGCGTCTCCCGCGGAATACAGGCCGGCTCCTTCCTTCAGGCCACGGCTCGTGGCCAGGTCGATGGCCGTTTCCGTCAGCTTCCGTGCCCGGCGCACCTGGCCTGCGTACGCGGCCGCCACCGACTGCATCGCCAGCATTCCCGCCTCGGTCGGCGTTCCAGCGACGCGGTCGACCTGCTGCTGCATCGTGGCCGTGTCTCCCTCCAGGAAGGCGATCCCGTACAGCATGTACCGACTGTAGGGAGGCTCCAGCTTCCGGGACACGGCCTGCTCGATGGCGGCCCGCGCGTCCGGATACCGGGCCAGGCAGATCGAGGCGTGCGCCACGGCGGCATACGCGACGCCCGCATCCGGATTCAAGCGGACTCCCTCGCGCGCCTCCTCGAGCGCCCGCTCGTGCTGGCCGATCGCGGAGTAGCGGGCGGACAGGTTCGTGCGGGGGACGAAGTCGCGTGGGTAGGTCTGCTTCCACAGCTCCTGCACCTCGATGGCCTTGTCCCCGTCGCCGAGCACGTCCATGTAGTAGCGCGCCGAGATGTAGAACCTCTCGCGCTCGGTCACCCGTTCGCGCAGCGCGAAGGCGCGCTGCGCGAACTGCGCGGCCAGGTCGTCCTCCCGCGCAGTGCCGTAGGAGATTGCGAGGGCGGCGTAGGCGATTGCGAAGTTCGGATCCAGCTCCACCGCGCGCCGATAGAGAGGGATGGCCTCGAAGTACTGGCCGCTGAACTGTCTCTGTCCGGCCCAGGTCGTAGGCCTTGAACGCCTCCAGTGACGGCGTCGTGGCCTGTTCGATCGGCGCGGCAAACTTCTCGATGGACGAGACGGACTCGCCCAGCTTCTCCCGGAACTTCGCCGCGGCCTCTCCCAGCCGGCCCAGGACCCTCTCGCGGCTTTCCGCCTCGACCTGCTCGCGCAGGATCGTCTCCCCGGTGGCCGCGTTCACCGCCTCCAGGTTGATGACGTAGTGGCGGCCGAGGTTCGATATGGACCCGGCCAGCAGCGCCTTGACACCTTGCCGCTGGGCGATCTCGCGCGCGAGGTCTGGCGTCACGCCGCTCATCGGGCGGCCGGCCCATGTAGCGAAGCGTCTCCCGGACGCGCTCCTCCGAGAAGATGTTCAGGAACGGGCTCTGTCCGAGCTGCACCGCCATGGCCTGCCGCAGCGTCCCGTCGAAGACGTCGTCCCCGGTCGTGTTGACGAAGTCCGCGATGAGGACGCTGTCCTTGTCCGTGAAGGCGTCGGTCCGGGCCGGCCGGCGGGTCTCCATGAAATGGAAGAACACGGCGGCCGTTCCGACGAGGAGCGCAAGCAGAGCGATAGCCGCTCGCCGGGGGGCCTCTACGGCAGCCGGGGTCTCCGCGGTTGGCCGTTGTCGGCGGCGACGCGGAGGCCTTCCTGACGCTGGCCGTGAAGATGTAGCCTCGCCGCGGCACGGTCTTGAGGCACGCCTGGGCCTCGTCCCCGAGCGCACGACGCAGCTCGACCAGGCACTGGACGAGGGAATCGTCGGTGACGAACGAGTCCGGCCAGAGGGCGCTGATCAGCTCCTCCTTGGTCACGAGCCGGTTGTCGTTCAGGACCAGGTATTTGAGGGCTTCGAAGACCTTGGGTCGGAGGCGCAGCTCCTCGGCGCCGCGCCACAAGCAGCCGCGGTCCAGATCGAGGCTGAAATCCTTGAAGGTATAGGCGTGTCGCGACTTCGCGGCCGGCTCGATCATTGCGAAGCGCCAGGGTCGTCCTGATCATAAGCGACGACCCGGCGCCGCTCAAAAACCACGATGGCAGGCTGCCTGGGGCCTCTTCGGCGTTTCTTCGGCGTTCCTTCGTGACTTCAGGTCACCGTCCTCCGTAAGTGTTGGGGCAGAGAAGGAAAGCGAGGAGAACGAAGTGACAAAACGTATGCTGTTCACATGCCGTATCGCGGCGGCAGCCGCGCTCGGTCGTCGTGCTCGCCCCGCCCCCCGCCGTCACCGACGAAACCTGCAACTCGCCCTACATCGCCAACCTCATCAAGGGGCAGGAGGACTACGTCTACGTCTGGACGCTCGGCGTCGAGGGCCTCGGTGACGGCTCGGACAAGCTGGTGACGGTCGATGTCAATCCAAAGTCGGCCACCTACGGCAAGGTTCTGCACCAGGCGGCCGTCGGCACACGCGGCGAAGCGCATCACATGGGCTTCACCGACGACCGCCGCCGGATCTGGGCGGGCGGGCTGGCGGGCAGCGACATCTACGTCTTCGACATCGCGACCGACCCCGCCCGACCGAAGCTCGTGAAGACGATCAAGGATCTCGCCAAGAGGACCGGCTACATCGGACCCCACACGTATTACGCGCTTCCGGGCCGCATGGTCGTCCAGGCGCTTTCCCAGGAAAAGGACAAGGGCGGCGTCACCGGCATGGCCGTCTACAACAACAACGGCGACTTCATCGCCAGCCATCCGATGCCGGTCGGGAGCGGCGGCGATGGCTACGCCTACGACCTCGCGGTGAACCCGAAGAAGAACGTCATGCTCACGTCGAGCTTCACCGGCTATGCGAACTACATGCGGCCGCTCGGTGAGCTGATCAAGGATGAAGCGGCCATGAAGCGCTTCGGCAACACGATGGTCGTGTGGGACCTGAAGGCGATGAAGCCCCAACAGATCCTGGCCGTGCCCGGCGCGCCGCTCGAGATCCGCTGGTCGCTCGATCCGGGCGAGAACTGGGCGATCACGGCCGCCGCCCTGACCTCCAAGCTGTGGCTGGTGGACCAGGACGCCGCCGGTCGGTGGCAGGCGAAGGAAGTGGCCACGATCGGCGACCCGGCGAAGATCCCCCTGCCCGTGGACATCAGCATCACCCGCGACGGCAAGGGACTCTGGGTGAACACGTTCATGGACGGCATGACGCGCTACTTCGATCTGTCCAACCCGCGCGCGCCGAAGCAGACCTACGAGAAGCACACCGGCCGGCAGGTCAACATGATCTCGCAGAGCTGGGACGGAACGCGGGTCTACATCACGTCTTCGCTGCTCGCCAACTGGGACAAGGGCGGCGCCGACAACGAGCAGTTCCTGCGTGGGTTCACCTGGGACGGCAAGGAGCTGAAGCAGGTCTTCGAGGTGGACTTCACGCGCGAGAAGCTCGGGCGCGCCCACCACATGAAGCTGGGCTCGAACGTGCTGCGTACCGCCTATGCCGCGCCGAACGCCCGCTAGCGCCCGCCGCTGGCCGGTCTGGCTGACTGGCCTCGCCCTGCTCGTCGGTCCGGCGGCGCTGGCGGTGCGCGCGCGCGCAGCGGACGAGCCTCGGCCGCCCCTGGACTTCGTGCCCCCCGAGCCGGGAACGTACCGGCTCCACCGCATCATGCGGGCGCCCGAGGGCCGCGTGCTGACGGTGGACGGGCGCCCCGCGCCCCTGTCGCGGTTCACCCGCGAGCGGATCACACTGCTCGGATTCATCTACACGACGTGCATCAATCCCGAGGGCTGCCCGCTCGCGTATCGGGTCTTCCACCGGCTGAAGGACGAGATCCAGGCGGCGCCGACGCTGGCCGACAAGGTCCAATTCGTGACCTTGAGCTTCGACCCCGCGCACGATTCGCCGGCGGTGATGAAGCGCTACGCCGGCAGCCAGGCCGAGGATGAGGGGGGACTGCGCTGGCACTTCCTCACGACGCGCTCCGTCGAGGATGTACTCCCGCTCGTCGAGGGCTTCGGGCAGGACGTGCGCTACTCGGTGGACACGTCGACCGGCCGCCCGGTGCGGCAGCTCTCCCATGTGCTCAAGGTGTTCCTGATCGACCGGTCCGGTTACGTCCGCGAGATCTACACGTCGACGTTCCTGCACCCGCAGACCGTGATGGGCGACATCCAGACGCTGCTGATGGAAGGGGGTGACGCCGGGCCAGCCGCCGGACGCCGTTGAGGAGCGGCTATACTTGCGCCGCGCATGGCCTCTGTCCGCATCCGACCTCCGGCTCGTCCTGAAGCGCCTCGCCGACAAGACGTTCCAGACGAGCCAGGAGCGCGACCAGCTGCTCGCGCAGCTCGCAACCGCCGACGGGCTCAAGGCGAAGGACCTCGCCTGGATGCTGTTCCGTCCGGACCGCGCCTACCGCGACGCGGTGCTGCCGATCCTCAAGCGCGTGGCGGATCCCGAGACGCCCGACGCCGTGATCGGCGAGTCGCGCGGCAAGCCCGAGGCGGCGGTGCGGGCCGCGGCGGCCTCGCTCTTCTCGCTCGGCCTGCCCGGCACCGAGCGGCGCATCGCCGAGATCGGCGTGCAGGGCAAGGGCGAGGCCCAGGAGATCGCGCGGCGCCTGCTGCTCGACGCGCCGCCTTCGCCCGCGCTCGAGCCGGTGCTCTGGCATCTCGCGACGACGGGCCGCGTCGAGGAGCGTCTCGCGTATCTCGGGAAGCTCGCGGGGCAGCCGCCCGACGCGAAGTCGCTGCCGCGCTGGCAGCGCCTCGCGCGCGACCCGGAGAAGCCGCTGCGCGAGAAGGCGCTCGCCGTGCTCGCTCAGCACGACGCCGTCGGCTCGGTCGACCTGTTCGTCGAGCAGCTCCCGCTCGTGGACTACACGACGCAGCAGGCGCTGGTCGAGGCGCTGACACGCGCGGCCGCCAGCCAGGGTCCCGCGTTCGCCGACCGCATCCTGCCGCTGATCGCGGCGGGCGAGGCGCCGACCCGCTCGGTGGTGCTCAAGATCCTGCTCGGCATGCCCGACCGCCGCGGCGTGGTGCGGCGCTACATCACGTTCTCCAAGTCGCTCGCGGGCTGGGCGCGCGACCGCGCGCTCGAGTCGATGCGCGCCTTCGGCAACGACCTGCTCGAGCCGACGATCGAGCTGCTCTCCGACCCCGACGAGGAGGTGCGCGGCTCGGCGATGCTCGTGGCGCAGTCGTTCGAGGATCCGCGCATCGTGCCGGCCACGATCGGGCTGCTCAAGGATCCCGACTGGTGGATCCGCATCACGGCGGCCGAGACCCTCGGCCGGCTCAAGGACCCGCGCGGCGTCCAGCCGCTGATGGAGGCGCTCTCCGACCCCGAGACGCGCTGGAGCGCGGTCGAGGCGCTCGGCCGCATCGGCGACCTGCGCGCCGCTCCGGCGCTGTCGCAGCTGCTGCAGGACCCGGCGCCCGAGGTGCGGATCGAGGTGATCCAGGCGCTCAGCCACTTCAACCACCCCCAGATGCTCGACTTCGTCCGCAACGTCGCGAAGGGCGACCCGTCGCGCGCGGTGCGCTCGCGGGCTTTCGAGATCACGCTGGAGATGGCCGCGCGCCAGCAGACCAAGATGGCCGACGAGGAGCAGCTCAGGCAGCAGGCGCTCTCCGCCAAGTCGGCCGCCGGCGAGCCCAAGCTCAACGCGCTCCTGGTCGCCACCCGCAACAACGGCGCCTCCGACTTCCACCTCTCGGTCGGCCAGCCGCCGGTGATCCGGCTCGCCGCCGACCTGGTGCGCGCGCAGGGCGAGCCCTTCACGCCGCAGCAGACCGAGGCGATGGTGCGCGAGATCCTGACCGACGCGCAGTGGGAGCGGGTGCAGCAGGAGCGTCAGCTCGACTTCTGCCACTACATCCCGACGGCCGGCCGCTACCGCGCCAACGTCTTCATCGACCAGAAGGGGATGAACGGCGTCTTCCGCGTGATCCCGGAGCGGCCGCCGACGACCGCCGAGATCGCGCTGCCGCCGCAGCTCGCGGAGATCGCCGACTACCACCAGGGGCTCGTGATCGTGTGCGGGCCCTCGGGCTCGGGCAAGTCGACGACGCTCGCTGCGCTCGTGAACCTGTTCAACGAGACGCGCCACGACCACGTGATCACGATGGAGGACCCCGTCGAGTTCGTCCACCCGTTCAAGAACTGCCTGATCAACCAGCGCGAGGTGGGCCGCGACACCCAGTCGTTCGCGCGCGCGCTCAGGGCCGCCCTGCGCGAGGACCCGGACGTGGTGGTGATCGGCGAGCTCAGGGACACCGAGAGCGTCGCGCTCGCGCTCACGGCCGCCGAGACGGGCCACATCGTGCTCGGCACGCTCAACTCCACCTCGGCGCACAAGGCGGTCGACCGCATCCTGGCGTCGTTCCCGGCCGACGAGCAGGGCCAGGTGCGCGCGGCGCTGTCGGAATCGCTCAAGTTCGTGATCGCGCAGCGCCTGCTGCCGTCCAAGGAGCCGCGCAAGCAGGTGGCGGCTTTCGAGGTGCTGCGCAACACCGTGGCGGTCGCCAACATGATCCGCGACGAGAAGACGTTCCAGATCCCCTCGGCGATGCAGATCGGCAAGTCGGTGGGGATGCAGACGTTCGACGACGCGCTCAAGGGGCTCGTCACCGCCGGCAGGATCAGCGGCGAGACCGCGTATCGCGCGGCCTCCAAGAAGGAGGAGTTCGAGGCCTTCCTGCCCGGCGGCGCCCCGGCCGCTTCCACTCCCACCGCACCCGAGCCGAGGAAGCCATGAGCAGCGTGGGCTCCGCGTCCGCACCCAAGATCGACCGCTTCCTGCGCCTGATGACGAGCCGCGGCGCCTCCGACTTCCACATGACCGTGGGGCGCCCGCCGATGCTGCGCGTGTCGGGATCGATGGAGCCGATCCGCTATCGGACGCTGTCGGAGGCCGACTTCACCGAGCTGATGCGGCCGATCCTTCCGGAGCGCCTGTGGGAGGAGTTCGTCGCGACCGGCGACGTCGACCTCGCGTACGAGATCGCCGGGGTCGCGCGCTTTCGCGTCAACGTGTTCCGCCAGCAGCGCGGCTCGGGCGCCGTCTTCCGCGTGATCCCCTCGAAGATCATGACGCTCGAGCAGCTCGGGATGCCGGATCAGATCCGCAAGCTGGCCGCGATGGAGAACGGCCTGGTGCTGGTCACCGGTCCCACCGGCTCGGGCAAGTCGACGACGCTCGCCGCCGTCATCAACCTGATCAACGAGACCAAGAACTACCACATCATCACGATCGAGGACCCGATCGAGTTCGTGCACCCGAACAAGAAGTGCCTGATCCACCAGCGCGAGATCGGCGCGCACGCGACGTCGTTCTCGGAGGCGCTCAAGTCGGCGGGCCGCGAGGACCCGGACCTGATCCTGGTGGGGGAGATGCGCGACCTCGAGACGATCCAGATGGCGCTCGCTGCGGCCGAGAAGGGCACGATCGTGTTCGGCACGCTGCACACCAACAACGCCGCCAAGACCTGCGACCGCATCATCAGCGTTTTCCCGGCGGGCGAGCAGGAAGGGATCCGCGCCGTGCTCGGCGAGACGCTGCGCGCGGTGGTCGCGCAGCAGCTCATCCCGAAGCTCGGCGGCGGCCGCGTGGCGGCGATCGAGATCCTGTTCTCCTCGCCGGCGATCGGCAACATGATCCGCGAGGGCAAGACGCCCCAGATCACCTCGGCGATCCAGACCGGCGTCAAGGAAGGCATGATCGACATGGACTCGTCGATCCGCAAGCTCTACGACGAGAAGAAGATCAGCGCCCGCGCCGCGGTCGACAAGGCGATCGACAAGTCGGTCTTCAAGGACTTGATCGAATCAGGGGCGACGCACTCGCACGCATGACCCCGGCGCGTCTCGAAGAGACGCGTCGGAGCTGAGCTAGACTGGCCTCCGTTTTCGGGCTTGTCTCTCGTTCAATCTCCTGGACGTCTGATTTCGGAGGCTTCGTCCATGCCCCTCGCAGTCCCACTCGTGCTTCTCCTCGCCGCCGCCCCCGCGAGTCCCGCGCCCGCCCGGCTCAGCGTCCCCTACACGATGTTCCGCCTCCCGAACGGCCTCACGGTGATCGTGCACGAGGACCACTCGGCGCCGGTCGCGGCGGTGAACTGCTGGTACCACGTGGGCTCGGGCCGCGAGACGCCGGGGCGCACGGGCTTCGCGCACCTCTTCGAGCACCTGATGTTCGAGGGCTCGAAGAACGTGCCCGAGGGCGCGTTCGACCGCTGGCTCGAGGCGGTCGGCGGCGACAACAACGGCTCGACGCAGGAGGACCGCACCAACTACTACGAGGACGTCCCGGCGAACGCGGTCGAGATGCCGCTCTTCCTCGAGTCCGACCGCATGGGCTTCCTGCTCGACAACATGACGCCGACCACGATCGACGGCCAGCGCGACGTCGTCAAGAACGAGCGCCGCCAGGGCGTCGAGAACCAGCCCTACGGCAAGGTCGAGGACGCGCTGCCGCCCGCGCTCTTTCCCAAGGACCATCCCTACTCGTGGCCGGTGATCGGCTCGATGGCGGACCTCTCCGCCGCCAGCCACCAGGACGTGATGGACTTCTTCAGGAAGTGGTACGGGCCCGCCAACGCGAGCCTGGTGATCGCCGGCGACGTCGACACCGCCGAGGTCAAGGCCGCCGCGGAGAAGTGGTTCAAGGACGTGCCGAAGAGCGAGCCCACGGAGCCGATCGCGCCGCGCCCGGTCGTGCTGCGCGAGGAGAAGCGGATCGTGCTCGAGGATCGCGTGCAGCTGCCGCGGCTCTACCTGGCCTGGGTGACGCCGCCGGCCTTCGCGCCCGGCGACGCCGCGCTCGACGCCGTGGCCGGGGTGCTCGCGGGCGGCAAGAACTCGCGGCTCTACAAGCGGCTGGTCTACGAGCTGCAGGTCGCGCAGGACGTGAGCGCAGGCCAGGGCAGCCAGGGTCTGGCCTCGACCTTCGCCGTCGTGGTGACGGCCCGCTCCGGGCACACTCTCGAGGAGATCCGCCGCCTGGTGGACGAGGAGATCGCGAAGCTGCAGGCGGCGCCGCCCAGCGAGCGCGAGCTTTCGCGCTTCCAGAACCGCACCGAGGCGAGCTTCTTCGACCGCCTCGAGCGGGTCGGCGGCTTCGGCGGCAAGGCCGACCAGCTGAACCTCTACTACTTCCGCACCGGAGATCCCGACTACTTCGAGGAGGACCTGGCGCGCTACCGCGCGCTCGCCCCGAGCGACGTGCAGGCAGCGGCCTTCAAGTTCCTCGGCGCGGGGCGCGTGCTGATCTCGGTGGTGCCCGAAGGCAAGAAAGAGCTGGCAGTGGCGGAGGTGACGAAGTGAGCGCCCGGCTCGCCGTACGCGCCGCGTCGCTCGTCGCGGCCGCCTTGCTCGCCGCCGCGCCGCTCCTGGCGCAGGCGGACCGCAGCCACCCGCCGAAGCCCGGTCCGGTGAAGCCGCTCAAGCTGCCGCCCGTCGAGCGGCTCAAGCTGTCGAACGGCATCGGCGTGGTGCTCGTCGGCATGCACGAGGTGCCGGTGGTCGAGGTGATCCTCGTGCTGCGCGCGGGCGCCGTCACCGACCCCGCCGGCCGCGAGGGTCTCGCGGCGATGACCGCCGACATGCTCGACGAGGGCGCCGGCGGCAAGGACGCGCTCGCGCTGGCCGACGCGATCGACTTCCTGGGCGCGACGGTCGGCGCCGGCTCGGCGTGGGACGTCTCGACGGTGCGCCTGCGGGTCCCGATCGCCCGGCTCGACGAGGCGCTCCCGCTGGTGGCGGACGTGGCCCTGCGGCCGGACTTCCCGGAAGCCGAGCTCCAGCGGCTGCGCAAGGAAGCGCTCACCGACCTGCTCCAGGCCCGCGACGAGCCCGGCGCCATCGCGGCGCACGCGCTGGCGCAGGCCGTCTTCGGCCCCGCGCACCGCTACGGCAAGCCGCAGGCCGGCGGCGCCGAGCAGATCGCCGCGTTCACGGCCGCCGACCTGCGCGCGTTCCACGCGGCACGCTACGTCCCGAGCGCCGCGACGCTCGTGGTGGTGGGCGACGCCTCCGCCTCGGTGCTGCCGTCGCTCGAGAAGGCGTTCGGCTCCTGGAAGGCTGCGCCCGCCGCCACGCCGGTGCCGGCGTTGCCGGCGCCCCGGCAGCTCACCGGGCGCTCGATCTGGCTCGTCGACAAGAAGGAGGCGGCGCAGTCCTCGCTGCGGCTCGGCCGCGTGGGGCCCGCGCTGGCCCGATCCGGCCTTCGCCGCGAACCAGGTGATGAACACGCTGCTCGGCGGCTCGTTCACGTCGCGCCTCAACGACAACCTGCGCGAGCAGCACGGCTACGCCTACGGGGCGCGCTCGGGCTTCCGCCGCAACCTCACCGGCGGGCTCTTCCAGGTGGCGACGGACGTGCAGACCGACAAGACCGGCCCCGCGCTGGGCGAGGTGTTCAAGGAGCTCGCGCGGATCCTGACGCCGGCCGCCGCGGACGAGGTGGAGCGCGCGCGCAACTACGCCGCGCTCGGCTACGCGCGGCGACTTCGAGACCACGGGCCAGCTCGCCCAGCGCATGGTCGACGCCGTCGTCTACGGCCTGCCCGACGGCTTCTACGAAGGCTTCGTGCCGAAGGCGCTCGCCGTGGACGCAGCCGCGCTGCAGCAGGCGGCGCGCGGAGCGATCGACACGAAGACGATCGCGCTCGTGGTGGTCGGTGATCGCGCGAAGGTGGAGGCGCCGCTCCGCGCGCTGAATCTCGGCGAGATCCGAACCTCACGCGTCGACGACGTGATGGGGAAGCCGCCGGCGATCGGGTAGACGCCGTCAGTCGAGCCGCTTGCCCTTCGTCTCGGGCAGCGTCAGCGCGAGGAGCGCGGCGGCGAAGAAGGCGGCGGCCTGCAGGAAGAAGGCCGAGCCCAGCCCGAAGCGAGCCGCGAGCAGGCCGACGATGGCCGGCGCGGCCGCCGACAGCCCGCGCCCGACGTTGTAGCTCAGGCCCATTGCCGTGGCGCGCACCTCGGTCGGGAACAGCTCGGAGGCGATCGCGCCGAAGCCCGAGAAGTAGCCGGTCCCGAAGAACGCCACGAAGGGCCCGAGCACGAGCAGCCAGAACGGCGTCTCGGCCATCCCGAACAGCGGCACCAGGGCGGCAGCGATCAGGAGATAGGCGACGTAGCTCCGTCGCCGGCCGAAGGCGTCGGCGAAGAAGCCGAAGAGGGCGTATCCGAACCACTTGCCGACGCCCATGATGACGAGCCAGACCGTCGTCTTCATGAGGTCGAGCCCGCGCCCGCCTTCCGCCACCGGCAGCGCGAGGTAGGCGGGGATCCAGGTGAACAGCCCCCAGTAGCCGAACATCGCGCAGGCGTTCATCGCCGTCGCCAGCAGGCCGTGCCGCCGCAGGTCCTTGCGCCACAGGACGCGCAGCGATCCCGTGCTGCCGCTGCGCTTCTGGCGCAGCCAGATCTCCGACTCCGCCACGTCGCGCCGAATCCAGAGCACGACGAGCGCCGGCAGCACGCCCACCAGGAACACCGCGCGCCAGCCGAAGCCCGGCAGCACCACGGCCACGACGCCGGCGGCGATCATCTCGCCGATCGCCCAGCTCGACTGCATCAGGCCGAGCGCCTTGCCGCGGTGCTCGGCCGGCCACGTCTCCGCGATGAGCGCGGCGCCGGTCGTCCACTCGCCGCCCATCCCGAGGCCGAGCACGAAGCGGAAGAGCGCGAGCTCGACGATCGTGGTGGAGAAGGCGCAGGCGCCGCTCGCCAGCGAGTAGACGAGGATCGAGAGCATCAGCGCCCGCGTGCGGCCGACGCGGTCCGCGAGGAAGCCGAAGAGCAGCCCGCCGATCGCGGAGGCGAGCAGCGTCAGCGAGTTCAGCAGCCCGGCCGCTCGCCTTGTCCATCCCGAGGTCGCGCATCAGGTGCGCGAGCACCATCGAGTAGAGCATCACGTCCATGGCGTCGAGCATCCAGCCGAGCCCGCCCGCCCAGAGCGAGCGGCGCTCGGTTGGAGTGACGTGCTCGGGCCACTCGAGCAGCCCGAGCAGCCGGCGCGTCGCGCGCGCGCCGGATGGAGCCGTTTCGGACATGCCCCGCGACTATAGCCCGTAACCCCCGCGGGCCTGCCCGCCACCGGGCGCGCAGCTTGCTTGACAGCGGGGCGCACGCGGCGTAGCTTCCTATCGATATCGATAGGAGGCGCAGCTGGCGGCCGAGAAACTGGAGCTCCTGGTCCTGAAGACGCTCGCGCTCGAGCCGCTGCACGGCTACGGCATCGGCCAGCGCATCGAGCAGGTCTCGCACGGCGTCTTCAAGGTCACGCTCGGCTCGCTGTATCCGGCGCTGCAGCGGCTCGAGAAGGACGGCCTGGTCGAAGCCGAGTGGAAGGCGAGCGAGAACGGCCGGCGCGCCCGGTACTACCGGCTCACGGCGTCCGGCCGCCGCCGTCTGAGCGCCGAGCAGAAGGAATGGGAGCGCGTCTCGGCGGCGATCACGCGCATCCTGAAGGCGACCTGAGGAGGCCACGTGCTGACCCGGCTTCGGAGGTGGCTGCTCGAGCTCGCGCGGCGCGAACGCATCGACCGCGAGGCGCGCGAGGAGCTCGTCCAGCACCTGGAGCTCGCGGCCGCCGAGAAGGTGCGCGCGGGACTCTCGCCGGGCAGAGGCGCGCCGCCAGGCGCGGCTCGAGCTCGGCGACCCGGAGGAGGTGCGCGAGCGGCTGCGCGACGGCCGTGCCGGCGCTTCGCTCGACGCGCTCGCGAAGGACACGGCGCACGCGCTGCGGGTGCTCGCGCGGCGGCCCGGCGTTCGCCGCGGCGTGCCTGCTGACCGTCGCGCTGGGCGTGGGCGCCAGCACCGCGCTCTTCGCGGTGGTGGACGCGGTCGTGCTGCGGCCGCTGCCGCTGCCGGACCCCGGCTCGCTCGTCAGGCTCTACGACGAGAACGCCGCCCGCGGGCGTCGAGCGCGCCGGGATCACCACCGGGAACCTGCTCGACTGGCGGCGGCAGGCGCGCGGCTTCCGGGGCCTGGCCGGCTTCTACACGATGGGCCGCACGCTCACGGCGGGCGGCGAGTCGGAAGTGGTGCTTTCGGCGCAGGTGACCGAGGACTTCTTCCCGCTGCTCGGAGTCGAGCCCGCGCTCGGCCGCACGCCGACGCCGGAGGAGACGCGGATCGCGCTCTTCGACACCGCCGCCTCGCCCGATTTCGCCAGATCCGGTCGTGGTGTTGAGCCACACGCTGTGGCAGCGGCGCTTCGGCTCCGACCCCGCGGTGCTGGGGCAGACGGTCGTGATCGAGCGGCGTCCCATGCGCGTCATCGGCGTGATGCCGCGCGGCTTCACGCTGCCCGCGGCGGAGGCGCAGCTCTTCCTGCCCTGGGGCCTGAGCGAGCGCCCGCCGCGCGACCAGCACTACGTCGTGGGCGTCGCGCGGCTCGCTTCCGGCACCGGCCTGCGACAGGGCGAGGCCGAGCTGCGCGCGATCGCGAGCGCGCTCGCACGCGAGCACCCGCAGACGAACGAGGGCTGGAGCGTGCGGCTCGTGCCGCTGCGCGACGACGTGGTGGGCGACACCCGCGCCACGCTGCTCGTGCTGCTGCTCGCGGTCGCGCTGCGTGCTGGTGGTGGCGTCCGCCAACGTCGCGCTCTTGTCGCTCGCGCGCGGGCTCGAGCGCCTGCCCGAGGCGGCGCTGCGCCAGGCGCTGGGCGCGTCGCGCGCAGCGGCTCGTGCGCCAGTTCCTGCTCGAGCCGCTCCTGGTGTCGGGCGGCGGCGGCGCGCTCGGCGTGCTGCTCGCAGCGGCCGGCCTGGCGCTCCTCCGGCAGACGGGCGCGTCCTTGCCGCGGCTCGACGAGGTGAGCCTCGGCCCGGTGGAGCTCGCGTTCGCCGGCGCGGCGACCTCGCTGCCGCGCTCGTCTCGGGCCTGCCCGCGGCTTTCCGCCTCTCTCGCGCCCAGCCCGCTCCCGGGGTGGTCGACGCGACGAGCCGGATCGCCGGCCCTGGACGGGGCCGGCGGCTGCGCGACCTGCTCGTGGTGGCCGAAGTGGCGACGGCCGTGGTGCTCGTCGCGGGAGCGAGCCTGCTCGTGCGCAGCTACCAGCGCCTGAGCGCGGTCGATCCCGGCTTCGAGCCGCGCGGCGTGCTGGTGGCGCCCGTGTTCCTCGACATGCAGGGCTACGGCTCCGGCGGCCGCAGCCGCGTCTACTACCAGGAGCTCGTCGAGCGTCTGCGCGCGCTGCCGGGTGTCGTTGCGGCCGGCGCGGCGACGGCCTTGCCGACGAGCCCGCTCGGTCCCGACTTCGAGCGCCCCGTCTGGCCCGAGGGCGCGCCCGCCGCCGAGCGCTCGCTGCGCGCCGCCTGGGTGCGCATGGTCACGCCCGACTACTTCCGCACGCTCGGCCTGCGGGTGGTCGCGGGGCGCGCCTTCGACGAGGCCGACGGGCCGCAGACGGAGCGCCGCGTGATCCTGAGCGAGGGGCTCGCGCGCCGGCTGTTTCCGGGCGAGACGGCGGTGGGACGTCGCCTCGTCGTCGACTACAGCACCAACGGGACCTATCCCTACGACGTCGTCGGCGTCGTGAACGACGTGCGCTTCTCCGGCCCGCGCGCCGAGCCGCGGCAGGAGATCTACCTCCCGCACGCGCAGCGGCCGTACCTCGTGATGAACGTGGCCGTGCGCAGCTCGCAGGACCCGCGCTACCTCGCGCCCGCCGTGCGCCAGGTGCTGCGCGAGCTCGATCCGGCCAAGCCCGCCCACGGGATCTACGACCTCAGCGAGCTCGCTTCCGCGACCTACGCTCGGGACCGGCAGCTCACGCAGCTGCTCGCGGGCTTCGCCGGCGTGGCGGTGCTGCTCGCGCTCGTCGGCGTCCACGGTGTGCTGCTGCACCGGGTACGCGAACGCACGCGCGAGATCGGCGTCCGCCTGGCGCTCGGAGCCGGCGAGGCGCAGCTCGTGCGCTGGGTCGCCGGCGCGGGCCTGCGCCTCGTGCTGCCCGGGCTCGCGCTCGGCGCGGCCACGGCCGCGCTGCTGCGGCCGATCGTGGCGCGGGTGCTGTTCGGGACGAGCCCGCTCGATCCGGCCGCGCTCGTGGCCGTCGCGGCGCTGCCGCTGCTGGCGTTCGTGGTCTCGCTCCATCCGGCCCGCCGCGCGGCGCGCACGGACGTGGCAGAGGTGCTGCGGGCCGGCTGACGCCGCAGTCCTCGCACGCACGGCTCAGGCGGCCTGACACGCCCCGGGCGAGGCGGCTCCATGAATCAGAAAGTGCGGGAGGGGGTGGGCGGTCCGGGAGACCGCCCACCCCCTCCACGCAGGGGCAGCTCCTAGCGGAGGGAGACGTCGTCCACGCGGAAGGCCGTTGGAAGCGACCCGTCCGTCGTGGCGCGGAACTGCACCCTTACGGTCTGTCCCCTGTACGAAGCGACGTTCAAGGAGCGCAGTGTGTAGACGGCGCCGGTCGTCTTGTGGAGGTTGGAGAAGGTGGCGAGCGTGCTGAGCAGGGCCCCCGACGTGCTCCGGACCTCCACGAAGAAGCGGTCGCGGGCCACGGTGGTCGTGCTCTCGTTCGAGGTCACGTTGAGCCAGAACGTCAGGCTGCCGGCGGCCGTCGACGGGATCGCGATCGTCTGGTACTCGGCTGCCGCTCGCGTTGTCGTAGAGGCCGAGCACGCTGTAGCCCGTGCCGCTGTGGGCGCTGCCGCCGTTCGAGAAGTAGGCGTTGCCCGACAGCACCCAGGACGTCGTCCCCGACTCGAAACCGCCGTTCGCCACGCGCTCCAGAGCTGTCGTCTGGTTGCGGACCGTGACGGCCAGCTGGCCGCTCGCGCCGACGTTGTTCGACGCGTCGTAGGCCTTCGCGGTCAGGATGTGCAGCCCATCGCTCACGGTACGCGTGTCCCACGAGATCGCGAACGGCGCCGAGCTGTCGGTGCCCCTGCGCGTCCCGTCCACGAAGAACTCCACGGCAGTGACGATGCCCGAGTTGTCGCTGGCGTTCGCCGCGAAGCTGACGCTGCTGCTCACGGTCGAGTGGCTCGCCGGCTGCGTCAGCTGGATGCTCGGCGGCGTGACGTCGGCAGTACCGCCCGTCGGGAACAGCGTGAACAGCAGGCGGTTCGGCGACCCCGTCCCCGCGTCCCCGACGCGGCCCGCCGTCGTCTGGGCCAGCAGCGCCTGGGCGACCTGCGCCGGCGTCGCGGTGGTGTGCGTCTGCAGGTAGAGCGCGGCCGCACCCGCCACGTGCGGCGTCGCCATGGAGGTGCCGCTGAGCGAGTTGGTGGCGGTATTGCTCGTGTACCAGGCCGAGCCGATGCCGCTGCCGGGTGCGAAGACGTCGAGGCAGGCGCCGAAGTTCGAGAACGAGGCTCGGACGTCGGTGGTGGTGGTGGCGCCCACCGTGAGCGCCGCCGCGACGCGAGCCGGAGAGCCCAGGCAGGCGTTGGCGCTCGAATTGCCGGCGGCGATCGCGTAGGTGACGCCGGCCGCGATCGAGTTGACGACCGCGGCGTCGAGCGCGCTCGAGACGCCGCCGCCGAGGCTCATGTTGGCGACCGCCGGCCGCACGCGGTGCGCGTCACCCAGTCGACGCCCGCGATCACGGCGGAGGTCGTGCCCGAGCCGCTGCAGGAGAGCACGCGCACCGGGTGCAGCGTCACCGACTTGGCGATTCCGTAGGTCGTGCCGCCGATCGTGCCGGCGACGTGCGTGCCGTGGCCGTTGCAGTCGTTCGTGCCCTGGCCGTCGCTGACCGCCGAGAAGCCGTTGCCGATGCGGCCGGTGAACTGGGTGTGCGTCGCGCGGATGCCGGTGTCGATCACGTAGGCGTGGACGCCGGCGCCCGTCTGCTGGTACTGGTACGTCTTGTTGAGCGGCAGGATGCGCTGGTCGACGCGGTCGAGGCCCCAGGTGGCGCTCGCTCTGCACCGCGCTCGCCTCCATCACGCCGTCCTCTTCGACGAATGCCACGCGCGAGTCGTTGGCGAGCTGCTCGGCCTCGAACTCCGTCGCCGTCACGGCGAAGCCGCGGAGCGCGTGCTGGTAGATGAACCGGTGCGCGTGCCGAGGTGCAGAGGTCCACCATCTCGGTGGCGAGCTCGGCGACGCTCGGCAGGGCGAGAGATCGTCGTCCTTGGGGCTGCGCGAGCGTCCTGCCGCAATACGACGATGTACGAGCCTGGAATCGGCCGTGGATGCTTTCGAATCGGCCCGGCCTCGACGACACCCGAGGCGGCCACGAGAAGCAGGACAACTCCAATCGGCCATTTGGCCATCAAGCCCTCCGGACCAAAGGTGTTGAATACCGCTACAGATCGTGGATACGAGGTGGACCAGCGCACAGTGGCCGCGGTGTGAGCTGGATCACACATGCCCGTTGCGACCTCGGAGCGCTAGCCAGGCTCGCTCGAGAGCCCCCGCAGCCGCTCCGGCCGGTCGGCGGTGCGGTCGAGCCGCAGGAGCGCCACGACGCCGGGCAGCGCCACGAGCGGCGCCAGCCCCCAGAACGCGCGGTCGCCGAGGGCCGCGTGCAGCGGCAGCGTGAGCATCGGGTTCACGGCGAACGCAATCGACCACGTGGCCTGATAGAGGCTCAGGTAGCGGCCGCGCGACTCGGGCGGGGCCCAGTCCGCGATGAACGCCATCTGCTGCGGGGCCGAGAGGATCTCGCCGATCGTGAAGATCACGACGGCGAGCAGGAAGAATCCCCAGTGCATCACGAGCCCGATCATCCCGAAGCCGAGCCCGACGAGCGCGTAGCCGAGCGCGGCCAGCCGCAGCCTGCGGAAGCGCTTCAGCCGCTCGACGAGCGACAGCTCGAAGAGCGTGATCATCCCGCCGTTCACCGCCGCGAGCGCGCCGAACACGATCGCCGGGTAGCCGGCCGACTGCGTCACCGTGAGCGGCAGCACCACGAGGTTCGAGCAGAAGATCAGCGTGAAGAGGAACGTGATCGAAACCGACTCCAGGAACACGAAGTCGCCGAACGGGCTCGCGCCGCGCCGGCCGTGGACGCGCGCCGCTGCGGGTGCCGCCGCCACCGCCGCGACGGGCAGGGCCGGCGCCGGGCGCGTCTCGGGGATCGTGAAATAGACGAGCACTCCGTAGGCGAGCGTCGTGGCGCCGTCGCCGAGGAAGAGCAGCCGCCAGTCCCGGTCCGCGAGCACTCCGCCGAGCGCCGTGCCCGCGGCCCAGCCCAGGTTCACCACCATCCGGAGTCCCGCGAAGCCGCTCGCGCGCTGGCTCGAGGGCAAGAGATCGCCGATCATCGCCGAAGCGGCGGGCCGATAGAGATCGGCGATGAAGCCGAAGGCCACCAGCAGCGGGACGAAGAGGCGCGGCGAGGGCAGCAGGCCCATCACGAGCGCCAGCACGCCCGAGCCGATCAGGCTCAGCAAGAGCGTGCGCCGGCGCCCGAGGCGATCGGTGAGGACGCCGCCCACGAGGATCGACACCAGCGAGCCGGCGCCGTAGGCGAAGATGAGGTAGCCGGCCTCGCGCTCGGCCATGTGCAGGTCGCGCAGCAGCACGAGCGTCAGGTAGGGGACGACGAAGGTGCCGAGCTTGTTGACCAGCGTGCCCGCGAGCAGCAGCCTGACCGGCCGCGGGAAGCGGGCCACGATGCGCAGCGGATTGGCGGACATGGGCCGAAGCGCCACTACTATAATGAGCCCTCGCAACGGAGGGTCTTGATCCGATGTACACGCTCGTGCTGCTGCGCCACGGCGAGAGCGCCTGGAACCTCGAGAACCGCTTCACCGGCTGGACCGACGTCGACCTCACGCCGAAGGGGATCGAGGAGGCGACCGCCGCGGGCCGGCTGCTGAAGGAAGGCGGCTACGCCTTCGACGTCGCCCACACCTCCGTGCTGCGGCGCGCGATCCGCACGCTCTGGATCACGCTCGACGGGCCTCGACCGGATGTGGATCCCGGTCAAGAACAGCTGGCGGCTGAACGAGCGCCACTACGGGGCGCTGCAGGGGCTCAACAAGGCGGAGACCGCGAAGAAGTTCGGCGACGAGCAGGTCAAGATCTGGCGCCGCAGCTACGCGACGCCGCCGCCTTCGCTCGATCCCGGCGACGAGCGCCATCCGGGGCGCGATCCGCGCTACGCCCGGCTCCCGAAGGACCTGCTGCCGCTCACC
Source organism: uncultured Acidobacteriota bacterium (assembly GCA_963744315.1). Taxonomy (GTDB): domain Bacteria; phylum Acidobacteriota; class Vicinamibacteria; order Fen-336; family Fen-336; genus DATBSL01. The sequence continues at coordinate 92,662 of CAVUTB010000015.1, forward strand.
GAGTCGCTCAAGGACACGGTGGCGCGCTTCCTGCCCTACTGGCACGACCAGATCGTCCCGGACGTCCTGGCCGGCCGCCGCGTGCTGATCGCGGCCCACGGGAACAGCCTGCGCGCGCTCGTCAAGCATCTCGACGGCGTGAGCGAGGAGGCGATCGTCGAGCTCAACATCCCGACCGGGATCCCGCTCGTCTACGAGCTCGACCAGGACCTGCGCCCGCTCCGCAGCCGCTATCTCGGCGATCCCGAGGCGGCGAAGCGCGCGGCCCAGGCGGTCGCGAACCAGACGCGCGGGCAGGCGTGACGCTGGCCGTCGCAAGGCGGCGCTGGCTCGTCGCGCTGGGCGGCATGCTCGCGCTGCTCGTGGTCGTCGCGGGCGGCGCCTACGCGTACCTGGGGCAGCGCCTCGAGGCCAGCCTGCCGCAGCTCGACGGCGAGCGAAAGCTGCCGGGCCTCGCCGCGGCCGTCCGTGTCGAGCGCGACGCGCACGGCGTGCCCCGTCGTGCGCGGCCGCAGCCGCGCCGACGTCGCGCGCGCGACCGGCTTCCTGCACGCGCAGGAGCGCTTCTTCCAGATGGACCTCATGCGACGGCGCGCGGCGGGCGAGCTCTCCGAGCTCTTCGGCCCGGCCGCTCTCACGGCCGACCGTGAGGTGCGCGTGCTGCGGCTGCGCGCGGTGGCGGCTCGCGCGGTGGAGGCGCCTGCCGGAGGAGCGAGCGCGCGCTCCTGCGCGCCTACACCGAGGGGGTCGACGGCCGGGCTCGCGGCGCTCGGCGCCGCACCGCCCGAGTACCTGCTGCTGCGCAGCGCGCCCGTCGCCGTGGAAGGAAGAGGACTCGCTGCTCGTGCGCGCTCGCGATGTTCCTCACGCTGCAGGGCGAGCAGGCGGGAATGGAGTCGGGACTCGGCCTGATGCACGACCTGCTGCCGCCCGCGCTGTTCGCCTTCCTGAATCCCCGCGGCACCGAGTGGGACGCGCCGAACGAGGGCGAGCCCTTCGCGCCAGCCGGCGCTGCCGGGACCCGACGTCGTCGATCTGCGCCAGGCCGCGCCGCGCGCGGCCGCTCGAGCGGCCTGGCCCGCTCCCGACCCGTGGGCCGACAGGGACGCCGAGATGCGCCTACGGCAGCAACAACTGGGCGGTCGCCGGCAGCCACACCGCCACGGCGGCGCGCTGCTCGCGGACGACATGCACCTCGGCCTGGGGGTGCCGAACACCTGGTACCGCGCCTCGCTCGTGTTCGAAGCGGCGGGAGCCGAGCGCCGCGTCACCGGCGTGACGCTGCCGGGCTGCCGGCTGGTGGTGGTGGGCAGCAACGGCCAGCGTCGCCTGGGGCTTCACGAACAGCCAGGGCGACTGGGCGACCTGGTGGTGCTCGAGCCCGATCCGAAGAACCCCGACGCCTACCTGACGCCCGACGGGCCCGCGCACGTTCGAGCGCGCGACCGAGACGATCCGCGTGAAAGGCGCGGCCGACGAGCGGCTCGAGGTGGTCGGAGACGATCTGGGGGCCGGTGGTCGACACGCGACCACGACGGGCGGCGGCGCGCGCTCGCCTGGGTGCCGCTCCGCGAGGACGGCGTGAACGCCGCGCTCTGCCGCATCGAGCAGGCGCGCGACGCTCGACGAGGCGCAGCGGCTCGCGAACGCTCACGGGCATCCCGCACCAGAACTTCGTGACGGCCGACGCGAGCGGCCGGATCGGCTGGACGATCATGGGCCGCATCCCGCGCCGCGTCGGCTTCGACGGCCGGCTGCCCGCCTCGTGGGCCGACGGCTCGCGGCGCTGGGACGGCTGGCTCGCGCCCGAGGCGCAGTACCCGCGGATCGCGGACCCGGCGAGCGGCCGCATCTGGACGGCCAACTCGCGCGTGGTCGACGGGCGACAAGCTCGACGTCGTGGGCTTCGGCGGCTACGACCTCGGGGCGCGCCAGCGCCAGATCCGCGACGACCTGCTGGCGATCGACAAGGCGACGCGAGCGCGACATGCTGCGGATCCAGCTCGACGACCGCGCGCTGTTCCTCGCGCGCTGGCAGAAGCTGCTGCTGGAGCTGCTCACGCCCGAGGCCGTCGCGAAGGACGCGCGGCGCGCCGAGGCGCGCCGCTTCGTCGAGCAGCTGGGGCGGGCGGGCCGCCACCGACTCCGTCGGCTACCGGATCGTGCGCGCAGTTCCGGACCCAGGTGTCCCGCGACGCGCTGCCGCCGCTGGTCGCGGCCTGCGAGGCGGCCGACAACCGCTTCGACTACCTCGGGCGCCGCAAGACCCAGGGCGCGCGGCAGTGGGAGGGACCGCTCTGGGTGCTGGTCAGCGAGCGCCCGGCGCACCTGCTCGACCCGCGCTTCGCGCCGCTGGGAGGACCTGCTGCTCGCGTCGCTCGACGACGCGCTCGACGAGCTGACGAAGGGCGGCGCGCCGCTCGCGATCGCGGACCTGGGGCGACCGCAACACCACGCTGATCCAGCACCCGATCTCGCGCGCCGTGCCGCAGCTCGCGCGCTTCCTCGACATGCCGCACGAGCCGCTGCCCGGCGACAGCAACATGCCGCGCGTCCAGATCCCCGACGAACGGCGCCTCCGAGCGGCTGGCGGTGTCGCCGGGCCGCGAGGAGCACGGGTATCTTCCACATGCCGGCCGGCCAGAGCGGCCACCCGCTGTCAGCCCCCACTACGCGGACGGCCACGCGGCGTGGGTGAAGGGCGAGGCGACGCCGTTCCTGCCGGGGCCGCCGGTCCACGTGCTGACGCTCGGCCCTGCGGCGATGAGGCGGATCGGCAGGGCGGCGCTCGTGGCGGCGGCCGCATGGCTGGCGGCGGGCGCGCCGCTCCTGGCCGGCAAGACGGGCAAGGCGAACACGGGCCGCGCCGACCGCGTGTTCGTGAACGGCCGCATCTGGACCGGCGAGCCGAGCCAGCCGCTCGCCCAGGCGCTCGCGATACGGGGCTCGACGATCCTCGAGATCGGGGCGAGCGACGCGATCCGCAAGCTCGCGGGCAAGGGCACCGACGTGGTCGACCTGCGCGGCCGCTTCGTGAGCCCCGGCTTCATCGACGCGCACCTCCACCTGCTGGGCGGCGGCTGGTCGCTCGAGGAGCTCCGGCTCGACGACGCAAAGGACTTCGCGACGCTGCAGGCGCGCGTGCGCGCCTGGGCGCAGGCGAACCCGGAGGCGCGCTGGGTCACCGGCGAGGGCTGGAGCTACGGCGCTTTCCCGAACGGCATGCCGACGCGGCTCCAGCTCGACGCGCTCGTGCCCGATCGGCCCGCGCTCCTCGGCTCGTACGACGGCCACACCGGCTGGGTCAACTCCGCCGCGCTGCGGCTCGCCGAGATCACGCGCGCGACGAAGGATCCCGAGGGGGGCGAGATCGCGCGCGACGCCGCGGGCGAGCCCACCGGCATCCTCAAGGAGTCGGCGCAGAGGCTGGTCGAGCGGCTGCTGCCGAAGCGGCTGCCGCACGAGAACGAGCGCGCGTTCCGCAACGCCATCTCGCACGCCGCGTGCTGGGGCCTGACCGGCGTCCACCAGGCGGGGATCTCCGAGGAGGAGCTCGAGAGCCTGTCGCACTGCGCTCCAGGCCTCGCCGCAGCTCCGCGTCTACGTCGCGCTGCGCATGGAGCGCGATCCGACGCCCGAGCTGCTCGCGCGGCAGCAGGAGCTGCGCCAGCGCTACTCCGGCCCGCGCCTGCGGATCGGCGCGGTGAAGGGCTTCGTCGACGGGGTGGTCGAGTCGCGGACCGCCGCGATGTTCGAGCCCTACGCCGCGGGCGGCACGGGCAGCCCCAACTGGACGCAGGAGGAGCTCGACCGCGCCGTCGCGGCCTACGACAGAGCCGGCTTCCAGGTGATGCTGCACGCGATCGGCGAGCGCGGGATCGACATGGCGCTCACCGCGTTCGAGCGCGCCGCGGCGAAGAACGGCACCCGCGGGCGGCGGCACCGCGTCGAGCACCTCGAGGTGCCGCGGCCCGCGGACCTCGCGCGCTTCAAGGCCGCGGGCGTCGTCGCCTCGACGCAGGCGACCTTCCCGTACCCGGACCGCAACCACCTCGACGTCTACGTCTCGACACTCGGCCCCGAGCGGGCGCACCGCGCGCTCGCCTACAAGGCGGTCGACGACGCCGGTGCGGTCCAGGCGTTCGGCAGCGACTGGCCCGTGTTCAGCGCGGACGTCGTGCACGGTCTCGCGACCGTCGTCACGCGCATGACCGACCAGGGTACGCCGGCAGGGGGCTGGGAGCCCCAGCAGCGGCTCTCGGTCGAGGCGGCCCTCCGTCACTACACCAAGGACGCCGCGTTCGCCGAGGGCGCGGAGCAGGAGCGCGGCACGCTCGCCAAGGGCAAGGCCGCCGACTTCGTCGTGCTGTCGCAGGACCTGCTCACGGTCGCGCCCGAGCGGATCAAGGACGTCAAGGTGATGCTGACCGTGCTCGCCGGCCAGAACAGCTACCGCGCCGCGGGGTTCTGATGGCCGTCTACGCCGGCAAGGTCGTGATCGTGACCGGCGCGTCGCAGGGGATCGGCAGGGCGCTGTCGCTGGCGCTCGCGCCGCAGCGGCCGCGGCTGGTGCTGGCCGCGCGCGACACCGGGGCGCTCGCCGCCGTCGCGCAGGACTGCGAGGCGCGCGGCGCCGAGGCGCCGTCGTCCGCTGCGACGTGGCGAGGAGGCGTCGGCCGCGCGCTCGTCGAAGCCGCCGCCACGCGCTTCCAGGCCATAGACGTGCTCGTCAACAACGCCGGCATGGGCATGCTGGCGCGCTTCGAGGACGTGACGGACCTCTCGCAGTACGAGCGGCTGATGCGCGTGAACTACCTGGGCAGCGTCTACCCGACCTTCTATGCGCTGCCGCACCTGAAGCGCAGCCGCGGGCAGATCGTCGCGATCTCGAGCCTGGCGGGCCTGACCGGAGTGCCTTACCGGAGCGCCTACTGCGCCACCAAGCATGCGCAGATCGGCTTCTTCGACTCGCTGCGGATCGAGCTGCGGGGAGCGGCGTCTCGGTGAGCGTGATCGCTCCCTACTTCGTGCAGTCCGAGATCCGCAAGCGCTCGCCAGGACCCGACGGCCAGACCGTGCCCGTCTCGCCGATCCGGGAAGCCGAGATCATGAGCGCCGAGGAGTGCGCGCGGCGGATCGTGCGCGCGATGGAGAAGCGCCAGCGCATCCTGGTGATGACGCTCAAGGGCAAGCTCGGCCGCTGGGTCGGGCTCGCGTTTCCGGCGCTCGTCGACCACCTCGCCGCGGAAGCGGTCCGCAAGGGGCGCTGAGCCGCTACTCGACGATCACGCGGTCGCTCGCGCCGCGGCCGAACGTCTCGGGGCTGTACATCTCCTCGGCCTTGGGCGGCGGCACGACGAAGGTGCCCGGCGTCGTCGCGCGCGCGACGTAGCGGTAGCTGTGGACGCCCTCCCAGAGCAGCGAGGCGAACGCCTCGACGCGCTCGTCGCGCAGGTTCTGGTGCTCGAACCAGGTGCGCGCCCACCACCACCAGTGGCCGACGCTGCGGGGAGCGCCGAGGCCGGGCGCGCCGATCTCCGCGATCGGGTCGCCGCCCGCGTCGGGCAGGCTGCCGGTCGTGGCGAGCGCGGGATTCGAGGCCTCGAGGCCCGCGGGCAGCGGATCGACGAGCGCGACGTGATAGCGGCGCGCCTCGGCCACCAGCGTGAGCCGCACGCGCACGCGGGCGCCGGCCTTGATGCGCCACGTCCCGTCCGCGTCGCGCGTGACGTCCTCGGCATCGTCGGCGCCTTCGTAGCGGCGCTCGACCGCGAAGCCGTGGTCGAGCGCGCCGAGCGTGCAGGTCCTGCGGCGCGTAGCGCATGCCGATGCGGTAGTAGAGCCGGCCGGGGCCGTCCTTCGAGATCATGAGGTCGCGGGTCGTCGCGCGTCTCCTGCGAGCACGGCCATCGGGATGTCGAGGTGGCTGGCGCTCGGTCGTGCGGCCGCGGAACGCGTGCGTCGCCCGCGTAGCGTTCGCCCAGCCAGGCGCGCGCCACGAAGTCGGGCGTCGCCTTCTCGTAGGTGGCGAAGTAGCGGTCGAGCGCGAGCAGCACGAAGGCGTTCTCCTGCGTGTTCACCCAGCGGCCCGCCTTGCGGTGCGCGAGCAGGCCCGCGACGAGCTTGGGGATGAGGTCGCTCTTCGGCTGGTCGGCGATCAGCGCCTCGAGCAGGATCGCGTCGGCGCGGCGGTCGGAGTGGAGCAGCAGGTAGGCGCCGTCGCCGTAGGAGGCCGCGAAGTGCGCGGCGCCGGCGGTCTCGTGACACCGGTTCGCGATGCGGCGGCGGATCGCCGCGGCCTCGGCCTGCGACGCCTCGTCGCGGCCGAGCGAGCGGCAGCAGCCAGCCGAGCGCCTCGAACGACAGCTTCTCGACCGCCGGCCTCGCGCACGAGCGCCGCGCGCCCGCGCGCTGTCCGCGTCGCCCAGCCGCGTCCGGACGTGAGAGCGCGTAGGCCTGACGAGCGTGCGCCGGACTTCGGCGCCGTACTCGCGCGGGATGTGCTGTCGATCTCGCGCAGGTAGCGCTGCGCGCGCTCGAGCACGTTCGTCGGGACCGCGAAGCCCTTGGCCTTCGCCCGCGCCAGCGCGTGCGCGACGTGGATCGCAGGTACGGCCACGACGGTCGCCCCGCCGCCAGAACGCGAAGCCGCCGTCGTCGTTCTGCAGCGCGCACAGCCGCTCGACGTCGCGCGTCACGGCCTGCCTCGAGCGCCGTCGGGCTCGGCAGGTCCTCGGCCTCGAACGCGCCGAGCACGTCGCGCAGCGCCGCGACCGCGAGCACGCGCGAGGCGAGCTGCTCCGCGCACTCGAACGGATAGGCGACGAGGTACAGCACCGCGTCGGTCAGCGCCTGGAGCGCCGTCGACGACGTCGTGACCTCGAGCCCGCCGAACTGCGGGACACCTCGCCGGGCGCGCGCACCGGCTGCGCGACCGCGCCCTCGTCGATCTCGCCGTAGGTCGCGAACGCCTCGGTCGTCGCCGGCGTCCACACCGGCAGCTCGAGCTCGGCCGCGTCGGCCCACGCGCCCGGACGCCGCGCCGACCTGGAACCGCGCCGTGCCCGCGCGCTCGGCGGCCACCGGGAAGCGCACCTCGACGCGGTCGTTCGCGGCACGGTCACGAGCCGGCGCCCGGCGCCGTCCGTGAGCGCGGCGTTCGCCGGCGCGCACCGCCACGTCCACGCGTCATCGTCGCGTCGGTCTGGTTCTGCACCACGACGGGCAGCTCGAACGGTCGCCGAAGTTCAGGAACCGCGGCGGCGACGGCCGCACCATCAGCGGCAGCCGCGCGGTGAGCGTCGCCTCGCCCTTGCCGAAGCTGTCGCGCGCCGGCGACGGCCACCGCCATGACGCGGTAGCGCGTGAGGCTGTCGGGCAGCTTCACCGGCACGCTGCGCCCGGCCCGCCGCGTCGAGCGGCACGCTCGGCGCGAACAGCGCCAGCGCGCTGAAGTCCGTGCGCGCGCGGATCGGGGCGGCGGCCTGCTCGTCCTCGGCCTTCTCCCGCGCGGCCATCCTCCGCATCGGCGCCGAAGCGGGCAGGGCGGCCTGCGCGGCGACGGCCACGCCAGCCGTCGCTCCGTCCGCCTGCACGTCCGGCAGCGCGGCCCAGGATGTCGGGAGTCGGCGAGCAGCACGTGCGACCGCAGCCGGTAGTCGGCGACATCCGGCGTCGCGCCGCGCGTAGAAGACGTCGAGCGGGTCGGGCAGGCGGTAGCCGGTCAGCGCGAGCACGGCCTCGTCGACCACGACCACCGCGGCCTCGCCGTTCGCGGCCGGCGCGCCCGCCGCGTCCTTGAGCGACAGGTCGAGACGGTCTCGCCGCCCGGGCGCGAGCGCCGGCTCGCGCGGCGTGACCGCGAGCGCGAGCGTGCGCGAGCGGCGGAGGCACGTCAGGTCGAGGTCGGCCGCTGGCGAAGGCGGGCCGCTCGGGCGTCTGGCGTCCGCCTGCCGCGGCCGTCGCGCGGCGCCGCGCCCACGAGGTCGACCTGGACGTGCACGTTCGGCGTGAAGCCGTCCTCGATCGGGATCGCGAGGGTCTGCGGACGCCCGCCGCGATCGTGAAGCGCTCGCTCGCGCACGAGCCCGGAGCGCCGCAGGGTCAGCACGCCCTCCGCCGGCGCGAAGGGCGGGAGCACGAGCAGCTTCGCGACGTCGCCGCGGCTGGTAGTCCTTCGTCGTCGGGCACCAGCGTCACCTCCTCCTGCTCGAGCTCGCGCCGCGGCGGCACGCGGCCCCCGGCCACCCAGACGCGGAGCTCCGCTCTGGTTCTCGCGGCCCTGCGCGTCGGCGACGCGCGCCAGGATCCGGTAGACGCCGCCCTCCTTCGCGCCGATCGTGCACGCGAACGGGCTCGGCTTCCGCGCGGCAGCGTGCGCTCCTCGCGGTCGTGCGCGACCTCCTGCCACTCGCCCCGCCACCTGCTCCCACTCGAGGCGTTCCGCCGTGAGCCGGACCAGGCTGCCGACCGCGGCGCGGCCGTCGAGGTCGGTGGCGATCGCGTCGAGCGCGATCGGCTCGCCCTTCTGGACGAACGGCGCGCTCGCTCGCAGGCCCACGTAGACGGTCCGCGGCGTGCACGAGCAGCGCGGCTGTGCGGTCCAGGCCTGCCGGTTCACGTCCATCACCGTCGCCTCGGCCTGAAGCGGCGAGGCCGCGGCTCGTCCGGCTGCCGCTCGAAGTCGATCCGCAGGCGATGCCGGCCGGCGCCGTCGGTGCGGGCGGCGAAGGCCTGGCGCTGCTCGCTCTCGCGCCCTGCCGGGAGCGGCGCGCCACCAGGGCACGAACGACCCGAAGACGAAGTCGTCGCGGTTCGGAGGCGGGAACGATCCGGCGTCGCGCGACCACGCTCCAGCTCACCTCGGCCCCGGGGAGGGCGCCGCCCGCGTAGTAGGACGCGGCGACCGTCACCGTCGCCGAGCCGCCCGCGAGGTAGCGGCCCTTCGCTCGCGGCCGCCTTCACCTCGAACTCGGGCCGCCGGAACTCCTGGACCTGAGAAGCTGTGGAGGTGCGTGCGGCTGTCGAGGCCCGGCGCGTCGGCCTCGAGCTGCAGCGACGCCGTGCCGAGGTTCATGGTCGGCGGCAGCGTGAGCGCGAGGTCGAAGCCGCCGACGGCGCCGAGCGCGGTGCCGTGCCCTTCGCGGACTCGTTGCCCTGCGAGTCGCGCAGCGTCCACGCGAGCGAGCGCACCGACGTCCGGCGGCGGCTCGACGTCGCCGCCGGGCCCGGCGCCGATGCGGCGCAGCCAGCCCTTGACGCGCACCTCCTCGCCCGGCCGGTAGAGCTTGCGGTCGTCGAACACGTAGAAGCGGAGCGCGTCCTGCCGCGCGCGCCGGCGCAGCCGCCGTCCCGCTCCACCAGCCGGTCTGCTGCGGGAGGAGCGCGACGTCCGCTCCGCGCCGCGCGACGAGGCAGCGCGGCGCGGGCGTCGCCGAGCGGGAGCCGGGCGAGGCCGTCGTCCGCCGTGCGCTGCGTGAGCGCCCGCCGAGCGACGAGCTCCACGACGCCCGCGAGCGCGCCGGCCCGTCGGCGAGGTCGTGGCCCAGGCGACGAGCGTGTCGCCGTCCACGAACGCGTCGAGGCCGATGCGGGTCGCCTGCACCCAGACGAACACGGCGTCGCGAGCGTCCTTGGCTGCGGCGGCGGTGGGGCGGACCGAGACCACGAGCTGGCCGAGGCCGTCCGCGAGCGCCGGCGCCAGGTCGATGCGCGTCTCGGCGAGCGCGTCCGGCTCACCGGCGACGCGCAGCGTCGTCTCGAGGACGCGCGCGGCCGGGCAGCGGCGCCGGCTGGTTGCCAGTCTGCGATCGGCGCGAGCGGAGCCACGCCTGCCAGTCCTCCGGCGTCGACGGCGTTCGCCTCGACGTGGAGCGACGGGTGGTTGGTCGAGTAGACCGAGCAGACCGCCGCGCCCGTCGGATCGAGCACGACGAAGTCGCCGCCCTGGAAGCGCAGCGCGCGCGGCGCCGGACCCACGTCGAACGTGAGCGGCGCGCCGGGCTCGAGCGTCTGGCCGAAGGCGTCGCGGAGCGCGCTCGACGAGCGACACGCGATAGCGGGTGCGCCCCTCGGCGACGCCGCGGATCGCGAGGGTATCGCCCCAGCTCTCCAGCCTTCGAGCCCGGCCAGCGCGGGCTCGACGCGCACGACCTCGCTCGCCAGCGTCTTCGCGTCGATCGGGTTCGTGAGCTCGATCTGCCACGGCGTCGAACGGCGCGCAGCGCCCGTTCGAGCCGCACTCGCTCCTGCGCACACGGAACGGGCCGTAGGTGCGGAAGCTCCAGCGCTCGGCCGACTCGCTCTTCCGGGCTCCCTCGGCCGACGGCGTGCCCGGGCCGACGCTCACCTCGACGGCCGCGTCCGGAGGCAGCGGCGCCTCGGTCCGGAACGCCAGCCAGCGGCCGGGCTCGGCGCTCTCGGCGAGACGCGCGACGACCTCGTCCTGGTCGACCTCCGCGGCGGTCGCGAGCCGCGCGCTCGCGACTGCGCTCGTCGCGCCGGCCGCGCGGACGCGCACGCTCGCGAGCACGGCCGCGGGGTCGATGCGCTGGTCGAAGGCCGCGAACAGCAGCGCGTCGCGACGCACGGGACCGCCCTCGGGATGCTTCGCGACGAGCCGCGGCGCCGGCGTCCGAAAGCTCCACGAGACGCCGCTCGCGAGGACGCCCCCCGTGGCGCTCGTAGCGCCGCGCCGCGACCCTCGCCCGGTACTCGCTCGCCATCGCGAAGCGGCCCTCGGGCTCGAACACGAGCGTGCGCGTCCCGATCCAGCGCCACTCGCCCTTCGGCTGCGGCTCGAGCCGCACCGGCACGCCGTCCTGCGCGAGCCCCGCGTGCGAGTCGAGCGCGACCATCGGCTGCGAGAAGGTGACGGAGAGCTGCGGCGCGAGCGGCACCTCCCCTTCCGGCGAGCGGCGCAGCACCGTGAGCGGGCCGGTCGCCGGCGCCTCGCTGCGCGACGCGCCGCCGGTCGTCGGAGGAAACGGCGTGCGCTCGGTGCGGCCCGGCCGCGGAGGCGGCAGCGACGGCTCGCGCAGCGCGAACGGCGTCGTGCGCGGCTCCTGCGCGAGCGGCGGCAGGCGATCCGTGACGCGGCTCGTGGCGAGAGCGTCGAGCTTCGTCGCCTCGGGACGCGCGACGAGCACGGGCGCCTCGGCCGCGTCGGCGCCCTCGCTCAGGCGGAAGCCCGGCTCGGCGGCGATCTGCCCGGCGGCCTCGCGTGCGGATCGATTGGGCACGAACCCCGGACCAGGGCGGCGCTCCTGCGGCCCCGGCGACGCGGCGAAGGCCATTGCCGCGAGCAGGACGAGCGCGAGTGCCCGGGGCGCGCGCGACGCAGGCGGCTTCACCACGCCGAGGATACCGCGCGAGGGGCGTTTTCATTCCGCCGCTTGCGCTATGATGGTTCCTTGCCGTTTGGGCAGGAGGCCGAGGACCGATGGGCGACGCCGGTGAGGGACTGATCGACGCCGAAGACCGCTTCCAGCAGTGGGTGGCCGAGCGCGAGCAGCAGAAACAGCGGAAGGGCGTGGCGGCGGCGGATCCCGAGCGCGAGCGCAAGCTCAACTCGCTGCGGCTCGCGAAGGCCGAGCTCGAGCGGCAGAAGGGCGTGACGACGAGCCCGATCCGGCAGAAGCAGATCGACCAGGCGCTCGCCGACCTCGACAAGGAGCTGCGCAAGCTGGGCGCGAGCTAGACGCCGTCGCCGGCGCGCCGCGCGCCGGACGGCTCAGCGCGCGAGCTTCGAGCTCACGCGATCGCGGATCCACTTCCCGTCCCACCACTCGATCGGGTTCACCGGCAGCCCGTGCACGAGCGTCGTGAAGTGGAGATGGTCTCCGCCGGCGAGCCCCGTGGAGCCCGAGCGCCCGATCACCGCGCCGCGCTCGACCTGCTGGCCTTCCTTGACAGGGTCGCGGAGAGATGGGCCGAGAGCGTCATCAGGCCGAGGCCGTGGTCGATCAGCACGCTGTTTCCGTAGATGCCGAAGTAGCGCGCGAGCACGACCGTGCCCTGGTTGGACGCCTGGACCTCGCTCGCGCGCCGTCGACGCCAGGTCGAAGCCGAGGTGGGTCTGCTGGTCCACGTCTCTTCCGCCGTACACGTACGTGCGCTGGTCGGCGAACGCCGACATCACCTTGCCGTTGCGCAGCGGCAGGAACGGCTCGCTCCACGGGAAGCTCGCGGCCGAGCGCTCGGCGAGCTGCTTGAGCTCGGCGGCGTTCGCCGCGCGCAGCTCGCGGTTGATCTGCAGGTAGTCGTCGAGCAGGCTGCCCTTCGAGGCGAGGCCGGGCGTGTGCTCGCGGATCTCCGGCACCACCTTGTTGAGGAAGCCGTCGTCGAGGTTGATGCGGTCCCGCGCCGGCGGCCGGCGCGTGTAGCGGTCGACGAACGTCGCGGAGCCCCGGTTGCCGGCGTCGTCTTCGGCCACGACGCGCAGCGTGCTCGCGTCCTCGAGGTTCCAGGGCACGCCGAAGAGCGCGACCCGCTCGTCCGCGGTACCTCCGGGCAGCGCCGAGCCCGGGAAGCGCCAGTCTCCGGCGGTCACGTAGTCGCGCACCGTGCTCGGGCCCACGCGGTAGACGACGACGCCCGCGCCGCCCTGCATCACGTAGTGCTGGCTCGAGACGAGCGAGAGCGAGGGCGGCGTGAGGCGGACCGGCAGCCGCAGCTCGCGCACGACCGGGGCCGGCCGCATCAGCCAGGTGGGCGCGCGCTCGGCCACCACGCGCAGGATCGCCTCGCCCTCCACGAGACCGGCGCGGGCCCGGTGGCCGACGTCTGCGCGGATCTCATCCTGGGTGGTCGCCGCCGCCCACGGCCGCCACGCGACCGGGGGATGGTGCTCGCGGGTCTCGACGACCTGCACGCGCCCCTGCTGCTCGATTTCGAGGCGCAGCCCCGCGAGTCCGCGGCCGCCGGCCTGCGCGCGCACCCGAACCGGCGTCGTCGGTCCGATCGCCTTGGCGTCCGTGACGATCTCGACATTGGGCGGCGGGCCCGTGCGCAGCGTCACGGCGGCGAGGGCCGCGAGGACGAACGCCGCGAGGAGCAGCGCCAGCAGCTTCAACCACTGTCTCAAGATCGCCATACTACGACGAACGAGCGGGCACGGCGATCGAGCCGGGCGCCTTGCAGAAAGCAGCCGCCGGGCTTAAACTGACGCGGGCCTAAGTGGTTCGGGCTCTAGGGACTATGGCTAGCGACGAGCACGCAGGCGGCGCCGCGTCCCGGACCGAAGTCCTTTCCGCCACCGAGTTCGTCAAGCCCCGGCGCAAGCCCTTCCACAAGGATCCACTGAGCCTCATCGGGTGGGGGATAGCGCTCGCCTCGATCCTCGCCTACTGGTACTTCTTCGTGCGCAAGCCGGTGCCGAAGCCGGGGCAGCAGATCGCTCGCCTCACGGCGGTCGACGGCAAGGTCAAGGTCAAGCCGAACGCGATGGAAGCCTGGAGCGACGCCCCGCTCGCCACCCAGCTGCACGTCGGCGACGTGGTGCAGACCGAGACGCGCGCGGGCGCCGAGATCTCCTTCAACTCCGGCAGCGTCGTCAAGGTGCGCTCCGACAGCGTCGTCTACATCGGCGGCTCGGCCGAGGCGTCGACCGCGGCCTGGCGCGTCCAGTCGGGCCGGGTCAACTTCTCGGTCGCTGACGAGGCGACCGAGATCGTGACTCCCACGCTGAAGACGACGGCACTCGAGAACGCGAGCGGGAACATCGACGTCGGCGAAGGCGGCGCGACCGGCGTCAAGATCTTCACCGGCGAGGCCCGGCTCGAGACGTCTCAGGGCCAGAGGCTCACGCTGCAGCAGAACCAGGCCGTGCAGGTCGACGCGGCCGGCCGCGCCGGCGACACGATGGAGCTGCCGCCGCCGCCGACGCTGATCGCCCCCGCGGCCAAGGCGCGGCTGCTGATCGCGAAGCCGCCCGACGCTTCGGCGAAGCTCAGCTGGACGGACGTGAAGGGAGGCGTCACCTACCACGTCGCGCTCGACTACAACGTCACCCAGGCCAACCTGCTGCTGTCCGCCGCGCTCGAGGAGACCGGCATCCGGGGAACCGCCCACGACCTCAAGGGTCTCAACCTCGGTCGCTATTTCTGGCGCGTCGCCGCCGTCAACAAGGACGGCCTCGAAGGCGCCTTCTCGCGTGTCGCGTTCTTCCAGGTGGTGGAGCCCGAAGCGCCGCCGGTTCCGCTCGCCACCCCGACGCCCGCGGCGACCGCGCCCACGCTCGTGGTCCAGGTGGTCGACGAGGTCACACCCGGCGTCGTCCACGTCGGCGGCCGCGCGCCGCGCGGGGCGACGGTGACGGTCAACGGAACCCCGGTGAAGACGCTGCCCGACGGCAGCTTCAGCGAGTTCCTGCGGCACAGCGGCCCGGGCGAAGTGGTCGTGCGCGCCACGGCCGCGGACGGACAGTTCGTCGAGCGCTCGCGCGCCGTCAGTAAGCGCTAGATGGCGCGCGAGCGCTGGTTCTTCGCGCAGGGCACGCAGCGGCGTGGGCCGATCCCGTTCCAGGGCCTGGTCGAGACCGTGCTCGCGCAGCCCGATCCGCGCGCCGTGCTCGTGTGGCGGAAGGGCTTCGCGGACTGGACGCGCGCCGAGGACGTGCCCGAGGTCGAGCGCCGCCTGACGCCGTTCCTCGTGCAGAGGGCCGCGGAGGACGCGGCCAGACGCGGTCCGACGCCGGCAGCCGTCGAGGCTGCGGCGCGCCCGATCCGCGTCGAGGCAGCGAAGCCGGGCAGCCCCGCGCTCGTCTACGGCGGGATCGCCGCGGGCGTCGTCCTGCTGGGCCTGCTCGCTTGGCTGTTCTGGCCGCGCTCGCAGCCTCAGCCGGCGACGCTGCCGCTCGGCGGCACCACTCCCGACAACGCTCCGGCCGTCGTGATTCCGGCGCCGACCCAGCAGCCGCTGGCGGCGCAAACGCCGCCGCCGACACCGCCGCCGACGCTCGCGCCCCACGCCACGCCCACGCCCGCGGCGACCGCCGCGGCGGCGACGCAGTCCGACCGCGAGAGCGACCTCCCGGCGCGCGACCTCAAGCGGCTGCGCGGCGTCGCCAGCTGGGCCGGCGACGTTCTGAAGCTCACCGTCTACAACGGCACGACCTGGCGCGTCACCGAGCTCGACGTGAAGATCAGCCGCTTCAAGGACGACGACTTCGTCGAGGACGCGCGCCCGCTCGTCCTGGCTCCGCCGGGCGCCGCGGTCGACGCGGGCGTCGCCGACCTCCTGAGCCGCGTGGCGCCGGACCGCAAGAAGCCCGGGCTCAACCCCTCCGACACGGGGCCGTTCGAGGGCAAGGCCGGACCCCAGCCCGAGAATTTCCGCTGGGAGATCGAGTCGGCGCGCGGCTACCCTCCGCGCTAGCGTCGTTCCCCCACGCCGCCGACCACGGACTTTGCGAGGAACGCCGCTAGCGAGAGTCGACCGCGATCAAGCCGTCGGCCGAGGGGAGGCCTTCGAGCCCGCGCGCGTCGCGCGCCGAGACGCGCCAACGGAAGGCTCCTTCCCAGGGCACCTCGATCCTGGCCGGCGAGGCGGCGACGTCGCGCTGGAGCAGCACCACGTCGGAGCCGACCGGGAGCAGCTCGAGCTGATAGCCGGGAGCGCTGCCCTTCCAGCGCAGCTCCAGCGGCTCGCCGGGCGCGACGAAGACCGGGTCGAGCGCGGGCCACAGGCCCTCGGCCGGCGGCGGCAGCACGCCCTGCGGCGCGCTCGGCGACTTGCCGGCGGCGACCACCGTACCCTGGCCTGCGGTCAGCGTCGCGACCGCCCCCGCGGCCTCGACCAGGAAGCGGCCCGCGAGGCAGGTGACGAGCGTCGACTTGGCCTGGCGCCTCACGACGGCGCGGCCCTGGCCGCGCACCTCGGCCTCGTCCGTCACCAGCTTGAGCGCGTCGAGCTTCGGAGCCTCGACGAGCACGCGTCCGGCCTCGAGCGTCGCCTGCAGCAGGACGCCGTCGGGGAAGCGCAGCGTCGAGCCCGGCGACAGCGTGAGCGCCATCCAGGGCAGCTCGAGACGCGCCACCGCCTCGGGGCCGGTGCGCAGCGCCTCGCCGAGCGCGAGCGGGCCGCCCTCGACCGCTTGCTGCCAACGGGCGTCCGGTTTCCCGAGCTCGACCCTGTGCTCGACCACGCTGAGCCTCGCGAGCGTGAGCGGGCCCGGGTTCCTGCCGGTCGCGGCCGCGGACTGGGCGAGCGCGGCAGACGGCAGCGCGACGAGCGCGACGAAGAGCGCGGTCAGGCCCAGCCGCGCCCGGTCAGACGAGCGGCACATCGGTCGCTTCCGGTTGGTGGGCCGCGGGGCTCGGGCGGCTCGCCGACGCGCGGCCGTTCTTCTTGTCCTTCGCGTCGCGCCGCGCCCCGTAGCCGGCGTAGTCGTAGTAGCCCTTCGTCTTCACGTCCACCGCGTTCAGCACCGCGCCGATCACGTTCGGCGTCACCTTGCGCAGCGCCAGCAGCGCGCGCTTCACCATCGTGCGGTCCACCTTGTTCTGCTGGACCACGAGCAGCGTCGAGTCGGCCCGCTGCGCGAGCAGCAGCGCGTCGGTGACCGCCGCGACGGGCGGCGAGTCGACCAGCACCCAGCGGTACTTTTGCTTCAGCTCGGCGAGAACTGCCCCGAGCTCGGGACGCGCCAGGATCGCCGGCGGGTTCGGAGGCAGCGGCCCGGCCGCGATCGCCGAGAGGTTCTGGATCCGCGTCGGCCGCACCAGCGACGCGATCTCGGTGTTCTTGACGAAGTAGTCGGTGAGGCCCGGCTCGCGCGGGACGTTGAGGCGCTGGTGCAGGTTGGCGCGGCGCAGGTCGCAGTCGACGACCACGACACTCTCGCCCGAAACGGCGAGCAGCTTCGCCACGTTCAGCAGCGTCGTGGTCTTGCCCTCGCCGGGCGCCGTGCCGGTGACCAGCACGACCTGGCCCTGCTCGCCGCGCCGCGAGAAGAGCAGCGCGGTGCGCAGGTTCTGGTAGGCCTCGGTCGCGAGCGAGGCGTCGTCCTTCGTGTAGCGGGGAATCGCCGCCAGCAGCTCGAGGTGCAGGTGGCGCTCGACGTCGTCGGCGTCCTTCAGCGTGTTGTCGAGCGCGTCGCGCAGCAGCACGAAGCCCGCGCCGAGCAGCAGGCCCGCCATCAGGCCCACGAGCGAGATCTGCCGCTTGCGCGGCCAGACGGGCGCGCTCGGCACGACCGCGCGGTCGAGCAGCCGCACGTTGTTGTTCTGGATCGATGCCGCGATGTTCGTCTCGTTCAGCTTCTGCAGCAGCACCGTGTAGAGCCCGGCCGCCGAGTCCGCCTGCTTCTTGAGCGACTCGAGCTCCGTCATCTTCAGGCTCTGGTCGGCGGCGCGGCCCTTGTGCTCCTCGATCGCGGTCTTGAGCTCGGCTTCCTTGCGCTGCAGCTGGCGGTACTCGGCGCGCAGGCCCTCCTCGATCTGGGCCACGCGCGCGTCCCTGTCCTGCCGCAGCTGCTTCAGCTGCGCCTGGACCTTCTGCACCTCGGGGTGGCCTTCCTTGTACTTGTCCCGCATCTTGGCGAGCTCGAGCGTGAGCACCTGGATGCGGCCGTTCATGTCCGCGACGACTCCGTCCCCGCCCACCTGGGGGATCGCGTCCGTTCCGCGGCCGCGGCGGCGCGCCTCCTGGAACTCGCCGAGCTGCGCCTCGAGCTCGATGCGGCGCGCCTGCGCCTGGATGTGGTCCTCGGTCAGCTTGGTGATCGAGGTCGTGATCGACGAGACGCTGCCTTCGGGCACGTAGAGGTCCTGGCCCTGGGAGGCGCGCAGCAGCTTGTCCTGCGCCTGCTCCATGCCGGTCTGGGTCTCGGCGAGGCGCTCGTTGACCCACTTGTAGGCGCGCCGCGCCGCCTCGACCTGGCCCTCGATGCTGTAGTCCATGTAGACGTCGGCGAGCGTGTTCGCCCAGAGCGCCGCGTCCTCGGGGTCGTTGTTGGTGATCCGCACCTCGACCACGTAGGTTTCCGGGACGGGCTCGACGGCCACCGTGCCGAGCAGGACGGCGACGGGGTCGGCGCCCGGGAACGACTGCCGGAGCTTGAGCTTGTCCACGACGCGCTCGGCGATCGCGCGCGAGTGCAGCACGTTCAGCTGGGTGTTGAAGAACTGGCGGTCGCGGACCGGGTTGCCGGTCGACACCAGCGCGTCCGTCACGTTGAGCGAGGTGGGATTGGGGGGCATCACCTGCAGGAGCGTGCGGGCCTGGTAGCGCGGAAGCTGCAGCTCGCCCGCGAGCACCCCGAGCGCGAGGCCGCCGACCGCGGCGGCGGCGAGCAGGATGCGGCGCCGCCACAGCAGCTCGATGTAGTAGCGGACCTCGATGTCGCGCGGAGCGCCGTCCGCGTCCGTCCTGCCGGCGTGGGGGAGGCTCGGGTTCACAGCCGTCGCGCCTTCACCAGGACCTCGTCGCCGGGCTGAAGCGCCAAGTCGGGTGCCTTGCCCTTGCGAACGGCGGCGAGGTCGACCTCCTGCTCGGATCCGGCCCGGCGCAGCACCACGCGGTCGGAGCCGCTGCGCAGCACGCCGCCGGCCTGCTCGACGAGCGCGCCGAGCGTGAGCGTCTTCTCGTAGGCGTACTGGCCGGGATGCTGCACCGCGCCGCTCACGCCCACGTACTGCTGCAGTGCCGCCGTCACCACGTCGCCCGCGACGAGCGCAAGCCCCAGGCGCTCGAGCTCATCGGGGTTCGGATCCTTCCCCGCGAACCGGATCCGCAGCTCGTGCGTGCCGTCCGCGAAGCTCCCGCTGCTGCGCGCGACCACCACCTCGCCCGAGGCGCCCTGGACGAAGCCGCCGGCGTCGAGCAGCGCGTCGACCAGGCGCGTGCCCGCGCGCAGCGGCTTGCGGCCGGGCCGGTTCACGGCGCCCTGCACCCACACGAACTGGCTGTAGAACCCGGTGACGCGCACGTCCACGTGCGGTGCTTCGAGGTCCGAACCGGCGAGCTTCGGCGTGATGCGCGCGGCGATCTCGCCGGTGGTGAGCCCGTGCACCTCGACGTCGCCCGCGCGCGGCAGCCAGATGCGGCCCGTGGTCTGGACCGTGGGCATCCGCGACAGGTCGGGACGGCCGTCGACCACGATCTCGATGACGTCGCCCGGGCCGACGCGGTAGGGCGCGGGCACCGCGGCGGTGGCCTGCACGACGAGCGCGAGCAGCGAGGCGGCCGACAGCGCGGCGCTCATCGCGGCGGCGTCCCGAACAGGTCCCACTCGAGCGTGAGGTAGAAGCCGTTGGCGTCGGTGTCGAGGTCGTCGATGTTGGAGTCGCGGTTCTCGTTGCGATATGCGCCGGATAGCGCGAGCTTGCGTGCGATCGGCCGCCGCAGGCCGACGAACCAGCCGAGGATGCGATCCTCGCGCGAAGCGCCGATCTCGGGCGCGATCGTGCGGTAGTCGTTCGACTGATAGCCGAGCCCGCCGCGGGCTTCGAACTTCGCCGGGAGCGCGAGCGTCAGCACGCCCTGGACGCCGGTCGCGACGTAGAAGCCGTTCTCCTGGTAGGCGGAGAGCGGCGTCGAGCGGTTGGCGTAGATCGCGAAGTTCGAGTCGCGGCCCAGCTCGCGCGTGAGCGCAGCGCGCAGCGTCAGGCCGGAGTAGCGCGTTCCGCCCTCGCCCGCGTTCGGCGAGTCCTGCGCGCGGTAGCCGACGCTGAGCTCGCCCGTCAGCAGCGGGAGCAGCTCCCCGTTGAGGCTCAGGCGCGCGCCGTGCGCGGTCGACTCGGCCTCCGGGCGCTCGTCGTTGGTGGGCACGCGATCGTAGACGTAGTCCAGGATCGCGCGCAGCCGGGGCGTGAGCTCGAAGCCGAGGCCGGCGGAGCCGCTGCGCGTGTCGTAGTCGAAGAAGCTCGAAGGCTCGGTGAAGTGGACCGTGCCGGCCGTCCCGGCGAGCTCGACGCTCAGGCGCGGACCGACCACGATGCTGGCGCCGCCGTCGACGTCGTTGCGGTTGAAGTGGCCGAGCCCGAAGAAGTACTCGCCGCCCGGATCGACGACGCGGGTGTCGAGCACACCGCTCTGGAAGCGATCGCGCGCGCGCAGCGTGACGCGCGCGCCCACCGGCAGCTCGAGCCCGGCGCCCACCAGGTGGCTGCTGCTGTTGACCTGGTCGAAGGTCGCGAACGCCCGGAACACGGGCGCGTACTCGAGCCGCAGGGCGCCCGCGCCGACCGGAGCCGCCGCCAGCACGCGCGGCTGGACCTCGAGGTAGTTGTCGCGCGTCGGCTCGGCCGACGACTCGATGAAGGTGTCGGCGTCCACGTAGCGCGCGTCGACCGCCGCGCGCACGCGGAACGGCCCCAGCACGGCGCCCTCGTCGGGCCCGAGCTCGCTGACGTCGACCGCGCGCTCGGCCTCGGGCTCCGTCGCCGGAGCCCCGCTCGGGAAGAGCTGCGGGTAGAGCTCGGCGACGGAGCCCGCCGCCGGCTGCCCTTCGCCCGGTGTCGTCGGAAAGAGTCGCTTCGCGAGGTCGGCCGTCGCGGGGCTGCTCGGCGCGCTGGCTGGCGTCGGGACGGGAGCCGGCTCGCTCTTCGGGGCGGCCGGCACGACCGGCGCCGGCTCAGGCTTGCGC
Source organism: uncultured Acidobacteriota bacterium (assembly GCA_963744315.1). GTDB lineage: Bacteria > Acidobacteriota > Vicinamibacteria > Fen-336 > Fen-336 > DATBSL01. The sequence goes on from CAVUTB010000015.1 coordinate 113,249, forward strand.
TCGGCAGGAGGCATCGGCGCCGGCGCCGCGACGGGGGGCGGAACCGCCTGCGCCACGACGGGTGCGGGGGGCGGAGCCGCCTGCGCCACGTTCGCAGGCGCGGCCTGCTGCGGCGAGGCGCTGCGGAACACCAGCATCAGCCCGCGCGCGTCGCGACGCACGTCCACCGCGACCTCGGGCGGCACGTGCAGCAGCACGCTCACTTCCGTGTCGGTCGCCGCGATCTCGAGCCGGTCGAGCTTCACCGGAGTCGACGCGAGCAGCGCGGGGTCGAAGCTGCTCGTGGGAGTCCACGAGAAGTGCCGCCCGCCAGCGAACTGGCCGCCGAGCGCGGCGTCAAGGACCGACACACGCGCGGCCGCGCCCTCCCGATGGACCGCCACCATGCCGGGCGACCCGGTGAGCGCCACACGGATCGCGAGCCGCTGGTCCGCCGTCGTCGTCATGTAGACCGAATCGACCCGGGCAGAAGCGGCCGCCAGCACGAGCGCGGCGAGCAGGCTCATTCCGTCGAGACCTCTCCGGGGTGGTCCTTCCCGGTCGTTGCCGCCGCGTTGTGCTCCAGTCCACTCATGGGTTGCCCCAGGATCTGTGCAGAGCAAGGAGCGTGCCCCTGAGCCAGAAGGGCTTGGCCGTCGTTACTCCCGGTGCCGCCTGCAGATAGCTCAAGTCGGCCCTCCACTCGCGTGTCTCCTTTTCAGACACGCAGACGGCTACCGACACGGAACCGGTAAGACAGGGCACAAACCCCGTTACACGCCGGCGGCGAGTGTAACGCTTGAGGAAACTCGTTGCAAGTTACTCTTGAGCTTTGAGAAAACGCTTTCGGCCGACTCCCGGAACCCCTCTGCTACACTGAGGTCGGCCGAGGAGTCAGAGGGTGCTCGAAAGCCTGCCGAGCCTCATGCCCCGCCGGCGTCCATCCGCGGGCGCGGGGCGCCTCGACCGCGTGGCCTGGCGCGCCGGCACCTGTGTCGAGGCCCACGGCGTGCGGCTCGGCCTGCGAACGAACGCGCCCTCGATGATGGACGAGCTGCGGAGCTGCCTCCCCCCGGGCTCGAGGCCCAGCCGCTCGCGAGTGGTCGACGAGCTCTTCTCGGTCTGGGTCGATCCCGATGCCCGCGCCGCGCGGCCGAGCCGCGTCTACGTCGGCGGGCGCCGGCGCGTGCGCACGCGCGACCTGCGCCACGCGCTCGCCGTGCTCGAGTCGGAGCTGCGCCAGTGCGTCGCCGCGCGCTCGGCGCGCCGCACGTTCGTTCACGCCGGCGTCGTCGGCTGGCGCGGCCGGGCGATCGTGGTGCCCGGCCGCAGCCGCAGCGGCAAGACCACGCTGGTGGCCGAGCTGATCCGGGCGGGAGCGAGCTACCTCTCGGACGAGTTCGCCGTGCTCGACGCGCGCGGCCGCGTGCACCCGTTCGCCAAGCCGCTGTCGATCCGCGGCGCGGGCGGCTGTGACGTCCACGTGCGCCGGCCGAGCGCCGAGCAGCTCGGCGGCCGGAGCGCGAACGCGCCGCTTCCCGTCGGCCTGGTGGTGCTGGCCGTGCACCGGCCGGGTGCGCAGTGGGAGCCGGCGCGGCTCACGGCCGGACAGGCCGTGATCGAGATGCTGGCGCATACCGTACCGGCTCGCCTGCGACCGGCGGAGTCGCTGCAGGCGCTCGAGCGCGCCGTGGCGCGCGCCGTCGTCGTCAGGGGCGAGCGGGACGAGGCCGCCGAGCTGGCGCCGCGCCTGCTGCGGATGCTGGAGGAAGCCGCTCCTCAGTCCCGCAGCGCGGTCGAGGGGACGACGCGCGCCGCGCGATAGGCCGGGACGAGACTGGCCAGAAGCGCGACGAGCGCCAGCAGGGCCGCCACCGCCGTGAGCGTCAGCGGATCCGACGCGCTCACGCCGAACACCAGCCGCTCGAGGCTCAGCGAAGCCAGGAGCGCCGCCAGCGACCCGGCCGCGATGCCGACGAGCGCCGGCGTCATGCCCTCGCGCACCACCAGCCGGACCACGTCCCGGCTCTGCGCGCCGAGCGCCGAGCGGATCCCGATCTCGCGGCTGCGGCCGCGGACGATGTACGAGAGCACGCTGTAGATCCCGACGGTTGCGAGCGCGAGCGCGAGCGCCGCGAACAGCCCGAGCAGGAGCGCGCTCAGCCGCTGCGAGCGGAGCAGCGCGTCGCGGACCTCGACCATCGTGCGGACGTCCTGGACCGGCTGCTCCGGGTCGAGCGCGCGGATCACGCCCACGGCGACGGGCGCCAGCGAGCCCGGCGGCACGCGACGTGCGCGCCACGAGCGTGAGGCTCGCCGAGGCCCGCTCGCGCGTGTAGGAATAGACGGTGGGCTGGGGCCGCTCGGAGAGGCTCGTCCTGCTTGACGTCGGCGACGATGCCGACGACCTGGCGCGCGAGCGTCCTCGACACGAGCGGCAGCGTCACGCGCTGTCCGATCGGGTCGCCGTCGCCCCACAGCAGCTTCGCGGCGGCCCGGCTCACCAGCAGCACCTCGACGTCGCCGGGCTCGACGTCGCGGCCGCGCACGACGGGGATGCTCATCGCGCGCAGGTACCCCGGCGTGATCGCCCGCACCTGGACCGTGGGCTGATCGCGCGGCAGCAGCTCGGGGCGGCCCTCGACCACGATCGGCTGCACCGATCCCCCCATGAGCGGAAGGTCGTCGATGGCACCAGCCGCCGTCACGCCCGGCAGGGCGCGCAAGCGCTCGAGCGCCGTGTCGAAGAAGGCCGTGCGCTGCGCCGGCTTGGGGTAGCGCGTGTCCGCGAGCGACGACCCGCATCGTCAGCACGCCCTGCGAGTCGAAGCCGGCGTCGACGGTCCGCAGCGCCACCAGGCTGCGCAGCATCACCGCGGCGCCCATCAGCAGGACGACGGACAGCGCCACCTCGCACACGACGAGCAGGCGTCGGGTGCGGATCCCGAGGGCGGAATCGCCGCGTCCGCCCTCCTTGAGCGCGTCGGTCAGCTCGCTGCGCCCGGCGCGGAAGGCCGGCAGCGCCCCGGCGAGGAGGCCGGTCAGGATCGAGGCCGCGAGCGCGAACGGCGAGCACGCGAGGTCCATGGTGATCTCGTCGGCGCGCGGCACCTGGTCGGCCAGCATCGCCGCGAACGCACGCAGGCTGGCGTAGGCGAGCAGCACGCCGGCGGCGCCTCCGGCGCACGCCAGGACCAGCGCCTCGATCAGGAGCTGCTGGAAGACGCGGGCGCGCCCGGCGCCCAGGGCCGCCCGCGTCGCGAGCTCCTTGCGGCGGCCGAGCGCCCGCGTGAACAGCAGGTTGCCCACGTTCGCGCAGGCGATGAGCAGCACCAGCCCGACGGCCGCCAGCAGCAGCACCAGCGTCGGGCGCACGTCGCCGACGATCACGTCCCGCAGCGGAGCGAGCGTGGCGCCCCAGCCGGCGTTGTCCTGCGGATGCTCCTGCTCGAGCCGCTTCGCGATCACCTCGAGCTCGGACAGGGCCTGGGCGAGCGTCGCCCCGGGGCGAGCCGGGCGATCGCCTGCTGCGTTGTGGTTCTCGCGCACGGCACGGTCTCGGCGTCGGTGAGCGCGAGCGGCACCCAGATCTCGCGGGAGGCCGCGAACCACGAGCCGAGCGAGAAGGCCTGCGGCATGACGCCGACGATCGCGTAGGGCTCGCCGTTCAGCTTGAGCGAGCGCGCCGAGCACGTCGGGAGCGCCGCCCAGGCGCGTCTTCCAGAACCCGTGGCTGACCACGACGACGCGCGCCGCCGGAGCGTCCTCGTCCGCGCGGAACAGGCGGCCGAGCGCCGGCCGCGCGCTGCAGGATGTCGAAGAAGCCCGCGCCGACCGCGCCCGCGAGGATCGCGCGCGGCTCGTCCTGCCCGTCGAGCGTGAAGGAGCGGCCGCGGTAGAGCGCCATGCCCTCGAACGCGCGCGCGTCTCGCTGCCAGTCGTAGAAGTTGGCGGGCGACAGCGAGAAGCGCGCCATCCCCGGGAAGGTGGCCTGCGGCGGCACGTGGAACAGCCGCACGATGCGGTCCGGCTCCGGAAAGGGCAGCGGCCGCAGCAGCACCGCGTTCAGGATGCTGAAGATCGCGGTGTTGGCGCCGATGCCGAGCGCGAGCGTGACGACGACGACGGCGGTGAAGCCGGGGGCACGGCCGAGGCTTCGCAGCGCGTAGCGGACGTCCTGGAGCACGGCGTCCACGCGGGCGCCCGCCCGCGCCTCCTGCACCTGGCCCTTCAGCGACTCGACGCTTCCGAGCTCGAGCCGCGCGGCGCGGCGGGCGGCGTCGGGGGCGAGACCCGAGCGGAGCTTCTCCTCCACCAGGAGCTCGAGTGCTTCGCGCAGCTCCTCGTCGAGCTCGCGGTCGACGCGGTTCCTGTGCGCGAGGTTGCGCCAGAGGCTCACCAGGCGGGCCATCGAGCGCGCCATCTCAGGCCTCGAGCGCGCGGGCGATCGCGAGCGCGATCTGGTTCCAGACCGCCTTCTCCTCGCCGAGCTGGCGGCGTCCGGCCCTGGTCAGCGTGTAGTACTTCGCCCGTCGGTTGTTCTCGGACGGCTGCCAGTCGGCGGCCAGCCAGCCCGCCTCCTCGAGCCGATGGAGCGCCGGGAAGAGCGAGCCCGGCTGCACGACGAAGGTGCCGCCGGTGATCTGCTCGATGCGCCGCGAGACCCCGAGCCCGTGCAGCTCGCCGGCGGCGAGGGCCTTCAGGATCAGGAGATCGAGCGTCCCCTGGAGCAGCGCGGCGCGGCGGCCGGTCATGGAAGCCTCCTGCTATCGACTGTCTATACGAATATGCGTGCGCTCCTATCGAATGTCAATAGGAACGGGAAGGCTTCGGGAAACGGAAGAGGCGCCCGGCTCAGGGAGCGGGGGCGCCGCCTTGCGGGCTGTTCATCTGCGACTCGTCGATCAGCCGGCAGCCCTCGAGCAGCAGGTGCTCGACGCTCTGCGCGAGCGGCTTGCCCTCGCCGGGATCGCCGGGAGTGAACTTGAAGCTGCCCTTGGTCCACGCCAGAAAGGCATAGACGGCCTCGGCGCCCGTCAGGGTGCCGCACGTGGCCGAGACCACGTGGCCCTCGCGGAAGCCCATCACGGTCGCCGTATGCCGGGTGTCCTCGGCGATCGAGGTGAAGATGCCGGTGAGGCCGCCCTGCCCGCACATCTGCAGCAGCGCGGGCGCTCCGAACACCTCGATGCGGCCCTGGAAGGATCCCGCACCCTCCGCCGCCCCGGCCTGCGGCTCGGCGGCGGCGAGGTCGGAGTAGCGCGTCATCAGCAGCTGGATTCGCATCAGCAACTCGCGCACCGGCATGTTCTTCGAGAGGAAGTCGTCGGCGCCGATCTGCAGCGCACGGTAGCGGTCCTTGTACTTGTCCGAGCCCGAGATGAAGAGCAGCGGCAGCCGCGACAGCATCGGGTGGCTGCGCACGCGGCGGCAGAACTCGAAGCCGTCGAGCTCGGGCATCGAGACGTCGGCCAGGATCATCCAGGGACGGTTCTGCACGGCGATCTGCCAGGCCGCCGCGCCGTCGGCGGCCTCGTGGATCGTGAAGCCCTGCGCGGCGAGCGGCATCGCGAGGTACTTGCGGAACGCCGCATCCTCGTCGGCGATCAGCACCGTGCGCAGCATCTGCGGCACGGTGTTGAAGTCGGGCATCTCCTCGTCGCCGTAGGCGCGCGCCAGCCCCGGGACCGGGACCGGCGGCGGGATCTCGTCGAGCGATCTGCCGCACCTGGTTCGCGAGCACCCAGCCCTCGAGCCCGGGATGCCACACCTTCGTGCTCTCGGGGATCGACGTCAGCACGAGGTCGATCAGCTCCTCGACGTCGATCGGCCCGCGCTGGGCGCCGTCGAGCAGGTAGAACCACTGGTCGGGGCGCAGACCCTCGGCGCGTGGAATCGGATCCGCGGACGGCGTGGGCCGCTCCGAGGCGCGGCGGGCCGGCCGCGGCGCCTGCAGGCCCGGCGGAAGCGTGGGACTCACCGTCGGCCTCGTCGTGCCGGGCGGCAGCGTTACGGGCTGAGCGCGGATGATCGCGGTCTCGGAGATCGGCGCCGGCGGCTTCGGCGCGGGAGGCGCAGCCGCCACAGGAGGTACGGGAGGCGTCGGAGCCGGTTTGGGCGCGGGCGGTTGCGCGGCGTCGGCAAAAACGATCGTCGAAGGGACGTCGTCCTTCGCAACGCGCGGTGGTTCGGCCGGGCGGGCCGGCGCCTGCTCGCGCGGCGGAAAGCGGGTCACGGCGCGCAGCAGGAACGGCAGGAGCAGCTGGAGGGGCAGGCGCGGCAGGAGGGGGCGACGTAACGCGCGCGGGCGACGTGACGCCCACGGGCGGCGTGACGGGCTCCGGCGGCGCGAAGCGAATGGTTTGAGTGAGCTTCTTCTGCTCAGGAGCCGCGGGTGGGGTGGGCCGGGCGGGCTTGGCCGCGTCGTCGCCCGCTCCTTCGCCGTAGTGGCGGCTGAGCCACTGGAACAGCAGCTTGGTGATGCCCCGCAGCGTCTCCTCGACGCCCGTCCCCTTGATCGCGACGGCCTCGAACGCCGGCATGCCGCGCGGATTGAGCCGCTCGTTGAGCACGGCGAGCGGCAGCGCAGTCGCCAGATCGCGCTTGTTGTACTGGATCACCTGCGGGACCCCGGGGTCGATCTCGTTCACCAGCAGGTTCTGCCGCAGGCTGCGCTGGCTCTCGGCGTTCGCGTCGAGCATCGCCGCCTGGCTGTCGGCGATGAAGACCACGGCGTCGCAGCCCTTCAGCACCATGCGACGGGTGGCTTCGTAGAAGACCTGGCCCGGCACGGTGTAGATCTGCACGCGCGCTCGCATGCCGCGGATCGAGCCGAGCTCGAGCGGAAGGAAGTCGAAGAACAGCGTGCGGTCGGTCTGCGTGGCGAGCGAGACCAGCTTGCCCTTGGACTTGAAGGCCAGGCGGTCGTGGATCCACTGCAGGTTGCTGGTCTTGCCGCACAGGCCCGGCCCGTAATAGACGAGCTTGGCGGTGACTTCCTTCGTCGCGTGATTGAAGAGCGCCATGCGCCGGCCGGATGCTGCCTGTGGCCGCTACGGAGTCGTCGGCGAGCTCGGCGGCTGCGGCGGGAGCAGCGGCGGCGGGAGCGGGAGCGAGCGTCGACGCCGCCACCGCCGCCCTGCCCGGGCTGGCCCGGGATCGTCCCGACTCCGCCGGCGATCTGCGTCGGCAGCGAGGTGGGGGACTCTTCGATCAGCACGCGGTCGCCGCAGAGCGACGACAGCAGCACCCGGCGCTGGTCGCGCACGAAACGCATCGCGTCGAGCGCCTTGCCGCGCGAGACCGCTCCCTGCGGACCCGGGTCGAAGCCGAGCCGCTTCACCGTCGCCACGTAGTCGGCCGGGCTGCCCTTCTTGCGCTCGATCCGCAGCCGATCGACCGACGCGCCCTCGGCGAGCGACAGCACCAGCGTGTGGCGGCCCGCCGCGAAGGTCTGGCTCATGATCGGGCGCCAGCCGCTCGTCTCGCTGGGGCAGACGACGACTTTGCGACAGCCGTCGACCAGGTAGCGCTGGCCGCCGCCCGGCGTGGCGAACGCGGCGATCGAGTAGAGTCCCGGCTCCGGGACCTCGAACGACACGAGGGCGCGCAGCCCGCCCTTGCCGGCCTTGAGCGTCATTTTCCCGAGCCCCGCCTGGGCAGAGCGCGCCTCGACGGCGCTCGGCGGCGCCTCGACCTGGAAGCTGTCGCCGGCGACCTCGATCGGCGTCGCGGCCGGCGGCAGCTCGGATTCGATGTCGATCGCCTTGAGCGCCGTGACCGCGAGATCGTCCGCCGTCGTCACGCCCTCGGCCTGCCAGCCTCCCGCGGGCTCGATCGGGTTCACGCAGGGAGGCGCCACTTCCACCTGGCTGAGCGACGCGCCCGGCGGCAGCAGGAACTGGGCCGCGTAGGCGCCCGGGTCGAGGTGCGCGGTCCCCGCCGAGATCCAGCTGGTCTCGTTGGCCGGGACGAGCGTGAAGGTCTTGAGCGGCTCGCCGCCCGCGAGCGAGCGGACCTCAGCCGTGCAGGGCTGGGCGGGCGCCCCCGCGAGCCGGGCGCGCAGGTGATAGTCGCCGGGCTGGGCGACGGGGATCGCGAAGCTCACCTCGGCGGGAGTGGCGCCGGCCGTCAGCACGGAGCCTGTCCCTTCTCCACTGAGCGCAGCGCCTTCGGCGCGGAGGAAACGATCCGCGGAATAGGCCAGGCTGTCGCGCGGCGCGAGTGCCGAGAACACCTGCGACGCCTGCGAGCTGGCGCGGACCGCCTCCGTCATCTCGAGCGAGCGCAAGAGCATGCGCGCCCACAGCGGGTGCGTGACCGGCGTCTGGCGCGGATCGCCGAAGAGCGGCACGAGCGCAGCGGTGGCCACGACGGCGGCGAGGACGACCGACTTCACCCTGCCCCACATGCACCCCTCCACCCGTCCCAATAGCAAGACGGGGGCCAGCGAAAGTCATTCTAGACCAGTCCCCTGGAAGGCGTCGCCGGCCGTTTTTCGGACGCCGCCCGTTCGGTCGATCTGGACCGAACGGCCGGGCTGTGGACAATAAGTGTGCGTTTCGACGGTCATCGAGGCGGCACGGGCGTTGCTTAGTCGGTCAACCTGGAGGTGGCCTTGGAGTCGGCGGGAGTGCGTCTCAGTTCGTCGCGTTCTTCCTGGGGCTGGCCATCACGGCGGGCATCCTGGTGCCCATCCTGCTGCGCCTGCGGAGCACGGTGGGGGAGACGCGCGCCGAGAAGGCGGGCGCCGGGCAGCAGCTGCACCAGCTGAAGAAGACGAACGCCGCGCTCGAGGACGACCTCAAGTTCATCACCCAGTTCCTGAAGGACTTCCCGCGCCTGGCGCGCGAGCTCTACAGCGGGCTCACCGAGCGGCAGATCCCGGCGGTGCTGCTGAACATCGTCCAGCGCAGCCTGGACCCGCAGCACGTCGCGGTGCTGGTGCGGCGCTCGGACGCCAAGGGAGAGAAGGGCCGGCCGCCGCGGCTCGTGGTGGCCGCCGCGTATCCCGACGGCACCGGCGTCAAGGTGGGCGCCGAGATCCCGCTGGGAGCGGGCGAGATCGGCTTCGCGGCCGAATCGCAGATGGTCGTGAACCGGCAGGACCTGCAGTCCGAGACGGCGCGCAGCCGCATCAAGCCCGATCCCGGCCTGCCCGGCATGCCGGAGCCGGACCTGATCGCTCCGCTCGTCTTCGACCAGGACACGCTCGGCGTGATCGTGCTCTCGAAGCCGCGCAAGAGCGGCGACCCGAAGACGGCGCTCCGGCTCGTCACGCAGACGGGCGCCCAGGTGCTGCACACCGCGGCCCAGGTGAGCCGCATGAAGACGACCGCGGAGATGGACGGGCTCACGCGGATCTACAACAAGAAGCACCTCGAGCAGACGCTCAACGAGCTCATCTACCGCGTCGCCTGCGCGGCCTACGACCAGCGCTCGGCGGTGAGCCTGGGCGCGCCGGGCCAGGTGCTCTCGGTGTTCCTGTTCGACATCGACAACTTCAAGAACTACAACGACACGAACGGGCACCTGGCGGGCGACAAGCTGCTGCAGGAGCTCGCGGGCCTCGTCAACGAGGCCGTGCGCAAGGACGACATCTTCGGCCGCTTCGGCGGCGAGGAGTTCCTGTTGATCATGCCGCACACGAACGCGCAGCAGGCGCTCTTCGCAGCCGAGAAGATCCGCGCGCTGCTCGCCGTCGCACTCGTTCGCCTTCGCCGACAAGCAGCCGCTCCGGATGATCAGCATCAGCGGCGGCGTCGCCGAGTATCCGCTCCACGGGCTCGACGCCGCCGGGCTGCTGCACGCGGCGGACGAGGCGCTCTACGAGGCGAAGCGCGGCGGCAGGAACCGGGTGCTGCAGGCGAGTGCCACCGCTTCGGCTCAGGCACCCCTCGGCGTGAGGCGCTCGTGACCGTCGTCCCCCGCGTCGAGGGCAAGCCCGGCAGAGGGCGCCTTTCCCTATCGCGATCGCGTCGAGGACCTGCGGCGCGTGCTCGTGCAGCAGGGCAGCCTCGGGCTGCTGCTGATCGACACCTCCGCGCTCGCGCAGATCGAGCACCAGTACGGCTCGTCCGCGTTCGCCAAGGTGATGGCCATGGCGCGCGACCTGGTGTTCGAGCTCAAGGGCCACGAGGTCCGCCACGACGACATCATCTGCCTGAACGACCGCGGCGGCGACGCGTTCCTCGTCTTCTTCTCGCCCAAGCGGCGCGAGGGGCCGCTGCGCATCGCGGACCTGAAGGCGGCCGCCGACCGCGTCGAGAGCCACATCAACCGCAAGCTGACCCGGCTCGCGAGCCCGTACCTCGGCCACCTGCGCCGCGTCTCGGTGGGCTTCGCGCTCTCGTTCTACAACCCGCTGGTGATGCCGGAGCGGCTCGTCTCGCGGCTGGTCGAGGAGGCGTGGAACTGCGTGCACGTGCTGCGCGCGCAGCGCGAGCTGCAGGACCGCTGCGAGCTGCAGGAGGTGCTGCTCACCGACCAGCTCAGCACCGTGTTCCAGCCGATCGTCGAGCTGCGCCGCCGCCAGGTGCTCGGGTACGAGGCGCTCTCGCGCGGCCCCGCCGGCAGCGTGTACCAGATGCCGCTGCGCCTGTTCGAGATGGCGGCCGAGGCGGACCTGGTGTTCGAGCTCGACCGCAAGTGCCGGCGCCGCGCGCTGCTGTCCGCGAGCCGCGCTGCCGCAGCACGCCAAGCTCTTCGTCAACGTGTTCCCCTCGGCGATGTACGACCCCGAGTTCCAGGGCGCGGCGCTCGTCGAGCTCGCCGCGGCGCACGGGCTCAGCCCCGACCGCGTCGTGCTCGAGATCACGGAGAAGGCGGCGATCGAGAACTACGACGTGTTCAAGGAGGCGCTCGTGGAGCTGACCCGCCACGGCTTCTCGACCGCCGTCGACGACGTGGGCGCCGGCTACTCGGGCCTCGAGAAGATCGCCCAGCTCAACCCGCGCTACCTGAAGTTCGATCGCGAGCTCGTGCGCAACATCGACTCGAGCTACATCCGGCGCGAGATGACGCGCGCGCTCAAGGCCTTCGCCGACCGCATCGGCTCGACGATCATCGCCGAGGGCATCGAGCGCGAGGGCGAGCTGCAGGCGCTGCTCGAGCTCGGGATCGAGTACGGCCAGGGCTTCCTGCTCGGCCGGCCCGCCTCCGCGTTCCTGCCGCCCACCGCGCCCACGCTCGCGACCGCCGCCCACTAGTCGGCGCGCGGCGTACAATCGCGCGCAGTGCGCCCACCGGCCGAGGCGTCACACGCGGCGACGCTCGCGCTCTGTTGCCTCGTGGCGCTCGCGGTCGGCGGGCCGTGGGCGATCGGCGCCGTGCTTCCCGCGGCGCGGCTCGCGCTCGTGCTCGTGGCGCTCGCGGCCGTGGCGGTCGGCCTCGTCGCGGGCGCGCTGCGGGGGAGCCTCACGCTTCCCGCCGTGGCGGCCTGGCCGCTCGCGGGATTCCTGGCCCTGGCGCTCGCGCAGCTCGTGCCGCTGCCGGAGCCGGTCCATCGCCTGCTCGCGCCGGGATCGCACGCCGTCTGGCATCCGCCCGACCCCGAGGTGGCGCGGCTGCTGGGCGACGGCGCGCGTCCGCTCTCCGTCGATCCCGACACGACGCTCGAGGCGCTCGCGCTCTCGGCCGGTCTCGCGCTCCTCGCGCTCGTCGCGGCGCCCGCGCTCGTGCGCGAGCGGCTCGCGGTGCGCGCGGTGGCGGCGGTCGCGCTCTCGGGCTTCGCGCTGTCCGCGTACGCGATCCTGGCGCGCGCCCGCTTCGGCGCGCTGCTCTACGGGCGGATTCCGGTGCCGACCGTGGCCCCGTTCGGCCCCTTCGTCAGCAAGAACCACTTCGCCGGCTGGTGCGCGATGGCCGCCCTGCTCACGGCGGGGCTCGCGCTGGGGCTCGCCGAGGCGGCGCGGCGCCGGAGCCGCGACTGGACCACGGACGCGCGGGCCGGCGGCGTGATCCTCGCGCTCGTGGCCACGCTGGCGATGGCGCTCGCCACGCTCGCGTCGCTCTCGCGCGGCGGGGTGATGGCGCTCGTGGCCGGCTGCGGCTGCTTGCTCGCCCTGCGCCTGCTCGATCCGCGCCGCAGCCGCGCGGTGCTCCTGCCCACGCTCGCGGTCACGATCCTGCTCGGCGTGATCCTGGTCGGCCTGGTGCCGCGCGAGGCGCAGGAGCGGATGACGACCCTGAGCGGTGCGCCCTTCCGCCTCGAGACCTGGAAGGGCGCGCTGCGGCTCGCCGCCACGAGCCCGCTGGTCGGGCACGGGCTCGGCGCGTTCCACGACGCCTACCCGCGCTTCAAGCGGGACTACGGCATCGTCCGCGTCGAGCACGCCGAGAACGACTATCTCGAGACGCTGGCCGAGACCGGCGCGCTCGGCCTCGGTCTGGTGCTCGCCGGGTTCGGGTGGCTGCTGTCGGCGGGCGGTCGTGGGATCGCCGAGGGGCGCGACGCGGCGTCGCGCGGGATCGGCCAGGGCGCCCTGGCAGCGCTCGCGGCGCTCGCGGTCCACTCCGGCGTCGACTTCAACCTGCGGATTCCCTCGAACGCCGCGCTGGCGGCGCTCGCGGCGGCCATGGTCGCCGCCGCGGCGGGCTTGCGCCCGCGACCTCTCGCACGCCCGGTCGCGCTCGCGCTCGCCGTGGGCGTCGTCGCTCTCGCAGCCGCCACGCTCGCCCGCGCGCCGGGGGGCTGGACGAGCGCGCGCCAGGAGGTGGTGGCGGCCGCCTCCGCCCAGACGCAGGCGGCGCAGCACCTGCGGCTCGAGCGCGCCCGCACGGCGCTCGGCGCAGTGCTCCGCAGGCGGCCCGCGCACGCCGAGTCCTGGCTGATGCTCGGCGGCGTCGAGCAGGCGCTCGGCCGTCACGCGACGGCCGTCGCCTTCGCGCGCCACGCGGCATGGCTCGATCCCGAGCGTCCCGGTCTCAAGGACGCCGCCGCGGCGATCGAGGCCTCACCTTGACCGCTCGTGGCGGCGTCGGATAGCGTTCAAGCTCGCCGCTCATGCCGAGTCCCAAAAGCCTCTGGCGGTCCTTCCTGGCACTGCTCACTGGAGACGTGCGCGGGGAAGACGCCTCGCCGACGACTCTCGCTGCCGCCCTGTCGGAGCCCGACGTGTCGGCGCCTCCGGCTGCCGACGCGCCGCGCCGCCGCCGTGGAGGACAAGCCGGCCGAAGGCGTGCCCCCCGAAGCGCCGATCGCTGCTGCCGCAGCGCCGGCCGAAAGTGCCGTTCCCGCCGCCGAGATTCCCGCCGCCGAGGCCCCAGTCACGGAGGCGCCTGTCGCGGAGACCGCGCCCACGGACGAGTCGACGAAGGCGACGCCAGCCGCGGCGGCCCCCGCGGAGACGCCATCGCCCGAGCCGCTGCCGGCAGCAGCCTCGACCGCTCAGGCCTCGCGCGAGGTCCAGCTCGAGGAGGAGGTCCGGCTGCTGCGCGAGGGTTTGCGCGAGGCCCAGGAGGCGCTCGCCACCGAGCGCGCGAACACCGCGCGGCTCGAGCGGGAGATCCACGCGCTCGCCGACCAGGACACGCTCACGGGCCTCGCGAGCGCGCGGCGCTTCGGCGACCGCCTGACGGTCGCGATCGTCCACGCCCAGCGCCACAAGCACAAGCTCGCCGTCGTCCAGCTCGGGCTGGACGGCTTCAAGCGGGTCAACGAGAGGCTCGGCAGCAGCCACGGCGACGACCTGCTGCGCTCGGTCGCGCTCGCGCTCGAGAGCACGCTGCGCCAGGGCGACACCATCGCGCGCGCCACGGGCGACGTCTTCACGATCCTGCTGCCCGGCATCAAGCGCGACGAGGACGTCACGGTGATCGCCGACAAGCTGCGGCTCGCGCTGCGCAGCCCGTTCAGCATCGGAGGCCACGACCTCCTGGTGACCGCGAGTCTCGGGATCGCGCTCTTCCCGGACGACGGCCCCGACACCGAGGCGCTGCTGCAGAGCGCCACGGTGGCGATGAAGCGCGCCAAGGAGAAGGGCGGCGACTCCTGGGACGTGCACGCGCCGCGCTCGCGCGCGCTCGCCGCCGAGCGCCAGGCGACCGAGACGCAGCTGCGGCGCGCCCTCGTCCAGGGCGAGCTCGAGCTCTACTGGCAGCCGATCGTCGAGTGCGAGACCGGCACGATCGTGAGCGTCGAGTCGCTGCTGCGCTGGCGGCGCGACGCACGGCGTCGAGAAGGCGGCCGACTTCGTCTCGCTCGCCGACGTGGCCGGCCTCGCGGTGCCGCTCGGCCAGTGGGCGCTGCGGGCCGCCTGCGTCCAGGGACGCAAGTGGCAGGACGCGGGCCACAAGGACCTCGCGGTCGCCGTCAACATCTCCCAGCGCCAGCTCGCCCACGCGGCGCTCGTCAAGCTGGTGCGGCGCGTGCTCGACGAGACGGGGCTGGCGCCGTCGGGCCTGGAGCTGGAGGTGCGCGAGAGCGAGCTCATGCGCAACCCGGATCTCGCGATCGAGCGGCTCGGCGAGCTGCGCCGGCTCGGGCTGCGCATCGTGCTCGACGACTTCGGCACCGGCGAGAGCCGGCTCGCCCACCTCTACCGCTATCCGCTCGACGCGATCAAGATCGACGGCGCCGTGGTGAGCGCCGCCGCCACCAACCGCGACCAGGAGGCCGTGATCAGCGCCGCGATCGCGCTCGCGCGCTCGCGGCGGCTCAAGGTCGTCGCGGCGGGCGTCGAGAGCGAGGCGCAGCGCGTGAGCCTCGTGCGCTGGCAGTGCGACCGCATGCAGGGCAGCCTGTGCGGGCCGCCCGCGACCGCCGCCGAGACGGAGCGACTGCTGCTGCGCCAGCGCCAGGCGGCGAACGAGCCGACCGAGAGCACGCAGCAGGCCCGCCGGCTGCTCTAGTATTACGGGCATGGCCGGGACGCTCGCGTGAGCGAGGAGGAGCTGCGGGGCTGGTTCCTCGAGACCCTCTCCGAAGGCGGCAAGCTGCGGCGCGTCCGCATCGAAGTGCTGCCCTTCCGCGTGGGCCGGCGCCAGGGCCTCGAGCTGGTGCTGCCGGCCGAGTCGGTCTCCAAGCTCCACGCCGAGATCTACGGACGCGGCCAGGAGCTGCGGCTCAAGGACCTCGGCAGCCGCAACGGCAGCTTCGTCAACCGCGTGCAGGTCGAGGACGAGGCGCTCGTCGAGGGCGACATCGTCCACTTCGCCGACTTCGAGTACCGCGTCGGGCGCTCGGACTTGAGCGAGTCCAAGCCGGAGAGCGGCCCGTTCGGGCGCTCGACCACGGTGGCCGTGAAGCGGGCCCGAGCTGCCCCACCGGTTCGCCGAGTGGCACGCGCGAGCTGCGCGAGCTGCTGCGCGAGGACCAGGTCACGATCGGTGTTTCAGCCGATCGTGCTGCTCGCGCGCGGCACGGTCGCGGCCTACGAGGCGCTCGGCCGCAGTAGCTCACCCGCAGCTGCAAGAGAGGCCCGCTCGAGCTGCTGCAGATCGCCGAAGACATCGGGCGCGAGGGGGACCTGAGCCGGCTGTTCCGGCGCAAGGCCGTCGAGCTGGCCGCGCAGCGCCGCGACCTGCCCACGATCTTCCTCAACACCCATCCGACCGAGTTTCTGCGGCCAGGGCTGCTCGAGTCGCTCGAGGAGCTGCGCGAAATCGCGCCGCACCTCGACCTGGCGCTCGAGATCCACGAGAGCGTGCTGTCGCGCGCGCCGGCGATCGCCGAGCTGCGCGGGCTGCTGCTCGAGCGCAACATCGCGCTCGCCTACGACGACTTCGGCGCCGGCCAGGCGCGCCTGCTCGAGCTCGCCGAGGCGCCGCCGCACTACCTCAAGTTCGACCACCGCTTCATCTCGGGCCTCGATCAGGCGCCGCTCGCCAAGCGCCGGCTCCTGGAGTCGCTGCTGACGCTCGCCCGCGAGCTGCTGGTCAAGACGGTGGCGGAGGGCATCGAGACCGCGGCCGAAGCCCGCGTCTGCGCCGAGATCGGCTTCACCCACGCCCAGGGCTTCCACATGGGCCGGCCACGGCCGCTCGGCGGAGCTCTAGCGCTAAAGGTCCTCGAGCGCGATCCGCTCGAACCGCACTTCGCCTTCGCCGGGCACCAGCTGCGCCAGAAGCGGCAGGTCCGACGTGAGCACCGTCGCGATCTTCGGGTAGCCGCCGGTCGTCGGGCCGTCGGCGAGCATCACGATCGGCCGGCCGTCCGGCGGGACCTGGATCGATCCGGGGACCATGCCGTCGGAGAGGATCTCGGCCGCGCCGTGGTGGCGGAGCGGCTCGCCCTCGAGGCGGAGCCCGATGCGGTCGGAGGTCGGGGCGACGCGCCAGCGCGTCCGCGAGGAAGCGCGCGACGGTGTCGGCAGCGAAGTGCTGCTGCTGCGGTCCGAGCACCACGCGCACGCGGACCGAGCCGGCCTGCGCCGCGCGCCCGCGCGCGGACGGATTCGCCGCCGCTCGCCGGCAGCACGGCGATGCGGTCGTCCGCGCGCAGCGCGCGGCCGTCGAGCCCGCCGAAGCCCGACGCGAGATCGGTCGAGCGCGAGCCCAGCACCGGCGGCACGTCGATCCCGCCCCGAAGCGCCACGTACGCGCGGCAGCCGTCGCGCCGGCCCGTGAAGCGCAGCCGGTTGCCCGGCCGCGCGAGAATGCTCGCGCCGCGCGGCAGCGGCCAATCGCCGAGGTCGGCGCGCTCGAGCACGGCGCCGAGGTCGGCGCCCGCGACCGCGAAGTGCACGGGCGCCAGGAACTCCAGGAGCGGCCCCGCAACCGTGCACTCGAGCGCCGCCGCGTCGGCGCGATTGCCGACGGCGCGGTTGGCCGCGGCGAGGCGATGCCGTCGACGGGACCCGCGGATCCCACGCCCCAGCGCCGATGGCCGAGGCGGCCGCCGTCCTGCACCGTCGTGAGCAGGCCCGGCTCGCGGACGAGCGCGATGCGGCGACGACGTCGCGGCGCGCGGCGCCGCCGATCGACGCCGGCGCGCTGCGCAGCTCCGGGACGGCGACGAAGCGAACGCGGTCGCCGGGCGCGATGAGCGCCGGCTGTTCGCGCCAGGGGTCGAAGAGCGCGCAGCGAGGTCCGGCCGATGAGCTGCCAGCCTCCCGGCGAGCTCACCGGGTAGACCCCGGTCTGGCGCCCGGCGAGCCCCACCGATCCGGCCGGGACGCGGACGCGCGGCGTCGCGTGCCGCGGCACTCGAGCGCTCGGCAGCCAGGCCGAGGTAGGCGAAGCCGGGCTTGAAGCCCAGCATGAACGCCGTGTACTCGCTTCCGGTGTGGAGCGCGACCACGCTCGCGCTCCGAGAGCCGCGCAGCGCGGGCGAGCGCCTCGAGGTCGGGGCCGTCCTCGCCGCCGTAGCGCGTCTCGAGCGCGTGGAGGCGCCCCGGCCGTGGCCGGGGCGGAGCCGAGGCGCGCGCAGCCGCGCCTCGAGCTCGCGCACGACGGCCGCCGGCCGGATCGCCGCCGCGTCGTAGAGCACGAGCAGCGAGCGCAGCGTCGGGACGGCCTCGCGGAAGCCGTCGAAGGGACGCCGCTCGAGCTCGCGATCGAGCGCGCGCACGCGCGCGTTCGTCTCGGAGGCGAGCGAGTCGCCGAGCTCGACGCAGAAGGCGGCGCTGCCGAGCCGGGCGAGACCGCGGGAAGCTCAAGCTGCGAGAGACTGGACGCTGACTCCCGCGCGCTCCAGCGCCTCGCGCACGGCGCGCGCCACGCCGAGCGCGTTCGGGTTGTCGCCGTGCAGGCACAGCGTGTCGGCTGCGCACCGCGAGCTCTGCGCCGTCGATCGTCCGCACGACGCGATCGCGGGCGATGCGTACCGCCGTCGCCGCCGCGGCTTGCGGGTCGCTCACGACCGCCCCGGGCCGCGAGCGGGAGACGAGCGCCCGGCGCCGTCGTAGGCGCGGTCGACGAAGGCCTCGGCCGCGATAGCGCAGGCCGCAGGCAAGGGCGGCGCCCCGCATCGCCTGCGAGCCGGCGAGGCCGACGAGCACGAGCCCGCGGCTCGCGCGCGCGGCGCCGCGCGCGATCGCCGCGGCGAGCTCGGGATCGTCGACCGCCTGGTTGTAGAGCGCGCCGTGCGGCTTCACGTGGCGCAGCGTCGCGCCGTGGGCCGAGGCGAACGCGAGCAGCGCGCCCACCTGGTAGAGCACGTCGGCCTCGACCTCGGCGGGCGCCGCCTTGATCTCGCGGCGGCCGAAGCCGCGCAGGTCGAAGTGGCTCGGGTGCGCGCCGATCGCGACGCCCGCGCGCGCGGCGAGCGCGACCGTGCGGTCGATCACGCTGGGGTCTCCGGCGTGGAAGCCGCAGGCCACGTTCGCCGAGGTGACGTGCTCGAGCAGGGCCTCGTCGGCGCCCAGCGTCCAGGCTCCGAAGCCCTCGCCGAGGTCCGCGTTCAGGTCGATCCGCAGCATCGGCGCCCCTGTGGCCCGCGGGCCCTCAGTCCATCAGCAATTGCAGCGAGCGGACCAGCGCCTTCTTGAGCTCGCGGCGGTCCACCACCATGTCGAGCATCCCGTGCTCGAGCAGGAACTCCGAGCGCTGGAACCCCTCGGGCAGCTTCTGGCGGATCGTCTGCTCGATCACGCGCGGGCCCGCGAAGCCGATCAGCGCGCCCGGCTCGGCGACGTTGAGGTCGCCGAGCATCGCGTAGGAGGCCGTCACGCCGCCGGTGGTGGGATCGGTCAGCACGCTCAGGAACGGCAGCCTCGCCTGCTGCAGCCGCACGAGCGCCGCCGAGATCTTGGCCATCTGCATGAGCGAGAGCGTGCCTTCCATCATGCGCGCGCCGCCCGAGCACGAGACGACGACGAGCGGCAGCTTCTCCGCGATCGCCTTCTCGATCGCGCGCGTGACCTTCTCGCCGACCACGACGCCCATCGAGCCGCCGATGAAGCCGTACTCCATCGCCGCGATCACCGTGCGGCGGCCGCCCATCGTCCCGACCGCCGAGACCACCGCGTCGTAGGAGTCGGTCTTGGCCTTGCCCGCCTTCAGCCGGTCGGCGTAGGGCTTGCTGTCGTGGAAGCCGAGCGGGTCGGCGCTCACCAGCCCGACGTCGAACTCCTCCCAGGGGCCGTCGAAGAACAGCTCGAGCCGCTCGCGCGCGGACAGCCGGAAGTGGAACGCGCACTTCGGGCACACCGAGAGGTTCTTGATCACGTCCTTGCGATAGAGGATCTCCTTGCAGTTCTCGCACTTCGACCAAAGGCCCTCGGGCACGCGGCTCTCCACGGCCGGGTGCTTCGAAAGCGGCGCCTGCTCGCGGCGGAACCAGGCCAAGGCTCAGGCCTCCGCCTCGTCGCCCTTCTCGAGGTCGTTCTCGACGCCGAGGATGCGGCAGGCGCCGTCGTAGATCTGCTTGGCCGCGTTCTTCTTCGCCTGCAGGTCGGCCAGGCGGTCCTTGACCTTGGCGAGCTCTTCCTCGATCTGGGCGTTGAGCTGCTCGATCGACTTCTTGGTGATCTCGAGCGTCTGCTTGTAGAACGTCGCCTGCTCGTCCGTCAGGGCCATCGCTCCGCCTCTTTCATTCGTCGATGCCGAACCGCTTCAGCAGCGCCTCGAGCGGCATCGGGTCGGATGTGTGTGTTTCGAGGCCGGCCTCCGCCGCGGGAGGGCGCTCGCCCTCGTCCTCGCGCTCGGAGCGGTCGAACAGCAGCTCCTGGAAGCGCGCCAGGTCGCGCGCGCTCACCGGCGGCCGCTCGCGCAGGAAGCGCTCGAGCCCGCGCTGCATCTGCCCCGCGTCCTGATAGCGGTCGTCGGGCTCGCGCGCGAGCGCCTGCATGATCACGCGGTCGAGCGCCTCGGGCACGCGCGGGTTGATCTCGCGCGCCGGCGTGATCACGCACTGGCGCACGAGCTCGAGGATGCTCACCTCGGTGCCGGCGCCGACGAAGGGCTTGGTCTCCGTGACCATCTCGTAGAGCACGACCCCGAGCGAGAACACGTCGCTCCTGCGGTCGATCGGCCGGCCCCAGGCCTGCTCCGGGCTCATGTAGAGCAGCTTGCCGCGCAGCGCGCCGCGGTCGGTGTTGGAGGCCTTGGTCGCGGCCTTGGCGATCCCGAAGTCCACCAGCTTCACGTCGCCCTCGAACGAGATCAGGATGTTCTGCGGGCTCACGTCGCGGTGCACGATCTGCATCGGACGGCCCTTCTCGTCCTTCTTGCGGTGGGCGTACTCGAGCGCCGCGCACACCTGGCCGACGACGCGCAGCGACAGGTCGAGCGGCATGCGCAGGCCCTTCTCTCGCGCGCGGCGCATGATCGTGCGCAGGTCGCGGCCGTGCACGTACTCCATCGCGATGTAGTAGCTCTTGTCGATCCGGCCGAGGTCGAAGATCTGGACGATGTTGGGATGGGCGAGGCCGGCCACCATCTTGGCCTCGTCCACGAACATGTCGAGGAACTCCTTGTTCTCCGAGAGGTGCGGCAGGATCCGCTTCACCGCCACGATCTTCTCGAAGCCCTCGACGCCTTCGCGCTTGGCCTTGAACACCTCCGCCATGCCGCCGATCGCCACGCGGTCGATCAGCTGGTAGGGGCCGAAGCGGTCGTCGCGCCACGACGGCTCGCGCGCGGGCGCCGGCCGTGGCGGCTGGGCGGGCGCCGGCTGGGCGGGCTTCTCGTGGATCGCACTCTCGGCGACGGACGCCAGGTCCACGCCCGGTCCGACGGGGATCTTCGGATCGGTGACCAGCAGCTTGGCGCTGGTGCGGTGCGCCGCCGGCGGCAGCCGCGCTTCCTGGTCGTCGTAGACGGGCGGGGCGGGGCGGAAGACCACCGTCCTGGGCTCGCTGCCGAGCCTGTTGAACGCGTCCTCGACGACGGCGTCGGTGCCGGAGGGGATGGGTGTGTCGGCCGGCACCGCGAAGGGAGCCGGCGAGACCGGGTCGCTCACCTTGACGCGGATCGGGCTCGGCCGCGAGGCGAAGCCGCCCTCGTCGGCGGGCAGCGGCGAGTCGACGAGCTCGGCGAAGAGGTCGTCGGAGGTCAGGAGCCCGTCGCCTTCCCGCGGCGCGGGCCCGCCCGGCCCAGGGGGCGACGACTTGTCGTTTCGGCCAGCGGTCATTTGAGCTTTCCGCCCCGGGCTCGTCCTCGACAGCATAAGTCCACCAAGACCGTTAGGTCAAAGAAGACTAGCGACTTACCCGGCTGCGACCGCGCAGGATACCACGCCCCTCGGTGTATAATCCGTGCGCTCACGCTGCGGCATTCGTGCTTGCCGGGAGGGTGATCGGGACGGGATGGATTTCCTCTTCGGTCTTCTCGGCGGCTCAACCCTTCCGTGGATCCTGGGGGTCGGGGCCGCGCTCCTCGGCTACAAGTTCCTCTCCGAGCGGGTCAAGATCCAGGCGCCCCGCGGACCGAGCCGGGACGACCTGCTCGCCAAGATCCTCGGTCCCGGCTGGACCAAGAAGAAGCTCGAGAACGAAGTCCGCCGGCTGAAGAAGCAGGCCAACTTCCTGGGAGCCGGCAAGTTGCTGGAGGAGCAGGGCCGGCTGGCCGACGCCGCCGAGGCCTACCTCGAAGGGCAGGAGACCTGGGCGGCGGCGGCGACCTTCGAGAAGATGGGCCGCGCCGAAAAGGCCGCCGAGCTCTTCCTGCAGGCCGGCGACTTCAAGAAGGGGGCGGCGCTCTTCACCCAGGCCGGCAAGCACGCGCGCGCGGCGGCGCTCTTCCTCGAGAAGGGGAACAACCTCGAGGCGGCGCGGCTCTACGCCCAGGCGAGCCAGTGGGGCACGGCGGCGGAGCTCTACGAGAAGAGCGGCTATCCGCTGCGCGCCGCCGAGGCGTGGGAGAAGGACGGCAAGCCGCTCAAGGCGGCCGAGGCCTACGAGAAGCATTTCGCCGAGAACGTCTCGTTCTCGACGAGCTTCTCGCAGTCGCAGGGCACGCAGGACTCCAAGAGCGCGCGCCTGGCCGGACGCATGTTCGAGCAGGCGAACCAGCTCGAGCGTGCGGTCACCATCTACTCCCGCGGCGGCTACTTCGTGTCTGCGGCCGAAGCGCTGCTGAAGCTCGGCCAGCCCGCAAAGGCCGCCGAGCTCTTCATGCGGGGCGAGGACATCCAGAAGGCGGCCGATGCGTTCGAGCAGGCCGGCGACGCGGTCCGTGCCGCGACCTTGCGCGGCGAGCACGCCCTCAAGAGCGACCAGCCGGCCGAGGCGGCGGCGTGGTTCGTGCAGGGGCACGACTTCCTGCGTGCCGCCGAGCTCTACGAGTCGATCGGGATGATGCCCGAGGCCGCCGGCGCCTACGAGGCGGGCGAGAGCTGGGCCGCCGCGGGCGGCGTCTACATCCGCGCGGGCCTCAAGGACAGGGCCGCCGCGGCCTACGAGAGGGCGGGCGAGGCCGACACCGCCGCGCGGCTCTACCAGGAGCTCGGCGACGGAAGCAAGGCGGCCGAGCTCTACGCGAAAGCCGGCGATACCTACAGAAGCGGCGAGGCGGCCGCGCGCGCGGGCGAGCGCGAGAAGGCGATCGCGCTGCTGCAGCGCGTGCCGCCCTCGGACGAGAACTACCGGGGTGCCACCGAGCTCTTGGCGCGGCTCTTCATCGAGACCGGCCGGCCCGCGCTCGCGATGGAGCGGCTGCGCAAGGTGCTCGGCAACGAGACGATCTCGGCCGCCAACCTCGACTTCCACTACTGGCTCGCGCTCGCGCACGAGGCGGCGGGCGCGCCGGCCGAGGCGCTCGCGCTCTACAAGAAGATCCAGGCGGAGGACCTGCAATATCGCGACGTCCCCAAGCGGGTCGCGCGGCTCGCGGGCGGAGCGCCGGCCGCGGCCCCGGCGCCAGCCGCGCGCGCGGCGGTGCCGACGAGCGCCCCCGCCCCGGCCGCACTCAAGCCGGCACCCACGGCGTCACCCGCGTCCGTGCCGGCCTCGGCCGCGCGCCCGCAGCGCTTCGTTCCGAAGGAGGAGATCGCGAACGGCCCGCTCGGCGCGATCTTCCGCGGCGAGGACGCGACCGACGGCCGCAACGTGGCGATGCGCATGCTGAACCCGGCGCTCCTGAAGTCGCCGCAGGTGCTCGGCGCCGTCGCGTCGGACCTGAAGTCGGCGTCGCAGCTGTCGCACCCGAACCTCGTCAAGGTGATCGCACTCATGGAGTGGGAGGGCTCGCGCTGCGTGGTGAGCGAGTACGTCTCCGGCCGCACCTTCGCGGAGGCGCTCGCGAGCGGGCGGCGGCTGGCGTTCCAGCAGGTTCACTCGCTCGGCCGCGTGATCGCGCAGGTGCTGTCGCTGCTGCACCAGAAGGGCCTCGTCCACGGGTCGATCCGGCCCTCGAACATCATGGTCTCCTCGGGGGTGATCAAGCTCGCCGACCTGGGCCTCGCGCGGCTCGCGCGCGTGGCGGGCCTGACGCCTTCGTACGACGCTCCCGAGGGCGGCCCGAGCCAGGCGGACGACCTGTTCGCGCTCTGCGCCGTGATGTACCACCTGCTGACCGCGACGCACCCGCTCTCCCAGCCGCAAGGCGCCGGGCTGCCGATGCCCTCGACGCTCACTCCGGGCGTGCCGGAGGCGATGGACAAGCTGCTGCTGCGCGGTCTGCATCCGCGGCCCGAGCTGCGGCTCGCGAGCGCCGAAGACCTGCAGCGGGAGCTGCGGGAGATGGTGAAGATCGGCTGAGCGCATGAGCTTCGGCGGCGACCTCCACACCTTCGACGTGTTGGACCTCGTCGGCTGGCTGATGGGACGCAAGCGCGCGGGCGTCCTCTCGATGATGCGCCGCTCGACCAAGAAGCGCATGGCGTTCCGCGACGGGCAGCTCCAGTGGTCGAGCTCGAACGACCCGCGCGAGACGATCGGCCAGGTGCTGGTGCGCGACGGGCTGATCACCGAGGAGGCGCTGTTCCGCGCGCTGCTCAAGCAGGAGGCGGCCAAGGACAAGCGCCGGCTCGGCGAGATCCTGATCGCCGACGGCCTGCTGAGCGAGGCGCAGCTCCTGCAGATGCTGCGCGGCAACGCCGAGGCGCAGCTCTACGACTGCTTCCTGTGGGGTGACGGCCGCTTCGATTTCGACGACGAGCAGCCGCCCGCGGCCGAGCCCTCCGACCTCGGGATCGACATGAAGCTGATCCTCGAGGAAGGCCGCCACCGGCGCGAGGAATGGCACAAGCTCCGCACGCGCTTCACGTCGAACGAGGTGATCTTCAGGCTCACCGCGGACCCCGTCCAGGTGATCGATCCCCAGCAGCGCCAGGTGCTGGACCTCGCGGCGTGGGGCAAGACGCTCGCGGCCATCAGCCTGGAGTCGCGTCGCTCGGAGTTCGAGACGACGCTCTTGATCGGCCAGCTCGTCGACAAGGGCTTCCTGGTCGTGGACCGCGTCGAGACGGGCGCGCCGGAGAGCGACCCGGTCGGCATCATCACGACGCTGCTGGCCGGCGCCGAGATGCGGCTCAAGGAAGGCCGCTTCGACGCCGCGACCGAGGCCTACGAGCGCGTGCTGAATCTCGACGGCGTCAACCAGGCGGCCAAGAAGGGGCTGCTGGCGGTGGTCGATGCGCGCAAGAAGGCGAAGACCGCCAAGAGGATTCCGCTCAACAAGGTTCCGAGGATGCGTCTCACCGCGGTGGCGCTGGCGCAGCAGCACTTCGATCCGCAGGAAGGCTTCGTGCTGTCGCGCATCAACGGGCAGTGGGACGTGCAGTCGATCCTCAAGCTCTGCCCGATGCCCGAGACCGATACGCTCAGCATCTTCTCGCAGCTGCTCGATCGCCAGGTGATCGAGCTGAGCTAGCACGGCAGTGGGCGACTCGGGCTCCCGGATCACGCTCGCGCGACCGGGCGAGCTGCGGCTCGCGACCGACCCGGTCTGCGGCATGAAGGTGGATCCGGCGAGCGCGCGCGGCGGATCGTTCGACCACGCGGGCACCCGCTACTTCTTCTGCGGCCCGCGCTGCCGCGAGCGCTTCGCGGCGGATCCCGCGCACTGGCTCGCGAAGGGGCCGAGCGCGTCGGCGATGGGCGCCGGTGCGGCGCCCGCGGCGTCGGCTCCTGCGCCCGGCGCGGGCGGCACGACCGCGCTCTGGGTCTGCCCGATGGACCCGGAGGTCGTCGAGACGAAGCCGGGCGCCTGCCGCATCTGCGGCATGGCGCTCGAGCCGAAGCTCGCGGCCGCGGGACCCGAGCGCAACCCCGAGCTCGACGACATGCTGCGCCGCTTCAAGCTGGCCGCCGCGCTCACGACGCCGCTGGTGGCGGTCGCGATGGGCGCGATGCTGCCGGGGCACGCGCTGGCGCGCGTGCTGTCGCCGCGGGCGCAGGGGTGGCTCGAGCTGCTGCTCGCGACGCCGGTCGTGCTCTGGTGCGGCGCGCCGTTCTTCGAGCGCATGCTGCGGAGCGTCCGCAGCGGCCGGCTCAACATGTTCACGCTGATCGGTCTCGGCACCGGCGTCGCGTGGCTCGCCAGCCTCGCCGCCGTCGTCGCTCCCGGGCTCTTCCCCGAGTCGTTCCGGGGCCACGACGGCGAGGTGGCGCGCTACTTCGAGTCGGCGGCCGTGATCGTGACGCTGGTGCTGCTCGGCCAGGTGCTCGAGCTCGAGGCGCGCCAGCGCACCGGCGGCGCGATCCGCGCGCTGCTCGGGCTCGCGCCCAAGACGGCGCGTCGGCTCGCAACGGACGGCTCGGAAGCGGACGTTCCGCTCGACGCGGTCGCGCCCGGCGACCGGCTGCGGGTGCGGCCGGGGGAGAAGGTGCCGGTCGACGGCGTCGTCCTCGAAGGCCACAGCAGCGTGGACGAGTCGACGATCACCGGCGAGCCGATGCCGGTGGAGAAGGCCGCGGGCTCGCGCGTGATCGGGGCGACGCTCAACGCCACCGGCAGCTTCGTGATGCGCGCCGAGCGCACCGGGGGCGACACGCTGCTGGCGCGGATCGTGGCTCTGGTCGCCGAGGCTCAGCGCAGCCGCGCGCCCGTCCAGCGCCTGGCCGACGCCGTCGCCGCGTGGTTCGTGCCCGCGGTGGTGGCGGTCGCCGGGCTCGCCTTCGGCGCGTGGCTCGCGCTCGGGCCCGAGCCGCGCGCGGCGCACGCGCTGGTCGCGGCCGTCTCGGTACTGATCGTCGCCTGCCCGTGCGCGCTCGGGCTCGCGACGCCGATGTCGATCCTGGTCGGCGTCGGACGCGGCGCCACCGCCGGCGTGCTGGTTCGAAACGCCGAGGCGCTCGAGACGCTCGCCCGCGCGAGCACGCTGGTCGTGGACAAGACCGGCACGCTCACCGAAGGCCGGCCGCGGCTGGTGCGCGTCGCCGCCGCGTCCGGTCTCGACGAGGCGGAAGCGCTGCGGCTCGCGGCGAGCCTGGAGCGGGGGAGCGAGCATCCGCTCGCTGCGGCGATCCTGGCCGCGGCGCGCGAGCGCGGAACGGCGCTGGCCGAGGTCGCGGGCTTCGCCGCCGTGCCCGGACGCGGCGTGCGCGGCAGCGCCGACGGGCATCCGCTGCTGCTCGGCACCTCGGCCTTCCTGCGCGAGTCGGGCATCGACGTGGGCGCGCTCGACGCGGTCGCCGAGGCCGAGCGCCATGAAGCGCGGAGCGTCGTCTTCCTCGCGGTGGACGGCAAGCCGGCGGCGCTGCTGTCGTTCGCGGACCCCGTCAAGGCCGGCGCGCGGGAGGCGCTCGACGCGCTCCGCGCGGACGGCCTCGAGATCGTGATGCTGACCGGCGACGGCCGCGCCGCCGCGGAGGCGGTGGGCCGCGCGCTCGAGATCGGCAGGATCGAGGCCGAAGTGCTCCCCGAGCGCAAGGCGGAGGTGGTGCGGCAGCTGCAGGGCGAAGGGCGGGTCGTCGCGATGGCCGGCGACGGCGTCAACGACGCGCCGGCGCTCGCCGCAGCCCAGGTCGGGATCGCGATGGGAACCGGCACGGACGTGGCGATCGAGAGCGCCGGCATCACCCTCGTGAAGGGGGACCTCGCCGCGCTCGTGCGCGCGCGGCGCCTCTCGCGCGCGACGCTCGCCAACATCCGCCAGAACCTGTTCTGGGCGTTCGCCTACAACACCGCCGCGATCCCGGTCGCGGCGGGCGCGCTCTACCCGTGGCTCGGCGTGCTGCTCTCGCCGATGCTGGCTGCCGCCGCGATGGCGGTGAGCTCCGTCAGCGTGATCGCGAACGCGCTGCGCCTGCGCCGCGTCGCGCTCTAGGCGCCCGCAACCAGCTCCCGACGCTTCCACAGCTTGTAGATCGCCGGGTACACGAGCAGCTCCAGCAGGAAGGAGGTCGCGAGGCCGCCCACCATCGGCGCCGCCACGCGCTTCATCACGTCGGCGCCGGCGCCCGTCGACCACATGATCGGCATCAGGCCCATGAAGGCCGCGGCGACCGTCATCAGCTTCGGCCGCACGCGCTTGACCGCGCCGTGGACGATCGCCTCGTCGAGCTCCGCGGACGTGCGCAGCCGCCCCGCGGCCTTCGCCTCGTCGTAGGCGAGGTCGAGGAACAGCAGCATGAAGACGCCGGTCTCGGCGTCGAGGCCCATGAGCGCGATCATCCCGACCCAGGCCGCGATCGAGACGTTGTAGCCGAGCGCGTACATCAGCCAGACGGCGCCCGACCACCGAGAACGGCACCGCCAGCATCACGATCGCCGGCCTTCACCGCCGAGCGCGTGTTCATGTAGAGCAGGAAGAAGATCGAGAACGAGCGTGAGCGGCACCACCAGCTTGAGCCGCTCGCGCACGCGCAGCATGTTCTCGTACTGGCCGCTCCACTCGAGCGAGTAGCCCGGCGGCAGCGCGCAGCTCGCGCGGCACGCCTCGCCTTGGCACGGTCGACGTAGCCGCCGACGTCGCTGCCGGCCATGTCGACGAAGACGTAGCCGGCGAGGAGCCCGTTCTCGTTGCGGATCATGGCGGGGCCGCTGACCATCGCGGATCTCGGCCACCTGCGAGAGCGGGATCTGGGCGCCGGCGGGCGTCATCACCAGGACGCGCCCGAGCGCGTCGAGGTCGTCGCGCAGCTCGCGCGGGTAGCGGACGTTGACGGGGAAGCGCGCGCGGCCCTCGATCGTGGTGGTGACGTTCTCGCCGCCGACCGCGGACGATCACGACGTCCTGCGCCGCCGCGACGCTCAGCCCGTGGCGCGCCAGCGCGTCGCGCTTCAGCTCGAAGTCGACGAAGTAGCCGCCGGCCACGCGCTCGGCGAAGACGCTGCGCGTGCCCGGGACCTCGCGCAGCAGCGCCCTCGAGCCGCGCGCCGATCCGCTCGATCTCGCGCGAGGTCGGCGCCGAAGACCTTGATGCCCGACGGCGTGCGGATGCCGGTGCGTGAGCATGTCGATGCGGTTCTTGATCGGCATCGTCCAGGCGTTCGTGGTGCCGGGGATCTGCAGCGCGCGGTCCATCTCGTCGACCAGCTCCTCGTACGAGATGCGGTCCGGCCAGACGCGCGCGCAGCACGAGCGCGCTTCAGCCACTCGGGCGCCCAGGCCGAGTAGAAGCGCGGCCTCTCGCCGCCACTCGAGCGGCGGCTTCAGCACGACGGTCGTCTCCATCATCGAGAACGGCGCCGGATCGGTGGAGGTCTCGGCGCGTCCCGCCTTGCCGAAGCACGCGCTCCACCTCGGGGAACGACTTGAGCAGCTCGGTCCTGCGCCTGCAGCAGCCGGCTCGCCTCGGTGACCGAGATCCCGGGCAGCGTCGTCGGCATGTAGAGGATCGCGCCCTCGTTGAGCCGCGGCATGAACTCGTGGCCGAGGCCGAGGTAGACGGGAAGCGTGGTCGCGACGACCAGGACGCGCGGCCGCGATCGTGGTCTTCGGGTGCCGCAGCACGGAGCGGCAGGCGGGCTCGTAGACCGCGAACAGCGCGCGGCTGATCGGGTGCTTCTCCTCCGGGTAGTAGCGGCCCGACCGTGACCTGGTTGAAGAGCCAGCGCGAGCCAGCGCGGCCGGAAGCTGGACGAAGTCCATCCGCGTGAAGAGCATCCGCAGCGCCGGGTCGAGCGTGAGCGCGAGCAGCGCGGCGATGGCCATCGTCAGGTTCTTGGTCCAGGCCAGCGGCTTGAAGAGCCGTCCCTCCTGGTCCACGAGCGTGAAGATCGGCAGGAACGCGACGGCGATCACGAGCAGCGAGAAGAAGACCGACGGCCCGACCTCCAGCAGCGCCTCGCAGGCGCACCGCGTGGAAGTCGCCCTTGCGCCCGCCGTCGCTCCCAGCAGCTCGAGCTTCTTGTAGGCGTTCTCGACCTCGACGATCGCGCCGTCGACCAGCACGCCGATCGAGATCGCGATCCCGGCGAGCGACATGATGTTGGAGGAGATGCCCAGCCAGCGACATCGGGATGAAGGCCAGCAGCACCGCGACCGGGATCGTGACGATCGGCACGATCGCCGAGGGGATGTGCCAGAGGAAGACCAGGATCACGAGGCTGACGATCAGCGATCTCCAGCAGCAGCTCGTGCTTCAGGGTGTCGATCGCGCGCTCGATCAGCTCCGAGCGGTCGTAGGTCGTGACGATCGCGCACGCCCTGGCGGCAGCGACGGCTCGATCTCCTGCAGGCGCTCGCTTGACGCGCGCGGATCACGTCGCGCGCGTTCTCGCCGTGGCGCATGACCACGATGCCGCCGACGGTGTCGCCGAGGCCGTCGAGGTCGGAGACGCCGCGCCGCATCTCCGGGCCCGAGCGCGACCTGGCCACGTCGCGCAGCAGCACCGGCGTGCCCCTGCGCGTCGGTCTTGAGCACGATCTGTCTCGAGGTCCTCGCGCGAGCGCACGTAGCCGCGGCCGCGGACCATGTACTCCTTGCCCGAGAACTCGAGCAGGCGGCCGCCGACCTCGTTGTTGCTGCTGCGGACGGCGCTCGGCCACGTCCATGATCGCGAGGCTCGTAGGCCTGGAGGCGGTTCGGGTCGACCGTGACCTGGTACTGCTGCACGAAGCCGCCGAGCGAGGCCACCTCGGCGACGCCCGGGACCGACTGCAGGCGGTAGCGCAGGTTCCAGTCCTGGCAGCGTGCGCAGGTCGGCGAGCGAGTGCGTCCGCGAGTCGTCGACGAGCGCGTACTGGAAGACCCAGCCCGACGCCGGTGGCGTCGGGCCCGAGCTCGGTGCGCACGCCCTGCGGCAGCAGCGGCTGGATCTTGGACAGGTACTCGAGCACGCGGCTGCGCGCCCAGTAGAGGTCGGTGCCGTCCTTGAAGATCACGTAGACGTAGCGAGAAGCCGAAGTCGGAGAAGCCGCGGATCGACCTTGACGTTCGGCGCGCCGAGCAGCGCGGTGACGATCGGGTAGGTGACCTGGTCCTCGATGATGTCGGGGCTGCGGTCCCAGCGCGAGTAGACGATCACCTGGGTGTCGGAGAGGTCGGGGATCGCGTCGACCGGGATGTGGCGCAGCGTGTAGACGCCGTAGCCCACGACCACCGCCGTCGGCCAGCAGGACCAGGAGCCGGTTCTCGGCGCTCGAAGCGGATGAGGCCTCGGATCATGCGGCTCGCTCAGTGCTGGTGCGCGGCGCGGCGCGGCGCCGGTGCGCGGCGCATGCCGCGAGAGCGCCGCCTGCAGGCTGGACTCGGAGTCGAGCAGGAAGTTGGCCGACGTCGACCACCGCTCGCCGTCCGCGAGGCCGGAGAGCACCTGGAAGCCGCTCGCCGACCTGCGCCCCGAGCGCGACCTCGCGCGGCTCGAAGCGGCCGTCGCCCTGGTCGAGGAAGACGAGCTGCGGCTCGCCGCTGTCGATCACGGCGCTCTCGGGGACCGCGAGGCCCGAGCCGAGGTCGGCGCTGCAGCATCACGTCGGCGAACATGTCGGGCTTGAGCTGCTGGCCCTGGTTCGGCAGCTCGATCCGGACCTTGACGGTGCGCGTCTTCTCCTCGACGGTCGGGTCGACGTACGTGACGCGGGCCGCGCCAGCTCTGGCCGGGCAGGTAGGGCACGCGTCAGCTCGCCCCGCATCCCGACGCGCACCGAGCGGCAGGTCGGACTCGTAGACGTCGGCCAGGACCCAGACGTGCGTGAGGTCGGCGATGTCGAAGAGCGCGTCGGCGGGCGTGACCCGCATGCCGTGGAAGGCCATCTTCTGGACCACGTAGCCGGCCGACCTCGGAGTGCAGGTCGAGCGTGCGCGCCGACCTTGCCGGCGCTCTCGAGCGCCTCGATGTCCTCGGCGCGGATGTCCCAGAGCAGCAGGCGCTGGCGCGCCGCCTCGAGCAGGTCGAGCGCCGCCCTGGGCGACGCGAGGGGATGCCGCTCGCCGCCATCCGCTGCTGCGCGCTGTAGGCGAGCAGGTACTCCTGCTGCGTCGCCACCAGCTCCGGGCTGTAGATCGAGAGCAGCGGCTCGCCGCGCTTCACGAACTTGCCGGTGAAGTCGACGTAGCAGGTGCTCCACGTAGCCGTCGTACTTGATGTGGATGTGGTGCAGCCGCCGCTCGTCGACCGCGACCCGTCCGACCGTGCGGATCGAGCCGCGTGAGCGGGCCGTGCGGTCGAACGCGGCTCGCTGCGCGATGCCGAGCAGCTGCCGCGCTCTCGGGCGTGACGGCTCGACGGCCGGCCCGGCCGGGCGACCGCTCGGAGCCGGAGCTCCGCGCGCGGACTGGCGCTCCGCGGCCTGGCCTCTCGGCACGAGCTTCATGCCGCAGATCGGGCAGTCCCCGGGCTTGTCCGAGACGTAGCTCGGGTGCATCGGGCAGTGGTAGCGGGCGGCTCGCCGGCCGCGGCCGGTGCGCCCCGGCGGTCGCCGGCGCCGCTGCCGACGGCCGCGCCAGAACGCAGCCCGCACCGCCAGCGACGCCGCGCGGCGATCGCAGCTCCGTCAGAACGTCGCGACCGAGCGCTTCATCGCATGCTCCCTCCCGAGCCGATGGCCAGCGCCGCCCGCCGACAGTGCCGCGCGAGGTCGCCGCGGCCAGGCTCGAGGTCGCCTCGAGGCTCGCCTCCTCGAGGCTGGCGCGGATCCGCGCGTGGTCGGCCAGCAGCGCCGAGGTGCGTGCGCGCGGTCGTTGTAGAGAGTCGTGAGCGCCTCGAGCACCGAGATGAAGGGGACCTTGCCGGTCTGGTAGTTGGCGACGGCGGCGTCGACCGACAGCAGGTCCTGGGGAACGATGCCGTTCCCGTAGAGCGCCACGAGCTTCTCGGTGGCCGCGAGCTGCGCCATCCGCTCCTCGATCCTGAAGCGAAGCTGGAGCCTCCGCGAGTCGGCGAGCCGAGCGCTGGCGCGGGCCTGGGCCTCCGCCTCGGCCAGGCCGCTCGCGAGCCGCTTGCGGTGGACCGGAAGCTTCACGCCGACGCCGGCCAGCCACATCGGCTCGAGGCCGCCGCGGTTCATGTAGCCCGCCTGGACGCTGAAGTCGGGCTTGTACTCCTTCTGGGCCACGGCCAGCGCGAGGCCCGCGCGCTCGCCCGCGAGCGCCGCGGCGTAGAGCTCCGGGCTCTCGAGCGTCAAGCGCTCGAGGACGCTCGCCAGGCTCTCCTCGAAGGGCTCGAGCTCCAGGCGCTCTGCGGTCTCGACGGCAGACGCCGGCGGGCGGTCGAGCAGTCGATTGAGCTCGGCCGCCCGGATGCTCGCCTCGGCCTGCTGCAGCGTGCGGAGCTGCTCGACCCGCGTCACCTCGGTCTGCACCCGGAGCACGTCCGGCTGGGCTCCCTGGCCGACCGCGTAGCGCGCGCGGGCCGTGCCCTCGATCTGCTTCCAGAGCCGCTCCTGCTCGCTGGCGAGCTTCAGCAGCTCGCGGCTCAGCACGAGGCCGACGTAGGCGCGCGTCACCGCGGCGACGAGCGCGCGGCGCGAGCGCGCGACCTGCGGCGCGATCGCGACCGCGTCGAGCGTCGAGAGCTCCGCCCGCAGGCGCCGCTTGCCCGCGAACGGCAGCTCCTGGCTGACCATGAAGGCGAGCGTCGTCATCTCGCGCGAGCCGAGGCTCGGGGACCAGCCGTCGTTCGTGTACGTCGTGGTGAGCATCGGATCGGCGAGAGCCTGGACCTGCTCGGGCCGCGCGCGCGCGGCGAGCGCGGCCTCCCGGAGCGCGAGCAGGTCCGGGTTCCTCTCGAGCGCCTCCGACACGAGCGCGTCGAGGAACGGGTCTTTCGCGGCGGTCTGCGGGCGCGAGGCGGCATCGAGCGGTTGCGCGCCCGCCGTGCGGCCGAGCGCCAGCCCGAAAACGACGAGTGCGGTGATCCTGCGGCTCGATGACATGTCCGGCCACCTCTCGCGCGCCATCCGCCGAAGAGAGGGCAGAGACGGACGGGAGGCGCGCAGGCTCCCGGCGAGGCCCTCAGCTTTGCGCGGCTTCTCGGGAAGCCGCGCGCGGGCGGACTAGACGCGCCGAACGGTGAGGGGCGGCGAGCGGAGCAGGTCGGGCGAGCCAAAGGCTCGCTCGAGCGAGGGAGGCGGCGGACGGCATCACGCCCGCCACGGCGACGAGCGCGGGGACGACGGCTGGAGCGGCCGCTGGCGTCGTGGCCGGCGTGTCCGGCGCGGGCTCCGCGGCGGCGGTGCAACAGCCGGGATCCGCCGTGCGCCAGCCCGCGGCCGGCGCGCAGCAGCCGTGGTCCTCGACCTTCGCCGGCTCGGGAAGGCAGGCGCACGGCACAGGCAGCGTCGCCACGAGGGCGAGGCCTGAAAGCAGCGCGGCAACCGTGACGGGACCCCTGCGGCTCATCCCGACCATGGGAGCATGCCTCGCCGCGGCCGGTCAAGAGCCGCCCGCCGCGCGGCGGCTGATGCGAAAGGCCCACGCGGTTGAGCCCGGCGGCTTGGACAGAGTCCACGGCCGGGCGGTAGATTGGGCAGGAACCAGGAGGACTCCATGTACCGAAGCCCGAGCCCGCTCGCGGAGGCCGCCCGCTCGCGGCTCGCCGAAACGCTGAACGCGCGGCTGGCCGACGGCCTCGACCTGCACAGCCAGATCAAGGTCGCCCACTGGAACGTGCGCGGGCCCCAGTTCCCGTCGCTGCACCCGCTGTTCGAGACGATGGCGACCGGCCTCGCCATGCACAACGACGCTCTCGCCGAGCGCGCGGTGACGCTCGGCACCCTCGCGCGCGGCACCGCGCGCCACGTCGCGTCGGTCTCGCGCCTGCCGGAGTACCCGCAGGAGACGACGCGGGATCTCGAGCACGTGCGGCTGCTCGCGGAGCGGATCGAGGTCTACCTGGCGGGCCTGCGCGAGTCGCGCGTGCTCGCCGAGCAGGAAGGCGACCCGGACACGGTCGACCTGCTGACCGGCGCGATCCTCGAGTTCGAGAAGCACGGCTGGTTCCTGCGCGCCTCGCTGGCCGGGTGAGCTATCTCCACTGGCTGATCGCGATCAGCCTGGCGTTCGTCCTGCTCGAGCGGCTCCGCCCCTGGCGCAAGGGCCAGCCGCTCCTCCGGTCCGGCTTCGCGCGCGACCTCGGCTTCCTGGCGCTGAACGGGCACGTGCTGTCGCTGCTCACCGCGGGCGTCAACGGCTGGCTCGCCGCGGAGGCCACGGGCCTCCTGCAGCGCGCCGGGCTGCTCCTGCCCGCGACGCCCATCGCCGGCTGGCCGCTCGCGGCACAGGTCGCGGCCTTCCTGGTCGTCTCCGACTTCGCGCAGTGGTGCGTCCACAACCTGCTGCACCGCGTCCCCTGGC
This sequence comes from uncultured Acidobacteriota bacterium, assembly GCA_963744315.1. Lineage (GTDB taxonomy): Bacteria > Acidobacteriota > Vicinamibacteria > Fen-336 > Fen-336 > DATBSL01. The sequence continues at coordinate 147,733 of CAVUTB010000015.1, forward strand.
TCTGGAGCTTCCACAAGGTGCACCACGCGATCACCACGATGGACTTCGTCGGCAACTTCCGCTTTCACTGGATGGAGATCGTCGTCTACAAATCGCTGCTGTGGCTGCCGCTCGCGCTGCTCGGCGCCTCCGGCGAGGCGGCGTTCGTGGTCGCGGTGGTCGGCACGATCTGGGGCGACCTCAACCACGCCAACCTGGACCTCCGGCTCGGGCCGCTCGGGTACGTCCTGAACGGCCCGCGCATGCACCTGTGGCACCACGACCAGTCGGACGAGGGCGGCGCGGCCAAGAACTACGGGATCGTGCTGAGCCTGTGGGACCACCTCTTCGGAACGGCCTACTGGCCGCGCGAGCGAAGCCCCGCGGCGCTCGGCTATCCCGGCATGCAGGAGATGCCCCAGGGCCTCTTTGGCGAGCTCGCGTGGCCGCTCACACGGAGGCGCTGAAGGCCCTATACTTGCGCCGCGATGGTCGAAGACATCCCGTCAGCCTTTCCGGATGAGGCACTCCTCGACGACGACCTGAAGCGCCGCAAGAAGGAGGCCAAGCTCCTCGTCGAGTCGACCCGCAGCCCCGACGCCTGGGAGCGCTACCGGACGCTGGTCGACGCGCTCGAAGAGGCCAATGACCTCGTCGAGCTCGCCGACCGCAAGGCGCGCTTCGCGCTCCTGATCATGGGCGCGCTCAACGTCGCCTTCTTCTTCCTGGTCACGCGCACCGAGCTGATCGACGTGCTGCCGCCGTTGCTGCGGCCGTTCCTGGGCTTCTACCTCCTCTGCTACGCAGGGGTCGCGCTCTTCTTCTTCCTGCAGGCGATCGAGACGTTGCGGCCGCGCCGCTTCCGACCCCACCTCACCTACCCGGGCGAGGCGGGCCCCGAGCACTACCCGGGGGGCTTGCGCTACTACGAGGACGTCGTGCTGCGCGATCTCGAGGCCTACCGGCGCGCCTGGCGCGAAGTGCGCTTCGGCCAGCTGAACGCGGAGCTCGCCGTCCAGAACCACGTGATGGCGCGCATCAACAACGACAAGTTCCGCTCGCTTCGAAGGCTCTACGGCGGGCTGCGCGTGCTGACGATCCTGGCAGGCTGCCTGCTCGCGGCGCTCGCGATGTCGCTGCTGCTCAGCCGGCAGTCGCCGCCGATCCCCAACCACCGGGCCGAGAACGTGCTGCCGAGCGCCTCGCTGTCCGACACGGCGGCGAACCCGGGGAGCCTGGCGTCGCCCGTGCGGGTTCCCGTCGAGGGGCTGAGGGAGGCCTCGGGGATCGCGTGGCACGCGAAGCTCGGCCGCTTCTTCGTGGTGGGCGACCGCGGCTCGCTCGCCGAGGTCGAGCCGGGCGGGAAGCTCCTGAAGCTCCACCGCGTGAAGGGGAACCTCGAGGACGTGGCCGTGCACGCTCCGAGCGGGCGGCTCGTCCTGCTCGCGGAGAAGAAGGGCGAGCTCGTGGTCTGGGATCCTTCGACCGCCTCGGAGACGGCGCGGTTCCCGCTCGACCTGGCGGCGCTCCTCGACCGCGAGCCGGTCGACCGCAACCAGGGCTTCGAGGGGCTCGGCTTCCGCGCCGAGCCCGACCTGCCGGGAGGCGGCGCCTTCTACCTGGTGCACCAGCGCAAGCCGGCGCGGCTCGTGTCGCTGAGCTTCGACCCGACGGGCCCGGTGCGGCCGATCGGCGCCGCGGACGTCAACGGACGCCACGCCCTCAAGCCCTACGAGGACCTGACCGCCGTGGCCTGGAGCGAGGCGCTCGCCAGCCTGCTCGTGATCGCCGAGAGCGAGGATCGCCTGCTGCTGGTGTCGCCGGCGGGCAGCATCCGCGCCAGCTGGATGCTGCCGGGGGACCGCCAGGAGGGCCTCGCGATCGGGCCGGACGGCTCGCTCTGGATCGCCGACGACCGCCAGGGCCTGTTCAAGATCCCGGGTGCCCTCGAAGCGCTGCTGCGCGCCTCGGGATCCAGCTCGTGAGGTGCTTCACCCGGCTGGCGCTCCTGCTCGCTGCGCTCGCCGCCGCAGCGACCGCCGAGGAGACGGCCCAGCCGAACCCGCCGGCGAAGAAGCCGGCCGAAGGCTGGAAGCGCGAGGGGTTCGAGCTCAGCAATCCCTCGGCCGACTTCAAGATCCGGCTGTCGGGCTACGTGCAGGCCGACTTCCGCTCGTACCTGGACTGGCAGGTGGGCGACGGCACGCGACGACACGCTGCGCTACGAAGAGTTCGAGTGGCGCCGGCTGCGGATCGGCATCGACGGCGAGTGGCGCCGGCTGTCGTTCGAGTTCGACGTGGACCCCGCCTTCGACGAGGGCGACGAGCTCAAGAACGCCTGGCTGGGAGCCGCGCGTCTCGCGCGAGTTTTCGCTGCGGGGCGGCCACATGAAGCTGCCCGTGAGCCCCGAGTTCCTGACCTCGGCCAGCAAGACCGACTTCGTCGAGCGCGCCGCGCTCGTCACCTCGCTCGGGCCGTCGCGCGACTGGGGCGGGCTCGTCGAAGGCGAGCTCGGCAAGGTGCTCGAGTACAGCGCGGGCGTCTTCGAGGGCGACATGCGCACGAGCCAGAACCGCGCCGAGACGACCGCGGTCGGGCGTCTGCTGCTGAAGCCCGCCTCCTGGCTCGACCTGGGCGGGTCCTACTCGCAGGGCGACGTCGTCGCCGAACCGGAGACCCCGGGCTTCGACACCAGCCCGAAGGGACTCGACGGCACGAGCGGGACAGGGTACCGTTTCTTTCCGGGCGTCTACGTCAACGGACGCCGCCAGCGCTGGGGAGTCGACGCGCGCCTGCAGGGCGGCCCCGTCGCGGTATGGGGCGAGTTCCTCGAGGCACGCGAGGAGCGCAAGGGCCAGGGACCGACGCTCGAGGACCTGCCGGACGTGCGCGGCAGGGGCTGGTCGGCGACGGCGACCTGGCTCGTGACGGGTGAGCGCAAGACGCGCACGATCCGGCCGCGCCGCAGGCTCTTCGAGGGCCCGGGCGCGATCGAGCTGGCGGCGCGGTACGAGGAGCTATGGTTCGACGACGTCAGCAACGAGGGATTCGAGGCGGCGGGCAGCCGCGCGCGCAACATCCGCCCCGCCGGGCTCAAGACGTTCACCGGGAGCATGAGCTGGTGGCCGACGAAGTTCCTGCGCTTCCAGGGCAACGTGCTGGTCGAGCGCTACGACGACGCGCTGCGGGCGCCGGAGCCCGGCAAGCAGGGGAAACTACGTCTCGCTGGTCGGCCGGGCGCAGGTGCACCTGCCGTGAGCCGCGCGAAGGGCTCGCTCGCCCGACGCGTTGCGCGGCTCTTCGGCGTCGCCTCGCTCGGCGCGCTCGTGGCGTGCGGCGGCGGCGGCAGCAGCAGCAGCCCGAGCGCCAGCGCGACCGCCAGCACCCCCCGACGAGCGGCGTGCCGACGGGCGGCGCGCCGATCTTCGACGCGACCGTGCTGCACGAGGCGCGGCTCGACCTCGACCCGGCGGCCTGGCAGGCGCTGCGCGACAACTACCTCTCGAACCAGTACTACGCCGCGAACTTCAACGTCGACGGCGCCGCCATCGCGCAGGTCGGCATTCGCTCGCGCGGCGAAGGCTCGCGCAGCGAGGAGAAGCCGGGGCTGAAGCTCGACTTCAACAAGTACGTGCCCGGCCAGGAGTACTACGGCTACAAGACGCTGGTGCTCGACAACCTGGTGACCGACGCCAGCATGATGCGCGAGCGGCTCGCGTTCCTGGTGTTCGAGGCGATGGGCATCCCCGCGCCGCGCAACGCCTACGCGAAGCTCACCGTCAACGGCCAGTACTGGGGCGTCTACTCGCTGGTCGAGCCGATCAGCAAGCCGTTCCTGAAGAGCCGGCTGGGCGAGGAGAGCGGCAATCTCTTCGACTACGAGTGGCGCTTCCACTACGACCTCTCGTTCCTGGGCGGCGATCCGGACGAGTACGTGCCGATGCCGTTCCAGCCGGAGACGAACGAGGACCACAAGGACGTAGCGGACGGGCTCGTGGCCTTCATCGAGGCGGTGAACAACGCGCCGAGCGCGGGCTTCACCTCCACGATCGGCGCGCGCATCGACGTCGATCGCTTCCTGACCCACGTCGCGACCGAGAACGCGCTCGCCGAGGCCGACGGCCTCGTCGGCGACCAGGGCATCAACAACTTCTACCTGTACGAGTACGGGCAGAAGAACCGCTTCGTCTTCATCCCCTGGGACAAGGACAACACCTTCAGGAGCGGCAGCTGGCCGCTCTTCCGCAACCTCGAGGACAACGTGCTCACCTCCCGGCTGGTCACGGACCCGGCCAAGCGCCAGGTTACGTCGACGCGGTGGTGCGAGCGACGACGAGCTACGTGAACCCGCGCTGGCTCACGCCCCAGCTCGAGACGGCCTATCAGCAGATGCGCGCGGCCGCGCTCGCGGACGCGCGAAAGCCGTTCAGCAACGGCCAGTTCGAGGCGGCGGTCGACGGCGTGCGCGGCGTGATCGCCGCGCGCGAGCACGACGTCAACGCCCAGAAGTAGCCTGCCCGCTAGGCGGCGGCCCGGCGCGCCTCGGCGCGGTGGCGCAGGTACTCGACGACGGCGGCAGCACCGAGACGAAGATGATCGCCGAGGATCACCAGGCTGAAGTTCTGCTTGACGAACGGCAGGTTGCCGAAGAAGTAGCCGGCGGCGAGGCAGACGGCGACCCACAGCACGCCGCCGAGCACGTTGTAGGCGAGGAAGCGCGGGTAGCTCATCGCCCCGATCCCGGCCACGAAGGGCGCGAAGGTGCGCACGATCGGCACGAAGCGCGCGATGATGATCGTCTTGCCGCCGTACTTCTCGTAGAACGCGTGCGTGCGCTCGAGGTGCTCCGGGTTGAAGAAGCGCGAGCGCTCGTAGTGGAACACCTTCGGGCCCGAGGTAGTGGCCGATCGCGTAGTTGACGCGTGTCGCCCAGGATCGCCGCCACCGTCAGCAGCACGAACAGGAGCGACAGGTCGAGCGCGCCGAGCGCCGCGAAGCTGCCCGCGGCGAACAGCAGCGAGTCGCCGGGCAGGAGCGGCGTCACCACGAGCCCCGTCTCGAAGAACACGATCGAGAACAGGAGCGCGTAGGTCCAGGGGCCGTAGGCCTGGATCACCTCGGCGAGGTGCTTGTCGAGGTGCAGGAACAGGTCGACGAGGAACGAGAGGTCCATGCTCGCGGGCCCGCGCTCAGTCGGCGAGCTGTTCGCGCGTGAGATTGCGCGGACCGCCCGCCGTCACCAGCACGTTGTCCTCGACTCTCACGCCGCCGAGCGGCGTGAGCGCGTCGATCCGGGCCCAGTCGAAGGCCGGTGACTCGGGGCCCGACCGGAAACGGCGCAGCAGCATCGGGATGAAGTACAGCCCGGGCTCGATCGTGAACACGTGCCCGGCCTCGATCGTGCGGGTGTTGCGGAGGTACGGGTGCTCCTTGGGCGGCGGCGCCGGCGTGCCGCTCGCATCTTTCTGGTGACCGGCCACGTCGTGCACCTGGATTCCCAGGTGGTGGCCGACGCCGTGCGGGAAGAAGGGATGCGTGTAGCCCTTCGCGAAGGCTTCCTCGGCCGAAACCCGCAGCAGGCGCAGGTCCGCGAGCACGCGCGCGACGCCCGCGTGGGCCTGCAGGTGCACCTCGAGGTAGGGCCGCCCCGGGGTCGCGCCGCGCACGAGATCCTGCTGCACCGCGTCCATCGCCTCCACGAGCTCCACGAAGAGGGCGTCGCAGTCCTTGGCCGGAGTCGTGCGCGTGATGTCGCAGGCGTAGCCGCGCACCTGCGTGCCGGCGTCGAGCAGCAGCACCTTGCCGCCCCGCGTCCGCCGCTTCGACTCGTAGTGAAGCGTCGCGGCCTTTTCGTCGAGCGCCACGATCGTCCCGTAGGGCAGCGAGCTCTCGGTCGCGCCGGCCGCCTGGCAGAACGCCTGGTGGATCTCGAGCTCCGAAGCGCCGGCGGCGAAGGCCTCGCGCGCCGCGCGATGGCCCTTGGCGCCGCTCGCGGTCGCTTCCTCGAGCGAGCGCACCTCGTACGGGTCCTTGTAGCTGCGCAGCCAGTCGAGGCGCGCGCGCAGCGGCGCGGGGTTCGCGGCGAGCCCGGCCGCCGCCGCGCGCTCGGGCTCGTTGCCGACATAGGCCGCCCTCGCGGGCTTGCCGAGCGCCTGCCACACCGCCTCGACGGAGCCCCGCTCCTCGAGCTCGAACGCGTCGCGCCAGAAGGGCTCGGTGAGGCCGCCTTGCTCGTACCAGTAGTCCTCGGGCGCGTGGCGGACGAGCCGCGGCTTCTTTCCGGGCACCACGTGGAGCAGGTGGTGGGGACCGCCGAGCGGGCACCAGTGCGCGAAGTGGGGCACGGGCCGGAACGGCGCGTCCTGGTCGTCGGCGAAGTAGGTGAAGGGCGCGCCGCTCGAGACGACGAGCGAGTCGTAGCCGCTGGCGTGGAGCGCCTTCTCGCTCTCGGCCTGGAGCCGCTGCGCGTGGGACGAGAAAAGACCCGCGAGATCCATGTGGTCGACCATCATACGGTGCTTTCCCACACCCGAACGACACGCGTTCGAAAACGAACAGTTCGAGACCGTGACGTTCCCGCTACGGCGCGCCCAAGCTACGCGCGCACAAGGCCTTCGCACGCAGACTCCACGTTGGCACGGGGATTGATCACTTCCTCGTCGTGCGCCACCGACCCTCCCTCGCCGCCGCGCTCACGCTCGGGGTCGTGATCGGCGCGGCGGGCGCCGTGTTCAGCGGATTGCACGCGCTCCTGGCCGAGCCGCTCGGCTACGCCGACGCGCGCCGCGTCTGCCTGTTGCGCGCCTGGGACGAGGCGCGCAACCGCGAGACGTTCAACCTGCCGCTCGCGGCCTTCGTCGCGCTCGCGCCGGAAGCGCCCTCGTTCGAGCGGCTCGCCGCGTACCGGTACTGGAGCGCCGGCCTGGGGGGCAAGGCACCCGAGCGTGTCAGCGCGTACCGCGTGACCGCGGACACGTTTCCGCTGCTCGGCGTTGCGCCGCTCCTCGGCCGAGCCCTCGAGGCGCAGGACGCCCGTCCGGGTGCCACGAAGGTGGCGGTGCTGAGCCACGGCCTGTGGCAGCGCCGCTTCGCGGGCGCGCCCGACGTCCTCGGCCGCGAGATCCGGCTCGACGGCGAGCCGCACGCGATCGTGGGCGTGATGCCGAGGCGCTTCGAGTTCCCGCTCGACAACTTCAGGGGCGAGCTGTGGACGCCGCTCGCCGTCGACGCGGCGTCCGCGCTGTCGGATCCCGGCTCGGCGGGCTCGGTGGTCGCGATCGGCCGCTTGCGCGCGGGCCGTTCGACGCAGGCCGCGGAAGCCGAGGCGCGCGCGGCGTTCCGCCGCCACGCCGCCCAGGATCCCGCCACCTTCCGCTCGCTCGGTGTGCGCGTGATCCCGCTTTCGGAGCTGAGCGCCCTCGAGACGCGCCTGCCGCTGGGAGCGCTGCTCGCCGCGCTCGCTCCGTCCGTGCGCCGGCCGCGCGAGCCCGCCTCCGCAGGCAGCCCGTCCAGCCCCCGGATCCGCGTCCAGGGGCGGGACGCGAGTCGCCGTAACACGCTGATTCGCAACAGAGGTGTCGCTGGCACGCATCCTGCTCCTTGATGCGCCTGCCATGGCGACGACGACGTTGCACCGTGATCCACAGCCTGGAAGCCAGTCGCGTCGCCATGGCTTCGGCTTCTTTGCGATGCCGAAGGGCCCGCTCGACGTGGGCAACCGCTGGCTCGCGCGCAACGTCTGCTTCGTGGCCATTGGCGTGGCTGGCGGCATGCTCGCCTGCCTGCTGCAGAACTGGCTCGGGGGTCATGCCTCGAGGAGTTTCGTCATCGCGCTCGCGACCGAGTTCGCCGTGCTGGCGATCGTGCTCTGGATCAACCGGCGCGGCGCGCCCCAGGTCGCCGCGCGAATCCTGGCGCTGAGCCTGCCGCCGGTCGCCTCGTCGTTCATGCTGATCTCGGGACAGGGCTTCCGCGACGTGGCCGTGCTGATGCTGCCGTCGTCGCTGATCCTGAGCGGGCTGCTGCTCGACCGCGTGACGCTCATGGCTGCGACGGGCCTGACGCTCGCGTGCAGCTCGGGGATGCTGCTGGCCGAGTCGAAGGGCCTGCTGGCGCAAACGAAGCCGCGCAACGCGATCTCCGACGTCTTCGACGCGGGCGTGATCCTGGTGGTGACCGGCCTCGGCGTCGGCCTCGTCGCCGGCCGGCTGCGCGAGAGCCACGAGCGGCTGCGCAGCCAGGAAGCGAAGCTGCGCGAGTCCGAGGCGCGCTACCGCGGCCTCGTCGACCTCGCGGCGGACGCGATCGTCGTGAGCACGGCCGAGACCCGGCTGGTCGAGGCCAATCACCGCGCCTCGGAGCTCTTCGGCTACTCGCGCGAGGAGCTGCTGTCGATCTCGCTCGAGCGGCTGTTCAGCCCCGAGGAGCTGCGCCGCGTTCCCTTCCGCTACGACCTCGCCGACCAGGGCCAGATCGTGGTGGTCGAGCGGCGGCTCGCGCGCAAGAACGGCGTCGAGGTCCCCGTCGAGATGAGCTCGCGGCGCATGCCGGACGGCAAGTACCAGACGATCCTGCGCGACGTGAGCGAGCGGCATCGGGCCGAGCGCGAGCGCGCGGCGCTCGAGACGCGGCTGCGGCAGTCGCAGAAGATGGAAGCGGTCGGCCGCCTGGCCGGCGGCGTCGCGCACGACTTCAACAACCTGCTGACGGCGATCACGGGCAGCCTGGCGCTGGCGCTGCGCGACGTCGACCCGGGGAACCGTGCGCACCGCTGGCTCAAGGAGACCGACAAGGCGGCCTGGCGCGCCGCGGCGCTCACGCACCAGCTGCTCGCCTTCAGCCGGCAGCAGGTGATCGCGCCGCGCGTGCTGGACCTGCGCGCGGTGGTCGAGGGCGCCGGCTCGATGCTGGCGCGCATGATCGGCGAGGACGTGGCGCTGCGGATCCGCGTCTCCGAGGAGCCCTGCATGGTGGAGGTCGACCAGGGGCAGCTCGAGCAGGTGCTGCTCAACCTCGCGGCCAACGCGCGCGATGCGATGCCCGACGGCGGCACGCTCGCGATCGAGGTGAGCCGCTCGAAGGGGACGCTGGGGCACACGGGCCGCACGAGCCGCGGCCCCTCCGTGGTGATGACGGTGACCGACACCGGCGCCGGCATGAACGACGACGTCCAGGCGCGGATCTTCGAGCCGTTCTTCACCACCAAGCCGGCCGGCTCGGGCACCGGGCTCGGGCTGGCGATGGTCTACGGCGCCGTCGAGCAGAACGGCGGCTCGATCGACGTGGTGTCCAAGCCGGGACGGGGATCGACGTTCCGCATCCACCTCCCCGAGAAGCGCGGGCAGCAGGCAGCCCGGCCGGAGCTCCAGACCGACCTGCCGCGCGGCAGCGAGACCGTGCTGCTGGTGGAGGACGAGGCGGCGGTGCGCGAGGTGACGCGCGAGCAGCTCGAATCGCTCGGCTACCGCGTGCTCTCGTGCGCGGACGCGGCCGAGGCGCTCGCGGCCTGCGCGGGTCGCGCCGATCCGCTGCACCTGCTGCTGACCGACGTGGTGATGCCGGGCATGAACGGCCGCGAGCTGGCCGAGCGCCTGACGCAGGGCCGGCCGGGGCTGCGCGTGCTCTACACCTCGGGCTACGGCGAGGACGTGATCGCTCGGCACGGCGTCCTCGAGCCGGGCGTGCTGCTGCTGCAGAAGCCGTACGCGCTCACGAAGCTCGCCGGGCTCGTTCGCACCGCCCTCGCCGGCTGAAGCTCTCGACCTTTGGTAGGCTCGGGGTGTCGGTTGCCCCCGCTCCCAAGGAGCCGTCCCATGTGTCGAAACATCCGAACGCTGTTCAATTTCGAGCCCCCTGCGACGGACGAGGAGGTCCAGGCGGCCGCTCTCCAGTTCGTGCGCAAGCTGAGCGGCTACAACAGCCCCTCACACGCCAACGCCCAGGCGTTCGAGCGCGCGGTCCGCGAGGTCACCGCGAGCTCGCGCCGCCTGGTGGATGCGCTCACCACGACCGCTCCGCCGCGCAACCGCGAGGAAGTGGCGGCACAGGCCAAGCTGCGCGCCCAGAAGCGATTCGGAAGTGTAGTAACGAGCTACGGGCGCGTGAGCGGAGGGGGATTCACTCCACCGTAGCGAGCGGGGGGTCTGGGGGGTGCGACGCAGCACCCCCCAGAACAGAGATCAGCTCGGCTCCAGGCGGTAGATCTCGCCGTCCTGGTCGACGACATAGAGCTCGCCCGCGGCGTCGAGACCGAACGAGGTCGGCGAGTCGACGCCGCGCAGGCTCGAGGCCCAGTCCCGAAGCTCGGTCGCCTGTCCGTTCGCGAAGCGGAACGAGCGCACGAGCGCCGAGCAGTAGTCGGCGAAGAAGTAGGTTCCCGCGAGCGCGGGGATGCGGCAGCCGCGGTAGACGACGCCGCCCGTGACCGAGCAGCCCTCGCCGTGCGAGTACTCGTAGATCGGCAGCGTGACCCCGGAGGTGTCGCAGCCGCTCGAAGGGTTGAAGCAGCGCGAGCCCTCGGTGAGCCGCCAGCCGTAGTTGAGCCCGCCTCGGCGCGAGCCTGGGTCCACGTCGATCTCTTCGACGGCGTTCTGGCCGACGTCGCCGATATAGAGGTCGCCCGTGGGCCGGTCGATCGCGATCTTGAACGGATTGCGGAGACCATACGCCCAGATCTCGCCGCGAGCGCCGGGCCGTGCCAGGAACGGGTTGTCGGCGGGCAGGCCGTAGGGCTGAGTCCCGTCGACGTCGATCCGCAGCAGCTTGCCGAGCAGCGTGTCGAGCCGCTGGCCGTTGTTCATGGGATCGCCGCCGGAGCCGCCGTCGCCGAGCGCGATCAGCAGCCGTCCGGCGTTGTCGAAGGCCAGCCCGCCGCCGTTGTGGTTCGCGAACGGCTGGCCGACCTCGAGCAGGATGCGCTCGCTCGCCGGGTCGGCGGCGTCGGCGGAGCTGGCGCGGAACTCCGAGATGTGCGTGTCGCCCGCGGGGTTCGTGTAGTTGACGAAGAAGCGGCGGTTCGTCGCGAACTGCGGGTGGAACGCGAGCCCGAGCAGCCCGCGCTCTCCGCCGCTCGACAGCCGGCCCGTGATGTCGAGGAAGGTCGCGGCGATCTGGCCGTTGCGCACGATGCGGATCCGCCCGCCCTGCTCGACGACGTAGAGGCGCTCGGCGTCGCCCGGCACCGATTGCAGGTCGAGCGGGGCCCGCAGCCCCGAGACCACGAGCCGCCCGGTGAGCGGCGGGATCCCGCTGACCGGCGTCCCGGCCGCGCAGCTCGCCGGGGTGCCCGATGGGTTGGGCGTGGGCCCGCTCATGTCTCCGTCGCCGCCGCAGCCGGAAAACGGGAGCGCGCCGAGCACGAGAAGCAGGACGCGAGCCTGGCTCCGCATCGCTCGCGCTAGACCTTCAGCTCGGGGACCTGGCCCTCCAGGTACTTCGGCAGCTCGGAAGGCGAGAACTGCAGCCCGACGTAGAACGGCCCGAACTCCGCGTACCAGGCCGAGGCCTCGTCGAAGCGCATCTCGTAGATCAGCTTCTTGAAGACGAGCGGGTCGTCGGCGAAGAGGTCGACACCCCACTCCCAGTCGTCGAAGCCGACCGCACCGCTGATCACCTGCGTCACGCGGCCCGAGTAGTGGCGGCCGATCTTGCCGTGGTCGAGCATCATGCGCGCCCGATCCTCCATCGGCTCCACGTACCAGTTCTTGTGCTCGCCGCGGCGCTTGTTCATCGGATAGAAGCACACGTGCCGGCGCGGCGGCGGCTCGATGAACAGGCGCCCCGAGACGCGCTTGCGCTGCTCCTCCATCTCGGCGTCGAACGCCAGCTCGAACTCGTCGCTGCCGGTCTTGAGCCCGCGCTCGCCCAGGCGCTTGTGGATCTGGATCGTCATCTCGTAGAGCGAGAGCTCCACCATCGAGACGAAGGAGGTCGTCGGCTCGAGCAGCGCGGACAGCCCGCAGCGCGGCGATCTCGGCCTCGACGCGCTGCAGCTCCTCGAAGCTGCGGCGCAGGTGGATCAGCATCAGGTCGCCCTTGTGGCCGAGCAGGGTCACCGGCACGGTGGCGCCCGCCGTTCCCCGCTGCATCGCGGCGAGCCGCTCCGCCGCCTCCGCGGCGAGCCGCTGGCGCTCGTCGGGCGGATGCGTGCGCCACTCGGTCCAACGGATGCGAAACATCTGGTGCAGGACGCTCCAGCCTTCGAGCGTCTCGGGAACGCGTGGGTCGTGCATGGCGCTCTGGAGGGGGCCTCCTTCCGCCATTGTAGAGTGGATATGTAAGTCGCGCGCCGCGTGCCTGTGGATTTCGCTCTCGATTTGGGCTCAGAATGTTTGGACGGTCCCTCCCAAGCGACCTTCGCCGACGGGGCCCGATCCAGGAATGAGGCGCTGCTTGAGACGAATGCCCCTGGTCACGATTGCCCTCGGCGCGATGGCTTTCACCACGGCCTGCGGCGGCACGCCAGACCGCGGCTTCCGGCCGCCCGTCGCGGGAGGCGGGCGCACCCAGCGCGCGGCGCTGCGGGTCCGCGTCGCGCCCGGTCCAGGTGCAGGACGTCGTCCACCAGATCAAGGCGCTCGGCTCGCTCGAAGCCCAGGACATGGTGCAGGTCACGGCCCAGGTGGAGGGGGTCGTGACGGACGTCCGCTTCCGCGAGGGCGACCGCGTCGGCCCGGCGAGCTGCTGCTCCGGATCGACCCGGACCGGCACCGGGTCGAGGCCGAGCAGGCCAAGGCGCGATGCAGCAGGCGATCGCCGAGCTCGGCCGCGCGCAGGCCGACCTGCGCGGCGCGAAGCGCTCGCCAGAACGAGCTGCTGTCGACCGAGGAGCTGAGCGCGCTCGCGCGGCGAGAACGCGCGCCTGAGGCGCCGGTCGCGCGTGGCAAGGCCGCCTACGAGCTCGCGCTCAGAACAAGCAGCGCTCCGAGGTGCGGCCGCCGATCGCGGGGGTCATCAACACCCGCACCGTGGACACCGGCCAGTTCATCCGCACGGGCACGGTGCTGGCGACGATCGTGGACTTGAGCCGGCTGCGGCTGCGCTTCAAGGTCTCGGAGGGCGAGTCGCTCCGCGCCCGCGAGCGCGGCCAGCGTCAGCTTCCGCGTGGGCTCCGATCGGCCCGCGCGAGTTCGCCGCCCGCATCTACCACGTCGGCAAGGTCGCCGACCCGCCGACGCGCCAGGTCGAGGTGCTCGCCTGGGTCGACAACCGCCGGCGAGCTGAAGCCGGGCTTCTTCGCCGAGGTGACGCTCGCCGGCCGAGAAGAAGCAGGGCGCGCTCGTGGTGCCCGAGAGCGCGGTGCAGGCGAGCGAGCGCGGCTTCGTCGCCTACGTCGTGACGAGGAGAACACGGCGCGCGTGCGGCCGGTCGGGATCGGCCTGCGCACCGGCACCGGCATCGTCGAGATCCTGTCGGGCCTCGAAGCCGGGCGAGATGGTCGTCTCCGAGGGCTCCGACCGCCTGGCCGACGGCATGCCGGTGCGAGCCGGTCGACGACGCCCGCACGCGGCGAGGCCCGCCGCAGCGAGCAGCCGAGCGGCAAGCCGCGGCCCGCCGAGGAGCAAGGAGGACCCCCACAAGATCGCGACCGGGATGACGCTCGCGGACATCTCGATCCGCAACCACGTCTTCGCCTGGATCCTGATGTTCGGTCTGATCGGCTTCGGGCTGCTGACCTTCACCGGCTTCGGCAGCGTGTTCCAGGGCCTCGGCATCAGCCAGAACCCCGACGTCGACTTCCCGGTGGTCAACATCTCCGATCACCTGGGAAGGCGCCTCGCCCGAGATCATGGAGACGGACGTCGTCGACATCCTCGAGGAGGCGGTCACCTCGGTCGAGGGCGTCAAGGAGGTCACCTCGACCTCGCGCCAGGGCGCCGCGAACATCACGGTCGAGTTCGAGCTCGAGCGCAACATCGACGTCGCGCTGCAGGACGTCCAGAGCAAGATCGCGCAGGCGCAGCGCCGGCTGCCGCGCGGGATCGACCCGCCGATCGTCAGCAAGATCGAATCCCGAGGACGAGCCGATCATGCGGCTCGCGGTCGCGGGCAGCCGTCCGCCCACCTTCATCGCCGACTACATCCGCAACGTGATCCGGCCGCAGCTGCAGACGATCCCGGGCGTCGGCGAGATCCAGCTCGTCGGGCTTCCGCGACCGCAACGTGCGCGTCTGGTACGACGCGGTCGCGGCTCGAGGCCCAGGGCCTGACCGTCGAGGACGTCAACGCCGCGATCCAGCGCGAGCACCTCGAGGTGCCGGCCGGGCGCATCGAGAGCGCCGACGCGCGAGATGAACGTGCGCGCCGAGGGCGAGGCGATCGACCTCGAGGGCTTCCGCAACCTCGTGCTCGCCTACCGCGACGGCGCGCCGGTGCGGCTCAGCGACGTCGCGGTGGTCGAGGACGGGCTCGAGGACCGGCGCCGCGTACTACCGCGCGATGGGCGAGCCCGTCGATCGGCTTCGGCATCACCAAGCTGCGCGGCGCCAACGCGGTCCAGGTCGGCCGCGACGTGCGTGCCAAGCGTGGCCGAGATCGAGAAGCAGCTGCCCGAGGGCCTGTTCATCGTCATCAACTTCGACACCACGGTCTTCATCGAGCGCGCGATCGAGGAGATCCTGTTCACGCTGGTGCTGGCGGCGCTGCTCACGAGCCTCGTGTGCTGGATCTTCCTCGGCTCGTGGTCGACGACGCTCAACGTGCTGCTCGCGATCCCGACCTCGATCCTCGGCACCTTCATCGTGATGTACGTCTTCGGCTTCACGCTCAACACCTACACCGTGCTCGGGCTGACGCTGGTGGTCGGGATCGTGGTCGACGACGCGATCATGGTGCTCGAGAACATCTACCGCCACCGCGAGCACGGCGAGGGCAAGGTGAAGGCGGCCTCGGTCGGCGCGCGCGAGATCACCTTCGCGGCCGCCGCGGCCACCGCCGCGATCATCGCGATCTTCCTGCCGGTGGCCTTCATGAAGGGCATCATCGGCAAGTTCTTCTTCCAGTTCGGCGTGACGATCTCGGTGGCGGTGCTGATCTCGCTGCTCGAGGCGCTCACGCTCGCGCCGATGCGCCTCTCGCGCATGCTCGAGGTGGGCGAGCGCGGCGACCCGGCTCGAGCGCGCTGGTGAACCTGCGCCTTCGCGCGGCTGGCGGCCGGCTACGAGCGCCTGCTGGTGCCCGCGCTGCAGCACCGCAGGCTGGTGCTGGTGGTGGCGGCCGGCGCTCTTCCTCGCCTCGCTCGGGATCATCAGGCTGCTGCGGCAGGAGTTCGTCCCGACGCAGGACATGAGCCGCTTCGGGCTGCGCTTCCAGACCCCGGTCGGCTCGAGCATCGACGACCACCGAGCGCGTGCTCGACGCAGATCGAGCAGCTTCCTGGCGCCGCGCCCGAGGTCGAGAAGTACGGCGGCTTCATCGGCGGCTTCGGCGGCGGCGAGGTCAACAGCGGCTTCGTGTTCGTGACGATGAAGGAGCCGGGCCGAGCGCCCGCGCGACCCGAAGACCGGCCGCGAGCTGTCGCAGATGGAGCTGATGGACGTCGCGCGCCAGGCCACGAGCGGCATCCCCGGGCGCGCGCATCGTGCATGCAGGACTTCTCGCAGCGCGGCTTCAGCGCGGGCCGCGGCGGCGGCTTCCCGGTCGAGTTCAACATCCGCGGCCGCGACTGGGACGAGCTCGGGCGCGCCTCGCGCGCGATCATGGAGAAGATGCGCGAGTCGGGGCTCGTGACCGACGTCGACACGCGACTACCAGGTCGGGATGCCCGAGGTGCAGGTGATCCCCGACCGCAACAAGGCCGCCGACATCGGCATCTCGATGGCCGCGATCGGCGAGACGGTCAACGCGGCGATCGGCGGCGCAGCGCGTCGGCAAGTTCAAGGACAAGGGCCGGCGCTTCGACATCCGGGTGCGGCTCCTGGCGCAGCAGCGCGCAGCGGCCGGAGGACATCGGCCGTCTGCTGGTGCGCACCGGCAGCGGCGGCCTCGTTCGGCTCGGCGACATCGTGCGCATCGAGCAGCGGCCGACGCTGCAGGCGATCACGCGCCGCGACCGCGAGCGGGCGATCACGATCTTCGCGCCAACGTGGCGCCGGGCGCCTCGCAGTCCGTCGGCGATCGAGCGCTCGATCGCGATCGCGCGCGAGGTGCTGCCCGACGGCTACCGCGCCGTGCCCTCCGGCACCAGCCAGCACCTTCCGCGAGTCGTTCGACTCGCTGCTGTTCGCGATGGGCCTCGGGCTGCTGGTCGCCTACATGGTGCTGGCCTCGCAGTTCAACGCCTTCACGCACCCGTTCACGGTGCTGCTGGCGCTGCCGTTCAGCGTGAGCGGCGCCTTGCTCGCGCTCTGGCTCGCGGGCCAGAGCCTGAACGTCTACAGCATGCTCGGGCTGATCCTGCTGATGGGGATCGCGAAGAAGAACTCGATCCTGCTCGTGGACTTCACGAACCAGATCCGCGAGCAGGGGATCGAGCGCCACGAGGCGCTGCTGCAGGCGTGCCCGATCCGCCTGCGGCCGATCCTGATGACGTCGGTCGCGACGATCGCCGGCGCCCTGCCGCCGGCGCTCGCGCTCGGGCCGGGCGCCGAGCTGCAGCGCCCGATGGCGCTCGCGATCGTCGGCGGCATGATCGTCTCGACCGGCTTCACGCTGTTCGTGGTCCCCGGCGGCCTACAGCCTGATCGACGACGCGGTGGCCTGGAACGACGCGCGCAAGGGGCGCGGCGAAGGGATCTTCGCCGCGCTGCGCGCTCCCCGCAGCGCCTGAGGCAAGAGCCTTGACCGTCTCGCGCCGGCGCGACGTCCTCGGACTCGTCGCCTTCGTGGTGATGTGCTTCGGCGTCTCCGTGCTGGGCGGACGCGCCGTGGCTCCCGCGCTCGCGATCTGGTATCCCGCGCTCGTCAAGCCGAGCTGGACGCCGCCCAGCTGGGTGTTCGGGCCGGTCTGGACGCTGCTCTACCCGCTCGTCGCCGTGGCGGGCTGGCTCGCGTGGCGCGAAGGCCGCTCGCGCCTGGGCACGCTCGTCTTCCTGCTCCAGCTGGCGCTCAACGCGGCCTGGCCCTGGATCTTCTTCGGGGAGCGGCGCCTCGACCTCGCGCTCGCCTGCGTGGTCGCGCTCTGGCTCGCGATCTTCGGCACGATCCGGCTGTTCTGGAGCGTGAGCCGGGGCGCCGCCGTGCTGCTGCTGCCGTACTTCGGCTGGGTGGGGTTCGCGACGGCGCTGAACGCCGCGATCTGGTTCCTGAACCTGGGCGGCGCCGCGGCGCGCCCCTGAGTGAATGGTCCGACTTTTCGCCGCCTCCCGTCGTCCTAATGGACGGCGAACCTCGCCCGCCAGGAGAACCGACATGAGCCTCCGCCCACTGGGTTGCAGCGCGCTCGCGGTCGCGATCGCCGCCACCGTCTCGGCCGGGGAGATCCGCGGCCGGGTGCTGGTCGACGGCAAGCCCGACGCGACGGTCACGGTCCGGGCGCTGCCGTTCGAGGACGCCGCCCAGGAGGCCCGGCGCGAGGCCCGCCGCGAGGGTCTGCCCGCGCCGCTCGCGGAGACGACGGCACGAGCCGACGGCTCGTTCGTGCTGACCGTGGCGGCTTCGCCGGGAGCCTCGGTCCGCCTCGCCTTCGCCGGCCCCAGTGTGGCCTCCCGGGTGCTCGAGCCGATCTTCGACGCGGCGGGCGACGAGGTTGCGGAGGTTCGGCTGGCGAAGGCGGTGGCGCTCGCGGGCCGGGTCGCGGACGAGCGCGGCGGACCGGTGGTGGGAGCCACGGTGACGCTCTGGGCCGGCGGCGAGCGAGCGATGTTCCTCGACGCGACGGCGGCACGCGGCGTGCCGCAGACCGCGACGACCAAGGCCGACGGCAGCTTCCGCTTCGAGGGCGCCTCGCCCGAGGGCAACCGCCTGCGCGTCGAAGCGCCGGCGTTCGCGACGCTCGAGCGGTCGCCGGTCCGCGGCGGCGCGCTCGCGCGTCCGCTGACGCTGGCGCTCGGCCAGATCCTGCGCGGCACGGTGACGCTCGCGGACCGCAAGACGCCCGCAAAGGGCGCGCTCGTGCGCTTCGAGGGCCGCACGCAGACGACGCGCTGGGTCGAGGCGCGCGCCGACGGCGGCTTCGTGATCGACGGCGCGCCGCGCGAGCCCGGAGCGCTCGTCGCGGACGGCGGCGACCGCGGCCGCGGCACGGCGGTGCTCGCCGCGGGCGCGAGCGAGCCGTCGCTCATAGCACTCGCGCCGACGGCGACGCTCAGCGGCCGCGTCGTGGACGCCGAGAGCGCCCGGCCGCTCGCCGGCGTCAAGCTCGTGGCCCGCGCCGACAGCGCCGTGTTCCTGGCGCGCTCGGGAGCGGACGGCCGCTACTCGATCCGCGGGCTTGAGCCCGCGCCGCTACCGGCTGAGCGCCGAGGACGACCGCTTCGTGCCCTGGACGCGCAGCGTGAACGTCACGGCAGGCCAGGGCGACAGCCAGGACGTCCCGCTGGCGCGGGCCGCGACGCTCGTGGGCCGCGTGGTCGACCCCGACGGCGCCCCGATCGAGGGCGCGCGCGTCCAGGTCCTGAAGAGCGGCGAGAACGTGTTCCGCACCTTCATGCGCCGGATGGAAGGCGAGGCCGCCGTGCGCACCGGCAAGGACGGCAGCTTCCGCGCCACGCGCATGGCGCCGGGCGAGAACCAGCGCCTCGACGTGCGCCACGACGACTTCGAGGAGCGCGCGCTCGGCGGCATCTCGCTCGCGCCGGGTGCCGTGCGCTCGGGCCTCACCGTGGTGATGCGGCGCGGGCTGACGCTGCGCGGGGTCGTCAAGGACGAGGAGGGCCGCCCGCTCGCGGGCGCCGAGGTCGACTTGTCGAGCGCGCGCTCGATCCGTGCCGGCCGCGGCGGCATGCAGATGGAGATGATCGGCCCCGGCAACCAGGTGCGGCGCGAGACCGGGGCCGACGGCCGCTTCGAGTTCCGCGGCTTGAAGCCCGGCGACTACGCCGTCGGCGCGCGCCGCTCGGGCTTCGCGCGCGCGAGCATCGACCCCGTGAAGGTGGCGGAGAAGCGCGCCGCGGAGCCGATCGAGCTGGTGCTCAAGCCGGGGGCGACGATCAGCGGCGTCCTCCACGACAAGCTCGGCAACGGCGCCTCCGGCTGGTACGTCGCCGCGCGCGGCTCGAGCCAGGGCGGCGGCCCGCCGCTCGGCCCCGGGATGAACCGCAGCGAGGACCCGACCGGTCCCGACGGAGCGTTCCTGCTCGAGGGGCTGACGGCGGGCGAGACCTACGAGCTGCAGGTGCTCGGCGGCTCCGGTCTCGGCCCGCGCAAGAGCGGCGTCGTCGCGCCGGCCGACGGCGTCGACCTCACGGTCACCGGCACCGGGCAGATCCGCGGCCGCGTGGTGGACGGCGACAGCGGCCGCGCCATCCCGGACTTCCAGGTGCGCTACCAGCCCGACGCGCAGGGCGGGATGCGCTTCATGATGCGCATGGGCCCGGGGCGCGGCCGCGGCCCCTACGAGCGCCAGCCGTTCCACGCCGAGGACGGCGCGTTCGTGCTCGAGGACGTGCCCGCGGGCCGCTGGACGGTCGAGGCGTTCGCCCCCGGCTTCCAGCCCGGCAGCGCGGCGGCGGTGACCGTCGGCGAGAGGCGAGTCGAGCGACGCCGTCGAGGTGCGGCTGACGAAGGGCGGCGTCGTGTCGGGACGCGTGCTCGAGTCGCGCACGGGGCGGCCGGTCCTCGACGCGACCGTCCGCGTCGAGCCGTCGGGCGGCGAGCGGCCGCATGGGCATGATGCGGATGGGCGCCGACGGCGGGGACGACGAGACCAGCACCGACGCCGACGGCCGCTACGAGCTCGCCGGGCTCGCGCCCGGGCACCTGGGTGCTGACCGCGTCGCACCCGGAGTGGAGCGAGGCGACGGCGACCGTCGAGGTCAAGGACGCTCCCGCCACTGCGGACGTCC
This sequence comes from uncultured Acidobacteriota bacterium, assembly GCA_963744315.1. Classification (GTDB taxonomy): domain Bacteria; phylum Acidobacteriota; class Vicinamibacteria; order Fen-336; family Fen-336; genus DATBSL01. Next base: position 167,653 of record CAVUTB010000015.1, read on the forward strand.
GGCTCGGCCGCGGCGGCTCGATCGGCGGCACCGTGCTGGGCGGGACGCGGCCGGTCGCCGGCGCCCAGGTGACGCTGTCGCCGTCGGGCGAAAGCGGCATGCGCATGGGCGGCTTCATGGGCGGCGGCGAGCAGAGCGCGCTCACGCGACGAGGGCGGCCGCTTCCGCTTCGAGCGCCTGAATCCCGGCCGCTACCAGCTGAGCGCGGCGCTGCGCGACCAGACGAGCGCGCCTGCGGACGCGCGTGCTGACCGGCGACGACAGCCAGGACGTGCAGCTCACGCTCGCGACGGGGGCGCTGCTGAAGGGCGCCGTCAGCGGCCTCCCCGACAACCAGCTCACCGGCGTGATCGGTGAACGCCTCGGGGCAGGACTACTTCGCGTCCGCGCGCACCGCGACGGGCGGCGAGCTTCGAGCTGTCCGGCGTGCCCGAGGGCCTGATCACGCTGCGCGCGAACGCGGGCGACTTCCTGACGAGCTCGCGCTCGGCGTCCACGACCGTGACGATCGGCCCCGGCCAGACCGAAGCCGCGCGCCGAGATCGTCTTCGAGGCGGGCTATCGCGTCGACGGCCACGTGACGCGCGGCGGCAAGCCGGTGGCCGACGCGATGGTGATGGCGTTCCCCGACGGCGCCAACCGCAGGAGCGCCAGCGCGCGCACCGACGACGGCGGCGGCTACGTGCTCGAGGGGCTCGACGCGGCGAAGTACACCTTCACCGCGAACGCGCCGAGCGGGGGGGCCGATCCGCCGCACCGTCGAGATCGGCGGCGACACGACCGTGGACCTCGAGGCGCCGCCGGCGCGGCTCGCGGGCACGGTGGTCGAGGCGGAGTCCGGCCGTCCGCTCGGCGACGTCAGCATCCGCATCGAGGAGGAGCAGGGCAGCGCGCGCTTCATGAGCATGGCGACGACCGACAGCACCGGCCGCTTCGGTTTCGAGGACCTCGAGCCCAACCGCTACCGCGTCAGCTTCCAGAAGGCCGCCTACCAGGTCGAGTCGCGCGAGCTCACCGCCTCCGAGGACGCCGCCGACGTGCGCGTCGAGCTGAAGCGCGGCGAGGGCATCACGCTCGAGGCCAGGGACGGGATCTTCGCGACGCCGCTGCGCGGGCTGACGGTGCGCGTCGTCGACGGCGCCGGCAACCCCGCCTTCTCGGGCAGCGTCTCGCTCGACAGCGACGGCCAAGGCGAGGTCCCGTCGCTCAAGCCCGGCGTCTACGAGCTCAGAGCGGAGTCGTCCGGCTACGCCCCCGTCCGCCTGCCGAGCGTACAGGTCCCGTCGCGCACGATCAGCCTGCTGCTGACGCCCGGCGGCTCGCTCGAGATTCAGGCCGGCCCGACGACACTCGCGCTGCCGCAGGCCGCGGGCCGTCTGATCGGCCCCGACCAGCGCGTCTACATGTGGAGCTCCTTCACGAGCGACGGCAAGATCCGCCTGACGAGTCCGGTCCGGAGGCTCGAGAACGTCGCGCCCGGCTCCTACAGCTTCGAGGTCGAGGGCGGCGTCCGCCGCGACGTCGCGATCACGGAGGGCGGACGCGCGGTCGTCAGCCTGCCGTAAGCCTCTGCTCTGCAATCGGTTACGGGCGGCCAGCGCTCGTCGCGCCTGGCTCCGGTAAGATTCAATCGTGACTACCGCCCCGTTCGGCTTCCTCCGCGTGGCGGCAGCCTGTCCGCCTGTCCGCATCGCCGACCCGGAGCGCAACGTCGACGCGACGCTCGAGTTCATCGCGAGAGCGGCGGACCAGGGGGCGCAGGTGCTGGTGCTGCCCGAGCTCGGGATCACCGGCTACACGTGCGGGGACCTCTTCTTCAGCCTGACGACGCTCGTGGCCGGGGCCGAGCGCGCGCTCGAACGGCTGCTGCGCGAGACGCAGGCGAGGCCGATGGTCGTGGTCGTCGGCCTTCCGGTGCTCCAGGGCGGGCGGCTCTTCAACGCAGCCGCGGTGCTGCAGGCGGGGCGGATCCTGGGCGTCGTGCCCAAGACGTTCCTCCCCGGCTACAAGGAGTACTACGAGGAGCGCTGGTTCTCGACGGCGCGCGAGGCGCGCGAAGGCGACGTGCGGCTGGCCGGGGCAGGCGGCGCCCTTCGGGACCGACCTGCTGTTCCAGCTGCGCGACGAGCCGGCGGTCACGCTCGCCGTCGAGATCTGCGAGGACCTCTGGGCGCCGATCCCGCCGAGCTCGCGCCACGCGGTGGCGGGGGCGACGGTGCTCCTGAACCCGTCGGCCTCCAACGACCTGGTCGGCAAGGCCGAGTACCGGCGCGAGCTGGTGATCCAGCAGTCGGGCCGCACGCTGGCGGCCTACGTCTACGCCAACACCGGGGTCCACGAGTCGACGACCGACCTCGTGTTCGGCGGGCACCTGCTGATCGCCGAGAACGGCGTGCTGCTCGCGGAGGGCGAGCGCTTCAGGCGCGACGGCGAGCTGGTGGTCGACCGACGTCGACGTCGAGCGCCTGCGCGTCGAGCGCGCGCGGCAGACCTCGTTCGCCGACGCGGTCCACGCCGCGTGGCCCGGCCTACCGGACGCGTGTCGCTCGCGCCGATGCCCGCAGCGGAGCCGCACCGGCTCGTGCGCCGGATCGAGCCGCACCCGTTCGTGCCCGACGAGCCCGCGACGCTCGACGAGCGCTGCCGCGAGATGTTCCAGATCCAGACCGCGGGCCTCGCGCGGCGGCTCGAGCACGTCGGCGTGAAGCGCGTGGTGCTCGGCCTGTCCGGCGGGCTCGACTCGACGCTGGCGCTGCTCGTGTGCGCGCGGACCTTCGAGCTGCTCGGCCTGCCGCGGGCGGGCATCCTGGCCGTCACGATGCCGGGCTTCGGCACCACGGCGCGCACGCTGCGAGACCGCCCGCTGCCTGGCGAAGGCGCGCGGCGCCGAGCTGCGCGAGATCGACATCCGGCCCGCCTGCGAGCAGCACATCAAGGACATCGGCGCTCGATCCCGAAGACCGCGAGAGCGTTACCTTCCAGAACCTGCAGGCGCGCGAGCGGACCCAGGTGCTGATGGACCTCGCGAACAAGGAGTCCGGGATCGTGGTCGGCACGAGCGACCTCTCGGAGCTGGCGCTCGGCTTCGCCACCTTCGCCGGCGACCACATCGCGATGTACAGCGTGAACTCGAGCGTGCCGAAGACGCTGGTGCGGCAGCTCGTCGAGTGGGTGGCCGCGCACCACGCGAGCGAGGCGAGCGCAAGGTGCTGCGCGCCGTCCTCGACACCCCGGTCTCGCCCGAGCTCGTCGCGGTCGGCGAGGACGGCGAGAACTCCCAGAAGACGGAAGACGTGGTGGGCCCGTACGAGCTCGTGGACTTCTTCCTCTACTGGCTGCTGCGCTTCGGCGCCGGACCGCGCAAGATCCTGTTCCTCGCCGGCCACGCATTCGCCGGGCAGTACGACGCGGCGACGCTGCGCAAGTGGCTGACGCTGTTCGTGCGGCGCTTCTTCGCCCAGCAGTGGAAGCGCTCGGTGATGCCCGACGGGCCGAAGGTCGGCTCCGTCAGCCTCTCGCCGCGCGGCGACTGGCGCATGCCGAGCGACGCGACCGCCGCGGCGTGGCTGCGCGAGATCGAGGGCGGGGAGCGCGCGTGATCCGCGCGGTGCTGCTGTCGCCCTCGAGCCTGGTGTCCGAGCTGGGCGGCACGGTGCTGTTCCGCCAGAACGTCGAGCGCGTCGCCGCCTCCACGCTCGAGGAGGTGCGCAACCTCTCCGACGGCGGCCGCGCCGACGTCGTGGTCGTGGACTCGGCGCTCCCCGGCGCGGCCGGGCTGGTTTCGGCCATCCGGCAGGATCCCACCACGCGCTCGACCGCGATCGTGGCGCTCGGCCGCTGGGAGTTCGGCTTCGACCACCTGGAGCTGCTCGAGGCCGGCGCCAACGCGATCCTGCCGCTGCCGCCCGGCCAGGACTGGGACGACCGCCTGATGCGGCTCATCCACGTGCCGGTGCGCAAGACCACGCGCTTCCCGGTCAACCTGAGCCTGCAGGGCGGCCTGCGCTCGGGCGTCGCCTTCGCCGCGCGCGTCGTCAACCTGAGCGTGCACGGCGTGCTGCTCGAGTGCCGGCATCCGCTCCGCGTGGGCGAGGACGTGCGGCTCGCCTTCGACATGCCGCAAGGCCACGGCCTGGTCCAGGCCGACGGCACCGTCGTGCGGCAGGCGCACGCGGACCGCTTCGGGATCGAGCTCACCCACGTGGCGGGCGACGGCCGCGTGCGGATCAAGCGCTACGTCGAGGCGGTATAATCCCGGCCTTTCGGGCGGGCGCCCGCCGCGCAACCCCAACACCACAGAGCGAGGGAGTCCTGGAACGCCTCACGATTCGCACGCTGCACGTGGCCGACATCGAGCTGCCGCCCGAGCGTGGAGCGGCTGCGCGACCTCGCCTACGACTACTGGTGGAGCTGGTCGCCGCGCGCCGCCCGGCTCTTCGCGCGGATCGACCCGGAACACTGGCGCCGCTACCACAACCCGGTCCAGCTGCTGATCAACGTCGAGCCGCAGCAGTGGATGCGGCTCCTGTCCGACCCCGAGTTCGTCAGGCTCTACACCGACGTGATCCAGGCGCTCGACGAGTACCGCGCGCGCCCGCGCTGGTTCGCGCAGCAGGGCGCCGAGCTCAACGGCCCGATCGCCTACTTCTCGATGGAGTTCGGCATCCACGAGTCGCTCGGCATCTACTCGGGCGGCCTCGGCGTGCTCGCGGGCGACCACTGCAAGGCCGCGAGCGACCTCGGCGTGCCGCTCGTCGGCGTGGGGCTGCTCTACCGCTCGGGCTACTTCCGGCAGACGGTCGACGCCGACGGCTTCCAGCAGCACATCTACCCCGACTACGACTTCGCGCGGCTGCCGGTGCTGCCGGTGCAGGCGCCGGCCGGCGGCGTGCTCGACCGTGCCGATCGACCTGCCCGGGCCGCGTGGTGCAGGCCGCGGTCTGGAAGGCGCAGGTCGGGCTCGTGCCGGTGCTGATGCTCGACACCGACATCCCGCTCAACGACCCCGCCGACCGCCCGATCACCGGCTCCTCTACGTGCGCGGGCGCGAGATGCGGCTGTGCCAGGAGATCGTGCTCGGGATCGGCGGCGTGCGCGCGCTGCGCGCGCTCGGGATCCACCCGGCGGTCTGGCACATGAACGAGGGCCACGTCGCCTTCCTGGCGCTCGAGCGCGCGCGCGAGCGCGTGCAGTCGGGCGACGGCCTGCAGGAGGCGCTCGCGGGCGTGAAGCGCAAGACCGTCTTCACCACGCACACGCCGGTGCCCGCGGGCAACGAGACCTTCGACCGCAAGCTGGTGAGGCGCTACCTCGAGCCCTGGATCCGCGACGTCGGCTGCGAGCCCGACGAGGCGCTGGCGCTCGGGGCCGACAACGGCAACTTCAACATGACCGCGCTCGTCGATCCGCCTCGCGGCGGCGACGAACGGCGTCAGCAAGCTGCACGGCGCGGTCTCGTCGGCGATGTGGCGGCATCTGTTTCCGGAGGGCGCCTCGGATCCCGTCGGCGCCGTCACGAACGGCGTCCACACGGCGAGCTGGGTCGGGCCCGAGATGCGCAGCTTCTACGCGCAGCACGTGGACGCCGAGTGGGAGGCGCGCCTGCTCGAGCCCGAGGTCGTGGCGCAAGGTCCACGAGGCGTCCCCGACGCGGAGCTCTGGGCCGCGCACCGCTCGCAGAAGGAGCGCCTCGTCCGCTTCGTGCGCGAGCGCGTGCGCGTGCAGTCGGCGCGCCACGGCCTCTCGCCCGACGAGCTGCGGCAGGTCGAGGGCCTGCTCGATCCGCACGCGCTCACGATCGGCTTCGCGCGCCGCTTCGCCACCTACAAGCGCGCGTTCCTGATCATGTCCGACCTCGACCGGCTGCGCGCGATCGTCGGCGATCGCGATCGCCCGGTGCAGTTCATCTTCGCGGGCAAGGCGCACCCCGCCGACCGCGAGGGGCAGGAGGTGATCCGGCGGCTGTTCGCTGCTCACGCACGGGCGAGTTCACGCGGGCGGCTGGTCTTCCTCGAGGACTACGACATCGAGGTCGGCCGCGCGCTCGTGCAGGGCTGCGACGTCTGGCTCAACACGCCGCGGCGCCCCCAGGAGGCGAGCGGCACCTCCGGCCAGAAGGTGCCGGTCAACGGCGGCGTCAACCTCAGCATCCTCGACGGCTGGTGGGCCGAGGGCTTCCGCGGCGACAACGGCTGGGCGATCGGCGACGAGCAGCATCAACCCCGACACGGCCGCGCAGGACGCGGGCGACGCCGAGTCCCTGTACCGCGCTGCTCGAGAACGAGGTCGTGCCGCGCTTCTTCGCGCGCGCCGAGGGCGGGCTGCCGCGTCGACTGGATCCGCGACCATGAAGGCCTCGATCGAGTCCGTGGTCGCGCCCTTCAGCGCGCACCGCATGGTGCGCGACTACGTCGTCGGCTGCTACCTGCCGGCGGCCGCCGCCGACAAGGCCATCGCCGGCTAGCGCCGCCTAGCGGGAGCCGAGCCTCTTCACCAGCTGGATCTGGCCGGCGTGGTAGAGGTCGTGGGCGGCGATGCCGCGCAGCAGGCGGCCGATCGGCTCGCGGCCGCCCGGCGCCCGCCGCTCGAGATCCTCGTCCGCCAGGCGTGACACCGCCGCGCGCAGCAGGCGGTGGTACTTCTGGAGCAGCGCCACGTCGCGGCGCCACGCGGCCTCGGCCGCCGGTGACGGCGTCTCGAACCAGTTGCTGCCGCTGCGTGCGAAGGAGCCGCGCTTCTCGCCCGTGATGCGCCGCCAGGCCGCGTATTTCCAGTACGCCGCGTGCAGCGTGATCTCCACGCGTTGTGGCGGCCGGGACCGGGCGCCACGCGGCGCTCGCGGCGCTCAGCCCGCGCAGGCTGCCGCGCAGGTTGGTGCCGTGCCACGAGCTGCGGTCGTAGGCCTCGTCGAGCGAAGCCAGGAGCGACGTGATCGCCGGGTTGCGCATGGGCTCTCGGTCTCCGCTCGCGCTCAGGGCCAGGGCACGCCGCGCCGCGCGGCGTCGAGCGCCGCGCGCGCCGCCGGCCGCCCGTCGAGCACGTCCGGGTCCAGCTTCAGCGCCTCGTCGAACGCCGCGACGGCCGCCTGGAGCTGCCCGCTCGCCGCGAGCGCCTGTGCGAGGCCGGTGCGCGCCTCGGCGTCCGCGGGTGCGAGGCGGACGGCCTGCTCGAGCGCGCCCAGCGCCTCGCTCGGCTGGTGGAGCGCGAACAGCAGCGTCAGCCCGAGCCGGCGCCAGGCCTCGGCGTCCTGCGGCGCGAGCGTCACGCTCTCGCGGAAGAGCTCGGCGAGCGCGTCCCAGTCCTCGAGCGCGACGAGGTGGCGGGCGAGCTGCTCGCGCACCGCGGCACGCCGCGGGGATGCGATGCCGAGCGCCAGCGCCTGCCGGCAGGCCGCGGCTCCGGAAGCGCCGGGAAGCCGCTCGCACAGCCGCGCCTGCTCGCGCGCCGCGGCGGTCTCGGTCTGTGCGCCGCGGCTGTCCGCGGCGCACAGGCCCGCGGCAACCGTCGCGATGCAGAAGATCGAGGCGCTGCGCACGAGCCCGATGCTAGCATCGCGCGAGCGGCCGTTGTGGGGCGCGGCTCGTTGACCGCCCCAGCCATCGACGGACAGAATCGTGTTCATGACCGACGATCTGAGCCGGCTGCTCGTGCGCGAGCTCGAGACCTTCGCACGCGAGGTGGAGCTCTTCCCGGACGACGAGAGCCTCTTCAAGACGCTGCCGGGCGTCGCCAACTCCGCGGGGAACCTCGGCCTCCACGTGTGCGGCAACCTGCAGCACTTCGTGGGAGCGGTGCTCGGCGGAACCGGCTACGTGCGCAACCGCGACCTGGAGTTCGCGGCGCGCTCGGGACGGCGCGACGATCTCGCGCGCCAGCTGCGCGAGACGGCGGCGGTGGTTTCCTCGACGCTCAGGCACCTGCCGCAGGACGCGCTCGCGCGGCCGTACCCGGAGCCCGTCGCCAGCCTGCAGCTGCCCTGCGGGCGCTTCCTGATGCACCTCGCCGTGCACCTCGGGTTCCATCTCGGACAGGCCGGCTATCTGCGCCGCGTCGTGACGGGCGACTCGCGCACCGCCGGCACGGTGCCGGTCGCGGCGCTCGCCGACCGCTGAGCGACTACTTGAGCGCGATCCGCACGCCCGTCTTCCCGAGCGCCACGCCATCGACGTAGCCCGCGGGGTCGGAGGGCGGCCGCGTGAGCGGATCGCCGTCGGAGTCGGCGCGCACGTCGATCCGCATCGACTCGGGCAGCGGCTGTCCCATCATCGAGTCGCTCGCTCCCACCTCGAACTGGAGCGGGAAGCTCGAGCTCGCGAGCCGCTTGACCGCGGCGGGCGGGCCCGCCGAGACGCCCGCCGGGCGGACCGTCAGGAAGATCACGCTGCCGGGCCGGATGCGCGCCGCCACGGCGGCGTCCGCCTCGATCCAGCCGAAGACGCCGCCGCCGGGACCAGCCGCGGCCGGCGCCCCGGACGCGGCCGATTGCGCCTCGCCTGTCGCCGACGGCGGCGCCACGTCGGCGTGCGCCTCTGTCGGCGGCTCCTGTTGGCGTGAGGCGGAGAGCTGCGCCAGCGCCTGCCGCAGCCGCTCGGCGTCCGCCGGCGAGCGCCGCGCGGTCTCGGCCACCTCGGCCGCGGCCTCCTTCGGGCGGCCGAGGCTCGTGTAGACGAACGCGAGGTTCTCGTGCGCCTCGATCAGGTCGGGCTCGGCGGCGATCGCCTGCTTCAGCATCGCGACCGCCACGTCGCCCTGGCCCATCGCCAGCCGCACGAGCGACTGGTACGTGAGCGCGCGCGCGTGGCGGGGCTGGCGCTCGAGCACGTACTGCGTCTCGTTCCAGACGCCCATCAGGTCGCGCTGCATCAGCAGGTGGCGCGCGAGCTCGAGCCGCGTGTCGTGGTCGTCGGGGCTCTTGGCGAGGCTCGCCCGCAGCTCGAGCGTCCGCGCGTCGGCGGGCGCTTCAGCGTCCTCGGCGGGCGCGCCGCTCGGTGCCATTCCGCTGCGCGGCCGGTCGCCCCCGACGCTGCCCGTGACGCTGCCGCCCTCCGGACGGCGCTGCGCCGCCTGGAAGACCAGGAACAGCATCACCGCCACGACGGAGCTCGTCACGGCTCCCCAGACGAAGCCGCGCGCAGCGCTCGCGGTCGGGGCGGCGGCGGGTGTCGCAGGCGCGGCCTCGATCCTCGCGGTGAGGGCGTCTCTCGACTGGAGCGCGCGCGCCGCCTCCAGCTCGAGCGCGTAGCGCTCGCGCGCGAGCTGCTCGGGCGTGCGCTTCGCGGCAGCGTCCTCGAGCTCGCGGAGCTGGACGAGGAGCGCCGCGACGCGGCCGTCGAGATCCCTGAGCTCGAGCGGCGTGGTTTCGCCGGCGGGCGCGGCCGGGGCGGCGGCCGCGCGCCTGCGCACCCAGAGGACGAGCAGCAGCCCGATCACGAGCCCGCTCGTCAACACGACGAGAGCGGGCTCCCAGTTCACCGAGCCGGCGGGCATCAGGCCTCCGCGCCGGGCGGCCGGCCCTGCGGCCAGCCGTACGCCAGCTCGCGCACGCGCCGGACGTAGCGGGCGAGCTCGGGGTCGTCGGGCAGCGTGGCCGGCCCGGGGAGGGGCGCGGGCTCCGCCGGCGCGGCGGTGCGCCGGGCCGAGAGCGCGCGCGTCACGAAGAAGCCTCCGGCCGCGAGCGCGAGCGAGCGGTGCCGAGCCAGACGAGCCAGTTCACCCCGCGCAGCGGCGGCTGCAGGCGCACGAACTCGCCGTACGAGTGCTCGAAGTAGGCCAGGATCTGCTCCTGGTCGTAGCCGGCGGCGAGCATCTCGCGCACCTGGGCCTTCATGTTCACGGCCATCGTGGCGGGGGAGTCGGCGACCGAGAGGCCCTGGCACACCGGGCAGCGCAGGAGCCCTGCGACGTCTTCCGTGCGCGCGAGAAGCGCTTCGCCGTGCGAGCGCCTGGCCTTTCGGCCGGCCGACGACGCCCTGCGGATCGCCGCCTCGCGGCCTGCTCCTGGGCGCGTGCGGCTGGCCCGACGAGCAGCAGCGCGGCCACGAGCAGCGCGCGGCGCCTCACGGGGTGACTCCGGCCTGGGCCAGCTTGAGCGCGAGCGTCTGCTCGTCGAGCGGCCCGACGTGCTTCGCGGCGATCCGGCCCTCGGCGTCGATGAAATACGTCTCCGGCACGCCGAAGATCCCGTACGCGATCGCCGTGCGGCTGCCGGGGTCGACGAGCGACGGGTAGGCGAGCCCTGCCGCGCCAGGAAGGACTTGACGCCCTCTTCGCTGTCCTCGTAGATGACGCCGATGAAGCGGACCTTCTCGCCCAGGCGGCGCGCCGCGCCCACGAGCACCGGGTGCTCCTCGAAGCAGGGCACGCACCAGGTCGCCCAGAAGTTGAGGACCACGGGCTGGCCGCGCAGGCTCGCGAGCGTGACGGGCGCGCCGCCGCCCATCGGCTGCAGCGCGAAATCGGGCGCGGCACGTCCCACGAGCGGCGAGCCGATCACGTGCGGGTCGCGGCCCAGGTTCATCACCAGGACCGCGACGAGCGGCGCCACGACGCCGAGGCCCACGAGCAGCACTCGTCGGGTTGAACGCCCGCGCGGTCTCGGTGCTCATGGCCGCGGGTCCGGCCGCGAGGGCACGAGCGCCACCAGGCTGCCGAGCGCCATGAGCGCGGTGGCGGCCCAGATCCAGCCGACCATCGGGTTCACCATCGCGATGCAGGCCGAGCGTGCCCGCGGCGGGGTCGATGTTCATGACCGAGAGGTACAGGTCCTCGAAGAGCGAGCTGCGCACCGCGGGCGTGCCGATCGGCTCGCGCTGGCGCTCGTACTGGTTCATGCGCGGGCTCAGCACGCCGAGCTCCCGGCCGCCGCGCGCCACCGCCACGCGGGCGACCACCGCCTCCCGGTGCGGCTCGCTCTCCTGGTCGACGCCGACGAAGGTGAGCGTGTAGGCGCCGACCGTGGTCTTCTCGCCCACGCGCAGCTGCGCCTCGCGGCGTCTCGCCCATCGTGCTGCTCACCGCGATCGCGACGATCACGGTGGCCGCGCCGGCGTGCACGATGTACGAGCCGAACCGGCGCCGCCCGCGGCGCAGGCCCGTCTCGACCAGCGCCTGGCCCAGGCCCTCGCCGTGCGCGCGCCGGCGCCGCGCGATCGGCAGCCACAGCTCGCGCAGCGTCACCTGCACGGTGTAGCCGCCGAAGGCGAGCGTCACGAGCGTCCACGGCTTGCGCACGCCGAGCGCGAAGCCGACCGCGGCGAAGAGCGCGGCGCCGGCGAGCGGCGGCAGCAGCGCCTGCTTCACCTGCGCGGCGGTCGCGCGGCCCCAGGGCAGCGCCGGCCCGACGCCCATCAGCAGCAGCAGCACGACGCCGAGCGGCACCGCCATGCGGTCGAAGTAGGGGCGGCCGACGCTCATCTGCACGCCGCGCGCCGCCTCGACCACCAGCGGGAACACGGTCCCGAGCAGGACCGTGAACGTGAACAGCACGAACAGCAGGTTGTTGACGAGGAACAGCGAGTCGCGCCCGAGCACCGGCTCGATCGAGCCTTCGGGCGCGAGGCGGTCGATGCGCAGCGCGAGCAGCGCCACCGACCAGACGAGCGCGATCGCCAGGAACACCAGGATCGTGGGGCCGATCGCGCTCTGCGTGAAGGAGTGGACCGAGTTGAAGACGCCGGAGCGCGTCATGAAGGTGCCGAGGATCGTGAGCAGGAAGGTGGCCAGCACCAGCGTCACGGTCCAGCCCTTGAGGACACCCTTGCGCTCGGTCAGGAGCGCCGAGTGCAGCGCCGCCGTCGCGGTCAGCCAGGGCAGGAACGACGCGTTCTCGACGGGATCCCAGGCCCAGTAGCCGCCCCAGCCCAGCACCTCGTACGCCCACCAGCCGCCGAGCACGATCGCGACGGTGAGGAAGGTCCACGGCAGCAGCAGCCAGGTGCGCAGCGGGCGCAGGAAGTCGTGGCCGAGCCGGCCCGGTCAGCAGCGCCGCGCACGCGAGGCCGAACGGGATCGTCATCCCGACGTAGCCCAGGTAGAGGCAGGGCGGGTGGACGACCATCAGCAGGTGGTTCTGGAGCAGCGGGTTCGGGCCCGGGCCGTCCGGCGGGATCGGCGACACGCTCTGGAACGGCTGCGCCGGCCCCGCGAGCAGGAAGGCGAAGAAGGCTCCGCACGCGAGCCAGACGGCAACGGCCCAGGGCATGTACTCGGGATGCTTGTCGCGGTTCGCCCACGTGGCGACGGCGATGTAGCCGCCGATCACGAGCCCCCAGAAGAGGATCGACCCCTCGAGCGAGGACCAGAGGCTGACGAAGGCGACCCAGTCGGGCACGGCACGCGAGCCCACCTGCGCGACGTAGCTCACGCTGAAGTCGCGCGCGAGCAGCGCGCGCACCATGAGCAGGTTCGCGAGCACCATCGTGCCCGAGAAGAGGTAGGCGAGCCGCCGCGTCCAGACCCAGCCGAGCGCCGAGCGGCGCAGCGCCGTGGCGGCGCCCACGACCGCCCCGGTCGGTCGAGACGAGCAGCGCGAGCAGGATCAGGTTGCGGCCGAGCGCGGCGGTCACGGCTTCTGGCGCGGGCTCTCTGGCGGGGCCGGCCCTCCGCTGCGGCCCTCGCCCTCCTTGACGCTCTTCATCAGCTGATCGATCGCCGCCTTCTCGCCTTCGGAGGGAGCGCGGTACTCGTTGCTGTGCGAGACCATCAGGCGGTGGCCCTCGAAGTAGCCGGCGCGCGTCATCGTGCCCTCCACGACGACGCCGATCCGCTCGCGGAACATCTGCGGCGGCACGCCGCTGCACTTGACGTGAGTCACGGCGCCCGCGCGGTCGACCACGTCGAACTCGACGCCGGAGGCGCCGTGCCCGCGCTTCACCGACCCGTCGGCGACCAGCCCGCCGAGGCGGACGGTCGCGCCGATCGCCTTGTCGCCCGCGGCCTGCAGCTCGGTCGGCCCCCAGTAGTAGACGAGGTTCTGGCCGATGCGGCTGAAGCTCACCGCGACGAGCCCGAGCGCCGCCACCACGACCGCGGCGAGCGTCACCCAGCGCCTGCGCAGCGTGCCCCAGAGCAGGCCGCCCGCGGGCGGCAGCCGCGTTTCGTCAGCGGCCGTCATGGCGGGGCGCTCTCCAGAGGCGCCAGCAGACGGAGAAGGCATAGCCCAACAATACAACGGCCGTCACCGCATAGGCTGCGATCACGAACTCCCAGCCGCCCTCGATCACTCCGCGCATCTAGAGCCTCCCCGCGGCCATGCGCCACGCGGCTCGGCAAGGGCGGCGCCGAGCTCGGTCCGCGCGCCTGCAGCCACGCGAGCCGCGCGCGCAGCTCGACGAGCCCGATCATCAGGAACAGCACGCCGAACGCGTTGATGCGCAGCGGCCAGTGGAACGCCCGCGAGACCGTCTCGGGCGTCGACTGCAGCTGATGGAGCGAGTTCCACCAGCGCACCGAGAAGTAGACGAGCGGCACGTCGACGTACGCGATCACCACGGCCACCGCCGTCCAGACGGCGCGCTTGACCGGATCGTCGACGAACTGCCGCAGCGCCAGGATGCCGGCGAAGGCGAACAGCAGCACGGCGGTGGTGGTGAGGCGCGGGTCCCAGTCCCACCACACGCCCCAGGTCGGCCGCGCCCAGATCGAGCCCTGGATGCAGAGCAGCGCCGAGAGCACGACGCCGCCCTCGACGGAGGCCTCGAGGCGGGCGTCCCAGCCCCAGCCGCCGCGCAGCAGCGAGAGCGTACGCGCACGCGAACGCGAAGGTCAGCACCAGCATCGCGTTCCAGGCGGTGGGCACGTGGACGTACATGATGCGCTGCACGTCGCCCATGTAGACCTCGCGCGGTGCGTAGAGCAGGCCCCAGACCGAGCCCCAGACGAGCAGCGCGAGCCCGAGCCCCGACGTCACGAACGGCCAGCGACTGTTTCCCATGACGTGTTCCTTCAGTCTTCGACCACGCGCTCGAAGAGGAGACCGCAGAGCGACCAGTAGACGGCGTCGAACGCCACGAGCAGCGCCACCCAGGAGCGTGAGCTGCCCCATGGGATCGCCGAGGATCAGGAGCGACGTGGACTTGACCGCGGCGAGCAGCACCGGCACCACGAGAGGAAAAAGCAGGAGCGGCAGAAGGGTGTTGCGGGCGCGCATCTGTGCGGTCATGGCGGCGTAGAGGGTTCCCGGCGCCGAGAGCCCGGCCGCGCCCAGGACGATCACCGCCAGGAGGGCCGGGACCCGAGCCGTGAAAGCATCGTATAGCACCACCATTACCGGCACGAGGCCCACGCCCAGGACAGTGAGTTGGAGCACATTCGCGAGCGCCTTGCCGTAATAGAGGGCCCGCGCGTCCGCCGGCAGCAGCAGCAGGCCCTCGAGCGCGCGCTGCTCGCACCTCGCTCTCGAAGCTGTCCGCGAGCGCGAGCGTCGAGGACAGCAGCATGCCGAGCCACAGGAAGCCGGCCGAGTGCTGGCGCAGCGCCGCGGCGTCCGGGCCGATCGCGAAGCTGAACAGCAGGAGCGCCGAGGCGCCGAACACGAACACCGCCACGAACTGCGCGCGCGTGCGCCACTGCAGCAGCAGGTCCTTGCGCAGCGCCGCCAGCAAGCCGCTCAAGCCGGAGCGCTCCCGCCCGGCGCCTCGGCCGGCATCTCGCGCGCCGGGCCGCTCCAGACGAGCCGTCCCTCCTCGAGCAGCGAGCGCCCGGTCGCACAGCAGCGCGCCCGCGGTCGATCAGGTGGGTCGCCATGAGCGACCGTGGCGCCCCGCTGGCGCAGCTCGCCGATCACGCCGTCGAGGAGAGCGAAGCCGGGCGGGTCGAGCTCGCCGTAGGGCTCGTCGAGCAGCACCAGCTCGGCCTGCTGCAGCAGCACGCGCGCGAGCGACAGCCGCTTGCGCATCCCGGCGGAGAAGCTCGCCACGGGATCGTCGGCGCGCGACTCGAGCCCGACGCGGGCGAGGAGCGCGCTCGACCGGCGTCGCGGCCCAGGAAGCTCGCGGCGACCCGGAGGTTCTCGCGCGCCGTGAGCGCTTCGTACAGGAACGACTGGTGGGCGAGCAGCGCCACCTTGCGCCGCACCGCGTCGCGCGCCTGGCGGACGTCGTGGCCGAGCGACGCGCGCCTCGCCGTGATCGGGCCGCAGCGCCGTGGCGAGCACGCGCAGGAGCGTCGACTTCCCGGAGCCGTTGCGGCCGGCGAGCATCGTGACGGACCCCGTGGGGACCTCGAGGCTCACGTCGGCGAGCGCCCAGCGCCGGCCGTAGCGGCGGCTGAGACCGGAGGTCAGGACGGCAAGCGTCGCCATGACGCGGTTCTACCTGCGCACGGGGCGAGGCGTCAAACCCGACGGCTGGATCGAATGATTCAGGCTCGCCGCTCCGCCGCGCGCGGCGCCTTACGCCCGACGAGCGCCAGCGCGATTCCGCCCAGGATCAGCACGCTCGCGAGCACGAGCCGCAGCGAGACGCTCTCGCCGAGAGTCAGGACGGCGAGCGCCGCCGCGAGCGGCGGGACCGAGAGCTGCACGATCGCGGCGCGCATCGCGCTCTGGCCACGCAGGGCCGCGTACCAGACCGCGTAGCCGAGGCCGGAGGTGAGCGCGCCCGAAGCGAGGGCGAGGCGCGAGCCCCGGGAGCGTGACCCGCGTGTCGGCGACGAGCGCGAAGCCGGCGCTCGTGGCGAGCGCCAGGGGAATCGCGCGTGTGAACGCCGCCGCGTTCGCGGCCACCGGGTCGGCGGCGCCTCGCCCGCGCAGCGAGTAGAGCCCCCAGGCGACGCCCGCGGCCAGCATGGAAGCGGCTCCGGCGGGATCCGGCTGCGCGAGGCCCGGTCGCGTGAGCAGCACCAGGCCGGCGAGCGACACCCCGAGGCCCGCCCACTCGAGCGCGCGCGGCCGCTCGCCGGCGCGGAGCCCCGCGCCGATCATCGTGAGCTGGACGGCCGCGAACAGCAGCAGGGCGCCGGTCCCCGCCGGGATCCGCAGGTAGCGCGAGCGAGAACAGGATCGCGTAGGCGAAGAGGATCGCGGCCGAGGCCCACGCGGACGACGCAGCCGTGCGCCGCGGCCCGCGCGCCCACGCCAGGAGCGACAGCGCCACGGCGCCGCCCACGAGCCGCAGCGTCGTGAAGCTGGCGGCGTCGGCGTGGTGGCCCGCGAGCGCGGCCCGGCACAGGAGCGAGTTCGCGGCGAAGGCGAGCATCGCCGCGGCGGTGAGCGCAGCGGTCAGCGCGAAGCCGGGCAGGCTGTGGCCCCTGCGCGGCGTCCGGCGTCTCAGCCGGCAACGAGCGCCATCGTGTAGCAGACGGCCGTGCCCTCGAGGACCACGACGCCGTCCTGGCGGCGCACGCTCGTCTTGAGCTTCGTGATCGGCTTGTCCTCGCGCACCTCGACCACCTCGACGGCGCCGGTGATCGTGTCGCCCGGTCGGACGGGTGCGATGAACTTCCAGTCCACCTGCAGGAACACCGTGCCGGGACCCGGCAGGTCCTCGGCCACGACGGCGTTCAGGATCGCGCTCGTGATGCCGCCCTGCACCACGATCTCGCCGAAGCGGGAGGCCTTCGCGGCCGCCGCGTCGTAGTGGAGCGGGTTGCGGTCGCCGCTGATGCGCGTGAAGAGCTCGATGTCGCCCGGCTCGACCTTGCGCGAGCGCTCCGCCTTCTGCCCCACGCGGGGGACGTCGCGCGTCCAGGCTGTCGTGGCGGCCATGGGCGATCTCCTTCATGCGCCGCAGACCGCGCCGGCTCGCGGCGCTCCTCGAAGAGCGCGGCGAGCGCCGCGAACCTCGTGCTTCATCGCGTCGCTCAGCCGGCGGTGCAGGCTCTTGAGCCCGGCATTGTCCCACTCGCAGGAGGCGATCGCCTCGGTCGTCTCGAAGAGATCGCATCGAGAGGCGCGTCGCGCCGCGCTTCGTACTCGGCGAGCGCGCCCTCGCCGCCGCGCGGCGACCGCGTCGGCCAGCAGCTCGGCGTCGCGCAGCGCGTCGCTGATGCCGTGCGCCGTGATCGGGTCCTTGAAGTAGCCGGCGTCGCCCACGAGCGCCC
The DNA here is from genome assembly GCA_963744315.1 of uncultured Acidobacteriota bacterium. Taxonomy (GTDB): domain Bacteria; phylum Acidobacteriota; class Vicinamibacteria; order Fen-336; family Fen-336; genus DATBSL01. Next base: position 184,690 of record CAVUTB010000015.1, read on the forward strand.
AGCCTGCGCCCCACGGGCGACGCAGGTACCCCGTGTGGCCGGCGAAGCCGTGCAGGCTGCCGACGAGCTCGGCGCCCGCCAGCCGCTCCGCGATGTCGGGAGCCACCTCCTCGAGGACGCGGCGGTAGGCGCCCGGGACGTCGTGACGGAAGTCCCGTGCGAAGCGCAGCGGAGTCACGCCGGCGAAGAGCAGCACGAGGCCGTCGTTGGTGGGGATGGCGCCCGCCGCGGCGCCGCGTCCCCAGTACCAGTGGTAACCCTCGAGCTCGAGCCCCGACCAGTACCCGTAGACGGTCGCGGTGGCGTGGCGGCCCTGCCGCGTGACGCGCGCCTCGACGAGCCCGGCGAGCGTCGAGCTGCAGGCCGTCCGCGCCGATCACGATTCCGGCCCTCACGGCCTGCGTGCGGCCGTCGACGTCCGCGAGCTCGGCGCCTTCGACGCGCCCGCGCGCGTTGCGGAGCAGCTCGACGACGCGGAGGCCGTGGCGGACGCTGGCGCCGGCCTCGACCGCGGCGTCCACGAGCACGCGGTCGAGCAGCGTGCGCCGGGGGGCGAAGAGCCCGGGCACGCCGTCCTTCGGCTTGACCGGCACGTCGACGCGCTCGTCTTCGTAGTGGAAGACCGTGCGGTTCACGAGCGGCGTGCCCGCCGCGACGATTCGATCGAGCACCCCGAAGCGCGCGAGCTGGAGGACGCCGGCGCGCATCAGGGCGTGCGTCGACAGCGTGTCGGCGCCGTAGGAGCCCCGGTCGACGGCGAGCACGCGCAGGCCGCGGCGGGCGAGCAGCATCGCCGTGGCCGCGCCCGCGGCGCGCGCCCCGATCACGAGCGCGTCGTAGCTCACGCGGCCCTCCGCAGGTAACGCGCCAGGTGAGCCGCGAGCGCCATCGCGTCCTGGCCCACGCCGTCGATGAAGCTCGAGTTGCGCCGGCGCAGGAAGTAGAGGCCGAGCACGTAGAGGCCGGGTGCCGCCGTCACGCCGCCCGCGTGGCGGATCTCGCCGCGCTCGTCGAGCACGGGAACGCGAAGCCACGGGTACGCGCGGCGATACCCCGTCGCCCAGACGACGCTGCGGATGCCGGCCTGCCGCAGGTCGAGCGTGGTCGGCGCGGGCGCCGGCCAGAGGAAGGGCGTGAACGGCTCGCGCGGGCCGACGTCGCCGTCGAGCCCGCTGCGGGCCGCGAAGATGTCGATCCGCTGGACGAGGCGCGCGAGGCGCGCGTCGGCGGCCGCCGTGTGCGCGACCAGGTCGTCGGCGAAGCGCACGCGGGCGCCCTCGATCGCCGCGAGCCGGCCCGCGAGCCGGACGCCGCGGCGCTCGAGCACGGGCAGGTCGAGCGTCGCGCGGTCGGGCCGGCCCACGAGCTGCAGCGACGGCTGGCTGCGCGCCAGGCTCGAGGTCGAACACGTCGTCTTCCGTCTCGTCGAAGACGCCCATGGCGTCGAGCCACCAGAAGATGTCCCGGCCGCGATAGACGCGCGGCAGGCGCGTGTGGCGGCCGACCGCGAGCGTCACCGGCCGGCCCGAGGCGTGGATCTCGTCGGCGAGCTGGACGCCCGAGGCCGACGCGCCGACCACCAGCACTCCGCCCGGCGGCAGCTGCGACGCGCGGCGATAGCGGCTCGGGACCAGCTGGACGACGTCGCCGGGCAGTCCCGCCGCGAGCTCTGGCACGCAAGGGACGTCGCAGTGGCCCGTCGCGATCACGACGCTCCGCGCCAGGAAGCCTCCGCGGTCGGTCGTCACCCGGTAGCCCGGACCGGACGCCTCGACCTGCAGCACCGTCGTGTTCGGCTCGACGGGAGCGTCGAACGTCCGCGCGTAGCGCTCCAGCAGCCCGACGAGCTCGCCGACCTGCATGTAGCCGTCGGGGTCGGGGCCGTCGTAGCGGAAGCCCGGCAGCCGCGTGTGCCAGTTCGGGCTGAGCAGCCGCAGCGAGTCCCAGCGCTCGCTGCGCCAGCGCTCGCCCACGCGGCCGCGCTCGAGCACGACGTGGTCGATGCCGTACTGCGCCAGGCAGCGGCTCGTCGCGAGCCCCGCCTGCCCGCCGCCGATCACCACCGCCTCCGTCCGCCGCATCGTCGTGGCTCCTTCCAGTGTCCGGCGAGCGAGCCGGAGGCGGCGCCGGCCGTCGGCCGCGCCCGCGGGGGCGCGCTTCCGGCAGCCGGCGCCTGGTCTCAGGCGGCGTTCACGGTGATCTCGACGGGGACGCCGTTGGCTCAGGACGTCGTAGACCGCCGAGCGGGCCCGCGACTGCTCCACGATCTGGCGCAGCTTCTCGGGCGGCGCGTCGCCCTTGATCTCGAAGCTGACGCGGATGCGCTCGTAGCCGTTGCGGACCTGGTCCGAGAGACCGAGGATCCCGAGCAGGTCGATGTCTCCCTCGACGGTCGAGCGGACCTCGGTCAGCGTGACGCCGCGCGCGGCCGCGATGTTGGCGATCCCGGAGGTGATGCAGGCCGCGATCGCGTGGAGCAGGAACTCGACCGGCGTGGGGGCCTCGTCGCCGCCCACCAGCACCGCAGGGTGGTCGGCGTCGTACTCGTGGACGCCCTTGTGCGCGTGCACGCCGCCCGCGCCCTTGAACGGCTCGATCCGGCTGCGGCTGTTCGTCCCCCGGATCCAGCGGTTCGTCGCGCGGAACTGGAACTTCGCGAGCTCGGGCTGACCCTTGACGACATTGAGGGTCGCGAACAGCGTCGGGGTGTCGACGCCGTTGCGCGGTCCCCGCTCGACCTTGGTTTCGACTGCCTGCATGGTCTCTGCCTCTCTTTCGTCCGGGGCCGCTTCCCTCGCGCGGCCACGAGAAGCAAGAGACGACGTAGCCGTGTGAGGAAGCGTGGGAGGGACTGTCGAAAGATGTGGAGCGACGTCCATCAGGCTGAATGGACTTCGGCCCGAGCAGGGACGAACGCGAAGAGCGGCGGACTACCGGCGGTGCGAAACTGCGTTGCCGATCAGAACGCCTCCTTGTTCACGACGAACGGCATCCGCTTCGGGTCGCCGTCGTAGCGGCCCTCGAGCACGTCGAGCGCTCCCTGCACGCAGCGGCCGGCCATCCCGACGTCGGGATCGGCGGAGAGCCGCGTCGCGCGCGCCGCCGACCCGGCGTGCGGGAAGAGCCGCAGCGTCGGCAGCAGTGACGGGTCGCGCAGCGGGCTGTCGTCGGGAAGCGGCTCCTTCTCGAACACGTCGAGCGCCGCGCCCGCGATCCAGCCCTCGCGCAGCGCCTTCGCGAGCGCCGTCTCGTCCACCACCGGCCCGCGCGCGGTGTTCACGAGGTACGCGGTCTTCTTCATGAGCCGCAGGCGCTGCTTCGTCGATCAGGTGGAAGGTCGGCTCGCTTCGCCGTGCCGGGCATCGTGAGCGGCACGTGGAGCGACACGAAGTCGGCGCGCGCGAGCGCGTCCTCGAGCGACACCGCCTCGATCTTCTGCCGTCGCGTGGTCGAGGCCCTCGTCGTGGCGCAGGTCCATCACGCGCTGGACGGCGCCCACGTAGTCGGCGAGCCCGGCCGGCCCGCGGCTGCTGTGGCAGAGCACGTCCATGTCGAAGCCCATCGCCTTGGCGACCATGCTCTTGCCGATCCGGCCCATGCCGATCACGGCGAGCGTGCGGCCGGTGACCTCGTCGCCGAGCCAGGGCAGGTAGGGATGCCAGGTCGTCCACTGGCGCTCGCGCACCTGGAGCTCGGCCGGGTAGAGCCGCCGCGCCACGGCGCCCATCATGAAGAAGGCGTACTCGGCGGTCGCGTCGGTCAGCACGTCCGGCGTGTGCGTGTAGGGGATCCGGTGGCGGTTGGCGGCGGCGCGGTCGATGTTGTCCACGCCGACCGCCATCTGGGCGACGACCTTGAGCCCCGCGGCGGCGCCCGCCGCGAAGACCTGCTCGTCGATCGTGTCCCGCAGCGTCGTGATCAGCGCCTGGATGCCCGAGCGGACCTTCTCGATCACGAGCGCTTTCGGCGGCGGCTGCAGCTCGGGGTAGACCTCGACCGCGAAGCCCTTCTCGCGCAGCCGGTCGAGGGCCGGGGAGCCGATGTCGCAGGTGGCGTAGATCCTTGCCGGCGCGGTCATGTGCTTCGGGGCGGCTCGAGAGCTCGTGAGGGAACATCGAACATACACCGCGCCGGCTGCGCTTGTCGCTCCTGTCTCGCCCTGCTAACGTGCGCGACGTGCGGCCGACCGACCTCAGGGGCATCCTCCAGTACGTCCCGCAGTTCCGCGAGAAGGCGTTCGTGGTCGCCGTGGACGGCGCCGCCGTCGCGCACGAGAACTTCGGCAACATCCTGATGGACGTCGCCGTGCTCTGGTCGCTGAGCGTCCGCACGGTGCTGGTGCACGGCGCCTCGATCCAGATCCGGGCGCTCGCCACCGAGCGCGGCCTGGAGCCGAGCGACCTCGAGGGCTCCGGCGTGACCGACGCGCCGACACTCGAGCTCGCGCTCTCGGCCGCCAACCGGCTCACGCACGAGATCCTGGAAGGGCTCGCCGGCGCCGACCTGCGGGCGGCGGCCACCAATGCGGTGACCGCGCACCCGCTCGGGATCCTGAAAGGCGTCGACCACCGGTTCACGGGCAAGGTCGAGCGCGTCGACACGGCGTTCCTGCAGACGCTGCTCGCGAGCGGGATCGTGCCCGTGGTTCCGCCGCTCGGGCTCGACGGCGCCGGGCAGACCTTCCGCGTCAACTCGGACGCGGTCGCGCTCGAGGTCGCGAAGGCGCTCGCCGCCGTCAAGCTCGTCTACATCACGACCACGGACGGGCTGCGCGTCGAGGGCCAGCTGGCGCGCCAGCTCTCGGTGCGCGAGCTGTCGGACGCGCTCCAGCGCGGGGCGGTCGACCCGGCGCACGTGTCGAAGGCGCGCCACGCGGTCGCCGCCTGCGAGGCCGGCGTGCCGCGCGTGCACGTGATCAACGGCGGCGTCGACGACGGGCTGCTGGCCGAGGTCTTCTCGAACGAGGGCATCGGCACGCTGGTCTACGCCGACGACTACCAGCAGATCCGCCGCGCGCGACGCAGCGACGTGCGGGCGATCCAGCAGCTGATCAAGAGCTCCGTGGAGAAGGACGAGCTCGCTCCCCGCACGCGCGCGTCGATCGAGAAGGAGCTCTCCGACTACTCGATCTTCGAGGTGGACGGCAACCCGATCGCCTGCGTGGCGCTCCACCCCTACCCGTCCGAGAAGAAGGGCGAGCTCGCCTGCCTCTACGTGCGCCCCACGCACGAGAACCAGGGCATCGGCCGCAAGCTCATCCAGTTCGTCGAGGCGAAGGCGCGCGAGGCGGGGCTCACGCAGCTGCTCGCGCTCTCGACGCAGGCCTTCAGCTTCTTCCAGTCGAAGGGCGGCTTCGTCGAGGGCAGCCCCGACGACCTGCCGGCCGCCCGTCGCACGCGCTACGACCAGAGCGGCCGCCGCTCCAAGGTGCTGGTCAAGAAGCTCTAGCCGCGCGCGCCGCCGGCGTCAGAACCGCAGCGTGAGCTGCGCCGCGACGCCGCGCCCGCGCACCGGCGCGACCCTGAGCTTGACGCGGGACGGCTTGACCTCGGCCCACTCGCGGGTCTTGACGAGGGCCCCGACTCCGGCGCCCGGCAGCGCGCCGAGCGCAAAGCCGACGCCGACGGCCGCCAGGGAGACCGAGCACGACGCCGCGTCGCACAGGCCCAGGCTCGCGTACCCGAAGAAGGCGCCGCCCAGAAGGCCGCCGACCACGGCTCCGGGAATCGGATGGCGGTGGTAGCCGCGGCTCCACTCGAGCCGCGTCACCGCGCTGCGCGGGATCCTCCGAGGCTCGGAGTCCGGGAGCGCGAGCACGATCTGGTGCTCGCTGGCCGAGAGCAACGTCCCTTCGATGCGCCCCTTCGAGACACCAGGCGCCGTCACGCGGACGAGCGTCCCGGCAGGCACCAATTGAGCCTCCTCGGCGTGAGCCGGACCAGCGAGGCAGGCCAGGTACGGCAGCGTGAGCAGGAGCTTCTGAGTTCGTCCCATTCCAGCCCTCCTGCAAGCATCTGAAGCGCCGAGAGATCCCGCGTTTCAGCGACGCTTTTCGTGTCGCGGGGATCCGCTTTCGGGGAGGGACCGCCCACGGTCCAGGGGGCTATACTGCAAAAGCCGGTCACCCGGAGGCAGCCATGACCGAGGCCCTGCGCTCGCACTTCGCCGACTACGCGGCGTTCCACACGACGGCGGGGAACCGGGCCTGCCACGCGCTCGGGATCCCGATCATCGTGCTGGCCTCGATGGCGCTGCTCGCGCGCGTGCCGCTCCTCACGCTGGGCGGATTCGAGCTGACGCTCGCCGAGGTCGTGATCGCGCTCTTCGTCGCCTACTACCTGACGCTCGACGCGACGCTCGCGCTCGCGATGCTCGTCGCCTATGCGGCTCTGGACGCCGCGGGCCGGTTCCTCGCGCCGCCGCTCGCCCTCGCGCTCTTCGTCTTCGGCTGGATCCTGCAGGGCGTCGGTCACTGGGTGTACGAGAAGAACTCGCCGGCCTTCTTCCGGAACTTCGTCCACCTGGCGGTGGGCCAGCTCTGGATCCTCGCGAAGGCGCTCGGGCGGGCCTGAGCGCGTCTCCGGGCCGGCGTCCGCGCGCGGCCGGGCGCGATGACCAGGAGTGATCTCGACCGGCTCGTGCGCTGGTTCGAGCAGCGCCACGGTCACGCCCTCGGCATTCGCCCGGACGCCGGCTATCGGATCGATCGGCTCGGCGGGCGCCGCGGCACGAGCGAGCGCTTCCGCATACGCTTCGCACGCCCGGCACCCGCGCCCGATGCGCTCGTGCTGCTCAAGCGCTACGGCCCGGAGCGGAGCAACATCGACGTGGCGAACGAGCTGCGCGGGCTGCGGATCGCACACGCGACGCTGGGCGCGAGCGGGCCGGAGCGCGCTCCGACGCCTTACGCGTGCAGCGTCGACGACCGGGCCCTCTTCATGGAGTACTGTCCGAGCGTCCCCTGAACAAGGTGATCTTCTCGCGCCTGCGCTGGTCACGCCTGGCGCCGGGCGCGAGCGTCCGTGCCGGGCTTCTCGAGCTGGCGGCCGCCGCCGGCACACTCCTGGCCCGCCTCCAGGAGGCTCGTGTCGCCGACCCCGACGGACTCGCGCTGCCGACGGCGGAGCAGGTCGCCAATCGGTACCGGGCGCAACTGAGCGAGCGGCTCGCCCAGTGGAGCGAGCGCGGTCTTCCCGCCGGGCTCGGACGTCGTGTTCGCGAGTACGTGAGCGACCGGCTCGGCGCCGCGGCGGATGCCGGCGGAGGGCTCGTGTTCCAGCACTCCGACTTCGGGTCATGGAATCTCCTGCACCGGCCGGGCGTCCTGTACGTGACGGACTTCCACAATGCGACGCTGGGCGAGCGCGAGTACGACGTCGCCTGGTTCGCCACGGGATTGGACTGCCTCGGTCGCTACGGCATCGTGGCCCCGGCGATCCTGGCCGAGCTGCGCTCCACGTTCCTCCGGCACGCGTCCTTGCCCGGCGCGCCGGTGCGCGCCCAGGCGCGCTTCCGGGCGTTCGCAGCCATGCACATGCTCTACTTCGGCTGCAGCCTGCTCGCCACACGCGAGCCTCTCCGCGAGCTCGCGTACCTGCCTCTCGACAAGCGACGCTTCGTCGAGAGCTGGTTCCAGCGCTGGCTCGAGCCCGATAAGAAGCATTGACTGGCCGCTCGTCGCGGTGAGAGCATCGAGCCGGTCGAGTTGCCGCCATGAGGCAGAACGTGCGCACCACGCTGCGCCGGATGCTGGGCCCCCCGCTGAAGCGTCACGCCCCCCAGCTCTGGCGCGGCGCGATCGCGGCCGACGTGGCGCTCGAGCGGACCAGGGCCTTCGCCGCGCGCGCGCTGCCGGTGCTGATCCGCGCGCAGCCACGCTCGATCGACATCGCAGTGACCGCCCGCTGCAACCTGCGCTGCATCGGCTGTCGCTACGGCCGCGACTTCATGCCCGGGCACGAGCTGACGCTGTCCATGGTCCGCGAGCTGCTGGACGACGCTGCCGAGGCCGGCCTGTGGAACGTGCGGCTGTACGGCGGCGAGCCGCTGCTGCACCCGCGATCTGCCAGCGATGGTCGCGCACGCCTGCGCGCGTCGGCCTCCAGCTCTACGTCACCACGAACGGCCTCCTGCTGGACCGGCGATCGACGCGCTGGTCGAGGCCGGGCTGCGTCAGGTCACGATCGGGTTCTACGGAACCGACGCAGCACTACGACGCCTATGTCCAGCGGCGCGACCGTTCGGCGCGCTCGAGCGCTCGATCGCGGCCGTGCGCGAGCGCTACGGCGACGCCGTCTCGCTGCAGCATCAACTGGCTGCTGATGCGGCCGTCGTGCAACCTGCGAGGACCTGCGCTGCGGCCATTGGCGTTCGCGCGCCGCTACGGCCTGCGCGTGCAGGTCGACCTGATCCACTACTCGCTGCCGTACTTCACCGAGGGGCCCGAGCGCATGCTCCAGTTCCGGCCGCAGGACAACGGCCGGCGATCGAGGTCGTGGTCGCCGAGCTGCTGCGGCTGAAGCGCGCGGAGCCGGAGCGCTTCAACCAGTCCGAGGCGGCGCTGCGCTCGATCCCGGACTGGCTGCTGCTCGGGCCCGCCATGCGCGTGGCCTGCGACGCCGGCCAGATGCTCTGGGTCGGAGCCGACGGTTCCGTGCAGCTCTGCTACGTGACGTTTCCAGCTCGGCAACCTGCACGAGCGGCGGCTGCGCGAGATGCTGTTCACGAAGGCCCACCACGCCGCCGCGCGCGGCGCCTGGGCGCTCGACTGCCCGAACTGCCATTGTCGCTACGACGACAGGATCGCGAAGGACAGCTTGATCGCCGCGAAGTACCGCCGCTGACCGTTTCGCGCGCGCTCACGCGAGGCCCGGAGGGCCGCTCACTTCGCGAGGCAGGTCTTGATGCGGCGCAGCGCTTCCTGGATGTTCTCGAGGCTGTTGGCGTAGCTGAAGCGCAGGTGGCCTTCGCCCCACTCGCCGAAGGCGGTGCCCGACAGGCAGGCGACGCCGGCCTCGTCGAGCAGCCGGTCCGCGAGCGCTTTCGCCGAGTAGCCGGTGGCGGTGATGTCCGGGAAGACGTAGAAGGCGCCCTGCGGCCGCGCGCACTTGATGCCCGGGATCTGGCGCAGGCCGTCCACGATGACGTCGCGCCGCTTCCTGAACTCCGCGACCATCGCGTCGATCGGGGCGTGGTCGCCCTTGAGCGCCTGGACGCCGGCCAGCTGGGTGAAGCTCGCGGTGCAGGAGACCGCGTTCGTCTGCAGCTTGGCGACGACCTGGGCGAGCGGAGCCGGCATGATGCCGTAGCCGAGCCGCCAGCCGGTCATCGCGTAGGTCTTGGAGAAGCCGTCGAGCACGATCGCGAGCGACTCCATCCCCGGCATCGCGGCGATCGAGACGTGCTTGCCGTCGTAGAGGATCTGCGAGTAGATCTCGTCGGAGAGCACCGGGATCCCCGCGCGCACCGCCGCGTCCGCGATCGCGCGCAGGCCCGCCTCGGGGATGATCCCGCCCGTCGGGTTGTGCGGGTAGTTGAGCACGATCAGCCGCGTCCTCGGCGTGATCTTGCCGATCAGCTGCTCGACGTCGAGCTGGTGGCCCTTCTCCGCCAGCAGGCGCACCGGCACCGGCACGCCGCCGATGTAGCGGATCATCGACTCGTAGATCGGGAAGCCGGGGTTCGGGTAGAGCACCTCGTCGCCCGGATCGACGAGCGCGAGGATCAGGTAGAACATGATCGGCTTGCCGCCCGGCGTCACCACCACCATCTCCGGAGTGGCCTTGACCCCGCGCCGCGCCGTCGAGTCCTCGGCGACCGCCTGCGCGCAGCTCGGGCAGGCCCGCGGCCGGCCCGTAGTGGGTGGCTCCCGCCTTGAGCGCCGCGATGCCGGCCTCGACCACGTGCGCCGGCGTGTCGAAGTCGGGCTCGCCGATCTCGAGGTGGATCACGCTGCGGCCCTTGGCCTCGAGCGCGCGGGCCCGCACCAGCACCTCGAAGGCAGTCTCCGTCCCGAGCCGGGCGAGCCGCTCGGACAGCTTCATCGAGACAGGCTTTGCGCCGGCTCGCGCGGCTCGGAGTCGAGCCGCTCGACGCCGTAGGCCTGCTGCAGCCGCTGCCGCGAGGCCGCGGCTTCCGAGGCGTCGAGAACGATCCTCACCGCGCTCTGGCCGGCGAGGAACTCCACGACGTGGAAGCCGCTGATCGGCGTGGCGAACGCCTGCCGCAGGTCCTGGAGGCTCGCGACCGGCCGGCCGTTCACGCGCTCGACGATCAGGTCGCGCAGCTCCTGGTAGCCGAGGTTGGCGGTGTCGGGCAGGACACTCGAGAGCAGCACGATGCGGCGCGTCCCGGTGCCGGCCTCTTCCTGGGGGTCGCGGTCGATCGCCACCAGCAGGCGCGGCGGCGCGCGCCTTGTCCAGTCCCCCCAGGAGGCGAGGTAGGGCCGCGTCAGCTCCTCGAACACGAGCCCGCCCACGATCAGGTAGTCCGGCCCGCGCCCGAACACGTACGGAGGAACCCTGTCCTGCTCCGGGCGCATCGCCCTGAGCGTGAGCGTCAGGTCGAGCCGCTTGCCCTCGCGCAGCACCTTGACGGGCATGGTGTCGCCCGGGTGCCGGCCGTCGGTGAACAGCAGCGGGAACAGCATGCGCCCATAAAGAGGATGCTCGTAGTACCCGGTCGGGTCGAGCTTGGCGCCGCCCAGCTCCAGCAGGACGTCGCCGGGCTTCAGCACGCCGCCGGCGCTGCCGTGCGGCAGCACGCGCGTCAGCCGGATCCCCGTCTCCCCGGGCGAGAGTCCGAGCGACTCGCGCAGCGCCGGGTTCGTGAGGTCCTGCCAGGCGAGGCCGGCGCGCGCGAAGCTGCGCCACTCGTTGCTCTTCGCCTCCTCGAGGAACTGGCCGAGCACCGGCGCGGCGATCGCCTAGTAGGCGTCGCCGCTGCGGCCCGTCACGAGGCCCGCCACCTTGCCCTTCGACACCACGACCTCGGACTCGCCGAGGCCCTCGGCGCTCGAGGCGACGTCGACCGAGAGCACGCTGGTCTGGGAAAGGCCGTGGCGGCCCGAGCGCACCTGCCGCAGCGTTCCGGGATACGCATCCAGGAGACCCGTTCGCTGCCAGCGCAGGATCAGCACGGTGCCCTCGGCCGAGGCGCGTGTCTCGAGCGGGAGCGGCTCGAGCCCTTCCCAGAAGGCGGGATCGTCGACCGCGATCAGCGCGAGCGGGCCCTCGTGGTCCACGAGCTCCACGCGCGCGACCGAGCGTGCCTCGCTGCCGAGCTTCTGCGCCTCGACCAGCAGCGGGTTGCCGAACGCGGTCGACGTCGCGAGGATCCGCTTGCCCGGCACCACCAGGCCGGTGACCGTGCGGGTCCAGGGCGCCTGCTTCTCCCACGGCGTCCGCCAGTTCCAGTCCTGGCCGGTGACGCGCACGCTCACGACCGAGGCGCGGAGCGCTGCGTTGCCGGTGCCGGCCAGGGCTTCGGCCTGGACCGGCTGGGGAGACGTCACCACGACGGGCGGTGCCGGAGGCGCCGCGGGAGCGGGCGCCGGCGGGCGCGCCGTGGCGCACGCCGAGGCGAGCGCCGCGACGAGTGCGAGCGCGAGCGGACTACGGACGGTGGTCGGATGGGATCGCATATTGCTTCAGGATCTCCGGATGGGCGGTCTCGGCCCGCGCGCGGTCGAGCGCCTCGATGCCGCCGTCGCCTTCGAGCTCGATCGTGTGGAAGCGGCCCTGGTTCCCCGAGAAGGCGTGGGTCACGTCCGCGAGCGAGCGGATCGTCTGGCCGTTGATGCGCTCGACGCCCACCGGCGTGTTGAGCGCCATCTGCGAGTTCACCGCGTGCCGCAGGATGCGGGTCAGCACGATCACCTCGCGGTCGGCCTCCTGCGGATCCTCGGCCTCGCGGAACAGCTGGTGCCAGACGAGGTCGCGGTTGGCGGACTGCGGCCAGCCGCGCCCGAGCGTCTTGAGCAGCTCGACCTCGAGCTTCATGAAGACGAGGCCGGCGTACACGACGTAGTCGCGGTGCGATGCCGTAGCGGTTGCGGTTGCGGTCGTAGCGCGCGATCCGGCGCGCGGGCGCCTCGACGCGGAGCTCCTTGCCGCCGCGCCAGACCGTGAAGTGCGCGCGATCGCCCACCTGCAGCATGTCGATCGCGTGCTCGAACGTGACGCGCGCGTCGCCGAGCTTGATCGTCCCGTCGTCCGCGATCGCATAGCCCTCGACCGACAGCAGCACGTCGCCGTCCTTCACGACGCCCTCCGCGGTGCCGCCGGGCGCGACGCGGTCGACGGCGACGCCCGAGCGCCCGGGCGGCAGGCCGCGCTCGCGCCTGTACGCCGGCGAGAGCAGCGACGTCGTCGCGAGCCCCGAGTCGGGGAAGCCGTCGTAGCGGCCATCCTTCAGGTTGGCGAGGAAGTGGTGGACGATCGGGATCGGGATGAAGAAGCCCATGTTGTCGGCGCCGGGGAAGCCCTGGAACGCCACGCCGACGACCTTTCCGTCCTGCACCACGGGCCCGCCGCTGTTGCCGGGGTTGATCGCCGCGTCGGTCTGCACCACCAGGTGCTGGTCGGCGCCGCTGTGGACGTAGCCGCGCGACTCGATGCGGGAGACGATGCCGGCCGTGGACGACACGTCCTGCCCGCCGAGCGGGAAGCCGTAGGTGTTGACGCGCGTGCCGGCGCGCGGCAGCGGGCCGAAGCGCAGCGGCCGCAGGCCTTTCGCGAACGCCGGATCGCTCACGCGCAGCACGGCGAGGTCGCAGTCGTCGCCCGCCGCCTCGACGGTCGCGACGTACGGGCTCGCCTGGTCCGGCCGCCGCACCAGCACCTGGCGCGCGTCGGCGATCACGTGGCCGTTCGTGACGATGCGGCCGCCCTCGATCAGGAAGCCGCTGCCCGACACCCCGCCCACCGGCTCCTGCTGCCACGGCTGGGACCAGTCGTAGCCCGCGCGGAACACCTGGATGTAGACGACGGACGCCGCGACGCCGTTCGAGCCGGCGGGAACCTCCGCCGCGGGCTCCGTGGCGAGCGCGGCCGTCGCCGGCAGCAGCAGCAGCGCGAGCGCCGCTCTCGCGCTCACCCTCGGCTCTCCGCGGCCGCTTCGCCCGCGCGCGTGCCGTCGGCCACCATGTCGGGAATGCCCGTGGCCCTGATGCCGGCGCCGGTCAGGAAGAGGCCGGGGACCGTCGCGATCTCGCGCTCGACGTCGCGCATGCGCCGGAGGTGGCCCACCTCGAGCTGCGGCGTCGCGGACGGCCAACGGAACACGCGGCTGAGCACGGGCCGGCCGGAGAGCCCGAGGACGCCTTGCATCTCGCTAGTCACAATCTCGATCATCTCATCGTCCGAGAGCGAAAGCGCGGTCGGGGTCGCGCACGCCGCCCAGGAATCCGCGCAGCAGCACGTGGCCCTCGGGCGCCCGGAACGGAAGCTTCGTCGAGACGAAGCTCAAGGCATTGGTCCGCAGCCCCTCGCTCGCGGGTACGACGAGCCCGTAACCGTCGAGCGGGTGGCGCACGTCCACGGTCTTGAATCCGAGCAGCACCGTCGCGGTCGAGGCGAAAGGAATCGCGCGCAAGGCCCGGGCGGCGTCGGGCACGAGGGTCTCGAGCGCCGGCGCGATGCGCGGGCCGGGGGCCGCGACGACGACGCCGCCGGCTTCGACGCGCTCGCCGTCTTCGAGCCGCAGCTCGAAACCCTGGTCGCGGTGCTCTACGCTCGACGACCGCGGCGCGCGTTCGCAGCGCGGCCGGCTCGAGCCGCTCGACGAGCGCAGTCACCAGCTCCGCCAGACCGCAGCGCAGCGAGTAGAAGGCCGCCGGAGGCGCTTCGCCCTCGCGGTGCTTGGGCCCTCGCCGCGTCGCTCGCACGAGGCTGCCGCGCGTCCTTTCGAGCTCGCGCAGGCGCGGGAAGGTGGCGAGGATCGAGAGCCGCTCCGGGTCGCCCGCGTGGATCCCCGCGAGGAGCGGCTCGCCCAGGCGGTCGACGGCCTCCTGCCCGAAGCGGCGGCGCAGGAACGACGCGATCGACTCGTCGTCGTGTCCGCCGCGGCCGGGGAGCACGAGATCGAGGCCCATGCGCAGCTTGCCGGGCCAGGAGAAGAGCCGGCTCCGCAGCATCGGCAGCACCCGCGTGGGAACCGCGAGCAGCATTCCGTCCGGAAGCGCGTGCAGCGCCCGCCGGTGGAGCACGTAGACCTTCCGCTGCTCGGGGTTGGTCGGGACGAGGCGCTCGCCGAGGCCGAGCTCGCGGCACAGCTCGATGCCCTGCGGCTTCTGCGCCAGCATCGAGTCGGGGCCGGCTTCGAGCAGGAAGCCGCCCTCCGTCTCGGTGCGGATCACCCCGCCGAAGCGGTCGCTCGCCTCGAGCAGCACGTAGCGCCGTCCGCGCTTGTGGAGGGCGAGCGCCGCGGACAGGCCGCAGATGCCGCCGCCGATCACGGCGACCGTCGTTTTCGTCACGCCCGGCCATGTTACTCCGCGCGGATTGACAGCGAGAGGCGGCGGCTTCTAGACTCCGCGCATAACGTCAGGGTGCCTCCCGCTTCGGGAGGGTAAAAGGGAAGCAGGTCGAAAGCCTGCGCGGTCCCGCCACTGTAGCCGGCGAGCCCGCTCCCCAAGGCGCCAGTAGGGCGCCGCCACTCGGCGACCTCGCGAGAGGAAGCCGGGGAAGGTCGGGAGCGAGGCCGTGACCCGGTAGCCAGGAAACCTGCCCTGACCGCCGTACTCGAGGCTTCTCGCGTGAGGGAGCTCCTGGGCCTTCAGTCCCGCCTTCCGAGAAAAAGCCTCCGCAAGGAGGACGCCGTGCGCACCCTTTCCCGACTCTTCTTTCTTTGCCTGCTCAGCCTGCCGCGGCCCGTCGCGGCCGCCGGCCCCGAGCCGTCCGGGTCGCTCGGCGGCGTCGTGCGGACGAGCGACGGGCTGCCGCTGCCCGGTGTCGCCGTCCTCGTACGAGGCGAGCGGCCAACGAGCGCGCGCGTGACGACCGGCCCCGACGGCTCGTTCCGCGCCGACCTCGCGCCCGGCTCCTACACGCTCCGCGTGGACGCGCCCGGCCTCACGCTCGGCGAGCCGCAGGCGGTGTCCGTCGGCGCCGGCGAGACGCGCCAGGACCTGGTGCTCGCGCCCGCGCCCGTCCGTGAGCGGGTCGTCGTGAGCGCGACGCGCGGCGAGGCGACGCTGTCCGTCGCTCGGCGTCAGCGTGGACGTGCTCGACCGCGAGCGGATCGACGAGCGCGCGGCGCCGTCGCTCTTGCCGCTGCTGCAGGACGTGCCCGGCGTCGCGACGGCGCGCACCGGCCAGACCGGGCAGCAGGGCTCGGTCTTCGTGCGCGGCGGCGAGTCGCGCTTCGCGCGCGTGCTGATCGACGGCGTCGCGGTGAACCAGCCGGGCGGCGCGTACGACTTCGGCAGCGCGCTGCCGTTCGAGCTCGAGCGCGTCGAGGTGGTGCGCGGCGCGGCCAGCAGCCTCTACGGCGGCGACGCGCTCGCCGGCGTCGTGAGCCTCGAGACGCGCCGCGCGCGGGCGGGGGAGCGTCCTTCGCTGCGCGCGGAAGGCGAGGGCGGCTCCTTCGACTGGCAGCGCTACTTCGGCGCGACCTCGGGAGCCCACGGCGACCTCGACTGGAACGCCGGCGTCCAGCGGCTGACGACCGACAACGAGGCGCCCAACAGCCGCTTCGAGGACACGGCCGCGGCGCTCTCCGCCGGCGCGCGGCTCGACCCGCGCACCGACCTCAGGCTCGTGGCCCGCTACGAGACGAGCACGCGCGGGCACGCCGGGGCCGACGGCCTACGGCCGGCCCGACCTCGACGCCTCCGTCGACCGCGACGACCTGGTGCTCTCGGCCCTGCTGCGCCGCAACGGCCCGACCGTCTCGCAGCAGCTCGGCGTCGGCTACGCGCTCACCGACCAGCTCTCGAGGAACCCCGACGACTCCGGCTGCTTCGTGCCGGAGTGGGAAGGGGTGACGGGCTCCTATCCGAACTGCGACTTCCCGAATCCCGAGGGCTTCCAGAACCAGACCGACCGGCCTGGTCGGCTCGTACCAGGCCGATTTCGCGGCCGGATCGCGTCACCTGCTGACGGCGGGCGGCGAGCTCGAGCACGAGACGGGCGAGCTCGGCAACCGCTCGGAGGAGCTGCTGCGCGCCCTCGCGCACGAGCTACGGCGTCTACCTGCAGGACCGTCTGCTGCTCGGCCGCCGCGCCTACCTGACGCTCGGCGGCCGCGTCGAGAAGAACGGACAGCTACGGGACGCACGCGGTGCCGCGCGCCGCGCTCGCGGTGCGCCTCCGGGACGGCGCCGACGCGACGACGCTCCGCGCCAGCGCCGGGATGGGCGTCAAGGAGCCGAGCTTCTTCGAGTCGCTACGGCGAGTCGTTCTTCGCGAAGGGCAACCCCGACCTCGACCCCGAGCGCAGCACCACCTTCGACGTGGGCGTCGAGCAGCGGGCCTTCGCGAGCCGGCTGCGCGCCTCGGCGACGTACTTCCACCACGACTACCACGACCAGATCGCCTACACGATCGTGGACTTCGATACCTTCGAGGGCACGCTACGTGAACCTGGCGCACACGCGCGCGCAGGGGCTCGAGCTCGCGCTCGAGGCGCGGCCGCTCGCCGGCGCTGTCGCTGCTCGGCCAGTACACGTACACGGACGGGGAGATCCTCGACAGCCCGAGCGACTTCGACCCCGTCTACGCGGAAGGACGCGCCGCTGCTGCGCCGGCCCAAGAATCAGGCATCGTTCTCGGCGCAGCTCACGCAGCCGCGCTGGAGCGCCGGCGTCACGCTCGTCTACGTCGGCGAGCGCGCCGACAGCGACTTCGTCGGCCTCGGCTTCGCGAGCGATCCGTCCTACCGGAACCCGTCCTACACGCGGCTCGACGCGCGTCTGCGCGTGCGCATCGTCGCGGCACTCGAGGCCTTCGTCGTCGCCGACAACCTCTTCGACGCGGAGTATCAGGAAGCGCTGGGCTACCCGGCCCTCGGCCGCTCGGTCCGCGGCGGGCTGCGGCTGCGCGTGGGCGGCGCACGTCCGTGAGCGCGCGCGACCGAGCGCGCGCTCCTCGCCTGGAGCAGCGGCAAGGACAGCGCCTTCGCGCCTCCACGTCCTGCGCGAGCAGGGCGTTGCGGTGATGGGCCTGCTGACCACGATCAACGACGCCTTCGACCGCGTCGCGATGCACGCCGTGCGGCTCGAGCTGCTGCGCGCGCAGGCCGACGCGGTCGGCCTCCCGCTCGTGCTGGTCGAGGATCCCGTGGCCGTGCCCGAACGAGGCCTACGAGGCCGCGATGGCGGAGGCGCTCGCGGCCGCGCGCGAGCGCGGCACGACGGCGGTCGCCTTCGGCGACCTGTTCCTCGAGGACGTGAGGCGCTACCGCGAGGAGCGCATGAGCGGGACGGGGCTCGTGCCGCTCTTCCCGCTCTGGGGCCGGCCGACGCGCGCGCTGGCCGAGGAGATGATCGCGCTCGGGCAGCGGGCGCGTGCTCACCTGCGTCGACCCGCGCGCGCTGCCGCGCGCGTTCGCCGGCCGCGCGTTCGACGCGCGCGCTCCTGCGCGAGCTGCCCGCCGAGCGTCGATCCCTGCGGCGAGCGCGGCGAGTTCCACAGCTTCGCCTGGGACGGCCCGGCGTTCCGCCGCCCGGTCCCGGTGCGGGTGGGCGAGGTCGTGGACCGCGACGGCTTCGTCTTCGCGGACCTGCTGCCAGGGGCCGGGGGGTCTGGGGGACGAAGTCTCCCCAGGACCAGGAAATGCGGCGAGGCACTGCGCGTGAGACGCGCCGCTGCGCGACCTTGCTCCTGGCCGCGGCCTTGCTGGCGGGCCCCGCGCTCGCACGGGGCCGGCCCGAAGCCGCAGCGCGTCGCCTCGATCAACCTGTCGGCCGACGAGGTGCTGGTGGAGATCCTGCCGCCCGAGCGCCTCGTCTCGGTCACGCGCTGGGCCGACGCCGAAGGACGTCGAACATCGTCGGGCGCGTGCCGCCCGCGGTGCACCGCTTCGTCAAGGCGGACATGGAGCAGCTCGTGGCGCTGCGGCCCGACCTCGTCGTGGTCTCGGAGTACACCGACGCCGACTTCATGAAGCAGCTCGAGCGCTCGGGCCTGCGCGTCCACCGCATGCTGGGCCTGAGCACGCTCGCCGGGCGTCGCGCGGCGCGATCCTCGACCTCGGCCGCGCCGTCGGAGAGGACGCGGCCGCGCGGCGGCTCGTCGCAGGAGTACGACGCGAAGCTCGCGGAGCTCGGCCGGCGGCTCGCCGGCGCCAAGCAGCCGCGCGTGCTCTACTGGTCGAGCGGCATGACGGCGGGCGCGGACACCGCGATCGGCGCCCTGATCGAGGCGGCCGGCGCCGTCGAACGTCGGGCGCGAGCTGGGCATCGTCGGGCATCGAGCCGCCCGGCGCCGAGCGCGCGTTCGTCGCCGATCCCGACGCCGTCCTCGTCGGCACCTGGCCGCGGCTCGGAGGAGGCGCTCGAGCGGCCACCCGCTGCTCGTCGAAGTGCGAAGGCCGTGCGCGAGGGCCGCATCGTCGCGCTGCGCACGGAGCTGCTGGTGGCGCTCTCGCAGTACACCGCCGACGCGGCCTGGGAGCTGGCTCGCCTGCTCCATCCCGATCGCGTGCCCGCGTCGCCGGCGCGCGTCCGTGACGGCGCGAGCGCTCGCGGCTCGTCATCCCGGTCCTGCTCGTCGCGCTGCTGCGTCGCGCTGCTGCTGGCGGCGGCCGCGGGCAGCGTGCCGCTGCCGTTCCGCGGCGTCCTCGGCGCGCTCCTCGCGAAGCTCGGCCTGCCCGGCGACGCGTCGGCGCTCGGCGCGACCGGCGCGACGATCCTGCTGGACCGTGCGCCTGCCGCGCGTGCTGCTCGCGGCGCTCGTGGGCGGCGGGCTCGCGGTCGTGGGCGCCGCGCTGCAGGCGGTGTTCCGCAACCCGCATGGCCGACGCGGGCCTGCTCGGCGTCGGCTCGCGGCGCGGCGCTCGGGCGCCGTGCTCGCCGTCCACCTCGGCCTCGGCGAGCACGGTCTTCCTCGCGCTGCCGCTCGCCGCCTTCGCGGGCGCGATGACGGCCGTGCTCGCGGTCTACGTTCATCGCCGGACGCCGGCGGGCCGCCCGGCCTCCACGGCCTGCTGCTCACCGGCATCGCGGTCTCGGCGCTCGCCGGCGCGGTGACGTCGGTGATGCTGGTGGCGACCGAGGAGTTCCGCGTCAAGACGGTGCTGTTCTGGCTGGCCGGCGGCCTCGAGGGCCGCGGCTGGACGCACGTGCAGGCGGGCGCCGCGTTCGTCCTCGCCGGCGCCGTCGCGCTCCTGCTGCTCGCGCGTCCGCTCGACGTGCTGTCGCTCGGCGAGGAGGAGGCGGCCTCGCTCGGGCTGCCGGTGCCGGCCACGCGGCTCGGGCTGCTCGGCCTCGCCTCGCTGGTGGCGGGGGCCTGCACGGCGGTGGCCGGAGCCGTCCCGTTCGTCGGGCTGATGGCCCCGCATGCTCTGCGGCCGCTGGTCGGGCCGCTCGGCCGGCGCCTGCTGCCGGCGGCGTTCCTCGGCGGCGCGCTTCTGGTGGTGCTCGCGGACCTCGGCGCGCGCACGCTCAGCGACGCGCTTCGAGCTGCCGCTCGGCGCGCTGACGGCGTTCGTCGGCGCGCCGTACTTCCTGATGGCGCTGCGCGCGAACGAGGGGCGCGCGATGAGCGCGACGGCGTCCTGCTGCAGGCGCGCGCGCTCGCGGTCGACCGCGGCCGCGCGCGCGCGTGCTGCACGGCGTCACCTGGAGCTCGCGCGCCGGCGAGGCGCTCGCCGCTCGTCGGGCCGAACGCGGCCGGCAAGTCCACGCTGGTGCGGGCGCTCGCCGGGCTGCTGAAGGCCGGCGCGCGGCGAGGTCGCGCCTCGCGGGCCGGCCGCTCGCCGCATGGCCGCGGGACGCGCTCGCGCGCTCGCTCGCGCTCGTCACGTCGCGCGAGGAGGGCACCGACAGCCTGAGCGTCGCGGACCGCGTGGCGCTCGGGCCGCTACCCGCACCGCGGGCCGTTCCGGCCCTTCGCCGCGGAGGACGAGGCCGCGGTCGCGCGCGCGCTCGCGCGCACCGGCATCGCCCACCTGGCCGCGCGCCGGCTGGGCACGCTCTCCGCGGGCGAGCGGCAGCTCGACGACGCTGGCGCGCGGCCTCGCGCAGGAGCCGCGCGTGCTGCTGCTGGACGAGCCGGCCGCCCACCTCGACATCGGCCACCAGCTGCAGCTCTTCCGCGTGCTCGACGAGGTGCGGCGCGCCGGCGTCGGCGTGCTGGCCGTGATCCACGACCTGCGCGCGCGGCCGCGCCTGGGCGGAGCGCATGCTGCTGCTCCACGAGGGCCGCGATCGCCGCCTTCGGCGCGCCGGACGCGGTGCTGGCTTCGCCCGCCGCGGCGCGCGCGTTCGGCGTGAGGATTCGGGGCCACGCGGTCCCGGGAATGCCGAGTCCGCTCTACAGCTTCGAACCCCAGCCGCCCGAATAGCGGCGCGCTACCTCGCGCCGAGCGGCAGGTAGTCCGTGCCGGGATCGCCGCCGCCGCGGTGTGCGGGGCAGAGCGAGCCGAAGAAGTCCTCGTAGCGCCATCACGTCCGGGTGGCTGGCGCGCCAGTGCGACTCGATGCCCGCCCAGCCGCGGCCGCTCGAACACCTGCGCGCACTCGGGGCACTGGCGCGGCCACTTGCGGCTGCGCGGGATGCCCTTGCGGCAGGAAGGGCAGTCGGCCGCGTTCTTCGCCTTGTGCTCGCGGCACAGCGACGACCAGAAGCGCTCGTAGGCGAGCGCCGCGGCGTGCCGCGCCCGCCAGTGCGTCTCGATGCCTTCCCAGCCGCTGCGGAACGAGCGGCGGCACAGGGGACAGCGCCTTCGCCCGCGCTTCGGCACCCCCTTCTCGCAGGCGAGGCAGGCCATCTAATCCGCCGCGGAGGTGTGGTCGTGGACGATGCGCCAGGCGCCCGACGAGCCGGCGCAGCACGAGCGTGAAGCGGCCATGCGGCTGCTGGCCGTCGCTCATCCGCAGCCAGTACTCGCCGCGCGCGAAGGCGGCGTCCGGGCCGAGCGGCTCGACCTCGAGCGACTCGAAGCGCAGCTTCTCCATTCTCGCGGCCTTCCGCCTGGTAGCGCTTGCGATAGCGCTCGAGCGTCGCGTCCCAGCCTTTCGAGACCGTGGCAC
>CAVUTB010000016.1:0-240000 GCA_963744315.1 uncultured Acidobacteriota bacterium
CCATCGCCATCCGTCCCTCGCGCGGCCGACCCGCGGTGTCGATCGACAGGATCCAGGCTCCCGAGCCGTCCCTGGCCGACCAGCGCTGTCGCATCACGGCCGGCAGCTCCTCGAGGCTCGGTGGCGCGTCCGGCGCACGGAAGCCGCGGATGTCGGCGATCCACTGCCGTTTGGTCTCGTCGTCGACGCGCTTGGTCCAGGACGCGCCCAGGCGGTCCTGCAGCTCGGCGAGCAGCTCGCCCCGCTTCGCCCACTCCGCGGTGCGGGGCATCAGGTCGCGCAGACTTCCACGGCGCCCATCACTCCTGGATGGCGC
This sequence comes from uncultured Acidobacteriota bacterium, assembly GCA_963744315.1. Lineage (GTDB taxonomy): Bacteria > Acidobacteriota > Vicinamibacteria > Fen-336 > Fen-336 > DATBSL01. The sequence continues at coordinate 317 of CAVUTB010000016.1, forward strand.
CCCCGCGCGTCTTCGACCGTCGCGAGCGCGCGGTCGAGCGTCGCGAGATCGCTCACCGCGTAGACCGCGGCCGGGGCCGACAGGCCCGAGAACACCTCGCGGTGCTTCGCCTTCGCCTCGGCGGCGGCCGGGACCTCCGCCTGGAGGTTCTGGAAGTCGTAGTCGAACTTCAGCGAGCCCACAGCGAAGGCCGCGGCGGCCACGCACGCGGCGAGCGCAGCGGCCGTGACCAGGCGCCCCGGGACCCACCGGAAGCCCGCGGACTCGGTCCGCGCAGGGCCGCCGATCAGCCCGCGCCGCGTCCACACGACGAGGAGCGGCGGGAGCACGAGGAACATCGCCAGGAAAATGGCGAAGATCGAGACGGCGCTGATCACCCCGAACTCCGAAAATCCGCGCAGCCGCGAGAAGTAGAGGACGGCCGTCCCGAGCGTCGTCGCGAACCCGGAGGTCAGGATCGAGCGCCCCGTCGAGAGGAACGTCTCGTCGAGCGCGCGCGCGAGCGGCTGCTCTTTCGCCTCGTGGAGAAAGCGCTTCACGATGTGGATCGAGAACTCGATCCCCATCCCGAACAGGACCATCAGCAGGAACGCCGTCATCGTGTTGAGGTCGCCGACGAGCGCGGGCACGAGCCCGTATGACCAGAGCAGCCCCGCCGCCACGGGGACCAGCACAAGCGGGAGCGGGCGCAGGGATCGGAACGCGATCAGCAGCGTGAGGATGATGCCGATCGCCGCCACGGACCCCGCCCGGTTCAGGTCCTGGCGGATCTGGGCGTACCCTTCGACCTTGTTCCGGAGCGACCCGCTCACGTATCCCCGCAGCCCGTGCCGGCGGGCGACGTCGGCCGTCACCTCCTGCAGGCTCGCCAACAGGTCGCGGGTCACGCCGAGGTTGGTGACGGCGTGGACCGGCCGCACGAGCACCCCGCGCATGCGGCCGTCGCCGTTCCTGAAGCTGGGAGGAACGACGAGCCAGCGCGAGAGCTCTTGGTCGATGTCGGCCGCGTCTACGCGCGGCTTGGCCTGCTGTCCGGGGTCGGGTTCCATGAGGTCTTCGACGAGCGGGTTGACCTGGGTCTCGAGCTGGTTCACCCGGTCGAGCAGCTCCTCCATGCGCCGCGACGGCAGGAGCATGTACTTGTAGCGCCGCACGAACTCCACGGGAACGCGGTACTCGACCGAGCCCACGTCGGGAAGGCCCCCCGCCAACCGCGCCGCCTCGTCGACCGCACGGTCGAGTGCTTTGGGATCGTCGCCCTCGAGGATGACGCTGAAGTAGCCGCCGTCGCCGACCGTCGCTTCGAGCTCGCGGCTCCAGCGCACGGCGCGGCTGTCCGTGGGCAGCAGGCGCTTCAGGTCGGTGTCCAGGCGGATCCGGCTCGCCTGCCAGGCGGCGGGCACGCAAAGGAGCGCGGCGGCCGCGAGCAGCAGGCCGGGCCGCGCGATCGCAGTGCGCAGGAGCGGACGCAGGAAACGCTCGAACACGTTACCTCCCAGCAAGCCCGGCGGCGGGCGCGATCCGGAACCGGCCCATGTTGGCGAGCGCCCAGGCCAGGTGAAGCGCCGCAGTTGCGCCCTCCCACAGCGGCAGCAGCACGAATGCCGCCACCGGGTGGCCCGTGACGAAGCCCACGGCCATGATCCAGACGTAGACGTTGCGGCGGCCGCCGAAGAGACGGACGAGCCGCATGCTCGGCGCGGCGTCGTCGATGAGCATGCCGAGCCTCCGGATCGCGGCGAGCTTGACGAGCCCGTCGAGGCCCTCCGCCAGGTAGAGCGCCAGCAGCACGAGCGGCGCCGACGGCAGCGCGCCGCTCGCGTGGAAGTGCCACGTCAGGGCCGTCCACCACGAGAGCTCGAAGGCGAAGTCCGAGACGTGCTCGAGCTCGCCCACGCGCGAGGTCTCGAGCTTCAGGCGGGCCAGCTTGCCGTCGAGGCCGTCGAGGACTCCGACCGCCAGGGCGACGACGAGCCCGAGGCCGAGGTGTCCGCTCGCGAAGAGCATCGTGGCCGTCCAGGCCACCGCCGCGGCAAAGACGGTCAGCTGGTTCGGCGTGACGGGCGTCCGGCACACCCGCGCCACGATCGCGTTCTCGATCGGCCCGTGCACGATCGCCGGGATGTCGAGGGCGCCCTTCTGGGCCGTGTCGACGAGCGCCGCTTCGGCGGCGCGCGCGTGCTCGCGACCGGGAGCCGGGAACCAGATCGGACGCAGGGTCCGGCGCAGGGAGCCGACGTACGCGACCTGGTCGGCGACGTCGATCGGCCGCACGTCGCCTTCTTCGATGGCCTCCGGCAGGACCTCGCCCACGGTGGCGCGCTCCGGCCGCGAGGCCAGGAAGTGCTGCTCGAGGCGGCACGGTCCGCAGACGAGCCCGCGCGATGAGCGCGGCACAGCGGCCATCAGCGCCTCGAGCGGCGCGGGGGGCGCCGAGTCCACGAGTGCTGTGGACTCGCCTGCCGCGAGCAGCCGCTCGAAGAGCCTCGTGTCGCAGACGGTCGCGGCGGGCACGTAGAGGAGCGGCCGCTCGCCCGCCAGCTCGCGCAGCTCGGCGATCGTGACGGACGGCGCCTCGGGGACCGCCGTCCGCAGCACCGTGCGAACCAGAAGCGACGAGCGCGACCAGTGGCGCCGAGCCGCGTGTTCGAGCACGCGCGGGCTCGCCGAGACGACCGTCACCTGGCGCTGTCCGACGCGCGACAGCGCGCGCAGGTTTCGCTCCAGCAGCGTGAGGCCGCACACCCGCGCGAGCGCCGCCTCGTCGGCGGCGACCACCGCCGCCGCGCGGTCCGGCGCCGTCGCCGCTCGACTCTCGCCGCCCTTGCGCGATCCGAGCGGGAGCATCAGTCCAGCTCCTTCTGGAGCTCGCCCTCGATCTCCGCCGCGCGGTTGTTGATCCGCTCGACGAGTCCGTTCCAGCCCTTCGTCTCGAGCAGCTTTGCGAACTGCCTCCGGTAGTTGCGCACCGTCGAGACGCCGTCGATCGAGTAGTCGGAGACCCGCCAGCCTTTCGGCGTCAGCACGAACTCCCAGGCCACTTCGGTCGTCGCCTCCTTGGCCCGAACCAGCGTGTCCACTCGCCCGCGGTCTCCCTGGATCGCTTCGGTCCGGTAGTCGACACCGTCGATGCGGTAGACGTTGACCCGCCGCATCAGGCTGCGGCGGATCAGCTTCTCGAAGGCGGCCGCGTAGGCCGCGCGCTCCGCGGCCGAGCGGGCGTCCCAGTCGCTGAGCGCGGCCCGGCCCATCGCACCGAAGTCGATCGCTCCCGCGAGCGCCTCCTCCAGCGTCCCGCGCGTCGCAGCGTCGAGCTTGCCCGGGTGCGCGTGCAGGATGGAGTCGATGCGCGCCTGGCGCGCCTTGAGCGCGTCGACGAGGGGGCCGCCGCTCGCGGCCGTCGGGCCTGCGGCAAGCGCCGTGACGAGGAGGGCGGCGACCGCGACACGGGCACGCCGGAAATCGTGGCTCACGGGGCTTCTCCTTCCATGAGCGGCTCGCGCCCCTGCGCGAGCCGCCAGGCCAGGAGCGCGAGGTTCAGCTCGCGAATGGCGTCGTAGTACGCGACGCGGGCCTGCACGTAGGCGGTGTACGAGTCGACCACCTCGTTGGTGGACGCCGTCCCGAGCGCGTGGTTCTCGTCCGACACGCGCAGCCAGTTGGCGGTGGTGCTGAGCGCGCGCCGGCTCGTTTCGTGGACGGTGGTCGCCTCGTCGAGCCGGGCCCGCAGGCGTCCCAGCTCGAGCCGCAGCCGGGTCGCGACGGCATCCCGCCGCGCGCGCGCGGCCTCCGCCTCGGCCGTCTCTCGTGCGACCTTGGCGGCGTTCTGCTTGAAGCTCAGGTCCCAGCGCAGACCGAACGCCGCGCTGAAGCTGCGCACGTTGTAGGGGTCGTAAACGAAGGGGTTGTCCTGCTTTTCACGGGTGGCGGCACGGCCGTACTCGAACCGGCCCTCGATGCCGAGCCCAGGCAACCGCTCCCGGCGCACCGCCTCGGCCACGTGCGAGCGGGCCTCGAAGGCCATCTGCGCCTCGCGCAGCTCCGGGTTGGCCGCCGCGGCGATCGTGTAGCCCTCGTCCACGCTCGTCGCCTCCGCTTGCAGGGCGACCAGGTCGTCTCTGGCGGGGCGGACTCCTCGCCCAGCCAGCGCCTCGAGGCCGGCCTCGGCCGACCTCAGCCGGCGGCGCGCCTCGGCCTCGCCCCGATCCAGGACGAAGCGCGCGTTGCGCGTCCGGTACAGTTCGAGCGGGTCGGTGCCTTCGTCGGCTTCGAGGCGCGCGAGGTGCTGCTCGAGGTGGCCGCGCACCTCCTCGACCACCGCCAGCGTGCGCGTCGCGAGCTGCCACCCGAAGTAGGCTTCCGAGGCGAGCACCAGCCCCACGTCGCGTCGTGCCCGCAAGCGCTCCTTGCGCGAGGCGACTCCCGCCGATGCCGCGCGCTCCGCTTCCCGGAGGGCTCCGAACGTGAACAGGGGCTGCTGGAACTCGAGACGCACCCGGTAGAACCCGCCCAGGTTGTCGAGGTCGCGCGGCGAGTCCGGCGAGTCGAACACGCTTCCTCGCGCTCCCGGCACCACGCCGAATACGCTGGTCAGATTGAGCCGCGGCGTCCGCCGCGTGGCACGCGCGAGCGACTCGGTGCCGCGCGCCGCATCCAGCTCGGCCTCGACGATGGCGACCTCGGGGTAGGTCCGTGCGGCGATCGTCAGCAGCTCTCGCAAGTCGAGGCCGCGCGGCTCCTCGGCCGCGGCCGGAAGGGCCGCGAGCAGGCACAGCGCGAGCGGGAGCCGGGCGCTCACGCCTCGGCTCCCATGGCGCGACGGAGCGGCTTGAACGTCAGGACCGCGTGCACGGCGTGCGGGCGGGGCGAAGGCGCGGCCGTGTGCTGCGCGCGCGTGCCGCCTTCCATGCGATGGGCGGCGGAGAGCAACGCCTGCGCGAAGGCGCCGATCACGAAGAGCCAGATCCCGAGGTACAGAGGGACGAACCTCAGGCGGAAGCGAAGCCACTCGGGGTAGACGATCGGCTTGTTCGCGAACTTCCCGCGCGGCTTGCTCGGGAAGAAGAACGTCTTGTAGGTCTCGATCGTGGCGACCGTGAAGCCGAGCGCGCAGAGAGCGACGATCAGCATGCGGCCGTCCAGCCGCGAGATCAGGAACGCGTAGGTTCCCGTGATCGCGGGGCTGCGGAAGAACTTGAGCGTCTCGAAGCCTTCGATCGGCGCGTCCTTCCACGCGCCGCCGATCGCCGAGACCCAGCCCGCCGCGCTGCCGATCAGCAGCAGGATGGGCAGCGGCAGCGAGGCGGCGTCGAGATTGGCCGTCCAGAAGGCCAGCAGCAGGGCGACCGCGGCCACGCCCGCCGCCACTGTCCAGCGCCGCGCGCGATCCTGGACCGGCTTGCCGAACACGGCGAACTGCATCGGGATCGTGTACTTCGACTGGTCCTCTTCGCGGACGAAGGTCTTGTAGAACTCGACGAGCGCGCGCTCGACGGCGTACACGAGGCCGAACAGGACCACCGCGCCGGCCGCGCGCGTCGCGTCGAGGCCGGCCGCCGCGGCCGCCATGGGACCGAGCAGGGAGCCGAGCGCGATGCTGCGCGCGTACTTCCGCCAGGTGAAGCCCTCGTGCGGCGCGTCCTTGTACATCCCCCACGTCGCCGTGTGGGCGCCGGCCGCCGCTCCCACCCCGAGCCCCGCCAGCAGCGTTCCGATCGTCGTCGCACCCATGTCGATCACGCTCGCCTCCCGCCGCCCCGCGCCGCGGACGCGTAGACGGCCTCCACCAGCTCGAGATCGCGCCGCGCGTGGCGCATGTCGTACTGCGGCTCCCGGTTCTGCTGGAGCGCTGGGACGAAGTCCGCCCACATGGCGCGGCGTCCGGAGATGTCCCGCAGGCCGGGGAACGCGAGGCGCCTCGACGCGTCCCCACGTCGCCAGGAACAGCCCGTTCGACTCGAAGGCGATCGACCCCTCGCGGCCGTACACGCGCGACAGCCGCAGCCCGCGCAGCGCCGACGCGGTCTCCCAGGAGTACGAGAGCGTGCCGACGGCGCCGGTCGAGTAGCGGAACACGGCCAGCACGCTGCGATCGACGCAACCCTTCCCGTTCACGCCGGTCAGGAACCCCTCGACGCGCTCGACCCGGGGCCCGAGGTTCGCGAGGAAGTCCACCCAGTGGATCCCGCCCTCGAAGAGAGCGCCGCCCCCGGCAAGACTGGGGTCGCTGCGCCAGCCCTCCGCGCGCTGGGTCTTGAGCGCGTTCACGTGCACGAACAGCAGCTCGCCCACCGCGCCGTCGCCGATGAGCTCCCGCAGCGCGCGCGCGAGCGGCTTGTAGAAGTAGTTCTCGGCCACCATCACGCGGCGCCCGACCAGCCGGGCGGCCGTGGCCAGCGCGTCGAGCTCGCCGGTGCGGAGCGTCGGCGGCTTCTCGAGCACCACGCTCTTGCCGCAGTCGAGGGCGCGCAGCGCCAGCTCGAAGTGGCTCGCGGGCGGCGTCGCCACGAGCACCGCGTCCACGTCGGCCGAGGTGAGCGCTTCCTCGTAGGACGCGAAAGCCCGCCCGCCGAGCTTCTGGGCGAAGCGCGCGGCGCGCTCCGGCTGGCGGCTCGCGTACGCGCAGGACACACCGCGCAGACCGCGCAGGGCGCGCGCGGCCAGCACGGCGGCCTGGCCGCAGCCGAGCACGGCGAGGCGCAAGCGGGGCTCGCTCACGCGGCCTTCCCCTCCGCGAGCCGGGTCCCGACCCGGAGCGCGTTGGCCGCGATCGTGAGGCTCGGATTGACGGTGCCCGAGGTCGGCATGACGCTCGCGTCCACGACGTACAGGTTCGGGAGACCCCGGAACCGGCACCAGCGGTCGAGCGGCGCGCTGCGCGCGTCGTCGCCGAAGCGGACCGTGCCCGCAGCGTGGGAAAAGGTCTTCACCTTGTGGCGGTAGAACAAGAAAGCTCCCGCCTCCCGCAGCACGGCGCGCGCGCGCCGGACGAGCACGTCGCGGGCGCGCTCGTCGCGCTTCGACTCGCGGTAGCTCACGACGAGCTGGGGCAGGCCGAAGTGGTCGGTCCGCGACCGGTCGATCGACACGCGGTTATCGGCCCGAGGGTCGTCCTCCGCCAGCGCCAGGAGGCCGGTCGCGCGCTTCACGAGCCGCGGCACCCAGCCGTTGAAGTTGAAGGGCAGCCGCGCGCGGACCAGGCCCTCCGGAGGGCTCTGGACCTGCTGGATCGTTCCCAGCGGCCGGCCGCCATCCTCGATGTCCATCCCGTCGCCGCTGGCATCGTGGAGTCCCACCTGCTTGTGGAACACCTGGCCTTCGTCCGGCAGGCTCTTGAACAGCCCGTAGACGATCGCCACGCAATGCCGCGTGAGGTAGCCGCCGATCGCATGGCCGGCGGGACTGTGCGCTGCGAGCCCCGAGGCGAGGATGAGGTGCGGCGACGAGAGCGCGCCCGCGCCCAGCAGCACCATCCCGGTGCGGAACGTCAGCCGCTTCCGCGCCACCGTGTCGATCGCTTCGACCTCGGTGATCCGGCCACCCTGCTCCTTGAGACCCGTCACCAGCGTCCGCGGCCGGATCTCCAGGCCGCGTCGGAGGAGCTCGGGCAGCACCGCGGTCGCGACGTCGTTCTTCGCCGAGACGGCGCACGCGAAGGTGTCGCACGTGGTGCAGGCGCGGCACGGGACGCGGGTTCCGTTCAGGTGGTTGATCGCCAGCGGCAGCGGAAACGGCGTGAGCCCCAGGCTTCGTGCGGCGCCCGCGACCAGCTGCGAGGTCGGCGAGAGCGGCGCCGGCGCGTGCGGGAAGGAGCGGCCCCGCGGCGGCTCGCCCGGGTCCGCTCCCGCCAGCCCGCCGACGCCGAGGATCTCCTCCGCCCGCGAGTAGTGCGGCTCGAGCTCCTCGTAGCGGATGGGCCAGGCGGCTCCCGCGCGGGCGAGCTCGGGACGGAGCTGGAAGTCGGCCGTGCGAAACCGGAACGAGACGCCTCCGTAGAAGACGGAGGCGCCGCCGACGCAGGAGGCCGGCTCCATGAGCGGCGACACGCCACCGGCGGTGACGCGGTACGGGATCTCGCGCGCCTTGTAGGGCGTGAGGTCGAAGCTGCCCTGCGCGTCCCAGTTCCACGGCCCCCGCTGCACCCAGGGGCCGCGCTCGAGCATCAGCACGCGTGCGCCCGCGTGAACCAGGGGCAGCGCTGCGAATGCCGCGCCGAAGCCGCTTCCCACGACGATCGCGTCGTACTCGCGGCGCTCGTCTGCCGGATCGGCGAGCCGGATGTCCATCATGCCGCCCGGACCGCGGGAGCGTCGTAGACGAAGGGGGCCTCGTGCCGACCAAGCTTGGCCTCGGCGAGCGCCAGGTCGGCCGCGTTGTCCACGTCCTGCCACCAGGCCCGCTGCGGGATGTCCACGGCGAGCGCCCGGCCCTGCCGTGCGACCCGCGCGACGCCCTCGCTCAGCGAGCAGCCGCCGCGCGCGTCGCGCTCGACCTCGAGCGCCTCGAAGAGCGCGGGCGTGCAGAGGAAGATGCCGGTGTCGACGGCATCGTAGGCGGCGAGTCGCTTGCCGATCTCGGCGATGCGCCCTCCGGGCCCGGTGCGCACGCGTGTGGCGTCGTCGATGTCGCTGATCTCGTCCAGCCGCCGGTCGACCGCCAGCGCCACGTCGACGTCGCGCGCGCGAACGGTCCGGAGCGCCTCGATCACGAGCGGCGAGCAGAGGTGGTCCGCCATCGTCAGGACGAAGGGCGCCGTGCCGACCGCGCGGCGCGCGGTCAGCACGGATTCGCCGTTCTGGCGCTGCCAGCCGTCGTTGTGGGCGAACACGAGCTGGAGCATCGGCGGCCGGCCGGCCCGCGCCGCCGCCGCCACTTCCGACGCGCGGAAACCGGTGACGATCACCGCGCGCTTGACTCCGGTCTCGGCGAGCCCCCAGAGCACGCGCGCGATCAGCGGGACGCCGAGCGCCAGCACGGCAGGCTTCGGGTGCGCCTCGCCTGCGCTCGCGCGCATTCGACTGCCCGCTCCAGCCGCGATCACGACGGCCGTCTCGGCTCCGGCGATCTCCATCTCGTCCTCCCTGAGAGCCGCTCCACCCGCTGCGGGTCCGCAGCGCTCGCTCGAGTGCTGCAGCGCAACGTGGTGCGCGACGCGATCCGGCTCGACGAACGCCTGTCAGAGCACGGCGCGTGCCATGGCCGAGACGCGCGAAAGCCGCGCAGGACGCGCCGATCCGCGCGAGGAGCGGCGTTCAGCGGTGAGGTCGTCGTGAATTCGTAACGAAGCGCACGTCCCCGCGTACCGGCCCCCGGGCGCCCGCCGCGAGCCGCGATGCACCACGGCCGTGACTCCTCGCCGGTCGTGCGCTCGGGGTGAATTCGCGACGAGTCGTGCGATCTAGCGGGCGGATCTCCGCGTGGCGGCCCTGAAAACGCGCTGTTTACGGCTCGTACTGCCGCGGCACGGTTGCTGCCTCATGCAGACCGCATGGACGACAGATTCCTGCGCCGCGCACTCCTCCTCTTTGGAACGTTGCTCCTCGCCGTCGGTCCCGTAGCCGCGGCCGATCGTGGGACGGACGCCTCGTTCGTCGTGGGCACCGGCTGGTTCGACGCCAACCGCAGGCGCGACCAGGCGGCCGAGCTGCGGCTGGAGTACCGGTCGCCTTCGCTTACCGGCGGCCTGCGCGCCGTAGCGGCGACGCTCGCCACCTCGGACGGATCGCTGTTCGTGGGTACGGGCCTCGCCTACGAGGTGCGGCTCGGCGCGTGGGACGTGACGCCCACGTTCGTCCCTGGCGTGTACCGGCGCGGCGAGGGCCGCGACCTCGGATACCCGCTCGAATTCCGCTCGCAGCTGGAGCTCGGCCGCCGCCTGAGCGGAGGAGGACGCGTTGCTGTGGCAGTGTCCCACCTCTCCAACGCTGGGCTCGGGTCGAGCAACCCGGGCCAGGAGTCGTTGACGATCAGCTACGAATGGCGGCGCGACCGCCGCGCCCGATGAGGGAAGGCCTGGCGATGGCGGTTCTCGTTGCTCAAGGAGGAGGGGGTAGGTTCAGGTCGCGTGCGCGTCGGCTCTTGGCAGCCACAGGGCGTCTCATGCCCGCGTATCGTTCCCCAAGGAGGTAAACTGCCGCCGGCGTGACACGATGTCGTGACACGCGGCGGACTCGATCCCGGTAAGTCGTTGAAGGAGTGGTGCGCCCTGCACGATTCGAACGTGCGACCTACAGATTCGTAGTCTGTCGCTCTATCCATCTGAGCTAAGGGCGCCCGAGTGGAACGGATATCTTAGCGTGCGGCCGACGGCCGGGCAAACCGCGCCTAGAACAGCGCCGACGCTCCCACCTTGAGCCCGACGAAGACGAGCCACGGGATCACGACGCCCCAGAGCGTCGAGGAGGTCGGCTTCTTGCACGCGACCCCGAAGCCGACCGCGAGCAGGAACACCATCCAGAGCACGAACACGTCGATGCTCGTGAAGAGCGACCAGAGCGGCTTGGCGGCCGTGGACTTGTCGAGCAGCAGGCCGAGGTTGGCCTGGACCGCCTGGTTCGGGTCGAGGTTCCAGTCGCCCTTGAGCGACAGCACGGCGAGCGTGACGGGTACCGAGACGATGCTGACCGCGAGGAAGGTCCAGATGACGATCGCGAGCGCCTGCTTGAAGCCGACGTCGCCTCCGTAGAAGAAGCGGAACACGAACATCAGCCCGCCCGCGACGCACAGGATCAGGATGGCGATGAAGACGGGCCCGAACACCCAGCCGAAGATCGGCATCATCTTCGCCTGCTGCTCGATCACCGCCTGGCTCTGCTCCGCCGTCATGTGGTCGGCGCTGCCCGATTCCTCGATCTGGGTCTTCATGAACTCGGCCGGGTCCATCTTGTGCATCCAGACGCCGGTGAAGCCGAGCACGATCGCCACGTACGCCACCAGCGGCAGCAGGAAGCGCGGGGCGCGCACGATCCGCGCGAACGCCTCGCGCGGCGAGAAGTACAGGTCGATCAGGTTCTGGAAGAACCCGCCGCCTGCTTCCGGAGCGACGGGCGAAGGCGCGACGCTTGCTTCACTCATGACTCACCCCCAGAGTCCGAAGAACGGCACCCCGCGGCCTGCTCGAGCGGAGGCTGCGGAGCTGCCTTGCGGTTCGCTTTCGTGGTGCGGCTATTCGTATCGCAGCGCTTCGATCGGGTCCAGCCGCGCGGCCTTGGCCGCGGGCCACAGCCCGAAAGTCGAGCCCGACCGCCATCGAGACGGCGAACGCGATCGACACCCAGGTCGGCTGCACGCACCGCCGGGAACGGCGAGAAGGCGTTGATCAGCGCACGCAGCCACGCCGCCGATCACGATCCCGATGATGCCGCCGGCGCCGGTGAGCGTCATCGCCTCGGTCAGGAACTGCCACAGGATGTCGCGGCGCGTCGCGCCGAGCGCCTTCCTGACGCCGATCTCACGCGTGCGCTCGGTGACGGACACCAGCATGATGTTCATCACGCCCACGCCGCCCACCAGCAGGCCGATCGAGGAGATCGCGATCATCACCATGTAGATCCCGCCCGTGATCTGGCGGTAGAGGTCGGTGAGCGTGTCCTGGCTGAAGATCGAGAAGTTGTCCTTCTGCATGTACTTCAGCTTGCGGTAGCGGCGCATCGCGCTCGCGCGTCTGGTCGATCGCCGCGTCCATCTGCCCGGCCGAGACCGGCTTGATGTCCGCCATCATGAAGTTGAAGCGGCGGTCCTGCTTCTGGATCGCGCCCACGGGCACGAGCACGACGTTGTCCATGCTGCGGAACAGGAAGCGGCCCTTCTTCTGCAGCACGCCGATCACCTCGAAGCGGCGCCCGTCGATCGCGATCTCCTTGCCGACCGGGTCGACGAACGGGAAGAGCGCGTCCACGATGTCCGTGCCGATCACCGTCACCGGCGCGCCGCGGTCGACGTCGGTGCGCGTCAGGAAGCGGCCCTTCTCGACGTAGCTGTCGTGGACGCCCTCGTAGGCCTGCGGTGGTGCCCAGCACCTGCGCGTCGCGCGCGCGCTCGTCGCCGTACTTCACGGTGTCGGCGGGGATCCACTGCATCGGGGCGATCGCCGCGACCGCGGGCTTCGCCGGCGATCGTCCGCCACCTCGTCCATCGTGAGGCCCTTGCGGCGGCGCCACTCGTCGTCGTCGATGTTCTCGCCCGGGGCCTGCGGGCGGATGAAGATCGTGGACGAGCCGAGCGTCGCGATCTGCCGCGCCATCGAGGCGTTCAGGCCCGCCACGATCGAGCTCATGCCGGTGACGGTCATGATCCCCATCACGACGCCGAGGATCGTGAGGAACGCGCGCATCTTGTAGGCGCGGATCGCCCTGAGGCCCATGGCGACGGCCTCGCCCATCCCCATCAGGATGGGGTGGCGCTCGATGATCCGGTTGACGAAGCGCATCGTCCGCTACTCGTTGCGCAGCGCTTCGACCGGGTCGAGCGCCGCCGCGCGGTTGGCCGGGTAGATCCCGGCGACCAGGCCCACCGACCGACGACACCCCGAGCGCCAGCGCCACCGCCCACGGCCGCACCGGCGCCGAGAAGTTGGCCGACATGATGCTGCCGAGCACGCTCGCGAGCAGGAACGAGAACGCCGCCGCGCCCAGCACGCCCAGCACGCCCCCGAAGCCCGACAGGATCACCGACTCGACCAGGAACTGGCGCAGGATGTCGCCGCGGCGCGCGCCGAGCGCCTTGCGGACGCCGATCTCCTTGATGCGCTCGGTGACCGAGACCAGCATGATGTTCATCACCACGATCCCGCCGACCATCAGGCTGATCGTGGTCACCACCAGCGTCACCACGTAGATCCCGCGCGTCATGCGTCTGCCAGAGCTCCATGATGCTCTCGCCGGTCTCGATGTTGAAGTCGTCGGGCTTGTCGTAGGTCAGGTGGCGCCGCGCGCGCATCGCCACGCGCACCTGGTCCTGCGCCGCCTCGAAGTTCGCCATCGAGGCCGCCTCGGCCTGGATCGCTGAACGAGCGGCGCGAGCCGTAGAGCTTGGCGAAGGTGGTGATCGGGATCAAGATGAAGTTGTCCTGGCTCTCGCCGAACACGACGCCCTTCTTCTCGCCGACGCCGATCACCTTGAGCATGTGGCCGTCGACGTCGATCTCCTTGCCGAGCGGCTCCATCTGCCCGAAGAACGCGTCCGACAGGTCGCTGCCGATCACGGCCACCAGCGAGGCCGCCTCGATGTCGCCGTGGACGATGTGGCGGCCCGGCCATCAGCTCGCGGACCGTGCCGATGCGCGGGATGTTCTCGGTGACGCCGGCGATCCCGACGTTCTTCTGGATCACGCGGCCGCGCTTGACGCTGCCGCCGGTCCAGACCTGGCCGCCGACCTCGGCGCACAGCGTGCACGCCTTGCGGACGGCCTCGAGGTCGTCCATCGTCAGCCGCTTGCGCTTGTTCATCTCCATCCACTGCGAGTGGCTGGTGATGATGTCGGGCGTGCGCTGCAGGCGGAACGCCTTGGTGCCGAGCTCGAGCACCTTGTCGGACATGTAGCGGTCGAGCCCCTCGATGATCGCCACCACCGCGATCACCGAGGAGACGCCGATCAGGATGCCCAGCACGGTCAGCAGCGAGCGCAGCTTGTTGGCCCGCAGCGACTGCACCGCGATGCCGATCGCCTCACCGAAGAGCACGGCGGTCCTCCTAGGCCTTCTTGCGCGCCTCGTCCTTCTCGATCTTGCCGTCGCGGATGTGGATCGTGTCGGTGCGCGTGGTCCGCGATGTCGCGCTCGTGCGTGACCAGGATGATCGTGTGGCCCTTCTCGTGCAGCTTCTCGAAGAGCTTCATGATCTCCTCGCCCGTCGCCGAGTCGAGGTTGCCGGTCGGCTCGTCGGCGAGCAGGATCGACGGGTCCATCACCAGCGCGCGCGCGATCGCCACGCGCTGGCGCTGGCCGCCCGACAGCTCGTTCGGCTTGTGCGTCATGCGCTCGGTCAGGTCGACGCGCTCGATCGCGCGCTTGGCGAGCTCGATGCGCTTCTCCTTCGGGATCGCCCGCGTAGACGAGCGGCAGCTCGACGTTGTGCAGCGCCGTCGCGCGCGGCAGCAGGTTGAAGGTCTGGAACACGAAGCCGATCTCGCGGTTGCGGATCGCGGCGAGCTCGTCGTCGTTCATCTCCGAGACGACCTTGCCGCGCAGCACGTAGCTGCCCTTGCTCGGCGTGTCGAGGCAGCCGATCAGGTTCATCAGCGTCGACTTGCCCGATCCGGAGGGGCCCATCACCGCGACGTACTCGCCCGGCTGGATCTCGAAGCTCACGCCGCGCAGCGCGTGGATCTCCTCGGAGCCCATCTGGTAGGTGCGCCAGAGGTCCTCGGTGTGGATGACGGGCCCGCTGCAGGCCTCGCGCGTGATCGTGGCGCTGGGCGCCGCGGCGCTGGTCACGACTTCTTGCCCTTCTGCTCGGTCTTGATGCGCGCGTCGTCCTTCAGGTTCCGGAGCGTCTTGTAGGAGCCGGTCACGATCGTCTGCCCCTCGCCGACGCCCTCGGTGACCTCGATGTCGGTCTCGCCCATGATCCCGGTCTTGACCGGCTTGAAGTGCGCCTTCTCGCCCTCGACCACGAAGACGCCGTCCTTCTCCTGGCCCTTCTCGCGCACGACCTGGGTGACGGTGTCGCCCTCGCGCGCCTGCCCGCCGCCCATCGCGTCGGGGTCGACGACCTTGCCTTCCTTGTTCACCTCGCGCACCACCACGGCCTGCACCGGCACCGCGATCACCTCCGTGCGCGTCGCGGTCGTGATGTCGGCAGTGGCGTTCAGTCCCGGCCGCAGGTTCAGCGGCGGGTCCTTGATCGTGATCGTGACCTTGAAGTCCTTCGGCTGGTTGCCGGTGTTGGCACTCGCCTGGGTCGTCGTGCGTGGCCTGGCTGCCGCTGCCGCGCACGAGCGCCGAGGCGCCGATCTCGGTCACCTCACCCTTCATCTCGAGCCCCTCGAGCGCCTCGACCTTGACCTTCGGCCTCCTGGCCGAGCTTGAGGTTCCTGAAGTCGGTCTCGTCGACCATCACCTCGCACTCCATCACCGACAGGTCGGCGACGGTCATGATCACGGTCGGGTTGAAGCTCTGGGCGCCGATCACCATCTCGCCCTCTTCCTTGGGCAGGTTGGTGACGACGCCGTCCATCGGCGAGTAGACGGTCGTCTTGTAGAGCTCGTCCTTGGAGGTGTCGAGCTGGGCCTGCAGCTGGGCGATCCGGCGCTTCGCGGCCTCGACGCTCGCCTGCTTCATCTTGTACTCGGCCTCGGCCTGGTCGAAGACCGAATCGGACACGAGCTTCTCGTCGCGCATCTTCTTGTTGCGGTCGTAGGCGAGCTTGGCGGCGGCGAGGTCGGCCTCGCTGCGCGCGAGCTCGGCGCGGGAGGCGGCAACGCCGGCCTCTCCCTGCCGGGCTCCGGCTTCGTAGCGCTCGGCCTCGACCCGCGCCAGCGTCTGGCCCTTCTTCACCCGCTGGCCCTCGACCACGCTGATGTCGATGAGCCGGCCGGAGACGTTGGCCCCCACGTTGACGTAGCGCCGCGGGCGGACCTCCCCCGAGGCGGTGACGACCTGGGTCAGGTCCTTCTTCTCGGCCTTGCCGGTCTGGACCGTGACCTTGCTCCGGTTCTCGCGGGAAACGGAGAAGCCGACGACGCTGCCGATCACGGCCAGCGCGACGACGGCACCAAGTATCTTCTTCGTCTTGGGGGACATCTAGCCTCCAGGGTGCTCCAAGAATGTAACTACGTGTGAACCCCGCCCGGGGTTCAACGCAAAGGACCCCTGGGCAACACCTTGGAATAGACCAGTTTACCCACCGCTGTTAGGATGAGCAAATGCCCCGTGACGAGCGTGCCCGCACCCCAGCCGACGTGCCCGTGTCGGAAATGGAGCGACTTCTGGCTCTGGCGCTGGCCCGCGGGGGCGGTTTCGCCGACCTCTACTTCGAGCACGAGACCACGTCCTCGCTGTTCCTGGAGGAGGGGATCATCCGCTCGGCGTCGGCGGGCGTCACCTGCGGCCTCGGGGTGCGGGTCGTCGCGGGCGAGCGGACGGGCTATGCCTACACCGACGACCTGAGCTGGGAGGCGATGGCGCGGGCCGCCGAAACGGCCGCCCACATCGCCAGCGACTCGAAGTCGCTGCCGCCGCAGCCCGTCTCGCCGGCTCCGGTCGAAAGGCGCTACGGCGAGACGAGCGTCGGGGTGCTGTCGCTCGCCGAGCGGATCGCACTCGTGGAGCGCGCCGACCGCGCCGCGCGCGGCTACGACCCGCGGGTCGAGAAGGTGTTCGCGAGCCTCGGCGAGCAGACGCGGAGGGTGCGGATCGCGAGCTCGCTGGGAGTCCTGGTCGAGGACGTGCAGCCGCTCTTCTCGATCCGCGTGAGCGCCATCGCCAGCGACAAGGGCGTGCGGCACGAGGGCAGCGCGGGGGGCGGCGGGCGGCTCGGCCCCGAGTTCTTCGAGGCGAAGTCTCCCGAATACTTTGCGAAGGAAGCGGCGCGCATGGCGGTGACGCTGCTCGGCGCGGTGCCGGCGCCGGCGGGACCGATGCCCGTCGTGCTGGCGCCCGGCTGGCCCGGAATCCTGCTCCACGAGGCGGTGGGACACGGCCTCGAAGGCGACTTCAACCGCAAGGGCCTCTCGGCCTTCTCGGGCCGGATCGGCGAGCGCGTGGCGGCTCCGGGCGTCACGGTGGTGGACGACGGCTCGATCCAGGACCGCCGCGGCAGCCTCAACGTGGACGACGAGGGCAACCGCCCCGGCCGCACCGTGCTGATCGAGGACGGCATCCTGCGCGGCTACCTGCAGGACCGCATGAACGCCACGCTCATGAAGATGGCGCCGACCGGCAACGGAAGGCGCGAGAGCTACGCGTCCCACCCGCTGCCGCGGATGACGAACACCTTCATGCTCGCGGGCCAGGACGATCCCGACGAGATCGTGCGCTCGGTGCCGCGCGGGCTCTACGCCAAGCACTTCGGCGGCGGGCAGGTGGACATCACGAGCGGCAAGTTCGTCTTCTCCGCGACCGAGGCCTACCTGATCGAGGACGGCAAGATCACGCGCCCGGTCGTCGGTGCGACGCTGATCGGCAACGGGCCCGACGTGCTCACGCGGGTCACCCGCATCGGCCACGACCTCAAGCTCGACGAGGGCGTCGGCACCTGCCAGAAGGCCGGCCAGAGCATCCCGGTCGGCGTCGGCCTGCCGACGATCCTGGTCTCGGAGATCACCGTCGGGGGAACCGCGGTCTGACATCCACGGACGAGACACCGAGGAGCGCCCTTGTCCTTCCTTGAGTCGCTGCGCACCGGGTTCAGCCGCACGTTCTGGGTCGCCAACGTCATCGAGCTGTTCGAGCGCTTCGCCTACTACGGCAGCAAGGCGATCCTGGCGGTGTACATCGCCGACCAGGTCGGGCTCGGGCCGGAGGCCGGGACCTTCCTCGCCGGCTCGGTCTTCAACACGCTGCTCTACTTCCTGCCGGTGCTCGCCGGCACCGTGGTCGACCGCTACGGCTTCAAGAAGAGCCTGCTCGCCTGCTTCTCGATCTTCGCGGTCGGCTACTTCATGATCGGCCTCGCGGGCCTGCCCATCGGCCAGCCGCTCGTACAGGCCGTGGGCGCGAAGGCCTGGATGGTGCTCGCGCTGGTGGTGACGGCGGTCGGCGGCTCGCTGATCAAGCCGTCGATCGTCGGCACGGTCGCCCGCACCACCACGAAGGAGACGGCTTCACTCGGCTACTCGATCTACTACACGCTCGTGAACTTCGGCGGCGCGATCGGCCCGATGCTCGCGCTCGTGGTGCGCCAGAATCTCGGGATCGCCTACGTGCTCGTGATGTCCTCGCTCACGAGCCTCGCGCTCATCTTCGGCACGCTCATCTTCTACAAGGAGCCGCCGCGCGCGGCCGACGCGCCCGAGGCGCGCTCGATGGCGAAGGTCCTGCGCGACATGCTCACGGTCTTCGGCAACTGCGCGCTTCATGACCTTCCTGGTGATCTTCTCCGGCTTCTGGGCGATGTTCTGGCACATCTTCTACGCGCTGCCCTTCTACGTGCGCGACTACCTGAAGATCGCGAGCTTCGAGCTTTTCGAGACGGTGGACGCCTGGACGATCATCCTGGTCACGGTTCCGGTCACCGCGCTCGCCAAGAAGCTGCCGCCGCTCACCGCGATGGTGCTCGGCTTCGCGCTGGCGACGGCGTGCTGGTTCGTGATGGCCGGCTTCCCCACGGTCGCGTTCACCGTCGCCGCGATCGTGATGTTCGCGGTCGGCGAGGGCCTGCAGTCGCCGCGCTACTACGAGTACGTCGCGGCGCTCGCGCCCAAGGACCAGGTCGGCACCTACATGGGCTTCGCGTTCCTGCCGATCGCGATCGGCACCTTCGTCGCCGGCTGGTCGAGCGGCTACCTGGTGAAGCACTACGTGGAGGGTGGCAACCCGCAGGCGCCGAAGATGTGGCTGTGGGTCGGCGCCTACGGCGTCGTCACGACCGCGCTCATGCTGGTCTACGACCGCTTCGTCGCGCGCCGGGCCGCGGCCTGAAGCCCTTGGACTACCGCGATCTCGCCGCAGAGCTGCTGAAGGCCGCGCGCTCCGCCGGGGCGGACGCGGCCGACATGATCGTGTCGGAGGGCACGGAGTTCTCCGTGACCGTCCGCAAGAACGAGATCGAGACGCTCACGGAGGCCGGCAGCAAGGCGCTCGGCCTGCGCGTCTTCGTCGGCCGGCGCACGGCCTCGACCTACACCTCCGACTTCTCCTGGCCGACGCTGCTGCGGCTCACCGAGGAAGCGGTCGGGATGGCGCGCGTCACGAGCGAGGACGCAGCCGCCGGCCTGCCCGACGAGACGTTCCCTCCCGAGGCGATCGAGCTCGGGCTGTTCGACGCCTCCTCGCTCGAGCTGCCGCCCGCAGAGCGGATCGAGCGGGCCCGACGCGCCGAGGCGGCCGCGCTCGCGGTTGCGGGCATCGACAACTCCCAGGGCGCCTCGTGGGGCTCGGGCGAGGGCTCGCTGCTGCTCGCCAACTCGCGCGGCTTCATGGGCGGCTATCGGAGCTCGTCGGTGTCGCTCTCGGTCGTGCCGCAGGCGGAGCGCGACGGGCAGATGGAGCGCGACCACTGGTACACGATCGGCCGCGGCCTCTCCGACCTCGAGAGCCCCGAAGCGGTGGGACGCAAGGCCGCGGAGCGCACGCTGCGGCGGCTCGGCGCGCGCCAGGTCAAGACGGCCGAGGTGCCGGTCGTCTTCGACCCGGAGACCGCCGGCGAGATCCTGGGCACGCTTGTTCGCGGCGATCTCGGGCTACGCCGTCTTTCGCAACGCCACGTTCCTGAAGGACCGGCTCGGCCAGCCGGTCGCTTCACCGCTCGTCACGCTCGTCGACGATGGGCGCCGCGTGCGCGGCCTCGGCTCGCGCCCCTTCGACGGGGAGGGCCAGCCGACGCGCCGCAACCAGCCGATCGAGAAGGGAGTGCTGCGCCACTGGCTGTGCGACGCGTACTCCGGGCGCAAGATCGGCGCCAGGCCGACGGGCACGGCACGGCGCGGCGTGGGGGGCAGCCCGACCGTGGGCGCCTCGAACCTCTACTTCGAGCCGGGCGAAGCGACGCCCGAGGCGATCCTCGCGTCGACGGCGCGCGGGCTCTACGTCACCGACCTGATCGGCTCGGGAGTCAACGTGGTGACCGGCGACTACTCGCAGGGGGCGGTCGGCCACTGGATCGAGAACGGCCGGCTCACGCACCCGGTCCACGAGGTCACGATCGCAGGCAACCTGCGCGAGATGCTGATGGACGTGGACGCGGTCGGGAACGACCTCGTGTTCCGCGGGGCGAGCGCGTCGCCGACGCTGCGGATCCGCCGGATGACGGTCAGCGGGAGCTAGCGAGCCAAGCAGCCCGCGGGCCCGTGACTCCTCAATAGGGGTGGAACGAGGGGGAGGAACGGCCAGCTGGTGTCGGCTTTCCTTGTTCTGGGGGCTTTGCCCCCCAGACCCCCCGTGAACGACTACTTGGCGGCTGGCGGGGTGCCCAGCTTGCGGACGTGGGCGACGAGAGCCTTGATCTCCTCGGCAGTGAACTGCTTCTCGAACGAGGCCATCAGCGTGCCCTTCTTGCCCTCGCGGATCGACTTCTCGAGCTGGACGTCGGCCGTCGCCTTCTGCCACTCCGGGTCCTTGAAGCTGCGGACGCCCATCTTGGCGAAGGTCTCGTTGGGCTGTCCATCGGGCCCGTGGCAGAGCGCGCAGGTCTTCGCGTAGATCTTGGCGGCGTCGGGCTCGGCGGCGCGCGCGGGCGCGGCGAGGAAGGTCACGGCCAGGACCGACGCTGATGGCGAGGCTCGTGCGGCGGACAGTCATGAGGGCATCCTCCGAAGCAATCCCCTCCATTCTGGGCCACAAGCGAGCCGGCGCGCAAAAACGCGAACGGCTCCGGGCTCGTCGAAGCGACGCGGCCTATACTCGGTCTTCTTCAGGAGAGCGCGGTTGAGCCTGGAGGTCGGAGAGCGGCTCGGGCCGTACGAGATCAGGGGCGCCCTCGGCAGCGGGGGCATGGGCGAGGTGTACCGCGCGCTCGACCCGCGGCTCGGGCGCGAGGTGGCCGTCAAGATCCTGCCCGAGGAGCTCGGGCGCGACGCCGACCGCCTCGCGCGCTTCGAGCGCGAGGCGCGGCTCTTGGCGGCGCTCAGCCACTCGGGGATCGCGGTGATCCACGAGGTGAGCGAGACCCAGGGCAAGGGCGGGACGCCGCTCCACTACCTGGTGATGGAGCTCGTGGAGGGCGAGACGCTCGCCGAGCGGATCGCGCGCGGCCCGCTCCCGCTCGCCGAGGCGCTGCGCGTGGCGCGCGACGTCGCGAGCGCGCTCACGGCGGCGCACGACAAGGGCATCGTCCACCGCGATCTGAAGCCGGCCAACATCAAGCTCTCGCCCGACGGCCACGCGCGCGTGCTCGACTTCGGCCTCGCCACCGCGCTCGAGTCGGGCGGGGCCGCCTCGGGCGCGCCCGAGGCGAAGACGCTCACGCGCGGCGTGACGCGCGCCGGCGCCGTGCTCGGCACGCCGCTCTACATGAGCCCGGAGCAGGCGCGCGGCGCCGCGGTCGACCGCCGCAGCGACATCTGGTCGTTCGGCTGCGTGCTCTTCGAGATGCTGAGCGGGCAGCTCGCTTTCGACGCCCCGAGCGTGCCGGACGTGATCGCCGCGGTGCTGACGCGCGAGCCCGACTGGTCGAAGCTGCCGCGCGCCACGCCCGCTCCGCTGCGGCGCCTGCTGGAGCGCTGCCTCGAGAAGGACGTCGAACGGCGGCTGCGCGACGCCGGCGACGCGCGGCTCGAGCTCGACGAGCTGCTCGCCGCCGCGACCGCCAGGCGCTCGGCGAGCCGGCCGTCGTGGGCATGGCTGGTCGCGGCGGCGCTCTTGGTCGCGCTCGCCGTAGCGCTCCTGCGCCCGCGCGGCGAGGCCGCGCGCGACAGCCTGGCCGCGGCGCGGCTCAGCCAGCTCACCAGCAGCGACGGCATCGAGAGCGGGCCGGCGTTCTCGCCCGACGGCAAGAGCCTCGCGTTCGTCTCGGAGGAGTCGGGCGTGCGCTCGCTCGTTGTGAAGCGGCTCGACGACGGCCAGGAGCGCACGCTTCCGGGATCCGGCTTCGACAACGTGCAGCCGGCGTTCTCGCCCGACGGCAAGAGCCTCGCCTTCGTGCGCGGCCAGCAGCCGGGGCGACGGCTCGAGCCCGGCGACGTGTTCGGCGCGTTCATCGAGGGCGACGTCTGGACGGTCGACCTCGGATCGGGCCGCGAGGCGCAGCTGCTCCGGAACGCCTTCAACCCGAGCTTCTCGCCGGACGGCTCCCGCCTCGCGGTCGACGCGTCGCTGGGCGGGCCCGCGGCGGCTGTGGGTCACCGACGCCTTGGGGCGCAACCCGAAGCAGGTCGGCAGCGACCCGTCGGAGGCCGCCGCGCACCTGCGGCCGCGCTGGTCGCCCGACGGCCGGCGGCTGGTGTTCCAGCGCGTGGAGCGTACGCGCTTCGACATCCAGGTCGTCGACCTCGCGAGCCAGGCGGTCACCCCGCTCACGCAGCGACCCCACGCTCGACATCCATCCGGTGTTCGCGCCGTCGGGCCGTCACGTGTACTTCTCGTCGCCGCGCGGCGGCGGCCTCAACATCTGGCGGGTGCCGGTCGCGGCCGACGGGCGCCCCGACGGACGGCTCGAGCAGGTCACGACGGGCGCGGGCCAGGACGTCGAGGCCGCGCTCTCCGCCGACGGCACGCGGCTCGCCTTCGCGATCCTGCGCCAGAACGCCGACCTCTGGCGTCTGCCGCTCGCGCCGGACTCGAGCCGGCCCATCGGGCCCGCCCGAGCGGCTGGTGTCCTCGACCCGCGAGGACAGCCGCGGCGCGTGGTCGCCCGACGGCCGCACGATCGCGTTCAACTCCGACCGCTCGGGCGAGATGAACATCTGGCTGCGCTCGCTCCAGGACGGCTCGGAGCGCGCGCTCACGACCGGGCCCGGCGGCGATTTCCAGCCGCGCTTCTCGCCGGACGGCAAGAGCGTCGTCTTCTTCTCGAGCCGCGCCGGCAGCGCCGACATCTGGAGCGCCGACGTCGCGACGGGCGCGCTCACGCAGCTGACGAAGAGCGGCGCGACAGACGCCAATCCCTGCTATTCGCCCGACGGCTCGAAGATCGCCTACCAGTCGGACGAGGGCGGCCGGCTCGAGGTCTGGGTCATGGGCGCGCGGGGCGAAGCGCCGAAGGCGCTCACGCGCTCGGGCGTCAGCGGCCACTTCCTGCGCTTCACGCGCGACGGCAGCGCCGTGGTGTTCATGGCCGCGGGCAGCACCGGACACCTGATGACGGTCCCCGTCGACGGGGGCGAGCCACAGCCGTTCGCGGACGTGACGGGCGGCAGCCACATCTCGTTCACGCCCGACGACTCGAGGGTCGCCGACGTGCTCGGCCACCAGACGGTGTGGCTCTCGCCCGTGGCGGGCGGCGAGCGCACCAGGCTCTTCGCGTTCGACGACCCGCGCGACCGCATCGACTACCCGGTGCTCTCGCCGGACGGCCACGCGCTGCTCTTCGACGTGTTCCGGCCGAGCGGCGGCGACATCTGGGCGCTCGAGGGGCTGGCCGCAGGCCGCGCACGCTGAGGCGCTCGCGCGCGGGCCGGCGCGCCGGATGGCGGTATAGTCGCGGTTTCGGGAGGCGAAGCGACGAGGTGAGGGCCACAGGTGTGCGGATCGTGCGCTGGCGCAAGAGCGTGGCGGCGCTCGCCGTGGTCGCGCTCGCGGCCGGCGCCGCGTCGTGCAACCGCAAGGCCCCCGCGCGCGGGCGCGCCGCCGCGACCGTGTTCCCGATCTACGACCTCGCGCGCCGCGTGGCCGGCGACCGGCTCGAGATCCGCCTGATCCTCGCGCCGGGGCTCGACCCGCACCACTACGAGCCGCGCCCCAAGGACGTGGTCGGGCTCGAGGACGCGGGCCTGATCTTCGCGGTCGGGCTCGACCTCGACCCGTGGGCGCAGGCGCTGGCGCGCAGCGCCGGGGCCGGCGAAGCGCGCGTCTTCGAGCTCGGCCCGCTGATGGACCCGATCCTGGCGCCGCCGGGGATGATCCGGCCCGAGCCGCTCATCGACCCGCACTTCTGGACCGACCCGGTGCGCGCGCAGCGCGCGGTCGACGTGATCGTCGAGGCGCTCTCCGGGCTCGACCCCGAGGGCGCTCCTTTCTACCGGGAGCGCGCGAGCGCCGTGCGCCGCTCGATCCAGGCGCTGCACGTCGAGGTGGGCCGCCAGTCGCGGACCTGGAACAACCGCAAGATCGTGACCTTCCACGGCTCGCTCTTCTACTTCGCCTCCCGCTACGGGCTTTCGGTGGTCGGCGTCGTGCAGCCGGTGCCCGGCAGCGAGCCGTCCGCCCAGCACATGCAGGCGATCGTCGCCGAGCTCAAGGCCGAGCCGCCCGCGATGCTGTTCACGGAGCCGCAGCTCGAGTCGCAGCTCGCGTCGGCGCTCGCGCGCGAGGCGGGCGTCGCCGCGCACCCGGTCGACGCGCTCGGCGGCGGCCCGGGGGCCGAGAGCTACGAGGAGCTCGTCCGCGGCATCGCCCGCGCGCTCGGCGGGGCGCTGCGATGAGCGCAGCGCTCGTCGCGCGCGACGTCGTGGTCGAGCTCGGCGGCCGGCGCGTGCTCGAGGGCGTGAGCTTCGAGGTGAAGCAGGGCGAGTTCGCGGCGCTCTGTGGCCCGAACGGCGGCGGCAAGACGACGCTGCTGCGCGCGGCGCTGGGGCTCGTGCCGCTCGCGGGCGGCGCCATCGAGCTGCTCGGCGCGCCCGCGGGGTCCGCCTCGGCGGGGGTCGGCTACCTGCCGCAGGCCAAGCCGGCGAACGCGTCCTTCCCCGCGCGCGTGGTGGACGTGATCGCGGCTGCGCGGCGCTCCTCGTGGCCGCTCTTCGTCGGCGACGAGGAGCGCGAGCGGGTGCGCGGCGTGCTCGCCAAGGTGGGAGGGGAGCGCCTGCTCGACGCGCCGCTGCGCGGGCTCTCCGGCGGTGAGCTGCAGCGCGTGTTCCTCGCGCGCGCGCTCGCTTCCGATCCGAAGCTGCTGCTGCTCGACGAGCCGACGGCGGGCGTCGACGAGAAGGGACGCGGCGAGTTCCTGGAGCTGCTCGACGGCATCGCCGCGCGCACGGACCTGGCGGCCGTGCTCGTCACCCACAGCGCCGAGGCCGTGCGCCGGCTGGCCGAGCGCGTCGTGTATCTCGACGGCAGCGTCCGCGCCTGGGGGCCGCCCGGCGAGGTGCTCGAGCGCGAGTTCTCGCGCGGCTCGGCCTTCGGCGGCCACGACCACGAGAGCGCGGCCGGCGCGCGCTGCGAGAGCGCTTGATGCGCGGGCTCGTCGAGCTCGTCGCCGCTCCGCTCGGCCAGGCGTTCGTGCAGCGGGCGCTCGGCGCCGGCATCGCGCTCGGGACCGCGGGCGCGCTGCTCGGCGTGTTCGTCGTGCAGCGCGGGCTCGGCCTCGTCGCGGACGGCCTCGCGCACGCCACCTTCGGCGGCCTCGCGCTCGGCCTCCTGCTCGGGGCGACGCCCGACCGCGCGATCGCGATCGCGCTGCCCTTCACCGTCGCGGTGGCGCTCGGGATCCAGCAGCTGCGGCGGCGGACCACGCTGGGCGGCGACGTCGCGACCGGCGTCTTCTTCGCCGTGTCGTTCGCGGCGGGCGTGCTGTTCCTCGGCCTGCGCGCGGCGAGCGCCCCCCCGGTCAACATCGAGGCGCTGCTGTTCGGGAGCCTGCTCGCGGTCTCGCCCGAGTCGCTGCTCGTCACCGGCGTCGTCTCTGCGCTGGTGGTGGGCCTGCTGCTGGCGATCGGCCCGCAGCTCGCCTACGCCACCTTCGACCCCGAGCTGGCGCGGCTTTCGGGCGTGCGGGTGGCGGCGCTCGAGTCGCTGCTGCTCGCGGTGACGGCGCTCGTGGTCGTGGTCGGCGTGAGGACGGTCGGCGTCGTGCTGGTCTCGGCCTTCGTGGTGATCCCGGCCGCGGCGGCGCAGCTCGTCGGCCGCACGCTCGGCGCGATCCTCGCGCTGTCGCTCGCGACCAGCCTGTTCGCGACCGTGGCGGGGCTCCTCGCGTCGTATCACTTGAACGTCGCCCCGGGAGCCACCATCATCCTCGTGCTGGGCGCGATCTTCCTCGTCGCGCTCACGCTCCGGCGACGGTGAGCGAAGCGACCCACACGGCGGCACGCGCCCGGCTCACGAGGCTCTTGGGCGGCCTGGGCCTCGAAGCGTCGCCGCCGACGCCGTGCCCCTACCTCCCGGGACGGGACTCGCGGCTCGTGGCGCTGCGGCCGAACCGGCTGACGCCGCGGCTCTACGAGCTCTTCCTCGAGCTCAACTTCCGGCGCCTCTCGGACCTCGTCTACCGCCCGCAGTGCGACGGCTGCCGCGAATGCCGGCAGCTGCGCGTGGACGTCCGCGAGTTCCGCCCGAGCCGCGCGCAGCGGCGCTGCCTGAAGCGCAACGCGGACGTCGTGGCCGAGACCGGCAAGCCGGCGCCGAGCGAGGAGAAGCACGCGCTCTACCGCCGCTACCTGGAGGCGCGTCACGACGGCAAGATGAGCGGCAGCTGGGACGAGTATCTCGATTTCCTCAACGCGGCCCCGGCCTTCACCGAGGAGGTCGTGTTCCGGACAGGGGCGCGTCTCGTCGGAGTCGGGATCTACGACGCGACGCCTCGAAGCGCTCTCGGCGGTCTACTTCTACTTCGACCCGGAGCTCGAGCCCCGCTCGCCCGGCACCTTCAACGTGCTGTGGCTGATCGAGGAAGCGCGCCGGCGCGCGCTGCCGTGGCTCTATCTGGGGTACTACGTGGCGGACAGCCCGCGCATGGCGTACAAGGGCGGCTTCCATCCGCACCAGCTGCTCGACGACGAGCTGCGCTGGCGCGGGAAGCCCGCGCGGAGTGGCGGTAGAATGACGGCATGATGCTGCGTGCCGAGCCGGCGCGGCCCCACGACCTGAGCGGGGCGCTCGAGCTCCTCGGCCGCTCCGAGCTCACCCAGCAGGACGTGGGCGAGGGCTGGGGCCACTACTTCGTGGTGCGCGAGGACGACGGCCGCGTGATCGGCGTCGCGGGCCTCGAGCTGCACGGCGAGGACGGACTGCTCCGCAGCGTCGCCGTCGACGAGGACTATCGCGGCCAGGGCCTCGCGGGAGCGCTGATCGAGGCCGTGCTCGAGCGCGCGCAGCGCGTGGGCGTGCGCTCGGTGTACCTGCTCACGACCACGCGGGCGGGACTACTTCGCGCGCCGCGGCTTCAAGGACTGCGCGCGCGACGCAGCGCCTTCGGCGATCCGCGAGTCCTGGGAATTCAAGAACGGCTGCCCCTCGACCGCCGCGTTCATGCAGCGACAGGTCGGCTGAGCGCTCAGGCCCCGTGCGGGTAGAGCACCCGCGAGCGCTCGATCTCGGCGTCCATGCGGTCGCGCCACAAGAGCGCGTACATCCGGATGTCGCCGCGCAGCGACCACAGCGGATGGCGGAAGGTCGCGGGCTTGTTCTTCTCGAAGCAATAGTGGCCGATCCACGCCGGCCCGTAGCCGGCGAGAGGCACCACGAGCGCCCACCACGGCGACAGCGTCGCGGCGGCAGCCACGGAGGCGACCGCGAGCGACGTGCCGAGGAAGTGCAGCGCGCGGTTGGCGGGGTCGCGGTGCTGGGCCACGTAGTACGGCCAGAAGGCCTCGAACGACGCGAGCCGCTCTTCCATTGCTGATCTAGGCGAATCTTGTTTCGCGAGCGAGCCGCGTTGCAAGCACTCTTTCGTCGCCCGCTAAGTGCTTCGTTGACGACGCCTTCCGCGTGCGGCGATACTGCCGCTCCCCCGCGACCGGAGGTCCCATGTCCCGAAAGGCCGCCTGCATCACGCTGCTGAGCCTCGCCTGGCTCGCCCCGGAGTCGGCCACAGCCGCGCCTCCTTTCACCGCGGCCGAGATGATGAAGCTCAAGCGGCTCGCCGATCCGCAGCTCGCGCCGGACGGAGCCGCGGTCGCGTACGCGCTCACCGAGATCGACCTCGCGGGCGCGACGCGGAACGCCGACATCTGGCTCGCGCCGCTCTCGGGCGGGGAGCCGCGGCGGCTGACGTCGGACAAGGCGAGCGACACGCGGCCGCGCTTCAGCCCCGACGGCAAGGCGCTCGCGTTCCTCTCGACGCGCGACGGCTCGTCGCAGGTGTGGCGGCTCGAGCTCGCGGGCGGCGAGCCGCGCAAGCTCACGTCGCTCAAGACGGGAGTCGACGCGTTCGAGTGGCTGGGGGCGGGACGGCTCGCGCTCGTGAGCGAGGTGTTCCCCGAGTGCGGCGCGGACGACGCCTGCAACGCGAAGAAGCTGGATGCCGGCGGCAAGCCCTCGAGCGCGCGCGTCTACGACGAGCTGCTCTACCGCCACTGGGACAGCTGGGACGACGGACGGCGCAGCCACGTGCTGTCGCAGCCGCTCGACGGCGGGCCGCTCGTGGATCTCACGCCCGGCGGCGACGACGCGCCGGCCTACAACCTGGGAGGCGAGGACTGGGGCGTCTCGCCCGACGGCAGCGAGCTGTGCGTCGCGAAGAAGGACGCGAAGACCGAGGCCTGGAGCACGAACGCCGAGCTCTTCCTGATTCCCGCGGCGGGCGGGACGCCGAAGCAGATCTCCGACTCGCCCGGATACGACAGCGGCTGCCGCTACAGCGCGGACGGACGCCTGCTCGCCTATCGCACGCAGCTGCGCGCCGGCTACGAGTCGGACCGCTGGCGGCTGGTGGTGTACGACCGCGCGAGCGGCAGCTCGCGGACGCTCACGGAGGCCTTCGACCGCCAGGTCGACCCGGCGGTCTTCTCGCCCGACGGCAAGACGCTCTACTTCACCGCGGAAGACGACGGGCTCTCGCCGGTCTACTCGGTGCCGGTCGCGGGCGGCACGGTCTCGACCGTGCTCGGCGGGGCCGGCACGCTCGGCGACCTGGCGGTGACGCGCGACGGGCGAACGCTCGTCGCGACACAGGCGACGCTCACGCATCCCGCGGAGCTCGTGCGCTTCGGCGCGGACGGCAAGGGCCTCGCGCGCGTGACGCGCGTCAACGACGCGCTGCTCGCGGGCTACGGGCTGCGGCCCGGCGAGAGCGTGAGCTACGTGGGCGCGGCGGCGAAGAAGGTGCAGGCCTGGGTGGTGCGGCCGCCCGACTTCGATCCCGCCAGGAAGTACCCGCTGCTGGTGCTGGTGCACGGCGGGCCGCAGGGCGCGTGGCCCGACGGCTGGAGCTTCCGCTGGAACGCGCAGGTGTTCGCGAGCGCGGGCTACGTCGTCTTCCAGCCCAACCCGCGCGGCTCGACCGGCTGGGGCCAGTCGTTCACCGACGACATCAACGGCGACTGGGGCGGCAAGGCCTTCGAGGACGTCATGAAGGGCACCGACTTCGCGCTCCTGCTGCCGGGCGTCGACAAGACGCGCGTCGCGGCGGCCGGAGCGAGCTACGGCGGCTACCTGATCAACTGGATCGCGGGCCACAGCGACCGCTTCAAGGCGCTCGTCACGCACGACGGCGTCTTCGACCAGGTGTCGATGTACGGCTCGACCGAGGAGCTGTGGTTCCCGGAGTGGGAGCTCGGCGGGCCGTACTGGTCCCACCCCGAGGGCTACGCACGCCAGAACCCGCGCGACTTCGTGAAGAGCTTCAAGACGCCCACGCTCGTGATCCACGGCGAGCGCGATTACCGCGTGCCGCTCGAGCAGGGGCTCGCGATGTTCACGGCGCTCCGGCGACAGGGCGTTCCCGCGCGGCTGCTGCTGTTCCCCGACGAGGGCCACTGGGTGCTCAAGCCGCAGAACTCGGTGCGCTGGTATGCCGAGGTCCTCTCCTGGCTCGACCGCTGGACGAAGCCCTGAGAGCGTGGGCGACCCCGGCCGGGCGATGGTAAGCTCCCCGCGTGAGCGACTCGCAGGAGCCCCAGGCCGAGCCCGTCTCGCTCGAGGAGACCGCGCGCGCCGCCGCGGAGCTCGCGACGCGCGCCGAGGGCCCCCGCCTGGCGGCCGCGTTCCTCGAGCTCGTCCAGCGCTGGGCGGCGCCGTCCGCTGTGCTCACGGCGGTGCGGGACCCAGCGGGTGTGGCGGGCTTCCGGCTGGTGCCGTCGCTGTGCAGCGGCTCGATCTCGCTCGGGATCGAGAAGACGCTGCGCGAAGCTGGTGGAGGAGACGCCGCAGTGCCTCGCGCGCCCGACGCTCGTGCGCGGCGAGGAGATGCCGGGCGTCCGCGTCCGCGACAACGTGGTGGTGCCCTGGTGGTGCGAGGCCGACTCGGGCCTGCTGGTGCTGCGGGGCGTTCCGCGCCCGGTTCGGCCCGGCCTCGGCGAGGCGCTCGCGCTGACCGCGGCGGTGGTGTGGCCGCGGCTCCTGGGCAGCCCCGCGACCCGCGTGGAAACGCTGGTGCAGGAGCTGCAGGCCGCGGCGGCACGGCTCGAGAGCGAGTCGGGACGGCAGCTCGATCGGCTCAAGGTCGCGGCGGCGGCCGCCGCCCCGGCTCCGGCGGAGAGCACGGAGGCGCCGCGCATCGCCGAGCTCGAGGAAACCCTCGCCAAGCAGCGGCAGGAGCGCGAGGCCCAATCGCGCGCGCTCGAGGATCGGGCACGCGTGCTCGAGGAGACGAGCGCGAAGCTGCGCGAGCGGGAGACGCAGGCGCGCGAGCTCGAGGGCACGATCGCGAAGCTGCGCCAGGAGCGTGAGGCCCAGGCGCGCGAGTTCGAGGACACGATCGCGAAGCTGCGGAAAGAGCGCGAGTCGCCGCCGCGCGAGCTCGAGGACACGATCGCGAAGCTGCGCCAGGAGGGCGAGGCCCGCGTGCGAGAGCTCGAGGCGGCGCGCCGCGAGAAGGAGACGGCGAGCCTCGACCTCGCCGCCGCGAAGCAGCAGAGCGAGAACGCGAAGCGCGAGCTGGCCGCGGCGCTCGAGGAGCGGCGGACGGCCGACCGCGACCTCGACGTCGCGCGCCGCGAGCTGGCCGCGCGCATGGCCGCGCCCCCAGCGGCTCCCGCTCCGCCGCCGGAGCCGCCGGCGGAGACGGGCGGAGCCAGGCCGCCGGGCGGCGAGCGCGGGGCCGAGGCGCTCAGGCTCGCGATCGCCTCCGTACGGCGCGCCGCCTTCGTGCCGCCGATGCTGCGCGTCTCGATGGAGGAGTTCGCCTCGCTCGCCGCTGTGGAGCCGCGGCCCGCGCGGCGCCACGGCATCGCGCTGCTCGACCGCGACGTGGTGGCGCTCGAGTCCGTGGCGACCGAGCTGGAGCAGGCGGGAGTCGAGGTCCGCCTCGCGAACCAGCCGGAGGAGATGGCGCTGCTGCTGCGCGTCGACGCCAGCTCGATCGAAGCGGTGGTCTGCGACGTGATGAGCTTCCGGCCCGACCAGAACGTGGCCGGCCTGCTGCGCGCCTGGGACAAGGACCGCCCCGGCCTCGCCTTCTTCCTGAGCTACGACGCGCAGAGCCCCGTCGAGCTCGAGCGCGCGCGGCGCACGCCGATGTCGCTCACCGCCGGCCACATCCAGCGCCCGCTCACCGGCGCGCGGCTCAGCGAGACGCTCGACAACCTCTCCGCCAAGCGACAGCCGAAGACCTCGTAAGCGCCGAGGAGAATCCCATGGCGGCAAGCGACGTGCGCATCGGCGTCCTGCGCGGGCGGGAGAACTCGTTCCCCGACGCCTTCATCGCCAAGGTCAACTCGCTCGCCAAGGGCGTGACCGCGGAGTTCGTGCAGCTCGGCGGCACCAAGCTCAACGAGCCCGTCCCCTACCGCGTGATCCTCGACCGCATGAGCCACGAGGTGCCGTACTACGCGGTCTACCTGAAGATGGCCGCGCTGCAGGGCTGCTACTGCATCAACAACACCTTCTGGCGCAGCGCCGACGACAAGTTCTTCGGTTACGCCGCCGCGGAGAAGCTCGAGATCGTCGAGCCGAAGACGGTCGTGCTGCCGAACCGCAGCTACGTCGACGACGTGACGGCCGAGAGCCTGCGCAACCTGTGGCCGACCGACTTCGCGATGTACGCCGACTACGTGGGGCTGCCCTGCATCATGAAGCCGGCCTTCGGCGGCGGCTGGAAGAACGTCCACAAGATCCAGTCGCTCGACGAGCTCAGGCACCAGTACGAGGCTTCGGGGGCGCTCACGATGATGCTGCAGGAGTTCATCTCGTGGGACACCTACATCCGCGTGCCCACGATCGGACGCCGCTGGGCGCGCGCGATCCGCTACGATCCCGCGCCCGGAGGCCTGGGCGGCTACAACCAGGACTACGACATCCTGCCGCGCGCGCTCAGGGACAAGGCCGAGCAGCTCTCGCTCGACTACAACAAGGCGCTCGGCTACGACATGAACGCGCTCGAGTTCGCGGTGAAGGACGGACTCTTCTACGGGATCGACCTCACGAACTACACGCCCGACCTCGACTACCGGAGCCTGAAGGACGCCCACTTCCCGTGGGCGGTCGAGAAGATGGCGAGCTTCGCGATCGAGAAGGCGCTCTCGAAGGAAGCCACGCCGAAGACGCCCGACTGGAAGAGCCTGCTGCTCCAGTAGGGGTCAGGTCTTGAATTGATGCATCACCAGCCCACCGGCGTGTTGAACTCGTCGCGCGGAAAGAGATCGTGGTTGAAGCCGACACGGGCCGTCGGGTTGCGGTCGCCCGGCGACGCGGAGGCGAGCCGGTCCGCGATCCCGGCGAGCGTCTCGGCGTCGAAGCGGCGCGCGACCGCGGGCGTACGGAGCCGGGCGAGCCACGCGGCGACATCGAGCGGGATCTCCTGGTTGCTGCCGACGACCATGTTGCCGAAGTCGACCACGTGCGGCAGCGCCTCGGCGAAAGTCAGCGCCACGCGCCGGCTCGGCTTCTGCGAGCAGACGAGCCCTCCCGGCTTGAGCTTGCGCGCGCACTCCTCGAAGAACTCGACCGAGTAGAGGTTGCCGCTGCCCGCGCTCGTCAGGTAGAGCGCGTCCACCTCGATGAGGTCGTAGCGACGGTCCTCGCGCTGGAGCGCCCGCCGGCCGTCCGCCGCCTCGATCCGCAGCCGCGGGTCCTGCAGCAGCTCGACGAGCGACGGGAAGGGTGCTATCGCCACGACCTGTCGCAGCAGGCGCTGCTGGCTCGCGGCGATCTCGAAGACGCGCACGCTCCGCGTCTCGGGCCGGCACGCGATCGCCCAGGCCGTCTCGCCCGAGCCGAGGCCGATCACGGCGATCTCCTCGGGGTTCGGGTGGATCAGCGCGGGCACGGCGCCGAGCAGCGTGTGGATGCCCTCGAACGGCAGCCAGCTGTGCGGCAGGCCGTTGACGGTGACCCGCCAGCGCGCGCCTTCGCCGGGGAACATCGCGCTCACGGCGCTCGCGTCCTCGCCGATGAACGCGGGCGGCTGTCGAGCGGGTGATCCCGTGCAGCCGGCTCCAGAGCACCTGGTTCGAGGGCAGGGCCACGAGCGCGAGGGCGACCAGCGCGACGCGCAGCGCGAACCCCCGCGTCAGGCCAGAGGCGCGCGCGCGGACGAGCAGGAACACGGCGCCGCCCGCGCCCAGCAGCAGCCGGAACGTCCCGGCGGTCCCGACGCGCTCGAGCAGCAGCAGGCCCGTCACGAGGCTGCCCGCCGTGCAGCCGAGGATGTTCGCCGCCTGCAGCATCCCGACCTTGCGGCCGCTGGTCGCGGGATCGTCCTGGACCGCGCGCTGCAGCGCGCCGAACGAAAGCCCCATCACGAGCGTCGGCAGGCCGAAGAGCGTGAGCGGCAGCAGGCCGTAGAGCCCCGCGAGTGTCGACAGCGTCCAGTCCGCGCCGAGGTGGAAGAACGGCTCGTGCCGCCAGTAGTCGAAGAAGAAGCTGTAGGCCGGCGTTGCGGGCGGCAGCCGCGCGACGAGCGCGAGCGCCAGGCCGGCGCTGGCGAGCAGCAGCAGCTGGAGATCGAGGAACGCCACGAGCGGGCGCTCGAAGCGGGCGGCGCGGCGGCCGCCGATCAGGCTGCCCAGGCCGAGGCCGAGGAGGTAGAGGGCGAGCACGGTGCCGAAGGTGTAGGCCGTGCTCTTCACGGCGACGTCCATCAGCCGGAACCACGCGATCTCGAGCGAGAGCGCGATGAAGCCCGAGAGCCCGTAGAGCAGCAGCCACGGCCGCAGAGACCCCGCGGGCCGGTCGGAGACGGGCGCGCGCTCCGGGGGGCGCTCGGCCCCGAGCCGCACGTCGGGACGTGCCACGGCGAACACCGCCAGCGCGGCCACCAGGTTGCCGAGAGCGCCCACGCGCACCGCGCCCTCCATGCCGAGAAAGCGCACCAGCACCCACGGCGCGAGCAGCGCTCCCGTCGCCGCGCCGAGCACGTTCAGCCCGTAGAGGGCGCCGATCACGCGCGAGGCGCTCGCGGTCTCCCGCACCGCGGCCCTGACCAGGAACGGCAGCGACATCCCCATGAGTGTCGTCGGCAGCAGGAAGGCGAGGAAGTGTGCGAGCGCGGACCCGGCGGTCGTCTCGTAGAGCGCGGCGGCGTATCGGCCCAGGCCGTCGTGGTAGAGCCGGCAGCTGAGCACGGCGAAAGCGCCCACGGCGAGCTCGATGAGCCCGAAGGCACGCGCCGCCGCCAGCCGACCGAGCCGCGCGCTCAGCAGCCCTCCGAGCTCGCTGCCGATCCCGAGCCCGGCCATGAACGACGCGACGATGAGCGCCACCGACACGACGCCGACGCCGGTGTGCAGCGTCAGGATCCGCTGCCACACCACCTGGTAGACGAGCGCGGCGGCGCCGCTCAGGAAGAAGGCGAGGCCGAGGAGCGGGGACAAGGCGCGCGCCGCTTCAGAGCGCGACGAACGCGGCGACGCCGATCGCGACGAGCACCGCGGTCAGCAGGAGCGCCGAGCGCCGCAGCCGCGGCCCGCCGAGCCCGGCGCTCATCCCGCACTTCACGAGGGTGTTGGAGAGCGCGGCGATCAGGATGCTGAGGGCCGCCGTGGCGAGCGACGCCTGGCCGCTCTGCGCGAGCGTCGCCATCGAGAGCGTGATCGCGTCGACGTCGCTGGTGCCGGCGAGCGCGGCGACCACGTACGTCCCGCCGGACGGGAAGCGCTGCTGCACGATCGTCATCACCAGCAGCACGCCCGCGAACAGCAGGCCGAACTGGATCGCTGACACCAGGCTGAACGGGTTCTTGAGCGACACCGGCGCCGCCGAGCCAGCCGCCGCGGCCTGCGACCGGCGCAGCAGCCAGAGCGCGGTCGCCACCGTGACGAGCGCCATCGCGCCGAACGGCACGAGCATCTGGATCGCGAGCGGCGCGTGGATGATCGCCGCCAGCACGATCACGCGCGCGAAGCTCACGCCCCAGGCGAGGAAGGTGCCCGCCGCGAGCGCGTCGTCCGTCGCGCCGTGCTCCTCCCGGCTGCGCTTGGCGAAGGTGAGCGTGACGGCGGTCGAGGACACCAGGCCGCCGCTGAGCCCGGTGATCGCGGTTCCACGCTCGGAGCCGAGCGCGCGCGTCGCCACGTAGCCGACCAGCGAGAGCGCCGCGATCAGGATCACCAGCAGCCAGAGCGAGCGCGGCACGAGGGCGCCCCACGGATCGATCGGCTGCTTCGGCAGCAGCGGCAGCACGATGAAGCTGGCCGCCAGCAGCTTGACGCCCGCCGAGATGTCGTCCGGCCCGAGCTTCGCGACGAGGCCGTGGAGCGACTGCTTGTAGGCGAGGAAGGCCGAGACCGCGATGCCGCCGGCGAGCGCGAGCTCGGGGTAGCCGGCGGTGCAGGCCGCGCCGAGCAGGCAGACGGTGAGCGCGGCCGTCTCGGTCGTGAGCCCGACCGCCTCCGGCTTGCTGCGGGCCTGGATCACGTAGCCCGCGCAGGTGAGCGCGACGACGCCGGCGATCGCCGCCGCCAGCACCAGCGGGCTTCCGAGCGCCTGCGCGACGAGCGCGGCGAAGGCGCCCGTGAGCGAGAACAGGATGAAGGTGCGGACGCCGCCGATCCCGACGTTGCCCGACGCCGCCTTGTTCTTCTCGCGCTCGATGCCGACGAGCGCCCCGATCAGGAGCGCCGCGAGCAGGTTCACGAGCTGGCGCGTGTCGAGCGCGGTCGGCATCGGACCTCGGCTAGCGGGCGGGCGGCACCGGCAGCACGCAGGCGGGCTTGTCGACGGCGACCGTCGTCGCGAGCGGGCTCGGCTGGCCTGTCTTCGGGTCGAGACGGAAGAAGCCGACCGTGCCGCCGCGCTGGTGCGCGGCGATCAGCACGCGCCCGGAGGCGTCGATCTTGAAGTGCCGGGGCCAGGGGCCGCCGATCGGCACGTGCCCGGCGGGCGTGAGCCGGCCGCTCGCCCGGCTCGATCGCGAAGATCGCCAGGCTGTCGTGCCCGCGGTTCGAGCCGTAGAGGAAGCGGCCGTCGGGCGAGGCCTCGACCTCGGCCGTGTAGCTCGTGCCCTTGAAGCCGTCCGGCAGCGCGGAGACGGTCTGGAGCGGCGTGAGCTGGCCCTTCGCCGCGTCGTAGCCGAAGGCGGAGACGGTCGAGGTGAGCTCGTTGATCACGTAGACGAAGCGGCCCGACGGGTGGAAGGCGAGGTGCCGCGGGCCGGCGCCGGGATCGAGGACGCCCTCGCCGTGCGCCTCGAGCCCGCCCTTCGCGGCGTCGAAGCGCGAGACGAACACGCGGTCGGCGCCGAGGTCGGGCGAGAGCGCGAAGCGCTCGGCGGCGTCGAGGTAGATGCCGTGAGCGTGCGGCTTGTCCTGGCGCTGCGCGTTCGGGCCCTTGCCCTCGTGCGTGCGCACCGCGGACGCCTTCTTCAGCAGGCCGTCCGGCCCGATCGGCAGCACGGCGACGGTTCCGCCGCCGTAGTTGGCGACCAGCACGTTCTTTCCGCCCTTGTCGACCACCAGGTGGCAGGGCGCATCGCCCTCGGAGGCCACCTCGTTGAGCCGCGTGAGGTCGCCCGTCTTCTTGTCGATCGCGAAGGCGATCACCGAGCCCGTCTTGGCGCCGCCGAAGTTGCCCACCTCGGAGGCGGCGTAGAGGAAGCGGCCGTTCGGGTGGAGCGCCAGGAACGAGGGGTTCTTGGCCTCGCCGGCGAGGACGGGTGCGCTCGCCTTGCCGGTCTCGAGGTCGAGCGCGAAGCGGTAGATGCCCTTGCTCGTCCCGTCGGTGTAGGTGCCGACGTAGACGGTCAGCTCAGCGGCCGAAGCCAGGGACGCCGCGAGCAAGCCGAGCGCGACACCAACGAGAGACCCGTAGCTCTTGATCATGGCGGCCCATCGTGTGCTCGGCCGTGCCCGGCCGTCAAACGGCGGCGAGCCGGCGCTCGACGTCGCGCGTGTCGTAGCCGGGCGGCGGCTCGGCCGGAGGGTGCGCGAGGAACGAGGCCACGATCTTGTCGAGGTACGCGGCGAGCGGCTCGTGGCGGAAGCCCAGCTCCTGCCGCGCGAGCGCGGGATCGACGAACGACATCCACTCGCCGCTGAAGGGCGAGAGCGCGAGCGGGTCGAGCCCCGCCTCCCGCACGGCCTCGGCGCTCACGTCCACCAGGCGCGGCGCCGCGCCGACGAGCGACGCCAGCGCGCCGAGCAGCTCGCGCAGGCTCGGCGTCTCGTCCTGCGCCAGGTTGTAGGCGCGCCCGAAGCTCGCCTCGCGGCCGAGCAGGCCCAGGATCGCCTTCACCACCGCGCCCGAGTAGACGTGGCGCGTCACGCGCGCGCCGCCGCCCGGCAGCAGGATCGGCCCGCCGTCGAGCATCCGCCACAGGTAGCGCTCGATGCGCCGGAAGTGGTCGCGCTCGCCGTTCACCATCGGGATGCGCAGGCGCGTGGCCGGGAAGCGCCGCTTCTCCCATGCGGCTTGAAGCTCGTCCTCGAGCGCGCGCTTCTTGATGCCGTACTCCCACTGCCCGCGGTCGAAGGCCGTCTGCGGCTCGTCGAGCAGCGGGCCGTCGTAGTCGGCCTCGCGCGCAGGGCGCGGGCAGCCCCGGCGCACCAGATACACCTGGCCCGTGCTGATCACCACGTAGTGGCCCACCTGGCCGTCGAAGAGCTCGGCGGCGCGCCGGCCGTCCACGCCGTCGAAGGCCGCGAAGTCGACGACCGCGTCGAAGCGGCGGCCGCCCAGCACGCGCTCGAGGTCCCCGCCGGTGCGATCGCCCCGCAGGCGCTCGACGCGGGCGCCGAGCGCGTCCGCGAGCGTGCCGCGGTTGAAGAGCGTGACCGCGTGCGAGGCGGCGACCAGCCGCAGCGCGAGCTCGTGGCCGAGGAAGCGGTTGCCGCCGATCAGCAGGACCTTCAACGGCCGTCCTTCAGGGCAGCGTTTCCTTGAGCACCTTCGCCGTCTGCTCCTCGCGGAACGCGCGCAGCTTCTCGCGCAGCGGCGGTCGCGAGTTCGCCAGGATCGCGACGGCCAGGAGCGCCGCGTTGGTGGCTCCGGGCTTGCCGATCGCGAGCGTCCCCACCGGTATGCCGCCGGGCATCTGCACGGTCGCGAGCAGCGAGTCGAGGCCCTTGAGCGAGGCGCTCTCCATCGGCACGCCCAGCACCGGCAGCAGCGTGTGCGCGGCGACTACACCCGCGAGGTGCGCGGCTCCGCCGGCCGCCGCCACGATCACCTCGAGGCCGCGCGACTCGGCCGCGCTCACGTACTCGATCGTCGCGGCGGGCGTGCGGTGCGCGGAGAGCACGCGGCACTCGTGGGCGATCGCGAAGTGCTTGAGCGTCTCGCTCGCGCTCTTCATCACCTCCCAGTCGGACTTGCTTCCCATCAGGACCCCGACGAGCGGCTTGGCCTCGGCCATGAACTCTAGATCCTCGCCTTGCGCGCGACGGCCCGGCGTGCGCGCGCGGTCCTGGCCCTCGGCCCGGGCTGCCAGCGTTCCGGAGTGAAGCGGCCCTCGAGCTTCGCGTAGAGCCGCGGCCGCTTCGCCTCGAGCCAGCCCAGGAACTCCGCGGGCTCGCGGAAGCTGAGCGCGCGAGCGCCGGGCGCGTTCACGTCGCACTCGGTGTTGTCGAAGCCGCGGCAGATGTGCGGGCGCTCGTCGTAGACCGCGCAGAGGAGGTCGGCGCGCAGGTTGCGGCAGCGCGTCTCGAACAGCACCGACCACTCCCCCTGCTCGTCGCGGTAGACCGACACCTTCTCGTGGTAGAGGTACCAGAGCACGTCGGTCGCGAGCCGCGGCGTCGTCGGAGCGTTGATCCCCACTCCGACGTAGCGGCAGCAGCGCGCGCACTCGGTGCAGGGCACGAGCGCGGGCTTCGGCTGCAGCACAGGCAATTGGATCGGCGATCGCGGCATGGGTAAGTCTTGGAGCATACACCGGCTCCAAAGGGCTTGACCCCCACCGACGGCTTGTTTCTAATTGTCCGATTGGCCGTCGAGCGTGACGCGCGCGTGACGCGGCGGCTGCGTTAGCGAGGGAGCCGCATGAGCCAGAGACGGGCCGCGATCACGGCGCTCGGGACCCACGTCCCCGAGCGCGCCGTGACCAACCACGACCTCATGAAGCTGGTCGACACCACGGACGAGTGGATCCGTACGCGGACCGGGATCGAGAAGCGCCACTACGTCGAGCCGGGCACCGGCACGAGCGCGATCGCAGCGAAAGCGGCGAGCGAGGCGCTGCGCCGGCGCGGGATCGGCGCGGACGAGCTCGAGCTCATCATCGTCGCGACCGTGACGCCCGACATGCTCTTCCCGGCGACGGGCTGCCTGGTGCAGGATCGGATCGGCGCGAAGCGCGCCTGGGCCTTCGACGTCTCGGCCGCCTGCTCCGGCTTCGCTTTCGCGCTCACGATCGGCGCGCAGTTCGTCGAGACCGGCCGCCACTCGAAGGTGATGGTGATCGGCGCCGACGTGATGACCTCGATCCTGGACTTCGAGGACCGCACCACCTGCGTGCTGTTCGGTGACGGCGCGGGAGCGGTGCTGCTCGAGCCGCGCGAGGACGGCACCGGAATCCTCGACTTCGCGCACGAGGTCGACGGCTCGGGCGCCTGCTACCTGAACATGCCGGGCGGCGGCAGCCTGAAGCCCGCGACGCACGAGACGGTCGACGCGAAGCTGCACTACGTGAGGCAGCAGGGCCAGCACGTCTTCAAGTACGCGGTGCGCAAGTTCGCCGACAACAGCGCGGCGATCCTGCAGCGCAACGGGCTCAGCGGGAGCGACGTCGACCTCTTCGTCGCGCACCAGGCCAACATCCGCATCATCGAGGCCGCGCAGCAGCGCATGGGGCTGCCCGACTCGAAGGTGATCAAGAACATCCGCGAGTACGGCAACACCACCGCCGCCACCATCCCGCTCGCGCTCAAGACGGCGCTCGACGAGAGGAAGCTCGCTGCGGGCCACCGCGTGCTGCTCGCCGCGGTCGGCGCCGGCTTCACGGTGGGGACGGTGCTGCTGAAGTGGTCGGGAGTGAACTGGGACTAGTCGCCGTCCACGAACTCGTGCTCGGCCATGCGCACGGTCAGCACGGGGCACGGCGCGCGGCGCACCACGCGCTCGGTGGTCGATCCGAACAGCGCCTGGTCGAGCATGCCCTTGCCGTGGGTGCCGAGCACGATCATGTCGACGGAGTTCTCGGCCGCGTGGCGGATGATCTCCGCGGACGGCTTGCCCTGGGCCACGAGCTCGGCGACCGTGACTCCCTTCTGCCTGGCCTCCTCCGCGAGCTTCGCGAGCTCCGCCTTGGCGTAGCCCGAGATCTCCTGGAACACCTCCGCCATGGGGACCGGGAACAGATCGCTCGCGTAGCCGACGGTCAGGTTCTCGACCACGTGCAGCAGCACCAGCTCGGCCTTGAACTCGCGCGCGAAGGACACGCCGTAGTTGAAGGCGTGGCGCGCGCTTTCCGAGAAATCGGTCGGGACGAGGACCTTCTTGAGCTTGATCACGGCCCACCTCCGGGCGGTCGCGGCGCCTAGTCTTCGTTCGACCCGTCGCGGCGGATTCTAGCCCCGACCGGCGCCGGGCGTGAAGATGCTATTCTGGGCCGTCCGATCCTCCCATGATCCGCGGGCTCGTCTTCGTCGTCCAGTTGCTCTTCTGGCTGCTCGTGCTGCGCCTGCTGCTGCGCACGGTCGTCGCGGCCATAGCACCCCGCCGCTCCTCCCCGGCTCCGGGGCCCGAAAAGCGCCAGGTGAAGGCCGCGCAGGACCTGGTGCTCGACCGCGTCTGCCGCACCTACGTGCCGCTCGCGAGCGCGCTCACGGCGCGCGTGGCCGGCCACGAGGAGCACTTCTGCTCCAGCGCCTGCCGCGACCGGGCGCTGGCCGAGGTGGCGCGCGCTTCGTAGCGCGGTGCCGGACTCTCTCCTTGACAGCTTAGGAGAGCGGCGCTAGACTCCTAAGCTAATTAGGAGAGAGACGCCGTGTCCGAACGCCTGCTGCCCGGGACGCTCGAGCTACTGATCCTGAAGGCCGTCTCGCTCGGCCCCGAGCACGGCTACGGCATCCTGCTGCGCATCGAGGCGATCAGCGACCAGGCGCTGAAGGTCGAGCAGGGGGCGCTCTACCCGGCGCTCTATCGCCTCGAGCACGAGGGTCGCCTCGAGTCGGAGTGGGGCGTCTCGGACAACAACCGCAAGGCGAAGTTCTACCGGCTGACGGCGGCCGGCCGCAAGCAGCTCAGGGACGAGACGGCGAGCTGGCAGCGCTACGCAGCGGCCATCGCGGCCGCGCTGGTCGCGCAGCCCGAAGAGGCCTGAGTGCGCGCGCGGCTCGCGAGCTTCTGGCGCGGCGTCCTGGGGCGCGGGCGCCTCGAGCGTGAGATGGCGGACGAGATCGCCTTTCACATCGAGGCGCGCGCGGCGGAGCTGGAGCGCCGCGGGCTCGATCCCGCCCAGGCGCTCCGGCAGGCACGGCTCGAGTTCGGAGCGGTCGAGCGCTACAAGGAGGAGTGCCGCGAGTCGCGCGGCCTGCGGCTGCTGGACGAGCTTCGGGCCGACCTGCGCTTCGCCGGCCGGCAGCTCGCGCGCGCGAAGGCGTTCTCGCTCTCGACGATCGCCATCCTCGGTATCGGCATCGGCGCGAGCGCCGCGCTCTTCGGCACCGCCGACGCCGTGCTGATCAAGATGCTGCCGGTGGAGCGGCCGCAGGAGCTGCGGCGGCTCGCCTGGCTCGACGCCGAGCCCTCCGCGTTCTGCCGCTCGTACGACGGCAGCATGCAGAAGGGCCCGCCCGGAACCCGGCTCGCGACCTCCTTCGCCTATCCCGTCTACGCCTACCTGCGGGACCACACGGCGAGCTTCAGCCAGCTCGTCACCTTCAGCCAGTCGAGGCGCCTCAACCTCACGCTCGGGGCCGACGCGCGCCTCGCGAACGGCCTGCTGGTCTCGGGCAACTTCTTCAGCGCGCTCGGCACGCGCCCGCTGCTCGGGCGCGTGCTGTCGCCCGCGGACGACACGGACGGCGAGCTCGGCTACGCCGGAGTGCTCGGCTACGGCTTCTGGCAGCGGGAATTCGGCGGCGAGCGGTCCGTGCTCGGCCAGACGCTGCTGGTGAACGGCACGCCCGTGGTGATCGTCGGCGTGCTCCCGCGCGGAGCCTGCGGCGTCGATCCCTCCTGGTGCCCCGACCTGAGCCTGCCGATGGTGATGCAGCCGATCGTCGACGCCGGCCCGAGCGTCCTCCACGAGCCGCGGCGCTGGGGCTTCGAGGTGATGGGGCGTCTGCGACCCGGGGTGAGCGACGAGTCGGCGCGGCTCGAGACGGAGCGGCTCGTGGCCGAAGCCATCCGCACGGCGCCTCCGCCCGAGGCCTGGGACCCGCCGCGCGCGCTGCTGCTGCCGGGCGCGCAGGGGCTGCAGGACCTGCGGAGCGATCTGCGCGAGCCGATCGTCGTGCTGGGCGGCGCCGTGGCCACGGTGCTGCTCGTCGCCTGTGCGAACGTCGCCGGCCTGCTGCTGGCGCGAGCGAGCGGCAGGCGGCGCGAGCTCGGCACGCGCCTCGCGCTCGGCGCCGGGCGCGGCCGGCTCGTGCGCCAGCTGCTGACCGAGAGCCTGCTGCTGTCGGCGCTCGGCGGCGCGCTCGGGCTCGTGCTGGCGTACCTCGTGGGCGACGGCATCGGGCGCGCCTTCCTGGGAGGCGAGCGCCCGCTCGGCGTCGAGGTGGTGATCGGCACGCGCGTGCTGCTGTTCACGGCGTCGCTGCTGGTGCTGGTCGGGGTCGCCTTCGGGCTCCTGCCGGCGCTGCGCGCGACGCGGGCGGATCCGCTGCCGGCGCTGCGCGAGGGCCGCTTCTCGCCCGAGCGCTCGCCGATGCGCGCCGGCAAGGCGCTCGTGGGCCTGCAGGTCGCGCTGTCGCTCGCGCTCGTCGCCGGCTCGGCGCTCTTCGTGCGCACGCTCTTCAACCTGCGCTCGGAGACGCTCGGCTTCCGTCCCGAGAACCTGCTGGTGTTCCAGCTCGACCCGACGCTCAACGGCTACCGCGAGGGCCGCCTGCTCGACTTCCACGAGCAGGTGCTGCGGAGCGTCGAGGCGCTTCCCGGCGTTCGTGCGGCCTCGATGTCGCGCTGGGGGCTGCT
The DNA here is from genome assembly GCA_963744315.1 of uncultured Acidobacteriota bacterium. Lineage (GTDB taxonomy): Bacteria > Acidobacteriota > Vicinamibacteria > Fen-336 > Fen-336 > DATBSL01. Next base: position 43,397 of record CAVUTB010000016.1, read on the forward strand.
CGCCGGCAGCCGCACCAGCGACGGCGTCAAGCTGCCCGGCGGCCCGGACATCGGCACCGATCTTCACTACGTCGCTCCGCGCTTCTTCGAGACGCTCGGCTTTCCGCTCGTGGCGGGCCGCGACGTGGCGCCGGGCGACCGCGAGGGCGCGCCCGCTGTGGTCGTCGTGAACGAGGCGCTCGCGCGCCGGCTCGGCCCGCCCGCCGCTCGGACGCAAGCTGCTGATGTCCGGCACGCCGGTCGAGGTGGTCGGCGTGGCCGGCGACACCAAGTTCGACAGCCTGCGCGAGGCCGCCCGGCCGACGGTCTACGTGCCCTTCCGCCAGAACCCGCAGCGCTCGATGACGTACGCGGTCCGCTCGGAGCTCGCGCCCGAGGCGCTCGTTCCTTTGCTCCGGGAAGCCGTGAAGCGGGTCGACGCGAACGTTCCGCTCTACGAGATCGCGACCCAGGCCGAGCGCGTGAGCGAGACGATGCGGCAGGAGCGGCTCTTCGCGGCGATCGTGGCCGGCTTCGCTCTGCTCGCGCTGCTGCTCGCGGGCATCGGTGTCCACGGGACGCTCGCCTACCAGGCGGCCCGGCGCACGAGCGAGATCGCGGTGCGGCTCGCGCTCGGCGCCCAGCCCGGCGACATCGTCCGGCTCGTGCTGCGCGAGGCGCTGGTGCCGGTGATTCTCGGCGTCCTGCTCGGCGTCTTTGCCTCGCTCGCGGCCGGGCGCCTGGTGGAGAGCCAGCTCTACGGCACCACACCGCGCGATCCGCTGGCGCTCGTCGCCGCGAGCCTCGTGCTCGTGCTGAGCTCGGCCCTCGCCGGCTGGCTGCCGTCCCGGCGCGCCGCGCGCACGGCGCCGGCGCAGGCGCTGCGCCAGGACTGAATCGAACGCCTCATCGCCACGAGCCGCCCGCCGGTTGAACTCGGCGGCGGGCTCCGTGCAGAATCGCCTCACCGATGCCCGCCGAGCTGTCGGCCCTGCTGTTCGTCTTCCTGCTCGCCACCTTCATCGGGCTCGGGGTCGTCACGCGCGTCTCGCGCCTGCTGCACACGCCGCTGATGTCGCTCACCAACGCGATCTCGGCGATCGCGGTGGTCGGCTCGATCGTGATCGCGGGCCAGGATCACCCGCCGCTCGTCACGCTGCTCGGCGCGATCGCGCTCGCCGCCTCGATGACCAACATCGTGAGCGGCTTCCTGATCACCGACCGCATGCTGCGCCTGTTCAAGAAGCCCGGCGACGACAAGAAGCGATGAGCTTCTGGCTGGTCGAGGGCGCCTACCTCGTCGCGTCGGCGCTCTTCATCCTCTCGCTGCACTGGATGAACGACCCGAAGACCGCGCGCAAGGGCGTGCTCGCGGGTGTCGTCGCGATGACGCTCGCGATCCTCGGCACGTTCCTGACGCCCGGCATCGTGCACTGGGCCTGGATCGCGGGAGCCGTGCTCGTGGGATTCGCGATCGGCGTGCCGCTGTCGTGGGTGCCGCTCACCGCGGTGCCGCAGCGGACCGCCATCTCGCACGCGTTCGGCGGCCTCGCGGCCGGGCTCGTCGGCACGGCGAAGTTCTACCTGTGGCAGGGCGAGCCCGAGAACCTGACCGCCTTCCGCACCTTCGCGATCGTGGCCGAGGTGATCCTGGGCTTCCTCACCTTCACCGGCAGCCTGATGGCGGCGGGCAAGCTGCAGGAGGTGCGCTTCATTCCGCAGCGGCCGGTGACCTATCCGCTGCAAAACGTCTCGAACATCGGCCTGCTGCTGGTGGCGGTCGGCTGCGGCATCGCGCTCGTGTTCGAGCCCGTGGCGCTCGCCTTCCTGTTCCCGCTGATCGTCGTGCTCGCGCTCGCCTTCGGCGTGCTGCTGATCATCCCGATCGGCGGCGCCGACATGCCGACCGTGATCTCGCTGCTCAACTCGTACGCGGGCCTCTCGGCGGTGGCGATGGGCTTCGTGCTCGACAACAAGCTGCTGGTGATCGCGGGCGCCCTCGACGGCAGCTCGGGCCTGATCCTGTCGATCATCATGTGCCGCGCGATGAACCGCTCGTTCACCAACGTGCTGTTCGGCGCCTTCGGCCAGGTCCAGCAGAAGGCGGGCGTCGCCGAGACGCGCACGGCCAAGAAGGAGACGCCCGAGGGCGCGGCACAGGTGCTCGAGATGGCGAGCCAGGTCGTGATCGTGCCGGGCTACGGGATGGCGGTCGCCCAGGCGCAGCAGCGCGTGCGCGAGCTCTACGACGAGCTGACGAAGCGCAGGATCGAGGTCAAGTTCGCGATCCACCCGGTGGCCGGCCGCATGCCGGGGCACATGAACGTGCTGCTGGCCGAGGCGGACATCCCCTACGACAAGCTGATCGAGATGGACGACATCAACCCGGAAATGCCGCAGACGGACGTGGTGCTGGTGATCGGCGCCAACGACGTCGTCAACCCCGCCGCGCGCCACGACAAGTCGAGCCCGATCTACGGCATGCCGATCATCGATGCCGACAAGGCGCGCCTCTGCCTGGCGATCAAGCGCTCGATGAACCCCGGCTTCGCCGGCATCGAGAACGAGCTCTACTTCGCCGACCGCACCTACATGCTGTTCGGCGACGCGAAGGCGGTGGTGGGAGACCTGGTCAAGCAGCTGCAATCCGGAGGAGGCTCCGCCGTTCGGTAGTCGGAGCCTCCGTGCGCTCGGACCTCGTTCGGCCGTGGGCTGGGTATGCTGAGGCCTCGGCTGCTCATGGCTCCTCCCCGCACGATCCTGCACGTCGACATGGACGCCTTCTACGCGGCGGTCGAGCAGCGCGACCGGCCCGAGCTGCGCGGCAAGCCCGTGATCGTGGGCGCCGACCCGAAGGGCGGACGCGGGCGCGGAGTCGTCTCGACCGCGTCCTACGAGGCGCGGCGCTTCGGCGTCGCGAGCGCGATGCCGATCTCCGAGGCCTGGCGCCGCTGCCCGAAGGGCGTCTATCTGCACCCCGACATGGAGCGCTACGCGCGCGAGTCCGCGCGCATCATGGCGCTCCTGGAGCGCTTCAGCGACCGCGTCGAGCCGGTCTCGATCGACGAGGCGTTCCTCGACGCGACCGGCAGCGAGCGGGCGCTCGGCTCGGGCGAGACGATCGGCCGCAACCTCAAGCAGGCGATCCGCGACGAGACGCAGCTCAGCGCCTCGGTCGGCGTCGCGAGCTCCAAGCTCGTCGCCAAGGTCGCCTCCGACGTGCGCAAGCCCGACGGCCTGACGGTGGTCGCTCCCGGCACGGAAGCCGCCTTCCTGGCGCCGCTGCCGGTGCGGCGGCTCTGGGGCGTGGGACCCAAGATGGAGGAGACGCTCGCCAAGCTCGGGGTCACCACGATCGGCGAGCTGGCCGCGCTCGACCCGCCGCGGCTCGCACGCAAGATCGGCACGCACGGCCACGACCTGCAGCGGCTCGCGCGCGGCGAGGACGACCGCGACGTGGCGCGGGAGCCCGCCGGCTACAAGAGCATGGGCCAGGAGCACACCTACGACGAGGACACCGCCGATCCCAAGCGCCTGCGCGCCACGCTGCTGCAGCTCGCCGACGGCGTCGCGGCGCGCCTGCGCGCTCATGCGCTCAAGGCGCGCACGATCACGCTCAAGTACCGTGACGAGGACTTCCGCACCACCACCCACGCGCGCACGCTGAAGCGCGGGACCGACTCGGGCGACGAGCTCTTCCGCGTCGTGAGCGAGCTGTTCCAGGAGGTGCACGGCCGGCGGCGTGTCCGCCTGGTGGGGCTCTACACGTCGCACTTCGGCGAGCCCACCCCGCAGCTCGGCCTCTTCGAGCTGCCGAAGCCCTCGACGCCGGCCGACCGCGTGCGCGACGAGCTGCGCCGCCGCTTCGGCGAGGAGGCGATCACGCGCGCGAGCCTGCTCGGCCGCCGCGAGCGCCGGAACCCCTCGGACAAGCCGCCCCGCTAGGCCCCCCCTTGCGCGCCCGCTCGAGCGGGCCTATGTTTCGCGCAGACTTCCGAGGGGGCTCCATGCGAATCCATTGGGCGCTTTGCCTCGTGCCGTGCCTCGCCATGGGCGCCGCGCAGGCCGCCGACAAGCCGGACAAGAAGACCACCGCGTTCTTCAAGGCCGTCGCCGACGGCAACCTGGCCGGGATCCAGGAAGCCGTGAAGAAGAAGGTGGACCTCAACGTCTTCGACCTGAACGACAACACCGCCCTCTGCAACTCGGCGACCGCGGGGCGCGTCGACATCGTGGACGCGCTGCTCAAGGCGGGCGCGAAGATCGACATCCCGAACGGGGCGGGCCTCACCCCCCTGATGCTCGCGGCTCGCAGCGGGCGCGCGGACGTGGCGCAGTCGCTGATCGCGGCCGGCGCGAGCAAGGAGGCCGTCGACCGGCGCGGACGCCCGCTGCTGTTCCACGCGGTCCGCGGCGGCAACACCGTGTTCGTCACGGAGCTCCTCACCGGGGGTGCCAACGTCAACGCCACCGACGAGAACAACCGCACGCCGCTGATGCTCGCCGCCGAGGACGGCCAGCTCGAGCTCGTCAACCTCTTCCTCGGATCCACGATCCGACGTGAACGCCCGCGACCTGAAGGCCGGCCACACTCCGCTGATGGCCGCTGCCATCGACGGGCACGACGCCGTCGTGAGCGCGCTGCTGAAAGCGGGAGCGGACCGCTCGCTCAAGGACAACGAGGGCCACCTGGCCAGCCAGCTCGCCGAGCAGAACCAGCATCCGAGCACGGCGGAGCTGCTGAAGGCGCCGCCGCCCACGCCGGTGCCGGTCAAGGCCGCGCCGAAGCCGCGCGCCCGGCCGGCCGCGAAGCCCGCCGCCAAGCCGCCGGGCGACTGGACGCCGAGGCCGCGCCCTCCAATCCGATCGCCAGGCCGTGAGGCACTGACGATCTCCCGGGCGGGTTCAGTGGGGCCCGCTAGGGCTTGATTTCCACTTCAGGGCGCGACCCGCCCGCGGCCTCGATGGAGAAGGGGCCCAACATGACGTGCACCTGGTATTCGGTGGTCTTAGGCTCGAAGGCCTGATTTACGTTGACGAGCACTGATGGTTCCCCTGCCGCAATGGCCACATTGGTGGCTGATCCGCCGCCCGTCTCATACGTCATCAGGCCCCTTGGGAATATGAACTCAACGGAGAGTCCCGTCTCGTTCACCAATTCAACGTTTGGCAGTTCCCCGTAGGCTGCCGCAACCCTCAGCAGACCCGGTTTCACGCGAAACTGGAAATCTCCCTGCTTCAACTTGACTGTCACCGGACGTGGCTGTGTGCCACCAACTCCGCCCATTGCGGCCTCCTTGACTCAGATCCTCACGACTCAGCTCTTCGTAAGCCTTCAACCAGCGCGCGTCCTCCGCAGCTTTTCGAACGTAAGGTCCGACTCGACCTCCGAGCGGGGCTCGGCCCGCCTCGCTGCCAGCCAGCAAAGCGGCGACGCCCGGTCCACGGGTGCGAGGCGCCCGGCCTGCTCGCCCAGATCGGCTATGGCTTTACTTCGACCTCGGGACGGGAGCCGCCGACGGCCTCGATCGTGGGGCCGCGACCTCTGCCAAGGTTCACCCGCACGGCGTACTCAATTCGCCCTGGACGCCGGCGCGTCACCACGAGCACCGGCCGACGGCGATCTGGGTGGGACGTGCACGTTGATGGCTGGCCCGCCGTGCAGGTACGCCATCCAGCCCGGGTCAAACCGGAACGTCACCGGGAAGTCTGTGCGGTTCACCAGCACGACGTAGGGCAGTTCGACGAACTGCGCGGAGACTCTCAGCAGGCCGGGCTTCACCCGAAACTGGTATTCGTCCATCGTGACGGTGACGGGACGCGCCCAGCAGTGGTTGATTGGACGCGGTAACGCGATACGGACTCTGCGCGGCCTGGGCATGACACCCTCCTTGACTCAAATCCTCACGACTCACCCCTTCGCGAGCTTCAACCAGCGCGGGTCCCCCCGCAGCTTTTCGAACGTAGGGTCCGACTCGACCTCCGAGCGGGGCTGGCCCGCCTTGAACGCTACCGACAGCCAATGGAGAGCGGCGGCCCGATCCCCGATGTGCTCGTAGACGCCGGCCAGGCTCGCGGCGACGCGCCGATCCGTCGGAGCGAGGCGGCCGGCCTGCTCGCCGCGGGCGCGGGCCTCGTCCGCCTCGTCGAGCATGGCGTGGCAGTCCGCGAGGTGCGCCAGGATGCGCGCGTTCTTCGGGTCGACTTTCAGCTCCTGCTCCGCGAGCGGCACTGCGTGCCGGTAGGCCGCCGCGGCTTTCGCCCGCTCGCCCGGCGCCCAGTAAAGCGCGGCGCCCAGGTTGCGCCACACACGGTAGTCGCTCGTTCCCGACTCGGCGACCGCCTCCAGCGTGCGCGCGGCTTCGCTGTAGCGCTTGTCCGAGAACTGCAGCGCGGCGAGGTTTGCCGTCGCGAGCGGCGACGGTCCCAGCTGCAGCGCCCGCCGCCAGGCCGCTTCCGCATCCTGATATCGATCCTGGAAGTAGAGCGCGCCGCCGAGGTTGCTCCAGACGCGGACGTTGTCGGGTGCGACGCCGAGCGCTCGGCGGAACTCCGCCTCCGCCTCCGCGAAGCGGCTGCGGCCGTGCAGGAACGCGCCGAGGTAGTTGTGGCTCGACCAGGACTCGGGCTTGAGCTCGATCGCCCGCTTGTAGCGCGCCTCGGCGTCGTCGAAGCGCCCGAGACGCTCGAGCGCCCTCCCGAGCTCCGTAGTGCGCCGGCGTTGCGAGGGTCGCGGTCGAGCGCCTTCTTGAAGTCGGCGAGCGCCAGCTCGGCGCGGCCGCTGCCGGTGTGGATCATGCCGAGCGTGATCCAGGGCGCGGGCCCGAGATCATCGAGCGCAAGCGCACGCTCGCAGTGCTGCTCGGCGAGCGACACGAGCTCCGGCTTGAGCTCGTTCTCGTAAAGCCGCCAGTAGGCCTCGGCCAGCCCGGTGTGCGCGAGCGCGTAGCGCGGGTCGTGCTCGAGCGCGCGATTGAACAGCTCGATCGCACTCTCGAGGCGCTGGTTCTGCTCGTAGCGATCGAGCGCGGAGCGGGCTTCGCCCCAGGCCGAGTAGCCGAGCGCCTGGGCCGTGAGCGTTCCCGCCTCCGCGACGCCGCTTCTCCCCGCCCGCAGCTGCGCGACCTCGCTCGCGTTGAGCTCCAGCGCCAGCATCGAGACGACCGCCTCCACGAGCCCGTCGATCCCGGACGCCGTCGCCGCCCGCAGCGTTCGGTTGCGGTTCGCGTCCTCGAGCGTGGCGGTCAAGAGCAGCCGGCCATCGAGTCGCTGGACGCTGCCGGTGACCACGAGCGTCACGCCCAGCGCGCGGCCGGCGCGGTCGGCGCTCGTGACGCCCGCCTGGGCCACGTTGCTCGAAGGCTCCACCCAGAGCGTGCCGCGGAAGCGCTCGAGCTGCGCGAGCCGCACGGTCAAGAGCTCCGCGATGCCGTAGGCGAGCGCCCGGTCCTCCGGCGTCGGCGACGCGGTGCGGAAAGGCAGCACCGCCACGTGTCGCTGCTCTGGAAGCGGGCGTAGCCCCAGTGCGAGCGTGGCGCGATCGATGAGCGGCGGGCCGAGCCAGGTCGCGAGCGGAACGGCGACCAATGCCACGAGGCCGAGCGTCAGCATGCGCCGCCGCGCCACTGGCCGCAGCGGCCCCGCGGGCGACGAGCCCGATCCTCCCACCTCGCCGATGTGCTCGCGCAAGCCGCGCAGCTCGCGGGACAGGTCGAGCGTCGAGGCGTAGCGCTCGGCGGGGTCCTTGGCGAGACAGCGCTCGATCACCCAGCGCAGCGGGCCGGGCAGGCTGGGATTGCGCGTTGCGAGCGGCTCCGGCTGGTCCTCGATGATCGCCGCGATCGTCTGCGCCGGAGTCTCGCGGCGGAACGCCTGCTGGCCGGTGGCGAGCTCGTACAGGATCGCGCCGAAGGTGAACTGGTCCGAGCGGAAGTCCACGGCCAGCCCGCGCGCCTGCTCGGGCGACATGTAGCCGGTGGTGCCGATCACGGCGCCGACGGCGGTGTGCGGCGAGAGCGACTCCGGCCAGGTCGGCTGCCCCGAGTCGAACCAGAGCTCCCCGGTCGCGCTGCGCCGGGCCGTTCCCGGTGGCATCGCCCCGTCGCCGCGCAGCTTGGCGAGGCCGAAGTCCAGGATCTTCACGAAGCCGTCGTTCGTGACCATCAGGTTCTCGGGCTTGAGGTCGCGGTGGACGATGCCGGCGGCGTGCGCCTTGGCGAGCCCATCCGCGGCCTGCGCGGCGATCTCCAACAGCCGCCGCGGCGGCAGCGGCCGTCGTTCCTGCGACAACAGCAGGTCGCGCAGCGTGTGCCCGTCGACGAGCTCCATGACAATGTACGGCAGCCCCGAGGTCTCGCCGATCTCGTGGATCGTCACGATGTTCGGGTGGTTGAGCTGGGAAGCCGCCCGCGCTTCCTGCGCGAAGCGCCCGAGCCGCGCCGGGTCGGCCGCGAAGCGCTCGGGCAGGAACTTCACCGCCACGTCCCGGTGCAGGTCCTGGTCGCGCGCGCGCCACACGTCGCCCATCCCGCCCGATGCCAGGCGGGAAACGAGCTCGAAGCGCGAGAACCGCATACCGATGGACGGGGGCACGAAAGGAGCCTCCTCGGGGTGGCCGCCGGGGCCGAGACGGCAGCCGAGACTACGCCCCGCTCTCAGCATGGGTCAAGAAGCCACACTTTCTCGGGGTAGAGACGGCCGCGGCCGGGGTTTTCGCGCTTCCGAGGCTAGAAAGACGAGGTTAGGAGGTGTAGAGGGCCTCGATCGTTTCCCGGTAGCGCTCGAGGATCACGCGTCGCTTGAGCTTGAGGGTGGGCGTGAGCTCGCCGGCCTCGACCGTGAGCTCGCGCGGCAGGAGCGCGAAGCGCTTGATCGTCTCGTAGCGCGCGAGACGCCCGTTGACGGCCTCGACGTGCTTCTCGATGTACGCCTTGAAGGGCGCGCTCGCCACCGCCTCCTCGACCGTGCGCGCGTCGCTGCCGGCCTTTTGGGCCTCCGCCGCGACCCGCCCGGGGTCGAGCGTGAGCAGGGCGACCAGGTAGGGGCGGCGGTCGCCGATCGCGACCGCCTGCGAGACGGCCGCGATCTGCTTGAGCTGCCCCTCGAGGTGCTGCGGCGCGATGTTCTTGCCGCCGGCGGTGATGATCAGCTCCTTCTTGCGGTCGGTGATGCGCAGGAAGCCGTCCGTGTCGATCTCGCCCACGTCGCCCGAGTGCAGCCAGCCGGCGGCGTCGAGCGCCTCCGCGCGTGGCGGCATCGTCCTTGTAGTAGCCCCTGAAGACGTGCGGGCCGCGCATCACCATCTCGCCGTCCTCGGCGAGCTTCAGCTCGGTGCCCGGGATCGCGTAGCCGGCCCTGCCGAGCCGATAGCGCGCGGGAAGCGAGATCGTCGCCGGCCCGCTGCACTCGCTCATCCCGTAGACCTCCATGATCGGGCAGGCCCGAGGCTCTGGAAGAACTCGAGCGTCTCTTTCGCGATCGGCGCCGCCGAGACCGCCAGAGCCGCGCGCGGTCGAGCCCGAGCCGCGCGCGCACCTTCGAGAAGACGAGCCGCGTCGGCGAGCGCCGTAGCTCCAGCGGACGGGTCCGGCCGCGCCTGGTCGGCGTCGCCGGCTGCGCAGGCCCGACCGGCGCGCCCAGGCGACGATCCTTCGGCGCAGCGGGCTCGCCTCGGCCCCCTTCGCCTCGATCGCCGCCTGCATCTTCTCCCACACGCGCGGCACGCCGAGGAAGAAGTGCGGCCGCACCTCGACGAGGTTCGCGGGCAGCTTGTCGAGGCTCTCGGTGAAGTGGACCGCGGCGCCCGTCGCGATCGAGCGCAGTGTGCGAGACGACCTGCTCGGCGATGTGCGACAGCGGGAGGTAGCTGATCAGCGAGTCCCCGGTGCCGATCGGCACCAGCTCCTGGATCGTCTCGACGATGAAGGCCAGGTTGCGCTGCGTGAGCATCACCGCCTTGGGCGTGCCGGTCGGTGCCGGACGTGTAGATCAGCGTCGTCGGCGAGTCGCCGGTGAGCGCCGCGCGGCGGCGCGCGACCTCCGCTTCGTGCGAAGACTCCCCCGCCGCCAGGAACTCCTCCCAGCTCACGACGCCTGGGCCCTCCGCCTTGCCCTCGAGCAGCACGATCGTGCGCAGGCTCGCGGGCCGCGAGCCCTGCAGGACAGACGCGCGAGCGCCTGCGGGCTGTCGACCACCGCCACCACCGCCTCCGCGTGCCCGGCGATGTAGTGGCACTGCTCGGGAGTGTTGTTGGTGTAGATGCCGGCGACGCGCGCGCCGACCGTCATGCCGGCCAGGTTCGTGACGAACCACTCGGGCCGGTTGCGGACGAGCACCACGATCCCGCCCCCGGAGCGGGACGCCGTGCGCGACGAGCGCTCGCGCCGCGCGCGCGACGGCGTCCTGGTAGCCGCTCCAGCTGATGGGCTCCCAGCTCGAGCCGCGCTTGCGCAGCATCGCCGGGCGATCGCCGTGCGCCTCACCGTCGCGTCGAACACCTCGAGGATGGTCTGCGGCATTCGCGGGCGAGCCGACACTAGGGGCGCCCGTCAGGAGTGTCAAGCGGGCCCACGCCCTATACTCCTTCAATTCCCAAGCGGAGGTTGCCCGTGATGAGCCGCCTCGACACCAAGCGCCTGCTCCTGCTCGTCGGCCTGTTTCACGCGCGCGCGCCGCGCCAGCGCGGCCGAGCCCGCCGACCTCGTGCTCACGAACGCCGTCGTCCACACCGTCGACGCCAAGCGGCCGCGCGCCGAGGCGGTCGCGGTCGCGCCGGTCGGATCGTCGCGGTCGGCACCACGCGCCGAGATCCGGCGTCTGTCGGCCCGAAGACGCGCGTCATGGACCTGCAGGGCCGGACGCTGGTTCCCGGCTTCGAGGACGCGCACGCGCACTTCCTCGGGATCGGCTTCGCGCGCCTCGACGTCGACCTCGTGGGGACGCCGAGCTACGCCGAGGTGGTGGCGCGGGTCGCGCGCGGCCGTCAAAGGCCGGCCCGCCGGCGAGTGGGTCTACGGACGCGGCTGGCACGAGGAGAAGTGGACGACGCCCACCCCGGGAGCCGTGCGCGGCTTCCCCACGCACCAGGCGCTCTCGGCCGTCTCGCCGGACAACCCCGTGATGCTGCGCGCGCGCCGACGGCCACGCGGTGCTCGTCAACGCGAAGGCGATGGCGCGACTCGGCATCACGCCGAAGACCGCGGCCCCCGAAGGCGGCGAGATCATCCGCGACGCGAGCGGAGCGCCGACCGGCATCTTCGTCGACACGGCCAAGCGCCTCGTCACCCCGCAGGAGCGCGGCGAGGCGGAGCAGCGGCGGGCGATCGAGCTCGCGATGGACGAGTGCCTCTGCGAAGGGCGATCACGAGCCTGGTGGACGCCGGCGCAGTCGGTCGAGGCGATCGCGCTCTACAAGGAGCTCGCCGCCGCGGGGAAGCTCCGGACGCGGCTCTACGTGATGGCGAGCGGGCTCGGACGATGCGGGCGCTCGGCCGCCCCGAGACGGGCCTCGGCGGCGGATGGCTCGACGTCCGCGCGGTCAAGCTCTACGCCGACGGCGCGCTCGGCTCGCGCGGGGCGGCGCTGCTCGAGCCGTACTCCGACGACCCCGGCAACCGCGGCCTGCTGCGTGACGCCGCCCGAGGAGATCCTCGAAGCGGCGCGCTTCGCCCTCGCCCACGGCTTCCAGGTCGGCACGCACGCGATCGGCGACCGCGCCAACCGCATGGTGCTCGACGCCTACGAGAAGGCGTTCGGCGAGCGGCCGGAGGTGAAGGACCCGCGCTTCCGGATCGAGCACGCCCAGATCCTGGACGCAGCCGACATCCCGCGCTTCGGCCGCGCTCGGGCGTGATGGCCTCGATGCAGGGCATCCACTGCCCGTCCGACCGGCCCTGGGCCGCCGAACCGCCTCGGCGACGCGCGCGTCGCCGAGGGCGGCTACGTCTGGCGCAAGCTGCTGAAAAGCGGCGCGCGCATCCTGAACGGCACCGACGCGCCGGTCGAGGACGTCTCGGCGATCCAGAACTTCTACGCCACGGTCACGCGGCAGGGCGAGCCGACGGCCAGCCGCCGGGCGGCTTCGATCCCGACCAGAAGCTCGGCCGCGCCGAGGCGCTTCGCACGATAACCCTGGACGCCGCCTACGGCAGCTTCGCCGAGCGCGAGCGGGGCTCGATCGAGGTCGGCAAGCTCGCCGACCTCGTCGTGCTGTCCCAGGACATCCTCTCCGTGCCGGAGGACGCCCTGATGAAGACCGAGGTGCTCGCCACGATCGTGGGCGGCCGGGTGCTCTTCGAAAAGAAGTGAGCGGGCCAACTTCCGGCGGCCCCCGCTGTAGTTGAAGGCGGGGGAGGAAATGGCTGGAACTGACGCTCGGCTGCGGCTCCTGAACGCGGCGTTGCCACTGGGGGGGCTGGTGCTGCTGGTGATCGGGGCCACAGGAGTGCCCGTCGCCCTGGTGCTCGCCTGGACGGCGCTCGCGCTGGCGTTCATCGGCTGGGTGGCCGAGGCCGATGGTTTTGCGGTGCCGCGGCCCGGGCGCGTCCCGATCCGCAGCTACGGCTGCTGGGAGACGCCGCTCGCCTTCAGCGTCCGCCACGCGGGGCGCGAGCTGCTCTTCAACCGCGAGGAGGACGAGCTCGGGGCGTGGTCGAGCGAGTACACGGTCCGCGAGCAGACGAGCGCGGGCGGCGCGCAGGTGCCGTTCGAGCCCGCGGCCGCGCCGTCGGGCAGCTGGTCGCTGCGCGGCCGCGCGCCGGTCGGCGCGCTCCAGTTCGAGCACCACGAGCGCGTGAGCTACGTGACCCGGCGCTCGCTCGAGCGCGCGCTGCGGGCGGCCGGAGTCCCTCGCTAGCGCGCAGCCGCCGCGCCGGCGGTGCGGCCGCGGGACGCGGGCGGGAGACGAGGTTGGCGAGCAGCCGCCAGGCGCCCGGGACGCCAGCCGGCACCTGGCGGAAGAGCGCGAGCCCCACGTAGGTCCAGCTCCCCCGGCCCACGGCCGCATCGACGAGCAGCCCGCGCTTCTCGCCCGGGTTGTAGGGGAAGGGGTCGGTCGCCGCGAGCAGCTCGTGGTAGCGCGAGTCCTTCTCGGCCAAGAGCTGGATCCCGCGCTCCTGCACCCAGCCCGCCCAGTCCGCATCCGTGATCGGGTTCGGCGTCACGAGGAACGAGTGCCGCTCGAGCACCCGCAGCGGCGCCGTCTCGTCGCTGATCCGCTCCGCCGTGAGCTGCGCCGGGTAGGGCACGTACGGGCTCGGGGCGCCTGCCGGCGGGGCCGGCGCCTCGGGAGCGAGCCGGTTCATGGCGTTGCGGTTGTACTGCACCACCAGGTGGCCGCCCGCCTCGACCCAGCGCATCAGCCGCCCGTGGGCCGAGCGCAGGTCGGGCCGCGTCTCGTACGCGCGGATGCCGGTCACGATCGTGGTGTAGCGCCCGAGGTCGGAGAAGAGCAGATCGTCGGCCGTGAGCAGCGTCACCGGCACGCCGAGCTGTCGGATCGCCTCGGCCAGCGCGTCGCCCGATCCCATGACGTAGCCGACCACGCTGCCCGGCGCCGTCCGCACCTCGAGCGCGATGAGCCGCGTCTCCGCCGGACGCACGAGCTGGCGGCGCTCGACGTGGTCGTAGTCGATCGCGAGGACGCTGTCGCGCGCCGCGCGGCCGTCGCGCGTCGCGACCGCGTGGATCGCGAGCGTGCCGGCCCCGAGCGCCGCAGGCGGCGTGACGCGGAAGCGCGCCGTGGCTTCCTCCCCCTCGACGGCGAACGTGAGCGGCACGCTCGGCGGATCGGCCGTGAAGCCTTTGGGCAGCTCGAGCCGCACCTCGGCGGGCGCCGGCTGCTTCGAGTAGCTGCGCACGGCGGCGCGCACCTCGAGCGGGCGGCGAGGGCCGGCGAGCGGGATCGCCGCGACGTCGGGGCTGAGCCTCACCGACAGCTCCGGGACCACCGTGAGCTCGTGGCGACGCTCGCCGCCGACGACGCGCCCCTCGTAGCGCCACACGACCGGCGCGCTCACGCTCGTCGCGACACCTGCCACGGAGAGCCGCGCGCGCGCCAGGACGGGCGGCGGGCTCCACGGCAGCGACTCGTCGGCGGGCACCAGGAGCTCGTGACGGTCGCGGTCCTTCAGCTTGCGCCAGTAGGGCTGCGACAGGCGCGCGTCCGCGGGCAGCGTGAGCGTGAAGCGGGCGCGGCGCGGCCCGCGGCCGGCGGGCGCCCTGGTGTCGCCGTCGCGGCGCTCGATCGTCCAGCCCTGAGGGGCCTCGAGCTCGAGAGCCAGGAGCTCGAACGCGGGCGTCGCCGGGTCCACGAGCGTGACCGTGACCCCCAGCGACTGCCCCGGCGTGACCAGGCCGTCGTCGGCGTTCGCCTCCAGCACGAGACCGTGGGCCAGCGCGAGCGCGGCCTCGGCGTCGGCTTCCTCGTCGGCCAGCCGCGACTCGAGCTCGGCGCGCGCGCGCGTGTCGGCGACCAGCCCGCCCAGCTCGGCGCGCAGGGCGCGGATCTCGGTCAGAGCCGTGGCCAATGCGGGAACCGCCGCCTCGGGCGCCTGCGGGTCGAAGGCCGAGCGCGCCGCCGTGACGCGCGCCGAAAGCGCCGCGAGCCGCGCGGCCAGCTGCTCGTTGCCCGGCGCGAAGCGCACGAGCCCGCCGAAGGAGGTGTCGACGCCGTCCAGGAAGTCGGCCTCGCGATCGGTCACGGCCGGCTCGGCGTCGACGAGCCGGAAGCGGCCCTCGGCGGGCGGCAGGTCGGTGGCGACCTGGCTCGCGCCCTGGCTGCGGTGCATCGCCCGCGAGCGCGCGCCGAGCTGCAGCCAGGTCATGCCCAGGAGCGGATCGTAGTCACCCGTCGGCACGCGCACGGCGGCCGTGCTCTCGTCCGCTCCCCCGAAGCCGCCGATGCCGCCCTCGTAGAGCTTGCGCGCCTGCCACGGCGGCAAGCCCTGGTCCGCGAAGCGCGCGGGATCCGCCGCGGCACGGAAGGCCGCCTGGGCGAGCTGGGCGGCGGCGAAGTGGTGCTGGCCGCCGCCTTCGCCGGCGAGCGGCAGCACCAGCATCACGTCGGGACGGAAGCGACGGATCACGCGCACGATGTCGCCGAGCGTTTCCTCGCGGCCCCACTTCGCGAAGGTCTCCTCGACGCTGAAGGAGTAGCCGAACTCGTACGCGCGGCCGAAGTACTGCTCGACGCCGTCGTAGCGGTGCAGCGCGAGCAGCTCTCCCGTGCGCAGCACGCCGAGCGCGTCGAACAGCTCCGGGCCGATCGCGTTCTGCCCGCCCTCCCCGCGCGTCACCGTCAAGAGCGCCGTCCGCACCCCGAGCCCGCGCGACAGCCGCACCAGGATCCCGTTGTGCTCGTCGTCGGGGTGCGCGGTGACGTAGAGCACGCGGGCGGTGGTGCCGAGGCGCCGCAGCGCGAGGCCGAGGCCGGTCGCTCCGCGATCGAACTCGAGCGGCTCGAAGGAGCCCTGGCCGGACGGGGACGAGCTCGCGAGGCTCGCGAGGACGAGGGCGGCGAGCAGCACGCGCATTCCGCGGTGTCTCATGGTGCCGGGAATTCTAGCCGTCAGTCAGCGCTCACGCTGATCGAGTGGACCTGGCCGGGCTCGCACTTGACGAACACCTCCATCGGCCGGCAGCACACGACGCAGTCCTCGAAGTAGCTCTGCTCCGCGCCGGCGGTGGTGTCGACGTCGAGCGCCATGTGCTCGCCGCAGCTCGGGCAGTCGACGATGATCTCCTCGATCACGCTCGTGCCCTAGAAGCGCAGCGGCTCGGGGAAGAACTCCGCCAGGAGGTCGCGGTAATAGGGCTCGACAGCGCGGCGATCCGGCCGCACCGGGCTCTTCGAGTAGAGGTCGTACGGGTTGAAGGCCCGCACCCACTCGAGCTGCTCGCGGTCGCGCGCGTTCATCAGGAAGCCGTAGTCGCCCTCGCGGTGCGCCGCGTAGAACGAGTGGTAGCGGATGATCGCGAGCGCCTCGGGCGGGAGCCGGTCCTTCACGACCTGGTAGAGGTACTCGTCGTGGCCCCAGGACATCTCCACCTGGTCGAGGCCGCAGCCTTCCTCGTAGATGCCGAGCCGGCGTCGAGTACTCGGCGACGCGCGTGTCGGGGTTGTCGGCGAACAGCTCGTGGAGCACGACGCTCGGCTGGAAGGCGCAGCCCACCGGGAAGGTGTCGCCCACCACCGCCCACTGCGGCTCGCCGAAGCTGCAGAGCACCTTGCCGAGGTCGTGGACGAGCCCGGTCACCACGAACCAGCGCGGGTGCCCGTCGGCGCGGATCGCCTCGGCCGTCTGCAGCGCGTGCTCGATCTGGCCGAGCTCGATGTCGGGATCGCTGTCGTCGACCAGCGTCTCGACGAGCTCGAGCGCTTCCCACGCCGTCATGCGCCTGCGGTCGCGCGTCAGGTACTTGCGCTTCTGCGCGCGGACGAAGTCGAGCGTCTGCCCGGTATGGTTGAGCCGGTAGAGCTCGTGGACGGCCGCGCGCGCGCCGGCGCCGTAGTTCCGGAAGCCGGGCGCTTGGGCGGGCGCACTCATGGCCTGACTCGTTCGAGCCTACCACGACGCGACTTCAGGGTAAGGCGCGCTGCTCGGAGCCGATCCACGCGATCGCCTGCTTCAAGCGGAGCCACAGCTCGTCGCGGTTGTCGCTGAAGCGATGGTCCGCTGCCTCGATCAGCCAGAGCCGCTTGGGCTCGCGCGCCTGCGCCAGCACGGACTCGACCTCCGCGACGGCACGAACTCGTCGTGCGTGGCGTGCAGCGCCGCGAGCGGGAGCGGTGCCAGCTGCGACGCCAGCGCGCGCGTGCTGAAGGTCGGCTCGTTCGGCGGTCTTCTTGGTGACGTAGATGATCGAGTCGCTGAAAGCGCCAGGCGAGCTCGTTCTTGTCCGGCAGCCCGAGCGCCACGACGCCGTCGATCCGCGTGCGGATCTCGAGAGCGGTCGCGGCCAGCACCGACAGCCCGGCGCCTTGCGAGACCCCGATCAGGAGCGACGCGCCCCGCGCGTCGCGCTGTGCGTAGTCGAGGAGCGCCGCGTAGTCCTGCGGCACGTCCCCGGGACGCAGCGACCCCGTGCGGCTGGTGAAGCACGACAGGTAGGCCTTGGCGTCGAAGCCGACGACGAAGTAGCCCTGCGCCGCCAGGAACTCCGCGACGTCCGGGCCGAGGTGCACCCAACCGCCGTCGCCGCTCGTGACGATCGCGACCGGTCCGCCGCGCGTGCCCGTAGAGGTGCAGCGTCTGGACACAGCCGCGAATCGCCAGGCTCTCGGTCGCTGCGGCCGCGGCCGCGCAGGGCCACGCGGCGACGAGCGCGAGCGCCACAGCCGCGAGGCGAGGGGCGACTCGCCTCAACGAGTCTTCCCCGCTGGCTGCGCCAGCCGCACCGTGTGCGTCGTGCGCACGCCGTCGGCTTCCGACCACGAGACCGTCACCTGCGCGCCGACGCGCGCCTTGAGCTGGGCGACCGGCAGGCGCCGGTTGCCGAGCCACACGCGCGCATCGGGCGCGAGGTGGAACGCCGCTCGACCCGCTCGCGCTCGAGACCGTCAGCTGGCGCGTGTCGCGTCGTAGCCCGCCATCGTGCCGGTCGAGGTGTGGCGGCTCGGGGCTGCGGCCGGCAGCGGGCTCGCGGACGCGCTCCCGTCCTGCGGCGCCGCGAAGAGTGGCGCGAGCAGAAGGGCGGCGAGCAGGGGCAGGGCTCTCGTCAGGCTGCGGGCCATCGCCGAGTCGAACCGCACAGCCCGTGCCAGCTCGCCCTCGAGCGACCCCGACGCAAGTCGTTGTGGGCGTGGCGGTGGCGCCGCGCCGGACGCGCGCAGGCCGCTGCCAGACGGCCACACTCGACGCGAGATTGCCCCACTCTCCGCGCGTCCGCGGTATCGTTGGCGAAGGTGAGCTCGCTCCGGGCACGACTCGGCGTCTCCACGGCGCTCGTGATCGCGGCGGTGGTCGGCTCAGCACCTACCTGCAGGCCCGGATCGTGGCGAAGGCCGTCGAAGCGGAGGAGCTCGACGCGGCGGCCGCCATCGCCCTCGGCGTCTCGGCCGACCTGGGCGAACACATCCAGGCGCCACGACGGCAGAGCTCGTCGACCTCCTGGCCGACTACCGCAAGGCGGTGCCCGCGGTGCGGTCGATCACGGTCACCGCGGTCGCGCCGCCGACGATCGTGGCGGGCACCGACGCCGCTGTGCCGAACGCGGCGCTCGGCCTGGGGGAGCGTGCGGTGGCGCAGGGAGAGCCCGTCAGCTTCGCCGACGGGCCGCTGGGGCTGCACCTGGTGGCCGTCCCGCTCGAGCGGCAGCGCTAGCGCTACGGGGCGGTCGTGGTGGCGGTGGGAATGGACGCCCTGCGGCGCGTGCAGGACCAGAGTCGGCAGGCCGCCTTCCTCTTCGCGGCGGTCGCGATCGTGCTGCTGGTGATCGGCCTCGACCGGTTGACACGCCGATTCGTGCACGAGCCGCTCAGGGCGGTGCTCGGGACGATGGCGCACGCCTCGGCGGGCGACCTCGCCGCGCGCGCGCCGCGCGTGCGGCAGGACGAGATCGGGGCGGTGGCCGAGGGGCTGAACGGCCTGCTCGAGCGGATGGGCGGCTTCAACGAGACGCTCCGGAGCGAGGTGGCGCGCGCGACCGAAGAGCTGCGCGCTTCGAACGAGGCGCTCTGCGCGACCGCGCAGCGTCTCTTCGACGCCCGCCGCGAGCTCGCCCAGGGTCAGCGCTTGGCGCTCGCGGGACACATGGCCGCCTCGGTCGCGCACCAGGTCGGCACCCCGCTCAACGTGATCTCGGGCTACGTCCAGCTGCTCAAGGCGAAGCAGGACGCGGGCTCCGCCGATGCCGCGCGGCTCTCGACCATCCAGGAGCAGATCGCCCGCGTCACCACGACCGGGCAGTCCTCGCTCGACCGCACGCGGCGGCCGGCGCTCAGCCTGCGGCCGCTCGCGCCGGGCGAGCTCGTCACCGGGCTCGCCGAGCTCGTGCGCCCCTCGCTCGTGGGCCACGGGATCGAGCTGTCGCTCGAAGTCGCGCCCGGCCTGCCGCGCGTCGGCGCGGACCGCGCGCAGCTCGAGCAGGCGCTCTTGAACCTGGTGAGCAACGCGGTCGACGCGATGCCTTCGGGCGGACGGCTCGACGCTGGCGGCGCGACGCCACGACGACGGGTGTCGCCCTGGATCGTGGAACGGACTCGGGCGACGGGATCCTGGCCGAGGACCTGCCGCGCGTGTTCGACCCGCTCTACACCACCAAGCCGCCCGGCAAGAGGCACGGGCCTCGGCCTCCCGATCCTGCGCGAGGTGGTCGAGGCGCACGGCGGCTCGGTCGAGCTCGAGAGCCGGCCCGGCGAGGGCACGACAGCGCTCGTCTTTGCCGGCCGCCGCGGGCGAAGGCGTGAAATGCCGCGGATCCTGGTCGTCGACGACGATCCCGAGACCTGCCGCCTGATGAACGAGCTGCTGCGCGAGCCCGAGCGCGAGATCGAGATGGCCGAGAGCCCGAGCAGGCGCTCGCACGGCTCGCCGACGGCCGCTTCGATCTCGTGGTCTCCGACATCAACCTGAACGCGAGACCAGAACGGCCTCGACCTGCTCGCGCGCCTGCAAGGCGAGCGACCCCGAGAGGTCGAGGTGGTGCTGATCAGCGGCGTTCGGGACGCTCGAGACGGCGCTCGAAGCCGTGAAGCGCGGGAGCGTTCGACTACGTGCAGCAAGCCGTTCGACATCGGACGAGGTGCGCGAGGTCGTGGAGCGCGCGCTGGCCCGGCGCGCGCGCGCGGCGGACCACGCGCGGTCTGCCGCACCGGCCGACGCGGCTCGCCGAGGGCCTCGTCGGCAGGAGCGGCGGCGATGCTCGAGGTCTACAAGCAGATCGCCGCTCGCCTGCCGGCTCGGACGCGCCGGTGCTGATCACTGGGCGAGACCGGCACCGGCAAGGAGCTGGTGGCGCGCGGCGATCCACCGCGCAGCCCGCGCGCGCCGCAGCGCCGTTCGTCGCGGTCAACTGCGCGCGCGATCTGCCCGAGCGCTGCTCGAGAGCGAGCTGTTCGGCCACGGCGCGGCGCGTTCACCGGCGCCGTCGCGGACAAGCGCGGGCTGTTCGAGCAGGCGCGACGGCGGCACGCTGTTCCTCGACGAGATCGGCGACATGCCGCCCGGCGCTGCAGGTGAAGCTCCTGCGCGTGCTGGAGCGGCGAGGTGCGCCCGGTGGGCGGCGGCGACGGCGATGAGCGTCGACGCTGCGGCGTGATCGCGGCCACCCACCGCGACCTCGAGCGCGCGGTCGCGCGACGGCAGCTTCCGCGAGGACCTGTACTACCGGCTGCAACGTGGTCGTCGATCCGAGGTGCCGCCGCTGCGCGAGCGGCGCGAGGACATCCCGCTGCTCGCCGCGCACTTCCTGGCGCGGCTGCGCAGCGCGCGGCACGCGGAGCCGCGGCGCTCACGCCCGCCGCGCGTCGCCGCGCTGGCGCGCCCACGACTGGCCGGGCAACGTGCGCGAGCTCGAGAACACGATCGAGCGGCTGGTGGCGTGAGCGCGCGCGGCGGGACGCTCGACGTGCGCCGACCTGCCGGCCGCCTTCGGCGAACGCCCGGCCACGCTCGAGGAGCCGCTCTTCAGCGGGCTGCCGAGCCTGCGAGGAGCTCGAGAAGACGCTACCTGCGCCACGTGCTCGCCGAGGTGAGGGGCAACGGAGCCGCGCGGCGAGGTTCTGGGCATCGACCGCCGCACGCTCTACCGCATGGCCGAGCGCTTCGGGATCGAGCTCGGCGACGAGGCTACGCCGCCTCGAGAGTGACGACCACCACAGTGCGGTCGTCCGTGCCGTTCGCTCCGGACGAAAGCGTCGGGCCTGCGCGCGCGAGGCGCATCACCTGCTCGCAGATCGCCTGGGCGCCCGAGGCGCGCTTGCGCGAGACCGCTCGCGCGAGGCGTTCATCGATCGGGTCGTCGCCGTCGAGCGCCTCCGTCACGCCGTCGGTCACCAGCAGCAGCGTCTCGCCGGCCGCGAAGCGCTGCGTCCGCGCTTCGTAACGGACGTCCGGCAGCGCCCGCCGGAGGGCCCGTTGCGGCGAGCGCCTGGTGCGCGCCGCCCGCGACCATGAGCCCCGCCGGATGGCCGGCGTTCACCCAGGAGAGGCCGGCGCTCCGCGAGGTCGAGCCGGCCGAGGAAGCAGGTGAGGTACGGCGCGCCGCCGTGCTCCGCCAAAAGCGCGCGTCCGAGGCGCGCCACGAGCGGCCCGGGCTCCTGCGTCTCGCGGGCGAGCTGCCGGAAGAGCGTGCGGCACGAGCCCATCACGAGCGCCGCCGGGATGCCCTTGCCCGACACGTCGGCGAGCAGCACCAAGAAGCGAGCCGCCGAGGTCGACGAAGTCGTAGAAGTCGCCCCCACCCGGCCCGCCGGCTCGAGGCGCGCCGCGAAGCGCCAGCCGTCGCGGGCACGTGGCGGGGCCGTCAGCAGATGCCGCTGGATCTGCGGACGCGATCCTGAGCTCGGTGTCGAGCACGAGCTGGGCGCGCTCCAGCCGCGTCAGCTCGGTGCGGGCGCGGCGCAGGTGCAGCCAGAGGAAGCTGGCGACGCCGAGCGCCGTCGACAGCACCACGTCGCTGACCCACTCGAGCTCGCCGAGATCGAGGCTCAGCAGGCGGACGAGCTCGCGCTCGAACCCGATCGCCAGCACGAAGGCGGCGGACGCGGCAGCGACGGCTGCGAGCACGACGCGTGCTTCCTTCATGAGCGCCCGAGCACCAGCCGCCGCAGCCCGCCCGCGCCGTGGACGTGCGCGAGCGCGTAGGCCACGTGCGGCAGCTCGCCGCGCGGATAGACGAGATAGCGGCCCTCCCAGCGCGGGGCGAACTTCTTCTTGAACTGGAAGAGATTGCGATAGCCGTAGAAGGCGTTGACGTGCTCGAACAGCAGCGTCACGCCCTTCTCGAGGCCGCTCTTCGGCTCGCTCACGTTGGCGAGCGGGGCGTTGGCGAGGCTCGCCTCCTCGAGGCCGGCGTCGCGCAGCGCCTCGAGCGCGCTCGACACCAGGAGGTCCATGGTCCCCGAGGGCGCGTCGCTGCGCCGCCGCATCAGGTCGAGCAGCGCGGCGCGGCCCGCCCGGTAGGGACGCCACGTCGTGAACGCGAGCACGCGCTCGCCCTGGCAGCGCGAGGAACACGTGCTGCTCGTCGAGGGCGCCCCGCGAGAAGCGGCCGAGGCTGAAGCCCATCTCCCCGAGCCGTCGGTCGGCCAGCCATTCCCGGGAGATCTCCTCGAGCTGGGCGTCGACCTCGGGCTCCGCGCGGCACCGCCGGTCGTAGCGACGCACCTCGAGGCCCCGGCGTCTCACCTTGTGCACCATCGAGCGCAGCGCCGCACGCGAGCCGCCGGCGAGGCTGAAGGACGGCAGCTCCACGATCGCCTCCTCGGCCATCTTCAGCGAGCGCAGGCCCAGGTGGCCGTAGAGCTCGCGCCGCTCCTCGGCGGCTTCGTAGACGCACGGCGTCCAGCCGTTGTGCCGGCAGTGCTCGAGCCAGTCGCGCGCGGCCGCCTCGCGGTCGGCCTCCGCGCACAGCGGATCGCCGGCCGCGAAGGCGATCGGCCCGCGAACGGCGTAGGCCACGAGCCCGCGGCCGCCGGCGACGCTCAGGTGGTGCTTGTCCTGCTGAGCCGCGAGCGCCGAGAGCGAGTGGTGGCCGTGGTCGCGCACGGCACGCTCCACCTCGGCGGCCGGGGCCTCCTGGCGCCGGCGCAGGATCACCGGCCGCAGCACCAGCACCAGCAGGTAGAAGCGGGCCGCCCAGCCCGCGAGCTGCAGCGCCCCGAGAAAGCGCGCCGCGGCAGGTCGCAGCGGGTCGACGCCGGGCTCGAGGATCAGCAGGCCGGAGCGCAGCGCCTCGAGCGCGGGCGTGTTGCCGCGATCCCAGCTGAAGTGCCGCTGCAGATCGGTGAGCCCGACGAGCCCGAACACCCAGACCGTGAGCGCGAGCACCGGAGCCATCACGAGCGCCTGGCGCAGCGAGGCGGGATCGCTTCGCGCGGTGAAGCGGGAGCGGAAGGCGATCAGATAGGCGAGCAGCAGCGCAGCCACCAGCGAGTGGTGGAGGTCGAACGCGCGCAGGGTGTGTGACACCAGCGACACCGAGAGCGCCGCGACCGCCACGCCCCACGCGAGCGCCTTGCGCCGTCCGAGGTTGCGCGTCACCTGCAGCAGCGCCAGCCCGGCGAGCAGCATGACCGCGCGGCTGCGCTGGGTGACCTCGAGCGGCAGCCAGCGGGCGAGCTCGCGCATCATCGCCGGCTCGCGCGGCCAGATCGCCGACAGCAGGTTGAGCACGCCGAGCAGCCCGATCGCGAACGGCACCACGGCGTGGAGGTCGGCGAAGCGGAGCTCTCGCCAGCGAACGGTTCGCCGCACGCTCCGGAGGCCGAGGAGCGTGGCGGCCACGGCGACGAGGCCGAGCGCCAGGGCGACCTCGTAGCGGCGTACGTCGCCCCGCAGCGGTCCCGAGAGCGCCGCCGGCGTAGTAGCCGAGGCTCGCGATGGGCACGGCCCACAGCACGCCCGCGAGAAGGTCGAGCACGGTGAAGGGGAGCGTGCGCATCCCGAGCGCGCCACACGCCGCGGGGATCGCGATCCGCAGCCCGTACGCGAAGCGGCTGGCGACGAGCAGCAGACCGCCGCGGCGGCCGACGATCGTCGATCAGCCGCTTGTAGCGCGGGTGCTGGCCGAAACGCCGCTCGAGCCAGCCGCGGCCGCGCAGCCGCGCCACCTGGAAGTAGGCCTGGTCCGCCAGCGAGTTGGCGGCGACCGCCACGGCGATGACGACGGGGAGCTGGAGGAGCCCGCGGCGGGCCAGCAGCGAGGCGGCGAGCAGCACGGCCTCGCCCTCGAACGCGACTCCCACGAAGAGCAGCGCATAGCCGTATTTGAGCAGGAGCGACTCCACGGGGCCTTCCGCAGGTCACGAGCTCCGGGGTCGGGACGGCCCGACCCGCCCCCGACCCCGAAGCCACGACCTTCGACTTACTTCGCCTGGTGCGCCGTCACCTTGCTGGCGAACTGCTTGTAGGTGGCCTCCGGAACGATGTTCTTCTTGACGAGCTCGTCCTTCGACTTGTAGGGACGGCCCTCGACGATCTTCTTGGCGTAGGTATCGCCGATGCCGGGGAGCGCCGCGAGCTCGCTCTCCGTCGCCGTGTTGAGGTCGACGAGCGCGGCCTTCGTCGAGTGCGAAGCGGTGGACTTCGACTTGTGGGTCGCCGAGGCCTGCGGAGCCGCGTTGGCCGTCGACACCACGAACGCGCCGAGCGCGAGCGCGGCGAGGGTCAGGAAAGCTCTCTTCACTTCTTGTCCTCCATCCTCAGAAAATCGGCCGCGCCCTCGTGGCTCGGCCGCTTCCCCTGCGAAGATCAAGCTTCGTGCCGCGGCCGGCGCGCGGAGAGATCGCGTAACCGACCAGAAACAAGCGGTTTGCCGAAACAGTCCGGCCGGATGCCTCGCGCAGGCGCGCCACACGGCACACGGACGCCCCACTGGTCCCTCGTCCCAGACCCGGAACGCCATCTTGCCGGAAGCGAACAGAGACGCGCGAGCGAATCGCCTCATCGCGCTGAAGCCACGGCACTTCGACCGACCCCGCCCTGGCACGCCGATTGAAGTCGCCCGCCGACATGCACGACGGGCTCACCGCCGACCTGCGGCTGGCGGCGCGACGCCTCGCGCGGCGGCCGGGTTTCGCGCTCGCCGCGCTCGCGACGCTCGGCCTCGGAATCGGGGCGACCTCGATGGTCTTCACGATCGTGAACGCGCTGCTGCTGCGGCCGTTGCCGCTCGGGGACCACGGCGAGCGCGTCGTGACGCTCCACTCCACGCACCGGAGCCAGGCCGAGGACTGGGAGGACTCGAACCTGTCGTACGCCGACCTCCAGGACCTGCGGGCGCAGACGCGCGGGCTCGAGGACGTGGCGGGCTACGTCGGCCGGACCGCGAACACGCTCACCTTCGGCGGCGAGTCGGAGCGGCTGCGCGGCGGCTCCGTCACTCCCAACCTGTTTCCGCTGCTGGGCCTCCGGCCCGCGCTCGGCCGGACCTTCCAGGACGCGGACGCGGCGGACTTCGGCTTCGAGCCGGAGGTGGTCCTGAGCTACCGCCTCTTCGAGCGCCGCTTCGGCGCCGACCGGCGTGTGCTCGGCCAGACCGTGATCCTGAACGGCCGCGCCCTCACGATCATCGGTGTGATGCCGCCCGGCATCCGTTTCCCCGAGCGCGACGACTTCTGGGTGGCGTACCGCCCGAGCTCCGACCCCGAGCGCGCCCCGTCGCGCGCGCAGCGCTTCGTGGCCGCTTTCGGCCTGCTGCGCGAAGGCGTGACGCTGCCGCAGCTGCAGTCGGAGGCGGATGTGATCGCGAATGCACTCGCGGAGCAGCATCCCGGGACGAACCGCGGCTGGGGCGTGCGGGCGCTGTCGTTCCGCGACATGGCCGTGGACAAGGGCACGCGGGCCGTCTCGTTCGTGCTGCTCGGAGCCGTGGCCGCGGTGCTGCTGATCGGCTGCGCGAACCTCGCCAACCTGACGCTCGCGCGCGGCGTCGCGCGGCAGCGCGAGCTCGCGGTGCGCGCGTCGCTCGGGGCGAGCCGCGGCCGCCTCGCCCGCGAGATGCTCGCGGAGACCGTGCTGCTGTGCGCGGGCGGGGGGATCCTGGGGCTACTGCTCGGGCGCTGGTTCGTCGAGCTGTCGGTCGCGTCGTGGCCGGAGGAGCTCCCCTACTGGGTCAACTTCGACCTCGACTGGCGTGGTCTCTCGTTCATCGTGCTGCGTCGCATCGCTCGCGGCGATCGCCACCGGGCTGCTGCCCGCGCTGGCGCGCGTCGCGGCCCGACCTCGTGGCCGACCTGCGCGACGGCGCGCGCGGCACCGCCGGCGCCGCCTCGCAGCGCCTGCAATCGGCGCTGGTCGTGGGCCAGGTCGCGCTGTCGCTCGCGCTGCTGGTGGGAGCGAGCCTGATGATGCGCAGCTTCCTGCGGCTACAGGCGGCTCCCTCGGGCTTCGTGGAGGAGTCGCTGCTGACGCTGCGCTTCTACGTGGCGGGCGACCAGTACGACCGCACCGAGCGGCGGGCCGAGTTCCTGCGCCAGCTCGAGGAGCGGGTGCTCGCGCTGCCGGGCGTGGCGGCGGCGGCCGTCACCTCCAGCATCCCGACGGACGACGGCGGCGCTCCGGTGCGGCTCGTGATCGAGCGCCAGCCCGTGGCGCGCGGCGACGAGCCGGGCGCGATCCGCATCACCGCGTCGCCGCGGCTGTTCGAGACGCTCGGCGCTCCCCTGCTCGAAGGCCGCTCCTTCACGCCCGACGAGCACGCCTCGCCCACGGCGGACGTCGTGGTCGTCAACCGCGCGCTCGCGCGGCGCTTCTGGCCCGACGGCGCGATCGGCCAGCGGCTCGCGCTCGTCGACGGGGGCGGGCTGCGTGACGACGCGCCCGTACAGTGGCTGCGCGTGGTGGGGGTGGTTCCCGACCTGCAGTACGAGGAGTTCGGCGAGGAGACGGCCGCGTCGCGCCTCAACGTGTTCCGGCCGTACGCGACCGCGCCCGGCCGCTCGCTGGCGCTGCTGGTGCGAACGAAGACGCAGTCGCCGCGCGCACAGGCCGACGCCGTGCGGCAGCGCGCTCCGCGACGCCGACCCCGGCCTGTCGATCTGGGACGTGCGCACGATGGACGAGGTGCGCGCGTTCACCACGTGGGAGCAGCGCTTCTTCGGCCATCTGATGGGGGCTTTCGCCGGCCAGGCGTTGCTGCTCGCGTGCCTCGGGGTCTACGGCGTGCTGGCCTACGCCGTGAGCCAGCGGATCCACGAGATCGGCGTGCGACTGGCGCTCGGGGCGCGGCCGTTCGACGTCGTCGGGCTCGTCGTTCGACGCGGCCTGCTGCTGGGCGTGGCGGGCGCGGGCCTCGGGCTCCTGCTGTCGCTCGGAGTCGGCCGGGCGCTCTCGGGCGTGCTCTACGGAGTCGCCCCGTACGACCCGGCCGCGCTCGCGGCCACAACCGGCGCGCTGCTGCTCGTCGTGATCGCGGCCAGCCTGCTGCCGGCGCGACGGGCGGCGGCCGTCGACCCGATCGCGGCGCTGCGCTCCGAGTAGCCGCCCCTTCGGCTACTCGCCGGCGGGCGCGGCGAACGTCGCCGCGCGCTGGACGTCCGTGTACTTCACCTGGCTGACGTCGAAGGCCTCGATCGCGGCGACGAGCTTCGAGAAGGTCTGGTCGAAGGACGGCAACGTCTTGCGCGCGCGCGTGAGCGGGCTGGTGCGCGCGAGCACGTAGTTCTTGACGTAGGGATGGTTGATCCCCCGCTTCTTGAGCGCCGCCACGGCCTTGCCGAGCGCCTCGTCGGCGGCCTTCAGCTTTCCCGCGCGCTCCTCGCGCTCGCCGAGCGTCTGCTTGAGCGAGCCCTTCAGGAACTTGTCGACGCGCTTCAGGATCGGCGCGAACGCCCCGCCCGCGAAGCGGCGGTTCTCCTCGTAGATGACACCGAGCGTGATGAAGTGGGGCGACTCGAACTGGAACGCCCAGTCCTCCTCGCCCGTCCTCGGCTGCTCCTCGGCGAGCCCGCGGTACATGCGGATCACCTCGAGCGACTTCTCCTTGAGGTTGTGCGCCTTCTCGGTGTTGAGCGCCAGGATCTGGTACGCCACCTCGGGCTCCGGCACCAGGATTCCCGGCACCCACTCGGCCTTCAGCTTCTCGAGCGCCGTGCGCCGGTGGTGCCCGTTCGGCGTCCAGTAGACCCCCGGCTTCGGCGACACCACCACGATCGGGTCCACGAAGCGGTCGATCCTCTTCACCACCTCGGTGAGCCGCTTGGCGTGCGTGGGCGACAGGTCGCGCTGGTACGGCGTGGGCGCGACCGAGTCGAGCGGAAGCAGGCAGAAGATCTGCCAATGGCCGCCGACGGGCTCGCGGTAGACGGCGAGCACGTGCCCGCCGTCGCTCGTGACCTGCTCGGCGAGCGCCAGGACCGGCTTCGGCGGGGCCTTGTCGTCGGGGTGCTGGCCGTAGGGCTTCATGGGACCTTGGCCGAGGCGCCGCTCTAGCGCTTGTGGAGGTTCAGGACCAGCCGGACGTTCAGGCTGACGCGCGTCGTGCCGGGCGCCACCTCGATGTCGATCGGCACCTCGACCTCGGTCGTCCCGGCATCCGAGTGGAGCACGGCGCCATCCGGGTGCAGCACGGCGGCATCCGGATGCAGCACCGGCTCGGGCGCCGCGGTCTCGGTCGAGCGCGACGAGACCACCTTGCCGTGCGTCGGGTGATCGAGCTCCTGGATCTCCTCGAGATCCATCTCGATCTCTTCGGACGGCATGCCGGGGGCGATGATCGTGCGGCGCAGCTGCGCCGCTTCGTCGTTCTTGGTGACGAGGGTCGTCTGGGGCTTCTGGCTCGCCACCGGAGCTCGTGTGGCCGCGGAGGAGGGTGTCGCCGGTCTTGGCGCGGCTGGCGCCGGCGCCGGAGGCGCCGGCTGCGGCCTCGGGCCGGGGGTGCCGACGGGCGGTCGCGGCGTGAGCGCGGCCCGCAGCGCCGCCGGAGACGGCGAGCCGACGGGCGTGTTGCCGTCGACGTCGAACGACTCCTCGATCGGCGCAGGAGTGCCGAGCTCCAGCTCGCTCAGCAGGTCGTCGTGGGACGGCACGACCGGCGGTGCTGCGACCGGCCGCGGCGGCGGCGGACTCGAACGCGGCGGGCCCGGCGCGCGCCCCGGCGCCGCGGGCGCCTGCGCCCCGTCGCCGTACTTCACCGAGAGCGACTTGAAGACGAGCTTGGTGACCGCCTTGAGCGTGTCCTCGACGCCGACTCCCTTCACCGCGACGGCTTCGTAGAAGGGCGCGTTCAGCGGGTTCATGCGCTCGTTCAGGATCTCGATCGGCAGCGCGTTCGGCAGGTCGCGCTTGTTGTACTGGAGCACGACCGGGATCTCGTCCGCGTCGATCTCGTTCGCCTCGAGGTTCTGCCGCATGTTCTCGTAGCTCTCGAGATTGGCGTCGAGCATCGCCTCCTGCGAGTCGGCCACGAAGCAGACGGCGTCGGCGCCCTTCAGCACCATGCGGCGCGTGGCGTTGTAGAAGACCTGCCCCGGCACGGTGTAGAGCTGGATCCGCGTGCGCATCCCGCGGATCGTCCCGATCTCGATCGGCAGGAAGTCGAAGAAGAGCGTGCGGTCGGTCTCGGTGGCGAGCGAGAGCATCTTGCCCTTGTTCTTGATGGGCAGCTTCTCGTGGATCCACTGGAGATTCGTCGTCTTCCCGCAGAGCCCGGGCCCGTAGTAGACGACCTTGGCCGTCAGCTCCTTCGTGGAGTAGTTGAACAGAACCATGCGGTTACGGGCATTCTAGGCCCCGCTCCTCGGTGGCGCAACGGGGCTGCTAGAATCGCCCCACTCACCCCATCCGGAGGCTCAGCATGCCGTTCGTCGCTCTTCTACTCGCTCTCGCCCAGGCGGCAGCGCCCGCGCCGGCACGCCCACGCCCGTCGCCCAAGCCCGCTCCGAGCGGCCCCTTCGTCGAGCTCGAGCTCACGCAGGGCCGCGCGACGCTCGGCACGATCGTGATCGCGCTCAACAAGGAGAAGGCTCCGCTGAGCGTCGAGAACTTCCTGCAGTACGTGCGCGCGGGCCACTACGACGGGACGGTGTTCCACCGCGTGATGCCGGACTTCATGGTCCAGGGCGGCGGCTACACGACCGAGCTCGTCGAGAAGCCGACGCGCCCGCCGATCCCGAACGAGGCGAGGAACGGGCTGCGCAACGCGCGCGGATCCGTGGCGATGGCGCGTCTCAACGACCCGAACAGCGCGACCAGCCAGTTCTTCATCAACGTGCGCGACAACCACCGGCTGGACTTCGGGATCAGCGGCGCCGGCTACGCGGTCTTCGGCGAGGTCGTCCAGGGGATCGAGCTGGCGGACAAGGTCTCCGTGACGCCCACGACGACGCGCGGCCAGCACCAGAACGCCCCGCAGACCTGGGTCGTCATCCGCCACGCGCGCGTGCTCGAGAGCTGGACGCCGCCTGCCCCCACGCCGACGCCGGAAGCGGCCGCCGCGCCGCCGAAGCCATAGGCGCGGACGCCCCAGGCGGACCTAGATCTCGCCGAACGCCTTCAGCAGCTCCTCGGCCTTCGCTGCGTCGACCTTCAGGATCGCGGCGTCGCCGGTGCGGCGGGCGTAGTAGCTCGCGTCCTTCTTGCCGAGCTCGACGCCGGAGTCGCGCCTTGGCCTTGAGCGTGACCTTCAGCACGGGCGCGTCGAGGCCGTAGTCGGCGGGCGCCTTGGGCGCGTCGACGAACTCGCTCACGTCGACGCCGCCGATCTTGAAGAGCGCGTCCTCCACCTTCGTGGTGTCGAGCTCCTTGGCGTCCGGTGCGGTGCGCTTCCACTGCGTCTTCTCGAGGCCGTCCTTGTCCTTGGTCGCGCTCTTGGCGTACTTCTTCGTGACGCCCGCGGCCGTCACCTCGAAGCCCTCGGTCTCGTAGGTCGCGACCTCGAGCAGGCGCTTGGCACGCAGCTCCCCCATGCCCTTGGCGAGGTCGTCGGCGAGCGCCGCCGGCACCACGGCCACGAGGCCGCTGCCCGCCTGGCGCGCGTAGTACTTCGTGGGCTTGGGCGGCGCCGGCTTCTCGCCCTTCTTCCCGGGCGAGGGGGAGGGCGAGGGCGTCGGCGAGGGCAGAGGGATTGGGATCCGGCGCGGACGCTCCGAGCTCGAGCGTGCGGCTCGCGCCGTCCTTGGTGACGAGCGTGACCGTGCGCGTCGGCTTCGCGAAACCGTAGCGGGCGACTTCCTTGGCGTCGCTCACGCTCTCGCCGGCGACCGACTCCATCCGCAGGCCTTCGATCGTGCCGAGCAGGCCGTCGACGGCCCAGCGGCCCGCGCGCGTCTGAAGCGGCTTCGTGAACGCCCACTCGCCCGCCTCGCTGCGCGCGAGCGCATAGCCGCCTTCGGGGCCAGTCACCTCGAGCGAGCGGACATCGTCGCGCTTGACGTGCAGCAGGTCGCGGTCGCGCAGATCGAACGGCTTCTTGTCGAAGGAGCCCTCCACCCACGACGGGACCAGGTAGACCTTGGCCTCGCCGGGCTTGCGCGCGTAGACGCTGCTGCCGTCGGGAGCCTTCGAGCCGAAATCGACGGCGAGCGGCGCCTGCGCACCCTCGACGACGGCCACGACCGAGCGGCTGGGCGCGTCGAGCCCGTACTGTGCGAAGTCCTTGACCTGGTCGGCGACCAGCTCGTCGGCCTCCAGCTTCTCGAGGCTCGTGAACATCGACTCGACCGCCGTGGTGTCGGCGGGAGCCGCGAAGGGCGCGGTCAGCTTCCAGAACGTGCCTTCCTTGACGAGGGCGATGCTGTCGCCGCCCTTGACCGCGACCTTCAGCTCCTTGGCTTTGGCCTTGTCGACCGTCAGCAGCGTGACCTTCGTGCTCTCGGTCTCGGGCTTCGGCTCCTGCTTGCGCTCGACGAACCAGTAGAACGCGAAGAGTCCCCCCGCGAGCAGCAGCGCGACACCGGTCTTCCAGAACTCCTTCACGGGCCTAGCGCCTCCGCCACCAGCTCGCGACCCCCGCCACCACGAAGAAGCCGGGGATCAGCACGAGCGCCGCCCAGGCCACGTTCTGCTGGACGCTGCGGCTCAGGAACAGCGCCTGGTTCTCGGGCTCCTTCGGGCGGATCGAGATGAGGTCGGCGTCCTCGGCGAGCCAGGCCACCGTGTTCAGGAAGAAGTCCTGGTTGCCCTGGAAGCCGAGCAGCGAGTTCGAGGCGAAGTCGGCGTCCCCCACCGCGACGACGCGGCCCTCGGGAGCTTTCGGCTCCTCCTCGGCGGGCGCGGGAGAGGCGGCGGGCGACGGTGAGCCGGACGGGGACGGCGCGGGCGTCGGTGCGGGGGCCGGCCCCTTCACGGTCGCGACCGCGGCGAGCGCGACCGGCCCCTTGCGGTCCTTGCCCTCGTCGTACTTGATCGAGCCCTTGAGCGTGAGATCGCTCTCCGCCCAGGACTGCGCCGAGGTCTTGACCAGGTCCGAAGCGCTCACGCCCTCGACGCTGCCCTTGCCCGCCTCGACGCTGCGGGCGCCTCCGTAGAGCGTCGGCAGCCGCGGAAGTCCTTGGTGATCGCGTGGTACGGGTACTCGATCACGAGCGGCGCGAGCTCGGAGTAGCCGAAGAGCTGCCCCATGCCCGAGACGTCCACGACGACGTCGTTGCCCGCCTCGATGTTCCAGCCCTTGAGCAGCGCGACCACGTTCGGGTAGTGCTCCTTGAGCTCGGCCTCGACCATCACGAGCGCCTTGCCGCCGCCCTTGACGAAGTCCTTGATCGCCGCGGTGGTCTCGGGCAGGAGGTCCTTCTCGGGGCCGCCCACGATCAGGATCGTGCAGTCCTTCGGCACCGTCTTCTCGCGCAGCAGGAAGACGTTCTTCACCTCGTAGAGCGCCTTCGTGAGCGAGCTCTTCACGCCCGAGAAGCCGCGCTCGCCGCTGTCCTCGCCCGAGCGCTCGCCTTCGCCCTCGAGCAGGCACACGGTCTTCTTGCTCTCGCGCGTGATCTTGATGAGCGCGTTCGTGATGTCCTGCTCGCCGTCGTTCGTGACGCGCTCGCGCTTGTCGCCCCGCTCGACCAGCAGGATCGGCCAGGGGCCGCGCACGTCGTAGGCCTGCGCCTTGGCCGGGCTCTGCACCGGGTCGACGTACTCGGCCTTGAGCCTGGGCGACAGCGCCTGGTACTCCTTCAGGCGGTCCTGGCCGCGCGCCATGTCGCGCGTGCGCTGGAAGTAGACGAGCTTGATCTCCTCCTTGAGGCCGCTCACCACCTTCTTCGTCTGGTCCGAGAGGCTGAAGCGCTGGTCCTTGGTGAGGTCGAAGCGCTTCGTGTGGCGCGAGACGAAGTAGTTGGCGAACACCAGGATGCCGAGCACGGCGACCACCAGCAGCAGGGTGTTGCTGCCGTACTTGAGCTGCCGGCGGCCGAGCCCGCGCACCACGTCTTCGAAGCGCAGCACCAGGTGGACCAGCACGAGCGCCGCCGCAGCGATCAGCCACGGCCGCAGCCCCCCGGGCAGCTTGTCCGCCCAGGGCGTCCGCGTCACGAAGACGGCCGCCGACGGCGATCAGGAACCCGAGCGGCGCGAGGAAGTCGACGAGCTTCTTCAGGGTGCCCATGACGCTCAGGCCCTCCAACGCTGGCTCTCCACCGACTGGTGGGCCAGGAAGAGGCCGAAGCCGATGACGCTCAGGTAGAACACGACGTCCTTGAGGTCGACGACGCCCTTCACCAGGTCCTCGAGGTGGGTGGTGACGCCGAGGTAGGCGACGGCCTTCATGACGGGGCCCGCCGTGGGGTCGTCCGCCCAGCCGAGCGTCCACATCCCGAGGAACAGGCAGAAGGACAGGATGCCGGCGACGATCTGGTTCCGGGTCAGCGTCGAGACGAAGGTGCCCATCGCCAGGAAGCAGCTGCCGAGCAGCAGCAGCCCCAGCGCCCCCGTCACGACCGGCTTCCACTCGGGCTGGCTCGACGCGTAGATCCAGATCCCGGCGATGTTCACGAGCCCGGCCAGGATCATGAGCAGGTAGAGCCCGGAGGCCGCGGCGAACTTCCCGATCACCACCTGCCAGTCGGTGATCGGCGACGTGGCGAGCAGCTCGATCGTGCCCTGCCGCTTCTCCTCGGCGAAGAGGCGCATCGTGAGCATCGGCGCCAGGAAGAGCGCGACCACCGCCATGTTGTGGAAGAGCGGGCGGATCAGGTACTCGTTGAGCGAGATCTTCATCCCCCCGCCGTACTCCATCCCCTGCTGCGCGATGCGCATCGACTGCTCGAGGAAGAAGCTGAACGAGAAGTAGAAGAAGATGCCGAACAGCATCGTCCACACGAAGAGCGCCACCCAGGCGATCGGGCTGCCGAAGTAGTGGCGCCATTCCTTCGCGACGATGGCGGAGATGTTCCTTAGCGCGGTCAAGCGGGTAGTCCTCCGGAGGCGGCGGGCGCCGGCTCTTCGGCGTCCGCGGTGGTGAGGTGGAGGAAGATCTCCTCCAGGCTCATGCCGACCTGCTGCAGTCCGACGAGGCCGTGGCCCCTGGTCACGAGCGCCGAGGCCAGCTCGGCGCGCACGTCCTTGCCGGCCTCGGCCTCGACGTCGAGCACGGCGATCTCCCCGTGCGGGGCGCGCGCGTGAACCGCGAGCACGCCGGGGACGGCCTGGACGGCCGCGAGCGCCTGTGCCTGGTCGCCGCGCACCTCGAGCCTGATCGTGCCGGCGCCCTGCAGGCGCCGCATGAGGTTGTCGGGCGTGTCCTCGGCCACCACGCGGCCCTTGTTGATGATCACGACGCGCCCGCAGGTCATCGAGACCTCGGGCAGGATGTGGGTCGAGAGCACGACGGTGTGGCTGCCGGCGAGCGCCTGGATCAGCTCGCGCGTCTCGATGATCTGCTTCGGGTCGAGGCCGGCCGTCGGCTCGTCGAGGATCAGCACGTCGGGGTTGTGCAGGATCGCCTGGGCGAGGCCGACGCGCTGGCGGTAGCCCTTCGAGAGCTTGCCGATCAGCTTGGTGCGCACGTCGCCGACCCGGCACTTCTCGACGGCGTCCGCGATGCGGGTCTTGCGCTCGCCGGACGCGACGCCCTTGATCTTGGCGCAGAAGTCGAGGTACTCGCCGACCTCCATGTCCGGGTAGAGCGGCGGCGTCTCCGGCAGGTAGCCCACCCGCTTCTTGACCTCCATCGGCTCCGCGAAGACGTCGTGGCCTGCCACGCGCGCCTTGCCCTCGGTGGGCGGCAGGTAGCAGGTGAGGATGCGCATCGTGGTGGTCTTGCCGGCCCCGTTCGGGCCCAGGAAGCCCAGGATCTCGCCCTTTTCGACCTTGAACGAGATGCCGTCCACCGCCGTCGCGCGGCCGTACCTCTTCGTGAGGCTGTCGACCTCGATCATGCGACCTTATCTCCCGTGTTTAGTCCCTTGGACGCGCCGGGCTTCCCGCCGGTCGGACCGCTCCGGCGAGTCGCTGCGCGCACGACAAGGGTGCCGGCGGCTCTTCGGCGTGTCGGGAACGCCTGCCGCAGGAAATCGCAGCGCCCGTCGCGCAGCGGCTTCCGGCTCCAGCCTCGCTATCATAGCGACGGCGTTTTTCAGGTGTCAAACCAGGACCGGTGATGGCGGCTTTCACGCTCAGCTCGAGACGCAAGGCGACGCTCGCGGCACTGGCCGAGCGCGTGCTGGAGGTCCCGGACCTGCTCGGCCTGACGCGCCTGCTCACCGTGGAGCTCTGCCGCGCGCTCTCGGCGGACGGCGGCAGCCTGCTGCTGTGGGACCGCAGGCTCGAGAGCTTCGAGGCGCTGGCGCTCGACGAGGCGGGGCGCCTGCGGCGCAGCCGGCCCGACGCGTCCGAGGGCCCGCGCGCGCGCTTCCTGATCTCGGAGGGCCAGCTGCTCGAGACCTCGCCCGAGGGCAAGAACGAGATGCTGGTGCCGCTGCTCGCGCGGAGCGGCCTCGCCGGGATGCTGGTGCTCGGGCCGGTGCAGGGGCGCAAGCGTCCGGTGAGCGACGCCGAGGCGCAGCTCGTCTCGCTCGTCGCGGGCCGCGCCGCGCTCGCGTTCGAGAACCTCGCCTACCAGAAGGAGCTGATCGAGTCGGAACGGCTCGCGGCGCTCGGCACCATGGCGGGCATGATGGTCCACGACTTCCGCGGGCCGATGACGCTGATCCGCGGCTGGGCCGAGACGCTGCTCGAAGGCGACGTGCCCCCGAAGGAGGCCGCCGAGCGCGCGCGCGCGATCATGGAGGCCGTCGACCGCCTCGACCGCATGACCGGCGAGACGCTCGACTTCGCGCGCGGGGCCGAGAGCCTGGTGCTGCGCGCGGTGCCGCTCCGCCTGCTGGTGGCGGAGCTCGCCGCGGGCATCGAGCAGGAGCTGCCCGGGCTCGCGGTCGAGCGCGACGTCGAGCTGCCCAGCGGCCGCCGCGGGCGCGTCGACGTGGACAAGCTGCGCCGCGCCGTCACCAACATCGCCGCCAACGCGCGGGATGCGATGGGCGGGCAGGGGCGGATCCGGTTCAGGGCGCGGATCGAGCCGTTCGGCGGCTCCGAGGGCGCGCGCGAGCACCTGGTGCTGGTGCTCGCGGACGACGGCCCGGGCGTCGCCCCGGGCATCCGCGACCGCGTGTTCGAGCCTTTCGTCACGCACGGCAAGAAGCGCGGCACCGGCCTCGGCCTCGCGGTGGCCCGGCGCTTCGTCGAGGACCACGGCGGGCGGCTCGAGCTCCTGCTCGAGCCCGAGCCCGAGAGCGCCGTGCGCGGGGCGCGCTTCCGGCTCGCGCTTCCGCTGCCGCCGGCCAATCCCGAGGAGCAGGCACGCTAGAATCGAGGGGATGCGCGGAGTCCGCCGCGTGGCACTCCTCCTGGCCGCCGTGGCCGCGTCGGGCTGCCGGAGCCACGACGCGGCAGCGGAGCTGCGAGTGAGCGACCTGCAGACGTACTGGATCGTCGACAGCCCGCAGCAGGGCCAGAACTTCGTCGCCCCGGTCGTGCGCTTTCGGCTCAGGAACGTGTCGAGCGAGCCGCTGAGCGCGGTGCAGGCGCGCGCGCGCTTCCCCGCCCCCGACCAGGGGGACGAGGTGTGGGGCTCGATCCAGGAACAGGTGAGCACCTGGCACCATCCGATCGCGCCGGGACACGACACGCTGGTGACGGTGCGCTCCGCGGGCCGCTACCAGTCGCCGGCCGACCCGCAGGACATCCTGCGCTCGCCCGGCTTCAAGGACCCGAAGGTCGAGGTCTTCGTGCGGATCGGCGCGTCGCGCTGGGCGATGGTCGCGCAGGGCAGCGTCGAGCGCCGGATCGGCGCGCCGGATCTTCCCGCGTTGGGCACGCCGTGACGGGAGCGGGCTAGAGCGTGCGCGTGCGTTTCCGCAGGCTCACCGGGCCGGCCAGCGGCATGCAGGCCGAGGTGGCGCTGCCCGCGCTCATCGGCTCGGGGCCGGACGCCGACATGAAGACGGAGGGCGCGGCGCTGCACCACGCGCGCGTCTTCGAGCGCCACGGCGAGATCGTCGCGCAGGTGGTCGCGCCCGAGCTCGTGCTGCGGCTTTCGGGCGAGGAGCTGCACGAGGCGGTGCTGCGCGAAGGCGACGTGATCGAGCTCGGCCCCGGCGGGCCCCGGCTGCGGCTCGAGGCGGCCGACGACGCGGGCGAGGAGATGCTGGAGGCGGCCCCGTGGGTGCGCGCGGGCGCACGCGCGCCGGTGCGGACGCGGATCGCACGCTGGCTCGGCCAGCTGAGCCCGGCGGCGCGGCTCTTGATGGCCGGCGGCCTGCTGCTGGGAGCCGCCGCGGGCGGCTACAGCTACTGGCAGGACCGCAAGCTGCGGCTCGAGCTCGAGCGGCTGCGCGACGCGCTGCGCGAGAGCGAGGCCGAGCGCGCGGCCTTCGCGGCTCGCGTCGCCGACGAGCGCTCGAAGGCGGAGGCCGACCGCGCCGAGCTCGCCGCCCGGATCGACGAGCTCAAGCAGCGCGAGGAGGAGCTCTACGGGCAGATCCGGGACAGCGCCGCCGCGGAGTCGGGCAACCTGCGCGGCGAGCTGCAGATGACGCGCGAGCGGCTGGCGACGCTCGAGTCCGAGCGCGCCGTGGGCGAGCGCATCGTGCGCGACTACGGGCCCGGCGTTTGCCTGATCCAGGGGGCGTACCAGTACCAGGACAAGGAAGGGCGCCCGCTGCGCTACAAGCTCGACGACGCCGGCAACACGCCTGCGCGACGCCGACGACAACCCGATCCTCGACCCCGAGGGGAAGGGCGAGGTGCACGAGACCGAGTACGTGGGCACCGGCTTCGTGGTGGACCGCCGCGGCCTGGTGCTCACGAACCGCCACATCGCCGAGCCGTGGTGGAACAACGACTTCGCGGAATCGCTGATCGAGCGCGGCTACAAGCCGAAGCAGACGGAGCTGCGGGCCTTCTTCCCGCGCGAGCGGCGGCCGTTCCTGCTCCGGCTCGAGGGCCACGCCGAGCACGCCGACGTGACGCTGCTGCGCGCCGAGCTGGGCGGCGCGCGCCTGCCGCCGCTGCCGCTCGACCGCAGCGGCAGGGGTGCCGTGACCGGCCAGGCGGTGGTGCTGGTGGGCTTCCCGGCGGGGGTCGAGGCGATGCTCGCCAAGATCGACTCGGCGGTCGCGCGCGAGATCGTGACGGAATCGCAGATGAAGACCGGGCGCATCACCGAGGCGCTCGCGCGGCGCGGGCTGGTGCGACCGTCCACCACCCAGGGCCACATCGCGGACATCACCGACACCGACGTCGTCTTCGACGCGCCGACCACGCAGGGCGGCAGCGGCGGTCCGCTGCTGAACCGCAACGGGCAGGTGATCGGCGTCGCCTACGCGGTGCTGTCGCGCTTCGGTGGCAACTCGTTCGCGGTGCCGGTGCGGCGCGCGCTGCCGCTCGTCGCCTCGGACGGCGGCCGCGTAGCCGCCGGCCGTGCCCCGGACCGGCGCGCCGTGAGCCGCACCGGCAAGCTGCTGCTCGGCGTCGCGATCCTGGCGGCCCTCTTCCGGCTGCCCGGTCTCGGCTACCCGGGCGAGGAGTACTTCGACGAGGTCTACCACGCGAAGACGGCACGCCAGTACCTGAACGGCGAGCAGCCGACGGAGTGGGTGCATCCCCCGACCGCGAAGCTGCTGATCGCGGCGGGTGTCGCGCTCTTCGGCTACGAGCCGTGGGCCTGGCGCCTGGTGCCGGCGCTCGCCGGAATCCTGATCGCGCCGGTGTTCCTGCTGCTCGCGCGGCGCGTGCTCGCGAGCGAGCGGGCGGCCCTCTTCGCGACGCTGCTGCTGCTGATGGACGGCGTCTACCTGGTGCAGAGCCGGATCGCGATGACCAACGTCTTCGCGGTGCTGTTCCAGCTCACGTCCGTGCTGCTGCTGCTGCGCGCCGTCGCGCAGGAGGAGCTGCGCGTCGAAGACATGGCGGCGCTCGGCCTCGCGCTCGGGCTCGCGCTCTCGACCCGCTGGACGAGCCTGTTCGCCTGGGGCTTCATGGGACTCGTCTACCTCGTGGTGCGACGGGCGCGCGCCTTCAGGGCTCGCGATCTCGCGCTCGGCGCGCTCTCGTTCGTGGTGCTGCCAGCGGCGGTCTACCTGCTGAGCTACGTCCCGTGGATGGCCCAGACCCACCCGAGCGGACTCGCCGCGTGGTGGCAGCGCGTGCTCGCGGCGATCGCCTGGCAGAAGGACATCTGGGGCTATCACGCCCACCTCGACGCCACCCACACCTACTTCAGCGAGTGGTGGACCTGGCCGTTCCTCTACCGGCCCACCTGGTACTTCTGGTTCTCGGGTGGAGACTTCGTGCGCGGCATCGTCGCGCTCGGCAACCCGGCGATCTGGTGGGCTTCGCTGCCGGTGTCGGTGTGGGCGCTCGTGGTCGGGATCCGCTGGCGCGACCCGCGGCTCGTCTTCTGCGGCGCGGGCTTCTTCCTGCTCTACCTGCCGTGGGGGCTGTCGCCGCGCACGCTCAACTTCTCGCACTATCTGCTCGAGGCGATTCCCTACGCCTGCCTGTCGCTCGGCGCGCTGCTCGACCGCCGCTGGAACAAGGGACAGGCGCTGCTCGCGCGCGGCTACCTGGTGGCGGTGGCCGCCCTGTTCGTGCTCTTCCTCCCGTTCCTCACCGCGATCCCGGTGCCGAACGCACTCTGGAGCTTCCGCTTCCCGGGACTTCCCGTGGAGATCGGGCCCTACCACGTCATGCTGGGCGGCTTCGGGATCTGGACCTGGTTCCCGACGTGGGTCTGACCCGCGTGGCATACTTCCCAGATGGCGCTGCTCAGCGACGAGATCGCGGGCGAGCTGCGTGAGGCGTTCTCCGGCCTCGTCAACCCCGTCAAGCTGTCCGTCGCCTCGCAGGCCCTCGCGGACCCGGTGTCCGAAGAGGTGCGCCGGCTCGTCGAGGAGCTGGTGGCGCTTCACGAGAAGCTGACGGCCGAGCCCGTCAACTTCGTCCTCGACCAGGAGCGCGTGGCCGCACTCGGGATCGAGCGCACGCCCGCGATCGCGATCCTCGGGGAGCAGGACTACGGCGTGCGCTTCTACGGCACGCCCGCCGGATACGAGTTCGGGAGCCTGGTGGACGGGATCCTCGACGTCTCGCGGGGTCGAGCCTGCTCTCGGAGGAGACGCGCACGGCGCTCGCGACGCTCGACCGCGACGTCCGCCTGCGCGTCTTCTCGACGCCCACTTGACCGTACTGTCCCCGGGCGGTCCGCCTGGCGATCCAGTTCGCGGTCGAGAGCCCGCGCATCAGCGTCGACGCGATCGAGGTGACGGGCTTCCCCGACCTCGCGCGCGCCTACCGCATCGCGTCGGTGCCCAAGACGGTCGTGGGCGATGGCGGCGTCGAGTTCGTCGGCGCCGGCCCCGAGTCGATGCTGCTCCAGCACGTCCAGGAAGCCGCGCGCCGCGCGGGCGGAGTCGTCGTCGCCTGAGCCAGAGCGGCGTCGGCCTGAGCCCTCCGCCAAATGAGCTACGAGCGGCGAGCGAAGCCCGATTCACTCGGGCGCAGCGAGCGGGGGGAGCGGGGGGTGCGACGCAGCACCCCCCGCACGAAAGAGCCCTGTACCTGGACGCCTTCCGCGGCCTGATGGCGCTGGTGATGGTCCAGGGCCACGTGATGGACACGCTGCTCGCGCCGGCGGCGCTCGCCGAGCGCCTCTACGTCTGGCAGCAGATGCTCCACGGCTCGACGGCACCGGGCTTCCTGTTCGCCTCCGGCTTCGTCGTCGGGCTGCCGCCCGCGCCGCTCTCGCTGCGCGCGGGGCTGCGGCGGGCACGTCGGCTCTTGTTCGTGCTGGCCGTGGGCTACTACCTCCACCTGCCGTACTTCTCGCTCTGGAAGACGCTCGGGGCCTCGACGAGCGCCGAGCGTGCGGCCTTCTTCGCGTGCGACGCGCTGCAGGTGATCGCGGCGACACAGCTCTTCGTCCTCGGCCTGCAGGCAGTCGTCGGACGGCGCTGGACGACGTGGGCGGGGCTCCTCGCGTTCGCGATCGTCGCGCTGACTCCGCTCGTCTGGTCTTCGGGCGTCGCCGCGCGCCTGCCCGAGCCGATCGCCCCCTGGCTCGACGCCGCGACCGGCTCGAGCTTCCCCGTGTTCCCCTACTCGGCCTTCGTGCTCGCCGGCGCGCTCGCGGGAGCGCGCCTCGGCCGTGCCCCGGCGCCGGTGCGGCAGCGGCGCGAGGTGGCGAGCGGCGTGCTGCTGCTCGCCGTCGGCTCGCTGCTGGCGCTCGTGCTGCACGGACGTGTGGACTTCTGGGGCGCGTCGCCGGCCTATGTGCTCGTGCGCCTCGGCGGGCTGCTGCTGCTCTTGCGGCTCGTCGAGGCGGCGGCCGCGACCGGCCACTGGGTGATGCGGGAGCTCGGGCTGCTGGGCCACGAGACGCTGCTCGTCTACGTGCTGCACCTCACGCTGCTCTTCGGCGGCGCCTTCGGCCCCTCCCCGCTCACGGATCTCCACGGCCGGCTCGGCTTCGCGGGCGCGACTCTCGTGCTCGTGGTGATGATTCCCGTGCTGCTGGGCGCCGCCTGGCTCTGGCGCACGGCCAAGCACCGCGCCCCGCGCGAGGCGCGGCTCGTGCTGCTCTTCGTCAGCGTGGCATTCCTGTACGAGTTCGCGGTGCGGCCCTGGTGACGACCCTCTGCGGGACGCAGAGCAACGAGCAGCGGCTGCGAGCGGAGCCCGATTCACTCGGGCGTAGCGAGCGGGGGGGTTAGAGGGGGGCGCGACGCAGCGCCCCCCCTAACGAAAGAGCTTTTTGAGGCTGGTGAGGGCCGAGTCCTTGGGAGACAGCTGCTCGAGCTCGGCGCG
Source organism: uncultured Acidobacteriota bacterium (assembly GCA_963744315.1). Taxonomy (GTDB): domain Bacteria; phylum Acidobacteriota; class Vicinamibacteria; order Fen-336; family Fen-336; genus DATBSL01. Next base: position 85,274 of record CAVUTB010000016.1, read on the forward strand.
GGCGGCCTTGTGCTTCGGGTTGAGCCGCACGGCGGTGCGCATCTCGGCGGTGGCGCGGCTCTTGATCTTCATGACCTTGTAGTAGAGGCCCCACTGGTAGTGGACCTCGGCGTTGTCGGGCTCGATGCGGGCGGCTTCGTAGAACTCGCGCTCGGCGTAGCTTGGCGGTGCGGGGGTAGCAGGCCATCGCGACCGCGAAGCGCAGGTGGAAGGCCGCCACCTGCGGGGCGAGCCGCACCAGCTTGTCGTAGACCTTGACCGCGTTGGCGTAGTCCGCCACGGTCATGCGGACCTCGCCCTCCATCAGGAGGTGCTCGATCTGGGCGCGCCCCTCGAAGGCGCTCGCGCCGGGACGCGGCCGCAGCGATCGATTGGTCGGGGCCCCGGCCCGGCGGATAGCTCCGCTCCGCGGGCGGCACCGGGCGCCCGGCGGCGCTCGGCTCCGGCGCACTCGCGGCCGGGCCAGGCTCCGCGGGCGGTGGCAAGGCGATCGGCGTGCCGTAGGGAGGTGTCGGGCCGCCGAGCGCATCGGGCAACGCGTCGCCGGGCGGCGGGGCCGCGGGAGCGGGCGTTGCACCCGACGCGACCGGCTGAGGCACGAGCACCGACGGCGGCCGGGGGGCCCGCTGCACCGCGGCGGCGGCTTCGGCCGCATGCCGCTTCAGCACCGCCTCGGCGTTCGCGGTCTCCGGCGCCGAGCGCGCGAGGCGCATCGCCGCGGAGGCCCGCCCGAGGATCACGTCGATGTCGTTGCGGATCGCATCGTCGGCGCTGAGGCCGTCACGCAGCGCGTGGTAGCGCTCCATCTTCTCCTCGAGCGCGCGCATCATCTCGTCGCGCGGCGCCGCGCGCGCGAGCTTCAGCCAGGCCTCGCGGTCGAGCCGCGCCGAGTGCTCGAGCTCCTGCTGCACCTCGCGGCGGATCGCGTCTCGCAGCGAGGGGTCGGGACGGTTCTGCAGCGCCGACAGCAGGAACATCCCGGTGTCCGTCTGCAAGACGGGCTGCGGCGCCGGGGCCTGCACGTCCGCCTCGCGCAGCAGGCCGGCGGCGAGCAGCGCGTAGACCGCGCGCAGCCGCGTGAACGCGAGCCCGCTGCCCGACCAGGCCAGGCGCCTTATCGTCACGCGGCGCTGGGCGAGGTCGAGCAGCTCCAGCTCCTCGGCCGAGCGTCCGCGCCGCTCGAACGGGAACGGCGGCACCTCGGCCAGCATCACGCCGCGGTCGAGGTGGCCGAGGCCCTTCGTGACCAGCTCTTCGCTCTTCATCGAGCGGATGCCGTCGTAGAGCAGGCGGTGGATCGACAGGCTCACCATGTACTCGAGCGGGATCGCGCTCTCGCGCTCCTCGAAGAGCGCCGCGCCGTCCACCAGCTCGAACAGCGACAGCGCCACGCGGCGCACCTGGCGCGCCACCGAATTGCCCACGTCGTAGCGGTCCATCACGCCGGCCTGCACGAGCGCCTCGCCGAAGCGGCGGCGGTCGGTGCGCATCAGCGCGGAGACGCGGTTGAAATCCTCCTCGGTGATGCGGCCGTCGGCGACCATCGCCTCGCCGAGGCGGTCGCGCCGCAGGTTGCTGGCCGCGAACACCAGCCGGCCGTGGTCGAAGAAGGCGATCTTGACCACGCGGCCCGCGCGCACCTGCAGGTCGCCGGTCCTGCGCTCGCTCGACAAGCGGCGGATCGTCTCGGAGATCGGGCTCTGGGCGATGTCGGTCAGCATTCGAAAGGACTATTGTGCACGCTGCGGGAGGTCCGGCAAGCTCCGGGCCTCGGGGCGAGGGTATCATCCGGAAACCGGCCCGAGGCCGGCGGGAGGCCGAGAGGTGAAGCGGGCCGTGATCGTGGGCAGCGGGAGCGAGATCGCTCCGATCAAGCTCACCAACGACCAGATGGCCCGGATCATGGACACGAGCGACGCCTGGATCCGGGAGCGCAGCGGCGTCGAGCAGCGCTACTTCGCGAGCCCCGACGTCGCGACCTCCGACCTCGGCACCGCGGCCGCGCGCAAGGCGCTCGAGCGCGCCGGCGTCGAGGCGCAAGCGGTCGACATGGTGGTGTTCGCGACCATGACGCCCGACTACTACTTCCCCGGCTGCGCCACGCTGCTGCAGGACAAGCTCGGCCTGCGGAGCGTGCCCTGCTTCGACATCCGCCAGCAATGCTCCGGCTTCCTCTACGGGCTGCAGCTCGCCGACGCGCAGATCCGGGCGGGCATGGCCGAGACCGTGCTGCTCGTGGGCGCGGAGGTGCACGTCGGCTTCATGCCCTGGACGCGCGCGAACTTCGACTACGCGCGCGGCGTGGCGGACGTCCCGCCCACGCCGCAGGAGTTCGAGTGGAATCTCGCGCTTCCGCCACCTGGTGGTGCTGTTCGGCGACGCCGGCTCGGCCGTGGTGCTGAAGGCCGCGGAGGACGGCGCGCGTGGCGTGGTCGACCACGAGCTGCACGGCGCCGGCGCCGACTACGACAAGCTGTACGTGCCCGGGACCGGCTTCAAGCACCGTCCCTATACCGATCCCCAGCAGTTCGCGCGCGGCGACCACATTCCGGTGATGGACGGGCGCTTCGTGTTCAAGATGGCGACGACGAGCATGGTGGACGTCGCGAGGTCGCTGCTGAAGAAGCACGGCGTGGCAGCCGGCGACCTCAAGCTCGCGCTCATGCACCAGGCCAACAAGCGCATCAACGAGTACTGCGCGAAGGCGCTCGGGCTGCGCGAGGAGCAGGTGCCGCACAACATCCACAAGTACGGCAACACCACGGCCGCCACGATCCCGCTGCTCTGGGACGAGTGCGCGCGGGACGGGCGGCTCCAGCCGGGCGACCTGGTGCTGCTGGTCGCCTTCGGCGCGGGCATGACCTGGGGCGCGTCGCTCGTGCGCGCCTGACGACGCGACAGGAGCGAGGCGAGCGCCGCGCTCCCGAAGGAGGATCGGAATGAAGCGCGTGCGCTCGTCGCTCGTGGTCGTGGCGGTGCTCGCCGCCCAGCCGTCGTTCGCGGCCGCCGCCGGCCCGCTGCGCGTCGGCGAGATCGTGGCGCAGCCCGGGCAGCAGGCCTCGGGCTGGCTCGTCGTGCCCGACGGGGTCGACCCGGGCACCCGCATCCCCGTCAGCGTGTTCAACGGCGCGAAGCCGGGGCCGGTGCTGGCTCTCATCGCGGGCACGCACGGCTCGGAGTACACGTCGATCGTCGCGCTGCAGCGCGTGCGCGCCCGCATCGATCCGGCGCGGCTCGCGGGCTCGGTGATCCTCGTGCACATGGCGAATCCCACCACCTTCTACGGCCGGCGCATCTACTTCAGCCCCGACGGCAAGAACCTCAACCGCGTGTACCCCGGCCAGGCGGACGGCACGATCAGCCAGCGGATCGCCCACGCGATCACGACCCAGGTGATCGCGCCCGCGACGCACGTCGTCGACATGCACTGCGGCGACGGCAACGAGTCGCTGCGCCCCTATTCGTACTGGCAGGTGACCGGCGACCAGGCGTCGACGCCGCCGGCAAGCGGCTGGCGCTCGCCTTCGGCCTCGACCACATCGTGATCGACCGCGAGCGCCCGGCCGATCCGAGCCGAACGCTCTACACCTCGAACACCGCGGTCCGGCGCGGCAAGCCGGCGATCACCGTCGAGTCGGGCGGCATGGGGCTGACCGACGAGCCCTCGGTCCACGCGCAGGAGGCCGGCGCGCTCTCGGTGATGGCCGATCTCGGGATGCTCGAGGCCCCGTCGGTGCGCGTCGAGAAGCCGCTCTTCGTCGACCGCTCGCAGGTCGTGACGTCGCCCGCGACGGGCGTCTGGCATCCCGTCGTCGAGAAGATGCAGAGCGTTGCGACCGGCACGCTGCTCGGACGCCTCACCGACCCCTTCGGCAACCTGCTGCACGAGCTGCGCGCGCCCTTCGCCGGCGAGGTGCTGTACGTGGTCGGCACGCCGCCCGTGAGCGAGGGCGAGCCGCTCGCGTTCGTCGGACACGTGACGGACAAAGAGCCGGAATGAACTTGGGGCGGACGAGCACCCCCCGTGCCCCCCGCTAGCGCAAATGCTTGATCAGCAGCACCTCGTTGGCCTTCTCGCTGTGCAGGAACTCGTCGACCACCTTGCGCGCGATCAGCAGCCCGAAGCCGCCGGGCCGCAGGCCCAGCTCGACGCGCTTGTCGGCGTGCGCCAGAGGGTCGTCCGGCCGGGTTCGAGACCGCCGCGTGCGGCAGCTGATCCGGCGAGTAGCCCGGCCCCGGGTCCTTGACGTAGTAGACGATCGCGCGCTTCGTGCGGACGGCGCTCACCTCGATCGTCTGGTCCGGCGCGAAGCCCGCCCCGTGCTCCATCGCGTTGAGCGTGATCTCGCGGAAGGCGGCGAGCAGCTCGTCGCGCGTCACCTCGGGCAGGTCCCGGGCCAGCTCCGAAAGGAACTGGACCAGCCGCTCCGCGGCGAGGCGCCGGCAGTCGACGCGCAGCGACAGCCAGTCGGCCCGGGCCGAGACGACCTGGATCCCGTCCTTCCAGTCGGGGTTCTGGACCGCGCGGCGGATCATCTCCGCGATCTCCGAGACGTCGAAGGGCGCCGTGAAGCACGAGAACACGTGCGCGCGCAACGAGGCGACCACCTCTTCGGGGGTCGCCGTCGGCGCCAGCACGATCGCCTTGACGGCCGGGCGCACGTCGCGCATCTCCTCGACGAGCGCGACGTCTTCGCTCACCGGGGTCTTCGGGCTCGTGACGACGACGTCGTAGGAGGCGCGCCGCACCAGTCGCAGCGCGTGCATGCTGCCCGAAGCCTGATCGAATCGCACGCCGTTCATGCCGGGCTGCGCTGACGAGCGCGGCTTGGAACTCGGCGTCGGCGTCGATCAGCAGCGCGCGGGAGGGGGCGGGCCGGCCATCGTGCTCGGAAGGATAGCCCGATTGGGCACGGGCCAGGTCCCGGCGCGACGGGCCCCGCGGGAGGCTGCGGGCCCGGTCGGACCTTTTTTGCGCTCGGGACCTGGCCTACGGGACTTGTAGCAGAGCGGGCGCGGCCAGCGTAACTGTCAGTAGTGACAGGGCAGGCCTTCGGCCTTATGGCTGTGCGGGTTCCGGCCGCGGCAGCGCCGAGCGCCTCATCAGCCAGTAGACGGGCAGCGCCCCCAGGATCAGGACCGCGCCCCAGACGACCGGCTCGAGGCCCGCGCCCGCGATCGCCCAGAGCGAGAAGGCGGCCCCGAGCGCCGCCGTCGCCGCGAGCCAGCCCGGCTTGCGACTCGCGATCTCACCGCGGCGCTGCAGCGCGAGGAGCGCGAGCGAGCAGGCGAGGTAGGCGACCAGGTTGGCCGTGGTCGAGAGCAGCGCCATGAAGGTGAATACCTGCACCATGCTGCTGCCGAAATTCATCAGCACCAGCGCCGTCACGAGGACACTCGTCGAGACGAGCGCGAAGACGGGTGCGCCGCGGCTCGACGTCTGGGCGAACAAACGCGGGAAGACGCCTGCGCGCGCCATCTGCTGCGGCAGCTCCCCCTGCAGCAGGATCCAGCCGTTGAGCGCGCCGTAGGCGCTCACGGCGGCCAGCAGCGTGACCGCGACGGCCGCGACGTCGCCGAACAGCAGGCGCGCGGCGTCCGCGAACGGCGCGTTCGAGCTCGCGAGAGTCCGGCTCGGGACCAGCAGCATCACGGCGCTGCACGCGAGCGCGCACAGGATCGTGCTGACCAGCGTTCCGAGCAGCGTCGCGCGCGGGATCGTGCGCGCCGGGTCCTCGATCTTGTCCGCCGGGACGGTCGCAGACTCGAATCCGACGACGGCCCAGAGCGTGAGCGCCGCCGCCGCCGCGGTGCCGTCGAGCGAGATGCGGGGGCCGGCCGCGAGCTCGCTCAGCCACTCGGGCCGGAAACGCACGAACGCGGCGAGCGGCACGGCCAGGAGCGGCACGCACTTGAGCACGGTGGTCACGGACTGGACCCAGCCCGAGGCGCGCACGCCGAAGCAGTTGACGAGCGTGAACAGCCACACCACCGCCACCGTCAAGAGCGGCGCCGCACCCTTCACGTTCGCGATCCAGGGCACGAGCGTGCTCGTGTAGCTCACGGCGCCGGTCGCGATCGTGACGTTCCCGACCCAGATGCTGACCCAGTAGCCCCAGGCCACCACGAACCCCGCGAGCGGCCCGAACGCCGCGCGCGTGGCGGCGTACGGTCCGCCGTTGCCGCGCAGCTCGCGGCTCAGCACCGTGAAGACGACACCGAGCGTGATCGCACCGCCGGCGGTGGCGAGCCAGCCGGTGAGGACGTTCGCGCCGAGCGGCGCGAGCGAGGCCGGCAGCAGGTAGACGCCCGAGCCGATGATGTTGCCGACCACGAGCGCGAGGCACATCCCGAAGCCGAGCTTGCGCAGAGGCGGCCGCTCGCGGCCGGGAGCGCTCAAGCGGGGCGCTCCAGCGAGAGGGCGACACCCTGCCCGACGCCGACGCACAGGCTCACGAGCGCGCGCTTCGCCCCGCGGCGCCGCAGCTCGAAGGCCGCGGCGATCACCAGCCTCACGCCGCTCGCGCCGAGCGGGTGCCCGAGCGCGATCGCGCCGCCGTTCGGGTTCACGTGCCCGGCGTCGTCCGCGAGCCCCAGCGCGCGCGTGCAGGCGAGCACCTGCGCGGCGAAGGCCTCGTTGAGCTCGACGACGTCGTAGTCGCCGAGCGAGCGGCCCTGGCGCGCCAGCAGCTTGCGGATGGCGGGCACCGGCCCGCGGCCCATCACGCGCGGCGCCACGGCGGCGCTCGCCATGCCCGTGACGCGCGCGATCGGCGTCGAGGCCGTGGCGCGCGGCAGCCTGCTCGGACGCCAGCAGCACGCACGCGGCGCCGTCGTTCAGGCCCGAGGCGTTGCCGGCGGTGATCGTGCCGCCGGGCCCGAGCAGCGGCTTGAGCCGCGCGAGGTCCTCCGGAGTCGTCGCGGGACGCGGCTGCTCGTCGGCTTCGACCCGCTTCGCCTCGCGGCCGGGCGGCGTGACGGGGACGATCTCCTCGGCGAGCCGCCCTTCGGCGCGAGCGCGCTCGGCGCGCTGCTGGCTGCGCAGCGCATAGGCGTCCTGGTCCTCGCGCGCGACGCCGTCCTCGAGCGCCACGTTCTCGGCCGTCTGCGTCATCGAGTCGATGCCGTAGCGCTTCTCCATCGCCGGGTTCACGAGCCGCCAGCCGAGCGTCGTGTCCTCGAGCTTCTGGTCGCGCGCGAACGCCCCGCCGGCCTTGGCGAGCACGTAAGGCGAGCGCGACATGCTCTCGACGCCGCCCGCCAGCACCAGCTCCGCCTCGCCCGCGCCGATCGCGCGCGCGGCCTGGCCCACCGCTTCGAGGCCCGAGGCGCACAGCCGGTTCACCGTCACGCCCGGCACCGTCTCGGGCAGGCCGGCGAGCAGCGCCGCCATGCGTGCGACGTTGCGGTTGTCCTCGCCCGCCTGGTTCGCGCAGCCGAGGATCACCTCGTCGACGGCCGCCCAGTCCAGGTGCGGGAGCCGCTCGACGAGCGCCTGGATCGGCAGCGCCGCGAGGTCGTCGGTGCGCACGCCCGCGAGCGCGCCGCCGTGGCGGCCGAACGGAGTGCGCACCGCCGCGCAGAGAAGGGCCATCGAGGTCGGCAGGACGGTAGGCCGCGCCGCGTCTTTGAGTCAAGCGGACGAGTCGAGCCGCCCTCGTTGACAGCGCGCGCGGGCGAGACTCCAATGGTCTCCCGCATGAGCTTCAAGCTCACGTACTCGACGATGTTCGACCCGCCGGAGGCGCTGCACGAGCGCTTCGAGGCGGCGCTCGCGACGCGTGCGCGACGCGGCTGCGGCGCGAGCACGCGCTTCACGTCGGCGGGGAGGACGTCGCGGCGCCGGCGCTGCGCGAGAAGCGCAGCCCGATCGACCGCGCGTCGTGCTCGGCCGCTTTCCGCGACGGCACCGCCGCGAGACGCCGAGCGCGCGATGCGCGCCGCCGAGCGCGGCCTTCGACGGCTGGCGCCGCACGCCGCCGCCGAGCGCTGCGCCTCGCTGCGCGCCGTCGCCGCGAAGATCGAGGAGCGCGTCTACGACATCGCCGCGGCGCTCGCGCTCGAGGTCGGCAAGAACCGCATGGAGGCGCTCGGCGAGACGCAGGAGACGGCGGACTTCTTCGCGCACTACTGCGGCGACTACGAGCGCCAGCGGCTTCGATCACGCGCTGCCCGACGATCCGCTGCCGCGGCTTCCGCGAGCCACAACCGCTCCGTCATGAAGCCCTACGGCGTCGTGGGTCGTCATCGCGCCGTTCAACTTCCCGCTCGCGCTCGCCGGCGGCCCGGTCGGCGGCGGCGCTCGTCACCGGCAACACCGTCGTGCTCAAGGGCGCGACCGACACGCCCTGGGCCGGGACGCCTGCTCGCGGACTGCATCCGCGACGCGGGCCTGCCGCCCGGCGTCTTCAACTACGTCTGCGGCGCGGGCCGCGTCGTCGGCGACGCGCTCGTCGAGCATCCGCGTCACGGCCGGCATCACGTTCACGGGCTCGCACGGCGTCGGCATGCGCATCTATGCGCAAGCTGGCGCAGTCCGACGTCGCCGCGTCCCTGCATCGCGGAGATGGGCGGGCAAGAACGCCGTCATCGTCACGAAGCGACGCCGACCTCGAGCGCGCCGCGCTCGGCATCGTGCGCTCGGCCTACGGCATGGGCGGCCAGAAGTGCTCGGCGCTGTCGCGCATCTACGTCGACGAAGCCGTCGCGGACGCGCTGCGTCGCGAAGCTCGAGGGCGGGATCGCGCGCGATCCGCATCGGCGATCCGACGCCGCCGCGAGACTGGCTCGGGCCGGTCGTCAACGCGGCGGGCTGCGAGAGCTACGAGCGCTACTGCGAGGCCGCTCGCGCGTGACGGCGCGCGCATCTTCGCGGGCGGCCGGCGGCTCACGCGACGGCGCGCTGCGCGCACGGCTATTACTGCGCGCCGACGCTCGCCGAGGCGCCGCTCGCGCATCCGCTGTGGCGCGAGGAGATGTTCCTGCCGATCGCTGATGCTCGCGCGCGTGCGCGAGTCGCGACGAGGCGATGCGCTCGCGAACGACTCGTCGCTCGGGCTGACCGCCGGCTTCTACGGCGGCGCGGACGAAGTGCCCTGGTTCTTCGACCACATCGAGGCCGGCGTCACCTACGCGAACCGCCCGCAGGGCGCGACGACCGGCGCGTGGCCGGGCTACCAGCCCTTCGGCGGCTGGAAGGGCTCGGGCAGCGACGGGCAAGGGCATCGCCTCGTTCTACTACCTGCGCGCTCTACCTGCGCGAGCAGTCGCAGACCTTCGTCGAGTGAGTGCGGGCGCCCGCGCCCGAAGCATCGGAGCAAGCACATGAAGAATCCGCACATCAGACGGAGCTTCCGGGACCGAAGGCGCGCGCGCTCATCGAGCGCGACCGCAAGGTCGCTTCCGCCCGTGCACATGCGCGACTACGCTTCGTGATGTCGATCACGGCCGCGGCGCCGAGGTGTGGGACGTCGACGGCAACCGCTTCCTCGACTTCGCGGCCGGGCATCGCCGTCGTGCTCGACGGGCCACTGCCACCCGGAGGTCGTCGCGGCGATCAAGGAGGCGGCGGACAGGTTCCTGCACATCTCGTCCGACTACTGGCACGAGGGGCAGGTCGCGCTCGCGCGAGCGATCGCCGCGCATCGCGCCGGTGGGCGAGCCCGCGATGACCTTCTTCGCCAACTCCGGCACCGAGAGCGTCGAGGCGCGCGCTCAAGCTCGCGCGCTACGTCACGGGCGCCCGCGCTTCATCGGATTCCTCGGCGGCTTCCACGGGCGCACGCATGGGCGCGCTCGCGTTCACCTCGAGCAAGTACACGCAGCAGGAGGGCTTCTTCCCGACGATGCCGGGCGTCACGCACGTGCCGTATCCCGAATCCCTACCGGCCGCTCTTCGTGGGCGCCGATCAGGGCGCGGCGGTGCTCGACGTACATCGAGCAAGCTCTTCACGCGCAGCCTGCCGCCCGGACGAGGTGGCGGCGATGCTCGTGGAGCCGATCCAGGGCGAGGGCGGCTACCTCGTGCCGCCCGACGGCTTCCTGCCGGGGCTGCGCGCGCTCTGCGACAAGCACGGCATCCTGCTCGATCGTTCGACGAGGTGCAGTCGGGCATCGGCCGCACGGGGAAGATGTTCGCGTGCGAGCACTGGGGCGTGCGTCCCGACATCCTGACGCTCGCCAAGGGCCTCGCCTCGGGCCTGCCGATCGGGATGGTGGTCGCGAAGCAAGAGCGTGATGGAGCGCTGGCCGCGCGGCGCGCACGGCAACACCTTCGGCGGCAACCCGATCTGCTGCGCGGCCGCGCTCGCGACGCTCGACCTCGTCGAGCGCGAGCTACCTGAGGAACGCGGCGACGTGGGCGCGCACTTCTGCCGCCGGCTGCGCGAGCTGATGGAGCGCCACGACGTTCATCGGCGAGGTGCGCGGCAAGGGAATGATGATCGGCATGGAGCTGGTCAAGGACCGCGCGAGCGAAGGCGCCGGCGAAGGAGCTCGCGCAACGCGGTCGTGACGCGGGCGTTCCACAACGGCCTGCTGCTGCTCACCTGCGGCGTGAGCACCGTGCGCTTCATGCCGCCGCTGCTCGCCACGCGCGAGCACGCGGACGAGGCGGTCGCGCTGCTCGAGGCGAGCCTCGGCGGAGGACGCGCCTAGAGCAGCGCGCGCGCCTCATCCGCGCCGTGCCGCCTCGATCCTGGCGATGTCGATCTTCTTCATCGTCATCATCGCGTCCATCGCGCGCTTGGCGGCCGCGGTGTCGGGATCGCTCATCGCTTCGGTCAACGCACGGGGCACGATCTGCCAGCTCAATCCGAACTTGTCCTTGCACCAGCCGCAGACGCTTTCCTGGCCGCCGCCGCCGACGATCGCATTCCAGTAGCGGTCGGTTTCCTCCTGCGTGTCGGTGAACACCTGGAACGAGACCGCCTCGTCGAAGGTGAATTCGGGGCCGCCGTTCAGCCCGACGAAAGGCTGGCCCAGCACGGTGAACTCCACGGTCAGCACGTCGCCGGCCTTGCCGCTCGGATAGTCGCCGGGCGCCTTCCGCACGGCGGTGACACGGCTGTCCGGGAAGGTCGCGGCATAGAACTTCGCAGCCTCCTCGGCGTTCTTGTTGAACCACAGGCAGGTCGCGATCTTGATCTTCTCGGTCATCGTCCTCATCCCTCTTTATGACTACGACCTGCGGTTCAGAAGCGCAGGCCGACCCCCAGCACGAACGCGGTGTCTTCCGACACGATCAGCTTTCCCTGGACGTAAGGGACCACGTGGCCCTTGAGACCCACGCCGAACAGCAGGGTTGAGTCCGACGTCGGTGTTGCTGTCGCCCACCTCGGGATTGGTGTAGAGCACGCCGAGACCCGCTCCGGCCTAGACGTAGGCGCGGCTTCGCGTCGGGAAGTCGTAGTGGAAGTCCGGCGTTGAATGTGTGGGCAAGAGAAAGAGACATGCCTTGATCAGCCCAGGTCGGCTTCTTCGTCTTCGGAAGCAAGCGACGGCGTCGCGGCCAGCCGGAAGCCGGGACCGGCGCGCACGAAGCCCGCGGCCGCGAGAAACGGACCGAGCGGGCTGTCGGCGAGCGCGGGTTCTTCGCCCACGGCCCAGCCGAGCGCGCCGCAGCCGCGTCGCTTCGCACCAGCGCGCGAGCGCCCGAGCCGCCGCGGTGGCGACGCGCGTGCGGGTCGGCTCGTCGTCCGGCAGCAGCGGCACCACCTGCCGGCCGCGCGGGCTCAGCGTCGCCGCGAGCGCGCCGTCGACCAGCACCACGTGCGTGCGGGCCGCGCGCGCGAGCCGCGCCGCAGGCCGTGCGGCGTCTTCGCCCTGCGGTCGCTTCGGCCACGGCAGGGCGGCGCCGTACGGGTTCGCGGGATCGGCCGCGGCCAGCACCACGGCCTGCGGCGCCTCGGGATCCGGATCGCGGCGCGCCGCGGAGCGCCTCGAGCGCGCCGGGCTCCGCGAACTGCAGCCCGCCGAGGCCCGTCACGAAGTAGCCGCGGCGGATGCGGCCGGCTTCCTCGAGCGCGCGCAGCACCGGATAGATCGCCGGAAAGCCGCCGGGCACCGCCTCGAAAGCGACCGCGTCCCGTGTCAGCACGCCGTGCCTCTTCAGCAGCTGCTCGGCGAGCGCCTTCAGCCGCTCGGTCGGCGTCGGCCCTCGCAGCGGCAGCGCGACGAGGCTCCAGCGGCCGACGGCGGCAGCCGGCACCTGGCGGCGGGAGCGGAAGCGCCGAGATGCGCGGACGCCGGTCCGCCCGCGCCGCGCGCGACGAGAGCAGCGCGCGCAGGGGCGCCAGGGTGTCGCTCGTCACCTCTCCCGCCCAGGCCAGGTCCCAGAGCGCCTCCACCACCGGCTCGGCGAGGCCACCGCCCGCCGCTTCGTGGATCTCCGCGAAGAACGACGCGCCGCGCCGCGCGAGGTGATCGCGGATGCGGTCGTGAAGCTCGCCCTGCGGCGGCGCCGGCCTCGCGGGAAGGAGCCGCGGCAGCTGGTCGGTCAGGAAGAGCGCGATCCGGCCGTCGCGCTCGCCGAGCGCGCCCAGGCCCACCCAGACCAGCTCGCCGGCCGCCAGCAGCGTGTCGAGGTCCTCGGGTCTGTGGGCGGGCACGCGCGCGCGCAGCACGTCGCGCTCGAGGATCGACGCCGGCAGCACGGCGCCCTGGAGCTGCTCGATCACGTCGAGCAGGGCGTCCGGGCCGCGGCGGCCCGCGCCCGCTTCCCCGACGCCCTGCCAGGAGATCATCAGGCGCGCGAGCGCCTCGGGGGCGACGGGCTCGACCTGCTTGCGGAGCGCAGCGAGCGACCGGCGCCGGAGCGCCTTCAGCACGTCCGCACCGCACCACTCGAGGCCGTGGCCGCCGGGGCGGAACTCTCCCTGTAGCACGCGCTCGTCCCGCGCGAGCGTCGCGAGCGCCTGCTCGACCTGCGCTTCCGGAATCCCGAGGCGCTGCGCCGCCTCGGCGGCGTGGAAGGGGCCGTGCGTGCGCGCGTAGCGTCCGACCAGATCCAGGAGCGCGCGGGGGTGCGGCTCGAGGAATGCCGCGGGCAGCTCGCCGGGGAGCGACGTGCCGAGCGCGTCGCGCAGGCGACCCGCGTCCTCGGCGGCCGCGTAGCGCTCCTCGCCGGCGACGCGCACCACGATTGCGCGCGCTTCCGAGACCAGCGTGTCGAGCCAGGTCTTCGCCGCCTCCTCCGGCGCCTGCTCCGCGGGCGGCCGCGCGCGCGCCGCGATCTCCGCGAGCGAGAGGTCGCCGAGCCGGCGCAGCAGGTCGTGGACGGCGTCCGCGCTCGCGGCTCCGCGTCCCTCGCCGAGCGCCTGCAGCGCGAGCTCGAGGTCGGCGAGCGCCTGGCGGTCGACCAGCTGCCGCAGCTCGGCGCCGCCCACCAGCTCCTGGAGCTGCGCGGTGTCGACGCTCAGCGCCTGTGCGCGCCGCTCGGCGAGCGGCGCGTCGCCGTCGTAGAGGTAGTTCGCGACGTAGCCGAAGAGCAGCGACGACGCGAAGGGCGAGGGCGCCTGCGTGTCGACGGTGACCAGCCGAACCTCGCGGCGCTCGACCGCGCGCGCCAGCTCGACGAGCGCCGGCAGGTCGAACACGTCCCCCAGGCACTCGCGCGCCGCTTCCAGCACGATCGGGAACGCTGGATAGCGCGCGGCGATCTGCAGCAGCTCGTGGGCGCGCTTCCGCTGCATCCAGAGCGGCGAGCGCTGCCCGGCCCGGCGCCGCGGCAGCAGCAGCGCCCGCGCCGCCGCCTCGCGGAAGTGCGCGGCGAACAGGCTGGTCGCCGGCAGCTCGCGCACCACAAGGTCTTCGATCGCGTCGGCCGGCGGCAGCAGCTCCGCCGCCTCGGGCGGCCGCTCGCGCTCGGGCAGCCGCAGCACGATGCCGTCGTCGCTCCAGACCGACTCGAGCTCCAGCTCGCCGCGATCGCGCAGATGCGCCGCGAGCGCGATCGTCCACGGCGCGTGGACGCGGCCGCCCCAGGGCGACAGCAGCACGAGCCGCCAGTCCCCCATCTCGTCGCGCGTGCGCTCGAGCACGAGCGTCTTGTCGTCGGGCAGGCTGGCGGTGGCCGCGCGCTGGTCGTCGAGGTACTGCACGAGGTTGTGCGCGGCTCGCGCGTCGAAGTCGTGCTCGCTCGGAGCCGCTCGCGCGCCGCTTCGCGCGGGAGCGCCGCGAGCTCGCGCGTCAGCTGCCCGATCGCGCGCCCGAGCTCGACCGAGCGCGCTCCGCGGTCGGCCTTCCAGAACGGCATCTCGCCCGGCTCGCCGGGAGCCGGGTCGACCAGCACGCGGTCGTGGGTGATCGCGACGATGCGCCAGCTCGAAGCGCCGAGCACGAAGACGTCGCCCTCGCGGCTCTCGAACACCATCTCCTCGTCGAGCTCGCCCACGCGCCGCCCGGCTCCCGCCCCGGCCGCGAGGAAGACGCCGTAGAGCCCGCGGTCGGGGATCGTGCCGGCGTTGGCGACCACCACCTGCTGCGTGCCCTCGCGCGCGCGCACCACGCCGCGCTTGCGGTCCCAGACGATGCGCGGCCGCAGGCCCGAGAAGTCGTCGGCCGGGTAGCGGCCGGCGAGCATGTCCAGGACGCCCTCGAATGCCGGCGCGGCCGAGACCGGCGTAGGGCGCCGCCCGCCGCACGAGCGCGTAGAGCTCGTCGACCGGGTACTCGCCCTGCGTGGCCACCGCCGCCACCTGCTGTGCGAGCACGTCGAGCGGGTTCTGGGGGACACGCGTCTCCTCGACGGCCGCGTGCTTCATCGCGCGCGTGACGGCGGCCGTCGCCAGCAGGTCGGCGCGGAACTTCGGGAACAGCACGCCGCGCGAGACCGCCTCGACCTGGTGGCTGGCGCGGCCGATCCGCTGCATGCCGCTCGCGACCGTGACCGGCGTTTCGATCTGGATCACGAGGTCGACGGCGCCCATGTCGATCCCGAGCTCGAGGGTCGAGGTGGCGACGAGCGCCCTGAGCGTGCCCGCCTTGAGCGCCTCCTCGATCAGCTGGCGCTCCTCGCGCGCGATCGAGCCGTGGTGCGCGCGGGCCAGCTCCTCGCCCGCGAGGTCGTTGAGCGCCGTCGCCAGCCGCTCGGCGAGCCGCCGTGCGTTCACGAACAGGATCGTCGAGCGGTGCTGGCGCACGAGCTCGAGCAGCCTCGGGTGCATCGCCGGCCAGATGCTGCGCTCGGCGGCCTCGGGCGGCGGCGGCGCGGATGCCCCGTCCTCGCCCGCCGTCGGGGCGGCAGCGGGTGCCGCCGGGCGGCTCATGTCCTCGACCGGCACCTCGACGCGCAGGTCGAAGGCCTTTTTCGCGCCGGCGTCGACGATCACGACCGGCCGCGGCTTCCACTTGCGCACGCCCTCGCCCCCGCCGAGGAAGCGCGCGACCGTCTCGAGCGGACGCTGCGTCGCCGAGAGCCCGATCCGCTGCAGCGGCCGGCGGGCGACGTCCTCGAGCCGCTCGAGCGACAGCGCGAGGTGGGCGCCGCGCTTGGTGCCGACGACCGCGTGGATCTCGTCCACGATCACGGTCTCGACCGACGCGAGCGTCGCGCGCGCCCGCGAGGTGAGCAGCAGGAACAGCGACTCCGGCGTCGTGATCAGGATGTCGGGCGGCTGGCGCAGCATCCGGGCGCGCTCCGACGCAGGCGTGTCCCCGGTGCGGATCCCGACGATCGGCACGTGATAGGCCTCGCCGCGGCGCTCGGCGGCCTTCGCGATCCCCGCGATCGGCACGCGCAGGTTGCGCTCGACGTCCACGGCCAGCGCCTTGAGCGGCGAGACGTAGACGACGCGGCAGCGCTCGCCCTTCCGCGGAGCAGCACCGAACATCAGGCGGGAGGTCGCCGCCAGGAACGCCGCCAGCGTCTTGCCCGAGCCGGTCGGCGCGAAGACGAGCGCGCTCGCGCCGCTCGCGATCGCCGGCCAGGCGAGCTGCTGCGCGCGCGTCGGGCCGGCGAACGCCTCGGCGAACCACTCCGCCGACCGCCGGCGCGAAGGGCAGCTCCACGGCCCGAGCGCTCATTCCGGCATCATAGAAGAGCGTAAAGGCCGCCCAGAACCACCCCCAGTAGTAGAGTACGCGGGCCATGTCCTTCCGGATCCCCGCGGGCCGCACGCTGCCGCTCGCCTTGGCCCTGGCGCTCGCGGCGGCGGCGCTCCTCGCCCCGCAGGCGCCCGCGGCTCCGGCCGTCCCGGCCCCCGAATCCGTCCTGGGGTTCGTGCCGGGCGAGGACCGCAAGCTCGCCGACTGGGGCCAGGTGCTCGCGTACCTGCGGGCGCTCGACGCCGCCTCCGAACGCGTGAGCGTCGAGGAGATCGGCAAGACGACCGAGGGCCGGCCCTTCGTGATGGCGACGGTCACCTCCGAGGCGAACCACGCGCGGCTCGAGGAGATCCGGCGCACGAACGCGCGCCTCGCCGACCCGCGCGGACTCGGCGACGACGAGGCCGAGCGGCTCGTGCAGCAGGGCAAGGCGATCGTGGCGATGGCGTACTCGATCCACTCGACCGAGGTGGGCGGGACGCTCAGCGCGCTCAAGCTGCTGCACCGGCTCGCCGCGAGCGACGACGCGCGGCTGCGCGCGATGCTCGACGACGTCGTGCTGCTGGTGATCCCCTCGCACAACCCGGACGGCACCGAAGCTCGTGAGCCGCTGGTACCGGCAGCAGCTCGGCACGCCGTTCGAGGGCAGCGCCCCGCCGGTGCTCTACCACCCCTACGTCGGCCACGACAACAACCGCGACTGGTACACGTTCACGCAGGTGGAGACGCGGGCGACCGTGCGTGCGCTCTACCACCGCTGGCACCCGCAGATCGTCCACGACGTGCACCAGATGGGAGCCCGCGGCGCACGGCTCTTCGTGCCGCCCTACACCGACCCCTGGGAGCCCAACGTCGACCCCGCGCTCACCGCGGCGGTGAGCGCGCTCGGCTCGCACGTGGCGGCGCGGCTCTTGACCGAGGGCCGCACCGGGATCGTCACGGGCGCGCTCTTCGACGCCTGGACGCCTGCGCGCGCGTACGCGCACAGCCACGGCGGCGTGCGGATCCTGTCGGAGACCGCCTCGGCGCGGATCGCCTCGCCGCTCGAGGTGAGGAGCGAAGAGCTCGAGGGGCGGGCGTCGGAGTACGACCCGCGGCGGGCCTCCGCCGAATTTCCCGGCGCCCTGGCCGGGCGGGAGCCTGGCGGCTCGCCGACATCGTGGACACGCAGCTGCGTGCGTCGCTCGCGGTGCTCGAGCACGCGTCGCAGAACCGCGAGCACTGGCTGCGCACGGCGCTCGCGGTCAACCGCCGCGCCAGCACGCGCCGCGAGCCCTTCGCCTTCGTGATCCCGGCCGAGCCCAGGGACGCCGCGGCGCTGGCGCGGCTCGTGGACGTGCTGCGCACCGGCGAGGTCGAGCTCTTGCAGGCGAAGAAGCCGTTCAGCGCCGACGGCCGGCGCTACGCGCCGGGCGCCGTCGTCGTGCGCCTGCAGCAGCCCGCGAGCGCCTTCGCCAAGATGCTGCTCGAGCGCCAGGTCTACCCGGACCTTCGCGACTACCCCGGCGGCCCGCCGAAGCAGCCCTACGACGTCACGGCGCACACGCTGCCGCTGCTGTTCGGCGTCGACGTCGACACGGTCGAAGGCGCCCTTCGAAGCCGAGCTCGCGCCGCTCGGCGATGCGCCGGTCCCGAAGGGGCGCGTCGAAGGCCGCGGGCCGCGCCTGGCGCTCGGCCACGCGCAGCGGCGAGCTCATGGCGCTCTCGCGGCTGCTCGCGGCAGGGGTCCCGGTGCGATGGACGCTCGACGCCTTCGAGGAAGACGGCCGGCGCTTCCCGCCGGGGACGCTCGTGGTTCCGGCCTCGGCGCGGCGCAGGCTCGAGCCGATCGCCGCCGAGCTCGGCATCGTCGCGCGCGGCGTCCGCGCCGACCCGCGCAGCCTCGCGCTCAGGGCTCCGCGCGTCGGGCTCTACCGCTCGTGGGTGCCGTCGATGGACGAGGGCTGGACGCGCTACGTCTTCGAGAAGGAGATGGGCGTCGCGTATCAGTCGCTCGCGGACCGTGACGTGCGGGCCGGACGGCTCGCCGAGCGCTTCGACGCGATCGTGCTGCCCGACCAGACCGCGGCCGCGCTGCGCGACGGGCACGCGAAGGGCTCGATGCCGGAGGAGTACACGGGCGGGCTCGGCGAGCCGGGCCAGGCCGCCCTGCGCGCGTTCGTCGAGGCAGGCGGCACGCTGGTGGCGCTCGACTCGGCGAGCGCGTACGCGATCGAGGCGCTCTCCGCTGCCGGTCAAGAACGTCCTCGCGGGCGTGGACTCGAAGAGCTTCTACTGCCCGGGCTCGATCCTTCGCGTGAGCGTCGACCCGCGGCTGCCGATCGCCCACGGCCTTCCGGCGGAGCTGCCCGTGTGGTTCGAGGGCTCGCCGGCCTTCGAGACCGGCTCCGGCACGGCGCTCGCGCGCTACGGCGAGGAGGAACCGCTGCTGTCGGGCTTTCTGCTCGGCGGCGAGCGGCTGCGCGGGCGCGCCGCGCTCGTCGAAGTGTCGCTCGGGCGCGGCCGGGTCGTGCTGTTCGGCTTCCGCCCCCAGTACCGCGCCCAGAGCCGCGTCACCTACGCGGCGCTCCTGAACGCGCTCTACCTCTCCGCGGCGCGTCCCTGACGCAGCGGCCCGCCGGGCCGCGACGGAGCAGGGCGATCAGGCGGCGGCCTTCGGGTGGTGGCGGGTGATCAGGAGGTCGTAGACGAAGCCACCGAGCAGCGCGCCGAGACACGGCGCGACGATCGGCACCCACCACCAGCCGTTTCCCGCGCGAAAGACCTCGCCGCCCCAGCCGGCGAGCGCCGTGAAGATCCGGGGGCCGAGGTCGCGCGCCGGGTTGATCGCGTACCCCGCGTTCGTGCCGAAGCTCATGCCGATCACGGCGACCAGGGCGGCGACGAGCACAGGCCCTCCCACGACCGGGCCGGCGTTGCGGCGGTCGGAGATCGCGAGGATCCCGAGCATCAGGAGCGCCGTGCCCACGACCTGGTCGAGGAAGCCGCCGCCGAGGCTCAGGTAGGGCTGCGGGTAGGTCGCGAAGATCCCGGCCGTGGCGGTCGCTCCGCTCACGGCCCGCACGCCGCTGTCGAAATGGTCGAAGGCTTCGCGGTAGGTGAGGTACGTGAGCGCGGCACCCGAGAACGCCCCCGCCACCTGGGCGGCGACGTAGGCGGGCAGCTTGCCCCAGGGGAAGCCGCGGAGCGCCGCGAGCGCCAGGCTGACCGCGGGGTTGAGGTGGGCGCCCGAAACCCCTGCCGAGGCGTAGATCCCCATCATCACCGCGAGCCCCCAGGCGAGGTGGATGCCGAGCGCGGAGCCGTCGGCCCCTCCGCTCAGGACCTTCTGGGCCACCACCCCGGTGCCGAACGCGATGAGCACGAAGGTGCCGAGGAACTCGGCCGCGGCTTCTCGAGGCGTGCCTTGGAGCATGCGCGGATTATAGGGAGGTTTGAAAAGCCGGCGGGGTTTCGGCTACGATGATCTTTCCCGCCCGGTTGGGAGATCGTCCAACGGTAGGACACATGGCTCTGGACCATGGAATCGGGGTTCGAATCCCTGTCTCCCAGCCAAAAAGGGCGGATGCGTCCGGTTGCCAACTTGAGCGGTGGAACCACCGTCGATTGAGAGGAATGCCCCGCGGGCTCCGCTCTACATCGAGCTCCCCGTCTCGAGCACCGACTTCATGTCGCTGAGAATCCAGGCCCAGCCACCCGTGCCCTCCTCGGAGAACTTGCTGGCCACCATGCCGGCCATGGTCGGCGCGCCCTCGAGCTCGTGGGTCACGGTGAGCCTCGAGAAGCCTGCGGCGACCTTCTCGATTTCCCAGGTGACGCGGGTGAAGCCCTCCGCCTTCATGGCGTCGCTGAACAGGAATCGATAGGTGTGCACCAGTTTTCTGCGGCGGGTCGGCTTCCTCGACGACGCCGTCGACGACGACGTCTGGCAACCCGAACGACTGCATCTGGGGAGTAGAGTGCGCCCGGTACGCGCCGCCCGGACGCAGCTCATATTCGACGGCGCCCTGGTAGCCGTACTTCACCGTCCATTCCGGCGAGGTGATGGCGTCCCAGATGGCCTGTGGCGAGGCCTTGATGTAGACCTCGTAGACTTGCGTCGTCGCTATGCCCGCTTTTGACTCTGCCGCCATGCCTTTGTCTCCAACTCGTTCTTGAGCTCCAGCAGCGCCGATACGCGACGCTCCGTGTACTTGTCGATCCAGCGGTCGTGAATCATCCGGATCGGCACCGGGTTCAGGAAGTGCAGCTTCTCTCTGCCCGATCTGCGCGTCACGACGACGCCCGCACGCTCGAGCACCCGCATGTGCTTCATGACACCGAACCGCGTCATCGCCAGCTCGGAATCGAGCTCCGTCAGCGTGCGACCGTCGCGTTTGAAGAGCAGATCGAGAAGGAACCGGCGTGTCGGATCCGCGAGTGCCTTGAACACGGAATCGTCGTCGAACACACGAGGATTATACGTGACCTTATGGTCACATGTCAAGCCGGCGGCCGTTCGGCCATCTCCGACACACAGAGGGTGCGGGGCTATTACTTGCCCGCGAGGACCCTTCGATGACTTCCTCGCGGTGTACAAACGTCCAAAAAATCAGGGCTCCCTGCGAACGCGGATAGATAGAATGAAGAGAACAACCCCCACTCGATAATTCATGGCGCGCGTCTTCATCACCGGATCGTCGGACGGGCTCGGGCTCATGGCCGCGCGAGCTCCTGGTCGAGATGGGGCATGCGGTCGTCTTGCACGCGCGGAGCGCGGCGCGAGCCGAGGACGCGCGGCGCCGCCTCCCGGGCTGCGAGACCGTCGCCGTCGGCGATCTCGCGAGCCTCGCAGAGACGCGAGCGCTCGCCGAGCAGGTCAACCGTCTCGGCCGCTTCGACGCGGTCGATCCACAACGCCGGGGTCGGCCTGCGGGAGCGGCTCACTCGAACCGCGGAGGGCCTGCCGCACGTATTCGCCATCAACGTTCTCGCGCCGTACGTGCTGACGGCGCTCATCGAGAAGCCCGGCCGGCTCGTCTACCTGAGCTCCGGCATGCACCGCGGCGCCGACCACGAGCCTCGAGGACGTCGACTGGACGAAGCGGCGCTGGCAGGGGTCCGCCGCCTACTCCGAGAGCAAGCTCTGCGACGTGCTGCTCGCGTTCGCGCGTCGCGAGGCGATGGCCGAGCGTCTTCTCGAACGCGGTGAATCCCGGCTGGGTCGCCACGAAGATGGGCGGAGCGGGCGCGCCCGACGACGAGGACGACGGGCGGCGGACGCAGGTGTGGCTCGCCGTCAGCGACGATCCCGGAGCCCGCGTCTCCGGGAAGGTACTTCCATCACCTGCGTCCGCAGACTGCGATCCGGCCGTCCACGACGTTGCGCGGCAGGACAAGCTGCTCGAGCTGTGCCAGCGCTTCTCCGGGATCGCGCTCGCCGACGAGTAGACGGCCGGCGCCTCAGACCATCACAGAGCGCGCCGCGAGGAGCGGACCCGTCAGGGCCGGATCGCCGGTCGTGGTGAGGCGCGCGCGCGCCGCCGCGGGCGAGAGCGCGTTGTACAGCAGCCTCCAGGCGGTGTCGGCGTCCGCCCGCACGCTCGCCGCGGGCTCGGCCGCACGGCCGCGCATCACGACCCAGCCAGACGGCTCGCGGACGAGCGACCACGCGCGCTCGCCGTCGCCCTCGACCTCGAACGTGACGGCCGTGCCGACGGGCGCCGCCACGTCCCGGTACGCTCGCGGTAACGCCCGCACGGAGAGGTCCAGCAGGGGGTCGAGCCAGCGAGCCTGCGAGCAGGCCGGGCGCGCCGACGGCGTCGCGGATCTGCATCTGGTGGTGCCAGTGCTCGGTGTACTCGCGTCCGGTGTCCATCCAGTTCAACGAGCGCGCTTCCCCCGCCCAGTCGACTGCGAAGCGGGCCTCGCCCTCGGGCGCCAGCAACGCGACGTAGCGCGCCACCCACTCGCCCGTCACCTCGAGAAGATCCGTCAGCAGGCGCGGGCTCAGCCGCGCGGCGTAGCCGACGCCCGTGACGTTGAGCTCGTTGATGAAGGAGACGACGTCGGCGTACGCGCCGCTCGCCGGGCCGCGGCCAAAGTGCGCGTTCGCGTCACGGCCGAACGCGAGCTTGCGCAGCTGTCCATCCAGCAGGTGGCCGGCGACGTCTTTGACGCGCCACGCGCCCGCGACCGTCGGCTTCGCCCAGTCGCTCTCGCCGAGGCCGCGCAGCAGGCTGACGAGCTCCGCGCTGAGCGGCGCGAAGAGGTCCGCCGTGTAGACCGGCGTGAGCGGTTCCAAGCGTTCGCCCGAGCCGTCCGCTTCAGCGGAACTGTGCGAGGTACTGGAGCGACACCGGGATCTGGCGCTCGGCGTCCGGGTGCTCGTCCTCGATGAAGTGGCGCTCGACGCCGGCCTTCTCTGCGGCTTTGAAGACGCCCGGCCAGTCGATCATGCCGGCGCCGATCGGCACGCTCGTCTCGTCGGGCGCACGACCGTCGGGCTTGCAGACCTCGACGCCCTTCGCGATGTCCTTCACGTGCGTGAGCGGGATGCGCCCCGGGTACTTCTCGAAGAGCGCCACGGGATCGCAGCCGCCGCGGCGCACCCAGAAGATGTCCGCCTCGAACGCGACCGCGGCCGGGTCGGTCTGCTTCGCGAGCGTGTCGAGGAGCGTGCCCTCGGGCGAAGGCTGAAACTCGTAGCCGTGGATGTGGTAGACGAAGCGGATCCCGGCCGCCTTCGCGAGAGCACCCCACTTGTTGAAGCTCTCCGCGGCGCGCAGGCAGTCTTCGCGCGTGAAGACCTCCTTGTGCGGGATCCAGGCGAGGCCCGCGTAGCGCACGCCGAAGTCGCTCGCGCGCTTCACGACCGCGGCGGTGTCCTTGCCCCAGTCCTCGTAGCCGTAGAGCGCGCTCGTCATGGTGAGGCCGGCCTTCTTGACCTCGGCCAGGTAGCCCGCCGTGCCGAGGCCGTAGTCGCCGCCGCCCTCGATCTCGCGGAAGCCCATCGCTCGGATCACGGCGAGCGTGCCCGGCACGTCCTTCGGCATGCGCTGCCGCAGGCTGTAGAGCTGCAGGCCCACGGGCTTGCCGTGGACCAGCGGCCCGTCGCCGTCCGCAGCGCGGAGCGCTTTCGGAAGCACGGGAACGGCAGCCAGCGCGGCGCACAGCCGCAGGAACTCCCGGCGCGCTCTGTCAGTCATGGCATGGACCTCGGTGTTCCGGATTCTAGCGCCACACAATTCGAGCGATCCGAATACCGCAAGAAGAAGTGCTTGCCCCACGTGACGACCCCATGGTATGGGTAGGACATCACGTAGTCGCAAACTCTAGAAGCTCGGGGGCGATCGCCCCGGTGCTGTCCCTCCTCCAGAAGAGACGGGCAAGGTCCGCGCTCGCGGCCGTCCCATAGCCGCGGGAGCGTCGCCGCCTCGATGGAGGGCGCCGGGGGCTGCCGTCGCATGGGGAGAGGTTTCGTATGCGGTTCGGTCTACATGCTGATGTCGGTCCTGCCGATCGTGGCGTTCGTCACGCTCGCGGGGTACGTGATCCGCGCGATCTCCGTCCGCATCGTCTGGCGCTAGCCGGCGTCAGGCGCGCGCGACGCCGTCTATACTGCGCCGCGTGTCAGAGTCGCGCGAGCAGGAGCGGCTGCGCCGGCTGCTCTCCCGACGGGCCGCGGATGCCGCGCGCGCGCTGATCGGTTGCGTGCTGGTGCGCCGCCATCGCGGCCGCACGCTGGAGGCCCGCATCGTCGAGGCGGAGGCCTACCTCGGCTTCGACGACCCCGCCGCCCACGTCTACCGCGGCCCCACGCCGCGAACGCAGCCGCTCTTCGGACCTCCCGGCACGATCTACGTCTACTTCGTCTACGGCATGCACCACTGCCTCAACATCGCCGTCGACGGCCCCGGCACGCCCGGCTGCGTGCTGATCCGCGCGCGCCGAGCCGCTGCCCGGCAGCGGTCTCGACGCGCGCGCGCTCAGCGGACCCGGCAAGCTCTGCCGCGCGCTCGGGATCGACACGCGCCTGTCGGGGCGGCATCTCTTCGAGCCGGATGCGCCGCTGACGCTGCGCGCGGGACCGCCGCCAGCGGAGCGTCGCCGTCACCCGCCGCATCGGGATCAACGTGGCGCGGGCGCGCCGGCTGCGCTTCTACGATCCGACGAGCCCGGCGGTCTCGGCCGCGCGCCCGGCTGGTATAAGCTTGCTTCCTGGCCGCCGGAGAGCCAAAGCACCCCGCGCGCGCCTCACCGCGAAGCGAGGATCTCCATGAAGACCGACGTGTTCGGCGCGCGCTCGTCCCTCGATACAGGCTTCGGGCCGCGCCGTGCTCTACCGGCTCGACGCGCTCGAGAAGGCGGGCGTCGCTCCCGGGCTCGCGCGCCTGCCGTTCTCGATCAAGGTGCTGCTCGAGGCGGTGCTGCGCAACGTCGACGGCGAGCTGGTGTCGGCTGACGACGTCAAGAACCTCGGCGCCTGGAACGCCGCGGCAGCCGAAGGACGTCGAGCTGCCGTTCATGCCGGCGCGCGTGATCCTGCAGGACTTCACCGGCGTTCCCGCGGTCGTCGACCTCGCCGCGATGCGCGCGGCGGTGAAGCGCCTCGGCGGCGACCCGAAGCGCATCAACCCGCTCGTGCCGGTCGACCTGGTCATCGACCACTCGGTGCAGGTCGACGTGTTCGGCTCGCAGGACGCGCTCCAGAGGAACGCCGAGATCGAGTTCGAGCGCAACCGCGAGCGCTACGAGTTCCTGCGCTGGGGGCAGCAGGCGTTCGCCAACTTCCGCGTGGTGCCGCCCGCGACGGGCATCGTGCACCAGGTGAACCTCGAGTACCTGGCGCAAGGGCGTGCTGCTCAAGAGCGCAGGGCGGCGAGTCGGTCGCCATACCCGACACGCTCGTCGGCACCGACTCGCACACCACGATGATCAACGGGCTCGGCGTGCTCGGCTGGGGCGTCGGCGGGATCGAGGCCGAGGCGGTGATGCTCGGCCAGCCGCTCTACATGGTGACGCCGCAGGTCGTGGGCTTCCGGCTCGTCGGGCAAGCTGCGCGAAGGCGTCACGGCGACCGACCTCGTGCTGACGGTCACGCAGATGCTGCGCAAGAAGGGCGTGGTCGAGAAGTTCGTCGAGTTCTACGGCCCGGGGCTCGCCGAGATGAGCGCTCGCCGACCGCGCCACGATCGCCAACATGGCGCCCGAGTACGGCGCCACCTGCGGCTTCTTCCCGATCGACGACGAGACGCTCGCGCTACCTGCGCAAGACGGGCCGCAGCCCCAACGAGGTGACGCTCGTCGAGCGCTACGCGAAGGAGCAGGGGCTGTTCCGCACGACGCGACGCCCGAGCCGGTCTTCAGCGACACGCTCGCGCTCGACCTGGCGACCGTCGAGCCGAGCCTCGCCGGCCCCAAGCGGCCCCAGGACCGCGTGCCGCTCGGCGAGCATGAAGAGCGCCTTCCGCGCGGCGCTCACGGCTCCGGTGAAGGACCGCGGCTTCGGCCTGCGCGGAGGCGAGACGCAGCGCTCGGTCCGCTCGAGCTCGACGGCAGAGCGCGCCGAGCTCGAGCACGGCGCCGTGGTGATCGCCGCGATCACGAGCTGCACCAACACCTCGAACCCGTCGGTGATGATCGGCGCGGGCCTGCTCGCGCGCAAGGCCGTGCGGCGCGGGCTGCGCGTGGCGCCGTACGTCAAGACCAGCCTGGCGCCCGGCTCGAAGGTGGTGACCGAGTACCTGCGCCAGTCGGGCCTGCTGCCCGACCTCGAGGCGCTCGGCTTCCACCTGGTCGGCTACGGCTGCACGACCTGCATCGGCAACAGCGGGCCGCTGCCGCGCGGCGGTCTCGAAGGCGGTGAACGACGGCAAGCTGGTGGCCGCCGCGGTGCTCTCGGGCAACCGCAACTTCGAGGGCCGCGTGAACCCCGACGTGAAGGCGAACTACCTCGCCTCGCCGCCGCTCGTGGTGGCCTACGCGCTCGCCGGCACGACCGACATCGACCTGACGACGCGAGCCGCTCGGCACGGCCGTCGACGGCGCGCCGGTCATGCTCGCGGACATCTGGCCGACCCAGAAGGAGATCGCCGAGATCGAGGCCTCGGTCGGCGCGGCGATGTTCCAGTCGAGCTACGCCAACGTCTTCGACGGCAACCCGGACTGGAACGCGATCCCGGTGACGGGCGGCGAGCTCTTCGACTTCCGCGAGGACTCGACCTACATCCAGGAGCCGCCGTTCTTCCAGGGGCTCACGCAGCGAGCCGGCGCCGCGTGCGCGACGTCGAGGGCGCCCGCGTGCTGGCGCTGCTCGGCGACTCGGTGACGACCGACCACATCTCGCCGGCCGGCGACATCGCGCTCGACAGTCTCCGCCGGGCCGCTACCTGGTCGAGCACGGCGTCTCCGAAGCAGGACTTCAACTCCTACGGCTCGCGCCGCGGCAACGACCGCGTGATGGTGCGCGGCACCTTCGCCAACATCCGGCTCAAGAACCTGCTGGTGCCGGGCGTCGAGGGCGGCGTCACCGTCCACGTGCCCTCGGGCGAGCGGATGGACGATCTACGACGCGGCCGAGCGCTACAAGGCCGAGGGCACGCCGCTCGTGGTGATCGCGGGCAAGGAGTACGGCAGCGGCAGCTCGCGCGACTGGGCCGCCAAGGGCACGCTGCTGCTCGGCGTGCGCGCGGTGATCGCGCGAGAGCTACGAGCGCATCCACCGCTCGAACCTGGTCGGGATGGGCGTGCTGCCGCTGCAGTTCAAGCCGGGCGCAGAGCGCCGAGTCGCTGGGCCTCAGCGGGCGCGAGACGCTCACGATCCGCGGCCTCGCGGGCGAGCTCAAGCCGCGCCAGGACGTGACGGTCGAGGTGGAGCGGGCCGACGGCTCGCGCGCCTCGTTCGTGGCGACCGCCCGGCTCGACACGCCGGTCGAGGTCAACTACTACCGGAACGGCGGCATCCTGCAGACCGTGCTGCGCAAGCTGGTGGCCTGAGGCGTGAACGGCCCCGCGAGGTGGTCATGGCCAGGCTGACCTTCCTCGGCGCGGCGCGGACGGTGACGGGATCGCAGTACCTGCGTCGAGGCCGGCGGGCGGCTCGTGCTCGTCGACTCGGGAATGTTCCAGGGGGACAAGGCGCTGCGCCAGCGCAACTGGAGCCAGCCCGAGTTCCCGGTCGCCAAGGTGGACGCGATCGTGCTCACCCACACCCACCTCGACCACATCGGTCGCGTGCCGCGGCTCGTCAAGCTCGGCTTCCGCGGCGCCATCTACTGCACGCCGCCCACGCTGGAGCTGGCCGAGATCCTGCTGCTGGACGCGGCGCACCTGCAGGAAGAGGACGCCGACTACCTGAACCGCAAGGGGCTCACCAAGCACGCGCCGGCGCTTCCGCTCTTCGACGCTTCGGACGTCCAGGAGGCGATGAAGCTCTTCCGCGCCGTGCCGCTCGGCCGCGCGCAGGCGGTGAACGACGCCTTGTCCTTCAGCTACCGGGAGGCCGGCCACCTGCTCGGAGCGGCGTCCGCCGACGTGGAGCTGCAGGAGGCGGGACAGCGCACGCGGGTGGTCTTCAGCGGCGACGTCGGCCGCTTCGGGGCGGTCCTCACCAAGGACCCCGAGCTGGCGCCCGACGCCGACTACCTCGTGATCGAGAGCACGTACGGCAACCGCACCCATCCCGAGATCACCGTGCTCGACCAGCTCGAGGGCGTGCTGAAGCGGACCTTCGCCCGCGGCGGCGTGCTGCTGATTCCCGCCTTCGCGGTCGGGCGGGCGCAGCAGATGATCTGGCTGATGGACCAGCTCGTGAGCACGGGGCGCATGCGTCCCTTCCCGATCCACGTCGACAGCCCGATGGCGATCGACGCCACGCGCATCTACGCGCAGTACCCCGACGCGCACCGCGAGAGCCTCAACACGATCGGCGGGCGCAGCCTGCTCCACGGCAAGTGGGTGCACCTGCACCGCACGCGCGCGCAGTCGCAGGCGCTCAACGACCTCAAGGGCCCGGCCGTCATCATCTCGTCGAGCGGCATGCTGTCGGGCGGGCGCATCCTTCACCACTGCCGGATCCGGCTGCCCAAGGCCGAGAACACGCTGCTGATCACCGGTTACCAGGCGGCGGGCACGCTCGGCCGCGCGCTCCTCGACGGCGCCTCCACGGTGCGGATCCACAAGGGCGAGCTGCCCGTGCTGGCGGAGATCCGGGACCTGAAGGGGCTCTCGGGCCACGCCGACGGGGGCGAGATGCTGCGCTGGCTGTCGGGCGTCAAGGGCAAGCCTCAGGCGGTCTTCGTCACCCACGGCGAGCCGGAGGCGGCCGATGCGCTCGCCGGGCGGATCACGCGCGAGCGCGGCTTCGTCGCGCGCGTGCCGGCGATGGGCCAGGCTTTCGACCTCGCCGCGGCCGGTCGTTGACACCGGGGGGTGCGGCGCAGCACCCCCCGTTTCAAGCGGGCAGGAAGATGCGCGTCTCGAGCGCGCCGCCGGGCAGCGGCGCGAAGCGGATGAAGCCGCCCATCTCCCGCACGAGCCGCTGGGCCTCGCCGAGCGGGCCGGCGTCGGCGCCCTGCAGCACGCGCTGCTGATCGGCATCCGCGAGGCCGCCGGCGTGGGTCGCCGCGATCATCAGGAAGTCGCGCGTCTGCTGGGAGCCGTCCCTGCCCTTGAAGAGCACCGGCTTCTTCTCGGCGCGCACGACGATCGCCGACTGCGGCGCCACGACGGCCGAGAGCCCCTGGAAGAGCGCGGCGAACGAGCGCTTCAGGCCGATCGGCGAGCAGCGCGGCAGCGGCGTGCCGGGCGTCATCCGGACTTCCACGCGGACGGGGCGCGCGGCGAGCGCAGGGCGCGACAGCTGGACCATCTCCGCGACCAGCCCGTCGAGCCCGGCAACCGCAGCGACGGCGGCCGGGCCGGGGGCCGCGGGACGCGGACGAGCCACCGGCTCCTGCGACGCCGCGGGACGCGCGGGCGATGGGAACGGCAGCGGCGGCGCGGGGGCCGGGCTCGGACGCGGCGGCGGAGCCGGCGCCGTGATGCCGCGCGGCGGCGTCGGCGGAGTCTGCGGCGGCCCGGGCGCGCGCGAGCCCGCGGGCTGGCCGGTCTCGCGCAGCATCTGCTGCATCCGCTTCACCTGATGCTCGATCGCGGCCACGAGCGACCCGCGATGGGCGTCGTCGGTCGAGGCGGCGAGCCGGCTCGACTGGACCTGGATCACGCCGAGCCCCTCGTGGACCTCGCGGACCAGCTGGCTGAGCGTCTGGGCGAGCTCGACGTTCGCGCGGATCGCGCGGTTGAGCAGCTCCTCCGAGACGGGATTCACCTCGGGCCCGACCTGTCCCGGGTACGCGGGCTCGACACCCTGGGGCTCGGCGATCACGACTTTCGGCGCGGGCGGCGCGGGTGCTGCGGCGGGCCGCGGCGGAGCCTTCCTCACGATCTCCGCGAACGCCTGCGCCACGATCTCGGGCACCGATTCGGGATCGAGGCCCTTCTCCTTCAGGTTGTACTTGACCGCGATCGTCGCGAGCATCTCCTGAACCACGGCGGCGAACGTCTCCATCACGCCTTCGCCGCGGGCGGCCACCGCCGGGAACGCCCTGCGCCCCCAGAAGTTGAGCGTGCGGTCGAGCTCTTCGCGCGGAACCAGCGGCTCGAGGTCCTGCTTGTTGTACTGGACGACGAGCGGGACCTTCTCGGGAACCAGCCGGTTCGCGAGCAGGTTGACCTTCATGTTCTCGAAGGCCGCCTGGTTCTCCTTCGCCGACGGCCGGCGGCTGTCCGCCACGAACACGACGGCGTCGGCGCCGGCCAGCACCACCCGCCGCGTGGCGTTGTACTGGACCTGGCCGGGGACCGTGTAGAGCTGGATCTTGAAGTCGTAGCCGGAGACGCTGCCGAGGCTGAAGGGCAGCAGGTCGAAGAAGAGCGTCCGGTCCTGGGCGGTGTTGAGCGAGATCAGCCGGTTGGCCCCTTCGGGGTCGCTGATCCTGTGGATCTGCTCGAGGTTCGTGGTTTTTCCGGACTGCGGCGGCCCGTAGTAGACCACCTTCGCCTTGATGGTCCGCTCGCTGAAGTTGAACTGGACCATGGTTTTCGAGCCCGGCGACTATAGCATGGCCACCCGGCCCGCCTCCCCGGACGGCCGCTCCCAGGGCCCGCCTTGACGCTCGAGGAGACCCTCCTCTAGAATCGAGTTTTGCGTCCTGGGCCGGAATCGGGCCCCGAGGGAGGTCGTCTCGTCATGGCTCAGCGGTGTGACATCTGCGGCAAGGGCCCGCAGTTCGGCAATCGGGTCAGCCACGCCCACAACGTGACTCACCGGCGCTTCAACCCCAACCTGAAGTCCGTGCGCGCGGTGGTCGGCAAGGGAACCCACAAGCGGGTCAAGGTCTGCACGCGCTGCCTGCGCTCCGGCAAGGTCGCGAAGCCGGCTCCGCCCGCCAAGTCCAAGAGCGCAGCGGCCTAGTACGCCGCGATCACGTCGATCTCCACCTTGACGCCGCGCGGCAGGCCGGCCGCGGCGATCGTGGTGCGGGCCGGGGGCTTGTCCCCCAGGTACTTCGCGTAGACCTCGTTCATCTTCGGGAAGTCGGCCATGTCGGTCAGGTAGACCGTGGCCTTCACCACGTTCTCGGGTCCCATCTTGGCCGCCCGCAGGACCGCGATCAGGTTCTGCAGCACCCGGTCGGTCTGCACCGCCACGTCGCCCTCGACGAGCTCGCCGGTCTCCGGGTGGAGTGCGATCTGCCCCGAGCAGAACAGCAGGCCTCCCGAGATGACCCCCTGCGAGTAGGGCCCGATCGGCTGGGGCGCCTCGGACGTGGACACGTGCTTTGTGGGCAAGGGACCAGAGACCTCCTGTTAGGGGAAGTTTCGAGCGTATCCGCTTTGCCCGGCGGCGCGCAAATGAGAGCCGCTCAGCGCGGAACGCTGTGGCGCGCGACGTCGATCACGCCCGACACGCCGCGCACCGACTTCAGCACGCGGTCGAGGTGCTTCTTGTCGCTGATCCTCACCGTGAGCTCGATCGAGGCGGTCTTGTCGTCGAACGTGCGCACCTGCGCGTCGCGCACGTCGGTCTTGACGGCGGCGAGCGCCGCGGTCACGGCGGCGAGCGCGCCCGGGCGGTCCTGCAGCCCGACGGCCAGACGCACCTCGTAGCCGCCCTCGGCCCCCGACTCCCACTCGACCGCGATCCGCCGCTCGGGGTCGTAGACCAGGTTGGTGACGTTCGGGCAGGCGAGCGAGTGCACCGAGACGCCCTTGCCGCGCGTGATGTAGCCGACGATCGGCTCGCCCATGATCGGGTTGCAGCACTTGGCCCGGTAGACCAGGAGGTCGTCGGTGCCCTTCACCTTGATGCGGTCGTCGCCGCGCAGCAGCCGCTTCACGGCGTCGACCACCGCGAGCGGCTTGGCGGTGGGCGTCGGCTCGGCGAGCTTCTCGGGCGGCAGGAGCTTCGCCAGCACCTGGCGCACCGAGAGCTTGCCGTAGCCGATCGCCACGAACAGGTCGTCGATGCGCGTGCCGGCGCCCGTCTCCTGCGCCAGCGTCTCGAGCGGCGTCGGCTCCGCGAGCACCTTCTTGAGCGAGAGATCGTAGCGCCGCAGCTCGCGCTCCAGGTGCTTCCTGCCGATCTCGAGCGCCTGCTGCTTCTCGGTCGTGTTCAGGTAGTGGCGGATCTTGGCCTTCGCCTTGTTCGTGACCGTGAAGCTCAGCCAGTCGCGGCTCGGCTTGTGGCCCGGCGAGGTCAGGATCTCGATGATGTCGCCGTTCTTGAGCTTGTAGCGCAGCGGCACCATCTTGCCGTTGACGCGCGCGCCCACGCACTGGTGGCCGACCTCGGTGTGGATCGCGTAGGCGAAGTCGATCGGCGAGGCGCCGCGCGGCAGCATCTTCACCTCTCCGCGCGGCGTGAAGCAGTAGACCTCCTCGGGATAGAGGTCGAGCTTCAGCGAGTTCAGGAACTCGTGCGGGTCCTTGACCTCCTGCTGCCACTCGAGCAGCTGCCGCAGCCACGAGAAGGCGTGGTCGTCCTTGTCGACGCCGGTGCGGCCCTCCTTGTACTTCCAGTGCGCGGCGATGCCCTCCTCGGCGATCCGGTGCATCTCCTGCGTGCGGATCTGCACCTCGAACGGGTGGCCGTCCTCCGAGATCACCGAGGTGTGGAGCGACTGGTAGCCGTTCGGGCGCGGCATCGCGATGAAGTCCTTGATCCGCCCCGGCACCGGGCGCCAGGTGTTGTGGAGCACGCCGAGCGCCGCGTAGCAGTCGGCGACGCTTCCGACCAGGATCCGCAGCGCGACGAAGTCGTAGACCTGGTCGAGGTCGATGCGCTGGCGCCTGAGCTTCTGCTGGATCGAGTGCAGGCGCTTGATGCGGCCCTCGATCTGCGCCTCGATTCCCGCCGCGCGCAGGTTCTGGTCGACCACCGCGCGGATCTTCTCGATGAAGGCGGCCGATTGCTTGCGACGATCCTCGACCTGCTGCGCGAGCGCGTCGTAGGCCGGCTTGTCGATGTAGCGGAAGGCGAGGTCCTCGAGCTCGTTCTTGATCTTGGCCATCCCGAGGCGGCCCGCGATCGGGGCGTAGATGTCGAGCGTCTCGCGCGCGATCCGCTTCTGGCGGTCCTCGGGCAGGTGCTGCAGCGTGCGCATGTTGTGCAGGCGGTCGGCGAGCTTCACCAGGATCACCCGGATGTCGTCGACCATCGCCAGCAGCATCTTGCGGTAGGTCTCGGCCTGGCGCTCCTCGCTGGTGGCGAACGGGATCTGCGAGATCTTGGTGACGCCCTCCACGATGTGCAGCACGTCGGAGCCGAAGTACTCCTGGAGCCGCTCGGGCGTCGGTCAGCGTGTCCTCGAGCACGTCGTGCAGCAGGCCGACCGCGACGCAGATCGGGTCCATCCGCATCTCGGCCAGGATCGCCGCCACCTCCAGCGGGTGCACGAGGTAGGGCTCGCCCGAGGCGCGCACCTGCCCCTTGTGCTCGACCGCCGAAAAGATGTAAGCCTTGCGGAGGATTTCGAGATCGGCGTCCGGGTGGTGCTTCTCGACCGTCTCCTGGATGTCTTCGAAGCGAATCATGGCCTTTCGTGGAGTCTAGGGACGGGGGCAAAACCGGTCAAATGAAAGGCGCTTTCCTTGACTCCCCTTTGAGGGCGTGCCTATAATCCGCTTCCTCCGAGACTCTTTGTATTCAACGACTTTCCCGGGAGACGGCCGATGAGAACCCGATTGAGAATCCGCCTGTTCGCCGCCTTGCTCCCCCTCGTGGTGGTCGGCGTGGGCTGCGACATGGTGCGAGCGAAGGCCGCCTTCAAGGACGGCAACCGCCTCTACAAGGAGGAGAACTACCGGCAGGCGATCCCGTACTACGAGCGGGCGGTCGAGCTCGAGCCGAACTTCGCGGAGGCTCACTTCTACCTGGGCAGCGCCCACCAGTCGCTCTACCGGCCGGGCAAGGAAGGCGACGACAACAAGCAGCACCTCGACCAGGCGCTCGCCCACTACGAGAAGTCGCTCGAGGTCAACAAGGCCGACAGTCCCAACATCAAGCAGCTCCGCATCAACACGCTCGGCGCGCTGACGGCGATGTACTCGGACCCGCCGCTCACGAACTACGAGAAGGCGCTCGGCTTCGCCGAGCAGCTGGTGAAGGACAACCCGGACGACGCCAAGAACCTCTACGCGATGGCCAACCTCTACGAGAAGTTCGGCCGCGTGGCGGAGGCGGAGCAGACCTACGCCAGGGTGACCGAGCAGAACCCGAACGACGCGAAGGCGTGCGGGGCGCTCGCGGCGTTCTACAACAAGCCGCTCTGGGACGAGGCCGGCGCGGTCTTCGTCGACAACCAGTCGAAGGGCGCGCGGCGCGCCAAGTTCTCGAGCGCGATCACGACGCTCGAGAAGTGCGCCAAGCTCGACGCCACCGACCCGAGCGGCTACTACAAGCTCGCGATGTTCTACTGGGACAAGGCCTACCGCGACCCGCTGATCGGCGACAAGGAGAAGGAAGAGTACGCCGACAAGGGCCTGGCCGCCGTCGACACGGCCCTCGGCATGAAGCCCGACTACTGGGAGGCGGTCATCACGAAGGGCCTGCTGTACCGCGTCAAGGCCCAGGTCACCCGCGACCCGAAGAAGCGCAAGGAGTTCCTGGACCAGGCCGTGCTGCTGCAGAAGCAGGCGATGGACCTCCGCAAGGAGACGGCCGCGGCAGCCGCGGGTGGCACCGACGTGCCGCCGGAGGCCACCGCCACTCCCGAGCCCGGGAAGTAGGCGAACTGTTTCGCCGGCCGGATCCACGAAGGGTCCGGCCGGCTCGTAGCCGCACCCTGATTCGGTCGCGGGCACCTGACTGCTCGGCCGCTGCTGTCTGAGCGTCGTGCAGAGCTGGCATGCATCCGACGTCGTGGCGAGCCTTCGCGTCCGGCGGTGATCTCGACGGAGTTGCGAGAGCCCGGTGCGTCTGTGAGGCTGGCGCCGCGGCTCACGCCAGGCGAGGTAAGTGCTCGCCGGGTAGCTTAGAGGCGCCCGAGGCGGGCGTTACGGCTGGCCGCCGACCGCGCCGCCGGCTTCCTCGATCATCTTGTCGGAGATGATGCCGATCCGCTCGACGCCGGCGGCCTTGGCGAGGTCCATCGCCTGGACCACGCGGCCGTAGGGCACGGTGCCCGTGGCCCGCACGAAGATCGTCTTGTCGGAGCGCGCCTGGTAGATGTCGCGCAGCCGCGACTCGAGGTCCTCGAGCGTGACGGGGTTCTTGTTGACCGTGATGGCGCCCTCCTCGAGCGCCAGCACCACCTGGTTGGGCGGCGTCCTCTGCTCGGGCTGGTTGGGCGGCGGCGGCTGCGGCAGCGAGATGTCGAGCCCGCGCTGCGCGAGCGGGGTCACCACCATGAAGATGATCAGCAGCACCAGCATCACGTCGATGAGAGGCGTGATGTTGATGTCGGCCATCGCGCCGCTCTCGGGGTGGACCTCGTCGGTCTTGCCGAGACGGCGCTTCTTCTCCATCTCCCGGTGATGGACGGCGTCCTTGTCCATGGGCCTCTGTCGTCATGGCGCTAC
This sequence comes from uncultured Acidobacteriota bacterium, assembly GCA_963744315.1. Taxonomy (GTDB): domain Bacteria; phylum Acidobacteriota; class Vicinamibacteria; order Fen-336; family Fen-336; genus DATBSL01. The sequence goes on from CAVUTB010000016.1 coordinate 120,380, forward strand.
CCCTGCACCCGCGGCTCGGCGATCAGCGCCACTTCCTCGGCGCCCGCCTCGCGCACCAGGTCCATCACCTTCATGACCTCCGCGTAGGCGAGCGCGTCGTCGGCCTTCAGGTAGATCATGCGCGCGCCCTCGGGCAGGTCCTGGAGCTTCTCCTTGACCTTGGGCAGGAGCTCCGCCTGGTTGTCGAGCTTCTGGCCGCTCAGGTAGGTGGTCGAGTCCTTCTTGATCGCGACCACGATCGACTTCGGCTCGTCCTTGCGCTCCTTGGTGTTGCCCGCCTTGGGCAGCACCACGTCGACGCCCTTCTGCAGCAGCGGCGTGATCACCATGAAGATGATCAGCAGCACGATCATGATGTCGGCCATGGGCGTGACGTTGATGTCCGCCATCGGCCCGCCCTTGCTTGCCGCCGACTGCCATTGACATGGGATGGCTCCTTGGGCCCGGTGCGCGTTGCGCTAGCCCTTCTTGATGAACTGGTCGAGCAGCTCCGAGCTGGCGTTGTCCATCTCGACGTTGAAGTTCTCGACCTTGCCGTTGAAGTAGTTGAAGGCCCACACCGCCGGCACCGCCACGAAGAGGCCGAACGCGGTGGTGATGAGCGCCTCGGCGATACCGGCCGAGATCGCCGCGATGCCGCCCGACCCGGTGAGCGCCATGCCCGAGAAGGCGTTGATGATGCCGAAGGTGGTGCCGAACAGGCCCACGAAGGGGGCCGTCGCGCCGATCGTGGCGAGGCCCGAGAGCCCGCGCTTCAGGTCGGCGAGGTTCACGGCGGTCGCGCGGTGGATCGCGCGCTTGGCGGCCTCGACCGCGGCGTCGCGGTCGCGCTCGACCTCGCCGGTCTCGACCTGGTACTGCCACTCCTGCAGGCCCGGCTTCAGCACCTTGGCGAGGTGGCTGAGCCTGTACTGCTTGCCGTCGGAGACGTTGATCGCCTCGTGGATCTTGTTCGACTTCATGTAGCGCGCCACTTCGGGCACGTACTTGCGCGACTGAAGCGTCGCCTGGCGGAAGGTCCAGAAGCGCTCGATCATCACGGCGATCGAGTACATGGACATGATGAAGAGCACGATGACGACGGCCCACGCAACGCCGCCCATGTGCTCGGCCATGGTCCTGAGATCGAACTGCATCGCGTCCTCCTGGACTTTCTCTAGTACGGGCTCTTCGGCCGAGGCCTTAGGAGAGCTTGAAGTTGACGGTGACCGTCATGATGACGGGTACCGGCACGCCGTTCAAGAGAGTCGGCGTGTAGACCCACTGCTTGACCGCGTCGGTCGCCGCCTGGTCGAGCAGCGGGATCCCGCGCAGCACCTTCACGTCCGTCACCTTGCCCTGGGGCGAGATCGTGCACTCGAGGATCACGACGCCCTGGACGCGCGCCTGCTTGGCGATGTCGGGGTAGACGGGCGGAACGTTCTTGAGCTTCTTCGGCTCCTTGATCTGGCCGCCCACGCGGACGGCCTGGACCGGCGCCGGGGCGTCAGGCAGGCCGCCGACGATCCCGCCCACGACTCCGCCGGGGACGCCGCCCTCGACACCGCCGGCGCCGCCCTCGACGCCCATGTCGATGCTCTCCTCGGGCTTGATCTCCTCGGGAACCTCGACGGGGGCGACGAACTTGTTCTCGACCACCGGCTTCTGGATCACCTTCGGCGCCTGCGGCCGCGCCGCGGGAGGCGGGGGCGGCGGCGGTGGCGCCGGGGCCGCCATCGGCTCGACGAAGAAGGCCTTCACCGCCGAGGCCGGATCCGGCAGCTGGTCGGCCGACAGCAGCGGCACGATGATGATCACCGCGGCGATCACCATGTGGAGGGCGAGGGAGACCGGGATGGTCTTCGACTGCTGAGTGCTGTGGTCGCCCTTGCCCGAGTCGATGAGGTCCTCGAAAAGCCTCTTCTCCATTGGCCGACCTCTTACATTTTTGCCTTGAAATCCCGCCCTTTCGGGCAAGAGACGCGGATTCTAGTCCCCGCTTCCCGGAGGTGTCAAGGCTTGATCCCGCAAGGCTTTTCGGGCCGTGGGGGTCCACGAAGGCACCTGCGGGCTGCTTACTTGGACACCGCTCTCGCCCTCCAGGTTCCAAGCGTCCGCCCCGAAGGGTGGGAGCGCCGACTAGTAGATGCGGAACGCCACCGGGATGTGCGCCAGGGTCGCGACCGGCTTGCCGTGCTTGATCGCAGGCATGAACGCCCACTGGTAGACCGTCTGGAGCGCCGCGGCGTCGAGCAGCGGCACCGACTGGACCACGCGCGCCCGCGCGACCTTGCCCGTCGCGTCGATCAGGATCTCGACCAGCACCGTGCCTTCGATCTTCTTGATGAAGGCTTCCTGGGGGTACTGCGGGCGCGGGGACTTGATCGGCCGCGGCGGGGTGTCGTAGTCCATCACCGGGCCCGTGCCCGTCCCGCCCAGCACCCCGCCGAGCACGCCGCCCGGGACGCCGCCCACCTGCCCGCCTTCGACGCCGCCCTCCATCCCGAGCGCGTCGCCGAGGTCGCTGCCGGTCTCGCTTCCGAACTGGTCCTCCGGCTTGACGCCCGTCTCCGGCTCGAGCGGCTTCTCGACCGGCTGCTGCTCGATCGGCGCGACGAAGTCGGGCTTCGGCGCCTCGACCACCTTCTTCGGCGGGCTCCGGCTTCACCTGCTCGCGGATCGAGCTGCCGCGCTGCATCGGTGGCGGCGGGGGCGGCGGCGGGTCGAAGAAGACGACGCGCCTGTCGCCCTGCTCCGGAAGCTCCTCCGGCATGAAGATCGGGACGAGGACGATCAGCAGGGCCGCGACGATGTGGGCGCCGATCGAGACGCGCCGGCCGATCAGCTGCCAACGGGTCTTGTGGGGCGGCTCCATGACGGCCATCGCCGTCGCGAAGAGGTTGTCCTCGTCGATCGCCCCGAGGAAACGGCGGCCTTCCGGCTCGACGGCGGGCGGCTCAACAACGGGCTTTTCGGCAGGGGCGCCCATCATCGCCATCTTACATCCGCTCTCTTCCCCGAGAGGCTTGGGCGCGTCCTGCCGCGGTGAGGTTCCTCACCCTGGGGGTGAAAGAAGGTGAAACCGCCCCCGAATCAGGCGGCGCGGACGACCTTTCCGCTGCCGCCGCCCCGCGAGTACCACCACTCGACCATCGGCACGGCGATGAAGAGCGTCGAGTAGGTGCCGACGACGATGCCGACCACCATCGCGAAGCCGAACCCGCGCAGCACCTCGCCGCCGAACAGGAAGAGGCCGAGCACGGCCAGGAAGGTGGTGCCGTTCGAGATCAGCGTGCGCGTGAGCGTCTGGTTGAGCGAGTCGTTCAGCAGCTTGGCCATCGGCTCCTTGCGCCGGTGCAGCAGGTTCTCGCGCACGCGGTCGAAGATCACGATGGTGTCGTTGACGCTGTAGCCCACGAGCGTGAGCAGCGCCGCGATCACGTTGAGCGTGATCTCGAAGTTGAAGAACGCGAGGAACGCCAGGCACACCAGCACGTCGTGGAACGCCGCGATCGTGGCGCCGGCGCCCCAGATCCCGCCCTTGAAGCGCCACGCGATGTAGATCAGCTGGAACAGCAGCCCGAGCACCGTGAGCAGGATCGCCTTCTGCCGCAGCTCGGCGCCCACCACGGGCCCGACGATCTCGGAGGACGACTCGACGACCGGGTTCTGGGCGTACGAGTCGGCGAGCGCCTGGCGCACGGCCCGCTCCGGCGCGTCGAGGTCGCTCTCGGAGGCCTCCTGCGAGATGCGCACCAGCACCTTGTTGGCCTTGGGGTCGCCGTAGGTCTGGATCACCGAGCCCGGCGACACCCTCGTGACCGCGTCGCGGATCTTGTCGACATCGGGCGCGTCCTTGAACTCCACGATGAGCTGCGTGCCGCCCGAGAACTCGACGCCGTAGCGCAGGTGCCCCGAGGCGATCCAGAAGATCCCGGCGGCGATCAGCAGCGCGCTGAGCGCCACGAAGTACTTCGCCTTGCCCAGGAAGTCGAAGTCTGCGGGTTCTTGATGATCTCCATGGCGCGCCCCTAGATGCTCAGCTTCTCGTAGTGGCGCCCGCCGAGCACCCACTCGAAGAGGAACTTGCTGACGAAGTACGACGCGAAGACGTTGGCGATGAGCCCGATCACGAGCGTGACGGCGAAGCCCTTGATCGGCCCGGTGCCGAACTGGAACAGGAACGCGGCCGCGATCAGCGCCGTGGCGTGGGTGTCGAGGATCGTGATCCAGACGCGGTCGAAGCCGTTCTGGACCGCGGCGCGCACGGTCTTGCCGTGGCGCAGCTCCTCGCGGATGCGCTCGAAGATCAGCACGTTGGTGTCGACGCCGATGCCGACCGTCAGGATGATGCCGGCGATGCCGGGCAGCGTGAGCGTCGCGCCGAAGTAGGCCATCGCGGCCAGCACGATCAGCAGGTTGGCGGCGAGCGCCACGATCGCGTTCAGGCCCGACAGCCGGTAGTAGACCAGCATGAAGATGGTGATGAACGCCATCGCCGCGGCCGAGGCGCGCACGCCGTCGCGGATCGAGTCGCGGCCGAGCGAGGCGCCCACCGTCAGCTGCTGCAGGTACTTGAGCGAGGCCGGCAGCGCGCCGGCCTTCAGGATCTTGCGACAGCTCGTCCGCCTCCTGCGTGCTGAAGCGGCCGGTGATGCGGTTGTCGGACGCCGAGCTTGCTCTGGATCACCGGGGCCGAGTAGACGGTGCCGTCGAGCACGATCGCGAGCTGGCGGTTGATGTTGCGCGGCGGTCTCGCGCGAGAACTTGTCGGTGGCGGTGGCGTTCAGCGCGAAGTTGATCTGCGGGCGGTTGTTCTCGTCGACGCCGACGCGCGCGCTCTTCAGGTCGCGCCCGGTGATGAGCGCCTCCTTCCGGAGCAGGTAGTAGACCGGCTCGCCCGGCGTCGAGCCGGGGCCCGAGAGCACTTCCTGGTTGTCCGGCACCTTGCCGCCGGTCGCCGCCAGCAGCGTCTCCTGGCTCGCGGCCGAGGTCTCCACGAGCTTCAGCGACAGCTGTGCCGTCGTCTTGATGATGCGCTTGGCCTGCTCCACGTCGGTGACGCCCGGCAGCTGCACCAGGATCTGGTCGCCGCGTGCGCCCTGCGCCGCGATCACCGGCTCGGCGACGCCGAGCACGTTGACGCGCCGCTCGAGCGTGCGGATCGCCTCCTGCACGGTCTGGCTCTTGAGCTGGCGCTGGTAGAGCTCGTTCATCTCGACCGTGAACTTGCCCTCGCCCGACTCCTTCACCTCCCAGCCGGTGCGGAAGAAGTCGCGCAGCAGGTCGCGCATGTCCTTGACGCGCGCCGGCTCGACGCCCTCGACCGTGAAGGCGGTGGGCGAGACGCGCGCCACCGGCCCGATCTGGATGCCCTTGCGCCCCGCCTGGTCGCGCGCGGTGGTGACGGCGTCGTCGGTCGTCTGGTTGAGCGCGTCCTCGACGACCACCTGCAGCACCAGGTGGATCCCGCCGCGCAGGTCGAGCCCGAGCTGGATCTTTCCGGGCTGGCCCTCGCGCTCGTAGGGGGGCCAGACGGCGACGCCGCAGGCGATCAGCACCGAGCCGTAGACGATCGCCCGCCAGCGCAGATCCTGGCGCACGAACGCGTACGCGAGGCCGGCGAGCGCCGCCGTCAGCAGCAGCCACAAGGTGAGCGGGTTTTGCAGAGCGGGAGGCATCACTTCTCCGTCTTCTCGGTCCCGGGCGCCTGCAGGCCGGCCACGGCGCTCTTCAGGACCTTGATCCTGGTCTTGTCGTCCACGCGGACGAGGAAGGCATCGTCCTCGATGCCCACGATCGTGCCGAAGATCCCGGAGCTCAGCACGACGCGGTCGCCGCTCTTGAGGCTCTTCACGAGCTGCTCGAGCTTGCCCTGCTTGCGGCGCATCGGCAGGATCAGCACGAAATAGAAGATCGCGAAGATCAGCCCCATCATCACGAGGCTGGCGAGCGGGTGGGGCTCGCCCGGCCGGGCGGGGCCGGTGAGCGCGAGTAGGGATATCGAGTCGGCCATGCGGGTCTCTCGCTTCTAGTAGCGCGAAAGGCTTTTCCGGGTTCTCTCGCTTCTCAGGGTCTTGGGCGGGAGATCACGAGGACCGTCGCGCTACGACCCGTCCTGATCGGCGGCTTCCAGGCGGCGCAGGGTCTCTCCGCGCCAGCTCTCGAAGCGGCACAAACGGATACTCTGCCGTAGCTCCTCCATCATGTCAAGGTAGTAGAAGAGGTTGTGCAGGCTCATCAGGGTGGCGGCCGTCATCTCCCCCGCGAGGTGCAGGTGGCGCAGGTAGGCGCGGCTCGCGGTGCGGCAGGTGTGGCAGCGGCAGTCGGGATCGGGCGGGCGCGGGTCGTCGCGGTAGCGGGCGTTCCTGATCGAGATGCGGCCGCGGCTCGTGAAGAGCTGGCCGTTCCTGGCGTTGCGGGTCGGCAGCACGCAGTCGAACATGTCGATGCCGCACGCCACCGCGTCGATCAGGTCCTGCGGAGTGTCCCACGCCCATCAGGTAGCGCGGCCGCTCGGCGGGCAGCAGGGCGTCGACCTCCTCGAGCACGCGGTCGCGCCCCGGCTTCGGCTCCCCCACCGCGAGGCCGCCCACCGCGTAGCCGGGGAAGTCGAGCTCGACGAGCGCTCGGGCGCTCTCGGCGCGCAGGTCCAGGTGGACGCCGCCCTGCACGATGCCGAACAGCCACTGGTCGGCGCGCGTGTGGGCGTCGCGGCTGCGCCGGGCCCAGCGCGTGGTGCGCGCGGTGGCGGCCTCGACCACGTCGCGGGGCGCGTCGCCCGGCGGGCACTCGTCGAACGCCATCGCGATGTCGGCGCCCAGGTTCTGCTGGATCGCCATCGACCGCTCGGGCGAGAGCAGGTGCTCGCTGCCGTCGATGTGGCTCTGGAAGACGACGCCTTCCTCGTCGAGCTTGCGGAGCGCGGCGAGCGAAAACACCTGGTAGCCGCCGCTGTCGGTGAGGAACGGCCCGCTCCAGCCCGTGAAGCCGTGAAGGCCGCCCAGGCTCGCCACGAGCGCGTCGCCCGGCCGCAGCATCAGGTGGTAGGTGTTCGCGAGCAGGATGCGGGCACCGATCTCGGCGAGGTCGCGGTGCAGCACGGCCTTCACGGCGGCCGCGGTGCCGACGGGCATGAAGACGGGTGTCGCCACCTCCCCGTGCGGAGTCACGAGCCGCCCGGCGCGGGCGCGCCCGTCGCGCGAGTCGACCGTGAACGCGAAGCCGGGCATGGGGGGAGCGAGTATAGACTTCCCTCGTGAACGCGCGGCTCAAGGTGGCGCTCGTGTTCGGAGGCCGCTCCGGCGAGCACGAGGTGAGCCTGCGCTCGGCCCGCTCCGTGGCCGAGGGGCTTTCGGAGAGCCACGACGTGCTCCCGCTCTTCGTCGACAAGGCCGGCGGCTGGCACCTGCAGCCCGCGGGCGCGCCAAGGGCCGAGGGCGGCGAAGCCGTGTTCCTCTCGCCTTCGCCCGAGGACGGCGGGCGGCTGCGTCGGCTCGCCGACGCGCGCGAGCTCGCGCGGCCCGACGTCTTCTTTCCGGTGCTGCACGGGACCTTCGGCGAGGACGGGACGGTGCAGGGCCTCTTCGAGCTCGCCGCGGTGCCGTACGTGGGCGCCGGTGTGCTCGCCTCCGCGGCCTCGATGGACAAGGCGATCATGAAGTCGCTCTTCGCCGAGGCCGGGCTGCCGCAGGTCGAGCACCGCGTGCTGAGGCGCGCGCGATCCCGCCCTGGAAGCCAAGGTCGCGAGCGAGCTCGGGCTGCCGCTCTTCGTGAAGCCCGCGAACCTGGGATCGAGCGTCGCGGTGAGCAAGGTGAAGACGCTCGAAGCGCTTCGAGCCCGCGCTCGAGCTCGCCTTCGCCTACGACCGCAAGGTGGTGGTCGAGCGCGGGCACGAGGTGCGCGAGATCGAGGTCTCCGTGCTCGGAAACGACGATCCCAAAGCCTCCGTGCCCGGCGAGATCGTTCCCGACCGCGAGTTCTACGACTACGACTCCAAGTACGACGCCGCGAGCCGCACCGAGCTCCACATCCCGGCGCGGATCTCGCCCGCGGAGAGCGACGCGGTGCGGGCACTCGCGCTGGCCGCGTTCCGCGCGGTCGACGGCGCGGGCTACGCGCGCGTCGACTGCTTCCTCGAGAAGGCCTCGGGCCGGCTGCTGCTGAACGAGATCAACACGATTCCCGGCTTCACGTCGATCAGCATGTACCCGAAGCTCTGGGAGGCGAGCGGGCTACGCTATCCCGAGCTGCTGACGCAGCTCGTCTCGCTCGGGCTCGAGCGCCACGCCGCGCGCGCGCGCCTCACCACGCACTACGGCGGCTAGTCGCGCGCTGCCGCCGGTCGCGCGCGCCGCGATCAGGTATTCCAAATAGCATACAAGGACCGCTCTCGAGCCGGCACCTCCCACATTTTCGTCGTGCGCAGCGGAAGGCTCCGCACGACAGCGATTTCGAGAGATGCACGCGCTGAAACTGGCTCCTGGAGCCTGTTCAAATGATTTCCACAGCCACCGTGCACAGTCTAACCCGCTCCACGCGTGGAGCATGGAGCCCGAGCGACGCCAAAAAACCCTTGACAACGCTTGGGGGCGTTCCTACCCTACCGCTAGTATGCGCGGCTCGCAGATACCCGACAGGTGGGCAGGTGACCGCGCCCGTCCATCCCTGGACTGAAAGGGGGGATCACATCAATGCCGGCGAAGAAGAAGGCTGCCAAGAAGAAGGCTTCGAAGAAGAAGAAGTAAGAGCCCCGGGGACGTTTGGGGGGGTCGAGAGTCCGTCTCGCCCCCCATTTTTGTTGGCTGCTACGCCCCGGCCGCGAACACGTGGGTCTCGAGCGCGTGCGCGACGCCGTCCTCGTCGTTGGTCGGCAGCAGGGGCAGCCCGAGCGCGATGAGCTCGACGGGCGCGTTTCCCATCAGCAGGCCGCGGCCCGCGGACTCCAGCATCTGGCGGTCGTTCCAGTTGTCGCCGATCGCGAGCGTCTCTTCCGCCGCGATGCCCCAGCGCCCGCACAGGAACGCGAGCGCGTCGGCCTTGCCGACACCCGGGTCGAGCACGTCGACGAGCGCGAAGTCGTTCGCCGGATAGACGGTACGCTCGAGCCGGGCCGCGCCCGCGAGCGCCTCGGCCAGGGCTTCGTAGAGCGCCTCGATCCCCGCGCGCGCGCCGCCGAACATCACCTGGATCGTGTCCTCGCGCGCGAGCGCCTCGACGAGCCCGTCGACGAGCCGCAGCTCGCCGCGCGCTCGCTCGAGGTAGTAGGCGACCAGCCCCTCCGGCTGGGCCCGCGCCTCGACCAGCAGCCAGCCCTCGCCGCCGCGGCCGCAGTGGACGATCGGCTCGGCGCCCCAGGCGCGCCCGACCTCGATCGCGCGGACCGCGACCTCGCGCGCGAGCGGCCGGCAGCGGATGATGCGGCCCTCGTCGATCACGAGCGCGCCGTTGTGGACGACGAGCGGCAGGGCCGGGCCGAGCTCGTCGGCCACCTTGCGCGCCGACGGGTGCCGGCGGCCGGTCACCAGCACCACCCGCACCCCGCCGCCGCGCGCGCGCGCCACCGCCTCGCGCGTGCGCGGCGACAGCGTCTTGTCGCTGCGCAGCAGCGTGCCGTCGATGTCGAGCGCGACGAGCCGCACGCGCGGGCGCGTCACGGCAGCGCCTCCCCCGTCCACACCGTCACCCGCTCGATCACGTCGCCGGGCCGGATCTTGTCGACCAGCTCCATGCCCGCCGCGACCTGGCCGAAGAGCGTGTAGCCCCCGTCGAGGTGCGGCTGCGGCGCGAGCGTGATGAAGAACTGGCTGCCGCCGGTGTCCTTGCCGGAGAGCGCCATCCCCAGCGAGCCGCGCGCGTACGGCCGGCGCGTGATCTCGCAGCGCAGCGCATAGCCGGGGCCGCCGTTGCCGTCGCCGCGCGGGCAGCCGCCCTGCACCACGAAGCCCGGCTCGACGCGGTGGAACGTGAGCCCGTCGTAGAAGCCGCGCCGCGCGAGCGCGACGAAGGAAGCCGTGGTGAGCGGGGCCTCGACCACGTCGAGATGGATCTCGATCGTGCCGTGGCGCGTCTTCAGGAACGCACGCGGCGAGTAGAGCGGGACCCCGGCCCGCGGGTCGTAGGGGGCCATCGCCTCGGCATAGTCGAGCGGCGCGCGCACCACGCGCTCGGGCCCGGGGTCGGGAGCCTCGCCGCCCTGCTCGCGGAGCAGCTGGCCCGCGCGCACGCGGATCGCGCGCGCGGGGTCCTTGCGCGCCACCTCGTCGAGCCCGCTCTTCGCGGCGTCGTCCTTCTGCGCCGCCAGCGCCACGACGGCCGCGATGCGAGCCTCGAGCTCGCCCTCGCCGTCGCCCAGCCCCCGGCGCCAGGCCGAAAGCAGCGGGCCGGAGAGCCCCGCGGGCGAGAGCGCCGCGATGCCCTCGGCGGCGGCGACCCGCACGCCGAGATCGGCGTGCTCGAGGTGGCGGCGCAGCGTGTCGAGCGCGTCCTTGCCGCGCGCCTGCCGCAGCGCCTCGAGCACCCCCGGCAGCACGCGCGCGTCCTCGTCGCGCAGCATCGCGTGCAGGATGCCGACGCTCATCTCGTCGCCGGCCTTCCCGAGCGCGCTGGCGAGCGCCGAGCGCACCCAGAAGACGCGATCGGGGTCCATGCCCGACAGCACGAGCGCGAAGTTCTCGCGGTCGCTGCGCGCGAGCGCCCCGAGCGCCGCGGCCCGGATCCAGGGATCCTGCGAGGCCACCAGGCGCACGAGCCGCTCGCTCTGGGCCCGGTCGCCGCCCAGGGCCGCGAGCGTGCGCAGCGCCTCGCGGCGCACGACGTCGCTGCCCGCGTCGAGCATGCCCGAGGCCGCCGCGACGCCGCGCGGATCGCCGATGCCACCGAGCGCGCGCAGCGCCTGCATGGCGACGGTCTCGTCGCGGTCGCGCGCCAGCGCCGCCAGCCGCTCGACCGAGCCCGTGTCCTTGAGCGCCCCGAGCCCGCGCGCGGCGAGCGCGCGCTGCAGCGGCTCGTCGGACGCGGCCGCCGCCTGAAGCACCGGCTTGAGCTCGGGGCTCTCGAGCCGCATCGCCACCCAGGCCGCGGCCCACCAGTCGAAGCGCGGGCGCGCGCCGTCGACGAGCGCGAGCCGCGCCGCGGGAACGTCCTTGAGCCGTGCCAGCGCGAAGAGCGCGAGGCGCTGCTCGCTCCATTGCCCGGCGGCGTCGGCCGGATCGTCGCCGCGCACCGTCATGCGGTCGATCGTCTTCGGCAGCGACGCCACGACCAGCTGTGCGATCGGCGCGGCAGCGCGGGCGTCGCCGATCTTCCCGAGCGCCTCCGCCGCGCGGCCGCGCACCTGGCTGTCGCTGTCCTGCAGCGACGCCAGCAGACGGTCGACCGCCGTCGGGCTCGCGGTGAGGCCGAGCGCGAACGCGGCCATCCGCCGGACCTCGACCTCCTGGTCGTTCATCAGCTCGCCGAGCGGCGCCACCAGTCCGGGCAGCGCGATGCGCCCGGCCGCGAGCGCGGCGCGGCGCCTCACGCCGCGGTCCGCGTCCCGGAGCAGCCGCTCGAGCTCGTCGCCGCCGGCGCTGCGCTGGTCCTCGAGCTCGAGGATGCGCGCGAGCTTCTGGAGCCGCGGAACCGGAGGCGGGACTTTCGGCGCCGGCGCCGCGGGCACCGCCACCACCAGCGCCGCGAGCGTGACCGCGCAAAACCGCCGCATCCGCCGATTATAGGAGGCTGTCCGTCAGGCGACCGCGACGAAGTCGCGCTCCTCCGAGAGGCCCAGCTGCCTGGCCTCGGAGCGGATCTGCTCGCGGGCGCCCGGCTGCCCGACCGCGGCGAGGTGCAGCGCCCCCGGCCAGGCGGTCGCCTGCGGCACCGGGACGACCGGGACCCCGTGGATCCGCTGGCCGAGCTTGCGCGGGTCGACCTCCACGAAGGCCGCGAGGCCCAGCCCGCGAGCCCTGAGCGCGCGCGACCAGGCCTTGCCGATCCGGCCGGCCCCCCAGACCACCAGCGGTCGCGCGGGCGCTGCGAGCGGGCCGCGCTCGAGCGCGTCGAGCTTCACGCTCCTGAAGCGCTCGGGCGCGTAGCGCGGATCGAGGCGCGTCAGCCGCCCGGGGCTGTCGCGCCACTCGAGGAGCGTCTCTGCGAGCTTCGCGAATCGCAGCCGGGCGTCGAAGGCGCGCAACCACAGCTCGTAGTCCTCGGGCCCGTCGAAGTCTCGATAGCCGCCGAGCCCGCGCAGCGTCGACGTGCGCATGGCGACGGAGGGATGGACGACCGGCGACTCGACGAAGCGGTCGCGGGCCATCGCCTCGTGATCGGCGAGCCCGTTCACCCACTCGACGTACGCGCGCATGCCCTCGCCCGCTTCCGGGCCGACCGCCACCCGGCTGGCCAGCACGTCCACGGCATGGTCGCGCTCGAGACGCTGCGCCTGCAGCGCGAGGCGGCTCGGGTGCGAGACGTCGTCGGCGTCCATGCGTGCGACGAGCGGCGCCTTCGCTTCGGCGAGCGCGTGGTTCAGGGCCGCCACCACTCCGCGCGGCTTCGCGCGCAGCACGCGCAGCCGGGAATCGCGCGCCGCGCGGTCGAGCAGCCGCTCGCCGCTTCCGTCGGCGGAGCCGTCGTCGACGGCGACCACCTCGTGGTCGGCGAGCGTCTGGGCCGCGAGCGAGTCGAGGCAGAGGTCGAGCGTCGCGCGGGCGTCGCGGACCGGCAGCAGCACCGAGATCCGCGGCGTCATCGGGCGTCAGCCGTGGCGAAAGACGAAGCCGCGCGCGGCCGCGAGCGCCGACTGCGCCGTGCGGTCCGCGACCACGTAGTACGGGCTGCCGCGCCCGGCACGCCAGTCCTCGCGCGAGGCGCGCCGGATCTCGACCAGGAAGCCGCAATCCGTGCGCGCGGGATCGCTGAGCTCGTAGATCCAGTCGTCCTTGCGCAGCGTCGAGTGGATGGCGTTCGCGGTCCACAGGCTGCGGGGCGGCTCCTGCGGCGCCTCGCGGCGCACGAGGCGATCGATCACGCGCTGGGCGGGCTCGGGCAGGTACAGGAACTCGATTCCGTAGCCGAAATAGGGCCAGCCCACCTCGGGCGCCTGGCGCGCGACGCGCCCGAGCACGCGCACGCGGCCGTCGGACTCCGGCAGGTCGATCTCGAGGTCGAGGTCCTCCGCCTCGATGCGCACGGGGCTCGCGAGCAGCATGCCGTGGACGCTCAGGTTGCGGGAGAGGCCGTAGAAGTGCTCGCTCTCGCCGCGGTGGCGGCTGCCGACCACCTGCACGTGCACCGGGATCCGCGCGCGCACGCGGTTCGGGACGTCGACCAGCTTCGAGACCCAGCTCTCGAGCACGAAGCGGTCGAGCGGGCGCCGCAGCGCCGCGTTGGCGCCGGCCTCCAGCACGACGCCTTCGGTGTCGGGCGCGTCCGCTTCGGACACCATCGCCAGGATCGACACGCGGCGGCTCCCCGCCCCCTCGCGGATCTTCTGGATCGTCGGGGCGAGCGGGAGGTCCGGCAGCGACCCCAGCACCACGAGCGAGAAGCTGTCGCGCGCCAGCGCCTCGAAGAGCTCGCTCGCCGAGGCGGCCTCCTGCAGCAGGTCGGGCGCGCGCTGCAGGAAGCGCACCTCGAGCCTGAGCTCGCGCGCCTCGATCCCGGCGGTGAGGATGCGGCCGGGCATGCGCTAGCTCACGACCCGCTGCCGGCTGCGGCGGAATCGGAAGGCGCGCTGGAACAGGTCCGGCAGCACGGTCTTGAGGCCGAAGAGCGAAGGCACGCGGTCGTAGTAGAGCACGAGCCGCACGTCCTTGCGGCCGCCCTTCGCGAGCTCGTGCACCGTGAAGCCATAGCGCCCGATCCGGAGCGACGCGCCCTTGGCGAGCTCGCGCCGCGCGGCGTCCTTGCCGTAGCTCGTCAGCTGGACGCGCGGCTCGAGCAGGCGCCGGTAGAGCTCCTCGTCGAGCGCCAGGTGAGCCTTGGCGCGCACGAAGTCGAGCGCGGGAATGCGGGCGCGCTCGGCGGGAGTCGTCAGCAGCAGCCGCTCGGCCTGCTGCGAGCGCAGCGCGCGCGCAGCGTAGTCGAGGTTGAGCGCGTGGATCTTGTCCTCGCGCGAGCCGCCGTCGGTCGCGGCCTCGATCGCGCGCCTGACGCCGTCGACGTCGAGCGCGAGCAGCGCCGCGTCGCGCGGGTCGAGGGCACTCGTGTCGAGCCCGTCGCCGCGCAGCTCGGGCTCGCGCCGCTGCAGCGTGAGGCTGGCGGCGGCCGTGAGCGAGTCGCCCACCAGGCTCAGGCCCTGGGCCGACCAGGTGCCGTCGGGCGAGCGGTGGATCTTGTCCGTGACGACGTGCAGCGGCTGGTCGACCGCGAGCTCGAGCACCTCGAGGTCGCCCGGGCCGGGAAACGAGCGGACCAGCAGGCCCAAGAGCGCGATCAGGATCACGAGCAGCGGCAGCACGAAGTAGCCGAAGATCCGCAGCTCGATCCCCGGCCGCGGCGGCGCCGCGATGCGCTTCACCACCGGCTCGATCTTGACGAGCCCCTCGGCGGGCGCCACGCGAAAGACGAACTTGCGCAGCAGCACGCCGTCGTCCTTGAAGAACGCGGCGACGGTCTGCGCGAGCGGTGCCGCGGCGGCGCCGTTGGCGGCCCGCACGAGGTCGAGCACGAAGCCCGGCGACTGCTCGCGGTCCTGGCCGGTCACCTCGCCCACGGGATCGCCCACCAGCATCACGTAGAGCGGCATTCCCATCTCGTGGACGAGCTCGACGGTCTTGCGCATCGAGTGCGTGCGCGGGTCCCAGCCCGGCGGCACGTCCGCCCAGTCCTTGGGGTCGGGGTCCGCGATCGCGTCCGTGACCAGCACCAGCTTGAACTCGGTGCCCTTCGGATACGACGCGGCGACCTCGCGCGCCTTGACGAAGGCGCTGTAGAAGTCGGTCCACTGCCCGTCGTTGCGGTAGCGGGACGAGTCGTCGACCGCGATCTCGCTGCGGGCGCCGAACAGGATCAGCCGGTAGCGCTGGCCCTGCACGAAGCTGAACATCTTCTCGAGCGCGGCCACCCGCTCGGCCTTCGGGTCGAGCGGCGGCAGCGAGGCCGAGTTGTCCACCAGGAACAGGATGACGGGGCCATCGCCCGCGGGCGGCGGCGACGGGACGCCCGGGCCCGGCGTCGCAGGACCCGCGAGAAGCGAGAGCAAGACGAGGGCGGGCAGCATCGCCGAATCGCGATTCTACACCGGCGGAAAGCACCCGAACCGGCGAGTGAGCCCGGTTCTCATGCGGTAAGAGATAATCGCGTGATGAAAGCCGGCATCCTGGGACTCTCGCTCGCGGGCAAAAGCACGCTGTTTCAGCTCCTCACGGGGACTCCGGCCGCGGCGCCGGGCGGCCGCCCCGAGGCGCGCGTGGGAGTCGCGCGCGTTCCCGACCTGCGCGTTTTTCGGCTAGCCGAGCTGTTCAACCCGAAGAAGAAGACGCTCGCGACCGTCGAGTACGTGGACGTGCCCGGCGTCGCCAAGGGCGAGGGCCAGGCGCTCGTCGACCTGCCCGCGCTGCGGGGCGTGGACGCGCTCGTCCACGTGGTGCGCGCCTTCGAGTCCGAGAGCGCGCCGCACCCCGACGGCTCGCTCGACGCCCTGCGCGACGCGAAGATGCTCGAGCTCGAGCTGATCCTCGCCGACCTCGCCACGGTCGAGCGCCGGCTCGAGCGGCTCGAGGCCAACATCAAGAAGGCCAACAAGGCCGAGGACGTGAGCGAGCGCGCGCTCTTCCAGCGGCTGAAGCAGGCGCTCGAAGCCGAGCGGCCGCTGCGCGAGCTCGAGCTCACGGAGGACGAGCAGTCGAGGCTGCGCGGCTACGCGCTCCTGTCCGGCAAGCCGATGCTGCTCGTCGCCAACCTCGGTGAGCAGCAGATCCGCGAGGCGGCCGCGTGGCTCGAGCGCTCGGGCCTCCAGCAGTACGCGCGCAAGCCCGGGCTCGGAGTCTGCGCGGTCGCGGCCCCGATCGAGGCCGAGATGGCCGAGCTGTCGCCGGAGGACGCGCAGGCCTTCCGCGAGGACCTGGGGCTCGCCGAGCCGGGCCTCGACCGCGTGATCCGCTCGACCTACGAGCTGCTCGGGCTCGTCTCCTTCCTGACGGCGGGCGAGGACGAGTGCCGCGCGTGGACGATCAAGCGCGGCACGCCGCGCGCAGCTCGCTGCCGGGACGATCCACTCGGACATCGAGCGCGGCTTCATCCGCGCGCAGGTGGTGGCGTTCAGCGACCTCGTCGCGGCCGGCTCGCTCGCGGCCTGCCGCGAGAAGGGCACGCTGCGGCTCGAAGGGCGCGACTACCTCGTCCAGGACGGGGACGTGATCGAGTTCAAGTTCAACGTCTGAGGCGCGGCTGCGTGGCGAACTGTCCCGCCTGCGGCCGCGCGGTGGCGCTCTCGCGCGCGCACTGCCTCTATTGCGGGGCGCCGCTCGGGGGCGCCACGGACACGCGTGCAGCTCCGAGCCCGCCCGCCGCCGGCCGCCCCCGAGCCAAGGGCCCGCGTCCTCGTCCTCGTCGATCTCTCGCGAAGCGAGCCCGGGACGCTCGCGCCGGCGCTCGCGGTCTCGCATTACGAGGCCGGGCTGCTCACCCGGCGCGGGGGGCTCCATCTCGTGCGCGCCGCGTCGCCCGAGGAGGCCGCGGCCGAGGCCGAGCGTCTGCGCTCCCTCGGCGCGCAGCCGATCCTGGTGCCCGAGGCCGAGGTGCGCGCCGCGCCCGTGCCGTGCCTCGAGGGCGAGCGCGAGGGCGACGGCCTGCGCCTGCGAAGCGCGCAGGGATCCTTGACCCTCGCGCCGGGAGACGTGTTCCTGGTCGTGAGCGGGCCGATCCGGCGCGAGCACCAGGCCCGGGCGGAACGGCGCAAGTTCCGCACCGCCTCGCTCGACGAAGGCTTCCGCGTCCACCTGCACCGCCGCTCCGCCTCGCCGCCGCTCGAGATCGACGCGCTCAACTTCGAGATCGGCTTCGCCCCGAGCGGCTCGGTGCGGCTCGAGCTCGAGAGCTGGCTCGAAGCCGCCACGAGGGCGCACGACGCGACACCGGCTTCGCGCGGCTGCCCCCCGTGCTGGGGCCCGCCGAGCCCGAGCCCAGGGGCGGCGCGCTGTCGGCGGCGGACTCGCTCGCCGCGGCCGCGCGCGTCGACGCCGAGGAGCGCGCGCTCGTGCTCGACAATCTCGCGCAGTTCCGCTTCTACTCCGGCTGCCTGGCGGCGGTGGAGCGGCGGCGCTAGCTCACGCCGCCGCGAGACGGCGTGCTAGGGTCACGCCATGCCGGGCGACAGGCGCGAGTGGCTGCTGCTCCTGCTGCTGGCAGCGGCTCCGCTCGTGGCGTACGCCCCCGCCTGGCACGAGGGCCGGCTGCTGGCGCCGGGCGCGGGCGCGGCGCTCGACCTGCCGCTGCGCGTCGAGGTCTTCCGCGCGTGGCGCAGCGGCGAGGTGCCGTCCTGGAACGGCGCGATCTTCTCGGGCACGCCGCTGCTCGCCTCGTATCGCCCGGGCGCCCTCCACCCGTTGATGCTCGCGCTCGCACCGCTGTCGCCCTTCACTGCGTTCCAGGCGCTCGTGCTGGTCTCGCTCGGGCTCACGGGCCCGCTCGCGTACCTCTACGCACGCCGGCTGGGCGCGGGGGCCGTGGGGGCGCTCACGACCGCCCTCGGCTTCGCGCTCGGCCCCTACCTGGTGGCGCACCTCGGCGACACCGCGACGATCGTGGCCGCGCCGGCGCTGCCGCTGCTGCTGCTCGCGTTCGAGAACACGGCCTTCGGCTCGGGAGCCGCGCTCGGGCGGCTCGCGGGGCTGGCGGCGGCCAGCGCGCTCGTGCTGCTGTCCGGGTCCTGGGATGCCGTGGGGGCCGCGGCGCTCCTGCTCGGCGCGCGGCTGCTGCTCGCGTTCCTCCCGAAGCTCGCGCGCGGGCAGCCGCTCGATCGCGCGCGCCTGCTCGCGGTCGGGGCGGCGCTCGTCGCCGGCGTGCTGCTCGCGGCACCGCAGCTTCTGCCGACGCTCGTGGCGCTGCGCGAGGCGGGAAACGGCGAGGCCGGGGACGCGTTCGCCGCGGCCTCGCCGCTCGCCGGCGTGGCGGGCTTCGTCGTCCGCTACGTCTCCCACTCGCCGGCGCCGATCTTCGCGCTCGCGTCGGTTCCGCTGCTGCGCAGCGTCCCGGCCCTGCGCGCGGCCGCCGCGGTGGTGGCGCTGGTGCTGCTGCTGCCTCGCCGCGCGCGGCGGAGCGGACGTGCGGGGCCCGCTGCCGCTGGCGTTCGACCTCGCGCTCGCCGTGCTCGCCGGCCTCGCGCTCTCGGCCCAGTGGCAGGCGCGCCGCGAGCCGAACGGCGCCCGCGTGCGGGAGCTCGCGCTCGTCGCGGCGCTGGCGGCCGCGGCGGCGCTGTCGATCGCGACCACGGTGACCGGTCCGCTCGCCGCCGAGCTGCAGGCGCCCGTGGGGCTGCTGGCGGTGGCCCTGATCCTGCACTTCGCGCTCGCGGGATCGAGCGACTCCGTCTGCGCCCACGTCTTCCTGCTGCCGCTCGTGGTCTCGTTCCTGCTCCAGCCGCTCGGTCGCCAGGCCTGGGCGAACGCGCCGACGCTCGATCGAGCTGCGGCAGCCGACGCCGACGCGGGCGGCGCTCGACCGGGTGATGAGCGAGCGCGCGGACGAGCGCGTGCTCTCGCTCAGCACCGGCTGGCCCCAGGCGCGCGCGCGCGACCTCGCCTGGGCCAACTGGGCGAGCTTCAGCGGACACCGCAACGCCAACGGCTACGACCCGCTCGTGCCCGCGGAGCGGCTCGTCGCGCTCGGCGGCATGCGCCCCGACGGCACCGTGACTCGCGCGCTGCTCGAGAGCGACCCCGGGCGGCTCGAGCTGCTCGGCGTGCGCTGGGTGCAGGTGCCGACGGGCGCGCTCGCCGTTCCGGCCGACGCCGACGGGCTCGGCGAGCCGCTCGACGTGGTACTCGAGCCCCCGCGCCCGGCCTACTTCGCGCTGCCGATCACGCGCGCGACCGAGCTGCGCTTCTCGAGCTTCCTGTCCGGGGCGGTCGAGATCGAGGACGGGCGCGTGGTCGCGGAGTGCGCCGTGCGGCTCGCCTCCGGGCGCGAGATCGTGCTTCCGATCCGCGCCGGACGCGAGACGGCGGAATGGGCCTGGGACCGCCCCGACGTGCGAGGCCGCGTCCGCCACGCGCGGCCGAAGGTGCTCGCCACCTTCACGACGGGGCTGGGCGTGACCGGCAATCAGTATCTGGCCGTGCTGCCGCTCGGCGCGCGCTATGCGGTGCGCTCGCTGCGCTTCCGCGCGCTGCCGGGCGCGCCGCCCCTGCGGCTGGTGAAGGCCGGGCTCTTCGACGGCGACGGCTCGCGCGCCGTCGGCGTCTCGACGGCCGCGGCGTACGTCAGCGACGAGGTGCGCCTCGCGGAGGTCGCCGGCACGCCGCTCGTGAGCCTGTTCGAGGTCCGGCGCGGGAT
This sequence comes from uncultured Acidobacteriota bacterium, assembly GCA_963744315.1. Classification (GTDB taxonomy): domain Bacteria; phylum Acidobacteriota; class Vicinamibacteria; order Fen-336; family Fen-336; genus DATBSL01. The sequence goes on from CAVUTB010000016.1 coordinate 139,839, forward strand.
CGGACCCGGCTGGGTGGTCGAGTCGCTCCGGCGGCTTCCCGACGCCGCGCGCGTGCTCGAGGCGCTGCGCGCGCCGACGCGGTTCGGCGTCGACACGCGGCGCGAAGCGCTGGCGGCGGAGGCCGACGTGAGCGGCGTCGTGCTGCCTTCGGGCAGCCGCTCGCAATCGGCGGACGTGGCGGAGTCCGCCGGCGGGCGCATCGTGGTGCGCGCCGCGGGCCCGGGGCTGCTGGTGGTCGGCGAGGGCTTCGACGCGGGCTTCGCCGCGCGGGTCGACGGCGCCCCGGCGCGCGTGCTGCGCGTCAACGGCGACCGGCTGGGGGTGGTGCTTCCGGAAGGCACCCACCGCGTCGTGCTGACGCACAGCGCCCGAGGCCTCGGCGCGGGCGTCGTGATCGCGGCGCTGGCCGCGAGCGGCCTGGCGCTCGCGGCGCTGCGGCCCGGGGCCGGCGCCGTTTGACCCTCGCGAAGCGCGCGTGTTAGCGTGCTCCATTTCGGGCGAGCGACAGAAGTGTCCACGAACAGGGCCGCTCCCGGCCTCAGCATCTTCTTCCCGGCCTACAACGACGCCGGAACGATCGCGAGCCTCGCGATCGTGGCGCACATGACCGCCCGCAGCTTGACCGACGACTACGAAGTGATCGTGGTGAACGACGGCAGCCCCGACCACACGGGCGAGCTGCTCGACGAGATGGCACGGAGTCTACTCGTGGCTCAAGGTCGTGCACCACGCGAAGAACCGCGGCTACGGCGGCGCGCTCCGGACCGGGTTCGAGACGGCCTCCAAGGAGCTCGTCTTCTACACCGACGGCGACGCGCAGTACGACCCGCGCGAGCTCGTGAGGCTGTGGCAGGCGTTCTCGAGCGAGGTGGACTTCGTCAACGGCTACAAGATCTCGCGCAACGACCCGCTGCACCGGATCGTGATCGGCCGCGTCTATCACTGGTTCGTGAAGCTGGCGTTCGGGCTGCGCTTGCGCGACGTCGACTGCGACTTCCGCCTCATGCGCCGGAGCGTCTTCGACAAGGTCGCGGCTGACGCGCTCGTCCGGCGTGATCTGCGTCGAGCTCATGAAGAAGGTGCAGGACCACGGCTACCGGATCGCCGAGGTGCCGGTGCACCACTTCCACCGCAGCTACGGCAAGAGCCAGTTCTTCAACTTCCCGCGCGTGGCGCGCACGCTGCGGGACCTGGGCCGGCTCTGGTTCGAGCTCGTGGTGAAGCGGCGCCACCTCGAGCCCGGCACCGAGCGCGCGGCTCCGCGAGGCCGAAGCCGCTCGCTGGTGGGCGACTACCGCGACTACTACCGGGGCCGCAAGGTCCTGGTGACGGGCGGGCTGGGCTTCATCGGCTCGAACCTCTGCCGCACGCTGGCCGACCTCGGCGCCGCGGTGACTCGCGGTCGACAGCCTGCTGCCCGACTACGGCGGCAACCTGTTCAACCTCGACGGCTACGAGCAGAAGGTCCGCATCAACATCGCGGACGTGCGCGGCCACGGCATGGAGTACCTGGTGCGGGGCCACGAGGTGCTGTTCAACCTGGCCGGGCAGGTGAGCCACATCGACTCGATGACCGACCCGTTCACCGATCTCGAGATCAACTGCATGAGCCAGCTCGCGCTGCTCGAGGCGGTGCGCAGCGGCAACCCGGAGCTGAGGGTCGTCTACGCCGGCACGCGGCAGGTCTACGGCCGGCCGCTCTACCTGCCCGTCGACGAGAAGCACCTGCTGCAGCCGATCGACGTCAACGGCATCAACAAGATCTCCGGCGAGTCGTACCACCTGGTCTACCACTAGGTGTACGGCATCCGCGCCTCGTCGCTGCGCCTCACCAACACCTACGGGCCGCGCCAGCTCATCCGCCACAACCGGCAGGGCTTCATCGGCTGGTTCGTGCGGCAGGCCGCGCTCGGCGAGGAGATCCAGATCTTCGGCGACGGCAGCCAGCAGCGCGACTTCAACCACGTCGACGACGTGGTGGACGCCTTCCTGCGGGCGGGCGCCATGGACGCCTCGGACGGCGGGGTGTTCAACCTCGGGGACGAGCCACCCGGTCTCGCTGCTCGAGCTCGTGAAGCTGCTGATCGAGGTGGCGGGCGGCGGGTCCTACACGCTCGTGCCTTTCCCGCCCGAGCGCAAGCGCATCGACATCGGCGACTTCTACGCGGACACCGCGCGGATGCGGAAGACGCTCGGCTGGGCCCCGCGCGTGGCGCTGCGCGACGGCCTCGCCGAGACGGTCGCCTAGTACCGCCAGCACAAGGAGCACTACCTGTGAGCGCGGACGTCAAGATCCCTTCGTGGACTTCAAGGCCCACGTGGCGGCCGTCCGCGCCCGAGCTCGACGCGGCCGTCGCGCGCGTGCTCGACTCGGGCTGGTTCATCCTCGGGCCGGAGGGCGAGGCCTTCGAGCGCGAGCTGCCGCCGGCGCTGGGCGCGCGCGGACGCGGTGGCGGTGGCCAACGGGACGGAAGCGATCCAGCTCGCGCTGCCGCCCTCGGAGTCGGCCCCGGCGACGAGGTCGTCACCTCCTCATCGCGCGCGGCCTTCATCGGCCCTGGCGATCCTGCTCCGCGGGCGCGCAGCCCGGTGTTCGCGGACGTCGACCCGAGCGACGCTCAACATCGACCCGGCGGCCGTGGCGCGCGCGGTCACGCCGCGCACGAGGGCGCATCGTGCCCGTCCACCTCTACGGCCACCCGGCGGACATGGACCCGATCCTGGAGCTCGCGCGCGACGCGCGGCATCGCGATCCTCGAGGACGCCTGCCAGGCGCACGGCGCGCTCTACAAGGGCCGCCCGGTGGGGACGCTCGGCGAGGCCTGGGCGCGCTCTCCTTCTACCCGACCAAGAACCTGGGCGCGCTGGGCGACGGCGGCGCGATCCTGGTGAACGACGCGGCGCTCGCCGCGCGGCCTGCGGCAGCTCCGCAACGGCGGCCAGAGCGACCGCTACCACCACGAGGTGCGGGCGATGAACAGCCGGCTGGACGAGCTGCAGGCGGCGATCCTGCGCGTGGGCCTCGCGCACCTCGCGGCCTGGAACGAGAGGCGGCGCGCGCTCGCCGCGTTCTACCTCGCGGAGCTCGCGGGAGCGGCGTCGGGCCGCTGCTGGAGCAGCCCTACGCCCGCGCGGTGGGCCACCTGTTCGTGGTGCGCCACCCCCGGCGCGACGCGCTCGCGGCCGCGCTCAAGGGGCGCGGCATCGGCACCCTCATCCACTTCCCGATCCCGCTGCACCTGCAGCCGGCGTTCGCATCGCTCGGCGGCAAGCGCGGGGACCTGCCGGTCGTGGAGCGAGCCGCGAGCGAGATCCTCTCGCTGCCGCTCTACCCGGAGCTCACCGACGCGGCGGCTGAGCGCGTGGTGACCGAAGTCCGTGCCGCCGCGCGGGAATGCTAGCATCGCCAGACGATATGAGTGACAAGCACGAGGAGCTCGCGGCGAAGATCGCGGGCAAGCAGGCGCGGGTCGGGGTGATCGGGCTCGGGTACGTCGGGCTGCCGCTCGCGCTGCTGTTCGAGGAGCGCGGCTTTCCGGTGATCGGCTTCGACGTCGACCCCAGGAAGAAGCGAGGCGCTCGCGCGCGGCGAGTCGTACATCCGCCACATCGGCAAGGAGCGCGTGGCAGCGGCCTTCAAGCGCGGGCGCATCGAGGCCACGACCGCCTTCGACCGCCTCGCCGAGTGCGACGCCATCGTGGTGTGCGTGCCGACGCCGCTCGGCCCGCACCGCGAGCCCGACCTCTCCTACGTGCAGCAAGACCGCCGAGGAGATCGCGAAGCGGCTGCGGCCGGGCCAGCTGGTGGTGCTCGAGTCGACCACCTATCCGGGCACCACGCGCGAGGAGCTCCTGCCGCGCTTCGAGGCGCGCGGGCTTGCAGTGCGGCACGCGACTTCTTCCTCGCCTTCTCGCCCGAGCGCGAGGATCCCGGCAACCGCAGCTTCAACACCCAGACGATCCCCAAGGTGGTCGGCGGAATCGACAAGCCCTCGCTCGAGGTCGCGGTGGCGCTCTACAGCGCGGCGATCCAGACGGTGGTGCCGGTCTCGTCGCCCGAGGTCGCCGAGGCCGCCAAGATCCTCGAGAACGTGTTCCGCGCGGTCAACATCGCGCTCGCCAACGAGATGAAGGTCGTGCTCGACCGGATGGGCATCAACGTCTGGGAAGTGATCGAGGCGGCGAAGACCAAGCCGTTCGGCTTCATGCCGTTCTACCCGGGCCCCGGCCTCGGCGGACACTGCATCCCGCTCGATCCCTTCTACCTGACCTGGAAGGCCGCCGAGCACGGCACCTGGGCGCGCTTCATCGAGCTCGCCGGCGAGATCAACACCTCGATGCCGGCGCACGTCGTCGAGCGCACCGCGCGCGCCCTCAACGGCCATGCGCGCAGCCTCAAGGGCTCGAAGGTGCTGGTGCTCGGCCTGAGCTACAAGGCGGACATCGACGACGATCGCGAGTCGCCCTCGTTCGAGATCATCGAGCGCTTGCGCACGGCCGGCGCCGAGGTCGCGTACTGCGACCCCTACATCCCGGTCGCGAAGGCCGGCCGCGAGCACGACATCGGGCTCGCCTCGGTGCCGTGCACGGCCGACGAGTTCGCCCGTCACGACGTGCTGCTGGTCTCGACCGCGCACTCGGACTTCAAGCACGCGGCGCTCTACGCACGCGCGAAGCTGGTGGTGGACACCCGCAACCTGATGGCGCCGCTCGGGCTCGGCGCGCCCGGCGCGCCCGGCCCCGAGGTCGTGCGGGCCTGAAGCACGCTTCGCCGAGCGTGGTAGGGTGAGGGCCGCATGAAGGCGGCCACGCTCGCAATCGGCAGCCGGCTCGTCGGCGAGGGCCAGCCGTGCCTGATGGTCGCCCACGCCTCGGCGTCACACGAGGGCAAGGCCGCGGTCGCGCTGCGGCTGATCGAAGCCGCCTTCCAGGCGGGAGCCGACGCGATCGCGTTCTCGATCTTCCGCGCCAGCGAGCTCGTCGCCCGGCGCCACCCCGAGCGCGAGGAGCTGGAGGCCGCCGAGCTCGAGCCGCGCGAGTGGCGCCGCGTGCTCGAGTCCGCGAAGGCCTCGGGGCTGCTGGTCGTCGCCGAGGCGTTCGACCTCGCCTCGCGCGACGTCGCGCTCGAGGCCGGCGTGCACGCCTTCCAGACCCACCCGACCGAGCTCGACCATCCCGAGCTGGTCAAGGCGCTGGCGACGACCGGGCGCCCGCTGCTGCTGGGAGCCGGCTCCGGCAGCGAGGCGCTGGTGCGCGCCGCGCTGGAGCCGGCGGGGGCGAGCGTCGCGCTGCTGGTCGGGCCGGCAGCCGTCCCTTCGGCGCCCGAGGAGCTGCGGCTCGCGGACCTCGCGGCGCTGCGCGAGCGGCACGGCGTCCCGGTCGGGTTGATCGACGCGAGCGACGGCGCCTCGGCCTTCGCGCTCGTGGCCCCCGCGCTCGCCGCCGCGCACGGCGCGAGCTTCGTCGAGAAGCGACCTCGCGCTCGACCGCAGCCGAAAGGGGCGCGACCTCGCGGCGGCGCTCGCTCCCGAGGAGTTCTACCGGATGGTGGAGCTGCTGCGCCAGGCGGAGCGTGCGCGCGGCGACGGCCCCGGCCACGAGGCGGCGGCGCGCCGTCACGGCGGGCGCGGCCGCTCGATCGTGGCCGCCTCGCTGATCGGCCGCGGCGACGTGCTGACCAAGGAGCGCCTGCTGTTCAAGCGCACCGACGAGCGCTTCGAGCGCGGGCTCTCGCCCGCCGAGGCGCACCGCATCATCGGACGCCGCGCGGCGCGCCCGATCCAGGCCGACGAGACGATCAAGGAGGACATGCTCGAATGAAGGCGCTGATCACCGGCGGTGCCGGTTTCGTGGGAAGCCACCTCGCCGAGGCACTGCTGGAGCGCGGCGACGAGGTGCACGTCGTCGACAACCTGTCCACCGGCTCGATCGACAACATCGCGCACCTGAAGCAGCACAAGCGCTTCTCCTACACGATCGACAGCGTGCTCAACGAGCACCTGCTGGCGGAGCTGGTCGACCGCGCGGACGTGGTGTTCCACCTGGCGGCCGCCGTCGGCGTGCGCCTGATCGTCGAGAGCCCGGTCAACACGATCGAGACCAACGTCCACGGCACCGAGATGGTGCTGAAGCTCGCGAACAAGAAGCGCAAGAAGGTCATCATCACCTCCACCTCCGAGGTCTACGGCAAGGCCAACTCGGTGCCGTTCCGCGAGGACGGCGACCTCGTGATGGGGCCGACCTCCAAAGGCCGCTGGAGCTACGCCTGCAGCAAGGCGATCGACGAGTTCCTGGCGCTCGCGTACCACAAGGAGAAGCGGCTGCCGGTGGTGGTGGTGCGCCTCTTCAACACCGTGGGCCCGCGCCAGACCGGGCGCTACGGCATGGTGATCCCGAACTTCGTCAAGCAGGGCCTGCTCGGCCACCCGATCACCGTGTTCGGCGACGGCACGCAGACGCGCTGCTTCACGTACGTGAGCGACGTGGTGGCCCAGCTGATCACGCTCGCGCTCGAGGAGCGCGCCGTCGGCCAGGTCTTCAACGTCGGCAACGACCGCGAGGAGGTCACCATCCTCGACCTCGCGCGGCGGGTCAAGGAGCGCACGGGCGGCCGCAGCGCGATCGAGCTCGTGCCCTACGACAAGGCGTACGAGGAGGGCTTCGAGGACATGCTGCGGCGCGTGCCCGACCTCTCGAAGCTGCGCGCGCTCACCGGCTACGAGCCGAAGGTCGGCCTCGACGAGATCCTGGAGCGGGTGGTCCACTACTTCACCTCCGACGCCACGCGCCTGTGAAGCCGGTCGAGTACCGCCGGATGTTCGAGGCGGAGGAGCGCCAGTGGTGGTACGCCGGCCAGCGCGCGGTGGCGCTGGCGCTGCTCGAGCCGTGGGCGCGCGAGCGGCGGCTGCTGCTGCTCGACGCCGGCTGCGGGACCGGCTTCAACCTGGTGGCGCTCGCCCGCTTCGGACCGACGCTCGGGATCGACCTGTCGGAGCAGGCGATCTCGTTCTGCCGCGAGCGCGGCGTGCGGGCCGTGCGCGGCTCGGTGCTGCGGCTGCCGTTCCGGGCCGAGGCCTTCGAGGCCGTGACGTCGTTCGACGTGATCTACCACGACTGGGTCGGCGACGACCGCGCGGCGGTCGCCGAGATGGCCCGCGTGCTCCGCCCCGGGGGTGCGCTGCTCGTGCGGGTGCCCGCGCTCGAGCTGCTGCGCGGAGCCCACGACGCCGAGGTGCTCACGCGAAGGCGCTACACGCTCGGCGAGCTACAGGCGCTCGTCGCGGGCTGCGGGCTGCGCGTGCAGCGCTCGACCTACTGCAACTCGCTGCTGTTCCCGCTGCTGCTCGCCCGGCGCACGCTCGACCGCCTGCTCGGCCGCCACGGGTCGGACGTGGGCTTCCTGCCGCCGCCGCTCGAGAGCCTGTTCCGCCGCGTGATGGAGCTCGAGGCCTTCTGCGTGCGCCGCGGGCTGCGCTTCCCGGTCGGCGCGAGCGCCGTCGTGCTCGCGACCAAGCCGCGCGCTAGCGCCGAGCGATGAGCGCGTAGTCGACGGGCGCGAACAGCAGCGCGTTGAGGCGCGCCACGTTCTCGTTGAGCGCCTTCACGACCGGCGGCGCCAGCCCGCCCGTCGGCACGAGCTGCAGCTTGACGTCCTCCGACACCGGCGAGCGCAGCTCGATGCGCGCGTCGCTGAAGCCCGCGGCCGCCGCCAGGAAGCGCAGCGTTTCCGGGTGCAGCGGCCGCACGTGGGTCAGGTCGCGGACGTAGACGTCGAAGAACGCGAGCACCGACGCCGCGTTGACCGTCTCGAGCACCAGCAGGCCGCCCTGCCGCAATGCGCGGTGCGACGCCGCGAGCAGCGCCTGCAGCTGCGCCGGCTCGAGGTGCTCGGCGACCTGGGCGGCGAACACCGCGCCCAGGCTGCCCGCCGCCTGCTGCTCCAGGAACGCCACCAGGTCCCCCGGCGCCACGTCGAGGCCCTTCGCGCGGCACTCCTGCACGGAGCTCGCGTTCGTCTCGACCCCGCGCGCTTCGATGCCCGCGCCCCGCAGCAGCTCGAGCAGCTCACCTCGGCCGCAGCCGAGGTCCACGACCGGGGCCTGGCCGCGCAGCAGCTCCACGTAGCCCTGCTGGCGCGACCGCAGCTCCTCGCGCGAGCCGCGGAAGCGGTTCTCGAAGGCGGTGTAGGCGGAGTCGTCGGCCGCACGCGCGGCCGCGCGCGCCAGCTCGGGCGACGGCGGCCCGGCTGCGAGCCCTTCGCGCAGGGCGCGCACCTCCTCCGACAGCGCCTCGATGCGGTCGCGCAGCGCGACGAGGCCCGCGAGCCGCTCGTCCATCTGCTCGAGTCGCCGCCGGAAGATCTCGAGCTGCTGCTGCGCCTCGGTCGGCGCTCGTGCGATCCGCACGTCGTCGCGCGCGTCGACGACCGGCTCCACGCGCTGCGCATAGCCCACGAGCGCGGCCGCGAGCTCGCCGAGCCGCGCGTGGTAGGCCGCGGTCTGCTCGCGCTGCGCGTTCAGCAGCCGCACCAGCACCGCGTTGAAGCGCGCCTGGCGCTCGAGCGCCGGCGTCAGCGCGTCCCACGCGCGCCGCGCGAGCGCGGCAGCCGAGGCCGGAGGCGCGCGGACCCGGTGCCGCCGTCCACAGCTCGTTCAGCTCGCGCAGCAGCTCGCGGGTGTCGGCTGCCGTCTCGCCGGGGAGCGCGGCCGCCGCCTTCTGGTCGAGCTCGGCGAGCGCCTGCGCGTACGAGGCTTCCTCGTCTGCGAGCCTGCGGCGCAGCGCTTCCAGCTCGGGGAGCGGCTTCGCGTCGGCCACGGCGGATTGTAGAATGCGAAGTTGCGGGATGCACACGCGTGGCTGAGACGCCCGACGACCGCGCGGCGGAAGCGCTTCCCGCCGCGCCCGACCTCGCGCCCGTCAACGCGAGCTGGACCACGAAGCCGCAGCTCGGCCTGCTCGGGCGGCTGCTGTCGTGGATCCAGAGGCCGCAGCTCGAGGCGCAGCGCGCGTTCAACGCCGACCAGGTCCGGCTCGACAACGCGCTCCTGAAGTATCTCGAGGAGCGGCTTGCTGCCACGCACCGCCACTACGACCGCATCCTCGGGCGCACCGGCCAGCGGCTCGACGAGGTCGGACGCGCGGCACCGGCTGCTCGAGCGGGAGCTGGTCAAGCACGTGCACGACCTCGCCCGGCGCATCGACCTCGTGCTCGTCGAGGCCGACCGCGGCCGGCCGGCGCTCGAGCACGCGCTCGCCGACCTGCGCGAGCGGGTTGCCCGCATCGAGGAAGCGCTCTCCAGGGCCGAAATGAAGTCCGTCCTGGTCTGCGCCGCGCAGGCGCCCTTCGTCAGCGGCGGCGCCGAGATCCACGTGCGCGAGCTGGTCTCGAACCTGAAGCGCCGCGGCTTCCGTGTGGACGTCGTGAGCCTGCCCTTCCACGGCCATCCGCCGCTCGAGGTTCCGCGCCAGGCGCTCGCCTGGCGGCTGCTCGAGCTCAGGCACGTGACCGGCGACTCGGTCGACCTCGTGATCCCCACCAAGTTCCCGAGCTACCTGGTGCGGCACCACCGCAAGGTGGCCTGGGTCTTCCACCAGTACCGCGAGGCCTACGAGCTGCTCGGCACCGAGCTCAGCCCGCTCGGCGAGAGCAGCGAGGACCGCGGCCTCGTCGACACGATCCGCGCGATGGACAAGGCGGCGCTCGGCGAGTGCCGCGCGCTCTTCGCGAACTCGAAGAACGTCGCGGGCCGGCTCGCGCGCTTCTGCGGAGTCCAGGCGACGCCGCTCTACCCTCCGCCGCAGCTCCTCGGCCGCTACCGCTGCGACTCGTACGGCGGCTTCCTGCTCGCTCCCGGGCGCCTCGACCGCGCCAAGCGCCCGGAGCTGGCGCTGCGCGCGCTCGCGCGCGCGGGCTCCTCTGTGCGGCTGAAGCTCACGGGTGACGGGCCGCTGCGGGGCGATCTCGAGCGGATGGCCGAGGAGCTGGGCGTCGCGTCGCGCGTCGACTTCCTCGGCGTCGTCTCCGAAGAGGAGCTGCTCGCGCTCTACGCCGCCTGCCGCGCGGCGCTCTACGTGCCGTTCGACGAAGACTACGGCTACGTCACGATCGAGGCCTTCCTCTCGAGCAAGCCGGTCGTGACGGCCAGCGACTCCGGCGGGCCGCTCGAGTTCGTCGAGGACGGCGTGAGCGGCTTCGTGGCGGCGCCCGAGCCGGCGGCGCTCGCCGACGCCATCGACCGCCTGTTCGCCCTGCCCGAGCCGAAGCTCGCGGGGCTCGGCGAGGAAGGACGGCGGCGCGTGGCGCCCATCACCTGGGACGCCGTGGTCGATCGGCTGACCGAGCTCTTGCCATGAAGGTCGCGCTCTGGACGCCGCTCGCCGGCACCGTCGCGTCCGCCGCGCCGCTGCTGGCGCGCGAGCTCGAGCTCGTGATCGTCGGCACCCCGGAGGGAGCGCGCCCGCGAGCGGAGCTCGACGTCTACCACGTGCGCGACTCGCCGGCGTGCGGCTTCGTCTACCGCGCGCTGCTCGAGCGCGCCGGCGTGGTGGTGCTCGATCAATGGAACCTGCACGCGCTCGTGTTCGCCGAGACGGCGGGGCGCGGCAAGCCCGACGTCTATCGGCGCGAGGCGCGGCGGGCGCACGGCGACGTCGGCAGCTTCGTGGCGCGCCAGATGCTCGCGGGGCTCGGCGGCGAGCTCGGGCGGCTCGTGCCGATGAACCGGCGCGTGCTCGAGTCGAGCCTGGGCCTCGTGAGCTTCGACGCGGAGATCGCGGCGCGCGCCGCGGCGCTCCTGCCCGGCCGGCCGGTGCTGCACGTCGCCGAGCCGCAGTCGGTCCTCGACGACGCGGCGGCGGTGCTCGCGAAGGTCCTGCTGCGGCTGCTCGGCAAGCTTCGGCCGCACGCCGAGCAGGAGCGGCGCGCCATCGCCGCGCGCCGTGCCGCCGAAGCGACACCCCAGGGCGCCGCGCGCGACGAGCTCGGCTGGGCGGCGCGCGAGCTCGGCCTGGCGGGCCCGCCCGCGGATGCCGAGGACCTCGTGACGCTCTTCCTGGCGAAACCATGAGCGCGCCTTCGCTGTCGGTCGTGATCCCGGCCTTCAACGAGGCGTTGCGCCTGCCGGCGACGCTCGCGCGGGTGCGGTCCTATCTCGACGCACGCCAGCCGTCCTTCGAGATCGTGGTGGTCGACGACGGCTCGACGGATGCGACGGCCGAGGTCGCGCGCGCCACCGCCGCGCCGATCGTGGTGCTGCGCCACGCGCAGAACCGCGGCAAGGGCCACGCCGTGCGCGCCGGCATGCTCGCCGCGCGCGGCGAGCGGCGGCTGATGACCGACGCGGACCTGTCGACGCCGATCGAGGAGCTCGCGCGGCTCGAGGCGGCGCTCGCCCAGGGCTTCGACGTGGCGATCGGCTCGCGCGCGGTCGCGGGCGCCCGGATCGAGGTCCGCCAGCCGGCCTACCGCGAGGCGATGGGGCGCCTCTTCAACCGGCTGGTGCAGGCGCTGCTGCTGCCGGGGCTCCACGACACGCAGTGCGGCTTCAAGCTCTTCACGGCGGCCGCAGCCGCCGCCGCGTTCTCGGCCTGCCGCCTCGACGGCTTCTCCTTCGACGTGGAGGCGCTCTACGTGGCGCGGCGGCGCGGCTTGCGCATCGCCGAGCTGCCGGTGGTGTGGCGCAACGACGCGGCGACCCGCGTCGGCCTCGGCGGCGGCGCCTTCGCCTTCCTCGACCTGCTGCGGATCCGGCTCGCGGCGGCGCGCGGCCGCTACGGGCCGCCGGCCGGGGCTTCGCGGCCGACGTAGCGCACGTCCGCGCGGCCCCGCAGCTCGCGCACCCAGGCCTCGACGCGCTCGTCCAGCGCGCGCCGCTCGAGCCGCTCGCGGATCCTCTCCTTCTCGGCCTCGAACGACTCGCCCGCCTGTGGGTCGCTCTCGAAGGCGGCGCGCACCTGCTGGTCGCTCACGCGCAGCTGCGGCCGGAAGCGGAACTCCACGTACTTGAGGATCGTGATCTGGCGCTTCAGGATGCGCCGCAGCCCCGCCTCGCCCACCTCGGCCGGCAGCGCGGGCTTGCGCTCCAGGCAGCGCGGCGAGCGCGCGCTCTTCCTCGTCCGCGAGAACCTCGGTCTGCGTGAGGCGCGACGCCTCCTGGTACATCAGCCGCTCGTCGATCACGGCCTCGAGCGCCGCCTCCTCGGCGAGCCCGCGCACGTGCGCCAGATCGCTCACGTCCGACAGCAGGAGCGGGCGGCCGTCGACGACGACCACCACGCGCTCGATCGTGGCGGGGCTCGGCGAGCTGGCTGGGCGAAAGCCGATGGGACGGCGAGCGACAGGACGAAAAGAACGAGGCAAACGAATTGCGGGAGAACCGAAACGGAGAAAGAGCGTGACTCCGTCACTCGCCGGGACGGAGTCACGCTAGAAGCGCATGCCCAATCGTGAGGTGGAAGCGGTTGCGCGACTCGCCGGGCTGGTGGTCGAGCACGTAGCCCCAGTCGAGGCGGATCGGGCCGATCGGGGTGCGGTAGCGCACGCCCAGCCCGGTGCTCCAGCGCAGGTCCGTGAGGTCGACGTCGCGCGCCTCGAGGTACACGTTGCCGGTGTCGACGAAGCTCGCGACCTGGAACGAGCGGCTCAGGTTGTAGCGCATCTCGGCGCCGCCCAGCAGCAGCGCATTGCCCCCGGTCGGATACAGCACACCGTCGCTGCCCACCACCTTGGGTCCCACGAAGTCGACCGGGAAGCCGCGCGGGCCGTAGTCGCCGCCCGCGAAGAAGCGCTCGGGCAGCGGCAAGAGCGGCGCCTCGTCGGCGAACGTCGCCGAGAGCCCGACGCGTCCCGAGAGCACGAGCACCAGGTCGGCGCGCAGGCGGTTGATGTGCGTGGCCTGGACGAAGCTGCGCCAGTAGCTCTCGCCGCCGAGCGCGTCGAGCGACAGCTGCAGGTCCGCGCCCAGGAAGACGCCGTGCTTCGGCTCGAGCGGATCGTCGCGCGAGTCGAAGACCACCGACGCCGAGGGGCCGGACACCGAGTAGGTCCGGTACTGGCGGTCGATCGCGTCGATCGGGCCGACGATGTTGAAGACGCTCGTGTCCTGGTACAGGTAGCGGAGGATCAGGCTGGTGCGCGGGTCGAGCGGCTTGCCGACCTGGAACGTGCCGCCCTTCCGGTTGTAGTCGAAGCTGGTGCGGTCCTCCTCCTCCCAGAAGCCGGTGAGGAACGAGTCGAGCTTGCGCCCGAACAGCCACGGCTCGCGCAGGTTGAGCAGGAAGCGGCTGCCGCGGAAGCTGCCGCGCGCAAATGCCGAGACGGTGCGGCCCTGGCCGCCGAGGTTGCGGCGCGTCACCTCGACGCTGCCGCGCAGCAGGTCCTGCTCCGAGTAGCCGATCCCCCACGACCAGCTCGTGCGCGGCGCCTCCTGGACGCTCACCACCACGTCGCGCCGCCGCTCGCGGCCGGGGTCGAGCTCGGAGATCGAGACGCGCTCGAAGATGCCGAGGCTCGAGAGCCGCCGCTGGCTCTCGAGCACGCGCTCGAACGAGAAGGCCTCGCCGGGCCGCAGCGCCATCTCGCGCTCGACGGTGCTCTCGCGGGTGAGGTCGAGCCCGGCGAGCACGACGTGCTCGACGATCGTGCGCGGTCCCGGCTCGACCACCAGGCTCACGTGTGCCTCGTCGCGCGCCTCCGAGAACGTCACGTCGCTGCGCACGCGCACGTCCAGGTGTCCCGTGCGGCGCCAGGCCGAGACGAGCGTCTCGCGGCTGCGCGCGACGTCGGCGAGGCGGTAGGGCTGGCCTTCGTGCAGCGCGAGCTCCTCGGGCCCCTTGTCGTCCCCCGCGGCCGGCAGCGGCGGGCTCTCCACGCGCACCTCGGCGACGCGCGCGCGCGGGCCGGGACGGGCGTCGAACACGACCGACAGCACCCCGCCGCCGTCGGGCACGTCGGCCTCGACGCGTGCCTCGAAGTGCCCGAGCGCCTCGAGCCGCGCGGTGATGAGCCGCGCGTCCTCGGTGAGCGCCGCGTCCTCGAGCGGGCGCGCCGGCTGCGTCCGCAGGCCCGCGAGCAGCGCCGGGTCCGCGCCGCGCAGCTCGACGCTGCCGACCGTGGCGAGCTCCCCGGCGCTCACGTCGTAGACCACCACCTCGTCGGCGCCGCGCGTCTCGAGGCTCGTCCGGACGCTCGCGTCGCGATGGCCCTCCGCCCGCAGGCGCGTCTCGACCAGCTCGGCGCCGGCTTCCAGGCTGTCGCTCGACGCCGCGCCCTCGCGCAGGATCTGGCGCACCTGGCTCACGAGCCGCGCCGGCAGCGGCGCGCCGCGCGTCTCGAAGCTCGTGCGCGGGCCCGGCACGGCGCGGAACGCGAGCCGCATCCGCCCCCGCGCGGGATCGTAGGTCTCGCCGAGCGTGACCTCGGCGCGCCAGTAGCCGCTCTCGGCCAGGCGCTTGCGCATCGCGTCGCGCGCGGCCTCGGCCTTCGCCTTGATGTAGGGCTCGCCCAGGGCGGGGCGGATCGTGTCCTGCGAGCTGCGCGCGCAGGGCCGCGTCGTTGCATTCGAGGTGGATCGAGCTCACCTGCACGCGCGGCCCGGCGTGGACACGGAACACCAGCACGGCCCCCTGCGGATCGCGCACCGCCTCCGCCGTGACGAGCGCCTCGAGGTGACCGCGGCGCGAGAGCGCGATCGCCACGTCGCGCCCGGCGCGCTCGAGGCGCGCCGGCCACAGCGGCTCCCCGGGCCTGAGGCGCGCGGCGCGGCGCGCGGCGCCCGCCGACAGCACGCGGTCGCCCGCGATCTCCACCTTCACGAGCAGCGGCGCCAGCAGCGGCCGGAACACCACCTCGACGCCGGGCCGCGCGGGGTCGCGCACGAGCTCGACGCGCACGTCCTCGTAGCGGCCGGTCGCGAAGATCAGCTCGACCGAGCGGCGGACCGCTTCGGGGTCGAACAGCTGGCCCGGCGCCATGGCCACGAACGGCAGCAGCCGCTCGCGGTCGCGCTCCACGCGCACCGCGCGCACGAGCTCGCCGGCGGCGGCGGGTGCGGCGAGCGCGGCGGCGAGGGCGAGCGCCAGCATCAGCGGGACTGGCGGATCCGCACGTCGAAGGCCCAGCCCTTCTCGGTGCCGGTCTTGCCCGTGCCGGGGTCCGTCCGTGTGAGCAGCAGCGAGAAGCGGTCCGTGAGCGTGTACTCGACCGCGAGGATGCGCTCCTCGGTCCCGCGCAGGTCCTGCGAGTACAGCACGTTCAGGTCGGGCGTCACGCGCTTGCCGACCGTCACGCGCGCCGTCGTGGTGCCCGCCCCTCGGAGCAGCGAGGGGTCGATCGAGAAGCGGTTGAGGCCGAAGAGCCGCTCCGCCTCGCGCTCGAGGCCCATCGACTCCGAGATGCGGCCCGCCGCGAGCGTCGCGGCGCCGGCCGCCGCGAGCTGCGCCTGGCCCTGGCGCGCCTGGGTCTGCGTGAGGTTCGCCACCTCGCTCTCCTCCTGCCCGGCGAGCAGCGCCAGGATCTGCAGCGAGGAGAGCGGGGGATCCGAGGTGAGCGTGGGCGTCACGCGCTCGAGCGTGCCCGACACGCGCAGCGTGACCTGGTAGGAGCGGATGCGGGTGAAGGCCTCGATGTCGAAGAGCGGGTCGAGCCGCTGCGGGTTCACGAAGTCGAGCACACCGCGCTGGATCACGTAGGTGTGGCCCTGGAAGTAGAGGCGGCCGCGCTCGATCTCGGCGCGGCCGGTCACGACGGGAGCGTCGGTGGTGCCCTGGAGCGCGAGCTCGGCGCGCGCCCCGAGCGTCGCCAGGTTGTTGTCGATGCGCAGCGTGCCCGGCGCACGCACGTTGAGGTCGAGCCGGGCGCCCGCCTGGGCGGCGGCCTGCGGCGAGGGCAGCGCGCGCCGCAGCGCGAGCAGCTCCGACGCGATGTCGTAGCGCCGGGTATAGAGCGCCTGGCGCACGTCGATCGTGCCCGTGATCCACTGCTGGTCGGCGTCGCCGAAGAGCCGGAGCTCCGCGTCGAGCAGGCTCCGGAGCCCCTCGGGATAGCGCAGCGCCAGACCGCGGCCCGTGGGCCGGATGTCGTACGAGCTGAGCCGCCCCCCGGCGTAGGCGAGCTGGCCCTCGAGCGTGAGGTCACCTCCGGCGAGCGTGCCGCGTACCTCCTCGAGCTCGGCCGCACGCTCGCTGAAGCGCACCCGGCCGCGCAGCGCCCTCGACGCCGTGCGGGAAGCCGCGCAGGCGCAGACCGGCTCCCTCGAGGTCGAGCGTGCCGCGCACGAGCGGCGCCGCGCGCGTGCCCGAGACCGACAGCGCGAGCCGCGCGTCGCCTTGCCCGCGCAAGCGCCGGGTGAGCGCCGCCAGCACGCGCAGGTCGGCGCGCCCGCTCGCTTCGATCGCGAGCGGGCCCTCGCCGAGCGCGTCGATCGCGCCGCGCACCCGCAGGTCGGTGCCCTCGCCCGCCAGGCTGAGCTGGCCGAGGTCGAGCCGCCCGCCCGCGAGCTTCAGGGTCACGCCCTCGCGAGCCCGCACCGGGAAGTCGGCCGTCAGCAGCTCGAGCTCCGACAGGACGGCCTCCGCCCCGAGCTCCGCGGGCCGCGCGAGCGGCCCCTTGATGCCGGCCTCGCCCGAGGCGACGAGCGCCACTCCCTGGGGCAGCCCCGGCTGGACCACGCGCAGGAAGGGGTCGACGCTGGTCGAGCGCGCCACGAGCTTGAGGTCCGCTTCGTAGGGCGGCGCGGCGAGCACCGCGCCCGTCAGCGCGAGGTCGACGCGGCCCGAGCGGCAGCGGCCGTCGAGCGTCACGCGGCCGTCGCCGTCGCCCGTGAAGCGGGCCGCGAGCGCTCCGATCCCCTCGTCCCCGTAGAACAGGTGGGGCGACTCGAGCGTCCCCACGACGCGCGGGCGCGCGAGCGTCCCCTGCAGCAGCCATCGGCCGGAGACGCGGCCCGTGACGGCCGTGCCGGCCTGCAGCGAGGCGATCTCGACGTCCTTCATCTCTGCGCTGCCGTCGTAGACGCCGTCGTCGGTGACGCTGCCCGCGAAGTCGACGCGGCCGCCGCCGAGGCGGGCCGCGCCGCGCGTCACCTCGGCGCGGCGGCCCTTCCAGCGCGACTCGAGAAGCGCCTCGTCGTAGGCGATGCCGTAGTAGCGCCCGTCGCGCGCGGTGCCCTGCGCGTCGCCTTCGGGGGCGCTGCGGCGCCCGCCCACCCGCGCGCTCCCGCTGACGCGCCCGGTCGCCTGCAGGTCCCACTGCATGAAGCGGACGAGGTCCTCGACCGGCCAGGCCGTGGCGCGGGCGCGGCCCGCGAGCGCGTCGCGCGCGCCGAACCAGCCGATCTCGGTGCGCCCGTTCCATTCGATCTCGCTGCCGCCCTTCTGGACGACGAGCGGGTGCGACTCGACGGCTTCGGCCGCGGTGTCGAAGCTGCCCGCCCAGCGCGCGCTGCCCCACTCGACGCCGCCGTAGCCGATCTCGTCGCCCTCGAAGCGGCCCTCGAAGACCGGCCAGTCGAGCGTGCCGCCCCAGCGCCCGCGGAAGCGGCCCTTGCCCGTGAAGCCGGCGGGCTGCGCCTCCGGATTGCCGAGCCCGCGCCGGCAGCGCGTCAGCACCGTCTCGAGCTCGGCGAGATCGCTCACGTCGGAGGCGAGCTCGAGGCGGGCGCGATCGAGCGCGTCCACCTCGCCGTTCACACGCGCGCTGAAGCGCGGCCCGTTGAGCTCGAGGCGGTCGTAGCGCTGCTCGCCGTCCTTGGCGTGCCAGTCGAAGCGCCCGCCGAAGCGTAGCGTCCGTCCTCGCGGGGCTGCAGGTCGACGCCCAGGCTGCCGCTGATCAGGCGGGTCTTGCCCTTGGGCCAGCTCACGTCGAGCTCCCCCGTCGCCGCCGTCCCGATCCCGAGCTCGCCCCAGCCGAAGAGCATGCGCAGGACACCCTCGCCGTCCGCCTGCTCCATGCGCCCGCGGATCGAGACGGGGCGCTTCGTCGCGGTGGGCGGCACGTCGATCGCGAGCCGGGCCGAGCCGCCGAGCGTCTCGACGTCGAGGTCGCGCATCACGAGCCCGCTGGTGCCGTCGTAGGAGAGCCAGCTGGCGAAGCGGGGGACGCTCACGCCGCGGAAGCTCCCGTTCTGGCCCTGCATGCGGCCTTCGATCCGCAGCCGCGAGCCGTCGATCGTCAGCAGGCCCGCCCAGTGCGCCGCCCCGGCGAAGCCGAGGCCGGAGCGGAACACGTGCCGCTCGAGCACCGCGAGGTCGACCGGGCCCTCGAGCGTGAGCTGCCCTTGCGGCCGGCCCGTGAAGCGGATGCGTCCCTGGTAGGCGAGGTTGATGTTGTCGGCGAAGAGCCGCGCGCCCTGCACGTCGCACGACGCCGCGGTTCACGATCACGTCGATCTCGGTGCCGACCCTGAGCTCCGGCGGCGCTTCCCACCTGGAGCCGGCCCGGCTCGAACGAGAGGTGGCCCTCGACGCCGCCTTCGGCGCGTCCCAGCAGGCGGCCCTTGAACTCGGGCAGGTCGAGGTCGAGCGGGACGCGATCGTGGTCGAGCTGGAACTCGCCGCCCACGATCACCAGCCGCTCGATCGAGACGCCGAGCCCGCCGCGGCGGCCGCCGCCGCCGCCGAGCTTCGGGATGTCGTCGCCGCCCGGCCCGAGCGGCGGCGAGGGGAACGCGTGGATCCGCAGCGTGAGGCCCTCGAGCCGGACGCGCGACAGCGCGATGTGGTCGCCGCGCCACGGCGCGAGGCTCGGGCGCACGCGCACGGAGGCGATCTCGAGGAAGGGCGGGGCATCGGGAGCGATCCCCGCGACGCGCAGCCCCCGCAGCTCGAGCTCGGCCGTGGCGAGCCGCACGCCGATGCCCTGGAGCGTCACGGCGCGCTTGAAGACGCGCGTGAGCGTCGACTCGATCATGTGCGCGCTCCAGTCCGGCGCGCGCCAGAGCGCGTAGAGCGCGGTCGCGACGAGCACGAGCGCGACCAGCAGGAGCTTGCGCCGGCGAGACACGGAGCGCGGCCCTAGCCGACCACCGCCAGGAGCGCTCCGGCCTCGACTGCCTGTCCCTCGCGGACGAGGAGCTCCGTGAGCCGGCCGCCCCGCGGCGCGCGAAGCTCGTTCTCCATCTTCATCGCCTCGATCACCATCAGGCCCTGGCCGGCGACGACGTCGGCCCCCGCCGACGACAGCACGCGCACGATGCGCCCGGGCATCGGCGCCGTGAGGCGCGCGGGGCCGTCGCGCGCGGGGCGCGACCGTGGCGCTGCCGCGCGCCGCCTCCGCGAGCGCGACGACCACGCTCACGCCGGGGAACGAGACCCGGTACGCGTCGCCCTCGCGCTCGATGCCCAGCTCGTGGCTCGTCGTCCCGATCAGCAGGCTCCGATAGCCGGGGCCGGCGTCGCTGACGCCGACCTCGAGCGGCTTGCCGTCGAGCCGCAGCGTGTAGCGCCCCGAGCCGCCCCGCACCTCGACGCGGACGGTGCGGCCGGAGACGCTCGCGTCGAAGATCATCCGCCCGTCCCGATGCGTGCGGAGTGGGCCTCGCGCCGCCCCGTGGCGCTCCAGGCCGAGCCCGCGGCGGCGGGCGCCGCACCCTGGCTGCGCGCGCGGCGCCGCTCGTCGTAGGCGGCGATCGCCGCCGCCGCGATCGCGACGTCGAGCGGCGGCGCCTGCTGCCGCGACTCCTCGAGCAGCCGCGGCACGAAGGCGGTGTCGAGCTCGCCCTTCACGAAGGCCGGATGAAGCAGCACGCGCTCGAAGAAGGGCAGCGTCGTGCGGATCCCGAGCAGCCGGTACTCCGAGACCGCGCGCCGCATCCGCTCGATCGCCGCCGCGCGGCTCTCCGCCCAGACCACGAGCTTCGAGACGAGCGGGTCGTAGTGGACCGGAACCTCGTAGCCCTCGTACACGCCCGAGTCGTCGCGCACGCCCGGGCCGCCCGGCACGCGCAGCGCGGTGATCCGCCCGGGGCTGGGCAGGAAGCCCTGGTCGGGGTCCTCGGCGTAGACGCGGCACTCGATCGCGTGGCCGCGCTGCGCGAGGTCGGCCTGCCGAAACGGGAGCACGCTCGCCCTCGGCGATCCGGATCTGCAGCCGCACGAGGTCGACGCCGGTCACCATCTCGGTCACGGGATGCTCGACCTGCAGCCGCGTGTTCATCTCGAGGAAGTACGGCTGCCCGGCGGCGTCGACCAGGAACTCGAGCGTCCCCGCGTTCACGTAGCCGACGCGCTTCACGAGCGCGAGCGCCATGGCGCCCATCCGCTCGCGCAGCTCCGGCGAGACCGAGGGGCGACGGGCTCTCCTCGACGACCTTCTGGTGCCGGCGCTGGATCGAGCACTCGCGCTCGAAGAGGTGCACGGCGTTGCCGTGCGCGTCGGCCAGCACCTGGATCTCGATGTGGCGCGGGCGCAGGAGCGCCTTCTCCAGGTAGACGCGGTCGTCGCCGAAGGCGCCCTTGGCCTCGGAGCGGGCGCGGGCGAGCGCGGCCGTCGAGCTCGCCGCGGCTCGCGACGAGCCGCAGGCCCTTGCCCCCGCCTCCGGCGGCGGCCTTCAGCATCACCGGGAAGCCGAGCGCCTCCGCCTCGCGCGCGATCTCGGCCTCGTCCACGATCGGCTCGAGCGTGCCGGGCACCACCGGCACGCCTGCGGCTTTCGCCTCGCGGCGGGCCGAGGTCTTCTCGCCCATGAGCGCGATCGTCTCGCTGCGCGGGCCGATGAACACGACCCCGGCCGCTTCGCAGGCGCGCGCGAAGTCCGCGTTCTCGGCCAGGAAGCCGTAGCCGGGATGGATGGCGTCGGCGCCGCTCGCGCGCGCCGCCTCCAGCACGCGGTCGATCCGCAGGTACGACTCGCGGGACGGCGCCGGGCCGACCGCGAGCGCCTCGTCGGCGAGCCGCACGTGGAGCGCGTCGCGGTCGGCCTCGGAGTAGACGGCGACCGCTGCGATCCCGAGCTCGCGGCAGGCGCGGATCACGCGCACCGCGATCTCGCCGCGGTTGGCGACCAGGACCTTCGCGAAACGCCTGGCGCTCAAAGCGGGATGTTCCCGTGCTTGCGCGGCGGGTTCTTGTCGCGCTTCGAGCGCGCCATCTCGAGCCCCGCGATGATCTTGCGGCGCGTGTGGCGCGGCTCGATCACCTCGTCGACGAAGCCGCGGTCGGCCGCGACGTAGGGGTTCGCGAACTTCTCGCGGAACTCGGCGATCTTCTCGCGCCGCAGCGCCTCGGGGTCGGCGGCCGCCTGTAGCTCGCGCCGGTAGAGCACGCCGACGGCGCCCTCGGGCCCCATCACCGCGATCTCGGCCTGCGGCCAGGCGTAGTTGACGTCGGTCCGGATGTGCTTGCTCGCCATCACGCAGTAGGCGCCGCCGTAGGCCTTGCGCGTGATCACGGTGACCTTGGGCACGGTCGCCTCGGCGAAGGCGTAGAGCAGCTTCGCCCCGTGCCGGATGATCCCGCCGTACTCCTGGCCGGTGCCGGGCAGGAAGCCCGGCACGTCCTCGAAGACCACGAGCGGCAGGTTGAACGCGTCGCAGAAGCGCACGAAGCGCGCGGCCTTCACCGAGGCGTCGATGTCGAGGCAGCCGGCGAGCACCGCCGGCTGGTTGGCCACGATGCCGACCGGCGCGAGGCGAAGCGCGCGAAGCCGACGACCACGTTCGCGCGCGAAGTGCTCGTGCACCTCCAGGAAGCGCCGCTCGTCCACGACCGTGCGGATCACGTCCTTGATGTCGTAGGGCCGGTTCGGCTCGGCGGGGACGAGCGTCGTCGAGCGCCTCGTCCTCGCGCTCCGCGGGATCCTCGCTCGCGTGGAGCGGAGGCTCGTCGAGGTTGTTGGACGGCAGGTAGGACAAGAGCTCGCGGATCAGCAGCAGGCACGCGCGGTCGTCGTCCGTCGCGAAATGCGCGACCCCCGAGCGGGCGTTGTGGGTCATCGCCCCGCCGAGCTCCTCCTTCGTGACCTCCTCGTGCGTGACGGTGCGGATCACGTCGGGGCCGGTGACGAACATGTACGAGGTGTCCTTCACCATCACGTTGAAGTCGGTGATCGCGGGGCTGTAGACGGCGCCGCCCGCGCAGGGTCCCATGATCGCGGAGATCTGCGGGACGACGCCCGACGCGAGCGTGTTGCGCAGGAAGATCTCGGCGTAGCCGCCGAGCGACGCGACGCCCTCCTGGATGCGGGCGCCGCCCGAGTCGTTGAGGCCGATCAGCGGCGCGCCGATCTTCATCGCGAGGTCCATCACCTTGCAGATCTTGCGGGCGTTGGTCTCGGACAGGCTGCCGCCGAAGACCGTGAAGTCCTGGGCGAACACGTAGACGAGGCGGCCGTCGATCTTCCCGTAGCCGGAGACGACGCCGTCGCCGGGCACCTTCTGCTCGGCCATCCCGAAGTCGAGGCAGCGGTGCTCGACAAGCTTGTCGAGCTCCTCGAAGCTGCCCTCGTCGAGCAGCAGCTCGACGCGCTCGCGCGCGGTGAGCTTGCCCTCGCGCGTGCTGGCGCTCGCGGCGCTCGTCCCCACCGCCGGCCTCGGCGCGGCGCGTGCGCTCGCGCAGGTCGTCGAGCGGGGAGCTCATCGGGCCTAGTCGGCAGCCGCAGGCCCCGCTGCCGCAGGCTCCGCGCCGCAGGCGGGCGCGGCGCACGTGGCATCCGCCGCCGCGGAGCGCGGAGCTCGCGCCCGACGGCGAAGACCGAGAGCTGCTTCGTCGACGGCCTCGCTCGCGCAGGAGGGGCAGCTCGACCTCCTCGGCGAAGCGGCGCACCAGCTTCTCGAAGCGGCTGCCGCAGCCGCTTGCAGGCGTACTCGTAGATCGGCATCGGCCGGTCCTAGCGCGCCGCCTTGGCGACGAGCGTGGCCTTCGTGCCTTCTCCCAGTCGTCGAGGAACTTCTTGAGGCCGATGTCGGTGAGCGGGTGCTTCACGAGCGCCTGGAAGACGCTCATCGGCATGGTGCCGATGTCGGCGCCCATGCGCGCCGCCTCGAGCACGTGCATCGGGCCCGCGCAGGCTCGCCGCCAGCACCTCGCAGTCGAAGTCGTAGTGGTCGAAGATCTGGACGATGTCGGAGACGAGCTCCATCCCCGGCGTCGCGATGTCGTCGAGCCGGCCCACGAAGGGCGACACGAAGCGCGCGCCGGCCTTGGCCGCGAGCAGCGCCTGCGGCGCGCTGAAGATCAGCGTCATGTTGACGCGCTTGCCCTCGGCGGTGAGCAGCCTTCGTGGCCTTGAGCCCCTCGGTCGTGCACGGGCACTTCACCACGATGTTCTTGTGCAGCGACGCCAGGTGGCGGCCCTCGCGCACCATGCCCTCGGCGTCGGTCGCGACCACCTCGCCCGAGATCGGCCCGTCGATCGTCTTGCAGATCTCGACGCAGGATCTCCTCGGGGTCGCCCTTCTCCTTCGCGAGCAGGCTCGGGTTGGTGGTGATGCCGTCCACGACGCCGAGCGTCGCGGCCTCGCGGATCTCCGCCAGGCTGGCGGTGTCGAGAAAGATCTTCATGATTCCTGCCTCCGGGGACGCCGGCCCCTCCGGACCCCCTTGAGATGATATCCCGGAGCCGAGAGCCCGGCGCTCATTCGCGGCTGGCCTCCACCGGCGCCGTCGCCGCGCTCTCGTTGCCGGCCTGGTCGACCGCCGTGAGCGAGTAACGGTACGCCACTCCCGGCTTGGCCGCTTCGTCGGTCCAGGCCGAGCCGCCGGCCGGGATCTCGGCGAGCCGCCGGCGCGGCTCGCCCGGCCCTTCGCGATAGACGCGGTACGCCGCGACGTCCGCGTCCGTCGACGGCGTCCAGACGACTTCCAGGCCCCGCTCGCGCGGCACCACCGCGAGCCCTGTCGGAGCGGCGGGCGGGCTGATGTCGCGCACGTCGAGACAGGCTTCGTTCGACGCGCGCGCTCTCGACGAGCGGCTCGAGCGAGGCCGCGGCGCGGACGACGTAGCAGACCTTCTCGCCTTTGGGCGCCACGGCGTCTTGCAGCACGCGCTTCTCGAGCAGCCCCGGCGGGAGCGGCCTCGCGTAGGCGGCGCTGCCCACGCGCCGGTAGACGAGAAACCCGCTCTTGGGCTTCTCGGGTTCGATCCTGGTCACAGCTTCGCCGGCGCCTGCGGCCGCGGCCGCAGGCGGGGTCGCTGCGCCTGACGTCGGGGCGGAGGGCGGAGTGCCCGCGCCCGGCCCTGTGCTCGGGAGCCCCGGGATTTTCGGCGGCTGGACGGTCGCGGTGACGGGCTCGGGCACGTCGCCCGTCCACGCGAGGCGGACGCCGCTCTCCGTCAGGCCCGCCTCGAGCCCGCCGGGTGCCTTGACCTCGGACTGGACGAACGCAGCCCCATCGTGAGCGTGCGCGGACCCTTCTCCTTCCCGTGGATGCCGCGCGCCGCCGCGCGCGCGATGCTGCCGGGAGCCGGCAAAGGCAGCGTCTCGACGATCCGCTCGAGCGGCCTGGCGAGCACCTGGCGCTTGCGGCCGGTCTTCTCGATGTCCTTCGGGCCTTCCACGGACAGGAACTCGATCGCCAGGCTCTCGTAGGCGATGCCGTCCACCGACGAACCCGGCGCGAGCACGGAGACCTCGAGCCCGTTGCCGCGTTGGGCGAGCCGGAACTCCTGCAGCGCGGGCGGCGTGTGCCGCAGCGGCGGCAGCGGGTCGCCGCGATGGCCGCAGGCGCCGAGCGCGACGAGGAGCGCCGCGGCGAGCAGGGTGTTCCCGAGGAGACGGCGGCCGTGGCGCATGGGGTCGTGCCGGGAGCGGGCTAGTATAGCCCGGTGAGCCTGCGCGCCCTGGCGCTCGTCTCGGGCGTCTACGACCTGCTGCTCGGAGTGTCGATGCTCGCGGCGGCGCAGCCGCTGGCGCGCCTGTTCGGCGCGCCCGCTCCGTGCCGCTCGTCAACGCGTGGCTCAACGGCGTCTTCACGCTGACGCTCGCGGGCGGCTACTTCTGGGCCGCCTCGGACGCCGAGGCGCGGCGCGGCTACTTCTGGTGGGCCGGGGTGTTCGCGAAGGGACTCGGAACGCTCACGTTCCTCGTCGACCACTTCCTGAACGCGTCGCCGGCCTCCTACCTGCTGTTCGCCGCCTGCGACGGCACGCTCGCGATCCTGACCTTCGTGCTCCTCAGTATTCGCTCACCTCGACCCGCCGGCGCAGCTCCTCGGCGCTGATCGCGCCGCGCCCGCGCGCCGCCACGTCGCGGCCGCGCACGCTCACCAGCAGCGTGCGGCTCGGACGCGCGTTCGCGACGAACAGGCCGCCCGCGACGAAGTCGACCGCGACGGTGACGCGCTCGTCGGCGCCGAGGCCCGCGAGCGTCGCGGCGTCGGCCGCCACCAGCGTGTCGACGAGCGAGGCCCGCACGTCGGCGATCACCGCCGCGGGCTCGCGCGTCTCCGCGGGGCTGCCGACCTCGAACCAGAACTTCCAGGGCGGCGGCGCGGCGGTCCACGCGACCGGGGCACGGGCGGCACGGGCGCCGCCACGGCGCCCGGCGCTTGCGGCGGCAGCGGCGCTTCGACGGCTTCGGGCGTGGGTGGCGCCTCGGGTGGCAAAGGCGGCGCGATGCGCACGCGCACGTCCTGGGCGATGCGGTCCATCTCCTGCTCTGCCGCGAGCCGAGCGGCTTCGGTCTCGTGCTGCAGCACGAGCACCTGACGCTCGAAGGTCTCGAGGCCGTCGCTGTCGTCGATGTTCACGACGACCGTCTGCGAGGTTCCCTTCTGCCGCTTGTCGACGCGCATGCGCCGGGCCTTGCCGGGGCCGAAGAAGTAGACCTGCCCCTCGCCGCCCGGCAGCGCGCGCGGCGTCAGCACCAGCACGAGCCCGTAGCCGGGCAGGCGATAGCCGCGCGCCACCTCCGCGCGGCCCAGGAGCCGGGCGGCGTGGGGCAGGCTGACGCGGTCGACGGCGCGGTCGAGCCGGGCTTCGAGCGCCTCGAGGCCGTCGCGCACCGGGTTGGGCTGCTCCTGTGGGGCCGGCTTCGGGGCGACCTTGCGCGGCTGCTGCGCCGCGGCCGGCGCGCCTGTCCCGAGCGCGCCGAGGCCGAGCGCGAGAGCGAGAGCGGAGCGCGCGGCCTTCATCGCTTGTCCGAGGCCTGCAGGAGTAGCCGAGCAGCTCGTTCGTGCGCGCGAGCTGCTGGCCATGGCGGCCGTCGAGGTAGCTCAGGCTGGCCGCGACCTGCGCCATGTCGGCCCGGCGCCGCACGTCGGCCCGCTCCTGCCAGGCGGCGAGCTGGCGCTCGAAGCTCTCGCGCTCCCGGGTCTGGCTTCGACCGCAGCCGCTCGTCGATGCGGGCGTCGAGCTGCGCCAGGAACGAAGCACCGCCGTCCGCCTGCCCGAGCGCGGCCTGGAACGAGCGCTGCGACTCGCGCTGAAGCACCTCGAGCGCGTCGGCCCGCGCCTGCTGCTCCGCGACCGCGCGGCGCAGCGAGAGGTAGCCCGACGCGCCGAGCGTCGCGCCGAAGCCGAGCAGGAAGAGCGCCGCGGCCGCGAGCCAGCGCGGCACCACGAAGCCGCGCGGCGCGCGCCGCTGCCGCGCCTCGGGCAGCCGCCAGGCCGCGAGATCGCGGCGCAGCCCGCGCAGCGCCGTGAGCTCGGCCCGGCACGCCGGGCACAGCTCGAGGTGCGACTGCACGCGCTCGCGCGCCGCGACGTCGGCCTCGCCGTAGAGAACGTCGAGCTTGTCGCCCTGAAGGGCCTCGTCACCGATCTTTTCGCACTGCATCGTCGTCCGTCTCCCTGACTCCCCTGAGCTCATCGCGCGACGAGCGGCACGACGGCCGCTCCGCGCACCCCCTGGTGCTCGAGACGCAGCCGCAGCTGGTCGAGCCCGCGATACAGCCGCGTCTTTACCGTCGAGACCGGCACGTCGAGCGCCTGCGCGATCTCGAGGAACGTCAGCTCCTGGTACTCCTTCAAGATCACCACCTCGCGCTGCTCCTCCGGCAGCGACTCGATCGCCCGCCGCACCGCCAGCGCCAGGTCCTCCTCCTGCAGCCGCTCGTGCGCGCCCGGCCGCGTCTCCACGATCAGCGATCCCGACTCCTCGATCGCCTCGAGGCTCGTCTGCGGGCGCGACCTCCGCCGGCGCAGCCGATCGCGACACAGGTTGGTCGCGATCTGGTAGAGCCAGGAGGAGAAGCGCGCCTCACGCTTGAACCCGGAGAGGCCCCGGTACGCCTTCAGGAACGCCTCCTGCGCGACGTCCCGCGCCTCGTCCTCGGATCCCAGGATGCGGTACGACGCTCCCCGGATGCGGTCTTCCCAGCGCGCGACCAGCTCGTCGAAGGCGGACCCCTCCCCCGCCCGGCACGCCTCGACCAGCTCCTCGTCGCTTCGACCCATGCGGTCCGCTATCTATTCTGACGAAAGACGCGGCCGGAAAGCCTCAGGTCCGCGTAAACAACGGCCCCTCAGGAGGCTGCGCGCCGCCTCAGGGCCCGGCCGGATGCGCTTCGTACCCGGGGCGGCAGCGCACGGCGAGTCCCCTGCCCCGCACCTGCACCTCGAGCGGATGCCAGCCGCCCGGCGGGACGCCCTTGGGCTCGTAGCGCAGCAGGTAGCGCTGCCCGCACCTCTTCGAGGACCGATTGGAAGGCTGCGCCGAGCTCGCGCGGGCGTGTCGGCGAACCAGAGCCGCCCCCCCGTCGCCTGGGTCAGCCGCTCGAGGAAGCCGGGCGCCCCCTCCAGGCGAAGCGCCTGGTTCGGGAGCGGCCCCATCCGGTCGCGCTCCCCGGCGCGGGCAGCTGCGAACCCGATCGCATGCACCACGACGTCGGATTGATGCGCCGCGTCGAGCGCCTGACGCGCGGTCGTCCAGCTCAGCCGATCGTCGCCGTCGCTGAAGACGAGGACGAGCGACCGGCCGCGGCGCGGATCGGCGAGGGCCAGGGCGGCGCTCGTCGCGTCGACGAGCGCCGTCGTGCCTCCCGCGGCGAGGCGCGCGAGCGCGGCTGCGGCGTTCGCGGGCGAATCCGCCGTCTCGCCCAGGATCCGCACGCGGTAGGAGAAGGACAGCAGCGTGACGGCGTCGTCGGAAGCCAGGCCCTCGACGAAGCTGCGAGCCGCCTGAGTCAGCCGCTGCAGCTTTTCGCCCGACATGCTGTCGCTGGTGTCGAGCAGCAGGATCGCGTGGACGCGCGCGCGCGAACGCTCCACGAGCTCGACTGTCTGCGGGACGCCGGAGTCCTTCACCTCGAAGTCCGCCGCCGCCAGCCCCGGCGCCGGCCGGTTGTCGCGCGTCACCGCCACGTCGAGCTCGACGAGGCGAACCTCGCTCGGGAACTGCGGCGGCTGCTGGGCACGGACCGAGGAGGCGCCGAGCACGAGCGCCAGAGCCAGCATGCGGCGGCTCACGGGTGCACCATCGCCCGCAGCGCCAGGAGCGTCGCGTCGGCACGCTCGCCGGCCCCCAGGGTGTAGCGCAGCCAGCCGTCCTCGCTCGCGCGGTCGTCGGGCACCGCCACGGCCTGGGCGACCGTGAGCCGGGCTTCCTCCGGCTGGCCCGTGCGGCGCAGGAGGTCGGCGAGCGCTAGCCGGCCGGACTGCCAGAGTGGACGCGCAGCGACCGCGGCCTCGGCGTGCGCGAGCGCGTCCTTCAGCCTCCCGCGCTCGTCCTCGATGCGCGACAGCACGAGGTGCGCGAGCTGGCGCGCCTCCGGCGACGAGCCGCCCGCCACCGCGGCCAGCTCCCGCACGGCCGCGTCCGTCTTCCCGTCGAGCCACAGCACGTGCCCGAGCCGCAGCTGCGCCTCGACGAGCTTCGGCTCGAGGCGCAGCGCCTCGCGGTAGCACTCGATCGCCGAGCGCCTGTAGCTCTCCGGCCCGCTCGCAACGGGCGCGCCGGCGCGCGAGCGCTGGTAGCGGTTGAGCTCGAACGTCGAGGAGGACATCTCGGCCTGCTGCGTGCGCGGGGCCTGCGCGACCATCCTCAGCAGGTAGAGGCCGAGCTCGTCGGCCCGGCCGCGCGCGAGCCGCGCCTCGGCGTCCTGGGGGTACGCCTTGACGAGCGCATCGAAGCGCTCGATCGCCTCCGCGACGTGCCAGAGGGAGAGCTCGTGGTCTCCCAGCGTGTGGTAGAAGAGCCGCTCGAAATCCGCGGCGTCCGGCGCCGCCTTGAGCCCGCCCAGGAGTTCGATCGCCAGCCCGCGCTGCTCGTCGGCCGCCCGGACGTCGCCGGCGCGCAGGCGGCTGAGCGCGGCGTCCGTGTGCAGCACCACGGCGGCCCTGCGGCAGTCGAACGCGCAGCCCGCGTCGATGTTCACGGCCGCGACCGTCTGCTTGAGCTCGCGCGGCGGGATGCGGGCGAGCGCGTCGAGATCTTCCGCGCGCGGCGTCGCGCGATGGCCGCCGACGAGCGCCAGGTAGCGCGTGGCGGCCTCTGACCGCGCCGTGGCCGCCGAGGGCCCAGGCTCCGGCGCGGGGCCCGGGACTCGGCCGCGGCGCGCGCGTCCTTCTCGCTCGGCGCGTAGTACGCCTTGCGCGCGCGCACGCTGGTGCCCGGCGCACGCACCTCGACCGCGATCCGCCGCAGCCGGCCGTCGCGCCTGGTGTTGGTCGGCGCGTAGCCGAGCAGGTAGTAGTGCCGCGCGTCGCTCGCCAGTCGTTCGAGGCCGCTCGCGTCGGAGACGCGGATCGTGAAGCCCCCCGTCTCGTCGGCGAGGCGCATCGACCCGGCGGCGTCGCCCGCGAGGGCCTCCTCCTGCAGCCGCAGCTCGTCGCTGCGCGCGTTGAAGATGTCGCGGTCGCGGATGTTGCCGCTGCGCCCCGCCATCCGGGCCGCCGCGTCGGCGCCCGTCAGGTGGCCGGTGGCGAGAGCGCGCGCGTCGTAGAAGTAGAGCGTGACGCCGGCGCGGACGAAGCGCCGCGCCAGCTCGCGGTACTCGCCGAGCTCGGCGTCGTCCATGAAGCCGCCCGAGACGAGCACCAGCATGGTGCGGCCGCGCTGGCGCGGGTTGAGCTCGAGCGACGTGGCGACGAGGTCGAGCAGGCGGCGCAGGTGCTGCATCGCGTCGTCGTAGATGGCGCGCGCGCGCAGCGGCACCTGGTCGGCGAGCGCCTGCGCGCTGGCCGGCCCTTGAAGGTCGGACTCGTACTCCGCCCGCTGTCTCACGACGTTTTCGACCTGGCGGTCTCCGCGGACGATGCGCATCGCCTCATAAGGGGTCATCAGCTCGTCGGCGCTCGCGGAGTCGCGGCGGCCGTTCACGGCCTCGAGCTGCTGCGCGACCTCCTGGGCGCCCCTGGATCCGACGCCGCTCCACCAGCGTCCGTCGTGGCCGGCGACGAGCGTCACGCGGTCGCCCCCGCCACTGTCTTGCAGCAGCTCGCGCACGAACGCGCGCGCGCTGCGCGCGGCCTCGAGCGTGAGGTGCGGCTCGTCGAACACGATCAGGAAGGAAGCCGGGAGTGCGACCGGGGCGGCGGGGGGTTCGGACGGAGCGGCCGCTGCGGCCGGCGCGGCCTGCGGCTGCGGGACCTGGGGCGTGCCGATCGCCTCGAAATCGACGACCTGCTGGACGACACCGTCCTCGCGCACGACGAAGTCCTCGCGCCGCAGGCCGCTCACGGGCTGGCCCTTCGAATCGGTCACGACCACGTCCACGCGGACGCTCTCGACGCCGGCGGGAAAGACCGGCGGAGCCGGGGGCTGCTGCCCCGCTGCGGGCTCGTTGAGCGCCAGCAGGGCCCAAAGGCCGCCAAGCGCGAGCCGCCCGGCCGTGTGCAAGAGGACACGGGCGTCGCCGACCGAGGACATCCCTTCGGTGTGTTTCGTGCGACTGATTCGCATTGTCCGCATTGTCGCGAGATGCGCGCGCGGCTCGCGAGTCTCGGTGCACGAGCCGTGCCTGTCGGCCGACGCGCTACGCGCGCGGGTGAGCCTTCTTATACACCTCGAGCAGGTGGCGGGTATCGACGTGGGTGTAGCGCTGGGTGGTGCTGAGGCTCGAGTGGCCGAGCAGCTCCTGGATCGCGCGCAGGTCGGCCCCGCGCATCAGCAGGTGGGTCGCAAAGCTGTGGCGGAGCGTGTGCGGGCTGCAGCGGCGGGCGAGCGCCACCTGAAGCACCCGCTGCGCGACGAGTGTCCGCACGCTGCGGCCGCTGAGGCGGCCGCCCCGCGCGTTCAGGAACAGGGCGTCGTTGCTGGGCTTGAGCCGCGGCCGCTCCTCGAGCCAGGCGGTGAGCGCCTGCTGCGCGCGGCGGCCGAACAGCACCACGCGCTCCTTCCTGCCCTTGCCGAGGACCCGCACCATGCGCGCCCCGAGGTCGAGCTCGTGCACGTCGAGCGCCACGGCCTCGGCGCAGCGGATGCCGGTCCCGTAGAGGAGCTCCAGGATCGCGCGGCCGCGGAGGGCCGAAGCACCGTCACCCGGCATCTCGAGCAGCGCCGCGACCTGCGCCTCGTCGAGCACGGCGGGGATCCGCCGCTCCTGGCGCGGCGTGGAAAGGCCGCGCGCCGGGTTCACTGCGAGGCGGCCCTCGCGGCAGAGGTAGCGGAAGAAGCTGCGCAGGCCCGCGAGCTTGCGCGCCGAGGACGACTTCCGGAGGCCGCGCTGGTGCAGCTCCGCCAGGAAGCCGCGCACGAGCAGGTGATCGACGTCCTGCGGGCGCGGCGCGCGGCCGAGCTCGCGCTCGAGGTAGCCGGCGAACTGCGCGAGGTCCTCGCCGTACGCGCGCACCGTGTGGGGCGACGCGTTGCGCTCGCGCTCGAGGTGGCGCACGAACGCCGCGATCGCGACCTGCATCACGCTGGCGGGGGCACGGGGTGCGAATCGTCAGCGCTCGACGTCTTGGCGCTCGGCGGTTGCGCACCCGCCGCCGCGAGCACGTCCCGGAAGCGTGCGAGGCTCGCGAGCGCGCGCTCGGCGAGCGCCAGGCGCTTCTTCGCCTTGTCCCGCACGCGCACGGCGAGCTCGGGCAGCAGGCCGAATGCGATGTTCGTGGGCTGGTAGTGCCTGGGGTCGCTCCTGGCGATGTAGCGGCCGAGCGCGCCGTGCGCGGTGTCCTCGGGCAGCGCGATCGGCTGCTTGCCGTGGGCGCGGAAGAACGCGCCGAGCCCGGCGAGCAGGCCCGACGCGGCCGACTCCACGTAGCCCTCGACTCCCGACATCTGGCCCGCGAAGAAGAGCCCGGGACGCCGTCGCGTCTCGAACGTCGGCTCGAGCGTGAGCGGGGAGTTGACGTAGGTGTTGCGGTGGATCATGCCGTAGCGGACGAACTCGGCCCGCTCGAGACCCGGGATCATCTGGAAGACGCGCTTCTGCTCGCCCCACTTGAGCTGCGTCTGGAAGCCGACGATCGACCAGTGGCTGGCGGCGAGGTTGTCCTGCCGCAGCTGCACGACCGCATAGGGGCGACGGCCCGTGCGCGGGTCGTCGAGCCCCACGGGCTTCATCGGCCCGAAGCGCAGCGTGTCCTCTCCGCGCGAGGCGATCACCTCGACGGGCAGGCAGCCCTCGAAGAACAGCTCCTTCTCGAAGTCGTGGACGCTCGCGCACTCGGCGCCCGTGAGCGCCTGGTGGAAGGCGCGGTACTCCGCCTCTCCCATCGGGCAGTTCAGGTAGTCGTCGCCGCCCTTGCCGTAGCGCGACGCGCGGAAGGCCTTCGCGAAATCGATCGAGTCGGCCTCGACGACCGGGCTCACCGCGTCGAAGAAGTGCAGGTGCGCCTGGCCCACGAACGCCGCCACCTCGGCCGCGAGCGCTTCCGAGGTGAGCGGGCCGGTCGCGACGATCGTCACCGGGGCGTCCGGGATCTGCAGCACCTCGGAGCGGTGAAGCGTCACCTCGGGCAGCGCCGCGATCGCTTCGGTCATCCGGCGCGCGAACAGCCCGCGGTCGACCGCGAGCGCGCTGCCGGCCGGCACCTTCACCGAGTCGGCCGTGCGCACCACCAGCGAGTCGAGCCGCCGCATCTCCTCCTTGAGCAGCCCCGCCGCCTGGTCGAGCGCGTTGCCGCGCAGGCTGTTGGAGCAGACGAGCTCGGCGAGGTCGGACGTCTGATGCACCGGCGTCGGCTTCACGGGGCGCATCTCGTAGAGGTCGACGCCCACCCCGCGGCGCGCGAGCTGCCACGCGGCCTCGCAGCCGGCGAGGCCGCCGCCGACGATCGTCACGCGCGCCGCCATCTACGAGCGAGTATAGCCGTGCTGCGGCGCGTCCCTCGCGAAGAGCCCGCCCGCGAGCCGCGCGATGGCACCTTGGAGCTCGAGCGCGCTGAGCCGCGCCAGCACGACCGGCAGCGCCAGCCCCGAGCGCTCCTGGATCTCGTCGACGCAGGCGGGGACGCCCCTCGTCATCGCGCGGAGCACCGCGTCTTCGGGCGTCGCTTCATGCTCGCGCGGAGCCCGGATGCCGAGCTCGGCCAGCACGTCCGCCGAGCCGCGCACGAGCGCCGCGCCGTCCCGCAGCAGCGCGTTCGTCCCTTCGGCCTGCGGCTCGAACGGGTGACCGGGGACGGCCATCACGTCGCGGCCCTCGTCCACCGCCGCGCGCGCCGTCGAGAGCGCACCGCTGCGCTCGCCCGCCTCGACGACGACGACGGCCCGCGCCCAGCCGGCGATCACACGGTTGCGGCGCGGGAAGTTGGACTTCCAGGGGCGGGTGCCGAGCGGGAACTCGCTGACGAGGGCACCCGTCTCGCCGATGCGGTCCGCCAGATAGCCGTTCTCGAGCGGATAGAGCCGGTCGAGCCCCGAGCCGAGGACGGCGACGGTCCGGCCCGAGCCGGCGAGTGCGCCGCGGTGCGCGGCCGCGTCGATCCCGCGCGCCAGACCCGAGACGACGACGAGGCCCGCCGCCGCGAGCTCCCCGGCGAGGCGTTCGGCGAACCCGAGCCCGAGCGGGCTCGCCGCGCGCGAGCCCACGATCGCAACGGCCGACTCGCCCTCGGCGGGAACCAGCGTCCCTCGTACCCACAGCGCCAGCGGCGGGGTGTATGTCCGTCGCAGCCACTGCGGATAGCGGTCCTCGTCCTGTCCGACGACGTCGACGCCGAGCCGGCGCGCGCTCTCGAGCTCGACGTCGGCTGCACGCCGCGCCGCGCCGTCGCGGAGCGACTTCACGCCCGAGGCTCCGAGCAGGTCCACGTGGTCGTCGGGATGCGCGAGCGTCGCGGCGAGCGGGCCGCGCGACAACAGCAACGACGCGGCGCGCGGCGTGAGTCCCGGAACGAAGCTCAGCGTGAGCAGGTCCAGCGTCGAGTCCAAGGGCGCCTCGGCTTTCCGGGAGAGGGCGCGATTTTCGTTCGGGCACGGGTCAGCGGAGGTCCGCGCACGACAAAGGTCGGCTGTCGGGTTCGTGAAAAGGCGTGGAGGAAGGTAATAGCGGCCGCTGCGTCCTTGCGCTCGGCGTCGGCGCGCGGATAGGATCCAGATCAACGGCTTCACCCCACAGGAGGCCACACAATGCGGACGTCGGTGCCGCTCCTCGTCCTCGCGTCCGGCGCGCTTCTCGCGTCCGGCGCGACGCTCGCGGCGGATGAGTCCGCCGATCGTCAGATCGACTTCGGCCTCAAGGTCGCCCAGAAGGGGCTCTGGCAGGAGGCGCGCTTCCGCTTCGAGCGAGCCGCCAAGGCCGATCCCCAGAACGCCGCAGCGCTCAACGACCTCGCCGTGGCGCTCGAGCAGATGGGCGACTTCGCCGGCGCCCGCCAGGCCTACGAGAAGGCGCTCGAGCTCAAGCCGAACGACACCTACATCCAGCAGAACTACGACCTCTTCCGCGAGGCCGACGACAAGCGCAACCGCAAGCTCAAGAAGAAGAGGCCGCAGCCATGAGGACTCACCGTCCGCTCGTGCTGGTGGCGGCGCTCGCCGCCTCGGGCTGCTCCTCGATGATCGAGGTTCCCGTCGACACGCCGCTGCAGTCGAAGCTCGACGTCTCGGGCTTCCGGCGCATCCTGATCGCGGGCTTCGTCACCGACCTCGAGGACTCGGACGTGGACCTCTCGGCGGAGACCTCGCGGCTGCTGCAGAACCAGCTGCGCTCGAACACGCAGCTGCAGGTGCTCGAGCCCGACCGGCCGCCGCTGCAGTCGGCGCTCGAGACGGCGCTCGAGAAGATCGGCGAGGGCGGCAGCTACTCGCGTGACGAGAAGGAGAAGTTCCGGCTCGAGGCCGACCGCCTGCTCCAGGACCCCGAGTTCTGGCGCAAGATGGGCGAGGAGTACCAGCAGCCGCTGATCGTCGCCGGCAAGCTCGACTTCGAGAGCCAGAACCGCTCCGGCTTCCAGCCCGACGAGCGCGTGGTGCGCAGCACGGGCGGCCAGCCGTCGCTCGTGCGCAGCAGCCGCTTCATGGAGCGCAAGGGCTACGTGCTCTCGGCCGACTTCTACTTCATCGACTCCAAGACCGGCGAGCTCCTCCACAAGGAGCGCTTCTCCGAGGAGGTGCTCTACGCGGAGGACCAGCGCATCTCGCCGCTGTCGTCCTACTTCGAGCTGATGGACCGCCTGCTGCCGAACTTCCTCGGGGTGCTGACCCCGCAGAGGATCCGCGGGACGCGGGTGCTGCTCCGCTAGAGGATCTTCTCCAAATGCGACGACTCCGCCCGCTGCTGCTGCCGGTCCTGGCTTTCGCGCTCGCGGCCGTGCCAGCCTCGGCGCAGTACGTCCCCTACTACGGCAAGAACAAGATCAAGTACGACAACTTCGCGTGGCGCATCTACAAGAGCGCGCACTTCGAGGTCTACTACTACCCCGAGTTCGAGCAGCACCTGGCGCGGCTCACCGCCTACCTCGAGAGCGCGTACCTCAAGGTCTCGACCGGCCTCAAGCACGAGATGCCGAAGGCGATCCCGGTCATCTTCTACAAGACCCACTCCGAGTTCGAGCAGACCAACCTGTTCCCGGCGTTCGTGCCCGAGGGCGTCGCCGCCTTCACCGAGCCGCTGCTCAACCGCATGGTGATCCCGATCGACGAGCCGCCCGACCAGCTGCAGGGACTGATCACCCACGAGCTGACGCACGCCTTCGCCTTCGACCTGATCCCGCGCGGCATCGGCTTCGGCATCACGCAGCAGGCGCTGCCGCTGTGGGTCGACGAGGGACTCGCGGACTACTTCCGCGGCATGTGGGAGCCGCTCGACCTGATGATGATCCGCGACGCGGCGCTCACCGACAAGGTGCCGCGGCTGTCGCGCGTCGAGTTCGAGCCGCTCTCCGGGCGCCTCGTCTACAACATGGGCCACGCCTGCTTCGAGTTCATCGAGTCGCGCTACGGCAAGGAGGGCATCCGCCAGTTCCTCTACACGCTGCGCAAGGGGCTGCTGGGCGGCGGGCCCGAGGAGCTCTACAAGCAGGCCTTCCGCACCACCCCCGAGGAGTTCGACGCCGCCTTCGACAAGTGGCTGAAGGAGCGCTTCAAGCCGTTCCGCGACCGCCAGCGGCCCGACGACTTCGGCCGCGACCTCTCGCCGAACCCCGAGAAGACCAACTTCACGCAGGCCTACGCCTTCTCGCCGAGCCCCTCCGGCGAGATCGCGGCGGTCGTGACCGCGAACCGCTCCGACGGCGAGGCCGACGTGGTGCTGATCTCCACGAAGGACGGCAACGTGATCCAGAACCTCACGAGCGGCTTCGACAAGGACTGGGAAGGGCTCGGCTTCAACAGCGAGTTCGTCTCCGGGCGCTCGCTCGCCTTCGACCCGAGCGGCGACAACGTCGGCTTCTTCGGCCGCACCGGCAAGGGCCGCAGCTTCTTCCTGATCTCGGCGCTCGACGGCAAGGTGAAGAAGAAGGTCCACGTGCCGCTCGACGAGACGCAGGCGCCGTGCCTGCTGCGCGGACGGGAAGACCGTGCTGTTCGCGGCGCTCAAGGACGGCGTCTCGGACATCTACTCGCTCGACATGGAGACGGGCGCCGTCCAGAACCTGACCAAGGACGACTACGCCGACAACGACCCGCAGATCTCGCCGGACGGGAAGCTGGTGGTCTACGAGCGGCGCGTGAGCGGCAACAACAAGCTCTACGCGTTCCCGCTCAGCGACCCCTCGCACAAGACCCAGCTCACCTTCGGCCCCTTCGACGACACGGCGCCGATCTTCTCGAGCGACGGCCACCGCCTCTTCTACGCCTCGGACGAGGACGACGACATCCCCAACCTGCGCAGCCTCGACCTGCGCACCGGCGCCATCCAGCAGTACACCGACGTCTTCGGCGGCACGATGGCTCCGGCGCCGCTCAAGACCCCGCGCGGCGACCGCCTGGCCTTCATCACCTACTACAAGGGCGAGTGGAAGCTGCACACGAAGGACTCGGGCGATCCGATCAAGGAAGTCGACCAGGAGGTGCAGGCCGCGGCCGAGGGCCTCGTCGACTTCCAGCCCGACGTGCCGCACGAGGTGGTGCCCGAGAACAAGCGGCGCAAGAAGATCTTCGAGGGCCTCTACCTCGAGGGCCGGCCGCCGATCAACGTCGGGGTGACCTCGAGCGGGAACTTCTACGGCGGCACCTCGGTCGCGCTCACCGACGTGCTGGGCGACCAGCTCTTCACCTTCACGGTGCTGTCGGTCTCGTCGTACCGGATCTACGACGGCCGCTACACGAACCTCGCGAGCCGCCTGCACTACGGGATCAACTTCTACGACCAGACCTACTTCTTCTACCCGTACTACTCGTACTACCCCGGCTACTACGGCCAGGACCCGCGCGACCTCGCGATCGCGACCCAGCGCTTCACGGGCGGCCAGGTCTTCGCCGAGTACCCGCTCGACACCTTCCGCCGCCTCGAGTTCGGGGTCGGCGTCGCGAAGGTCGAGGAGCAGTACGGCGACCAGGACGTCCAGCAGCTGATCTGCCAGGAGGCGGCGATCTCGGGGCTGCCCTGCTTCGTCAACAACGGCTGGCAAGCGCCGATCTCGCTGCGCCTCGTGCAGGAGACGACGCGCTTCGCAGAGTTCGGGCCGCTCGCCGGCAGCACCTTCTCGGTGGGCGTCACCGCGGCGCCCCCGATCGGCGGCTTCCTCCAGCGCACGACCGTCGACGCCGACCTGCGCAAGTACCTGCGGCTCGGCGGCACGACGGCGCTGCTCGCGCTGCGCGGGCACGGCTTCTACTCGACGGGCGACAATCCCGATTACTTCTACTTCGGCGGCAACATGGAGCTGCGCGGGTTCCCGTACCTGAGCATCGCCGGCAACCGCGGCTTCTACGCCAACGCGGAGCTGCGGCTTCCGCTGATCCACCTGGCGGCGACGCCGATCGGCATCCTGGGGCCGCTGCGCGGCACGGTCTTCTTCGGCATCGGCGGCGCGCGCTTCAACGGCCAGGAGTGCGGGGCAGAGGGCGTGTCGCAGGCGAACTGCTGGAAGTTCTCGACTTCCGAGCCGGGCTATTCCTACGTCGAGGACCCGATCTACGGCACCCCCGTCAGCGGCTGGCGCCTGCAGGACGGCCGCGCCTCCTGGGGCTTCGGGCTGCAGCTCTTCTTCCTCGGCTACCCGATGCACTTCGACTGGACCAAGTACACGGACTTCGCCACGACCAGCAAGGGCTGGGACTTCAACTTCTGGATCGGGTACGACTTCTAGCCCCCGATTGACTCGGCCAGGAAACCCCGTCTAGAATCGAGGTTTCGTGGACCTGAGGCCGGAAGGAGCTTGAGTCGTGTACGCGATCATCAGGACGGGCGGTAAGCAGTACCGGGTCGAGAAGGGCGACGTTCTGCGCCTGGAGCGCCTCGAGGGCAAGGTCGGCAGCAAGGTCACGCTCGACGAGGTCCTTCTCGTGGGGGGCGGCGACGACGTCCAGGTCGGCAGCCCGAAAGTCGCGGGCGCCTCGGTCGAAGGCACCGTCGTCGAGCAGGACCGCGGGGCGAAGATCCGCGTCTTCAAGTACAAGAAGCGCAAGCACTACCGGCGGACGCGCGGCCATCGTCAGCACGTGACGGCCGTGCGGATCGACGCGGTCCGCGCTTCCTAGGAGCCGAGTCGAAATGGCGCACAAGAAAGGCCAGGGTTCGAGCCGCAACGGGCGCGACAGCAACTCGCAGCGGCTCGGGGTCAAGGTTTTCGGCGGTCAGGCGGTTCGCGGCGGTGCGATCATCCTGCGCCAGCACGGGACGCGCTGGAAGGCGGGCCGCAACGTGGGCCTCGCCCGCGACCACTCGCTGTTCGCTCTCGTGGACGGAGTGGTCCGCTTCGAGGACCACGGCACGGGCGCCCGGCTCGTCACCGTCTTGCCGGCCGCCGGTTAAAGGGCCGATTCTCCCCCGCCCCGGCGCGCCCGGCGGCAGCGGATGTTCGTCGACCAGGTCAAGATCCTCGTCAAAGGCGGAGACGGCGGCAACGGCTGCGTGAGCTTCCGCCGCGAGGCGAAGGTGCCGCGCGGCGGCCCTGACGGCGGCGTGGGCGGCCGCGGCGGCGACGTGGTGCTGCTCGCGGTCTCGCACCAGAACACGCTGCTCCCGCTGCGCTACCACACCGAGTTCCGCGCCGAGCGCGGCACCCACGGCGGCCCCGGCAACCGCACCGGCAAGGACGGCAACGTCCTCGAGGTGAGCGTGCCGCCCGGCACCGAGGCCCGCGAGGCCGAGACGGGCGTCTCGCTCGGCGAGGTGCTGAAGGACGGCGACCGCCTGGTGGTCGCGAAAGGCGGCCGCGGCGGGCGCGGCAACCGCTCGTTCCTCTCGAACCAGAACCGCGCGCCGCGCGAGGCCGAGGCGGGCGAGCCCGGCGAGGAGCGCTGGCTGCGGCTCGACCTCAGGCTGATCGCCGACGTCGGCTTCCTCGGCCTGCCGAACGCGGGCAAGTCGACGCTGCTCTCGCGGCTCTCGGCCGCGCGCCCCAAGATCGCCGACTACCCGTTCACGACGCTCACGCCGGTGCTGGGTGTCGTCGAGCAGGACGAGCAGAGCCTGGTGGCCGCCGACATCCCCGGGATCATCGAGGGCGCTCACGCCGGCGCCGGCCTCGGGCTCCAGTTCCTGCGCCACGTCGAGCGCACGCGCGTGCTGCTGCACGTGGTGGACGCGTCGGGCGCCAACGGACGCGATCCGGCGCGCGACCTCGAGCTCGTGCGCGACGAGGTGCGCCGCTACCTGCCGGAGCTCCTCGAGCGGCCGCAGCTCGTCGCTGCGACCAAGCAGGACGCCGCCGCCTCGGCGGACGCGCTGGCGTCGCTCCAGCGCGCCGCGGAGCCGCTCGCGCTCGAGGTGGTGCCGGTCTCCGCGGTGACGGGCGCGGGCCTCGTCGCGCTCAAGCGCCGCCTGCTCGGGCTGCTCGCGGCCGCCAAGGTCGCCGAGGCCGCCCTGGAGCGTGCGTGAGGATCGGCCTCTACGGCGGCACGTTCGACCCGATCCACCTCGGCCACCTGCGGGCCGCCGAGAACGCCCGCGAGGTGCTCGCGCTCGACCTCGTGGCGTTCGTCCCGTCGGCGGTGCCGCCGCACCGCGCCGCTCCGGCTTCGCCGCCAAAAGACCGGCTCGAGATGACGCGGCTCGCCATAGCACCCTACCCCGGCTTCGCCGCCTGGGACGACGAGCTCAAGCGCTCGGGGCCGAGCTACACGGTCGAGACCGTCGAGGCGATCGTGCGGGCGCGCGCGGCGGACTCCTTCGTGCTCGTGGTGGGCGCCGACACCTGGCCCGAGATCCCGAGCTGGCGCGAGCCCGAGCGGCTGCTCTCGCTCGTGGAGGTGGCGGTCGTGGAGCGGCCCGGATTCCGATCCGCGCCCGAGCCGACGCCGCCCTTTCCGGGCGCGCGCGGCGTGCGCCGCGTGAGCGGCCCGGGGCTGCCGCTCTCCGCCACCGCGATCCGCGAGCAGGCGAGAGCCGGCCATAGCGTGCGCTTCCTGGTGCCCGATCCCGTCGCCGACTACATCGCCGCTTCGGGGGCTCTACCGGTGAAGAAGCTGCCCCCGGCCGTCGCTGCCGCCGCGCAGGCCGCGCTCGACAAGAAGGCCGAGCACGTGCTGGCGCTCGACCTGCGGCCGGTCGCCGACTTCACGGATCACTTCCTGATCCTCACCGGCCACAACCAGCGCCAGCTGGTCGCGATCGCGGACGCCGTCACCGAGGCGCTGCGCGCGCGCTCGCTGCGGCCGGCGCACGTCGAGGGCTATCCGCGCCAGGAGTGGATCCTGCTCGACTACGGCGACTTCGTGGTTCACGTGATGACGCCGAAGAGCCGCTCGTTCTACGACCTCGAGCGCCTCTGGGGCGGATCGCTGCGGCTGGAGGTCACGGGATGACGACCGCCACGGCGCACGCGCTCGCCGGCGTCGTCGCGGAGTCGCCCGCGATGAAGGAGATCGTCGCGCTCGTGCTGCGCCTGGCGGAGACGCGCAGCCCCGTGCTGCTCGAGGGCGAGAGCGGCACCGGCAAGGACCTGATCGCCTACTGGCTGCACTACGGCGGCGCGCGGCGCGAGGGGCCGTTCCTCAAGGTCCACTGCCCGTCGATCCCGGGCGAGCTGCTCGAGTCGGAGCTGTTCGGCCACGAGAAGGGCGCCTTCACCGACGCGCGCCAGGCCAAGGCCGGCAAGATCGAGATGGCCGCCGCCGGCACGCTCTACTTCGACCAGATCCAGGACCTGGCGCCTTCGCTGCAGGCGAAGCTCCTGCGCGTGATCGAGGAGCGCCGCTTCGAGCGCGTGGGCGGGACGCGCACGATCGAGGTCGACGTGCGCTTCGTCGCCTCGGCGAACGTCGAGCTCGCCGAGGCCGTGCGCGCGGGCCGCTTCCGCGAGGACCTGTTCCACCGGCTGAACGTGGTGCCGCTCAAGCTCGAGCCGCTGCGCGCCCGCCGCGAGGACGTGCTGCCGCTGGCGCTCGCCTTCCTGGCGCGCGAGCGCGAGCGCGGCACCACGGCCGCGACCGGCCTCGCGCGCGAGACCGTCGAGCTGCTGCGCGGCTACCAGTGGCCCGGCAACGTGCGCGAGCTGCGCTCGCTGATCGAGCGCGCGGCGACGCTCGTTCCCGCGGGCGAGATCGAGCCGCGCGCGCTGCCGCAGCAGGTGCTGGAGCAGCCGTCCGTGCTCTGGGCCGGCCGCGAGCGCCGCCCGACGCTCAAGGACGTCGAGGTCGCCTACATCCGCTTCGTGCTCGAGGCCACCGCGGGCAGCCAGACGCGCGCGGCGGCCGTGCTCGGCATCTCCAGGAAGGCGCTCTGGGAGAAGAGACGCCGCTACGGGATCGGTTAGGAGAAAGACGGACCATGGACCAGAAGAAGGCGAAGGGTTACCGGGACAAGCTGCTCACCAAGAAGCAGCAGATCCTCGAGGCCTACAACAAGAACAAGAGCTACGGGAAGGAGGCCGACGGCGAGGCCACCCAGGACATCGCCGACAAGGCCGCGAACTCCTACACCAAGGAGTTCCTGTTCAGCCTGTCGAACACCGAGCGCAACCTGCTGCAGGAGGTGGACGAAGCGATCGTGCGCATCGAGACGCGCCGCTTCGGCGTCTGCGCCGCCTGCGAGGACGACATGAACCTGAAACGGCTCGAGGCGGTGCCGTGGGCGCGGCTGTGCCTCTCCTGCCAGGAGAAGCAGGAGTCGGGGCAGCTCTGAGCCCGCCATGAACCTCGCGCTCGCGTCTTCCTTCGCGCGCCGCCTCGCCTCCCCGCTGCTGGCCGTGGTGTTCCCGTCGGAGTGCGCGGCCTGCGGGCAGCTCTTGCTCCAGATCGGCGGCGGGCCACTCTGCGAGCCGTGCTGGCGCGCGCTGCCGCGCCACTCCGGAGTGACGCTGCCGCTGCGGGCTGCCGGTGCAGCCGGGACTCAGCGCCTGCCCGCGCTGCCGGCGCGGCCACCAGGTGTTCGCGGCCGGCTCGAGCCTCGGCCCCTACGAGGGGTCGCTGCGAACCGTGATCCACGCGCTCAAGTTCTCGGGCCGCAGGCGCGCCGCCGCGCGGCTCGCCGAGGCGCTGCTCGAGACGGAGGCGACCCGCCAGCTGGTCGCGACGAGCGACGTGCTGGTGGCGGTGCCGCTCCATCCCCGGCGCCTGCGCGAGCGCGGCTTCAACCAGGCCGCGCTGCTCGCGCACGAGATCGCGCGCCGGACCCAGCGCGCCTGTTGCCCGGACGCGCTCGTGCGGCGGCTGGACACCGTGCCGCAGGCGGGCCTGAGCGCGGCGGCGCGCCGCCGCAACGTGCGCGCGGCTTTCGCCGTGCGCCGCAAGGCCAGCGTGGCCGGGCGGACGGTGACGCTCGTCGACGACGTCGTCACGACCGGCGCGACGGCGCTCGCGTGCGGCCGCGAGCTGCTGGCGGCGGGTGCGCGGGAGGTGCGTCTCGTGTCGGTGGCGCGCGTCGTCTGAGAGGGTGACCGGACTTCAGGGGCGGAAGAGGGTGAGATGAGCGGAGTGAGGACTACAGGACTGGCCATCGCGGTGCTCTCGTGGGCGGGAGCCTCGGCGCTCGCGCAGCCCCAGGCCGCCCCCGAGAAGGGCGGCCGCGAGCGCATGATCGAGCTCGCGCACCAGGTGACGGCCGCGGCGGCCATCGACACGCTGCCGAAGCAGCTCAAGGGCTTCTACAAGGCGCACCGCGCCGAGATGCCCTCGCTCGCGCTCGAGCCCGAGTTCGCCCAGCGCGGGCCGGAGCGGCGCTTCCTCGTCGACCGGCTGGCGCAGTTCCCCTTCGACGACCTGCCGCACACCGAGGCGTCGCTCAACGCGAAGTACGGCGAAAAGGCCCAGGGCGTAGGCAGGCTCCCCTGGCTGGTGCAGGAGTCCTACGCGCGGCTCGTCGAGGCGATGAAGGCGCAGGACAAGGAGAAGATCCTCGCCGAGTCCGACGTGCTCACGGGGCTGATCGTGGACCTGCGCTCGCCGCTCAACCTGACCGACAACTACGACGGGCAGAAGACCGGCCAGCACGGCGTCTGGGTGAGGATCGTCGAGAAGCTGCCGCAGGCCGTGGGGCGCGACCTCAAGGTGTCGCCCGACTCCGCCAACTATCTCGACAACCCGAAGGAGTACGTGTTCTCGATCCTGCTCGCGAGCTACGTCTGGATCGACAACATCCTCTACCTCGACCAGCTCGCGCACCGCGGCAAGCAGGGCTACGGCGATCCCTACTTCGAGGACCTGGCGCGGCGCGTGGGTCCGATCCTGCGCCAGCAGGTGCTCTCGCCGGCGGCCGAGGACGTCGGCAGCTACTGGTACACGGCCTGGGTGGTGGCGGGACGCCCCGACCTCAAGTAGGCGCAAGCGTCGACGTTTCGCCCGTCGACGACTGCGACGGTATGGGGCGGAAACGTCGCTGGTTCGACCCGCGCGCGCACGAGCCCCTATGATCGGCTTTCTGGCAGTCGTGTCTCGGGATGCGGCGCGCGCCGCGGGAATCGAGTCTTTGGACGAGGGGAAGCTCGCGCCTTCCGACGCGGAGCTCATCGAGCGCTGCCTCGGCAAGGACAATGCGGCGTGGGAGCTGGTGGTCGCGCGTTACAGGCGAAAAGTGTTCCACATC
This sequence comes from uncultured Acidobacteriota bacterium, assembly GCA_963744315.1. Taxonomy (GTDB): domain Bacteria; phylum Acidobacteriota; class Vicinamibacteria; order Fen-336; family Fen-336; genus DATBSL01. The sequence continues at coordinate 184,229 of CAVUTB010000016.1, forward strand.
GCCTACAAGTTCACGGGCAAGCACGACGAGGCCGAGGACCTGCAGCAGGAGATCTTCCTGAAGGTCTTCCGCGCCTCGAGAAGTTCCACCGTGACGCCGACTTCTCGACCTGGCTCTCGAGCGTGGCGCGCAACTACTGCATCGACCACTACCGGGCCAGCAAGCGCGAGAAGGAGGTCCTGGTCGAGGACGCGCTCGCCTACGACCTCGCCCCGGCCTCCTCGGGCAACCCGTACCGGGCGCTCGAGGCCAAGGACCGCAGCGGCATGGTGCGGCGCGGGCTCGACCAGCTGCCGGGCAAGCTGCGCGAGGCGGTGATCTTGCGCGACCTGCAGGGGCTGAGCTACCAGGAGATGGCGTCACGGCTGGCGCTGCCAGAAGGGCACCGTCAAGAGCCGAATCAACAGGGGCCGCGAGGAGCTCGCGCGGCTGCTGCTGCGCGCGCAGCAGCCGGCGCGGCAGAAGGCCCCACGTGTCGCGAGGCGGCGGGAGGTGAGGTGATGCAGCTCGCGTTCGACGAGAAGGGCGACGTGACCGTCGTCCGCGTGCAGGAGCCCAAGCTGACGTACCCGGTGCTGTCGGCGTTCTTCTCCGAGGTGCGGCAGAAGGTCGAGGCCGGCGCCCGCAAGCTGGTGATCGACCTCGGCGCCGTCAGCTACCTCGACAGCGCCTCGATCGGCTGCCTGATGGACGTGCACCGGCTGCTCCAGGAGAAGGGCGGAACGCTGCGGCTGGGCGGGGCTGCAGCCGCGGGTCGAGACGATGATCTCGATGACCGGTGTCCACAAGATCGTCGCCGCTCCACCGCGACGAGGAGGGCGCTCTCGCCGCCTTCGGGCCGGCGTCGAGCGCGGGACGATGAGCTCGCTCCGGCTGTCGACGGGACACGAGATTCCGCTCGACGGGGACCTGCTCGCGGTGCTCGAGGGCCTCTACCGCGAGGTCACGCTGCGCCGGGAGTCAAGGGCTCCTTCGAGGACATGATGCGCGAGATCGAGTCGATCGTGGCGCAGATGTCGGCCGCCGACCAGAAGCGCTACCTGGTCGAGAGCCTGTTCCTCAACTACAACACCTACGAGAGCGAGATGCTGGCCGCGTACGCGCGGCGGCTGACCGAGAAGAAGAAGAGCCGCGGGCGCGCGGCGGGAGGGGCGCGGTCATGAGGCGGCGCAAGCTTCTCGTCCTGCTCGCGGCGGCCGCCCGTGGTGCGGGGGCGGCCAGCGGACGCGCCGAGGAGCCGAAGACTCCGCGCATCCGCGTCGAGCCCGAGGCGTTCGACTTCGGCAAGGCGCTGCCGGCCAAGACGCTGCGCAAGGAGTTCACGCTCTCGAACTTCGGCGACGCCGCGCTCGTGATCGAGAACGTGAGCACCACCTGCGGCTGCACCGCCGCGCTCGCCTCGGACACCAAGCTCGCGCCGGGAAGCTCCACGGTGCTGCGCGTGACGCTCGAGACGCGCAGCTACTCGGGCAAGCTGGAGCGGCAGGTGCTGGTGCGCTCGAACGACCCGAAGACGCCGCTGCTGACGGTGACGGTCAGCGCGACGGTCGAGGCGCCCGCCGGGAGGTAGCCGCTCAGGCCCGCGCGGGCCGCAGCTCTTTGGCGGCGGCCACGGGCGCGGCCGCGGCGACCTCGCCGGCCGGCACCAGCTCGAACGCCCCCGGCGTCGCGACGAGCTTGGCCGCGACGGCCGCGTGGAGCGCGTGACCGGCCTTGGTGCCTCGAGCCGGCCCAGGATCGGGTGGCCCAGCAGCGCCAGGTCCCCGATCGCGTCGAGGATCTTGTGGCGCACGAACTCGTCCTCGAAGCGCAGCTTGTTGTTCAGCACGCCGGTCTCGCCGATCACCACGGCGTTCTCGAGGCTGCCGCCGAGCGCGAGCCCGGCCTTGCGCAGCAGCTCCACTTCCCGCAGGAAGCCGAAGGTGCGCGCGGGGGCGATGAAGTCGGTGAAGCTGCGCGGCGTGACGCGCAGCGAGAGCGACTGGTGCCGCAGCAGCGGGTGGTCGAAGCCGATCGCGTAGCTGACCTCGAAGTGGTCGCACGGCACGAGCCGCGCGCTCTTGGCGCCGTGGACCACCTCGACCGGGCGCGTGACGCGCAGCAGCTGGCGCGGCACCGCGAGCGGCCGCAGGCCCACCTCGTGCAGCAGGATCACGAAAGGCGCGGCGCTGCCGTCGAGGACCGGCACTTCCGGACCGTCCACCTCGACGCGCACGTCGTCGATCCCGAGACCCATGAGCGCCGACAGCAGGTGCTCGACGGTCCCGATCGACACGCCGTCCTTGCTGAGCGTCGTCGCGTGATCCTGGGAGCCGATGTGGGCGAGCGTCGCCGGGATCTCGACGCCGACGTCGGTGCGGGCGAAGCGGATGCCGTGCTCGGCGGGGGCCGGGAGCAGGCGCAGGCGCACGGGGCGCCCGCAGTGAAGCCCGATCCCAGTGCATGCGACCTCGCGTCTCAGCGTGCGGCGATAAACCACGTTGACCGTCCCCGTTGGGCGAGATGACGCAAGATGCCCGCGCTTTTCGGAGCAATCCTTGTGCCGTTTGTATGCTGAGCTGTGACGTCTAGTTAAATCAACAGCTTACAGCTGTGGCTCGACTCGCTTGTGGCTCGCTGGCCACACTCGACCGTGGCTCGGCGGCCACGATCAGGACGTTCGGCCACGGCCCAGCAGCGGCCTCAAGTAGCGGGCCGTCTGGCTCTTACGGGATCGCGCGACGGCTTCGGGCGTGCCCGAGGCGACGACCCGCCCGCCGTCCTCGCCCGCGCCGGGGCCGAGGTCCACCACCCAGTCGGCGCTCTTGATGACGTCGAGGTTGTGCTCGATCACCACCACGGTGTTGCCGGCGTCCACCAGGCGGCCGAGCACCTCGAGCAGGCGGCGGACGTCGTCGAAGTGGAGTCCCGTCGTCGGCTCGTCGAGCAGGTAGAGGGTGCGCCCGGTCTCGCGGCGGCCGAGCTCGCGCGCGAGCCGCACGCGCTGCGCCTCGCCGCCCGAGAGCGTCGCCGCGTTCTGGCCGAGCCGCAGGTAGCCGAGCCCGACCTCGCTGAGCGTTCCGAGCAGGCGCGCCAGCCGCGAGTGCGCCTGAAGCAGGTCGCGCGCGGCGTCGACGCTCAGCTCGAGCACGTCGGCGATGCTCAGCCCCTGGTAGCGCACCTCGAGCGTCTCGCGGTTGTAGCGGCGGCCGTGGCAGGCCTCGCACGGCACGAAGACGTCGGGCAGGAAGTGCATCTCCACCCGCCGGACGCCGTCGCCCTGGCACGCTTCGCAGCGCCCGCCCTTGACGTTGAACGAGAAGCGCCCGGGCCGATAGCCCCGCGCGCGCGCCTCGGGGACCATGCTGAAGAGGTCGCGGATGAGCGCGAAGGCGCCGGTGTAGGTGGCCGGGTTCGAGCGCGGCGTGCGCCCGATCGGGCTCTGGTCGATCGCGATCACCTTGTCGATCGCCTCCAGGCCCTCGAGCGCCCGGTGGCGGCCCGGCTCGGCGGTGGCGCGGTAGAGCTTGCGCGCGAGCGTCCGGTGCAGCACGCCCTCGACCAGCGTCGACTTGCCGGAGCCGGAGACGCCGGTCACCGCGGTGAGCGTGCCGAGCGGGATCTCGACGTCGATGTCGCGCAGGTTGTGGGCGCGGGCGCCCAGCACCTTGAGCCAGCCGTGGGCCTCGCGCCGCGCTTCGGGCACCGCCACCGCGAGCTCGCCGCGCAGGTAGCGGCCCGTCAGGCTGCCGTCGATCGAGCCGGGCGGCCCCGAGTACATCAGCCGGCCGCCGCTCTCGCCCGCGCCCTCGCCGAGGTCGAGCACCCAGTCGGCGGCGCGGATCGTCTCCTCGTCGTGCTCGACCACGACGACCGTGTTGCCGGAGTCGCGGATCGAGACGAGCGTCTCGATCAGGCGCGCGTTGTCGCTCTGGTGCAGCCCCACCGAGGGCTCGTCGAGCACGTAGACCAGCCCCTGCATGCGCGCCCCGATCTGGGTCGCGAGCCGCACGCGGTGCGCCTCGCCGCCCGAGAGCGTCGTGGTGGCGCGGTCGAGCGTGAGGTAGCCGAGCCCGAGCGAGACCAGCACCTCGCTCCGCGCCTTGACCTCGGCGACCAGCCGCTCGGCGACCGGACGCTCGCGCTCGGGGAACTCGAGGCCCGAGGTCGTCTCGCCAACGCGCGCGAGCGGCAGCCGCACGATGTCCGCGACCGACAGCCCCGCCACGCGTACGGCGAGGCTCTCGGGCCGCAGCCGCGTGCCGCGGCAGGCGCGGCAGGGCTCCTCCGCGAGGTACGGGCGCAGGTCCTCGAACGCCTCGCCGCCGGCGTCCGCCTCCTCGTCGGTCGGGACCGGATCGAGGCCGAGCAGGCTGGTCGACGCGCTTGCGCAGGTACGGCACCACGCCCGGGAAGCCGTGCTCGTCGCCGAACAGCAGCACCTCGCGCGCGGCCTGCGGCAGCTCGGCGACCGGCACCTCGAGCGAGAAGTCGTTGCGCTCGGCCACCTCGACGAGCGCCTCGCGCAGCAGGCGCGGCCCGTGGCGGTGCCAGGGCCGGATCGCCCCGTCGAGAATGCTCTTCGACTCGTCGGGGATGACGCGCGCGGCGTCCACCACCCAGCGCTGGCCCAGCCCGTCGCAGGCCGGGCAGGCGCCGTGGGCGCTGTTGAACGAGAACGCCCGCGGGCTGAGCTCCGGCACCTGCACGTCGCAGCGCGCGCAGGCGAGGTGCTGCGAGAGCAGCCGCTCGCCGCGGCCCTCCACGGACACGAGCACGACTCCGCGCGCGAGCTGGAGCGCCTTCTCGAGGCTCTGGCGCAGGCGCTCGCCCGCGTCGGCGCGCAGCACCAGGCGGTCCACCAGCACGTCGATGCGGTGCCCGCGCCGCGGGTCGAGCTCGAGCTTGTCCCCGAGGTTCGCCGCGTGTCCGTCGACGCGCGCGCGCTGCAGCCCGGCCTGGCGTGCGGCCTGGAGCTCCTTGCGGTAGGCCCCCTTCCTGCCGCGGGCCACGGGCGCGGCGATCACCGCGACGGCGCCGGGCGCCTGCTCGAGGAGCCGCGCCGCCATCTCGTCGGCGTGCTGCGCCGCGATCGGCTCCGAGCAGCGCGGGCAGTGCGGCCGCCCGAGCGTCGCGAACAGCACGCGCAGGTGGTCGTAGATCTCGGTCACGGTCCCGACCGTCGAGCGCGGGTGCGCGACGGTCGTGCGCTGCTCGATCGCGATCGCGGGGGAGAGGCCCGTGACCGACTCGACCTCCGGCCGATCCATCTGCTCGAGGAACTGGCGCGCCCAGGGCGAGAGGCTCTCGACGTAGCGGCGCTGGCCCTCGGCGTAGAGGGTGTCGAAAGCCAGGCTGCTCTTGCCGGACCCCGAGGGTCCGGTGATCACCACCAGGCGGTTTCGGGGGATGTCGCAGTCCAGGCCCTTCAGGTTGTGAACCCGGGCCCCCCGTATGGCGATCGGCTCGTCCCTGCCGTCTTCCTTCAAGGTCTGACCAAAACCCCATTCTACCGGAGTTGGCCCGCTTTGCCGCTCCGAACCTGCCGTGCTAACGTCTCGTCGTAAACCCCTGAACCCTATGGCCACACGACTCCCGAAAAAGAAGACAGCGCCGCCGCCGATCGTGGACCGTCGTTACCAGCAGGCCCTCGACGTGTTCGAGAAGGCCGTCAAAGCCTTGGGACGTAAGAACTTCGACCGCGGGCGCGACCTGCTGGACGGGCTCATCGACGGCTATGCCGACCATCAGGAGCTGGTGGAGCGCGCGAAGACCTACCGCGCCCTCTGCGAGCGCGGCCGCAAGACCGCCCGCCCCAAGACCTTCGAGGAGCTCCTCAACTACGGAGTCGTCCTCCACAACCGGGGCGACTTCCAGCACGCGGTCAAGTACCTGCGCCAGGCGCTCGACATCCACCCCCGGAGCGAGAGCGCCCTCTACTGCATGGCTGCGGCCCAGGCCCGCGCCGGCGACCCCCAGGCGGCGCTCAAGGCCCTGAAGTCGGCGATCCACGCCAACCCGGCGAGCCGGGCCCAGGCCCGCAGGGACTCCGACTTCGAGCCGCTCCGCGAGGCCGCCGCGTTCCAGGCGCTGGTCGCACCGGCGCAGTGACCGCGCTCGCGCAACGCGCGCACGCCCTGCTGTCCGCGGGCGTACGGGTCGAGGACCCGGACAGCACGATCGTGGGCGACGAGGTGGTCGTCGAGCCCGGCGCCGTGCTGCGGCCGTTCACGATCCTCGAAGGACGCACCACCGTGCGCAGCGGAGCCGTGATCGGCCCGTTCGTGCGGCTGGTGGACGTCGAGGTCGGGGCGGGCGCCGAGATCCTCGATCACTGCCTGCTGCGCCAGTCCGTGGTCGAGGCCGGTGCGAGCGTCGGCCCGTTCGCCCACATCCGCCCCGACAGCCGCGTCGGCGAGAAGGCGCGCGTCGGCAACTTCGTCGAGCTCAAGAAGACGCACCTCGGCACGGGCTCCAAGGCGCAGCACCTGAGCTACCTCGGCGACGCCACGATCGGTCCGGGCGTCAACATCGGCGCCGGCACCATCACCTGCAACTACGACGGCGTCCACAAGCACAAGACGCAGATCGAGAGCGGCGCCTTCGTCGGCAGCGACACGACACTCGTCGCCCCGGTCACCGTGGGCGAGGGGGCCTACATCGCCGCCGGCAGCACGATCACCGAGGACGTGCCCAAGGACGCGCTCGCGCTCGGGCGCGCCCGCCAGGTCACGAAGCCCGGCTGGGCCGCGGAGCGGCGCGCGCGCCAGGCGAAGCAGCCGAAGGAACGCTGAGCCCGGGCCATGTGCGGCATCGTCGGCTACGTCGGCTCGCGTGACGCGGTTCCCGTCATCATCGACGGCCTGCGCCGCCTCGAGTACCGCGGCTACGACTCGGCGGGCATCGCCGTCGTTCGCGGTGGCGAGCTGCTGCGCCGGCGCGCCGCCGGCAAGCTCGGGAACCTGTCCGAGAGCCTGGCGCGCGAGCCGCTCTCGGGCGAGTGGGGCCTCGGCCACACGCGCTGGGCGACGCACGGGCGGCCGACCGAGGAGAACGCCCACCCCCACCAGGACGGGTCCGGCAAGATCGTGGTGGTGCACAACGGCATCATCGAGAACCACCTCGAGCTGAAGACGCGGCTCCAGGCGGAGGGTCACCGCTTCGTGTCGCAGACCGACACCGAGGTGGTGGCCCACCTGGTGGCCTCGCACTACAAGGGCTCGCTCGAGGAGGCGACCCGCAAGGCGCTCGCGGAGATCCGCGGCGTCTACGCGCTCGTGCTGATGCACCGCGACGAGCCGCGCCTGCTGGTGGCCGCGCGGCTCGGCCCGCCGCTCGTGGTCGGCCTCGCCTCGGGCGAGCACTACGTCGCCTCCGACATCCCGGCGCTGCTGCCGCACACGCGGGACTTCCTGTTCCTCGAGGACGGCGACGTCGTCGACGCTCACGCCGGAGTCGGCCAAGGTCACGAACCACGCGGGCGCTGCGCGTCGAGCCGCGCCCCGCAGCGGATCGCGTGGGACCCGGTGCAGGCCGAGAAGGGCGGCTTCCGCCACTTCATGCTGAAGGAGATCCACGAGCAGCCGCGCGCGATGCGCGACACGCTGCTCGGGCGCATCAGCCTGGAGGAGGGCGAGGTCCATCTCGAGGAGCTCGGCGCCGCGGCGGACCGGCTGCGCGGGGCCGACCGCGCCGTGCTGCTCGCCTGCGGCACCAGCTGGCACGCGGCGCTCGTCGGCAAGTTCCTGATCGAGCATCTGCGCGCAGATCCCGGTCGAGGTCGACTACGGCAGCGAGTTCCGCTACCGGAAGCCGCTGGTCGGGAAGTCGACGCTCGCGGTGGCGATCAGCCAGAGCGGCGAGACCGCCGACACGCTCGGCGCCTTCCGCGAGGCGAAGTCGAAGGGTGCCTTGCCGATCGCGATCTGCAACGTGCAGGGCTCGATGCTGGTGCGCGAGGCGGCCGGCTCGCTGCTGACGCACGCCGGCCCCGAGATCGGCGTCGCCTCGACCAAGGCCTTCACGGCGCAGCTCGTGGCGCTCTCGCTGCTCGCGCTCCACCTGGGCCGCCTGCGCGGCTCGCTCTCCGCCGAGTCCTGCCGCGAGCAGCTCGAGCACCTGACGCGCATCCCGCTGCAGATGGAGCACGTGCTCCACGAGGAGCCGAAGGTCGACGAGCTGTCGCGCTCGCTCAAGGACTCGCGCGACTTCCTGTACCTCGGCCGCGGCGTCAACTACCCGATCGCGCTCGAGGGCGCTCTCAAGCTCAAGGAGATCTCGTACCTGCACGCCGAGGGCTACCCGGCCGGCGAGATGAAGCACGGGCCGATCGCGCTCGTGGACGAGTCGCTGCCGATCGTGGCGCTGGCGCCGGCCGGCCAGATCCACGACAAGATGCTCTCGAACCTGCAGGAGGCGAAGGCGCGCGGCGGCCGCGTGATCGCGGTGGGCCAGGCCGGCGACCCGGCGCTCGAGGCGATCCTCGAAAAGGAGCGCGACGTGCTGCTCGAGATCCCCGCCTGCCCCGAGCTGTGGTCGCCGTTCCTGACCGTGATCCCGCTCCAGCTGATCGCGTACCACGTGGCGCTGCGCGCCGGCCGCGACGTCGACCAGCCGCGCAACCTCGCGAAGTCCGTCACGGTAGAGTAGCGGTCGTGGACGACGCGGCCGCCTCGCTCGCGGGCCTCAACCCGCAGCAGCGCGAGGCCGTCGCTCGCCGTGAACGGGCCGGTGCTGATCCTGGCCGGCGCCGGCAGCGGCAAGACGCGCGTGATCACGCACCGGATCGCGCACCTGGTGCTCGACCTCGGGCGTGCCCTCGCGGCAGATCCTGGCGGTCACCTTCACCAACAAGGCCGCCGGCGAGATGCGCGCGCGCGTCGAGGCGCTCGTCGGCGGCCGCCCGCTCGAGGCCTGGGTCTCCACCTTCCACAGCTTCTGCGTGCGGCTGCTGCGGCGCGAGGCGCGCGCGGCCGGGCTCGACCCGCGGCTTCCTGATCTACGACGAGGACGACCAGCTGGCGGCCGTGCGCGAGGCGATGCGCCGGCTCGACCTCTCGCGAGAAGCTCCACCCGCCGCGCCGCTTCCTGTCGCGGATCTCGGCGCGCAAGAACGCCGGCGCGCGGACGCGGCGGTCGACGACGCTCGAGCTCGACCGCGTCGGCGAGGTGATCGGAGGGCTACCACAGCCGTGCTGCGCGCCGCCAACGCGCTCGACTTCGACGACCTGCTGCTGCGCGCCGTCGCCGCTGCTCGAGAACGCCGGAGGTGCGCGCGGCCTAGCGCGCGCGCTTCCCCTACCTGCTGGTCGACGAGTACCAGGACACGAACCGCACGCAGTACGAGCTGGTGCGGCTGCTGGCCGGGCCCGGCGGCAACCTGACCGTGGTCGGCGACGAGGACCAGTCGATCTACTCCTGGCGCGGCGCCGACATCTCGAACATCCTCGACTTCGAGCGCGACTTCCCGGGCGCGCGCGTCTTCCGCCTGGAGCAGAACTACCGCTCGAGCCAGCGCATCCTCGACGCGGCCGGCGCGCTCGTGGCCCGGAACGAGCGCCGCAAGGGCAAGACGCTGGTCGCGGTGAAGGGCGCGGGCGAGCTGGTGCGGCTGCACGAGGCGTCGGACGAGTTCGAGGAAGCCGCCTGGGTCACCGAGCGCACGGCGGCCTTGCGCGCCGGCGGCCGGGTCGCCGTGCTCTTCCGCATGAACGCGCAGAGCCGGCTGATCGAGGAAGGCCTGCTGCGGCTGCGGATCCCGTACATGGTCGTCGGCGGGGTCGGCTTCTTCGAGCGGCGCGAGGTGAAGGACGTGCTCGGCTACCTGCGCCTGGTGCTGAACCCCAGGGACGGCGTCGCCTTCCGGCGCGTCGTCAACGTGCCGCCGCGCGGGATCGGCGACAAGACGCTCGAGCGAGATCGACAAGCTGGCGCGCGAGCGCGCCGTGAGCTCCTGGGAGGCGGCGGGGCTGCTGATCGACGAGGCGACGCTGCCCGCCCGCGCGACCCAGGCGCTGCGGCAGTTCCGGGAGACGATCGAGACCCTGCGGCTCGAGATGGAGGCGCCGCCGGGCGCCGCGCCGCGCGGGCTGCGCGGCCTCGTCGAGCGCGTGCTCGAGCTCTCCGGCTACGGCGCCGCGCTCGCTCGCGAGGACTCGCAGGAGAGCCAGGACCGGCTCGAGAACCTGGCCGAGCTGATCGGCGCGATCGCGGACTACGAGGCGCGCGAGCCGGGCGCGAGCCTGCCCGGGTTCCTCGATCGCGCGGCGCTCTTGTCGGAGACCGATCGAATGAAGGACGACGTGCCGGTGCTGCTGCTGACGCTGCACTCGGCGAAGGGGCTCGAGTTCGACGCCGTCTTCCTCGTCGGGCTCGAGGAAGGCCTGCTCCCCCACTCGCGCAGCCTCACCTCCGCCGAGGGGCTCGAGGAGGAAAGGCGGCTCTGCTACGTCGGGATGACCCGCGCCAAGGGCGTCCTGCATCTGTCGTGGGCCAGGAGCCGCCAGGTCTTCGGCCAGCGCCGGCTGACCGAGAAGAGCCGCTTCGTCGACGAGGTGCCGGCCGAGCTGATCCAGCGCTCGGGCGGGCTCTTCCAGCCGATCCCGCGTGCCGAGCGGCCGGCCTGGGCGCGCGAGCGCCCCGCTCCCGCAGCGGGGGCAGACGCGCCGCCGGCGGCCGCCGCGGACGACGCTGCCATCCGGCCGGGGATCAAGGTGCGCCACCCGCTGTTCGGCGTCGGAACGGTCCTGCGCCGCGAAGGCGACGGCGCCGACTTCAAGGTGACCGTTTCGTTCCCCGGCGTTGGCGCGAAGAAGCTCGTCGCGAGATACGCCGGGCTAGAAGTCGTCTAGAAATCGAACAGCACGAAGGGGGCCTGGGGGGACGAAGTCCCCCCAGAACAAGAAGGAGGCAACAGCGCTGTTGTCTTTCTCTCCCCTACGAGAGTGGCTCTTGGAGAGCTACGAGACGACGAGCTACGAACAACAGGCGAACAGACATCTGGGGGGCTCCTCTGCCGCCCCCCAGACCCCCTGCAGTGCGTCTATGCCTTCGGCGTGATGCTCTGGACGATCCAGCGCGACATCATGCGGCCGCCGCCCGAACCGCCCTTCAGATCGTAGCGGCGCATCGTCATCGTGTAGGGCTTCGGCGTGCCGCCGATCGTCAGGTTGACGTCGATGTCGCGCGTCACCGTCTCGCCCGTCAGCGACTCCATGTCCTCGACCTGGCCGATCGAGAGCGCGACGTTGCGCTTCTCGCGCTCGACGGCGGCCTTGGCGTCGGCGACCGCCTTCTTGAGCCGCTTGTCCTCGACCTGCAGGGCATCCCACTTGTCGGCGATCGGCTTGAGCGCGGGCGGGATCTTCTCGCCCTTCGCCTGCGCCTGGCGCACCTTGTCGAGGTCGGGATAGACCTTGATGTCGTTCGCCCAGGTGCGGGCTTCCTTCGTGTTCTTTTCGAGCTCGGCCTGCGCGTCCTTGGCCTTCTTCACGAGGTCGGGCAGCGTCGCGGGCGCCTTCACCTCGGGCCCCTCGGCGACGATCTTCCAGTCGTCAACCTTCTGGTCGAAGGCCACCACCGCGAAGCTGGTCAGCGTGTTCTGGTCGTTGGCTTTGAGCGCGTTGAAGTACTGGTCGACCACCTTCGACTCGCCGCTGCTGCACGCGAGCCCTGCGACGGTCAGGCCCAGCGCCAGCGCGAGTGTCGCGCGTCGCTCCCTCATGGCTCCTCCTTGGACGGCCCAGGACCTGCGGGGTCTGCCGGGCTCTCGTCGTCGTCTACTCTCTCGGCCAGCCGGGCGACCGAGACCAGATGGTCGCCCTCCTCGAGCTGGATCAGGCGCACGCCCTGGGTGTTGCGACCGATCGTGGAGATGTCCGCCGTGTTCAGCCGGATGATCATACCCTTTTCGGTAATGAGCATCACCTGCTCGTCGGCGCGCAGGAACTTCACTCCGACCACCGGGCCGTTGCGCTCGGAGGTCTTGATGTTGATCAGGCCCTTGCCGCCGCGGCTCTGCAGCCGATACTCGCCGAGCTCGGTGCGTTTGCCGTAGCCGTTGCGCGTCACGGTCAGCATCGTGCCGCCCGGACGCACCACCTCGAGCCCCACGAGCGCGTCGCCCTCCTCCAGATCCATCCCCCAGACCCCGTAGGCGCTGCGGCCCATCGGCCGCACGTCCTCCTCGGAGAAGTGGATCGCCATCCCCGACTCGCTGCCGATCAGCAGCTCGTCCTTGCCGGACGTGATCACCGCGTCGATCAGCTGGTCCTGCTCCTCGACCGAGAGCGCGATGATGCCCGAGGGCCGCGGGTTCGAGAACGCCGCGAGCTCGGTCTTCTTCACGATCCCCTGGCGCGTCGCGAGCAGCACGTAGCCGCCGGAGGTGAAGTCGCGCACCGCGCAGAAGGCGGCGATCTTCTCGCCCTGCACGAGCTGGACCAGGTTCACGACCGCCTTGCCCTTGCCCTGCGGCCCGACGTCCGGCACCTCGTGGACCTTCAGCCAGTAGATCCGCCCGCGGTCGGTGAAGATCAGGATGTAGGAGTGCGTGGACGCGATGAACAGATCGGAGACGAAGTCCTCGTCGCGCGTCTTCATCCCGACGCGGCCGCGGCCGCCGCGCTTCTGCGCGCGGTAGGTCGAGATCGTGGTGCGCTTGATGTAGCCGGTGTGGGTGATCGAGATCGCCACGTCCTCGTCGACGATCAGGTCCTCGACCGCGATCTCGTCGGCCGCCGCCAGGATCTCGGTCCGGCGCGGCTCGCCGTGCGCCTCGGCGATCTGCTTGAGCTCGTCCTCGACGATCTTGTCGATGCGCGCGGGCTTGGCCAGGATGTCCCTGAGGTCGGCGATCGTCACCTTGAGCTCGGCCAGCTCGTCCTGGATCTTCTGGCGCTCGAGGCCGGTCAGCCGCTGCAGCTGCAGCTTGAGGATCTCGTCGGCCTGGATTTCCGTGAGCTTGAAGCGCTCGACCAGGCCCGTCCTGGCGATCTCGGGGGTGCGGGCCGCGCGGATGAGAGCGATCACCTCGTCGAGGTGGTCGAGCGCGATCACGTAGCCCTCGAGCACGTGCGCGCGCGCCTCGGCCTTCCTGAGCTCGAACGCCGCGCGCCGGCGCACGACGTCGCGCCGGAAGTCGATGAACAGCTCGCAGGCCTCGAGCAGGTTCAGCACGCGCGGGCGCTGGTCGACGATCGCGAGGAAGATGGTGCCGAAGCTGTCCTGCAGCGGCGTGTGCTTGTACAGGTTGTTGAGGATCACCTGCGCCGGCTCGCCCTTCTTGACGTCCACCACGATCCGCATGCCGTGGCGGTCGCTCTCGTCGCGCACGTCCTTGATCCCGCGGATGCGCTCCTCGCGCGCGAGCTCGGCGATCTTCTCGATCAGCCGCGCCTTGTTGACCTGGTACGGGATCTCGCTGATCACGATCGACTCTTGGTCGCCCTTGCGCGCCTCGATCTCGGCCTTGGCGCGCATCACGATCGAGCCGCGGCCCGTGCGGTAGGCCGACTGGATGCCGTCCTTGCCCATGATGAAGCCGGCGGTCGGGAAGTCGGGGCCCTTGACGCGGGCGATCACGCCCTCGAGCCGCTCGTCGGGCGTCAGGTCCCGGCTCGCGAGCAGGAAAGTGAGCGCCTCGACCACCTCGACCAGGTTGTGCGGCGGGATGTTGGTGGCCATGCCGACCGCGATCCCGGCGGCGCCGTTCACGAGCAGGTTCGGCAGCACGGTCGGCAGCACGGTCGGCTCGGTCGAGCTGTCGTCGTAGGTCGGCTGGTAGTCGACGGTGTCCTTCTCGATGTCCTCCATCATCGAGGCGCCGAGCCGCGTGAGGCGCGCCTCGGTGTAGCGCTGCGCCGCGGGCGGGTCGCCGTCGACGGAGCCGAAGTTGCCCTGGCCGTCGACGAGCGGCGCGCGCATGTTCCAGTCCTGCGCCATGCGCACGAGCGTGTCGTAGATCGCCTGGTCGCCGTGCGGGTGATAGTTGCCCATCACCTCGCCCACGATCTTGGCGCACTTCTTGTAGGGCCGGCCCGGCTGCAGGCCCATCTGCTGCATGCCGTAGAGCACGCGCCGGTTCGCCGGCTTCAACCCGTCGCGGATGTCGGGCAGCGCGCGGCCGATGATCACGGACATCGCGTAGTCCATGTAGGACTGGCGCATCTCGTCCGCGATGTTGGTGGGAACGCGGTTGTGCGCTGGCGGCGGCGGCGGCTGGATTTCTTCGGCCATGCTAGATGTCGAGGTTCCTCACGTTGAGCGCGTTCTCCTCGATGAACAGGCGGCGCGGCTCGACCGCGTCGCCCATCAGCGTCGTGAAGATGTTCTCGGCCACCTCGTCGTCCTCCAGGCGCACCTGGAGCAGCGTGCGGGTGGCGGGGTCCATCGTCGTCTCCCAGAGCTCGTCGGCGTTCATCTCGCCCAGGCCCTTGTAGCGCGAGATGGTCATGCCCTTCTTGCCTTCGGCCAGGATGTGCGGAGACGAGCGCCTCGCGCGTGCGCGATCTCGGTCTCGCCGCCGTCCACCACCGTGAGCGGCGGCTGGTCGAGCTCGCGGATCTCCTCGTAGGCGGAGTAGAGCGCGCGGTACTCGGCGGAGGCCACGAAGTCGTCGCCCACCACCACCTCGCGCGGGTGGCCGTTGCCGCTCGTCTGCAGCTTGACGTCGAAGACGCCGTGCTCCTCGTCGCGCTCCAGGAAGGCCTCGCTGCCCGCCGCGCGCAGCGGCTTGATCAGCTCCATCAGCCGCTCCTTGTCGCTGAAGGCCTCCTTGTCCTTGACGCGGCCCCGCAGCAGGATGTCGACCAGCAGCCGCGGCACTCCGCGCTTCTCGATCCGCTCGACAGCTTCTGCACCACGACCATCTTGCCGACCAGGTGCGCGAGCCGCGCGCCCTCGAACTCCTGGCCCGAGGCGAGGCGCACCTTGCGGTTCTCGGCCGCGCGCGTGAGCAGGAACGAGTCGAGCGCGTGCTCGTCCTTCAGGTAGGTGACGCTCTTGGCGTGCTTGACCTTGTAGAGCGGCGGCTGCGCGATGTAGAGGTGGCCGCGCTCGATCAGCTCCTTCATCTGGCGGTAGAAGAAGGTGAGCAGCAGCGTGCGGATGTGGCTGCCGTCGACGTCGGCGTCGCACATGATGATGATGCGGTGGTAGCGGAGCTTGGCGACGTCGAAGTCGTCGGCGCCCACGCCGGTGCCGAGCGCCGCGATCATGTTGCGGATCTCTTCGGACGCGAGCGTCTTGTCGAGCCGCGCCTTCTCGACGTTCAGGATCTTGCCCCGCAGCGGCAGCACCGCCTGGAAGGCGCGGTCGCGGCCCTGCTTGGCCGAGCCGCCGGCCGAGTCGCCCTCGACCAGGTAGAGCTCGCAGTTCTCGGGGTTGCGCTCCTGGCACTCGGCGAGCTTGCCGGGCAGCCCCGCGCCGTCGAGGGCGCCCTTCCGCGCGCGTGAGGTCGCGTGCCTTGCGCGCCGCCTCGCGCGCGCGCGAGGCGTCGAGGATCTTCGACGACGATCCGCTTGGCGTCCTGCGGGTGCTCCTCGAGGAAGGCCGAGAGGCGCTCGTTCATCAGGCTCTCGACGATGCCCTTCACCTCGGAGTTGCCGAGCTTCGCCTTGGTCTGGCCCTCGAACTGCGGGTTCGGCACCTTGACGCTGATGACGGCGGTCAGAGCCCCTCGCGCGTGTCCTCGCCCTCGAAGCCCTCGCCTGTCCTTGAGCAGCCCCGCCGAGAGCGCCGTAGCCGTTCAGGCTGCGCGTGAGGGCGCCGCGGAAGCCGGCGAGGTGGCTGCCGCCGTCGTGGGTGTTGATGTTGTTGGCGTAGCAGTGGATGTTCTCGGCGTAGCCGTCGTTCCACTGCAGCGCGATCTCGACGCCGACACCCTCGCGCTCGCCGGCGATCTCGACCGGCTTCTCGGGCAGCGTCTCCTTGTTGCGGTTCAGGTGCTCGACGAACGAGCGGATGCCGCCGTCGTACTGGAAGCGGTGCTTCTTGTCTCGTCGCGCTCGTCCTCGAG
Source organism: uncultured Acidobacteriota bacterium (assembly GCA_963744315.1). Classification (GTDB taxonomy): domain Bacteria; phylum Acidobacteriota; class Vicinamibacteria; order Fen-336; family Fen-336; genus DATBSL01. The sequence continues at coordinate 200,223 of CAVUTB010000016.1, forward strand.
CGTGATCAGGATCCCGCGGTTCAGGAACGACAGCTCGCGCAGGCGCTGCGACAGCGTGTCGAAGCTGAAGGTGGTGGTCTCGAAGATCTGGGCGTCGGGCTTGAACGTGACCTTGGTGCCGCGGCGGTCGGTGGTGCCGGTCTGCTCCAGGCGGCTCTGCGGCAGCGCCGCGCGAGTACGACTGGCGGTAGACCTTGCCGTCGCGCCAGATCTCGACCTACAGCTGCTCCGAGAGCGCGTTGACGACCGAGACGCCGACGCCGTGGAGCCCGCCCGATACCTTGTAGGCGCCCTTGTCGAACTTGCCGCCCGCGTGCAGCTTGGTGAGCACGACCTCGGCCGCGTCGAGCCCCGACTCGTGCGGGCCCACCGGGATGCCGCGGCCGTCGTCGATCACGGTGACCGAGTTGTCGATGTGGATCGTGACGTCGATCTCGGTGCAGAAGCCGGCGAGCGCCTCGTCGACCGAGTTGTCCACGACCTCGTAGACGAGGTGGTGCAGGCCCGACTCGCCGGTCGAGCCGATGTACATCGCGGGGCGCACGCGGACCGCCTCGAGCCCTTCCAGGATGCGGATCGCCTCCGCGCCGTACTCGGCCGTCACGCCGCTCGCGTTCTTGTCTTCCGTCTCGCTCATGTCCCTCGCTCGGCTCTCGCCCGTCAGGCGCAGCGCACCGCGCCCTGCGAGACCTCGTAGATGCGCCCCAGCGCGCGGAGGCTCTCCGCCCAGCCGGTGTGCGCCGTCGTCACCCAGGCCTGACCGCGCCGCGCGACCTCCGCGCAGAGCGCGCCCGCTCGCTCTTCGTCGAGCTCCGAATCCAGATCGTCGAGCAGCGCCACCGCCGCCCGCCCCGTCTCCTGGCGCAGGAGCGCCAGGCTCGCGAGCGCCAGCGCCAGCAGCAGGCTGCGCGCCTGCCCCGACGACGCCGACTCGCCCGCGTCCTGACCGTCGATCAGCAGCTCGACCTGATCGCGCTGCGGCCCCGCCAGGCTGCGGCCCGCCGCGCGCTCGCGCGGCAGCAGCTGACGCAGCTCCTCGAGCAGCGCGTGGCGGCCCTCCGCCTCGCTCGCGCGCCCCGGCCGCAGGCGCACCTCGTAGCGCTCGGCGGACGGACGAAACCCATCCGCGAGCGCGAGCGTCAAGCGCTCGGCGTACTCGGCGCGCCGCAGGCGCAGCCGTGCGCCGCACGTCACGAAGCGCTCGGTCCACGCCTCCTCGTCGCGCGCGCGCGACTCGAGCGCGGCGTTGCGCTGCTGGAGCACGCGCTCGAACTGCCGCAGCTCCGCGCGGTAGGACGGCCAGAGCGCGCCCGCCTGGCGGTCGAGGAACTGGCGCCGCTCGCGCATGCTGCCGTACACCACGCGCAGCCGCTCGCTCGAGTAGACGACCACGTCGAGGCGGCCGTGGTACTCCCCCGGCCGCACCTCGCGCCCGTTCACCCGGAACGCGCGGCGGCCAGGCTCGAGCTCGACCTCGAGCGCCGCCTCGCGCTCGTCCTGCGAGGCCGCGGCCGCCGCCAGCAGCGAGGGTGCCCCGCGCCGGATCATGCTGGCCGTGTCCTCGGTCCGGAACGAGCGGCCGCGCGCGACGAGCCCGACGGCCTCGAGCAGCGACGTCTTGCCTTGCCCATTCCTTCCCACGAACACGTTCAGCCCCGGGCCGAGCTCGAGGCTCGCCTCGCGGATGTTCCGCAGATCACGCACCCGCAGTCGCTCGACCCAGACCAATCGCTCCCCTGCCCGCTCTCAGAACCGCATCGGCATGACCACGTAGCGGTAGTCACCCGCGTCCTCGCTCGCCGGCCGCAGCAGCCCCTGGCTCTCCCCGTCCTTGAGCTCGAGCAGCACCTGCTCGCTGCCGACGACGCCCAGGAACTCGAGCAGGTATTGCGCGTTGAAGCCGATCTCGACCCCGGCGCCTGCGTAGTCGACGTTCAGCGCCTCGCGCGCCTCGCCGAGCTCGGGCGACGACGCGCTGAGCTCGAGCTTGCCCGCGTCGAGCCCCAGCCGCACGGCACGCCCGCGGTCGGAAGACAGCAGGCTCACGCGCCGGATGGCACTCTGCAGCGCCTCGCGCGCCAGGCTCACCCGCTTGTCGCCCGCGACCGCGATCACCTTCTCGAACGCCGGGAACTGCGCCTCGACCTGCTTCGACGCGAGCGTGCGCCCCGCGACCCCGAAGATCAGGTGGCCGTCGCCCTGCTGGAACGTCACGCTCTCCTCGGCGCCCGCCTGCTCGATCAGCCGCGCGATCTCGGTGATCGCCTTGCGCGGCACCAGCACGCGCGTGGTGTCGGTGACCTTCAGCTGCGCCTTGCGCTCGGCCCAGGCGAGGCGGTGCCCGTCGGTCGCGACCATCGCCGCCTTCTCCTTCTCGAGCAGCAGCAGCGCGCCGGCCAGGTAGTAGCGCGCGTCCTCCGCGGTGATCGCGAACGCCGTGCGCTGGATCAGCTCCTTGAGCAGCGCGGCCGGGATCTCGATCCCGCGGCCGCTCTTCGGCTCCGGCAGGCTCGGGAAGTCCTCGCGCGGCAGCCCCGCCATGCGGAACTCGACGCGGCCGCACTTGATCCGCGCCCAGGCGTCGTCCTCGAGCGTGAGCCGCATCTCGTTCTCGGGCAGCGAGCGCACGATCTCGTAGAGCTTCTTCGCCCCCAGCGTCACCGCCCCTTCCTTCTTCACCTCCGCCGCGCAGCCGCAGCGCAGCGAGACGTCGAGGTCGGTGGCCGATATGCGCAGCTCGCCGCCGCGAGCCTCGCAGAGCACGTTCGACAGGATCGGGATCGAGTTCTTGCGCTCGACGATCCCCTGGACGAGCGAGAGCTCGGTCGCGAGGTCGTTGCGCTTGACGAGGATTTCCATGGACTTCCTCTTCTTCTACCTCTGCAAAGACGAAGAGTGACTTCTCTTCAATTGATGGTAGGGCCTGTGGATCTGTGGAAAGTCGCGCATGTTGCTGTGGGCACAGGGCTTGGGTTGCGGACTCGGTTGTGGGTCGCGCGTGCTCGAAGCGGCTCCGACGTGGAAGGATGGATTTCCGCAGTCGGAGCGCGGGCTCATCGCGAGCGGTCGTTGTGGAAAAAGCTCGAAGCTCATCGGAATGCTTGCACGAAGCTGTGGATCAGCCTGTCGAATTCGGGATTCTGCTTGCGCTCGTCGTCGACCCTGCGGATCGAGTGGATCACCGTCGAGTGGTGCTTGCCGCCGAACTCCTTGCCGATCTCGGGCAGCGAGGCGCCGGTCAGGCTCTTGGTCAGGTACATCGCGATCTGGCGCGGACGCGCGATCGACTTGGAGTTGTTCTTGGCCTTGAGCTCGCTGATCTTGAGGTTGAAGTGGTCGGCCACGAACTTCTGGATCATCTCGATCGAGACCGGCTTCTCCTCGGCGTGCAGCAGGTCGCGCAGCGTCTCCTGCGTGAGCGGCAGGTCGATGTCGCGCCCGGTGAGGCTCGCGTAGGCGATCAGCCGGATCAGGCTGCCCTCGAGCTCGCGGATGTTGGTCTTCACCTTGCTCGCGATGAAGAGCGCGACGTTCTCGGGCAGGAACACGCGCTCGGCTTCGGCCTTCTTCCTGAGGATCGCGATCTTGGTCTCGATGTCCGGCGCCTGGATGTCGGCGATCAGGCCCCACTCGAAGCGGCTGTGCAGCCGCTCCTCGATCGTCGGGATCTGGCGCGGCGGGCAGTCCGAGCTCACCACGATCTGCTTCTGGGCGTCGTGCAGCGCGTTGAAGATGTGGAAGAACTCCTCCTGCGTGCGGTCCTTGCCGGCGATGAACTGGATGTCGTCGATCAGCAGCACGTCGATCGCGCGGTACTTCGCGCGGAACGCGGGCAGCCGGTCGAAGCGGATCGCGTTGATCATCTCGTTGATGAAGCGGTCGGTCGAGATGTAGGAGAGGTTGAGCTTCTTCTCGCGCGCAAGGATGTAGTGGCCGATCGCGTGCATCAGGTGGGTCTTGCCGAGACCCACGCCGCCGTAGATGAAGAGCGGGTTGTAGGACTTCGACGGGATCTCGGCCACCGCGCGCGCGGCGGCGTGCGCGAACTGGTTGGACGAGCCGACCACGAAGCTGTCGAACGTGTACTTCGGGTTGAGCGCCGAGGCCTCGCGCTCGACGCTCGCGGGCTGGGCCACCGCCGGCTCGTCGGCGTGCTCCTCGAAGATCACCTGCAGCTCGGCGTGCCCGACCTCGGTGAGCGCCTCCTGCAGGATGCCCCGGTAGTTCTTGCTGAGCCACTCGCGGAACTGCGCGTTCGGCACGCCGATCCGCAGCGTCCCCTTGTCCTGGGCGAGGTAGCTCGTGGGCCGGAACCAGGTGGCGAAGCTGTGCCGATTGATCTTGCCTTCGACGCGCGCGAGGACGTCATCCCAGAGGTTGTCCGACATCGAGCCCCTTGTCCGCCACCGCGGCGACCGCCGTGGCGGCAGAAAGAAGTCCTTTCAGATCAATAACCTACAGCCAGCGAACTGCTGGGGAGGAGCCGGCCGGAACACCGTATCTCTTTTGCACAGAGATTTCAACAGTTGTGGAAAAGGCTGGGTTGGGAACATGCAGGGTCAGCAGTGTTCGTGCGTCTTCGAATCCACAGAAGGTATCACAGCAAAAGGCAACGGCACAAGGATTCAGGAGCGCCCGGAGGGCTCCCGTTTGACAGCAGCGGGCCGCGCTCGCTACAGTTTGTAGTTTGTCCCGCGCCTGACGCTGAGACGGACGGCGCGCCGGATCCACGGAGCCATCAGATGAAGAGGACGTTCCAGCCGAACAATCGCCACCGCAAGCGCACGCACGGCTTCCTGGTGCGGATGCGCACGAAGGGCGGCCAGCTCGTCCTGAAGCGCCGCCGCCAGAAGGGTCGCAAGCGGATCGCGGCCTGACCGGGCCGAGCGGGACCGCGGGAGCGCGCCAGGCATGCGGTCGCACTTCGGGCGCCGCCTTCGGCTCTCGACCGCCGCGCAGTTCGACTCGGTGTTCAAGCGAGGCGCGCGCCTCGCGGGTCGGCTGTTCCTGATCGTCTACGCCCCCAACCGGGTGCGCCGCCACCGCCTGGGCCTCGCCGTCGGCCGCAAGGTGGGCGGCGCCGTCGCGCGCAACCGCGCCCGGCGCCTGCTGCGCGAGAGCTTCCGGCGCGCGGAGCGCCCCGCGCGGAACGGATACGATCTCGTGGTGGTCGCCCACCAGGGCATCGTCGCCTGCGGGCAGGCGGAGGTGGACCGTGAGTTCCGAGAACGCCTCAAGCGAATCGAGGCCGCGAGCGGGTCTTCCGGCGCGCCTGCTGCTGCTGGGGCTTGAGGCCTACCGTGCGCTTCTCTCACCGCTCGTCGGCGGGCACTGCCGCTTCTGGCCGAGCTGCAGCGTCTACGCCCAGGAGGCGATCGAGAAGCACGGCGCCTGGCGCGGCGCACGCCTCGCGCTCCTCCGCCTCGCGCGCTGCCAGCCGTTCGCGCGCGGGGGCATCGACCCCGTCCCTTAGCGTCTCCACTGCTAGGATGCCCTGAAGATGGATGAACGTCGTCTGCTGCTCGCCGTCGCGCTGTCGCTGCTCGTGCTGACCGCGTACAGCCTGCTGTTTCCGGCTGCGCCTCCACAGCCGCAGCCGCCGGTGCCGGCCGCGAGCCAGCCTCTCGCGACACCCGCGCCGGCGGAGGCCGAAGCGCCGGCCGCCCCCAGCCCCGGCACGCCGAGCGCGGCGCCGGTGCCGGCGGTGGCCGACGAGCGCGAGCGCCGGGTCGAGGTCACCGGACCCGACTTCACCGTCGCGTTCAGCAACCGCGGCGCGCCGCCTCGTGTCCTGGACGCTCGGGCGTTACAAGGACGCCCGCGGCGCGCCCGAGGAGATGGTGCCGGCCGCGGGCGCCGGGATCCGCCCGCTCGACGTCGAGACCGGCGCGGCCGACGTCGACGCGCGGCTGCGCGAGGCGCTCTTCCGTGCCTCGGCCGAGACCGTGCACGTGGCCCCGGGCGCCCCGGCGCCGCTCCGCTTCGAATACAGCGACGGCCAGATCGAGGCGGAGAAGAGCCTCGAGTTCGAGGCGAACGGCATGCTGACCCTGCGCGTGCGCGTGAAGCAGAACGGCCGCGAGCTCCCCGCGAAGATCCTGTGGGGCCCCGGCATCGGCAACCCGACGGCCGACGAGCGCAAGGTCCAGGGCTACCTGGAGCCCTCCGGCGTGGCGCTCAGCCCCGCGGGTGTCGAGCGCCGGGTGACCAAGAAGCTCCCCGAGGCCGGCGAGCGCCTGACGGGCGTGCGCTGGATCGGCGTCGAGAGCCACTACTTCACCGCGCTCTTCGTGGCGCCCCAGGGTGCGGTCTCGGGCGAGCTGCGCGCGCGCAGCGTCACGCCGCCCGGCGCCGAGACCCCCGAGCTCCTGCCGGTGGCCGCCGTGGACGCGAGCGGCGGACAGCCGGTCGCGCTGCTGGTGGGGGCCAAGGACTACTCGGCGCTCGCGCGGCTCGGCCACGGGTTCGAGCGCGTGGTGGCGGTCGGGGACTGGCTGGGCCCGATCGTGGTTCCGCTCATGAACCTGCTGCGCTGGGTCCACGGCCACCTCGGGAACTGGGGCTGGTCGATCGTGGCCCTCACGGTGCTCATCAACCTGGCGATGGCGCCGCTGCGGCACTACAGCGTCGTCAACGGCATCAAGATGGCGAAGCTCGGCCCCGAGATGCGGCAGATCCAGGACCGCTACCGCAAGGTGCCGCTGATGGACCCGCGCCGGCAGCAGATGCAGGACGAGGTGGCGGCGCTCTACTCCAAGCACGGCATGAACATGGGCTCGCAGATGCTGGTCGGCTGCCTGCCGCTCCTGCTCACGATGCCGTTCCTGTTCGCCTTCTACCGGGTGCTCACGGTGTCGATCGAGCTGCGCGGGGCGAACTTCCTCTGGATCCCGGACCTCGCCCAGAAGGACCCGCTCTTCGTGACGCCCGTGCTGATGGGCCTGTCGATGTACGTGATGCAGAAGCTCACGCCCACGACACTCGACCCCGCCCAGCAGCGGGTGATGATGCTGATGCCGCTCATACTGGGCGGCATGTTCCTGGCGGCGCCCGCCGGGCTCAACCTGTACTGGCTGACGTCGAACCTGTGGTCGATCCTGCAGCAGGCCGTCTCGCTGCGGCTGCTCGCGCCGCAGCGCGCGGGGGCGGGGAAGGAAAAGAAACCGCGATGAAGGACCGCATCTTCTCGGGCGTCGACATCGACGACGCGGTGGCGGTGGCCGCCGCCAACCTGGGCCTGCCGAAAGCGGAGCTGCGCTTCGTGGTGCTCGAGGCCGGCAGCGCGGGCGGCCGCGGCCTCAAGCCGACGCCGGCGCGGATCGCCGTGATGCTCGAGGACGCCCCGGCGCCGGGCGAGGGCCGGCGGGCGGCCCCGGCCGCGGCGGCCGCGCCGGTCGACCCCCGTGCCGGGCTGGTCGGAACGATCCGGGCGGTGGCCGAGGCCGGCGGGCTCGAGGTGCAGGCGCAGATCGAGGAGGCCGAGGAAGCGCTCCTCGTCCGCCTGGAGGGCAAGGACTGCGAGTTCTTCCTCGAGCCCGACGGCAAGGCCGAGGTGCTGCAGGCGACCGAGCACCTGCTGCTGCGGCTCTACGGCGCCCAGCTCCAGCCGCGCGCCGTGCGGCTCACCGGCGAGGGTTTCCGGGAGCGGCGCGACGAAGCGCTCGCCGCCGAGGCCCGGCGCATCGCCGCCGAGGTGCGTGCGTCGGGCCAGGCGCAGACGCTGCCGCGGCTCAACGCCTACGAGCGGCGCGTGGTGCACATGACGCTGCAGGCGGAGCCGGGGATCAGGACCTCGAGCGCCGGCGAGGGGGCGGAGCGGCGGCTGACCGTGGCGCCGGCCGACTCCGGCGCGGGTGGGCCCAGCGCCGAGTGAGCATCGTGACGCACTCGAGGCGCTCGGCCTCCAAGGGCCGGCGCTCTCGCGGCTCGCGGCGTACCTCGACACCCTCGCGGCCTGGAGCCCGCGCGTCAACCTGACGGGCGCCCGCAGCGCCGCCGAGCGCGTGCGGCTGCTGGTGGGGGACGTGCTGGCGGCGGGGCCGCTGCCTTTGCCCGGGCGGCTGATCGACGTCGGCTCGGGCAACGGCTCGCCGGGCCTGGTGCTGGCGCTGCTGCGCGACGACCTCGAGGTGACGCTGCTCGAGCCGCGCGCGCGGCGCTGGGCTTTCCTGCGCGAGGCGGCGCGCGCCGCCGGGCGCTCGGGCGTGCGCGTGCTGCGGCTGCGCCACGACGCCTACCCCGGCCCTCCCGCGGCCACGGTCACGCTCCGCGCGCTGGCGCTGCCGCTCGCGGAGCTGCTGCCGCTCGCTCGAGCCGCAGGGCCGGCTGGTGGTCTTCGGGGGCCAGCCGCAGGACGCGCCGGGGCTCGAGCGGACGGCCCTCGGCGGCGGGCTGGCTGGGGGAGCTCACGGTCTTTCGCCGCGCTCCCTAGCGCGGCACCCGGATGTTTCACGTGGAACGCTCCGGACGGCCGGGCGTTTCACGTGAAACAGGCGGGGTTCGCTCCCGCGCCAGCCGAAGTCGGCCCGAGCGCTCGTGCTATCCTGCGGGCCTCCCGAGGAAAAGCGACAAGCCCGTGGGACGAACGATCGCGATCGCCAACCAGAAGGGCGGCGTGGGCAAGACCACGACCGCGGTCAACCTCGCGGCCAGCCTGGCCGCCGCCGAGCGCCGGGTGCTGGCGGTGGACGCCGACCCCCAGGGCAACCTGACCTCCGGCCTCGGCCGCCGGGCGAAGGAGGCGCGCGCGAGCCTCTACGACGTGCTGATCGGCCAGCGCCCGCTCGAGAGCGTGGCGCTCAAGACCGACCTCGAGCACCTGACGCTCGTGCCCTCGGACCGCAACCTGACGGGCGCCGAGGTCGAGCTCGTGAGCATGCTGGCCCGCGAGTACCGGCTCAAGGAGGCGCTCGCCCCCGTGGTGGCGGGCTACGACTACGTGCTCGTCGACTGCCCGCCCAGCCTGGGGCTCTTGACCGTCAACGCGCTCACCGCCGCCGACAGCGTGCTGGTGCCGATGCAGTGCGAGTTCTTCGCGCTCGAGGGGCTCTCCGAGCTCACGGCCACGCTGGCGCGGGTGAAGCGCGCGCTCAACCCCGCGCTCGAGATCGAGGGCGTGCTGCTCACGATGGTGGACGAGCGCACCAACCTCACGCAGCAGGTGATCGCCGAGGTGCGCGGGCACTTCAAGGAGAAGGTCTTCGAGACCCAGGTGCCGCGGAGCGTGCGCCTCGCGGAGGCCCCGAGCTTCGGCCAGCCGGTGATCCTCTACGACATCCGCTCGCGCGGCGCCGAGGCCTACCTGCAGCTCGCCAAGGAGCTGATGGCGGAGAGCCAGATGGCTCTGTTCGCGCGGTGAGCACCGGCAAGCGCAAGGCGCTCGGTCGCGGGCTGTCGGCGCTCATCCCCGACCCGGAGGGCGAGGAGCGCCGCCCGCCGTCCGCGGCGGCCGAGATAGCACTCTCGGAGCTCGAGCCGAACCCCTACCAGCCGCGCCTCACGATCGACCCCGGGAGGCTCGCCGAGCTGGCGGCCTCGATCCGGGCGAGCGGGATCGTGCAGCCGATCCTGGTGCGCCGCCGCGGCGAGCGCTACCAGATCATCGCGGGCGAGCGGCGCTGGCGGGCGGCCGAGGCCGCCGGCCTCGCGAGCGTGCCGGTCTCCGTGCGCGAGGTGCCGGACGAGCAGCTGCTGGAGCTCGCGCTCGTCGAGAACGTCCAGCGCCAGGAGCTGAGCCCGCTCGAGGAGGCCCAGGCCTTCCAGCGGCTGCAGGGGGAGCTGGGCCTGAGCCAGGAGGAGATCGCGCGCCGGGTCGGCCGCGACCGCACGACGGTCGCGAACACGGTGCGGCTGCTGAAGCTGCCGCGCGAGCTGCGCGAGCTGCTGACGCAGGGACGGCTCGACGCCGGCCACGCCCGCGCGCTGCTCGCGCTCGAGCGGGCCGAGGACCAGCTGGCGCTCGGCCGCGAGGCGGCGCGCAAGGGCCTCTCGGTGCGCGAGGTGGAGAGGCGGGTGGCGCTCTTGCGTGCGCCGCGCAGCGGCCAGCGGGCGGCGCGCAAGGAGCCGAACACCGCGGCCGCCGAGGAGCGCCTGCGCCGCGCGCTCGGCACGCGCGTCCAGATCGCGCGGCGCGGCAAGGGCGGCGCCATCCGCGTGCTGTTCAAGAGCGAGGCCGAGCTGCAGCGGCTCTACGAGCTCCTGCTGCGCGCGGGCAGGAGCCGCTAGACCCGCGAGCAGGCGTGCTAGGCTCAGCACAAATGCTCAAGCTCAAGGGTCTGCAGTCCGAGGACCTCAACGGCTTCCTGGACGACGGCACGGAGTTCTCGGGCGAGCTGCGCTTCCGCGACGTGCTGCGCGTCGACGGGCGCCTCAAGGGCCGCGTGGTCTCGGACAACATGCTGATCATCGGCGAGACGGGCCAGGTCGACGCCGAGATCGACTGCGGCGTCGTCTCGATCCGCGGCAAGGTCTCGGGCCAGGTGTACGGGCGCCAGCGCATCGAGCTGCTCGCCGGCTGCCGCGTGATGGCGACGCTCGTGTCGCCGAAGCTCGTGATCGAGGACGGGGCGTTCTTCCAGGGCGAGTGCCGGATGGGGGAGGGCGCCACGCTGCCGCCGAAGCCCGCGGCGGCCGCGACGCCCGCGCCCGCCGCGGCACCCGCGAGCGCCGGCGAGCCGCCCGCAGTTCGCAGCGCGGGCGCGGGCGGCGGCGAGAGCGGCAGCTAGGCTGCGTCCGAGCCTCGTGCCGCATAGCATAGAATTTTATATACCAGGACCGATGCGGCCCGCAGGCGGGACGCGGTGAGCGACGAGCGCGAGCGGATCCGCCGCCTCACCGAGCAGGTGCGCTGCGCCGGTTGAGCGAGCAAGCTCGGGCCCGCCGAGCTCGCCCAGGTCCTGGGCGCCTTGACGCCATCCGACGATCCCCGCGTGCTGGTCGACCAGCGCACCGGCGACGATGCCGGAGTCTTCCGCCTCGACGCCCAGACGGCGCTCGTGCAGACGGTCGACTTCTTCACGCCCGTGGTGGACGACCCGTTCGCCTATGGCGCGATCGCCGCCGCCAACGCGCTCTCGGACGTCTACGCGATGGGCGGGCGGCCGCTCACGGCGCTCTCGATCGCCGCGTTTCCCGAGCGGGACTTCCCGCTCGAGTGGGCGCGCGCCATCGTGCAGGGCGGGGCCGCGAAGCTCGCCGAGGCCGGCTGCGCGCTGCTCGGCGGCCACAGCGTGCGCGACCCGGAGATCAAGTTCGGCTACGCGATCACCGGCCTCGTCGACCCGCAGCGGATGCTGACCAACGCCTCTGGCCGCCCCGGCCAGGCGCTGGTGCTGACCAAGCCGCTCGGGACCGGCGTGATCGCGACGGCGCTCAAGGCGGGCGAGGCGCCCGCGGCCGCGGTCGAGGCCGCGACGCGCTCGATGTCGCGCCTGAACCGCGAGGCCGCCGAGGCCGCGCTCGCGCACGGCGTCACGCGCCGCGACCGACGTCACCGGCTTCGGGCTCGTCGGCCACGCGATCGGCGATCGCGCGCGAGAGCGGGCTCACGCTCGAGATCGAGCTGAACGCGCTGCCGCTGCTGCCCGGCGCGCTCGAGCTCGCCCTGACGCACCAGGCGGGCGGCCTCAAGTCGAACCGCGCCGAGTTCGAGCCGCGGGTCGAGTACGGCGGTCGCGCGGAGGAGGCGCAGCCGAGCGCTGCTCTACGACCCGCAGACCTCCGGCGGTCTGCTGCTGCTGGTGCCGGAAGCCGAGACGGCCGCGCTCACGGCGCGAGCTCGAGGGCGCCCGCGTCGTGGGCCGCGCGCGCAGCGCGGGCCGGCGACTCATCGTCGTGCGCTCCTGAGGCCGCGGCACTTTGACCCGTTCTCGCGGCGCGTGGTATTCTGCCGCGCTTTTCTCGTGAGGCGACCTTTGCCCCTTCGGGCCCTCCACAAAGTCCTCAGCATGAAGGCCAGACCGTGACGAGATCGACCGGCGCGCTGGCGCGCCGCTACGCCCGTGCGCTCCTCGAGGTGGCCGCCGCGAAGGGCCAGACGACGCCGCTCGAGCTGCGCGACGAGCTGCGCGGCTTCGCGTCGGAGCTCGAGGCTCACGCCGGCCTGCGCCGGGCGCTGGCACAGCCGACGCTCGGGGCGGAGGCCAAACGCAAGCTCGTGACGGCGCTCGCGGACGCAGCCAAGGCCTCGCCGCTCTTGCGCAAGCTCGTCGAGGTGCTGGCGGCCCGCGACCGGCTGGCGCTGCTCGGGGAGGTGGCCGCCGCCTATTCCGACCTCGCCAACGCCGCCAAGGGCATCGTGACAGCTCAGGTCATCTCGGCCGTGCCGCTCGCGGCCGCGCAGCAGAAGGCGCTCGAGCAGGCGCTCGCCGGCCAGGCGGACAGCGTCGAGCTCACGAGCGAGGTGGAGCCCGGGCTCGTGGGTGGGCTCGTGATCCGGATGGCGGGCCGCACCTACGACGGCAGCGTACGCACGCGGCTGGCCGCGCTAAGGCGCCGGCTGGCCGCCTCTAGCTAACGGAAGAACCAGGAAGGACGCCGCATGGAGATTCGCGCCGACGAGATCACGAGGATTCTTCGCGAGCAGCTCGGGGGCTTCAGCGCCGAGATCGACGTCGCCGAGGTCGGCAGCGTGCTGAGCGTGGGCGACGGCATCGCGCGCATCAGCGGCCTCGAGCGCTGCATGGCGGGGGAGCTGCTGGAGCTGCCGCACGGCGTCATGGGCCTGGCGCTCAACCTCGAGGAGGACTCGGTCGGCGCGGTGCTGTTCGGCGAGTCCAAGGAGATCCGCGAGGGCGACACCAGTCAAGCGCACCGCACGCATCATGTCGGTGCCGGTCGGCGACGCGCTCGTCGGTCGCGTGGTGAACGCGCTCGGCCAGCCGATCGACGGCAAGGGGCCGATCAAGACCACCGCCTTCGGCGAGGTCGAGCGCATGGCGCCCGGCGTCGTCGCGCGCCAGCCGGTGAGGGAGCCGCTGCAGACCGGCCTCAAGGCGATCGACGCGATGGTGCCGATCGGCCGCGGACAGCGCGAGCTGGTGATCGGGGACCGCCAGACCGGCAAGACCGCCGTGGTGCTCGACGCGATCATCAACCAGAAGGGCGCGGGCGTCATCTGCATCTACGTCGCGATCGGCCAGAAGCAGTCGACGGTCGCGCAGGTGGTGCGGACGCTCGAGGAGTTCGGGGCGATGGACTACACGATCGTGGTCGCCGCCTCCGCCTCGGAGCCGGCGCCGTTCCTGTACATCGCCCCCTACACCGGCTGCGCGATGGGCGAGTACTTCCGCGACAACGGCAAGCACGCGCTCTGCATCTACGACGACCTCTCGAAGCACGCGGCGTCCTACCGCGAGATCTCGCTCCTGCTGCGCCGGCCGCCGGGCCGCGAGGCGTTCCCGGGCGACGTCTTCTACCTGCACAGCCGGCTGCTCGAGCGCGCCGCGAAGCTCAACGAGAAGAACGGCTCGGGCTCGCTCACCGCGCTGCCGATCATCGAGACCCAGGCGGGCGACCTGTCGGCCTACATCCCGACCAACGTCATCTCGATCACCGACGGCCAGATCTTCCTCGAGTCGGATCTGTTCAACTCCGGCATCCGGCCGGCGATCAACGTCGGCAACTCGGTCTCGCGCGTGGGCGGCGCCGCGCAGGTGAAGGCGATGAAGGGCGTCGCCGGGCGGCTGCGGCTCGACCTCGCGCAGTACCGCGAGATGGCGGCCTTCGCGATGTTCGCCTCCGACCTCGACAAGTCGACGCAGGCGCTGCTCGCCCGCGGCGCAGCGCATGACCGAGATCCTGAAGCAGGACCAGTACAAGCCGCTGGCGGTCGAGCTGCAGATCGCGGTGATCTTCGCGGCGACCAACGGCTTCCTCGACGCGCTCGCGGTGCCCGACTGCCGCCGCTACGAGAAGGAGCTCCTGGGCTGGCTCGAGCGCAGCCAGGCGCCGCTCCTGAAGGCGATCGCCGAGAAGAAGGACCTGAAAGGCGAGCTCGGCGAGCAGCTGAAGGCCGCGCTCACCACGTTCGCCTCCCAGTTCCAGCCGGTCAAGGCCTGAGCGAGCCGGCGAGCGCAGCAGCATGCCCGCCCTCATCGACATCCGGCGCCGGATCCGCAGCGTCAAGAGCACGCAGCAGATCACCAAGGCGATGAAGATGGTGTCCGCCGCCAAGCTGCGGCGGGCGCAGGACGCGATGTTCGCGGCGCGGCCGTACGCGCGCAAGATGCTCGAGGTGCTGCAGGGCATCGCCTCGCGCACCGACAAGGACGCCCATCCGCTGCTCGAGGAGCGCGGCTCCGACCGCGTGCTGGTGGTCGTGGTCACCGCCGACAAGGGGCTGTGCGGCGCCTTCAACGCCAACATCATCCGCACGGCCGCGCGCTTCGTGAGCGGACCGCCAGGAGCGCGGGATCGAGCTCGGGCTCGTGGGCCGCAAGGGCCGCGACTCGCTCAAGCGCCGCGGGTTCAAGGTGCGCTTCGAGCGCATCGGCGTCTTCCAGGCGCTGCGCTACGCGACGGCGCGCGAGATGGCCAAGGAGCTGACCGACGCTTTCACGAACGGCGAAGTCGACGAGGTCTTCCTCGTCTACAACGAGTTCAAGAGCGTGATCCAGCAGCGGATCGCCGTCGAGCGCCTGCTGCCGATCGAGCGCCAGCTGCTGAGTCCGCAGCAGCCGCGCTTCGACTACCTGTTCGAGCCGGAGCCCGCGGGCATCCTGAAGAGCATGCTGCCGCGCCACGTCGAGGTGCAGATCTGGAAGGCGCTGCTCGAGTCGAACGCCGCCGAGCACGGCGCGCGGATGTCGTCGATGGACGCGGCGACCAACAACGCTTCGGAGATGATCGACAGCCTGACGCTCTACATGAACAAGGTGCGCCAGGCCGCGATCACCAAGGAGATCATCGAGGTCGTGTCGGGCGCGGGCACGCCCGGCTAGGAGAACAGTCAGTCATGGCTTCAGCAAACACAGGACGAGTCGTCCAGGTGATCGGCCCCGTCGTCGACGTCGAGTTCGACGCGTCGATTCCGCCGATCTACCAGGCGCTGCACATCAAGGGCGAGGGCGACTCGAAGGTCGACGTGATCGCCGAGGTGCAGCAGCACCTGGGCGACAACCGCGTGCGCTGCGTCAGCATGCATCCCACCGACGGCATGGTGCGCGGCACGAAGGTCGTCGACACGGGCGGCCAGATCACGGTGCCGGTCGGCCCGGCGACGCTCGGCCGCGTGCTGAACGTGGTCGGCGAGCCGGTGGACGAGCTCGGGCCGGTGAAGGCGGAGAAGCGCCACCCGATCCACCGCTTGGCGCCGACGCTCGTCGACCAGAGCTCCGCGCTCGAGATGTTCGAGACCGGGATCAAGGTCATCGACCTGCTCGAGCCGTACCTGCGCGGCGGCAAGATCGGCCTCTTCGGCGGCGCCGGCGTCGGCAAGACCGTCATCATCCAGGAGCTGATCTACAACCTCGCCAAGAAGCACGGCGGCGTCTCGGTGTTCGCCGGCGTCGGCGAGCGCACGCGCGAGGGCAACGACCTCTGGCTCGAGTTCCAGGAGTCGGGCGTCATCGACATCAAGGACTTCAGCAAGTCGAAGGCCGCGCTCATCTACGGCCAGATGACCGAGCCGCCCGGCGCGCGCGCGCGCGTGGCGCTCACCGGCCTCACCGTCGCCGAGTCCTTCCGCGACGACGAGGGCAAGGACGTGCTGCTGTTCATCGACAACATCTTCCGCTTCACGCAGGCGGGCTCCGAGGTGTCGGCGCTGCTCGGGCGCATGCCCTCCGCCGTCGGCTACCAGCCGACGCTGCAGACCGAGATGGGCGAGCTGCAGGAGCGCATCACCTCGACCAAGAAGGGCTCGATCACCTCGGTGCAGGCGATCTACGTGCCGGCCGACGACTACACCGACCCGGCGCCGGCGACCACCTTCGCGCACCTCGACGCCACCACCAACCTCTCGCGCCAGATCGTCGAGCTCGGCATCTACCCCGCCGTCGACCCGCTCGCGTCGTCCTCGCGCATCCTCGACCCGCGCGTGATCGGCGAGGAGCACTACGACGTGGCGCGCGCGGTGAAGCAGGTGCTGCAGCGCTACAAGGACCTGCAGGACATCATCGCCATCCTCGGCATCGACGAGCTCAGCGAGGAGGACAAGCAGTCGGTCGCGCGCGCGCGCAAGATCCAGAAGTTCCTCTCGCAGCCGTTCCACGTCGCCGAGACGTTCACCGGCATCCCCGGCAAGTACGTGCCGCTCAAGGACAGCGTCCGCAGCTTCAAGCAGATCGTGGACGGCGAGCTCGACCACCTGCCCGAGCAGGCGTTCTACATGGCCGGCGCCATCGAGGACGTCCTCGAGCAGGCGAAGACGATGCAGGGCTAGGCGAGACCGATGGCGCTGCCGACGTCGCTCGAGCTCGAGATCGTCACGCCCGAGGGCCTGCTGCTGCGCGAGCCGGTCGACGAGGTGATCGCCCCGGGCGAGGAGGGCTACTTCGGAGTGCGCCCCGGCCACACGCCGATGCTGGCGACGCTCGGGATGGGCGAGCTGTCCTACCGCCGGCAGGGCGCCTGGCACCGGCTCACCTGCTTCTCGGGCTGGTGCGAGGTGCTGCCCGACCGCGTCAGCGTGCTCGCGGACATCGGCGAGCGCGCGAGCGACATCGACGTCGGGCGCGCCGAGGAAGCGATGCGCCGCGCCGCCGACCGCCTGAAGCAGGTGCGGGGCGAGGCCGGCTACGACGAGGTTCAGGCCGAGTACACCCGCGCCATCACCCGGCTCGCGGTCGCGCGCAAGGAGAGGGGCGGGGCCTGAGCCCCGCGCCCTCGGCCGCGTGGGCCGAGCGTGATCTCCGCGATCCGGTCGCTCTTCCGCTACCGGGCGCTCGTCCAGAGCCTGGTCTCGCGCGAGCTCAAGGCGCGCTACCGCGGCAGCGTGCTCGGCTTCCTGTGGAGCTTCGTCAACCCGCTGCTGCTGCTGCTCACCTACACGCTCGTCTTCACCGTGATCCTGCCCAACAAGCAGCCGGACATCCAGCCCTTCTTCCTGTTCCTGTTCTGCGGCATCCTGCCCTGGACCTGGTTCCAGGCCTCGCTCGCGGAGTCGGCGGGCGTGCTGATCGCGAGCGCCAACCTGATCAAGAAGGTGCTGTTCCCGGCCGAGGTGCTGCCGACCGTCTGCGTGCTCGCCAACCTCGCGCACTTCCTGCTCGGGCTGCCGATCCTGCTGCTGGTGCTCGCCTTCGAGGGCAAGCTGCGCTGGACGGCGCTGCTGCTGCCGCTGCCGCTGCTGGTGCAGCTGGTGCTGACGCTCGGGCTGGCGCTCTTCCTCTCCGCGCTCACCGTGCACTTCCGCGACATCCAGAACATCCTGAGCCACGTGCTGCACCTGTGGTTCTTCGCGACGCCGGTGATCTACAGCTACGCCCAGATCGCCGAGGGCACGCCGCTGCGGCGCCTGCTGCGGCTCAACCCGATGACGCACGTGGTCGTCACCTACCAGCAGATGCTGTTCCACGGCAACGTCGACCACTGGCGCGGGCTCGGGCTGGCGCTGCTGGTGGGGGCCGTGGCGTTCGCCGCGGGCGCGTTCCTGTTCGACCGCCTGCGCGACACGCTCGCGGAGGAAGTGTGACGGACGAGCCCGCGATCGTCGCGAAGGGCGTGACCAAGCGCTACCGGCGCTTCGCGCACAAGAACCAGCTGCGCGACGCTCAAGAGCGCTCTGCTCACCGGCAGCGTGCTCGCGGACCTCAAGCCCGAGGAGACCTTCACGGCGCTCGAGGACGTCAGCTTCGAGGTGCGCCAGGGCTCGACGTTCGCGGTGATCGGCGAGAACGGCTCGGGCAAGTCGACGCTCCTCAAGCTGGTGGCCGGCATCACGCGGCCGACGCACGGCAGCCTGACCGTCGACGGCCGCATCTCGGCGCTGATCGAGCTCGGCGCGGGCTTCCACCCGGAGATCTCGGGGCGCGAGAACGTCGCGATCAACGCGATGATGCTCGGGCTCACGCGCAAGCAGCTCGAGCGCTCCTACGACGCGATCGTGGACTTCGCGGAGCTGCGGGACTTCATCGACGCGCCGGTCAAGACCTACTCGTCGGGCATGTACATGCGGCTCGGCTTCGCGGTCGCGATCCACGTCGACCCCGACGTGCTGCTGATCGACGAGGTGCTCGCGGTGGGCGACGAGGCGTTCACCCGCAAGTGCCTCGACAAGATCGCGGAGTTCCGCCGCCGCGGCAAGACGATCCTGTTCGTGACCCACAGCCTCGGGCTCGTCGAGAAGATGTGCGACGACGTGCTGTGGCTGAGCCACGGCAAGACGCGCGGGCGCGGCGAGCCCAAGCGCGTGGTCGACGAGTACCTGACCTACGTGGCCGGCGGCGAGGAGGCGCTCTTGCGCTCGCGCTCCGCGTCCGCGACGGCCGATGCCGCCGCGGGCGAAGCGACATCGGAGCCGGCCGCAACGGGCGCCTACCGGGCGGGACGCTGGGGTGGCCGCGAGGTGGAGATCCGCGCGGTGCGCCTGCTGGACGCGCGCGAGCGCGAGCGGCACGTGTTCGTCCCCGGCGAGACGCTGACGCTGTCGCTCGCGGTGGTGGCGCGGCAGCCGGTCGAGGACTTCGTGTTCGGGATCGGCCTGTTCGCGGCGGACGGCACCTGCGTCTACGGCACCAACACCGACCTCGAGGACTACGTCCCGCGCCGCCTCGAGGGCGAGGCCGAGGTGCGCATCACGCTCGAGGGCCTGAGCCTCGTCGAGGGCACCTACCTCGTCGACCTCGCGGCCCACAAGCGCGACGGCACGCCCTACGACTACCTGCGCGGCCAGCACTCGTTCCGCGTCAAGTCGCAGCGTCAAGGACGTGGGGCTCTACCGGCCGCTCCACCGCTGGACGTTCACGGGCGGCGCCGCGCTCGACGCGCCCGCCAGGCGCGGCGAGCTGGAGCTCGGCGAAGGGGACTGAGCCCCGGCTGTATGCTGGTTCGATGAGCGACGCGCGCGCGTCCTTCGGCATCCCGCTCGCGGCGCTCGTCCGCGAGCGCCAGGCCTGGCGCGAGGCCGGCCGCCGCGTCGTGCTGACGAACGGCTGCTTCGACCTGCTGCACGCCGGGCACCTGGCGCTGCTCGAGGCGGCGCGCCACGAGGGCGACGCGCTCGTGGTCGCGATCAACTCGGACGCCTCCGTGCGCCGGCTGAAGGGGGAGGGGCGGCCGCTCGTGCCCGGAGGCCGAGCGCGCCGAGGCGCTCGCGGCGCTCGAGGCGGTCGACCGCGTGGTGGTCTACGACGAGGACACGCCGCTCGCGGTGGTGAAGGCGCTGGTGCCGGACGTGCTGGTGAAGGGCGCCGACTGGGGGGCGGACGAGATCGTCGGGCGGGCCGAGGTCGAGGCCGCCGGCGGACGCGTGGTGCGGGTGGCGCTGGTGCCGGGCCGCTCGACCTCCGGGATCGTCGAGCGCATCCGCCGGCCGTGACGCTTCCCGCCTGGCTCGCTCCGCTCGTGGAGCGGTCCGCCGCCAGCGAGGCGCGCCAGGCGCTCGCGGCTCGGGGACGTGCGCAGCTCGCGGGCCTCTCGGGGCCGCTGCGGGCGTTCCTGCCGCTGCTGCTCGCCGAGGCCCCGCTCCTCGTGCTGGTGCCGCGCGAGCGCGACGTCGAGGAGACGGCGCAGGACCTGCGCACGCTCGCCGCGGCCGCCGGGATCGAGGGCGCCGTGCTGTCGCTGCCGGCGCCGGGCCCGCCCCCCTTCCGCGGCCTGCCGCGGCACGAGAGCGCCCAGGCCCGGCGCGCCGCGACGCTGCACCGCGCCAAGGGCGCGCGCGCCGTCGTCGCGTCGCCCTTCGGGCTGCTGCGGCCGAGCCTCGCGCCGCACCTGCTGGCGACGCGCGTGCTCGAGGTGCGCGTGGGCGACGAGCTCTTGCCCGAGATCCTGCTCGAAGCGCTCGACGAAGGCGGCTACGCGCGCGAGGATCCGGTGACGGCGCCCGGCCAGATGGCGCGGCGCGGCGGCATCCTCGACGTCTTCCCGTCCGACGCCGACGAGCCCGTGCGGATCGAGTTCTTCGGCGACAACGTGGAGAGCCTGCGCCGCTTCGACCCGGACACGCAGCGCGCGACGGCGCCGCTCGAAGCCCTCGAAGCGCTGCCGCTCGCCGACCTCTTCGCGACGCGCTCGCTGCTCTCGGCGCTCCCCGCCGTGCTGGACGAGCGCTTCGCGGGCCGGCGCGAGCTGCCGCCCTTCAAGGACGCGCTCGAGCGCGGGCTGCCGCCGGAGGGGCTCGTCGATCTGCTGCCGCTCGTGCCCGGCGCGACCGTGCCGCCGTGGCAGCACCTGCCGCGCGGCACGGTGGTGGTGGTCGAGCCGGAGGCCGTGCGTCAGGAGGCCGAGACGCTCTTCGCGCGGGCGCGCGAAGACCGCGAGCGCCGCGGCGAGGGTCTGCTGCCCGAGGTCGGCGAGGCGCTGGTCCCGCCCGAGGCGCTCGCGGCCCACCTGGCGGAGGTGCCCGTGCTCGAGGTGCGCGAGGTCGAGACGGCCGGCGAAACGCTGCACCTGGCGTCGCGGCCGGCGCCGAGCTACGCGGGCGACATGAACCGGCTGGCGGCCGATCTGCGCGCGACGAGCGCCACGACGGTCGTGTTCCTCGGCAACCCCGGGCGCGCCGACCGCCTCGCGGACGTCCTGCGCGAGGAGGGCCTCGCGGTCGGCGAGGGTACGCGCATCCTGCCGCGGGTGGGGGCGCTCTCGCGCGGCTTCGAGGTGCCCGAGGCCGGCCTGCTCGTGCTCGCCGACGGCGACGTCTTCCCGGAGGAGGTGCACCTCCACGCACGCGGGCGCCGCCGCGGGCTGCGCACGTTCCTCTCGGACTTCCGCGACCTCAAGGTCGGCGACCTGGTCGTCCACGAGGAGCACGGCATCGGCCGCTTCATCGGGCTCGAGACGCTCGAGATCGGCGGCACCACGCGCGAGCTGATGGTGCTCGGCTACCAGGGCGGCGACAAGCTCAAGGTCCCGGTCGAGGCCTTCGACCGCATCCAGAAGTACACGTCGAGCGAGGCCAGCGCGCCCGCAGGTCGACCGGCTCGGCAGCGGCCAGTGGGAGAAGACCAAGACGCGCGTGAAGAAGGCCATGCGCGACATGGCGCTGGAGCTGCTGAAGCTCTACGCCGAGCGCAAGGCCCGTCCCGGCCACGCGTTCCAGGGCGAGAGCCCCTGGCAGCGCGAGTTCGAGGCCGCCTTCGAGTACGACGAGACGCCCGACCAGGCGCAGGCGATCGCCGAGGTGGCGGCCGACATGGCCTCGACCGTGCCGATGGACCGCCTGGTGTGCGGCGACGTCGGCTACGGCAAGACCGAGGTCGCGATGCGCGCCGCGATGCGCGCCGTGCTCGACGGCAAGCAGGTCGCGGTGCTGGCGCCCACGACCGTGCTCGCGTTCCAGCACTGGAAGACGTTCCGCAAGCGCTTCGCGCCGTTCCCGGTCGCGGTCGAGATGATCTCGCGCTTCCGCACGCCGAAGGAGATCAAGGCCGTGCTGGCGCGCACCGCCGCGGGCGGCGTCGACGTGCTGATCGGCACCCACCGCATCCTCTCGAAGGACGTCGTCTTCCGCGACCTCGGCCTGCTGATCGTGGACGAGGAGCAGCGCTTCGGGGTGGCCGCCAAGGAGAAGCTGAAGCAGCTCAAGACCACGGTCGACTGCCTGACGCTGTCGGCCACTCCGATCCCGCGCACGCTGCAGATGGGGCTCTCCGGCATCCGCGACATGTCGGTGATCGAGACCCCGCCGCGCGACCGCCTCGCGATCCAGACCATGGTGGTGAAGTTCTCGACCGACACGATCGCGGCGGCGATCCGGCAGGAGCTGGCGCGCGAGGGCCAGGTGTTCATGGTGCACAACCGCGTCGAGTCGATCGTGTCGCTGGCGGCGCTCGTGCAGCGGCTGGTGCCGGAGGCGCGCGTGGTGGTCGGCCACGGCCAGATGCCCGAGGCCGAGCTCGAGCGCGTGATGCTGTCGTTCGTCGAGGGCCGCGCCGACGTGCTGGTCGCGACCACGATCGTCGAGAACGGGCTCGACATCCCGCGCGCCAACACCCTGATCGTGAACCGCGCCGACCGCTACGGGCTCGCCCAGCTCTACCAGCTGCGCGGCCGCGTCGGCCGCTCCGACCGGCGCGCCTTCGCCTACCTGCTGGTGCCGCCCGACACCGTGCTCAGCGAGATCGCGCGCAAGCGGCTCGCGGCGATCCGGGAGTTCTCCGACCTCGGCGCCGGCTTCCGGATCGCGGCGCTCGACCTCGAGCTGCGCGGCGCCGGCAACCTGCTGGGCGGGCAGCAGAGCGGCCACATCCAGGCGGTCGGGCTCGACCTCTACGTCAAGCTCCTGGAGCAGGCGATCCTCGAGCTGCGCGGCGAGCCGCCGCGCGAGCTGCCGCGCGCCGCGCTGCATCTGGGGGTCGAGCTGCGGATCCCGCCCGGCTACGTGCCGGAGACGCACCAGCGGCTGCAGGTCTACAAGCGCGTGAGCCAGGCGCGCACGACGGCCGAGCTCGAGTCGCTGCTGGCGGAGCTGCGCGATCGCTACGGCCCGCCGCCCTTCGAGGTGCTGGGGCTCGTCGGCTATGCGGAGCTGCGCGTGAAGGCGGAGGCGCTCGGGATCGTGCAGGTGGACGCGGCCGCCGGCGCGCTCACGCTGCGCTTCGACCCGCGCACGCCGCTGCGGCCCGAGCCGCTCGCGGAGCTCGCCGGTGCGCGCGGGGGCGCGCGCCTCTTGCCCGACGGGCTGCGCTGGCCCACGGCGGGCGAGCCGCCGCAGGCGGCGCTCGAGGCGCTCCTGGGGCGGCTCAGTAGCGTGGCATGATGCGATCCATGCGGAGGCGGCGCTCGGTCCCGTGGCTCGTGCTCGCGACGGCCGCCGTGCTGGCCGGCTGCGAGGGCCGCGACCCCGTGATCCTGACGCTCGAAGGGACCGAGGTGCGGCGCAGCGAGTTCACGAAGTACCTGGCGAGCGTCGAGGCGCGCGGCGAGGCCCCGCTCGAGGAGGCGGCGCGCGCGGGGCTGCTCGAGTCGTTCCTCGAGGACCGCGCGCTCGTGATCGAGGCGTCCGCGCACGGCCTCGTGGCGCCCGGGGCGTCTGCCGACGAGGAGCGCCGGGCGGTCGCGCGCCTGCTGGCGGCCGAGGTGAAGCCCCTGGCGCCGACCGAGGCCGAGGTCCGCGCCTACTACGGCCAGCACGAGAACGAGCTGGTCCGGCCCGAGCGCGTGGCGCTGCGGCAGATCCTGGTCGCGACGCTCAACGAGGCACGCGACGTCAAGCGCAAGCTCGCGCAGGACCCCAAGGCGTTCGACAAGCTCGCGCGCAGCATCTCCAAGGGCCCCGAGGCCGAGGCGGGCGGCTTCATGGGCGTCTTCGAGCGCGGCCAGCTGCCCGACGAGCTCGAGCCGCCGGCCTTCTCGCTGCTGGAGGGCGGCACCAGCGAGCCCATCGAGTCACCCCTCGGGTATCATGTCTTGAGGGTCGATTCCCGCCAGGCCGCCACCACCCCGTCCTTCGAGGAGGCGAGCGCCGAGATTCGCGATCGGCTCGCCCGCGAGCGTCGTGCCGCGGCCGAGCGGGCGTACGTGGCGGGCGTCATGGCCCGGTCGAAGGTGAATCATGCGGCGGCTCTTCGTACTCCTCGTCCTTGACCTCGCACTCGCGGGCGCCCTGCGCGCCGAGACGATCGAGCGCGTGGTCGCCAAGGTCAACGGCCAGATCATCACGCTCTCCGAGTTCCAGAACCGGCAGATCGCGGCGGCGCAGGGCGCGCGCGTCGACCCCGCGGGCGTCGGGCAGTTCCTGCGCCAGAACAACGCCCGCCTGCTGCAGGAGGCGATCGACGAGATCCTGATCATGCAGAAGGCCGAGGACGCCGGGATCCACGCGCCGTCGGCCTGGATCGACGAGGCGATCGAGGGCATCAAGAAGGACAACAAGATCACGAGCGACGAGCAGATGACGGAGGCGCTCGCGCGCGAGGGCCTGACGCTCGCGGAGCTGCGCGCGAACATCGAGCGCGGCGTCGTGCGGCGCATCGTGATGCAGCGCGACGTGCAGCCGAAGATCGAGGCGAGCGAGTCCGACGTGAAGGCGGAGTACGAGAAGCTCAAGACCACCGAGTTCACGAAGGCGGCCACCGTCAGCCTGCAGGAGATCCTGATCCCCGAGGACAGGGGCGGGCTGGCGCTCGCGCGCGAGGTGCTGGAGAAGGCCAGGGGCGGCGAGGACTTCCAGGCGCTGGCGCGCGCCTACTCGAGCGCGGCCTCGCGCACGAACGGCGGCGACCTCGGGCAGCTCGCGCAGGGCGACATGGCGCCGGCGCTCGAGAAGGAGGCCTTCGCGCTGGCGGTGGGCGCGATCTCGGAGCCGCTGCCCGTCGAGGGTGGCTACCGGCTGCTGCGCGTCACGGCGAAGACCACGGGCAGCACGACGCCCTACGAGGCGGTCAAGGAGCGCGTGCGCGACCGCGTGATGATGTCGCGCTTCGACAAGGCGTACGACGAGTACGTCGCCGAGCTCCGGAAGAACTCCGTCGTGGTGCTGCTGGTGCGCGAGGTGCCGCTGCAGCTCACGGGGCCGATCCCCGAGGGCAGCCTGCGCGAGGCGCTCGAGCCGCTCGCGCCGAGCCTCGACAGCCCGGCGTCGCCGCCACCGGCGACCGCGCCGGCAACCGCCCGGCAACGACACCCGCCGCGCCGGCCGCGGGCGCTCCGGCCGCACCGGCGGCTTCGGGAGACGACGAGTTCTCGACGAGCGGGCAGGCCGCCCCCGAGAAGGTCGCGCCGCCGCCCCCGCCCCAGAAGCCCCCGCCGTCGCGATGACCGGGCCCGACGCGGGGTTCTTCGAGCGCGTCTACGCGGTCGTGCGCCGCATCCCGCGCGGGCGCGTCGCGACCTACGGCCAGGTCGCGGCGCTCGTCGGCGTCACGCGCGGCGCGCGCGCGGTCGGGTGGGCGCTCGGGGGAATCGGCCGGCGCGAGGCCAGCCGTGCCGTGGCACCGCGTCGTGGGCGCGCGCGGCCGCATCTCGCTCGACGGACGCGCGTCCGGCCTCGTGCAGCGCAAGCGCCTGCGCGCCGAAGGCGTGCGCTTCGTGGCCGGGCGCGTCGACATGTCGCGGCACGGGCTGCTGTCGAAACGGCAGAACCGGCGAACGAGTCACGGCTCTCCGAGACCCATGGATAGAGGGGCGGAGAACGACACGCGGCTGCTGCCCCCTTCCTTGAGCTAGGGGGCTTCGCCCCCTAGGACCCCGTTGGGTGCTGAGAGCTATTCGACGCCGACGCGCGGGAGGCGCAGCGTCTCGCGGGCGCGCTGACGGTAGAGGCGCGCCGTCGCCTCCTGGAGCGCGTGCTCGTCGACCTTGCCGCGCTGCCGCTCCGCGGCGCGCGCGGTCTCGTCCTTGAGCGCCGCCTCCTGCTCGGGCGTGAGCGCGTCGACGGCAGCGGCCGCCACGAGGTCGTCGAGGCGGCGCAGCCGCTCACGCAGGTAGTCCCAGTTGGGACGCGAGGACACGGCGACGAGGTCCGCGAGCTCGCCGAGCTCGGCGAGCGGCAGCGCCGCCGCGCGCCCGGGCAGCTCCAGGAGCCGCTCGCGCAAGCCGTCGAGCCGCTCGCCCACCTCGGGCAGGTTCGAGCTCGCGCTCTCGCGGGCGGCCTTGCTGGCGGAGCCGGGCGGCGCCAGCTCCTCGACGCGCCGCCGCACGACCGCGAGGGTCGCCGTCTGCGGGTCGCGCTCGAAGGCGGCGTCGATCGCGACCAGCACGGTCGCGAGCGGCACGCCGGCCTCGAAGAAGCCCTTCGCGAGCGCGAAGTCGCGCGGGGCGAGCACGTGGTCCTTGCCGCGGCGCGCCCGGAACGCCGCTTCGATCGCCTCGACGAAGCCCTCGAGCTCGGGGTCGCGCGTCGCCTCGCTCAAACCGCCACCACGTCGAACTGCTCCTGGTGCAGCAGCGGGTCGGCCAGCACCGTCAGCTCGCCCCCGGTGAGCGCCGAGAGGCTCCTGAGCACGTTCGCCTCGTCGCCCTCGAGCGCGCGCGCGATCTCGGGGTTCACGCGCAGCACCAGCTTCTGGCCGGGCATGTCGGGGGCCAGCTTGCGCACCTCGTCGTAGATCTCGGAGCAGACCGTCGAGACGCTCTTCACCTGCCCGCTGCCGGAGCAGTACGGGCAGGGCGAGAGCAGCAGCTTGTCGAGCGACTGCTTCACGCGCTTGCGGGTCAGGATCACGAGCCCGAACTCGTTGACGGACAAGAGCTTGGTCGGCGAGCGATCCTTGCGGAGCTCCAGCTCGAGCGAGCGCAGCACTTCCTTGCTGCTGCGCCGCTCCTCCATGTCGATGAAGTCGACGACGATGATGCCGCCCAGGTCGCGCAGGCGGATCTGGCGCACGATCTCGCGCACGGCGTCGAGGTTGGCCTTGAGCAGCGTGTCCTCGAGGTCGTCCTTGCCGACGAAGCGGCCCGTGTTGACGTCGATCGCGACGAGCGCCTCGGTCTGGTTGATCACGATGTAGCCGCCGCCCGGCAGCCACACCTTCGAGCGCAGCGCGCGCTCGAGCTCGGCGCTGACGCCGTGCTCCTCCATGATCCCGCCCGCGCCGTTGTGCAGCCGCACGCGCGGCTCGAGCTTGGGCTCGAGCGCCCGCACCAGCTCGAGCGCGCGCTGGAAGTCGCGCTCGTTGTCGAGCTTGATCGCGGCCATCTCGTCGGAGAGCAGGTCGCGCAGCAGCCGCTCGACGAGCGACGGCTCGCGGTAGAGCAGCACCGGGGCGCGCTGGCGCGCGGCGAGCGCTCGACACTCGTCCCAGGTGCGCGCGAGGTAGCGCCCGTCGCGCAGGAAGGCCTCGGCCTCGCGGCCCTGGCCCGCCGTGCGCGCGATCAGCCCGCCGCCGCCGCGCTCCTGGCGGAACTCCTTCAGCACGGTCTTCAGCCGCCGCCGCTCCTCGTCGCTCGTGATCTTGCGCGAGACGCCGACGTGCTCGACGGTCGGCATCAGCACCAGGTAGCGGCCCGGCAGCGAGACGTGCGAGGTGATGCGCGCGCCCTTGGTGCCCATCGGCTCCTTGAGCACCTGCACCACCAGCTCCTCGCCCTCGTGGAGCCGCTCCTCGATCGGCGCGCGGTTGGCCGCGCTCACCTCGTCGGCGCTCAGCTCGTTGTCCGGCAGCTCCGCGATCGCGTCGGAAGCGTGCAGGAAGGCGTCGCGCTCGAGGCCGAGGTCGACGAACGCGGACTGCATCCCGGGCAGCACGCGCGTGATCCGGCCCTTGTAGATGCTGCCGACGATGCCGCGCTGCGCCTCGCGCTCGAGGAAGAGCTCGGCGACGAGGCCGTCCTCGAGGAGCGCCACGCGCGTCTCGCGCGGGTTGCTGCTGACGATCAGGTCTCTTGCCATTCAGATGCTGGAGCAGGCGGTGAGTGCCGCCATCGAGGGGCGCCGCGCCAACGTCAGTTCGCGAAGCGCCGCATGCGGACGCTGAGGACGAGGCCGATCCCGATGAGCGACGCGACCACCGAGGACCCGCCGTAGCTCATGAGCGGCAATGGGAGGCCCTTCACGGGAACGAGCCCAGCGACCATGCCGACATTGTAGACGACCTGGAATGCGAAGGCCGCGCTGATGCCCGCGACCAGGAAGGCGCCGAGGCGGTCGCGCGCGAGCCGGGCGGTCTCGAGCATGCGCCACAGCACGAGCAGGTAGAGCGCGAGCGCCACGAACACGCCGACGAAGCCGAGCTCCTCGGCCAGCACCGAGAACACGAAGTCGGTGTGGCGCGCCGGCAGGTAGCCGAGCTGCGCCTGGCTGCCCTTGCCGAAGCCGCGGCCGACGAGGCCGCCCGAGCCCACGGCGATCTGCGACTGGATCTTCTGGTAGCCGGCGCCGCGCGGGTCGAGCGAGGGGTCGAGGAAGGTGTAGATGCGCGTCTTCTGGTAGTCCTTGAGGAACGGCCAGGCGAGCCCGGCCGCGAGCAGCATCACCGCCGCCAGCCCGAGCACCGCGCGCATGCGCAAGCCCGCCAGGAACGCGATCGCCAGGAACAGCGGCACCAGGCAGGCCGCCGAGCCGAGGTCGGGCTCGCGCGCGATCAGCAGCGACAAGAGGCCCACCGCCACGCCCGGCAGCACCACGTCCCTGAGGCCGAGCGACTCCTGCCGGTACTCGGAGAAGATCTTGGCCGCGAAGACGGCGGCCGCCAGCTTGACGAGCTCGGACGGCTGCAGCTGGAAGCCGCCGATCACGATCCAGCGCCGCGTGCCGGCGATCAGCGGGGCGAAGCGCAGCACGTAGACGAGCGCCAGCACCGACAGCACGTAGAGCAGCACCGCGCGATCCGCCAGCCGGCGATAGTCGATCGCGGCGGCGAGCGCCATCGCGACGACGCCCACGCCGACGAGCGTGAGCTGCTTCAGGTAGAGCCCGGGCTGGCTGCCCGCCTGCGTCGCCGAGTACACCATCGCGGCGCCCAGCAGCGACAGCAGCAGCGACGTGCCGAGCAGCACCCAGTCGAGGTTGTAGACCAGCCGACGGTCGATGCCGGCGCTCAGCCCCAGCATTCTCAGTCCTCCGCGTCCGCGCTGTCGACGACGCCGCTCGTCGGCGCCGGCAGGCCGCGCTCGAGGCCGAAGTAGTGCGCCAGGATCTTGCGCGCCACCGGCGCCGCCGACTCGCCGCCGCTCCTCCCGTGCTCGACCAGCACCGCGAGCGCGATCCGCGGCCGATCGGCGGGGGCGAAGCAGATGAACCAGCCGTGCGGCTGGATCTCGTGGGTGCTCGGCGACTTCTCGAGCCGCGCGTGGCCGACCACCTGCGCCGAGCCGGTCTTGCCGCAGACCTCGACCTCGTTGAGCCGCGCGCGCGAGCCGGTCCCCTCGGCCACGACCCGGCGCATGCCTTCCTTCACCACGGCGATCGTCTCCGGCTTGACGATCGGCGGCAGCTGCGGAGTGCGCGCCTGGCGGGCGAAGTGCGGCCGTACCAGCCGGCCGCCGTTCGCGACGAACGCCGCGACGCGCGCCATCTGGATCGGCGTCGCGCTCACCTGGCCCTGCCCGATCGCGACCGAGACCGTCTCGCCCGCGTACCAGGGTGTCTTCAGCACCCTGAGCTTCCACTCGGCGCTCGGCATCAGGCCCGCCGCCTCGGCCGGCAGGTCGACGCCGGTCGGGGCGCCGAGCCCCATCAGCTTCGCCCACTTCGCGAGCCGAGCGATCTCGAGCCGGATCCCGACCTGGTAGAAGTAGACGTTGCAGGAGACCGCGATCGCCCGGCGCAGGTCGACGACGCCGTGGCCGCCCGGACGGCAGCGGAACGTGGTGTTGTACACGTTCAGCTGTCCCGGGCAATAGAACGTGGTCTCGGGCGTGATCAGGCCCTCCTCGAGCGCGGCAATCGCGGAGATCACCTTGAACGTGCTGCCCGGCGCGTACGAGCCCTGGATCACGCGATTCATGAGCGGCGTGTCGGGGTCGCTCGCGAGGCTCGCCCACAGCGCGGGCTCGATGCCGGTCGTGAACTGGTTCGGGTCGTAGGCGGGCGTCGACGTCATCGCCAGGATCTCGCCGGTCTCGGGATCGAGCGCCACCGCCGAGCCGGAGCGCCCCTCGAAGGCGGCCTCCATCGCGGCCTGCAGCGACGCGTCGATGCTGAGCGTGAGGTTGGGGCCGTCCTGCGGAGGCTCGCGCGCGGCCTCCTGCACCTCGAGCCCGCGGCTGTTCACGATCACGCGCCGGAAGCCGTCCTTGCCCATCAGCTCGCGGTTGTAGCGCGACTCGATCCCGGCCTGGCCGACGAGGGCGCCCGGCGGCAGGCTCTTGTACTCGGCGAGCTGCAGCTGGCGCTCGGTGATCTCGCCGACGCGCCCGAGCGCGTGAGCGGCGGCGTTGGCGAGCGGGTAGGAGCGCAGCGGCACCACCTCGACGCTCACCTCCGGCAGCTCGCGGCGCCGCGCGTCGAGCACCGCGATGTCGGCGAGCGTCGCGTCGTTCTTGATCACCACCGGCCGGTAGGGCTGGCGCCGCGCCAGCCGCTCGCGGATCGAGGCCTCGCCCATCCCGAGCGCCGAGGCGAGCCGCTCGACCACGCGATCGAGGTTCTCCGCGTGCTCCGGCACCAGCAGCACGCTGAACGACGGCCGGTTGCCGACCAGCAGCATGCCGTTGCGGTCGACGAGCGCGCCGCGCGGGGCCGCCAGCGTCACGAGCCGCGAGCGGTTGTTCTCGGCCTGGTCGCGGAAGTGGCGCGCGCGCACCACCTGCAGGTTCCAGAACTGCACCACGAGGCCCGCGACCAGCAGCACGATGAGCGCCTGCAGCAGCGCGAGGCGCGACTGCACGAGGCGCAGGTCCTCGTAGATCCTCACCGGGCGCCTGCCTTCAGGCTCATACGCGCGCCCTCGCGAGCCGCTCGTCCACGAGCGCGAACAGCAGCCCGCCGATGAGGGCGCTGAGCGTCGCGCGCGTGGCGAGCGCCAGCGGCGGCAGGAAGAGGGCCTCGAGCGAGAACACCGAGGCGAGCCACTGCAAGAGCAGCGCGTCGGCCACGCTCGCGAGCATCACCACCAGCGCGCGCGCGGCGGTGGTCGCGATCAGGAAGCGGCCCGCGCCGATCCCGACCGCGTAGCCGACCAGCAGCTTCGTGAGCCCCGAAATCCCCAGCACCCGCCCTCCGAACATGGCGTCCTGCACCCAGCCGGCAGCCGCCCCCGCCAGCATGCCGTGCGTCTCGCCGAACACGAGCGCACAGTAGACCACGACGAGCAGGAACGGGTCGAGGTAGCGGCCCGGCGAGCTGACCAGGTGCGCGAGCCCGGTCTCGACCAGGACCGCTCCGGCGAGCGCCGCCGCCGTCCACAGCGCGCGGCTCACTCGACCGACCTCGTCATCTCGAGCGGGGCGGGCGGCTCGCGGACCACCAGCACCTCCTCGAGCCGCTCGAAGCGGGCGGAAGGCTCGACGCGCACGTCCCGGAACAGCCCCGTCACCTGCCCCACGAAGCGCACGCGGCCGATCACCAGCCCCTTGGGGTAGATGCGGTCGAGGCCCGAGGTCACCACGAGGTCGCCGACCGTGACGTCGGCCCGCTCCGAGACGTACTTGAGCACCAGGTCCTCGCTGCCGGACTCGTTGCCCGCGACCTGGCCCGAGACGACGCCGCTCACGCGGCTGCGCTCGACGAGCGCGGCGATCCCGCTGTCGCGGTCGAGCAGCACCTGGACGCGCGCGGCGTGCGGTCCGACCGCGAACACGCGCCCGACGACGCCGGTGGCGCTGATCACGGCGGCGTCGAGCTTGACCCCGTCCTGCTCGCCCTTGTCGAGCGTGATCGTGCGGAACCAGGGCACGCCGTCGCGCGCCGACCACGAGCGCCGCGAGCGTGTCGAGCGGGACGCTCTGCCGCAGCTCGAGCAGCTCGCGCAGGCGCACCGACTCCTGGGCCTTGAAGGACGCGCAGCTGCAGCTCGGTCTCCAGCGAGCGCACCTGCTCGCGCAGCCGGCGGTTCTCGGCGTAGGTCTCGCGGTGGAACGCCCAGCCGCGCCAGAGCTCCGAAGCGCCGCCGAGCGTCGCGCCGACGCCGCGCTGGAGCGGACCGAGCACGCCGAGCAGCGCCCGCTGCAGCAGCGACACTCCGGAGCCGCCGTCCACCTGGTGGCTGATCGCGGTCAGGTGCGCGAGCACCAGGCCGACGAGCAGGAACCGGCTCCGCCGCGCGGGAACCGCCGTCGCCACGGGGCTAGTCCAGGCTGATCTTGCGCAACAGGTCGAAGTCCGAGAGCATCTTGCCGGTCCCGAGCACCACCGACGAGAGCGGGTCCTCGGCGACCGACACCGGCAGCCCGGTCTCCTCGCGCAGCAGGCGGTCGAGGTTCCTGAGCAGCGAGCCGCCGCCGGTCAGCACGATGCCGCGGTCGACGATGTCGGCGCTGAGCTCGGGCGGCGTGCGCTCGAGCGCGACGCGCACCGCGTTGACGATGATCGCGACCGGCTCCTGCGAGCGCCTCGCGGATCTCGGCGTCGGTGATCGTGAGCGTCTTGGGGATGCCCTCGATCAGGTCGCGGCCCTTGATCTCCATCGTCATCGGCTCGTCGAGCGGGAAGGCGCTGCCGATCTCGAACTTGATCTGCTCGGCGGTGCGCTCGCCGACCAGCAGGTTGTACTTCTTCTTGATGTACTGGATCACCGACTCGTCCATCTCGTTGCCCGCGACCCGCACGGACTTGGAGTAGACGATGCCGGCGAGCGAGATCACGGCGATGTCGGTGGTGCCGCCGCCGATGTCGACCACCATGTTGCCCGAGGGCTCGGTGATCGGCAGCCCGGCGCCGATCGCGGCCGCCATCGCCTGGTCGACCAGGTACACCTCGGAGGCCTTGGCCTTGAGCGCGGAGTCCTTGACCGCGCGCTTCTCGACCTGGGTGACCTCGGAGGGGATCCCGATCACGATCCGCGGCCGCACCAGCGTCGAGCGGTTGTGCGCGCGGTGGATGAAGTGCGACAGCATCTTCTCGGTGATCTCGAAGTCGGCGATGACGCCGTCCTTCATCGGGCGGATCGCGACGATGTTGCCGGGGGTGCGGCCCAGCATGTCCTTGGCGTCGCGGCCGACGGCTTCGACCTTGCCGGTGACGCGGTTGATCGCCACGATCGACGGCTCGGAGACCACGATGCCCTTGCCCTTTGCGTAGACGAGCGTGTTCGCGGTCCCGAGGTCGATCGCGAGATCGCTCGACAAGAAGCTCAGGTTCACGACGGAACGAAAATTCATGGGGCCGCGGTCCTTCTCTCTCCAGCTCTAGTGGGGGCGGCCATCCGGCTAGACCGCCACCTCGATTCCATTCTTCTCCCGCTCCTTGACGCGGTACATCGCCTGGTCGGCCTTCTGGATCAGGCCCTCGGGCGACAGCGCGTGGTCGGGGTACGTCGAGATGCCGAAGGACGCCGAGATGCGCGCGGCGATGCCCTGCGGCTCCAGGAAGCGGTGCTCCTCGATCGCCCGCCGCAGGCGCTCGGCGATCACGAGCGCGCCCGAGGCCGGCGTCTCGGGCAGCACCACGATGAACTCGTCGCCGCCGTAGCGGGCCAGGATGTCCGACTCGCGCACGCCCAGCGCCAGGATCCCGCCCACCTCGGTGAGCGTCCCCGAGCCGGCCAGGTGGCCGTACTGGTCGTTGATCCCCTTGAAGCCGTCGAGGTCGAGGAAGATCACCGACAGCGGGATGCCGTGGCGCTTGCAGCGCTTGATCTCGCGCCCCAGGTACAGGTTCAGGTAGCGCGAGTTGAACAGCCGCGTGAGGTCGTCCGTGATCGTGAGCTGCTCGGTGCGCTGGAACAGGATCGCGTTCTCGATCGCGATCGCGCACGGCTCGACGAGCGTCAGCACCTGCTCGAGGTCGCGTCTTGGTGAAGTTGCCGCCGCGCTTGTTCAGGATCTCGAGCACACCGATCGTGCGCCCGCGCGAGACGAGCGGGGCGCACAGGATCGAGCGCGTCTCGAACGAGGTCTTGGCGTCGACGTGCGGCGCGAAGCGCGGGTCGCGCTTGACGTCGTTCACGATCGCCGGCTTGCCGGTCTCGGCGACCCAGCCGGCGACGCCCTCGCCGATCTTGGGACGCAGGGCCGTGACCTCCTTGCCCTTGGCGCCGAGCGCGGCCTCGAACACCAGCTCCTGCTTCTCCTCGTCGACCATCAGCAGCGACCAGGCTTCCGAGGGGATCAGCTGGCGGATCTTCTCGACGACCAGCTCGATCACCTTGCGCGGCTCGAGGATCGAGTTGGCCGTCTTCACGACGTCCGTCAGGATCGCGAGCCGGCGCGCGGAGGTCGAGGGCGCCTTCGGGCCGTCGTCGCTCGTTCCTGCGGCTCGGGCGGCGGGGGCCGCGCAGGTGCGCCAGCACGGCCTCGGGCGGCGGGTCGCTCTTGCTCCAGGCCTCGACCACGAAGTCGATCTCGAGCTGCGCGATCCTGCGCAGCGTGCGCTCGTCCGGGCGGACGGCGACGCCGCCGAGCGGCCGTCCCGGCAGCGCCCGGCGCGCGCGGGCCACCTGCTTCGGCGTGCTCGTCGCGCCGAGCGGGATGAGCGCCGCGGCGTAGCGCGCGGGTGCCAGCGACTCGCCCGGGTTGCCCGGCTCCACGAACTCGTACTCGAGCGCCCGGCTGCGCTTGAGGCGGCCCCGCAGCGTCCGTCCGCCGAGCACGACGATGCGGGTCAAGCGCGCGGGCCTCAGTTGGCGACCGTGACGCGGCGGCGCTGCTCCGCCACGCCGCCGCGAGGGCTCGTCGCCTTGACCACGACGGTGGCGTTCGCGCCGCCGTCGAACGTGACGAACTCGCTGAAGCTGCCGTCGGGCTGGACCTCCAGGCGCTCGCCGTTGAGCGTCAGGTTGGTGCCGGCCTCGGTGCGCCCGCGCACGTGGAGGATGTTGCCCTTGAGCTCCGCCGTCTCGATCACGAGCGGCGGCGGCTGCGCCGTGCTCTGGGCGGCCTTGGCGAGCGCGAAGCGCCAGAGCTCGGAGAAGCCGCCCTCGCCGCCCGCGGAGTCGACCGCGGCCACCTTCCAGTAGTAGGAGCCGGCGTCGAGCGCCCGCAGCTCGAGCTGCGTCGCGCGCACGCCCTGGCGGTCGTAGAGCGGCCGCGCGAAGGAGGGGCTGAAGTCGACCAGCACGCGGTAGCCGTTCGCGCCGGGCACGCTGTTCCAGACCAGCAGCGTGACGCCCTGCTGCAGGTCCGGATACGCCACCTCGGTCTGGTTCGGCGGTGCGGTCAGCACCGGCACGTGCGGCAGGTTCACGGTCGCGCCCGCCTTGCCGACCGCGTCGACGTTCACGCCCTGGTTCGAGGCGAGCGCGATCTTCTGGCCGCCCTTGGTCTCGCGCCGCGCTCTGGCCGCGGAAGATGCGCAGGCCGGTCGCTCCGCTCTCGGCGACCTGGATGCTGCCGGCCGTCTCGCGGTCGGGCGTCGTGCGCACGGTGGGCGTCGAGATCGTGGTCGTGCTGCCGGGCACGTTGCTCGCGGCCGTCAGGAAGTTGGCCTCGCCCGACTGGATCGAGAGCGCGACCTTCTGCTGCCGCGAGAGCGGGTTCTGCGAGCTCTCCTCGATCGTGATCAAGCTGTCGGGGCGGACGTTGAACACCGTGCCGTCGGTGAAGTGGATCTCGGCCGTGGAGCCGGCGCCGGTGCGCACCAGGTCGTTCTGCCGGAGGATCACGGCCTTCGTCGCCGTGATCCACTCGAGCGTCCCGGCGCGCTTCACCTGCACGCTGCCCTCGATGCGCTCGAAGCGCGACCCGGTCGCGACCGAGGTGGGCTGGGGCGGCGGCGGCGGGGTCTTCTGGCCATAGACGAGCCAGAGGGCGGCAGCCAGCAGCACGAGCGCGACGGCGGCGAGCGCGAGCGTCCGGTAGCTGACCGTGAACCATTCGATCCGGTCGCCCCCCTGTCGTTGCGGCTGCTTCTCGTCCACTGCCACCCTTGGCCAAAATCCCATGAGCCCGTGCGACTTAGCCGGGTCCGTGAGTATAGATCATCTCGTTCGGGTGCCCAAAAGCGGGGCCTTCGTGGCCAAGGTTGCTCCCCGCTCGGCCGCGGCTTAGAATCGCGACTTTGCGAAGGTCGTCAAGGAGACAGCATGGCTCTTGCTGCAATGCGCCGGCATCGGCGCTGGCTTTATGGCTTCCTGTGGATCGTGATCCTGGCGTTCGTGATCCTCTACGTACCAGCGCTGACCGACGAGGGCCAGGGCACGCCGGCCGAGACGCTGGTGGACGTGGGCGGGCTCAAGGTCTCGCTCGGTGAGTACCAGCGCGCCTACAACCGGCAGAGGCAGTACTACTCGCAGCTCTACCAGGGCCGCCTCGACGAGAACATGATCCGGCAGCTCGGGCTCGAGGGCCAGGTGCTCGAGACCCTCGTCTCGGAGCGGCTCGTGGAGCTCGAGGCGAAGCGGCTCGGGATCGCGGTGCCGGACGAAGCGGTGGCGCGCGCGATCGCGACCTCGCCGGACTTCCAGGACGCCGGCAAGTTCATCGGCAAGGACGAGATCCGGCGGCGGCTGGAGCTCGCCGGCATGAGCGAGGACGACCTCGAGCTGTCGCTGCGCCAGCGGATCGAGCGCGAGAGCCTCGAGGCCCTGATCGGGGCGGGCGTGCAGGTGAGCGACGCCGAGGTGGAGCGCGAGTTCCGCCGGCGCAGCGAGCAGCTGCGGCTCGAGTACGTGCAGGTCGACTCCGCGCGCTACAAGGCCGCCGTCTCGCCGACCGACGACGAGGTGAAGGCGCGCTTCGAGTCGAAGCGCGACAGCTACAAGATCCCGGAGAAGCGCGTGCTGAGCTACGTGCTGCTCGACCGGCCCACGCTGCAGCCGCAGGTCGCGGTGACCGACCGCGAGCTCGAGATCTTCTACAACGACCACCGCGAGGACTACCGCCAGCAGGAGGAGGCCTGCGCCGGCCACATCCTGGTGAAGGTGAAGCAGGGCGACGCGGCCGAGGGACATACCGACGCGGACGCCAGGGCGCTCGCGCAGAAGGCGCTCGACCAGCTGAAGGCGGGCGCCGACTTCGCGACGCTCGCGAAGAAGCTGTCGGAGGACACGGGCTCGGCGGCGCAGGGCGGCGACCTCGGCTGCTTCCAGCCGGGACGCATGGTGCCCGAGTTCGACGGCGCGGTGTTCGCGCTCGAGCCGGGCGGCACGAGCGAGCTCGTGAAGACCCAGTTCGGCTACCACGTGATCCGGCTCGTCTCGAAGAAGGACGGGACGGTGCAGCCGTTCGCCGAGGTCAAGGAGCGCATCCGCGCGAGCCAGCTCGACCGCAAGGTGGTCGAGCTCGGCGAGCAGAAGGCGCAGGCGCTCGCGGACGCGCTGGCGCACAAGAAGACGCTCGAGGAGGCCGCCAAGGCGCAGGGGCTCACGGTGCAGAAGAGCGCGCCCTTCGCGCGCGGCGAGCTGCCGCCCGGGCTCGCCTCGCCGACCGTCGTGGCGCGCGCCTTCCAGATGAAGCAGGGCGAGCCCGAGAAGGAGGGCTTCTCGGTCGCGCAGGGCGCGGTCTTCATAGCGCTCGCCGAGGTGCAGCCGGCGCGCGCCCCCGAGCTCCAGGACGTGAAGGAGCGCGTGCGCGGCGAGCTGGTGGACGAGGCCGCGCTGGCCAAGGCGCACGAGACGGCGCTGCAGCTGCGCGCCAGGGCCGAGAGCGCCGGGCTCGAGAAGACCGCGAGCGCGCTTTCGCTGGTGCGCAAGGAGACGCCGTCGCTCACGGGCCGGGGCCAGCCGCTCGGCGACCTCGGCACCGGCTTGGCACTCGAGGAGGCCGCGTTCGCGCTGCCGGAGAAGACGCTCTCGGCGCCGGTCCGCACGCAGTCGGGCTGGGCGCTGCTGCGGGTGCTCGAGAAGAAGCCGTTCGACGCCGCGGAGTTCGATCGCCAGAAAGCGGCGCTGCGCGCGGGGCTGCGCCAGCAGCGCCAGTCGGAGCTGTTCCGCGCCTTCCTGATCGCGGCGCGCGACCGCTACGAGATCAGCCGCAACGCGGAGGCGTACAAACGAGCGCTCGGGCAGGAGCAGTAGCCGAGACCGGGGAAGGCAGGCATGCACATCGAAGTCAGGCAGGCGAACGAAGTGATGATCCTCGACCTCAAGGGCCGGCTGACGGCCGGCCTGGGCGACCAGATCCTGCGAGACGCGATCGACGAGCTGCTCGCCGAGGGCCGCCGCCGCATCCTGCTCAACCTGTCGGAGGTCTCGTTCCTCGACAGCGCCGGCGTCGGCGAGCTGGTCGCAGGGCTCAAGACCTCGCGGCGCTTCCAGGCGGAGCTGAAGCTGCTGAACGTCGGCGAGCGCGTCTACAGCACGCTCGACATGGCCCGGCTGCTGCCGACCTTCGAGATCTACAACGACGAGTCGGAGGCCGTCCGCTCGTACACGTCCTGAAGACCTGGACGGACGAAGGGGCTACTGGCCTTCGACGTCGTTGGGCGCGACGGCGATCGGGTCGGAGTTCGTGACCCGGAGCTCGGTGGCGCACTCCGGGCAATTGAGGGTCTCGTTGACGTCGAGCTCGTAGCCGTCGAGCTCCAGGTCCGCCTCGCACTCCGGGCAGCGCGTCATGGCGAGAGTCTACCTCCTGCGCGCGACGACGTAGCGCGCGAGCTCGGCCAGGGGCTGGGCGCGGGCGCCGAAGGGCTCGAGCGCTCTCCGGCTCGCCGCGGCGAGCTCGCCGGCCAGCGCCCGGGCGCCCTCGACGCCCGAGAACGACACGAAGGTCGTCTTCTTGACGTCCTGGCCGGTGTCCTTGCCGGCCTCGCTGCCCCCGGTCACGTCGATCAGGTCGTCCACGATCTGGAACGCCAGCCCCAGGTTCTTCGCGTAGGCCACGACGGCCGCCAGCTCGCCGGGCTGGGCGCGCGCGGACTGGGCGCCGATCGCGGCCGAGGCCATGAAGAGCGCGCCGGTCTTGCGCGAGTGGATGAACTCGAGCGTCTTGAAGTCGATCACGCGGTCGGTCATCTGCAGGTCGACCGACTGCCCGGCGATCATGCCGTCGGTTCCGATCGCGCGCGTCAGCTCGCGCGCGGCCCGCGAGCGCGCCGCCGCGTCCGGACCGCCCGGCCAGCCCTCGGCCAGGATCTCGAAGGCGCGGTTCTGGAGCGCGAACGCCGCGAGGATCGCGGTCGCCTCGCCGTGCGCGACGTGACAGGTCGGCCGCCCGCGCCGGAGCTTGGCGTCGTCCATCGAGGGCAGGTCGTCGAGGATCAGGCTCGCCGTGTGGACCATCTCGATCGCGCAGCCGGCCGGCAGCACCGCGTCGGGGTCGCCCTTCAGCACCTCCGCGACGAGCAGCGACAGCACGGGCCGCAGCCGCTTGGCGGGCGCGAACAGGCTCGACAGGACGGCGGCGTCGACCACGGGCGCCTGCCCGCTCGTGACGAGGCGCCGCAGCGCCGCCTCCACGCGAAGCCTCCGTTCCTCGAGCGTCTGCTCGAGGCGGGCGAACTCGAACGCGGTCTCGACCATCGGGTCGGGCCATCTTAACGCGCGAACGCGATAGACTCCGAGTTCCCATGGAGTACCGCGACGCCGGCGTCGACATCTCCGCGGCCGACGCCGCCAAGGCGCGCATCAAGACGCTCGCACGGGCGACCTTCAACCCGTCGGTGCTGAGCGAGATCGGCTCCTTCGGCGGCTTGTTCCGGCCCGAGCTCGGCGCCTACAAGGACCCGGTGCTGGTCGCCTCGACCGACGGCGTCGGCACCAAGATCAAGGTCGCGATCGAGGCCGGCGTCCACGACACCGTCGGCTACGACCTCGTCGCGCACTGCGTCAACGACATCCTGGTCCAGGGCGCCGTGCCGCTCTTCTTCCTCGACTACATAGCCCTCGGCCGCATGGACCCGGCCCGGGTGGAGCAGATCGTCGCCGGCTTCGCGCGCGCCTGCACCGAGTTCGCGTGCCCGCTGATCGGCGGCGAGACGGCCGAGATGCCGGGCACCTACGCGCCCGACGACTACGACCTGGCGGGCTTCATCGTGGGCGTCGTCGAGAAGGAGAAGGCGCTGCCGCGCGGGGTCAGCGAGGGGGACGTGCTGCTCGGGCTGCCCTCGCTCGGGCCTGCACACGAACGGCTACTCGCTCGCGCGCAAGGTGCTGTTCGAGACGCTCGGCCACCAGGCCGCGACCGCGCTGCCCGAGCTCGGCACCACGGTCGGCGCGGCGCTCTTGGCGCCGCACAAGAGCTATCTCGCCGCTCTCGAGCC
>CAVUTB010000016.1:245000-619622 GCA_963744315.1 uncultured Acidobacteriota bacterium
GATCGGCGATACAGGGTGACAGCCCCGTAGGCGAAAAGAGAGAGGCTCCCTAGTCTGGTTCCTGAGTACCGCGGGACACGTGAAACCCTGCGGGAAACCGGAAGGACCATCTTCCAAGGCTAAACACGTGCCTGCGACCGATAGTGAACAAGTACCGTGAGGGAAAGGTGAAAAGCACCCCTGCGAGGGGAGTGAAATAGTACCTGAAACCGTATGCCTACAAGCAGTGGGAGGGCGTTGGCCGGGGTTAAACCCGGTACTGCCTGACCGCGTGCCTTTTGCATAATGAGCCGGCTAGTTTTTCTCAGTGGCGAGGTTAAGCGTTAAGCGAGCCGCAGCGAAAGCGAGTCCGAATAGGGCGAATGAGTCGCTGGGAAAAGACGCGAAGCGAGGTGATCTACCCATGGCCAGGGTGAAAGTCGGGTAACACCGACCGGAGGCCCGAACCGGTGTTGGTTGAAAACAACTCGGATGAGTTGTGGGTAGGGGTGAAAGGCTAATCAAACCTCGTGATTGCCCGTTCTCCTCGAAATAGCTTTAGGGCTAGCCTCGCGGGTTAGCTTCAGGAGGTAAAGTACTGGATGGACTAGGGCCCTTACCCGGGTACCGAATCCAACCAAACTCTGAATACCTGAAAGCTCGACCGCGGGAGTCAGACAGTGGGGGCTAAGCTTCATTGTCGAGAGGGAAACAGCCCAGACCGCCAGCTAAGGTCCCGAAGTTCATGCTCAGTGGTAAAGGATGTGGATCCGCTAAAACAACCAGGAGGTTGGCTTAGAAGCAGCCATCCTTTAAAGAAAGCGTAATAGCTCACTGGTCTAGTGGATCTGCGCCGACAATTCAACGGGGCTCAAG
The DNA here is from genome assembly GCA_963744315.1 of uncultured Acidobacteriota bacterium. Taxonomy (GTDB): domain Bacteria; phylum Acidobacteriota; class Vicinamibacteria; order Fen-336; family Fen-336; genus DATBSL01. The sequence continues at coordinate 245,856 of CAVUTB010000016.1, forward strand.
CATGATACCGAAGCTGCGGACTCAACGAGATTTCGATCTCGTTGATTGGTAGAGGAGCATTCCATGTTCGTTGAAGTCCGACCGACAAGGACGGGTGGAGGACATGGAAGAGACCCTGCCGGCACAAGTAGCGAGAAAACGCGCGAGAACCGCGTTCGCCGAAAACCTAAGGTTTCCTGAGGAAGGTCAATCCGCTCAGGGTTAGTCGGTCCTAAGGCCAGGCCGAAAGGCGTAGCCGATGGAAAACGGGTCAATATTCCCGTACTGCCGCAAGACGATAAAGACCGATGGGGTGACGCAGAAGGGTAAGCCAGCCCCCTGATGGATGGGGGTTCAAGGGTGTAGGAAGGTTCCGCAGGAAAATCCGCGGGGCCGTGTTTCCGAGACCTGAATACGAGAGCTCCGGCTCACAAAGTGGCCCACCCCACGCTGCCAAGAAAAGCCTCTAAGGAGTCTTGCGGTGACCGTACCGCAAACCGACACAGGTAGGTGAGGAGAATATCCTAAGGCGCTAGTGAGAACCCTCGTTTAGGAACTCGGCAAAATGACCCCGTAACTTCGGGAGAAGGGGTGCCTCTCTTGGTGAGAAGATTTACTCTTTGAGCCTCGAGAGGTCGCAGTGAAACGGCCCAAGCGACTGTTTACTAAAAACACAGGGCTCTGCAAAGTCACAAAAACGACGTATAGGGCCTGACGCCTGCCCGGTGCCGGAAGGTTAAAGAGAGGGGTTAGCCGCAAGGCAAAGCTCTGAACTGAAGCCCCGGTAAACGGCGGCCGTAACTATAACGGTCCTAAGGTAGCGAAATTCCTTGTCGGGTAAGTTCCGACCTGCACGAATGGCGTAACGATTTGGGCGCTGTCTCAACGAGGGGCACTGCGAATCTGTAGTACCGGTGAAGATGCCGGTTTCCCGCAACTAGACGGAAAGACCCCGTGCACCTTTACTGCACTCTAGCCTTGAACTTGGGTGCGTTCTGCGCAGGATAGGTGGGAGGCTTTGAACTCGGGCTCTCGGGCTCGGGGGAGCCAATGGTGAGATACCACCCTTGACGTTCTTAGGTTCTAACCTACTCCCCTCATCGGGGAGAGGAACATGGCTAGATGGGTAGTTTGACTGGGGCGGTCGCCTCCTAAAGAGTAACGGAGGCGCTCGAAGGTTCCCTCAGGCTGTTTGGAAATCAGCCGTCGAGTGCAAAGGCACAAGGGAGCTTGACTGCGAGACCTACAAGTCGAGCAGGTGCGAAAGCAGGACTTAGTGATCCGGTGGTTCTGTGTGGAAGGGCCATCGCTTAACGGATAAAAGGTACGCCGGGGATAACAGGCTGATCTGGTCCAAGAGTTCACATCGACGACCAGGTTTGGCACCTCGATGTCGGCTCATCGCATCCTGGAGCTGTAGCAGGTTCCAAGGGTTGGGCTGTTCGCCCATTAAAGCGGTACGTGAGCTGGGTTTAGAACGTCGCGAGACAGTTCGGTCCCTATCTGTTGTGGGCGCAGGAGACTTGAGAGGAGCTGTCCTTAGTACGAGAGGACCGGGATGGACGAACCTCTAGTGCACCAGTTGTCTCGCCAGAGGCATAGCTGGGTAGCTAAGTTCGGTTGGGATAAACGCTGAAAGCATCTAAGCGTGAAACCCGCCTCGAGATGATGTCTCCCGCAGGAGAACCTGCCTAAAGACCCCTGGTAGACGACCAGGTTGATAGGCCCGGTGTGCAAGAGCTGTGAGGCTCTCAGCTTACGGGTACTAATCGGTCGTGAGGCTTGACCATGGTGTTTACACTGCCCGAAAACGGGTAGTCGACGTGCGATGGAAACCCACGCGCTACGAAGTCAGAATCCTCGGTTGTCGGCGGCTTGATATTTCATCCCGGTGACCATGGCGGAGGGGCCACACCCGTTCCCATTCCGAACACGGCCGTTAAGCCCTCCTGCGCCGATGGTACTGTCAGGGCGACCTGGTGGGAGAGTAGGACGTTGCCGGGACTTTTTTCATACTCGATTCGAGAAGCCCTGGTCCGATAGGATCCAGGGCTTTTTTGTTGCGCCCGGGCCCCGGGGGCCGGTGCTAGACTTCCGCGAAGACCACGCAGGAGAAGGACCATGTCGGGACATTCCAAGTGGGCGACGATCAAGCACAAGAAGGGCGCGCTCGACGCCAAGCGCGGCAGGGTCTTCACCAAGCTGATCCGCGAGATGACGATCGCGGCACGCATCGGAGGCGGTGACACGGGCAGCAACCCGCGCCTGCGCACGGCCGTCGACAAGGCCAAGGCCGCGAACATGCCCGCCGACAACATCACCCGCGCCATCAAGAAGGGCACGGGCGAGCTCGAGGGCACCACCTACGAGGAGCTCCAGCTCGAAGGCTACGGCCCGGGCGGCGTCGCGATCCTCGTCGAGGGCACGACCGACAACCGCAATCGCAGCGTCTCGGAGATCCGGCACATCTTCACGAAGCACGGCGGCAACCTGGGCGGCGCCGGCAGCGTCGCCTACTTGTTCAAGCCCAAGGGCGTCATCTCGATCGCCGCGGACAAGACCACCGAAGACAAGCTGATGGAGATTGCGCTCGAGGCGGGAGCCGACGACATCCTGGCCGAGGCCCAGGGCTTCACGGTCTACACCTCGCAACACGACCTGGAGGCCGTGCGCGCCGCGATCCAGAAAGCCGGGATCGAGCCCGACGAGGCCGAGGTCAAGAAGCTCGCCGAGAACAACATCACGCTCGAAGGCGCCAAGGCGCAGCAGCTGCTGAAGCTCGTCGAGGCGCTCGACGACAACGACGACGTGCAGAACGTCTGGGACAACTCCGACATCTCCGAGAAGGAGATGGAGGAAGCGGCGGCGGGCTAGGGGCCTTCGCTCTCGCGCCCGGAATGATCGTCCTCGGCGTCGACCCCGGCTCGCAGCGCACCGGTTACGGCGCCGTCGAGACGGACGGAAGGCGCCACCGCCTGGTCGAGATGGGGGCGCTCGCGCCGGGCCAGCGCCTGGCGCTCCCCGACAAGCTCCGGCACATCCACGAGGGCGTGACGGCGCTCATCGAGCGCCTGCGGCCCGACGTGCTCGCCGTCGAGGACGTGTTCCATTCCACCAACACGCGAACGGCCCTCGTGCTCGGCCACGTCCGCGGTGTCGTGCTGCTCGCGGGCTCGCGGGCGGGGCTCCCGGTCCACGAGTACCCTCCGGCCACGGTGAAGCAGCAGATCACGGGCTTCGGCCGCGCCGAGAAGAGCCAGGTCGCGTTCATGGTCACGCGCCTGCTCGCGCTCGAGGCGGAAGCCGAGCCGGGCGACGCGACCGACGCCCTCGCCGTCGCGCTGTGCTTCGCGTGCCTGCGCACGGCGGTGGGGGCGCTGCGTTGATCGCGCAGATCCACGGCCGGCTGCTGCGCAAGGGGCCGCAGGAGGCGATCGTCGACGTCGGCGGCGTCGGCTACCGGCTCACGATCCCGCTCAGCACCTTCTACCGTGTCGGCGAGCCCGGCGCCGAGGTCACGCTGCTCACGCACACGCACGTGCGCGAGGACACGCTCGCGCTCTTCGGCTTCCTGACGGCGGTCGAGCAGGCGCTCTTCGAGCGGCTGATCGCGGTCTCGGGCGTCGGGCCGAAGCTGGCGGTCTCCGTGCTGTCGGGGATCGAGGCGCCCGAGCTGGTCGCGGCGCTGCGTTCGGGCGACGTGGCGCGCCTGACGCGCATCCCCGGAGTCGGCAAGAAGACGGCGGAGCGGCTGGTGGTCGAGCTCAAGGACAAGATGAAGGACCTCGCGCTCGGCGGAGGTCCAGCCCGTCGCGACGAGCCCGGCGGCCGAGGACATCGTGTCGGCGCTGGTCCACCTCGGCTACTCGCGCCCGGAGGCCGAGCGCGGCGTCGAGCGCGTGTTCCGCGAGCACGGCGAGGGCCGCTTCGAGGACCTGCTGCGCGCCGCCCTCCAGGTGGTCTCGCGCCGCTCCTGATGGGCGTCAGGAGACGAGCTGGGCGTCGAGCGTGATCTTGGCGTTCAGCAGCCGCGAGATCGGGCAGCCGGACTTCGCGTTGTTGGCGGCGGTCTCGAACGCGGCCTTGTCGGCGCCGGGGATCTTCGCCACCAGCTTCAGGTGGACCTCGGTCACCGTGAAGCCGGCCTCCAGCTTCTCGAACGTCACGGTCGCGGTGGTGTCGATCGACTGCGCGGTCAGGCCGGCGTTCGCCAGCTGGCCCGACAGCGCCATCGAGAAGCAGCCGGCGTGCGCCGCCCCGATCAGCTCCTCCGGGTTCGTGCCCTTGCCACTCTCGAAGCGGGTGCCGAACGAGTACTGCGTGTTGGCGAGCACCCCGCTCTCGGTCGAGATCGTGCCCTTGCCGTCCTTGAGGCCGCCCTCCCAGTGAGCGGACGCGTTGCGCTTCATGGATTCTCCTCGGAAAGCCGCATCATATCCTCTCCCCCTCCGGGAGCACGGCCGCTCCCCTGCTAAGCTAGTGCCTTCATGAACGACCGCCTCGTGAGCGGCCGGCCGCTCGACGACGACCTCGGCTTCGAGGTGTCGCTGCGCCCGCGGCGGCTCGACGAGTACGTCGGGCAGGCGCAGGTGATCGCCAACCTGCGGATCGCGATCGAGGCGACCCGCGCCCGCGGCGAGGCGCTCGACCACGTGCTCCTGTTCGGACCTCCCGGCGTCGGCAAGACCAGCCTGGCCCACGTGATCGCCGCCGAGCTCCAGGTCCCGATCAAGGCCACCGCCGGCCCGATCATCGAGCGCGCCGGCGACCTCGCGGCGCTGCTCACGGCACTCGAGCCGCGCGAGATCCTGTTCGTCGACGAGATCCACCGCCTCGACGCCAAGGTCGAGGAGATCCTGTACCCCGCGCTCGAGGATCAGAGCCTCGACCTGATGATCGGCAGCGGGCCGGGCGCGCGCTCGATGAAGATCCCGCTCAAGCCCTTCACGCTGGTCGCGGCCACCACGCGCGCGGGCCTGCTGACGGCGCCGCTGCGCGGCCGCTTCGGGATCGTCCACCGGCTCGACTTCTACACGCAGGCGGACCTCGAGCTGATCGTGACGCGCTCGGCGCGGATCCTGGACGTGCCGATCGACGCCGACGGGGGCGCGCGAGATCGCCTCGCGCAGCCGCGGCACGCCGCGCGTCGCGAATCGCCTGCTGCGGCGGGTGCGCGACTACGCCCAGGTGCGCGCCGGCGGGGCGATCACCGCGCAGGTGGCGCGCGACGCTCTCAAGCTGCTCGAGGTCGACGCCTACGGCTTCGACGAGGTCGACCGCCGGCTGCTGCTCACGATCATCGAGAAGTTCGGCGGCGGCCCGGTCGGCGTCAACGCGCTCGCGGCCGCGATCAGCGAGGAGCCCGACGCGATCGAGGACATCTACGAGCCCTACCTGCTGCAGCACGGCTTCCTCGACCGCACGCCGCGCGGCCGCACCGCGACCCGCCGCGCCTACGAGCACCTGGGCCTCCCGGTTCCGGACGCCGCGCTCACGCCACAGAAAAAGCTCTTCTCGTAAGGCCGCATGCCCGAGGACGACTACCGGCTCGCCTCCTACGACTACGCGTTGCCCCCCGAGCTCGTCGCGCAGGTGCCGCTCGCCGCGCGCGACGCCTCGCGGCTCTTGGTGCTCGACCGCAGCACGGGCAGAGTCGAGCACGGGCGCTTCGCGGAGCTGCCGGAGCGCCTGCGCCCCGGCGACCTGCTGGTCACGAACCGCAGCCGCGTCTTCCCGGCGCGCCTGCTCGGGCGCCGCGAGCGCGGCGGCAAGGCCGAGATCCTGCTGGTGCGGCGCCGCGGCGGCGGGGTCTGGGACGCGATGCTGCGTCCCGGCCGGCGCCTGCGCGCGGGGATGAGCGTCGAGGTCGGCCCGGGCCTGCGCGTCCTCGTCGAGCCCGACCCTGCGCACGAGCCGCTGCCGGACGAAGCACCTCCCGGCGCCGAGACCGTCGTGCGCGCGGTGCGCCTCGTCCCGCACGGGATGAGCGAAGACGAGGCGCTCGAGCGCTTCGGCCACGCGCCGCTGCCCCCCTACATCCGCCGCGAGGACGCGCCTTCGGATCGCGAGCGCTACCAGACCGTCTACGCGCGCGAGCCCGGCAGCGTCGCCGCACCGACCGCGGGCCTGCACTTCACGCAGGTGCTCCTGTCGCGGCTCGCGGCGCGCGGCGTGGAGCGCGCCGAGATCGTGCTCCACGTCGGTCCGGGGACCTTCCGCCCGGTGGAGGTCGACGACGTGCGCCATCACCGCGTCGATCCCGAGCGGGTGCGGATCCCCGACGAGACGGCGGGCGCGATCGAGCGGGCGCGCGCCGAAGGCCGCCGGGTCGTGGCGGTCGGCACCACGGTCACGCGCGCGCTCGAGTCGGCGCTCGACCCGGACGGGCGGCTGCTGGCGGGCGAGCGCGAGACCGACCTCGTGATCCTCCCCGGTCATCGCTTCCGGGTGGTGAGCGCCCTCGTCACGAACTTCCACCTGCCCGGCTCGTCGCTGCTGCTGCTCGCGTGCGCGTTCGCGGGACGCGAGCGGCTGCTGGCCGCGTACCGCGCGGCGGTGGCCGAGCGCTATCGCTTCTACTCCTACGGCGACGCCATGCTGATCGCCTGAGGAATGGTATCTTCTGCGCGCGATGAGCCTCACGCTGAAGCCGGCCTCCGAGTGCCGCTTCGATCTCGTGAGCCTCGGCGAGGTGATGCTGCGCCTCGACCCCGGCGACACGCGGGTCCACACGGCGCGCTCGTTCCGCGTCTGGGAGGGCGGCGGCGAGTACAACGTCGCCCGCGGCCTGCGCCGCTGCTTCGGGCTGCGCACGGCGCTCGTGAGCGCCCTCGTCGACAACCCGGTCGGCCGCCTGCTCGAGGACCTGATCCTGCAGGGCGGCGTCGACCAGAGCCTCGTGCGCTGGGTGGCCGACGACGGCGTCGGCCGCAGCGTCAGGAACGGCCTCAACTTCACCGAGCGCGGCTTCGGCGTGCGCGCCGCGGTCGGCTGCTCCGACCGCGGCCACAGCGCCGCCTCGCAGATGAAGCCCGGCGAGATCGACTGGGACCGGCTCTTTGGCCAGGCGGGCGCGCGCTGGCTGCACACGGGCGGCATCTTCGCGGCGCTGTCGGAGACGACGCCGCTCGTCGCGCGCGAGGCGATGGTGGCCGCGAAGAAGCACGGCACGCTCGTCTCCTACGACCTCAACTACCGGGCCTCGCTCTGGAAGTCGATCGGCGGCAAGCAGCGCGCGCAGGAGGTGAACCGCGAGCTCGCTGCCTACGTCGACGTCATGCTCGGCAACGAGGAGGACTTCACCGCCGCGCTCGGCTTCGAGGTCGAGGGCCTCGACGAGAACCTGAAGGCGCTCGACCCCGCGAACTTCCGCAAGATGATCGAGAAGGCGGGTGCCGCCTTCCCGAACTTCCAGGCGGTGGCGACGACGCTGCGCGCCGTGCGCTCGGCCACGATCAACGACTGGGCGGCCGTGCTCTGGATGGACGGCACGCTCTACGAGTCGCGCGGCTACGACGCGCTCGAGATCTGGGACCGCGTCGGCGGCGGCGACTCGTTCGCCTCGGGGCTCGTCTACGGCCTGCTCGCCGGCAAGGACCCGCAGTGGGCGGTCGATTGTGGAGCGGCGCACGGGGCGCTCGCGATGACGACGCCCGGCGACACCACGATGGCGAGCCTCGCCGAGGTGGAGCGCGTGATGAAGGGCGGGGCCGCCCGCGTGCAGCGGTGAGCTGAGATGGACAAGAAGGCCGTCCTCGACCGCATCGTGAGCACCGGCGTGATCCCGGTGATCCGGGCGCAGTCGGCCGACGAGGCCGCCGCCGCGATCGCCGCGATCCAGAAGGGCGGCGTCTCGGTGCTGGAGATCACGATGACCGTGCCGGGCGCGATCGAGCTGATCCGCGAGGTGGCGCGGCGGGCGACGGACGCCCTCGTCGGCGCCGGCACGGTGCTCGATCCCGAGAACGCCCTGGCGTGCATCGACGCCGGCGCGCGCTTCGTCGTGAGCCCCGCGCTCAACCTCGCCACGATTTCGGCCTGTCGCGAGGCGGGGGTTGCGGTGCTTCCGGGAGCGCTCACGCCGACGGAGGTGCTGACGGCCTGGAACGCGGGAGCCGACTTCGTGAAGGTCTTCCCCGCCAACGCCCTCGGCGGCCCGAGCTACCTGAAGTCGCTCAAGGCTCCGCTGCCGCAGGTGAAGCTCGTGCCGACCGGCGGCGTCAACTTGCAGACGGCCAAGGACTTCATCAAGGCCGGTGCGTCCGCGCTCGGCGTCGGCGCCGACCTCGTGGACCTGCAGGCGCTTCGCCGCGGCGACGCCGAGCTCGTCACCGAGCGTGCCCGCAAGTTCCTGAGCCTGGTGGCGGAAGCGCGATCGACCGGGGATCAGGGCTGATCGGGGACGCTTCCCCGCCGAGCCCCTTGACCCTCCCCGTCGTCGGACGGCACAATCAACGGTCTGATCGCTGCAATGGACCAAACGCTTGTCCTGAACGCCACTTACGAGCCACTCAGGGTCGTGTCCTGGCAAAAAGCGATCACCCTGCTGTTCCAAGGCAAGGTCGAGGTCATCGCCGTCTACGACCGGGAGATCCGGGGCGTCACGGTCCGGGTGAAGCTGCCTTCGGTGCTTCGCCTGCTCCGTCACGTCCGTATGAAACGAGCCTTCGCCGACGTCCCGTTCTCGCGGGCGAACGTCTACGCCCGCGACGACCACAAGTGCCAGTACTGCGGCGATCGCTTCCCCCCGTCCCAGCTCACGTTCGATCACGTGATCCCGGTGGCGCGCGGCGGCCGCAAGGATTGGGAGAACATCGTCACCTGCTGCATTCCTTGCAATCGCCGAAAGGGAGACCTGCTCCCGGAGGAGGCCGGCTTCCGCCTGGTGCGAAAGCCGCGCCGCCCGCCCGCATTGCCCCACCTGACGCTGAGCCTCGGCGTCCACCGCACCCCCGACAGCTGGCGCGACTACCTGTTCTGGGATCTCGCCTGGGACGAGAGCTGAAAGCTCTCTCCTCCGGAGAACCCTGAGTCATGAGCCTCCGCGGTGATCTGCGGACGATGGCGTTGCCCGACGTCCTGCAGTGGGTCGCCACGGGGCAGAAGACGGGCACGCTCCACGTCGAGCGGCGCTCGATCCAGAAGCGCATCATCCTGCGCGAGGGCAACATCTTCTCCTCCTGGTCGAACGACCCGCGCGAGTCGCTCGGCCAGTTCCTGATCCGCCTCCGCCTCGTCACCGAGGAGCAGCTCTTCCGCGCGCTGCTCGCGCAGGAGGAAAAGGGGCGGCTCTTGGGCTCGATCCTGGTGGGCGACGGCCTGCTGGGCGAGGACGACCTGAAGCGCGCGCTCAAGGCGAAGGCCGAGGAGACGGTGTTCGACCTCTTCCTCTGGCCCTCGGGCCAGTTCGAGTTCCGCGAGGGCGAGTTCCCCGACGACATCCTGATCACGTTCGAGTCGCCGGTGACGCCCGTGATCCTGGAGGGCATCCGCCGCGTCGACGAGTGGCAACGGATCAAGACGGTCTTCCCGAGCATGGAGACCACGGTCAAGGTCAAGGGTCCGCCGCCGCCGGGGGCGGACGCCGGTGAAAAGCAGCTGCTCGGCCTCGCGGCCGCCGGCAAGAGCCTGGCCGAGATCAGCCTCGAGCTGCGGCGCTCGGAGTTCGAGACGGCGTCGCTCATCTACGAGATGCACGGCCGCGGCGTCGTGGTGGCGGGCGAGGTGCGCGCCGGGAGCCAGGGCGCGGACCCGGTGGGAGCGATCCAGGCGCTGCTGACGCTCGCCTACCAGCGCCTGCAGGAGAAACGCTACGACGCGGCGCTCAAGGCCTACGAGGAGGTGCTGGCGCTCGACCGCCTCAACCAGAACGCCAAGAAGGGCCTGATCGCCGCGATGGAAGCGCGCCAGCGCGAGCGCCAGCTCCACACCATCCCGCGCGACAAGGTGCCCGCGTTGGCGGTCGACTTCGCGACGCTCACGAAGCAGAACCTCGATCCCCAGGAAGGCTTCGTGATCTCGCGCGTCAACGGCCAGTGGGACATCCAGTCGATCCTGAAGCTCTGCCCGATGGCCGAAGACGAGACCCTGCTGATCTTCTCCCGCCTCCTGGACCGCAAGCTGATCAAGCTGGAGGAGTAATCGACCAGCCTGGCGATGGGCAACATGGGGGTCTGGGGGGACGAGAGTCCCCCCAGAACAAGGAAGGAGGTAACAGCTCCGTTGTCGCTCTCCCCTCTACGAAGTCGGCTCTTGAGGAGCGAAGAGCTGCGTTAGATCGACTTGCCGAGGACACCGGTGATCTGGCGCAGCTCGCTCACGAGCGCGCCGAAGGCGTCCGGCGTGATCGACTGCGGCCCGTCCGAGAGCGCGCGGTCGGGGTCGTGGTGGACCTCGACGATCAGGCCGTCGGCTCCCACGGCCGCCGCTCCGCGCGACATCGGGACCACCTTGTCGCGGCGGCCGGTGCCGTGCGACGGGTCGACCAGGATCGGCAGGTGCGAGATCTGCTTGACCGCCGGCACCACGGCCAGGTCGAGCGTGTTGCGCGAGAAGTCCGAGAACGTGCGCACGCCGCGCTCGCACAGGATCACCTGGTAGTTGCCCTCGGAGAGGACGTACTCGGCCGACATCAGGAACTCCTCGAGCGTCGCGGCGAGGCCGCGCTTCAGCAGCACCGGCTTCTTCGCGCGGCCCGCGCGCTTGAGCAGCGAGAAGTTCTGCATGTTGCGGGCGCCGATCTGGATCGCGTCGGCATAGCGCTCGACGAGGTCGACGCTGTCGGCGTCGATCGCCTCGGTGACGATGGGCAGCCCCGTCTCCTCGCGGGCGCGGGCCAGGATCTGCAGCCCCTGCTCGCCGAGGCCCTGGAAGGAGTACGGGCTCGTGCGCGGCTTGTAGGCGCCGCCGCGCAGCAGCCGCGCGCCCTTGGCCTTCACCGCGCGCGCGACCGTCAGCATCTGGTCCTCCGACTCGACGGCGCACGGGCCCGCCACGATCACGAACGAGCCGCCCCCGACCGGCACGCCGCCGATCGAGACGACGCTGTCCTCGGGCTTCACCTCGCGCGAGACGAGCTTGTAGGCGTGCGTGACGGGGATGACCTCGAGCACACCCGGCATGCTCTCGAACACGGGCCGGTCGTCGGTGCCGCGGTTGCCGGTGATGCCGATCGCGGTGCGCTGCGCGCCCGGGATCGGGTGGGCCTTGAAGCCGCGCGTCTCGATCGCGCGCACGACGCCCGCGATGTCCTCCTGTGTGGCGCCCTGCCGCATCACGACGAGCATCGGATCACCTCGGGTACCTTCGCGCCGTCCCGCAAAAACCCGCATGCTATCATGCCGGCTTTCCGACGGACCGGTGCGCCGCGCCGCGGCGCGGGGAGCCCCAGCTGAGCGCGCTGTTCCGCACCAAGGCGGTCGTCCGACATCGTCGCCGAGATCGAGAGCGGCGGCTCGGGCCTCAAGCGCACGCTCGGCGCCCTCGACCTCGTGATGCTCGGGATCGGGGCCGTGATCGGGGCGGGCATCTTCTCGGCCATCGGCACCGCCGCCACGGGCGAGGTGGCGGCCGACGGCACCGTGGTGCGCTACGGCGCCGGTCCCGCGCTGGTGCTCTCCTTCGTCCTGCTGGGCGCGGTGTGCGCGCTCGCGGGGCTGTGCTACGCCGAGCTCACCGCGCTCATCCCGATCTCCGGCAGCGCCTACACGTACGCGTACGCCACCCTCGGCGAGCTCGTGGCCTGGATCATCGGCTGGGACCTGATCCTCGAGTACGCGATCGGCAACATGGCGGTCGCGATCGCCTGGTCCGGCTACTTCACGTCGCTCTTGCGCTTCTTCGGGGTCGACTTCCCGTTCTGGCTCTCGCACAGCTATCGCGACGTGCTCTTCTCGTTCCCCGAGCGCTTGGGCGAGCTGCCGGTCGTCTTCGGCCACGCGGTCTCGATCAACCTGCCGGGGATCGCGATCGTGGCGCTCATCACCTGGGTGCTGGTGATCGGCATCCGCGAGAGCGCCTGGGTCAACAACGCGATGGTCGTGCTCAAGCTGGCGGTGCTCGCGATGTTCGTGGGCGTCGGGCTCTTCTACGTCGACCCGCGCAACTGGACGCCGTTCGCGCCGAACGGCTGGCGCGGGATCCACCAGGGCGCGGCGATCGTGTTCTTCGCCTACATCGGCTTCGACGCGATCTCGACCGCCGCCGAGGAGACGAAGGACCCGCAGCGCAACATGCCGCGCGGGATCCTGGGCTCGCTCGCCGTCTGCACGCTGATCTACGCGATCGTCGGCCTGGTCGCGACCGGGCTCGTGCCCTACCAGCAGCTGAAGGGCGCGGACCCGCTCGCGCGCGCGTTCGAGGTGGCCGGGCATCGGCTGGGGCCAGGCGATCGTCGCCTTCGGCGCCGTCGTCTCGATGACCGCGGTGCTGCTGGTGTTCCAGCTCGGCCAGCCGCGCATCTTCTTCTCGATGAGCCGCGACGGCCTGCTGCCGCCCGCCTTCCGCGCGATCCACGCGCGCTTCCGCACGCCCCACATCACCACGATCGTCACCGGGATCGTGGTGGCGCTGGGCTCGTCGATCCTCGACGACGACGAGACCTACGACCTCACGAACATCGGCACGCTGTTCGCCTTCTTCGTGGTGTGCATCGGCGTGCTCGCGCTGCGGATCAAGGACCCGCAGCGGCCGCGGCCGTTCCGCGTGCCGTTCGTGTGGCTGGTGGCCCCGCTCGGGGCGGCTCTGTGCGTGGTCGTGATGCTCGGGCTGCCGAAGACGGCCTGGGAGCGCTTCTTCGATCTGGATGGCGCTCGGCGTGGCGATCTACTTCTTCTACGGGATCCGCCACAGCCGGCTGCGAAACGCCGACGCCGGGGTCAGGTCTTGAATTGACGCATTTCTGTCGGCTACGCCGGTGATTCAGCGCAGCAGCCCGCGCACGCGCGCCTTGTTCTTCGCGTCCTCGCCGCGCTCGAGGTAGGCGGCGGCGTCGCGCCGGAACACGGCCTCGTCGGCCGCGTCGCCGCCCGAGCGCCAGGCCGTGTAGCCGGCCTCGATCGTGCGCAGGCGCGCGGCGTCGGCGTGCGGGCCCGCGGGCGCCGCGTCGGCGAAGCCCCGTAGCTCCTCGCGCAGGCGGCGCCATTCCTCGACCGATTGCGGCCGCGCAGCCTGGAGACGCCGCCACTCCTCGTCCGCAGCCGCGTCCTTCTCGGTGTAGGCAGGCTTACCCGCCGGCGCCGCCTCGGCCAGCGCTTCGGCGATCGCGTCGGCCGCCTTCGGCTCGGTCGCGGCCGCGGCCGGCTTGCGGCTCCCCTTGTCGGCCGCCTCCTCCTGGGGGGCGGCCGCATCACGGGAGCGTGCCGTCTGGGGCTCCACGCGCGAGAGCGCGCCCGGGGCGGGGAGCCGAAGCGCGCCGACCGGCGCGTCGCGACGGGCTTCGGGCGGCCGGCTGGCCCTCGCGGTCCGCGTCCTTGGGCGCGGCGGCGAACTCTTGCTCGCGCTTCGCACGCTCGTCGGAGCTCGGAGCCGCGTTCGCGGCGGGACGGGACGGCGCGGCGCCAGCGGGCGGCGCCGCGGGTGGCCGCACGACCTTCTGCAGCTTCGCGGGAGGTGCGGGTCTCGACGGCGGGGGCCGCGGAAGGCGCGCTCTGGCGTTGCGCGGGCGCCTCCAGCGTCGGAGGCGGGGCGGCCGCCGGCCGCTCGCGCGCGGGCGAAGGCTCCATCTGGAGCGAGGATCGCTTCGAGAGCGTGAGGGGCGTCACGACCGCCAGCAGCAACGCCGCGGCCGCCGCCCAGGTCCAGGCCGGGAGCCGACGCGCGGCCGACCGACGCGGCTCGAGGCGGGCGCGCATCCGGCCCGGGAGCGCCTCGAAGTAGCCGCTCGGCGCCGTCGCGGCGAGCGCCGCGGCCGCTTCGTCGACCGCGGCGAACTCGGCGAGCCGCGCGGCGCACTCCGGGCAGGCGGCCACGTGCGCGGCGACGGCGGACATCTCCTCGGGCGGCAGCTCGCCGTCCAGGTAGGCGGACAGCCGCTCGTGCTCGTGGTCGCTCACGAGGCCCCCGCCTTTCGCCGCTGCGCGGCCGCCCCCAGATAGGGAGAGAGCGCCTGCCGCCAGGCGCTCGCGCGCCCGGAACAGGCGCGACATCACCGTGCCGGGGCTGATGCCGAGCGTCTCCGCGATCTCGGCGTAGGACAGCTCCTCCACCACGCGCAGCACGAGCACGGCGCGCTGCTCCGGCGGCAGCTGCCCCATCGCCCTCTCGAGGACCAAAGCACCCTCGGCGTCCAGCAGCGCGCCGAGCGGTCCTGGCGCGTTCGTCCGGGTCTCGGCGTGCCCGTCGGGCAGGCCTTCCTCGCGGGCCCGGGGCGAGCGCACGTGGTTCACGGCCAGGTTGGCGGCGATCCGGCACACCCAGGGCCCGAAAGGCCGCCCGAGCTCGAAGCGGTCGAGCGAGCGCCAGGCGCGCAGGAAGGCCTCCTGGGTGACGTCGTCGGCGACATCGTGGGCACGCACGATCCGGAGGGCCACACCGTAGACACGGCGCTGGTAGAGCCGCACGATCTCCTCGAAAGCGCTCGGGTCCCCCCGCCGCGCCCGGGCGATCAGGAACGACTCGTCAGGGCCCATCACCTCCCGGGAATGATACGGCCGACCGGACGGCCGCATTCCGGGGGGGAAAGAACGAGGGACGCGACGAAGGAGGGGCGACGGCAAACGACGGCGCCCGGCGGCCAGATAAGGCGCCGGTTCGCGCCTGGCGGGCGAACCGGCGCCTATGAATTACTCGAGGATCCGGATCACGACGCGCCGATTCTGGGCGCGCTCGTCCTTGGTCTTGTTTTCGGCGACCGGCTTCTCCTCGCCGTAGGAGATCACGTTCAGCCGGCTGAGCGCGACCGAGTGCGTCTTGGCGATGTAGTCGCGCACGGCCATCGCGCGCTCCTCGCCCAGCTTGAAGTTGTAGGCCGCGTCGCCCGTGCTGTCGGTGTGGCCCTCGATCTCGAAGTAGACGCCGCGGTTCGACTTGACGAGCGGCGCCACGGCCTCGTCGATCATGGCCTTCGCCTCGTCGCTGATCTCGGCCTTGTTGACCGGGAAGCGGACCTTGTCGTTGGAGAGCGTCACGGTGTAGATCAGCTTGCCCTTGGCGGCCTTCTCGGCGTCCTGGGCCTTGCTCATCGCGGCCGCGGCCGAGCCCTTGGCTTCGCCGATGCCGGCCTGAGCGGACTTGTCGACCGAGTCGATGCGGACCTCGTTCTGCTGGACGCGCTGTTGGGTCTTCTCCACCTCCGCGGAGACGGCGTCCACCTTCTTGTTGACCTCGCCCACCTCGCGCTGCACGTAGGACTTCTTGGCGCAGCCCGCGATGGCCAGAGCAGCGGCCAGAAGCGGCACGATCGGCGTTCTCACTCGACGACCTCCTTCGAAATTGCGGCCGGGGAGGGACTCCCGGACGGCCAGCGTGTAACGGCTCATGACGGCGGCACGTAGCCGCTGCGGGTGCGCACGATCACGCCCTTGCGGGTCGAGCGCACCACGACGCGGCGATACGGGGCGGACCCCTGCGTCGGGTCCCACCCGATGCGGTACTGATGCTTGAGCTCGGTGGCGATCTGCTGGGCGGCGAGCACCACGCCCGTCAGCGTGCTGACGCGGAACAAGGCGCCCCCGGAGAGGCTCGCGTAGCGGCCGAGCGTCTCGGCCGCCGCGGCCTCCTGCCCGGCCTCCTTCTCGCCCAGGAACGACTGCGAGCTCGGGTCGTCGAGCGGCGAGACGACCGAGATCACGTAGATCGGCACGTCGAGGGCGCGCGAGCGCGCGATCACCTCCTCGGCCGTCTTCTGGCTGGAGGTGTCGATGCCGTCGGTCAGGACCACCACCGCCCGCCGGCCCTCGCCTGGCTCGCGATGTCGTGGGCGGCCTTGTCGAGGGAGTCGTGGAGGGCGGTCGACCCGAAGGGCGTGATCGTGTCCAGCCCCTTGCGCACGGCCTCGCGGTCCTTCGTAAAGGCCACGACCCCCCAGTACCGGCTGTCGAAGCCGGCGACGGCGACCTGGTCCTCTGGAGAAACTGCCAGCAGGAGCTGCTTCGCCGCCTCGCGGGAGCTCGCGACGCGCTTGTCCCCCATGCTCCCGCTCGCGTCGAGGAGCAGCAGCACGCGGGCCGGCAGGCCCTTGCCGCCGTAGAAGTGCACGATCTGCTGCGCGCGGCCCTCGTCCCAGATGCGAAAGTCCTCTCGGCGCAAGTCCGTGACAGGACGGCCTTTATCGTCGACGGCCGTCGCCGAGAACACGACGAGCTCGCTCCGGACGGAGAAGGACAGCACCTGGCCCTTGGCCGTAGCCGGGAGGGTACCAAGCGCTAGAACGACGCACACCACGCGTTCTCAGCAAGGGTCTCGGATATTACCCGAAGCAATCAGTATACCGGGGGGTCCCCGGGTCGGTGTGATTTATCTCACGCCCGTGGCATTTCTTACAAGGGGCGTATTTACAGTATCTTGAGGACGATCAGCGTGATGTCGTCGTGCGGGCTCTGGGCTCCAAGGAACTGCTCGAGGTCGCGGATGAGGCGCGTCCCGATCTCCGTGGCCGAACCGGAAGCCGCCGCCTCGAGCCCCCGGCTGAGCCGCTCGGGGCCGTACTCCTCTTTTCCGCTCCGCGCCTCGATCACCCCGTCGGATGTAGAAGACGAAGGCGTCCCCGGGCTCGAGCGCTGCCCGGAGCTCGTCGTAGACCACCCCGTCGAAGGTCCCGAGCGGCAGTCCCGAGACCTCCAGGGGGACGGCGCGGCCGAGGGCCGCCCGGTAGTGGAGCGGGTGCGGCAGGCCGGAGTTGGCGAGGCGCAGCGACCGGTCCTGGAAGTCGAAGAGGGCGTAGGCCAGCGTGCAGAACAGGCCTTCGATGCCCTTGCGGCGGAGCGTGCGGTTGACGCGCTCCATGAGGTCGGAGGGCGTGCGGCGCTCGAACGCGCGCGCGCGCACGGCCCCCGAGGCGTAGGCCGCGTAGAGGGCGGCGGGGACCCCCTTGCCGGCGACGTCGCCCGTCGCGACGCCCAGGAGCCCCTCGCCCATGTCGTAGAAGTCGTAGAGGTCGCCCCCGAGCTCGCGCGCGGGGCGGAAGTGGGCGGAGGCCTCCCAGCCGGCGCCGCGCGGCGAGCTCTCCGGGAAGAGCGCGTGCTGGACGTCGCGCGCGATCCGCAGCTCGCGCAGCAGGCGCTTGTCGTTGCGCCCGAGCTCTTCGTAGAGCCGAGCGTTCTCGATCGCGATCGCGAGCTGGCTGGCGAGCGGCGTCAGCACCTTGACGTCGCGCTCGCTGAAGCGGTCGAGCTGCGGCGACTCGAGGTCGAGGACGCCGATCACGCGGTCCTTGTGCACGAGCGGCACCACGAGCTCGGAGCGCGTCTCCGCCACGAGGCCCACGTAGCGCGGATCGCGGCGCACGTCGCCCACGAGCACCGGCTCGCGCGAGCGCACGGCCGCCCCGCACAGGCCCTCGCTCACCTTGATCCGCGTGCGCTCGCGCCCGGCCCCGAAGTTGACGGCCTTGCGCAGCACCAGCTCCTGGCGCTCCTCGTCCAGCAGCAGGATCCCGAAGATCTCGAAGTCGACCACGCGCTTGCACGATCTCGGCCAGCCGCTGGAGCAGCAGGTCGAGGTCGAGGATCGAGGAGGTCTCCTTGCCGATCTCGTGGAGCGTCGCGAGCAGGCCGGCGTACCAGCGCGCCTCGCGGTAGAGCGTCGCGTTCTCGATCGCGACCGCCAGGTGCGAGGCGAGCACCTGGAGCGCCGTGCGCGCCTCCGGCGTGAAGGCGTCGGCGGTCGGGGCCCTCGATGTTCAGGACGCCCGACCAGGCGGTCCTGGTTGACGAGCGGCAGCGCCAGCTCCGCCACGACACCCGGGAAGAACGAGAGTAGCGCGCGTCGCGCGAGACGTCCGGCACGAAAACCAGCTCGCGCGTGGCGGCCGCCGTGCCCACGATCCCCTCGCCCATCCGGAGCCGGAAGCGGTCGCGCTCGGCGAGCGTCGTAGCCCTCGACGTAGCGCCGGGATCAGGAAGCCGGCCTCGTCGGGCAGGAAGATGTCGAGGATCCGGTAGTCGACGAGCCGCCGCAGCTTCTGCGCGATGGCGGGGAGCAGCTCCTCGGGATCGAGCACGGAGCTGATCTCGCCCACGAGCGCGCAGCAGGTCGGCCAGCAGCTCGCCCGGCAGCGGCGGCCCTGTCACGACTCCGGGTGGCCGCGGGCATCCAGCGATCGTAGCACTGCACGCCGTCGGAGCCCCTCGGCGTGCGTTGTACACTGGCTCGCGATGAGCGAGGCCGAGCTCAAGCTGCCGCTCGAGATCGAGGACATCAAGGCGATCCTGCCGCACCGACTGCCCTTCCTGTTCGTGGACCGCATCCTCGAGCTCGAGCCCGACCGCCGCGTGGTCGGGCTCAAGAACGTCACCTCGAACGAGCGCTACTTCATTGCCGGCCCCGGCGGCGTCCCGACGCTGCCCGCCTCGATCCTCACCGAGGCGATCGCCCAGCTCGGGGCCGTGCTGATCCTGAGCCGGCCCGAGAACCGCGGCCGCCTCATCTACTTCATGGGCATCGACCGCGTGCGCTACCGGCGCCCGGTCGTGGCAGGCGACCAGGTCCGGCTCGAGGCCGAGGTGGTGCGCATGCGCAGCAGGATGGGCAGCCTGAGCGGGCGCGCGCTCGTGGACGGGAACGTGGTGTGCGAAGGCCAGATGGCGTTCGCGCTCGGCGAGCCGATCGCGCCCTGAAGCCGCGCGCGGCGCCGTCTCGCTGGCGCGCGCCCTCTCGAAGTTCGGCGTCTGCTCGCGCCGCGAAGCCGAGCGCTGGATTGCTGACGGCCGCGTGAAGGTGAACGGCTCGCTCGAGCGCGCGCCGAATCGCTTCATCGACCCGGCGCGGGACGTGGTGCTCGTGGACGGCCGGCGCGTGTCGGACGAGACGCCGCGCGTGGTGATCGCCCTCCACAAGCCCGGGGGCCTGGTGACGACGCGCGTCGACCCGGGCGGGCGGCCCACCGTCTACGACGCGCTCGGGACGCTGCCGCGCTGGGTGTTCCCGGTGGGGCGGCTCGACCGCGACAGCTCGGGGCTGCTGATCCTCACGAACGACCATCGGCTCGGCGAGCGGCTCACCACGCCCGCCGCGCACGTCCCGAAGACCTACCACGCGCGCGTCCGCGGCCTGCCCGACGCGGAGGCGCTCCGCGCGCTGCGCGAAGGCGTGCGGCTCGAGGACGGAACGCTCACGCGAGAGGCAAGGGTGAAGCTGATCGGCACGGCGCGCGGCCAGGCCGCCGGCTCGACCTGGCTCGAGCTCGTGCTGACCGAGGGCAAGAACCGCCAGGTGAGGCGCATGGGCGCGCGCCGTCGGCCACGAGGTGCTCGAGCTGGTGCGCGTGCGGATCGGCCGCCTCGGCGCTCGGCGACCTCGCCCCGGGCGAGTGGCGCGAGCTGCGGCCGCGGGAGATCGCGCTCCTCGCCGGGACGGGTACCCGCTAGTACTCCACGTAGAGCCAGTCGCGCTTCGTGTCCGGTTCGGCTCGGAGCTCGCGGAGCCGCGCGAGCGCGGCGGCGGGCGGCGCACCGCACAGCTCCGTGAGCTTTTCGGTGTGCCGCGGCTGCAGCCACGCCTTGCGACAGCGCCCGACGGCGTCGAGGTAGACCACCGGGCCTTCGTAGGGCCCCTCGTGGCCGAGCGTCCGCTCCACGAACACCTCGGGCGCCGGGCGGTAGAGCCGCGGCCAGCGGTCGAGCACGAAACGCGCCGCCTTCGAGTGGCGGAGGAAGTCCGAAGGCGCGAGCGGGCCGCCGCGAGCCGCGAGCGGCACGGCCTGCGTGGCGAGCGCCAGTGCGAGCGCCCACGCGGCCGCCCGTCCAGGCGGGCGCTCGGGCGCTGCGCCGCCGCCCGCGGCCGCGAACGCGAGGAGCGGGAACATCCAGACCACGTATCGGCTCGGGCCCGCGGTGTCGTTGTTCCAGTTGCTGTTCGCGGTGCAGGCGATGGCCAGCAGCGGCAGCAGCACGAGCACTCCAAACGCGGGTAGCGGCCGCCTTCGGAGGAGCGCGGCGAGCGCCGCGCCGATGCCGAGCGCGAGCGTCAGCGGCGCGTGCGGCAGCAGCCCCAGGTTCGGGTCGATCGCGAGGTCGAGCGCGCGAAGGGCGCTGAGGCTCTCCGCCGCCTCGGAGGGCCGCACCGAGAGGTTCCAGACTCCGAAGTTCCATTGGAAGAAGAGGGGCGGCACCAGGGCCGGCAGCGCGGCGAGCAGAGGCAGGACCGCCGCGCGCATCCGGCGCCCGCGCCAGGCGGACACGAAGGCGGCTACGAGAAGGGCGCCGACGAGGAGCACGAGCGGCGGGTTCTGGAGCGAAGCCAGGGCGGAAGCGAGCACACCTCTCGCGGTGTAACCGCACAGGCTGAGCGCCAGCGCGAGCGTCACGAATGCGAAGGTGAACACCTCGGGGTGCGGCCACATCACGAACGCGAGCGCGGGCGAGAAAGCCAGCAGGCCCACGAGCCAGAGTGGGCGCACGCGAGCCCACGGCAAGAGGCCGACGACCACGAGCGCGAGGCCGAACAAGAGCGCGTTCGTGAGCGGCAGCGCGCGCAGCGGCGACAGGCCGATCGTCTGCAGCAGGGCCCGCGCCGGAAGCCCCGCGAGCGGGTAGGCCCAGAAGTGGTAGCAGTAGAGCGTGCCGCTGCCGGCCCGGTGGTAGTTCGGCAGCACGCGGCTCTCGTCGATCGCGAGGCCGTCCCGCGCGAGCAGCCCGCGCAGCGACTCGACGTCGCCCGGCCGCAGCTCCGGCGAGCCGTGCAGGTGCAACGACTCGAGCATCAGCAGGTACTCGCCCGCGTCGCCGTGCGGCCGCAGCGGCAGCACGAGCGCCGCAAGTGCGAGCAGCACGAGGATCGCGCCCGGAAGAGCCGTGTCGCGGAGCTGCCGGGCCACGACCGCGTATGATAGCCCTCCGCTTTCGAACCGCGCTTCTCAGAACGGAGGCACCGATGATCCTCGCTTCAGCGCTCCTGGCCGCGACAGCCGCAGGGGCGACGCCCGACGCCGAGATCCGCGCCGCCGCCGAGCGCCTGGCGCCGGCCGTGGTCGCGACGCGCCGGCAGCTCCACCAGCAGCCCGAGCTCAGCAACCGCGAGGAGAAGACGGGCCGCTTCGTCGCCGAGAAGCTGCGCGCGCTCGGGATCGAGGTGCGCTACCCGGTCGCGAAGACCGGAGCCGTCGGCGTGCTGCGCGGCGGCAAGCCCGGCGGTGTCGTGGCGCTGCGCACCGACATGGACGCGCTGCCGATCGAGGAGACGGGCGAGCTGCCGTTCCGCAGCCAGGTGAAAGGCGTGATGCACGCCTGCGGGCACGACGCGCACATGGCGATCCTGCTCGGCGCGGCGGAGGTGCTCGCGGGGCTCAAGGCGCGGCTCCCGGGCACGGTCGTGTTCCTGTTCCAGCCCGCCGAGGAGGGCGCGCCCGCGGGCGAAGAGGGCGGCGCTCCGCTGATGGTGAAGGAAGGGGCGCTCGACGACCCGAAGGTCGAGGCGACCTTCGGGCTGCACGTCGGCAGCTGGACCGCCTCAGGCCAGGCGGGCTACACCGACGGCCCGATCTACGCCTCGTCGGACGCCTTCACGATCGAGGTCGTGGGCAAGACGGTCCACGGCGCGCAGCCGCACATGGGCCTCGACCCGATCCCGGTCGCGGCCGAGATCGTGAGCGCGCTGCAGACGATCGTCTCGCGCCAGATCGACGGCCGCCAGCCGCGCGTGCTGACGATCGGGCGCATCCAGGGCGGCACGCGCTTCAACATCATCGCGGACAAGGTCACGCTGGACGGCACCATGCGCACGCTCGATGCGGGCGTCCGCTCCGAGATCAAGGCGCGGATCGCGCGCACGGTGAAGGGCGTCGCCGAGGCGCACGGGACGACGGCGACGCTGCGCTTCCTCGACGAGGGCAATCCCCCGACGGTGAACGACGAGGCGCTCGCGCGCCGCGTGGGCATCCCGGCGCTCGAGCGGGTGTTCGGCAAGGGTGCGGTGCGCGTCGAGCCGCAGATGGTGGCCGAGGACTTCCCCTACTACGGGAAGAAGGCCCCCTACTTCTTCTTCCTGCTCGGCACGCGCAACGAGGCGAAGGGCATCGCCTCCACGAACCACACTCCCAACTTCGACGTCGACGAGGACGCGCTGCCCCTGGGCGTCCGCGCGATGGCGACGCTCGCCTGGGACTTCCTCGCGGCTAAACGGTGAGCGTCGCGGCGCCGGCCGCGGCGACCTCCTGGTCCTTGTACTGGAGCTGGTAGAGCTTCCAGTACATGCCGCGCGCGGGCGAGCAGCTCCTGGTGCGTGCCGCGCTCCTTGATCCGGCCCTTGTGCAGCACCAGGATCTCGTCCACGTTCTGCACGGTCGAGAGCCGGTGCGCGATCACGATCGCGGTGCGGCCCTTCATCAGGCCGCGAGCGCGTCCTGGATCAGCTGCTCGGTCTCGGTGTCGACCGACGAGGTCGCCTCGTCCAGGATCAGCACGCGCGGGTCGTGCGCCAGCGCGCGCGCGAAGGACAGCAGCTGCTTCTGTCCGACCGAGAGCGTCGCCCCGCGCTCCTTGACCTCGGTCTCGTAGCCCTTCGGCAGCTTCTCGATGAAGCGGTTGGCGGCCACGGCCTCGGCGGCCGCCCGCACGCGCTCGATCGGGATCTCGGAGCCGAGCCGGATGTTGGAGGCGATCGTGCCGCTGAAGAGGTGCACGTCCTGGAGCACGAGCGCCATCGACGAGCGCAGCGCCGCGAGGTCCCAGTCCCGCACGTCCATGCCGTCGAGCGGCCACGCGGCCCTGGCCGCACGTCGTAGAAGCGCATCAGCAGGCTGATGATCGTGGTCTTGCCCGCGCCCGTGGCGCCCACGAGCGCGACGCTCTTCCCCGGCTCGACCGTGAACGCGATTCTCGGACAAGACCGGCGGGCCGTCTCCGTAGGCGAAGGAGACGCCCTCGAAGCTCACGCGGCCGTCGGCGCGCGGCGCAGCCCGCGGCCTGCGGCGGCGAGACGACCTGGGGCGCCGCGTCGAGCAGGTCGAAGATGCGCTCCGAGGCGGCCATCGCGGCCTGCAGCACGTTGAACTTCTCGCTGAGGTCCGAGATCGGCCGCCAGAAGCGCTCGGAGTACTGGATGAAGGCGACCAGCGCGCCGAGCGTGAGGCCGGCCGAGAGCACGCGCGAGCCGCCGTAACCAGGATCAGGGCCGTGCGCGACCGCGGCCAGGAGCTCGATCACCGGGTAGAAGACCGCGTAGTAGAAGATCGCCTTCATGTTGGCGTCGCAGTGGCTGCGGTTGATCGCCGCGAAGGCCGCGCGGTTCTTCGCCTCGCGCCTGAAGAGCTGGACCACCGACATGCCGGAGAGGCTCTCCTGCAGGAACGCGTTGATGCGCGCGACCCACTTGCGGATGTCGCGGAAGGACTGGCGCGCGCCGCGCCGGAACCAGTCGGTGACCAGGAAGAAGAGCGGCAGCACCGCGAAGGTGACGAGCGCCAGGCGCCAGTCGAGCGCGAGCATCACGCCCATGATCCCGACGAGCGTGAAGAGGTCGCCGAAGAACGGTGACGACGCCCGAGGTGAACAGCTCGTTGACGGCGTCGACGTCGGTCGTGACGCGCGTCATCAGCCGCCCCACCGGGTGGCGGTCGAAGTAGGCGACGTGGAGCCGCTGCAGGTGGCCGAAGATGTCGCGGCGCATGTCCTGCATGATGCGCTGGCCGGTCATCTGCATGATGTAGGTCTGCAGGAAGCGGATGCCGAAGGCGAGCACCAGCGTGAGCAGGAACAGGAGCGCCACGCGCCCGAGGCCCGCGGCGTCGCCCGCCGCGATGTGGCGGTCGATCGCCACCTTGGTGAGGTAGGGCCCGGCGAGGTCGACGCGGCCTGCGCCACGATCAGCAGGAACGAGACGCAGACGGCGCCGCGTAGCGGCCGCAGGTAGGCGAGCAGCCGCCGCAGCAGGCCGAGGTCGTGGCTCGTGGGCGTGAGCGGATCGTCGTCGTGGGCGCTCGTGCTCGCGTCCTCGCCGGTCTCGATCTCCTGCTCGAGCAGCTGGCGCCGGTTGAGGTCGGCGTAGAAGCCGCCCTGCGCCACCAGCTCGTCGTGGCGGCCGCGCTCGACGATGCGGCCGTCGCGCAGCACCACGATCAGGTCGGCCTGCTTCACCGTCGAGATCCGGTGCGAGACCAGGAACGTCGTGCCGCTGGCGCATCACCTCGCGCAGGCCGCTGCAGGATCTGCTCCTCGGTCTCGGTGTCGACCGCCGACAGCGCGTCGTCGAGGATCAGGATGCGCGGGTCGGTCGCGAGCGCGCGCGCGATCGCCGTGCGCTGCTTCTGGCCGCCCGAGAGCGTGATGCCGCGCTCGCCGACGGTGGTCTCGTAGCCGAGCGGGAAACTCGCGCACGTCCTTCGGTCGAGCTGGGCGACGCCGGCGGCCCACTCGGCGCGCGGCGTCGCTGCCCTCGGCCCGAAGCGCGATGTTCTCGCGCACCGTCGCCGAGAACAGGAAGCGTCTCCTGCGGCACGAAGCCGATCGCGCCGCGCAGCGCGGCGAGCGGCAGCCGGCGCACGTCGTGGCCGTCGACGAAGACGGTTCCGGGCGGCGGGTCGAAGAGCCGCGGCAAGAGCGACACCAGCGTCGCTCTTGCCGCGAGCCGGTGGGGCCCACGATCGCGACGGTGCGCCCGGCGGGCACCTCGAGCTCGATGTCGTGGAGCACCGGGACGCCGTCGCCGTAGGCGAAGCTCAGGCCGCGGAACTCGACGTCGCCGCGGATCGCGCCCGCCGCGAGCGGCGCCTCGTCCGCGATCTCGGGCGCGCGCGTCGAGGATCGCGTGGATGCGGCCCATCGAGGCCTCGCCGCGCTCGATCAGGTTGACCACCCAGCCGAGCGCGATCATCGGCCAGTTCAGCATCGTCAGGTAGACGCGAGAACGCGACGAGCTCGCCGAGCGTGATGGCGCCCGCGATCACCATGCGGCCGCCGAGCCAGATCACGGTCACGCCCGCCGAGCCCCATCAGGAAGCCGATGCCCGGGTGCAGGATGCCGGTGATGCGCACGAGCTCGCCGGCTGCGCGTCACGTACTCGCGGTTCGCCGCGGCGAAGCGCGCCTGCTCGGCCGCTTCCTGCGTGTAGGCGCGCACCACGCGCGCGCCCGCCAGGTTCTCCTGCACGAGCGCGTTGAGCTCGGCGAGCTGCGCCTGGACCTCCTCGAAGCGGTCGTGGACCTTGCGGCCGAAGTGGCGCACCAGCAACGAGACCAGCACGAGCGGCAGCAGCGCGAGCAGCGTGAGCCGCGGGGAGATCACGAGCATCACCGTCACGGCTCCGAGCGAGGTCGCGACGGTGCTCGCCGTGTACATGATCCCGGGCCCGAGCACCATGCGCACCGCCGACATGTCGTTGGTCGCGCGGCTCATCACCTCGCCGATGCGGTTGCGCTGGTAGTACGAGGCGGAGAGCGTCGTCAGGTGCTCGAAGACCTGGTTCCGGAGCTCGTACTCCATCTCGCGGCTCAAGCCGATCAGGATCATCCGCATCTGGTAGCGGAAGACGCCCTCGAGCGCGACGAGCGCGAGCAGGGCCCCGCGTAGAGCCAGAGCTTCTGGCGCGTGACGGCGAGGGTCAGGTCGTCGATCGCGTGGCGCAGCACCCACGGTCCCGCGACCGAGAGCGCCGTGGTGAGCGCGAGCGCCAGCAGCCCGAGCAGCAGCAGGCGGCGACGCCGCAGCAGGCCCGGCAGCAGCCGGCGGAGCTGGGGCAGCGTCACCCCCGGCCGCCTAGCGCAGCGCGGCGCGTGCGGCGGCGCGCGCGGCCCGTCGCTCGCGATCGAGGGCCTGGCTGGCGCGCAGCAGCTCCGGCAGGTGCTCTTTCTCCCAGGCCAGGGCGGCCCGGTGGTGCGGGAAGCGCGCCTCGGCCTCGCGGAAGGCGCGCGTGTGGTAGACGGTGCGCCCCGCGCGGTCGGAGACGCCGCCCAGCTGGTGGTGCAGCATCTCGTGGTGCACGACGCTCTCGAGGAAGAAGCGCGGCACCGTCGGGCGGTCGAGCACGGGGTGGATGCGGATCAGGGCGAGCACCGGATCGTAGCTGCCGAAGGTGAGCCCGCTGCGGCGCGCGCGGCCGACGCCGCGGCCCCAGGTGATCGGCACGCGCATGCGGCCGCCGAAGCAGCGCTCGTTGACGTCGGCGAACACCTCGCCGAGGTCGTGGGCGCGCCCGCGCGTCACGAGCGGCGGCAGCTCGCGCGGCGTGCGGCGCACGCGGTGCAGGTTCTCGTTCATGAAGCGGCGCACCTCGCCGTCGGCCGCGGGGCCGTGGCGCCGGATGTTGCGCGCGAGCGCCGCGACGACCGCGGCCGGCGCGTGCAGGAACATGCGGTGCAGGCGCACCAGCGGCCCGCGCGCCACGCGCCTGACCGAGAGCAGCACCGAGCGGTTGTCGGTGACCACCACCGAGAGCGGCCGCCCCGCCTCGCGCGCGAGCGCCGACTCGAGCGCGCAGGCGTCCCAGCGCGGGGCCTCCTCGAACGCGAGCTCGAGCTGGCGTGGGCTCATGGGAACCAGACGTCGATGAGGATCGCGCAGCACGGGAGCCTCGTCAAGCGACCTCAAGCCCGCACGCGCGGCACGTAGTACTGCGTGCCCTTCCCCATCGTGCGGATCTGCTTCAGGAGGTCGGCGACGTCCTCCTCGCTGCGCGCGAAGTCGACGCCCTCGGTGTTGACGACGAGCAGCGGCGTCGGCGTGTAGTGGAAGAAGTAGTGGTTGTAGGCGCGGTTCACCTCGGCGAGGTACTCCTGCGGAGAGCTGGTTCTCCTCGGGACGCCCGCGCGCCTTCACGCGCTTCAGCAGCACCTCGGTCGGCGCCTGCAGGTACACGATCAGGTCGGGCCGCGGCACGCTCTCCGAGAGCAGCGAGTAGAGCTTGTCGTAGATCAGGAGCTCGCTGTCGTCGAGGTTGAGGTAGGCGAAGAGCCGGCTCTTCTCGAACACGTAGTCGACGAGCGTCGTCTGCTGGAACAGCTGCCGCTGCACCAGCTCCTGCTGCTGGCGGTAGCGCGAGAGCAGGAAGAAGAGCTCGGTCTGGAACGCGGCGCCCGGGCTGCCGTCGTAGAACGGGCCGAGGAACGGGTTCGTGGACCAGTCCTCGAGCGCCTTCCTGGCCTCGAGCCGCTCCGCGAGGCGGTCGACCACCGTCGTCTTGCCGACGCCGATCGGCCCCTCGACGGCCACGTGGTTGAAGCGCCATCAGGCGCGCGCTCCGGCGAGGCGCTTGACCTCGCGGAGTCGTCCTTGCAGCTCTGCGAGCAGCTCGCGCAGCGTGCGGCCGAGCACGGGGTGCACGCGCTCGGGCAGGATCTCGGCGAGCGGCTCGAGCACGAAGCGCCGCTCGGCGAGCCGCGGGTGCGGGATCACCGGAGCCGGCCCCGGCAGGCGCAGGTCGCCGAACAGCAGGATGTCGACGTCGATCGTGCGCGGCCCGTTCGGCTCGCGCCGCACGCGGCCGAGCTCCTGCTCGACCGCGAGACACGCCGCGAGCAGCGCTTCGGGCGAGAGTGCCGTCTCGCCGTCCGCGACCGCGTTCACGAACCAGTCCTGCGGCGGCCCGCCGACCGGCTCGGTCAGGTAGAGCGAGCTCCTCTGCGTCGCGCGATAGCCGCGCGCGTCGAGCCGCGCGAGCGCTTGCGCGATCGCGGCCTCGCGATCGCCCAGGTTGGAGCCGAGACCGAGCACCACGCCCGACTGCACGTCTTCATTATCCATGCCGCTGCGGCCCGCGGGCGACGGGCGACGGGGTATCATTCCGGCCGGGCGCTTCGCCGGCGTTCCGCGCTATGGCCATCCAGACGCTCTGCGAGCTCTTCTATGGATCCGTCGATGGCTTCCAGAAGCCGGAGCGGCTCCGCTACAAGCGCGACGGCGCGTGGCGCGCGGTCAGCTCCGACGAGCTGCGCGCGGCGGTCGAGGAGATCGCGATGGGTCTCGCGTCGCTCGGCCTCGACAAGGGCGATCACGTCGCGATCCTGTCGGAGAACCGCCCGGAGTGGGCGTTCGCCGACATGGCCGTGCTCGCGCTCGGCGGCGCGGACGTGCCGATCTATCCGTCGCTGCCCGCCGCGCAGGTGCGCTACATCCTCGCCGACTCGGAAGCGAAGGCCGTGTTCGTCTCGAACGCCACGCAGGCCGCGAAGGTCGCCGAGGTCCGGGGCGAGCTCGAAGGCCTGAAGCACGTGATCGCGTTCGAGCCCGTGGCCGGCGCGATGAGCCTCGACGAGCTCCGCACCCGCGGACGGGAAGCCCTCGCGCAGGACAAGGACGCCGTCCGCACGCGCGCGGCGCGCGTCTCGGCCTCGGACCTGGCCACGATCATCTACACCTCCGGCACCACCGGCGATCCCAAGGGCGTGATGCTGACGCACGGCAACCTGGTGTCGAACACGCTCGGCGCCGCGAAGGCTCATCCCGCAGCTAAAGCCCGACTGGACCTGCCTCAGCTTCCTGCCGCTCTGCCACGTCTTCGAGCGCACGGCGGGCCACAACCTGATGCTGCACGCGGGCGCCACGATCGCCTACGCCGAGAGCGTCGAGCGCGTGGCCGACAACATGGTCGAGGTGCGGCCGCAGATCATGTCGTCGGTGCCGCGGCTCTACGAGAAGATGTACGGGCGCGTGCACGAGAAGGTGGCGAAGGACCCGAAGTGGAGGCAGGCCATCTTTCGCTGGGCGCTCGCGGTCGGGCGCGCGGGCTTCCAGGCGCGGGTGGCGCGGCGCAGCCCGGGGCCGCTGCTCCGGCTGAAGCTGGCGCTCGCCGAGCGGCTGGTGTTCGCGAAGATCAAGGAGCGGACCGGCGGCCGGCTCGAGATCTTCATCTCGGGCGGCGCGCCGCTCTCGCGCGAGATCGCGGAGTTCTTCGGCGCCGCGGACATCCTGATCTGCGAGGGCTACGGCCTCACCGAGACGAGCCCGGTGATCACCTGCAACCGGCCCGAGCGCCTGCGGCCCGGCAGCGTGGGGCAGCCGATCGAGGGCGTCGAGGTGAAGATCGCCGAGGACGGCGAGATCCTCACGCGCGGGCCGCACGTGATGCAGGGCTACTACAAGAAGCCCGAGGCGACGCGCGAGGCGATCGACGCCGAGGGCTTGTTCCACACCGGCGACATCGGCCACCTCGATCCCGACGGCTTCCTGGTGATCACCGACCGCAAGAAGGACCTGATCGCGACCTCGGGCGGCAAGAAGATCGCGCCGCAGCCGATCGAGAACCGGCTGAAGGCGAACCGCTTCTTCAGCGAGGTGGTGATGATCGGCAACCGCCGCAACTTCGCGGCCGCGCTCGTGGTGCCGAACTTCGAGCTGCTCGCTGGGCTGGGCGAAGGAGCGCGGGATCGACGGCACGCGCGAGGAGCTCGTGAAGAAGCCCGAGGTGGTGGCGCACTACCTGCAGCTGGTGCGCGAGATGACGGCCGACCTCGCGCAGTTCGAGAAGATCAAGAAGGTCGCGCTGCTCCCGAAGGATTTCTCGCAGGCGGCGGGCGAGCTCACGCCGACCTTCAAGGTGAAGCGCCGCGTCGTCGAGGAGCGCTACAAGGAGCTGATCGACGACCTCTACCGGGGTGCCGCCTGAGCCGCCTCACCCGCATCCTCTATCTCGCGACTCTCGCGTTCATCCCGTGGGCGGCGCTCCTGCCGTTTCCCTGGATCCACGAGAACGCGCGCTGGAGCGACGTGCTGTTCGCGCTCGCCTGCCTCGCGTGGGGGCTGGGGCTGCTGCTCGAGCGGCGGCTGCCGCGGCTGCGCGCGGTGCACGTCGGCCTCGCGCTCTACGTCGGCTGGGCGGCGCTTTCGCTCGCGATGGCGGCGCCTCACCCGAGCGGCAAGGCCAAGCTCCTCGGGCTCTTGATGCTGGCGGGGCTTTTCGTAGTGACATCCGACCTCGCGAGCCAGCCGGGCATGCCGGCGGCGATCGGCAAGACGATCGCCGTCACGTCGCTCGTCACCGCACTCGCCGCGCTCGTCGGCGTCGGTGCTCTCCGGCTTCGGCATCCTCACGCCGCTGGTCGGCACCTGCGGCGACCTCCTGCCCGGGCCGCTCTCGCGCGCGCAGGCGGGCTTCCCGCACCCGAACCTGCTCGCGAACTTCTGCGTCTTCGCGTACGGCGTCGTCGCGCGCGAGGACTCCGGCCTCTCGCGCCGCTGGCGGCGGCTCTCGGTCGCGGCCCTCGCGCTCTCTGTCCTGCTCACGACCTCGCGCGCCATCCTGGCGTTCGGCCTGGCGGCGGCGATCCGCCACGCCACGACGCCGCTGCGCCGCCGGTTCGCCTGGAGCCTCGCCGCCGTGCTCGTGGCGGCGATGATCGGCCTCACGCTCGTCAACGTGACGTTCCAGCCGCTGCGTCCCTGGGAGCTGCACGTGCGGCCGGGCCCGTCGGTGCGGCTCGAGGCTTCGACGAGCTCGCTCGCGACGCTCGCCGCGCATCCCTGGCTCGGCTCCGGCCTCGGAAGCTCGCCCGGCCGCCGCGGCAGCCTGGCGTTCGACGCCCACCTCACGCCGCTCAACGTCGCCGCGACGCTCGGGCTGCCGGCGCTCGCCGGGCTCGCCTTCCTGGTGCTCGGCCTGTGGCGCGCGCGCGCGCGCCCGACCGACCTCGCGCTCTGGGGCATGCTCGCCGGGATCGGGCTCGACGGCCTCGGCCAGGACGTCGAGGACTTCCGCCACGTCTGGGTGGCGCTCGGCCTGGCGGACGCGGCGCGGCGCGACGCGGAGGCCACCCTGTGAGCCGGCGCACCGTCCTGCTGCTCGTCTCGGCGCTCATGCTCGCGGCGTGCGCCGACCGCGCGTGCGGCGGCCGCGGCGGCATGCCGCCCGGCGGCATGCCGACCGTGAAGCGGGGCGACGGCCGCGACTACCGCATGCTCGACCGCGGCGCCTGGAAGGGCTTCTACGACGCCGCCGGCCGGATCGCGGTGGCCGAGTACGACAGCAACGGCGACGGCCGCGCCGACTACATCGCGCACTACGACGACAACCGCCAGATCCGCCTGATCGAGGTGGACGAGGACCACGACTCGTGGGTCGACCGCTTCGAGTACTACGACGCGGCGGGCATCCTCGAGAAGGTGGGCCGCTGCCGCAAGCAGAAGGGCCGCGTCGACGAGTGGACCTACCGGGCCCCCGACGGGCGACCGTCGCGGATCGAGTACGACGACGACGGCGACGGCAAGCCGGAGCGCGCCGAGGTGATGAAGGACGGCGCCGCTCGTGCGGATCGAGATGGACACCGACCGCGACGGCCGCCCGGACCGCTGGCAGGCCTGGGAGAGCGGACGCATCGCCTCCGAGGAGATCGACACGAACGGCGACGGCAAGCCCGACCGCCGCCTGGTGTTCGGGCCGCGGGCGCGGCTGCTGCGGGTCGAGCGCGTCCAGAGATGAGCGCGGCCGGGCGCGCCGCCTCTTTCGTGGGCGTGCTCGTGCTGCTGCTGCTGGCCGCGGCGCCGCCGCTCGCCGGCGCCGTCCACGAGCCGGTGTTCATCCCGCTCCTCGCGGGCTCGTCGCTCGCCGGCCTCGTCGCGCTCTGGCACGAACGAAACGCACCGCGTCCCCGGCTGCCGGGGCATCGCACTCGCGCTCGGCCTCATCGCACTCGCGCTCGTCCAGCTGGTGCCGCTGCCGCCCTCGGTTCTGCGCGTCGTGAGCCCGGGGACGTACGCGTTTCACGACCAGACGCTGCTGGTGCGCCCGCTCGCGGCCTGGAAGCCGATCAGCGTCAGCCCGCCCGACACGCTGCGCGGGCTCGCGTTCCTCGCGGCTTTCGCGCTGCTCGCGGTCGCCGTGGAGCTCGAGCTCGCCGACGGCCGCTGGCGCCGGCGCCTGCTGCGAACGGTGGTCTACACCGGCCTCGTGCTCACGATCGTCGCGCTGCTGCAGGCGGTCTCGCCCGAGCCGCGGCGGCTCTACGGCGTGTGGAAGCCGACCTGGGACTGGGCCGTCTTCGGCCCGTACGTCAACCGCAACCACTTCGCGGGCTACCTGGTGATGGCGGGCGCGCTCGCGCTCGGGTTCGCGCTCGACGCGCTCGCCCGCCTGCGCGCGGAGTGGGCCCGAAGGCGCCGCCCCGTCCTGCTGCTCGGGGAGGCCGAGGGACTCGCGCTCCTGCGCTCGGCCGCGATCGTGATGGTGATCGTCGCCGGCCTCGTCGCCTCGCGGTCCCGCGGCGGGGTGACGGCGTTCGCCTTCGGGGCCATCGCGATGTCGGTCGTCTCCCCCGGGCGGCGCCGGACGGCGCTCGTCGTGGCGCTGCTCGTGGCGACCGGCGTCGTCTGGATCGGGCTCGGCGGCGTGATCTCGGCGTTCGAGATGCGCGGGATCCAGGGCAGCCGGCTCGACCTCTGGCGCGACATGCTGCCGATGGCGAAACACTTCCCGCTCTTCGGCGACGGCTGGAACGCCTTCGCGACCGCGTACCCCTGGTACCAGACGGTCTGGAAGACCGACTGGATCGGCGAGGCGCACAACGACTACCTGCAGGCTCTCCTCGACGGAGGCCCCGTGGGCCTGCTGCTGGTGGCCGGGCTCTTCCTGGTGGCGCTTCGAGGGGCCCTCGCGTCGCGCCGGCACTCGCCCGTCGAGCTGGGCCTCTTCGGGGCGCTCGCGGGCTTCGCCTTTCACGAGCTCGTCGACTTCAACGGCCAGATCCCGGCGAACGCGGCGACTTTCGTGGCCCTGGCGGCGCTCGCCGCCCGGCCGCGCGAGGCCGTCCGGGGGCGGCCTTGATAGCCGGGCACGTCACCCCTAGAATGAGCGTCCATAACGAGTTCCGTCTTCCCTCCGGGCGGGGCAGCTAGAGAGCGCGATGGCCGAGTCGAAGACACCGTCCTTGACCGTCCTGGGAGGCCCGCTCGCCGGCACCCAGTGCTCGCTGCCGGAAGACGGCACGTTCACCATTGGCTCGGCTCCGCGGGTCGTCGCTCTACCTCGACCTGCCGGGGGTGAGCCCCTACCACGCGCGCGTGGTGGTCGAGGGGAGCAAGGTCACGGTGCACGACACCGGCTCCTCGCGCACGGTGCACGTCAACGACAACGCGCTCGACCGCGAGGGCACCGAGCTCCGCAACGGCGACATCCTCTGGCTGGGCGTGCCCGGCGAGGAAGACGTCGTCATGATGCAGTGCATCCTGCCGCGGCGCGCGCCCGCCCCGGCCCCCGTGGCGCCGCCCGAGCCCGAGCCGCCCGCCGAGGCGGCGGAGCCCACGCCCGACATCGAGACCGTGGCGCTCTGGGCGCGCGAGGGCAAGAGCGAACCCGCGACCGAAGGCGCGAGCGGGAACGTCGAGGCGGAGGAACCCGGCGCGGAAGCCGAGGACGCCCCGCCGCCGCCGGACGTCGTCGAGGCGGCCCCGGCCCACCTGCCGGGGTTCATCGACGACTTCGAGTCCGAGGTGGCGGCCGCGGCCATCGAGCCCCAGGCCCCTGCCGCTCCCGTCGACGAGACCTATCGACTCGACACCACCGAGACCGTCAACGAGGTCCCCGAGGAGGTCGCCCCGACGCTCCTGATGGGCAGCGCGGACGAGGTCGAGCCCGGGTTCGTCGAGCCGCTGCCGAGCGAACACGAATTCGAGTCGTACCAGACGATCCCGGCAGCCGACGAGCCCGTGGTCGAGGCGGCCGCTGTACCCGAGGCCGGCCGCCGATCCGGCCCCGCCGGTCGTCGCGAAGCCAGCGGAGCCGGCGCGACCCCGGCCGCCGGCGGCGCCACGGCCTGCGACGACACGGCCGCAGCCGCCCTCGGTCTCGCAGCGCACGCGCCGCGCACCGGCGCGCCCGACGGAGCCGGCACCCGCCGCGGATGGCGCGGTTGCGGCGCCGAAGGCCGCGCGCTCGGGACCGCCGATGCTCGTCATCGGCGGCGCCATCGGCGTGCTCGTGCTCGTCGCCGGGGGCTACTTCGCGTGGCGCGCGATGAGCCAGAGCCCGGCGCCGCCCGCGCCGATCCCGACTCCGGTCGCGCGCGCCAGCGAGCCGCCGCCCTCCCGTCGCCACGCCCGAGCCGGCGGCCGCCACGCCGGCGCCGGTCGAATCCGCGACGCCCGAGCCGGTGGCGACGCCGACGCCGGTCGTGAGCAGCACGCCCACGCCGACGGCCGCGGCGACGCCCACGCCGCGCCCGACGCCGACGCCGCGCGCGACCCCCACGCCGGCGGCCGCAGCCGCGACCCCGCCTCCCGCGCCCACCGGGCCCTCACCCGCCCAGCAGGCCGCGGGGCTCATCGGCCAGGCCGAGGCGTCGCTCGGCGCGCGCCAGTACGACGCCGCGATCAGCCATCTCGACGGCGCGCTCCGGCTCGATCCCGGCAACGCCAGGGCCACGAGCCTGCGCGCCGACGCCACGCAGCGCCGCGACCTGGCGCGCCGGAAGTTCGTCGCGGGCCGCACCGTGGTCGACTCGGAGAAGACGCGCAAGGACAAGGCGCGGGGGCTCGTCGGCTTCGACGCCGACGAGAAGGCCCCGGACTTCACCGGCAGGATCGAGTTCGAGATGACGCCCGCGGGAGCCGTCGAGGCGAACGACGCGTGGACGCTCAAGGTGTTCGTCGTGAACCAGGGCCAGAAGGCGATCCGGGTCCAGGGCCTGGCCCTGGGCGCCGCGGTCAACGGCACGGGCGGCGCCGCTCCGGTCGCCGCGAGCGTGCGCGAGATCGCACCTCAGCAGCGCGTGCAGGTCGCCGAGACGAGCGGCACCTGGCGCGACGGCACCACCTCGTGGGTGGCCCAGGCGACGCTCACCGCCCCGAAGAACGAGACGCTCAGCAACACGCTCACCTGGAGGTAGGACGCTTCCAGGCGGCGGCCCGCGCGGCCGATCAGCGAGCCGATCAACGGAACGTGGTGACCGGGATCGGTGTCGGCACGATGAGGATCGGCGGGGGCGTCGGGATCGGCGACGGCACCACGATGATCGGCGGGGGCGTCGCTCCACCGCCGCCGGCCGGCGGCGCCGCCACGACGCCGCCCACGACGCCGGCCGCCGCCGCCAGCGCCGCGAGCACCGTGATGAGGCCGACCGCGATACCCGAGGCCGTCACCGCGGCGAAGCCCGCGGGCGCCAGGATCGCGGCTCCGGTGGCCGCGGAGAAGACCGTGACCGGACCCGCCGGGCCGATCGCGGCGACCACGCGATCCCCGCACTCGGACTTGTCCTGCACGACGATCGCCTCGATCTCCTGGGTCTGGCTCTCCTCGAACTCGGTCGTCGTCGACTGCAGGTAGTACGTGATCGGCGAGGCCTCGACGCGCGGCCGCGGCAGCTTGCCGAAGTAGCGGCCCTCGCCCGAGGTCATCTCGATGTAGTAGAAGGCGTCACCGACCGCGCCCTTGAAGTAGGTGCGCGCGCGGGCGACCGAAGCGGCGGGCTCGATCGACGCGTCGAGCAGCGGGAACTCGCCCGCGATGAAGCAGGTCACCGGCGAGAACTGGATCTGGGCGCCGGTGCCGGTCGTCTGGGCGTAGGCCGGGGCCTGCGTCGCGGGGGGCGCCTGCGCGTCGGCGGCCGGAGCCTGGGCTGCTGAAGCTGCAGCCGCTCCGGCTGCGCCCGCCCCGGCGGCGGCGGGATCCTGCGTCATGGCAGACGCAACCGACACCAGCTCGACGTCGGCGCTCGCGACGCGCCCGTCGGCCACCGCCACCCTCACCGGGGCGTGACCCACCGCGAGGCCCGCCTGGCTTTCGGTCGTGACCGCGTACTCGCCCGTCGGCGCCACCGTCGAGAAGCCGCCGTCGGCGCTCGAGACCGCGCGCACGACGGAGCCGGACTGCAGCTCGATGAAAGCCACCGTCACGCCGGAAAGCGGCCGGCCCTGGAGCTTCACGCTTCCCTGGATCGTGCCGGTCGCGGGCGCCGCCGCGCCCAGGCCGGCGGGACAGACCAGCAGCAGCGCCAGGAATACGTGGGCCGCGCGGCGCAAGGGACGCATCCGCCCCGATCGTAGCGTCATTCGTTCAGTCGCTTCAAACCGCATGCTCGCCTGCTCCTTCACGCCCGCCGCGCCGGCCGAACCGGGTGTCGGGATGCCGGTCGCCGCGCCTCCGGCGCACTGGTCGACTGCTTCTGGGTCCGTCCTTCCGACGCGTAGTAGCTCCGGTAGTACTCGCCGTAGTACTGGCTGTAGTAGTACGAGTTGCGCTCCAGGTTGACCTTGTTCAGCACGAGGCCGGCCACCTTGCCGCCCACGCTCGTGACCTGGTCGATCGCGCGGATCACGGCCGGCTTGGTGGCGGACTCGGCCGCGATCACCATCACGACGCCGTCGACGAGCGGGCAGAGCACGGGCGCATCCGCCATCGCCAGGAGCGGCGGCGCGTCGATCAGCACCCACTCGTAGTGCGCGCGCAGCGCCTCGAGGATCTGCTTCATCATCGGCGAGCCAAGGAGCTCCGCCGGGTTCGGCGGCAGGTAGCCGCAGGGCAGGAGCTGCAGGCCCTCGACCTTGGTCGAGTGGATCGCCTGCGAGGCCGGGGCCTTGCCGACGATCAGGTCGGTGAGCCCGGGCGTCTTCAGCACGGCGAAGTGCTGATTCAGCGTGGGCCGCCGCAGGTCGGCGTCCACGGCCAGCACCTTCGCGCCGTTCTGCGCGAGCGCCACGGCCAGGTTCGCGAGCGTCGTGGTCTTGCCCTCGGCGGGGTTCGCGCTCGTCACCAGCATCACGCGCCCGGTCGTCTCGGCCGAGGAGAAGATCAGGTTCGTCCGGAGCACGCGATAGGCGTCGGCGACCGCCGAGTTCGGGCTCTTGACGAGGTGCGAGCTACGGCCCATTGTTGCGCCCTGCTGCTTGAGCGCCACGTCGGGCACCATGCCCAGGAACGGCAGCGGGATGTGCTCGCGCACGTCCTCCGGCGTCTTGAACGTGTTGTCCATGTGCTCGAAGCCGAGCGAAAGGCCGATCCCGATCAGCAGCCCCAGCACGACCGCCATCTGGTAGCTGCGCGTCTTCCGGGGCGCGATCGGCCGCCGCGGCGCCTCGGCCTTCTCGATCACGCGGATGTTCGTGGTCTTGAGCTCGGTCTCGAGGCCGGTCTGCTTGGTCTTGGTGAGCAGGTCCTGGTAGAGCTGGCGGTTGGTCTCGAGCTCGCGCTTCTTCGCCATGTACTCGAAGGACTTGCGGTTCGAGTCCTGCGCTTCGCCCTTCACCGTCTCCAGGTTTGCGGCGAGGCGCGATTCGCGCGCGAGCGCGGTCCGATACTCGCTCTCGGCGGCGCGGGTGACGTTGCGCATCTCGCCTCGGATCCGCTCCTCGGCCTGCCGGATCTGGATGCGCACGTTCACCATGTCGGGGTGCTTGTCGCCCAACGACTCGGACGAGCGCCGCCTCCCGCTTCCGGAGATCCAGGAGGTCGTTCTTGAGCGCCTGCACCTGCGTCGAGCTCATCACCAACGGGAAGCTTTCGATCTGGCTCGGGCCCATCGACGCGATCTGGTTGTAGAGCGTCTCCTTCGCGATGCGGTCCGTGCGGGCTTCGAGGAGCGCGCCGTTCAGGGTCCCGAGCTTCTGCGTCACGAGCTCCTCGCGCGACTCCTGTCCGACGAGCCCCTCCTTCTCGCGGTACTCCTGGAGCGCATGCTCGGACGCGTCAATCTTGGCCTGCTGCTCCTTCAGGCGGTCGGAGAGCCAGCCCGTCGCCTCGGTGGACGTCGTGAAGCGCAGCTCGAGCGACTGCTCGATATAGAGCTGTGCGAGCGCGTTCACGGCGCTCGCCGCCACCTGCGGATCGTAGGCGCGGAAGTGCAGGTTCACGAGCCGCGAGCCGGGCACCGGCTCCACCTGGATTCGGGAGCGGAATGCCGCAGCGGCGGGCGGCAGAGGCATGCCGCTCGGGTCGACGACGGCGGCAGGCGGCTGTCCAAAGAACCTCTGCAGGCGCTCCCAGGGATTCATCATCGGCCCGGTCGCGAGCTCCGGATGAGACTGCAGATTCAGCCGCTCGACCGCGCGCTCGGCAAGCGTGCGGCTCTTCAGGAGCTGGTACTGAGTCTGGTAGTAGTCCATCCCGCCCTGGACCATCTCGACGAGCTCCTTGTTGGGCAGGACGTTAGGGGTATCGCGATCGATCAGGATCTGCGTCGTCGCCTGGTAGACCGGGCCGCGTCGTGTAGTTGTAAAGGACGGCAATCGCCAAGCAGAGGCCGAGAGAAGTCAGGATGATCGCGCGACGCTTGTGGAGCATCGCCAGGTACTGACGCGCATCCTGCAGCACTGCCTGCTCGCTCACGACACCTCCCCCGCGGGTCCTGGCCCGGGCCCACGGTAGCTTACCCAAAAATCCCTAAAAATCAAAGGGTTATGCGATTCCTGATGATGTAGGCCACGAAGTTGGCTGAAGCACAATTGCTTGGGGGGCAGTGGAGCTGCGAGGGCACTACCTGTTGCCCATTTGCAGCTACGTAATGCAGCTTCCGCGGGTGTGTCGCGCCACTCCGGCGACTGTGAGCGAAAAGTCGCTTGTAGGCCGCTGTTTAGAAGAAGCGCTCGGGCACGACGAGCGTGTCCTCCGGCAGCACGAGATCGGTGGGTTTGGCCTTCTTCTCCACCTTCTTGCCGTCCACGATCCTGATGAACTTGGCCCGGCCTTGCGAGCCGCGCTCCGTCACGCCTCCCGCGAGCGTGAGCACCTGCAGTACGGTCATCCCTTCCTGGTATCGGTAGGGTCCAGGGCGCGCGACGCTGCCCATCACGTAGACCTGCGACGCCTTCGGGAAGTAGACGGTGTCGCCGGCCTTGAGAGTCACGTTCTTCTCGGGGTTGCCGGACTGAAGCTCGAGCAGGCTGATGCGGATGACCTCAGAGCCCGGCGCCACGAACGGCAATCCGGGGATACTCGCTGGCGCCGTTGCATCGGCGGCGCCCGCCGAAGGGTCACCCGCGCCCGTGCTGGTGCCGGCGGACTCGGGCGGATCCGTCGTGCCTGCCGTCACTGCTGCGCCGTTGGCTGCGCCCGCCAGCCCAGGCGGCCGGATCACGATCACCTCGTGCCCGACGTTCTGGCCGAGCGGACCGATGTCTCCGAGCAATGCCAGAAGCGTGCGATCCGCCTTCAGTGGATAGCGTCCCGGCCGCTGGACTTCCCCCGTCACGAACACCCGCTGACTGCCGTATTCTGCAACCGAAATCGTGACTTGAGGCCGCCTCAGGATCCCGTCGGCCAGCAGCGTCGTGACCTTGCGTTCGAGTTCGAGCGTCGTGTGCTGAGACGGCCTTGATCTTCCCGAGGATCGGGAAGTTCACCATGCCCTCAGGATCGACCGGGAAGTCGCCCGTCATCTGGGCTTGGCCGATGACGACGACCTTGAGCACGTCGCCGGGGCCGATCTCGTAGTCCGCCGGCCGTGACGTCTGCGAGACGGCCGTGGCCGCTGCCAACCCGAGCCATGCGGCTGCAATCCCCGTCGACGCACCGCCACGCCGAGCATGCGTCATTGTGGCGGTCGCTTCACGCGCGGTCAATCAGCGCCAGATCGCTGATATCAGCGCTGTACGGCGGGTTTCATCACGAATCGCCCCTTGCTCAGGGCCTTCCGCTTCGCCCTTTCCGCCAGTCCCACACCCATGAACAGGAAGAAGAACATGGTCACTTGCATGCGCTGTCGGTATGCCGTCCCGATATTTCCCTGCATCAGGGCGTAGGCGAACGTGAGGCGTTACCGCGAACAACAGGATCGGGAGAACGTCGCCGAGCCGGCGCCGGATCGCATACATGAGTCCTGCCACAAAGGCTGGCATCAAGCCGTACCAGACCAACATCTCGGGGAATACCAGAGCCTGGCGCGTTCCCGCCACCGCCCAGGGGAACGGGGCGAACAGCAGGTAGGTTAGACCGACCGGCAGAGCGCGTATAGCTCCCATTGGCGTCGTGACGTCGTGCTCACGGCCGAACGCCGACTGCCCAAGGTTGGCCTGGTCGGTCCTGGTCACCTGGAGACGCTCGAACGTCATGAAGGCGTTCTGCTGCTCAAGCGCTTCTTGCCGCACGACGAACGTGAACGCGACGCCGAGGGCGGCGACGACGAGACCGTACGAGAAGATCCGCGGCAGGAGCGAACCGCGCCGAGAGAATACGAAGCTGGTCAACGTCGCGAACATGACGAAGTACGCGATGTAGAAGCGCAGAGTGACGAGGGCCAGAACGGCCCCCACATAGAGCACCACCATCGCCGGTGACGGCGCTTCTCGCAGCCTCACGACCGAGTACATCGAGACGGCGATGCAAAAGAGGATGGCCGGATCCTTGTACATTCCGGCAGACCAGAACAGCATTCCGGGGAAGAACGCCATCAGTAGCGCGACGCGTTTCGCGACAGCTGCGCCAAACAGGCGCCCCGCCAGGCCGTACATGATCACGACCGTGAGCGCGCCGATCGTACCGTTCAGGAACTGGACGAGAAGCTGGTTTCGCCCAAACACGAAATAGATCGCAGCGACGAAATAGAAGAACCCGTAGCCACTCAGTGCCTGCGTGACTCTGGGCGCTCCTATGGCATTTCCCTGCCAAACGAGTGCGAGCCCATAACCTCCGGCGTCGTACGTACCTGAATCACCCCAGAACATCCCAGCAAACGAGGAACTGTCCGAGAACACGTTCAGAACCACTGCCAACGAATAGCGAAGCACGAGCGTCCACCAAAAGACGCTCAGTAGGAAGTGCCCCTCATCCTTGGGGAGCCGAGCCTTGATGCGCGACGAGATGTAGAGGTTCAGCACTCCCGCGACGAGCAACGCAATCAGGCCGTCGAGGAATTCAGTCATGCGCCGATTTGCCGCGGGTGCGCCTCACCGCGCAAGGCCATTCCGTAACTCCGGCACGGCAAGCGCGGCGCCGGCAGCCGAGGTCTCATCTGAACGTCGGCTGTGGCGGGTTGTACTGCAGCGTGAACCCCGCCAGCAGCCCCTCGATCCCGAAGGTCTCGATAGACGAAGTGCGGTCCGTATAGCTCACGGTGATGCCGGCACGGATTCGCGAGCGAAACTGGTAGCCGAGCTCGCCTCCCGCCTCACGCACGCGATCATTGCGCTCGGCTTGCACGAGTCCCTCGTCCGGCACCACCAGCGTCACCTCGCCGTCCGATACTAGCCGGATGCTGACGCGCGAACAGCCGCAGGTACACACTGCGCGTCAGGAACTTCTCTACGAACACCTCGGCAGTCTCGTTGAGGTTCGTGGGTGTGTCGCCCGAGGTGGCGAAGGCCGAGTAGTCGATGTCGCGCGAATAGCGGCCGCCGAGCTTGGTCTTGAAGGAAATGTTCCACGTCGCGTTCACGTCGGCGTAGACCACGTCGCGCTTGGCTCCGGTGTCGAGCCGGAACCAGCGCATGCCGGCGACAGCCACGCCTGAGATCAGCGCGCTGTCGTCGGTGCGAAGACCGCCGTAGGCGAGCGTCGACTGGCCGTCCCGTTCCGGCAGGTTCGGGTAGCGGTACCAGGACTCTTCGCCCCCCGCCACGAGCCGCGTCTTCACCGAGAGAGCGAGTTGCAGCTCGCCGCCCGCCTGGTAGCGGTTCTCCGTGAGCGTGTCGCCGAGGTCCGTTCCCAGGTAGAACTGGCTCTCGGTGAGGGTCCGCAAGCGCTCGCCGAACAGCGCAACGCGCATTCGATCTCCGAGGTCACGGCGCAACAGCGCGCGCGTGCCTTCCTTCTCCTGCTCGACGCGATCGTTCACCTCGTAGTTCGGCCGGTAGAAGTTGCGCTCGTAGCGCTCCTCCACGACGAAGCGGGTCTTGACGCCGCGCACGTCGAGGGACGCGGTTCCGAAGCCGTTCAGGCGACGCTGCGACTCGGTCTTGGCGAAGTACAGATAGTCGAGAGCGCCGTCGACGCGGAAGCGGCTTTCGAGGCCGAAGGGTCGAACGATCTCGAGGCCCGGGCCACCGCTCGCCGTGAAGTCGGTCTGGCGGTCCGTCTCGGTGTAGAAGACGTTCGTGTCGATACCGAGCGTGCCTACATGGAGGTAGGGAGTGAGGTAGAAGCTGCCCAGCCGAAAGAGCCCGGGGCGCTCGCTCGCCGTTTCAGGCAGCCTCGACTCGGGAGCGTCCGCTGGTCTGGGCCAGCAGGTCGGGGGCGGTCGCAGCGACGACCAGCAGGAAGCCGACCAGGCTGCGCTTCACGTGCCTGAGGATAGCTGAACGCTCAGGAACGCTTGTAGAAGTCGTCGGGCATGTCGCCGCGCGTCTTGCGGCGGATCCGCGCGAGGTCCTTCTCGTCGAGCGGCCGCACCGCTTTCGCCGGCACGCCCGCCACCAGAGACCGCGGCTCCTTGATCTCGCCGACCAGCACGGCGCCGATGCCGAGGATGCACTCGTCCGGCAGCTTCGCCCCCGGCGCCAGCCGTACCTCGCTGCCGAGGTAGCAGAAGTCGCCGATCTCGATCGGCGCCGTCTCCTGCCGGTTGTGGGTCCAGAGCGACGAGTTGCGGCCGCCAACGATGACGTTCCTGCCAAGCGTGACGCGATCGGTGAAGTCGATGCGATGGCCTGAGGTGATCACCGTTCCCGGCCCGATCTCGAGCACCGATTCTGGATGCGTGGTGCAGTCGTGGTCTGGGATCGCGTTGAGCACGTTGAGCCGCATGACTTCGGAGTAGCTGCCAAGGGCACCCGCTCACCACCGCGGATAATGTTGAGCCTCCCGATGCGCGCCTCCGTTCCGAGCTCGAACCTGCCGACTGACAGGATCACACTGAAGTGGCCGATGCTGCTGCGGGCAGCGAGTTCCACGTCACGCGCATCAAGCAGCGCCATGCCGATGTGGACTCCCGGGCCAATCCGATAGCCGAACAGCCACCGATATAGTGCGAGCTTCGCAAAACCGGGAAGCGCGCCGACCAGCACAAGTACGACCAGGCGTCCGCGCTGTCGCCAGGATCCTCGCCCGCGCCGCATCGCATCGGAGTTTGCGGCCGAGTCCTGCGTGGGTCAACCCCGTTCGCTCGATGCTCCAGGCGGGCCAGCAGTTCACCTGCTTTGAAAGAATTCTCGTGTAGCAGCTGTGCCGGCTGTCGCGGTGCAGGCTTCACTCCTAGAGACACCAGCCCCGGTCAAGCAACTGCGCCCTTCTCCCTTGCGCGCGGCTCCTCGCCGCCTTCCGGAACTCTGTCAGTACCAAGCGTTCGACGTGCGGGCGTCAGCGGCGTGCCCACACGCACTTGCCAGCTGGATCCGTCGGAACGGATCCATAGCGCTCGGATGTCCACGCAGGGGCAATCAACTATTGGCTTGGGCATCCTCGACGAAGAGGCTGGCTGATCTTGGCGAGGAGCCGGCCTCACTTGTCGCCGCTGCACCTTGGTGACGCCTTCTTGGGCGGTATCCTCTGATACGATCCCACGTTCGCGCCAATGTTGCCCTTCTTCATCGACGCCGCCGCGGCTGCCTCTAGCGAGGCGACGCGGGGCCCCTTGCATGGCCACTCGAGCCGGTATGCTCATGCTCGCGAGCGGAGCCTTGGCAGACCTAATCGCTCGAATCGGTCGGATCGCCGCCGGACGTCCCTCGGCGCCGACCGTAAGGGAGAACTCCTGAGCATGCGCGATGATTTACAGGACTTGGCGACGGCTCACGAATGAACGGAAGCGCAGACGCTGAAATGCTCGCGTCGTGTATTTCCCTCTGTTGTTCGCACACGGCCGTGCGGGGCCGGTA
Source organism: uncultured Acidobacteriota bacterium (assembly GCA_963744315.1). Lineage (GTDB taxonomy): Bacteria > Acidobacteriota > Vicinamibacteria > Fen-336 > Fen-336 > DATBSL01. The sequence continues at coordinate 289,587 of CAVUTB010000016.1, forward strand.
GCGCGAGTCAGCTGGAAAGCGAGCTTCGGCACGGGTAGCGCTGGTAGATGGGCAAGACTAGCCGTTCGCTAGCGTCGAGCACCGCCCTCGTAACGCTGGCGGACGTGATCCAGGCCGCGGTTACTGTCGTTACGGTACGGGTACTGGTCCGCGACCTTGGCGCCGCTCGCTACGGCGTTCTGAGCCTCGTGGGCATTCTAGCTACCCAACTCCTTCTCCTTCAGCTTGGCGTCGGGCCTGCTCTCACCCGACGGATGGCGGAAGCGACGGGGCATGGCCTAGTCGACGATCGGATCCGTCTTGAGCGCACGGCGCTCGCGCTCAGTGTGATTGCGTCCTTAGTGTGCGGACTTGGCTTCTTCGTCCTGGCCGCGCACGCCTGGTCGCTCTTCAGCCTGCCTGCGCCTCTGCGCGCTGAGCTCCGCTCGTGCATGCCAGCGGCCTCTCTGTTAGTCGCGGCGCAACCGCTTGTCGTGACTCTCTACGCAGCTCTCGCGGGGCGTCAGCAATTCGGGCGGCTGGCCGCAATCAAGACCGCTCACAGTACGGCCAGAGCGCTGGTTCCCGTCGTCGCGATCGTACTCGGCGGCGGGCTCCAAGAGGCATTTGTCGCCCAGGCCGCCGTCGACTGGAGTGTCATCGCTGCTTGGGTAGCTTCTATCGGCTTGAGTGGCGTTGGTCCTGGGCCGACCCGGGCTGTCGCCGCAGATCTGCTGCAGTTAGGCGTACCGCTGACAATGGCTGGAGTCATCTCGGGCCTGCTGGGCGACGGTGAGAAGCTCGGCTTGAGCATGGCGCGACCGGTCGACGACCTAAGTCACTACACGGTGCCCTTCGCCGCTCTATCCAGGTTGACGATACTGGCAGGCGGACTGGCAACGGTCCTTGTACCGAGGCTGGCCGCTGCAGCTGTGGAGAGCCGGCGCGAGGCAGCGCGGATTGCCAACGGAGCATCGCGCGCCCTCGTGTTGCTCGGCTCGATGATCGGGGCGCCATTGATCGCCTTGATGCCGGAGCTGCTAGCGCTGTGGCTGAGCCCAGAATTCTCCCTTCGCGCTTCATTGGCGGCGCGTGTCCTGGTCGTTGGTTTTGTGATCAACGGTGCGGCGTACGTCTGGACTGCAGTTCTCCGCTCCTGTGAAAGACCACTCGTGCTGGTCGTCCTCTACGCCCTCGAGTTGCCGATTCACCTCGGCGTCGTCTACGCACTCGTCCGCATTTATGGCGTCCCTGGCGCAGCACTCGCATGGACCGTCCGAGTCAGTGTCGACGCGGCCGCCCAGTACATCCTAGCGCGACGCGCACTCGCCAATGAGGTGGGCGGGAGTGCGCTTCTCGTCAGTTGCGGCACGATCCTGTCCGGTTTCGCGGCGTTCTGCGTGGGATCTAGTGCGTCCGTTTGGCTGCGGCTCGCGACGGGCCTTCTCCTTGCCGCTGGCGCAGCCGTCGCCCTCCTTAGTTTCGAGGGCGGTAGCGAAGCTCGCGCGCTCCTGCGTCGCTTGGTCCGAAGATGGGAATAGCCGACATCCTTCTCCGTCCTCGCAATACATGTGAACCTTTCTCGGAAACCGCCCATCGCGCCCAAAACAACATGGTGGCGAGAACTGCCGCTCGCGCCTACGGCCCCGATCCGGAGCCGCCGCGCGTAGTTCCAACGAACGCACCGAGACGCCGCGGTGAAAGGAAGCTTCCTGGTGAATAACGTGGAACTGTCGCCGTCGTCGGTCGCGAGGGGCGCATGACTGACTGGCGTTCGACCGCAGCGCACGTCGGGTGGTTCGTCCTCTACCTCGGGATCGTCGGCTGGCTCTCTCATGGGAGTTGGTCCCTCGGGTTCGTCAGCGACGACTGGTCCTTGTTGCGCTCGGCGAGCACGGCCACTTCGCCTTGGGAACTCTTGCGGCCCAGGCCACAAACCGACCCGTACGCTTTTCACTATATTCCACTGACCGAGCTCCTGTTCTGGAGTGTGCATCGGCTGTGGGGGCTGAGCGCATTGCCGTGGCGGCTGCTGATCGTGTTCCTCCAGGCAGTGAACGCGTTTCTCGTGGCGCGGGTTGCCCGAGTCTGTTTCCATTGCGACGCTCTGACCTCTGGCGCAGCGGGCGCATTCTTCGCAGTGTCGTTCTTACACTACGAGGTGCAGTTCTGGATCGTCTGCAGCGGAGGCTACCTGCTCACGACGTCACTCTTCTTATTGGGCCTGCTACACTTCGCGGTGTGGCTCCGCTCGAACAATCCGTGGCGCTACGGTGCGTATGCGTTGTGCTCCCTTGGCGCGGTCTTAAGCAATGAAGCGGCCCTGTGCATAGTGCTAGTTGCCGCCTGGCTGGAGTATGCCATCTTGGGCGTGCGACAGGGGTCGATTGCGAGAATGCGCGCGGCTCTGTTCCATCAGTTGGGTTTGCTCGCTATCTTCGGGTTGCACATGTGGTGGCGGGCTCCTTCACGTAGCGGAGTTCATGCCGGCACAACGCTGCGCGATATGGTAGGAGCGGGTTACTGTTCGCTATTCCAGCTTCTGTCATTCAACGTCGCAGCGCTGTACGAGTGGGCGTTCGCTCACATGGCCATGGCGGCGGTTGCAGCGAGCATCCTGGCAGTCGCGATTCTGATCATCACGGACCGTCGTTTGGCTGTAGTTGGCGGGTGTTTCGTCCTGGCCTATTCGCCCTACGTCCCGTTTGCAGGTGTGGAGGCGCGATATTCCTATCTTCCGGCGTGCTTCTCAGCTATCGCATTTGGACTGTTGGCGTGTTGGCTTGCCGGTCGAGTCGGAGCCCATCGCGCGCTTGTAGGCGGTGCATGGATCATACTGAGTCTGGGGCTCAACACGCCGTACCGTGACGAAAGGCTTCGCGAGTGGGTGCTGGCCGACGCCGCGGTATCAAGGACGTTAGAGGTGGCGTGTCCTGTCGTGCGAGCTCCAGCGAACGGGGCAGTATCCTTCCTGGTATTCGACACGCCCGACTCAGTTGGCAAGCTGTGGGGTGCGTCTTTCCCGGCATATATCTTCCGAAACGGACTAGCCGACGCCCTAGCACTCTGCAGCGGTCGCCAGGGAGAGGATGTGGAGCTGGAATTCCTCAGGACGGCAGACGCGGCGGCGTACAACTTGAAGCCCGCTCGCCGCATGAGCGTCGAGGAGGCTGCGAGGAGGTGGCCGGACCGTAGCGTCCTGCGGTTCTCGCTCGAGGACCCGCGTGACGTGACAATCTTGGCGCCGCTTAGGTGAGATGGGCGGCAGGCGTCGTCTTGAGGGGTCGGCTCTAGGAGTCGACCTGCCCCCGGTCACTCCTCCACCTAGAGAGAGTGAGAGTACCCGGGCTGAGGAGGGCACCAACGGACCACGGCGATCGGCAGTAACGTGCGGGACAAATGTTACGACAGTGTCGTGCGCGAGAGCAATCTGCGCGCCGCCGTGCATAGACCGTCACGCTGAACCGAAAGCACCCGGCTAGCAAGATGGTAGGGTCTACCACGAAGGCGCTGTCCGATCCCCATTAGCGCCGTGACGAAGACCGACGCGGCAAGGTTGCGAACCACTCGGAATGGAGGGTAGCAGAGCAACTGGAATCTCACATTGGCTGTCGCCTCGCGCAGACGTCGGTCGTCGTCAGACCATCGTTGCAGAGCGCTGCGCGCGCCATGGTGAAGGATCTCTGACCGCGGCTCAAATCGGAGGATCCATCCATGCCGAGTCATCCGGTGACACCACTCAGCATCCTCTCCATACATCTCGAACCTCTCATCGAGTGGGCCGATGTCCTCTACCATGGCCATCCTTACCATCATTGCAGCACCGCTGAACGCGGCCACCCTCCTGGGTCGATCGTGCGCCCAGCGTCTGCCCAGAAGCAGCTCTCCTCTGATGCCTTGCGGAAGCATCCTATGAGCAGGCAGGCCGTCCAGAAGAATGTTAAAGAAGTTTGCTTCACGCCATACGCTCGGTTGCACCTTACCGTCGGCGGTGACGAGACGAGGCCCGCAGGCTCCAACTGTGGTGTCAGATCTAATGACGTCGATGAGAACTTGAAGTGCGCCGGGAGTCACTTGCGTATCCGGGTTTAAGAGAAGAGCGAACTCTCCCTTCGACAACCGCAGACCTTGGTTGGCGGCTTTGGCAAAGCCGCGGTTCTTCTCGTTGCGGACAATACGGACCGCGCCCATGGGCGGCCAGCGACCGTCTCCGCCAGAAAGAGCTTGGTCTCCGAATCCGTCGAGGCGTTGTCGATGAGGATTAGTTCCCATGAATCGGTCGGAGGGTGCTGGATCAGGCTTTGAACACAGCGACGTAGTAAGTCACCAGAGTTCCAAACGACGATGACGACGGAGAGGCGGTTGCTGGTCACCAAGAACGACACGGCTCAATGTTCTGATGGGCAGTGGCCCTCACAATGAGGGATGTATTCAAACTGCTTGTGTGACTAGGTCGCACTAGCCGGACGCCATGGCCGATGTGGGGAGGGGATATGGCAGAGAAAGGCGCGTGGCAACACGCTTCAGACACAGGTTCCCCATGCGCAAGGGAGGTCGCCCGAGTCAGGTTCCATCACTTGCGAAATCCGCATTGTCATCTGGTTGATCGAAAGGTGGAGCTGCATCAGAAGCGTTGAGTGTCGTGATGTCGAGCCCGGTACCCGCGCCTGTTCTGGCGAGCGCGTAGCTGTGAGGCCGAGCCAAGTGACGTGGATCTCGCCTAGTCCAGACCTGATGTGTAAGAAAGCAGTACGCAGCAACGCTTGCGACAACGTGCGCGGGAAAAAGAGGTGAGATGGCGCGGAGCATCCCAGTGCAGCCAATAGCTTCCGCAGAGACGCGGAACCGATGCTTTCCACATTCGGCGTTTCGATGAGGAGTTGACCGCCTTCTCGAAGCAGCTCGACAGCCGGTTTGGCATCCACGTCCATATCGGCGACCTGTCGCGAGCGCCTTTCCAGCCGAAATACTTCGACCTCGTCGTGATGAACCACGTCATCGATCACCTTGTCGACCCGTTGGGGACCTTCCGACAGGCTCATGCCGCTGCGTGGGCGGAGCATCGGGGCTGAGCTCGGGCGCCCGCAAGCTTTAAGCCGAGCGATCTCAACCAGGTTGAGATGCTCGCCCGCGCCACACCCGATCTCTAGGGCGCTGCCGCCGTCGCAGAAGAGAGGAAAACGCCTAAGGTCACTGCGGTAAAGCGCCCTCTCTTGGAAGATCCTTGAGATCAGCGGCGCGAGGGCTCTACACCACGACGGCAAACCCGAGACGGGGTAACCAAGTTGGCCGAGCGTAGCCGAACGGATCGGGGCCGCGAGTTTGGTCGCGAAGCCTCTGAGGAGAGTTTGGGGAGGGCGCCGTTGAGCCTGATAGCTTTCAGTCGTCGACGCCTGGTCCAATTAGCCTCCAACTGGTTCACGAACTGTACGGCTGTTATTCGTACCTCTTGGCGCTCCAACGGGCCAACATACAACGTCATCCGAAAAACAGATGGCTACGGCAACGACAACAACGCCTCCACGCATTGTAGCGATCGCAAGTGCCTCCGCGCCAAAGCTAGGATAAGGATACTCGCCGGAAGCGCTATTGCCCCGGCGCGATCCAGTCTGCGGTTCTTCGCAGACGATGGATGATTAGCCGCAGAAAGCTTGAGGACATCGGGCCGCCGACGGCGCTTCGAGATGGCCGGTGAGGATGGCGAGTGGTGCTTCGCGGGATGGTGCGCGAGGGCTGGTGGTTGGTCTTCGAACCTGGGGCCGGGGTGGTACACTTAGCTGGGCGGAGTGCGAGAAAGAGATGGGACGCAACTGACCGGCGCCCGCGTGAAGCGGCTGGTTATTTCGCGTTTTACACGCGTTACCTCTCCCCATTGCACGTTGCCGCGGCCGCGAACGCGATCGCGCAGATGATCGTGCTTGTGCGGTGCAGCGTGAAACACAGTGCGGAAAGAAGCCCAAGTGCCGTGTCTCAAGGTCGCTGATCTGTATCGGAATGCTCAGAGGGAGGCCTTGCGGCGTGGATCTGCCTGGGTTTCTTGACCCGCGCGGGGCGCAACAGTGCGGCACCTGCAGCCGCCGCCGATGTCACCGAGCACTCTCGACCGTAACCAGCGAAGCCACCATGACAAGCATGACCGTCGTAGTCCCCACGTTCAACCGAGGAGCTCGGCTCTGCGAGACCGTAGAACGGCTACTTGCGTGCGATCGAAGTTTTTCTAGCGACGTTGAGATTCTGGTTGTAGATGACGGCTCCACCCAACCGGCCGCCCATTCCCTGACGGGCATCTCCTTGCCCTCAGGCGCAATGCTGAGAGTCCTCCGGCAACCGAACGGAGGCCCAGCGAAAGCACGAAACACTGGCTTTCACGCTGGAAACGGCGAGATCGTGCTATTCATGGACGACGACATCCTCCCGCCAGCGGACCTCCTGCGGCGACATGTCGCCGCCCACCGTGAACGGCCCGGTAGCGTCATTGCGGGCCCTGTGACTGGCTTGCTCCCGAATCCCCGGGAGCGCTCTTCCGACTGCTGCGCCAGCTCAGCGGCGAGTATCAGCGGCAGTCGGCCGCCGAGTACCGCACTGTGTCGATCGTCGCGAGCGGACAGCTCTCGGTGGAGCGTCGATTCTTCACCGGTTCGGAAGGCGTCTATCGCGACGACCTCGTCACGCCCGCCGCGGAAGAGTACGAGCTGTCGTTGCGGCTGCGCCGCCGCGGAATCCCCATCCTTTTAGCCGAGGGCATCGTCGCCGGGCACGACACATCGGCTGCCTTGGCCGATGTCTGCCGCAGCAATACAAGCATGGCCTTGGTTGTGGAGAGGCCGCGCGTCGTTGCCCCGAAACGCTGGAACTCGAAGAATTGGCGCAGATCGTGCTCGCCAGCCGCGCGGCGGCGAGTCGTCGGGCTGGCGAGCCTGAAGCTGGTCGCGACGAGTCGGCCGATGCGGGCGCTCGTGCTCGAGGTGGCGCGGCTCGCAGAATGGTTGGGACCACAGGCCGATGCCTTCACGCCCTTCTATCGTCTGGCGATTTCGCTCCATTTCATCGCCGGCGTGCGAGATGGTCTCGAACGCTTCTCGGCGGCGCCGCCATGCTGAAGATGTTCCATCGGGCCCGACACGCGGGGGCGGCGGACTTCTGGGACGAGACCTGGAACGACGGGCAGCTCGACGAGGCGATCCGCTTCTGCGAAGTCGACCCGCTACGACCGCTGTTCGAACGGTACGCCCCGGCCGGGACACGCCTGCTCGAGGGCGGCTGCGGCCGCGGGCAATACGTGGTCTATTACGCCGAAAGAGGTCGTACGGATCACCGGGGTCGACTTCGCGGCCCACGCGCTCGGCCGCTTGAAGGCGCGCTGTCCCGGCACGCGGCTCTGCCTGGGCGACGTCTCGGCGCTGCCCTTCCGCGACTGCGTCTTTTGACGCCTACTATTCCGGCGGTGTCGTGGAGCACTTCGAGTCTGGGCCGCTCCCGCGCTGCGAGAGGCTCACCGCGTGCTCCGGACCGGAGGGGTGCTGCTGGTGAGCGTGCCCTACGTGAGCCCGCTGAGGCGATTTTCCGCGCTCTGGCGCAACGACCGTCAGTTCCGGAGCGAGGCACGCACCGAAGCGGACGGGCCCGGACGATCCTTCTGGCAATACGCGTTCAGCGTTGGGGAATTCAGCCGTCTGCTGCGGGAGGCGGGCTTCCGTGTGGACAGGACGCATCCGTACGCGATCCTATTTGGTCTCTACGATCTCCCGCTGATGCCGCGCATGCTGGAGCAAGACACCAGAGCAACTTCGCCGGGCCGCGCCACCGCCCCGGCGCCGCAACAGATCGCGCCCCGGCCGCCCGCCACGCTCCTCAAGCGACTCCTGGTGTCAGAGGATCGAAGCGTTGCGGGGCTCGGGCTGCTGGTGGAAGTCGCTGGACGACTCTGCGCGAACATGATGATGTACGTCTGCACCCCGTTGAAAGGATGAATGCGCGTAGCCGCTATCCGCGACACCAACCAGAACTGGGGAGTGTATGGCGTCCGTCCGCTTGTTCGCGTCGCCGCGCTACAAACCTTGCCCTTAGGAACGAGCGCTGGACTAGCCATCGCGATTTATTTTGGCCAGCCTGGGCCACGCTACCAGTGACCGATAAACCCTCGCAAACGCCACGGGCTATCTACGAGCACCGGGGCCACGCGTGCTAAATCGTCTTGTCGCCAGAATGCGGGAAGACATCGCCATCACGCTGCTGGCGAAAAACTGGCAAGAACTCTCCGTACCAAGATCGCGAGGCGGCCGCTCCATGAGATCCGCCTCAGAAACGGTGTCGTCCTCAGGGCGCCCGGAAACGTCGACCTGGCCTTCCTGTTCCACGAGATCTGGATCCGCCGCATTTACACTCCCGCCGGCTATGAGATTCGCGCAGGCGATGTCGTCTTGGACGTTGGCGCCAACGTCGGCGTGTTCTCAGCATTCGCGGCCAGTCAAGCCGCTCAGGTCCGAGTCGTCGCCTATGAGCCGAGTCCCGCTTGCCTCTCCTGGCTCCGGGAAAATGTGAGTTTTCCTCGGGACGTGGCCGTCACGGTGCACGCCCAAGCACTGGCTGGCCGGTCTGGCAGAAGACGCCTGCTGCAGAACGACAACTGGCTATTGCCCTCGCTCACCGACGAGATGTCGCCAGACGGCGACGCAGTCGAATGCATGAGCCTAGAGGAAGCGTTTGATCGAGATGCCATTTCACGATGTGACTTGCTGAAGCTAGACTGCGAAGGCAGCGAGTACGAGATTCTGTTCGCAGCCCCTGCCTCGACTCTCCGTAAGACCACGCCGAATAGTGGCTGAATATCACATGTCAGCGAAAGGGGACCGCTCGTCCTTGTGCCGCTATCTAGAAGAGCACTCATTTCGGGTGGATCGACTCATAGAGACGGGCGCAAACGAAGGCTACTTGTGTGCGTCACGTCTCTGAGGCGGGCAGTTCTCGTGCGCGTGCACGAGGACGGCGCAATGCGGCTCAAAAGCCAGGGCTGAAGCAGCTTGCGTGAATGGCGTAGAGAGGCCACCTCGTCAGCGCGAGATCCCGTTCGCGTCTTGCATGTCACAGTGGTGGAAAGCGAAAACTACTACCTGAACAACCTGGCTGATCATGTGCCTTCGTCGGCGGTCGTGCTTACATTCGCAACTCTTGGGCACGACCGCGGTTTCGTTGGAGGGCTAGGGCGGCGGAAGGTAGATGCGCGTGCCTTGGGTACTCCGGGTCGACTGAGGCTTCCGCTTGCGGCAGTGCGACTGGCGCGGCTGATTCGGCGAGCGCGGCCGCAGTTGCTGCATTCCCACGAGTTCGACACGACGTTGCTGGCGGTCTGTCTAGGCAGTGCTCTGGGCTGCCGAGTGGTGAGGACGCGTCACTACTCGGACGCGATCCAGAGGCTGGAGAACCCTGCTAAGCGCCTCGTCTATTCCAGGGTTGAAAGGTGGATGAACGCTCGCGTCAGCAGGATCATTGTCCCTGCTCAGCGAGTGTGGGACACCGTCATCGGCCCAGAGCGTGTTGAGCCTGGCAAGGTCCACCTGATTCCTTATGGTCGAGACGCGGACCCGCTTCGACGCGGTAACTGCGCAGGACGTGGCTCGAGTTCGTGCCAGCGTGAGCCCCGACCGACGACCTCTCATGGTCTACGTCGCGCGACTCCATCCTGAGAAGGGCCATCGCTACCTTCTGGAGGCTATGGCGCAACTGCGAGCTCAGGGGATCGATAGTACGCTGTGCCTCGTGGGGACCGGACCCGCTGAGGGAGATTTGCGGTCGCTTTCGCGCCGCCTTGGCCTCGAGGACGCAGTGAAGTTTCTCGGCTGGCGCGATGATGCCCTGGCCATCCTTGCGGCAGCGGACTTGGTCGTTCACCCCTCGCTGCACGAAGCTTTGTCGTCAGCAGTGATCGAGGCGGTAGCCTTGGGTCGGCCCATCGTCGCCGCCGATGTGAGTGGGGTGCGTGACGTACTAGGAGACAGCGAGTTTGGCGTCGTGGTACCGCCGGGCGACACTCGTGCGCTGCTTGAGGGGATTCGCACGTCTCTCGAGTCTCTCCCTGCTTGGCGCGAACGTGCCGCTGCCGGTGCGGTTCACCTCTTTGACCAGATGGACGCAGGACGCACGGCCCAGGCACACTGCGAGATCTACATCGCGGTTGCTCGGGCTGAGGAGACGACACCCAGCTCCGTCGCGTCCGCCTAGAGGACGGTGCTGCGTATGGTCGAGTTCGCCACTTCAGTGATGCCCGGGGGCGTCGGCTATCCGTCGTCAACCAAGAAGGCACCTCGCTATTGACATGCCTCGCTCTTTAGACTCCCGAGGACTTGCTCGCGTTCCAAGTCTCGCAGGAGCGAAAGCTTGGCTCGCCGCGAAGTTCGAGTGGCTCCTGTTTCCCGAGGGTAGAATGGTCTTGTCTCCTTGGTTGTGGGGAACTCCTAGAAAGACTCGACCTACTCAGCAGGAGTCGAGTCCGTCACCATCTGATCGGCCCCAGTATTCAGACAAGCCCCGGCTCGGCTCGGTGGATTGATAGCTCTAGGAGACTGATATCAAAGTGCCGGGCGGTGGTTGTCACCCTTGCGAGCACCCCTAACGCCGGTGCCGATGGAATCCGCCCGGCCGACCGGCAGGATTTCCCTCGTAGTCCCCCTGCAGGACGAGGAAAAGACTGTAGAAACCCTGCTCCTCTCGATCGCCGATCAGACGCTGACACCCGATGAGGTGGTATTGGTCGACGCAGGATCCCGGGACGCAACCGTTGAACGTGCTAACTGCGTGCCGTTGCCCGTGCCGGTGCGTTGGGCCGCCAGCGATCGCGTTTTCCCGGGCTTGGCGCGCAACGCCGGTGTGGCCATCGCACAATCCGCATGGATCGCCTTCACAGACGCGGGAGTGGTTCTCGACAAAGACTGGCTCGCCCAGCTGGCGTTGCAGGCCGGACCTACTGTCGACGTCGTGTACGGCGGCTTCGGAGCCCATCTGCGATCGCTTCTTTTGTCAATGCGCGGCGATCGCATACATCTCGGCCAGGGACGGTTCCGGAACGCGCGGGCCATCAGTCGCTTCGTGTCTGATTCGCCGCGAAACATTTCACCCGTGCCGGTGGCTTCCCCCCGTTTCGCGCGGCCGAGGACCTGATCTTCATTCATCGCCTCTCTCAAGCCGGAGCACGCGCGGCATTCGCACCGAAGGCCATCGTCAGGTGGCAGATCGCCGGCAGCGCCGCGGCGACGTTCAGGCGCTTCGCTTCGTACTCGTACCACAACCTCGTCGCCGGATGGGGGCGACACTGGCACGCGGGAACCGCCCGTCTCTACGCAGCCCTCGGCATCGTGATCCTGGGCGCGAGCCTCTTCGGCGGCGCCGCCTGGATCGCTGCCGATCGTCGCTGGCGTTTTTCGTGGCCCGCGCCGGGAAGTCCGCCTATCGAAAGAGGAAGTCGTTCGATTTCCAGACGCTCGCCCCGCAACGCATCCTGGGGGCGGCGGGGATCCTCGTGGTCGTCGATCTCGCCACGCTCGTCGGCTTCACGCGCTGGATCACCGCGAGAGGACCCCGTTGAGGCCGAGCGGCGACCGCGGACGGATCCTCTACCTCTCGCACAACGGTCTCACGGAGCCGCTGGGCCGACGCCAGGTCCTGCCTTATGTCGTGGGACTGGCCTCGCGTAACTTCGAGCTGACGGTCGTGTCCTTCGAGAAGGCCGAAACGGCCGTGCCGGAAGCCGTGGCCCGGGTCACACGACATCGCGACAGCAGCTCGCGTTCGCTGGAAGCCATTGCGCTATCACAATCGGCCCCGTCTCGTCGGCACGGCTGGTCGACATCGTTCAGGGTCTCGCCGTTTGCCTCCGGCTAGCGCGTCACTACGACCTGATCCATGCACGCTCCACGGTGCCGGCGTTCATCGCTCGGCTCACGTCGAGAATCACGGGCAAGCCGTGGATCTTCGACCTGCGTGGTTTGCTGGCGCAGGAGTACGTTGATGCCGGCCACTGGCGTCAGGATGGCTGGGTGACCAAGTTGACCGCAGGCGCCGAAGCGGAGTTGCTGCGGACGGCGCAGGGGCTTGTCACGCTCACTCACCGCGTCGTGGCAGAGCTTCCGCCATCCGTTCGCACGGCTCACGGGCGCCCCACAGCCGTCGTCCCCTGTAGTGTCGACCTGGGCGTGTTCCAGCCCTCCGAAGCCTGGCGGCGCGAGGTGCGCATGGAGCTCGGCTGGGGGGACGAGCCAGTCCTCGTCTACTCGGGGAGTCTTGGGAGCTGGTACCAGCTGGGGGAGATGCTGGACTTCTTCGAAGCGGCGAGCGAGTCGATCGACGGCCTGCGCTTCCTGCTCCTCACGCCGCATGTCGCGCTGGCCCAGCCGGCCATGCAAGCGAGGCGGCTCGAGTCGCGCGTGATCGTGCGCCAGCTGGGCCCTGACGCCGTGCCCCGCTTCCTCGCCGCCGCCGATGCAGGCATCTGCTTCCTGGGCAGGTATCCCTCCAAGATCGCTTCGTCGCCGACGAAGTACGCGGAATACCTCGCAGCCGGATTGCCGGTCGTCACCAACGGCTGGATCGGCGACGCGGCGAGGCTCGCCGGCGAGGCGCCCTGGATTCTGGTGGATGAGTTTTCGCGCCCCGCTTACCAGCAGGCGGCGGCGCGGCTTGCGGTCCTGCTCGCGACGCCCGGTCCGACTCGAGCGGCATGTCGCGAGCCCTGGCAACGCGCGAGTTCGGACTCGAAGCCGCAATCGCTCGCTACGAATCGCTCTATCGTCAGGTCTTGAGCCGATGACCGACCGAGCGCGCTTGCGAGTCCTGGCTGTGGTCCCCTACCCACTCGGAACTGCGCCCGGGCAGCGCTACCGCATCGAGCAGTGGGCGCCCTACCTGCGTGAGGACGGGATCGAGCTGCATTTCACGCCGTTTGCCGGGGCTGTGCTGGCGAAAACGATCTACGAACAGGGGAGGCACCTTGCCAAGGTCGCGCTGATGACGCAGGCCTGGCTCGCGGCGCATCGATCACGCGTGGCGAGCCGCAGCCTTTGACGTGGTCTACCTGTATCGCGAAGCCTCGCTCGTCGGACCGGCGCTCTTGGAGAGGCTGATCGCTTGGCGCAACCCGAGGGTCGTCTATGACTTCGACGACGCGATCTGGCAACGCTACGTGAGTCCGCGCAACCGCTACTTCTCGTATCTCAAGGCACCGGGAAAGACCCGCGCTCTGTGTCGCATGGCGGCATCGGTAGTCGTGGGCAACGAGCACCTCGCGCAGTTCGCGCGGCGCTACAATCCAGCCGTGACGATCATTCCGTCCACGGTGTCGCTGCGGCAGTATCGTCCGGCGCCCCGTCGAAGCCAGGTCGAGCGAGCGCGTTATCGGCTGGACGGGCAGCCACAGCTCGATTCAGTACCTCGGGATTGTCGAAGGCGCGCTTGCAGCGCCTGGCCCGCCGTCGGCGCTTTCGCCTGCGAGTCATCGGTGTCGAAGGCTACTCGATCCCCGGAGTGGACGTTGAGTGCCGTCCCTGGAAGGCTTCGACCGAGGTCGAAGACCTCTGGCCGCTCGACGTGGGCATCATGCCGCTCACCGAGGATCCCTGGACGCTCGGCAAGTGCGCCATGAAGGCCATCCAGTACCTCGGCGTCGGCGTGCCTGCGGTGGTGAGCCCGGTCGGGGCGAACCAGGAAGTCGTCGAGCACGGCGTCACGGGCTTCCATGCGCGAACCGAGGACGACTGGGTTGAGGCGCTCGAGCGCTGCCTCGACGACGATCGTCTGCGCTGGCGAATGGGAGCGGCGGGCCGCGGCGTCGTCGAGGCGCGTTATTCGGCGGAGGCCCAGGCGCCGCGGCTCGCTGCGATTCTGAGGAGCCTCGGTCGATGACGGGCTTTCTCGACGGCCTGCTGGCGATCTTCGTGGCGGCCGTTCTCAACCTGGTGGTGATCTACCAGATCCGTGCCCGGGCGCCGCAGGGCGAGTACGGCGTTCCTCGTGAGGGTGTACCTCTGGACGGTTCTGATCCGTTACTCCCTCGCCGTGCTGCTGAACGTCTTCGTGACCGATTCGGCCTTTGCAGCGGCGTTCTGGGGCGACTCGGGCTCGTACGACACGGGCGGCTACCAGCTTTCGCTTCGATGGTCAGGCGAGCCGATCACGAGCGCGTACATGTCGACCTCGCTCAGCGGCTATGGCTGGGTGTACTTCGTCGGATGCCATCTACTACGTCTTTGGCCGGAACCAGCTGTTGGTCCAACTGCTGAACGGGCTCATGGGCGGACTGACCGTTCTGGTCATCTACTCGATCGCCGCGCGGCTCTTCGATCGTGCCGTCGCTCGGTGGGCGGCGGTGTTCATGGCGTTCTTTCCGCAGATGGTGTTCTGGTCGACGGGGATGTACAAGGACCCAGCGATCCTTCTCTGCATCGCCGTGGCCATGTTCGCGGTTCTGCGGCTTCGAGACAACCTGTCGTCTCGCCGATGGTGCATGTTCGTCGTCGCGGAGGTCGTTCTGATCACGCTGCGCTTCTATATCGCGTACTTCGTCATCTTCGCCGCGCTCGCTACCTTCGTGTTCGGACAACGCCGTGGCGCAGTCCGGATGGCGGTGACCTATGGTGTGCTCGGTCTGCTGTTGTTCGGCGCGCTGACCGTGGCCGTCAAGCGAGAGACGCTCGAACAGCAGACGACCTACGTGACTCTCGAACGGCTCCAGGTGACGCGCGAGGACCAGGCAATGTGGGGCCGCTCGGGCTTCGGCCAGGAGTACGACGTCTCGACTCCCGCGGGGGCGCTCGCGACGCTCCCGGTGGGCCTCGTCTATCTGCTGTTCGCTCCGTTTCCTTGGCCGATCTCCGGGCTGCGCCAGGCGCTCGTGGTGCCGGAGACCCTCGTCTGGTATGCGCTGATGCCGGCTTTCGTGAGGGGCCTGCCGTCGGGCTCAAGCGGCAATTCCGCGCGATCCTGCCGATCACCGTCTTCGCGGTGAGCCTGACGCTCGCTTACGCGCTGATGCAGGGCAACGTCGGGACGGCTTACCGACAGCGAACGCAGATCAGCATGTTCTTTTTCATATTCATGGCAGTTGGGGTGGTCGAGAAGCGGCGTCAGCGGGCGATGGCCATCGCGGAGGTTGCGATGCCGCTCGCCGAGCCACGCCAGCCATGACTGGGTCTCGTAGGCTCGAGCACGCCTGTTGAAGTCGAGCTTCGCCGGAGCACTGCGGTGTCCTGAGTGTAATGAACCACTCGTTCTCGACGGCAATGCTCTCGGCAGTGCAAACGAGGGGACGCTGAGCTGTAGTCGCGGTCATTCGGTTCCATTGATCGCTGGTGTCCCGCGTCTGCTGCCCCATGGCAGCGCAGCAGTTCTAGAAGCTGCCTACCCCGATTACTTCGAACGGTACCCCCAGCTGCGGCCGAACGGCTTGTCGCCCGTGCCGAATAACTCGATTCGGACACTCCGTGCGTTCGGTGACGAGTGGCAGCGGTTCCCCGAGATCCACGACGTCCACAGGCGGATCTTCGACTGGTATTTCGAGGGTCCGCGAGCCGGTGCAGATGGAAGGGCTTGCGTGTGCTCGATGCGGGCTGCGGCATGGGCCGCTGGCTGCATTTCGCGAGGCAGGAGGGTGCCGAGATTGTCGGGATGGACGTGAGCGCCGCGATTGATGTTGCGGCTGCGAGAGACGGAGACGGTGCTGACTTCGTCCAGGCCGACCTTCGGTTCCCGCCCTTCGCTCCCGAGAGCTTCGATCTCGTCTACAGCCTTGGAGTCGTCCACCATCTCGAAGATCCGCTGGCAGGTGTGCGTGCGCTGGCGCGGCTAGTGCGTCCGGGCGGCGAGCTCCGGCTCTACGTCTACCGTAGCTTGGACGAGGAGCCGCTCTGGCGACGTCTCTTGCTGGGCGCCGTTACTGCGTTTCGCCGCGTCACGACTCGGTTGCCCTATCCTGCGGTGCACGTCGTCGCGTGGCTGGTCGCCGTGACCGCGAGCGTGCTCTTCCTCTGGCCTCGCCGCCTGCTCGGACGTTTTCCGTTGGGTGATCGGCTGACGCGCGGCCTACCGCTCGTCCACTACGCCGAGGTCCCTTTCCGCATGCTGGTCGCCGAGCAGTTCGATCGCCTCGTCGCACCGATCGAGGGGCGCTTTCGCAAGGACGAGGTGGAGGCTTGGCTCCGCGAAAGCGGGCTCGACGTCATTGCGGTGCTGCCGGGCCTGGGTTGGCGGGTGATCGGCAGACGTCGCCCGTCCTGACCGCGTCGGACATTCGGACATGCTGGCGCGTCCTTATTAGATGCCGCTCCCTTCACCCATGATTTCAATCAGTTGAAAGCGCTTGGACCCTGGCACCGGCCGTGCAATCAAGCTTCAGTGGTGGTGATAGCGCGGTCGGTGCGATAAATGCTTGATCATGATACGCTTATGGTCGTGAAGCCTCGGGCGCGCGCTGGCATCATCGCCAGGCCTGTCGGGAATGAAGTCGTCGTCTACGACTCCGAAACCCATACGGCGCACTGCTTGAATCGTACGGCCGCAATCGTGCTTCGTGTGGCCAACGGCGAGAACAGCGTCGCCGCCATCGCGCAGATCCTGGGGTTGGAAACTGGAACGGCGGCCGACGAAAACGTGGTCTGGGTAACACTCGAGCGACTTGCCGAGGCGAAGCTGATCGAATCCGAGCCGTCGCCTCAGGTTTCTATCTCGCGCCGCCGGCGCTCCGTCGGGTGGGCCTAGGCGCTGCGGCACTCGCGCCGATTGTGGCGTCGCTGGTCGTTCCTACGCCGGCTGAAGCGGCCGCCACATGCATTCAAGAGGCCGCCTGCGACGCGACGACCATCGGCAACCAGTGCTTACATGCTGGCGCAGGCCGAGTGCGCCACCAAGGTCTGCACGGGCGTCGGCGTCTGCCAGTAGGCCGCGCCGTAGGCCGCGCCACTGACCGCGAAGCGCTAGTCGCCTAGTTCGACGGAATGTCGAGCTCGCTCACCTGCGGCACGCCCGGTGGAATCGTCTTTTTCAAGGCGGCTTCGCGCTCCGGAGCGGAGCGCATCCAGCTCGTCGCGCAAAGGGCGACGCCCAGGAGCGCGACGGCCGGAATCATCCAGAACAGGAAGTGCTGCAGCGGGCCGAGGGTCAGGAAGGGTGCACCGATGCGGGCGTACTCCCCGCGGAAGGGCCACGGTGCGATGCGCTCGCCGACGCGCAGATAGAGCCAGGGCTCGGGATAGAGCACGTTACCTGCGAGCAGGTGCCGGAAGCGTTCCTTCTGATGGGCAACCTCGGCTTCGGCTGCTTTGGTGAAACCAAACGGGCGCCACTCGAGGCTCGCCGGTTGCGCGAGGAGATCGATCGCGGCACGCGACGAAGGGCCGATCACATACCCGCCGCTCGAGGGATCCACCACGGCCCAGCCCAGCGCATCGTCCCATACCTCGACCAGGGTATGACCCTTGTCGTCGAGAGGGACGAACTGGACGACGCGCGCGGGAATCCCCACAGACAGGAGCTGCGTTGCCAGGATCGCGCTCCTCGTCAAGCAGTGCCCAGGCGCTCCCGCCATGTGCTCTTTGAAGTGCGCCACGGGATCGAAGTCGGTGCGCACGAATTCGCTCGTTGGAGTGCCGATCGGGACTCGGTCCGTGAGCACCTTGGCCGCGCACTCGGCCGCCGCGATGCCCTTGGCGTCGCCGCACGAATCGCGCATGGCGTTGCGGAACGGCTGCAGCGCGGGTGAGGCCGCCAGGTCGCTGACTGGCCAGTGAAGCGGGCCCACGTCGAAAGACGTTGTCGGCGGTCGGGTGGCTTCCGACTGGTCGACGGCTGCGAGGCGGACCGACGAGTACGGCAGCGCTCGGAGTCCCATGACCAGGCCGCCCGCCAGGGCGACGAGTCCGATGCCCGCCGTTAGCCGCATCCACGTTCTCCCGAGTTCGCTAGACGGCGAGGAATCGCGGGCCATTAAGACTCAAAGGTTGAGAGTATACACGAGCTTTGTGAGGCTCAGCGTGAGAGGTTGCGGGCGGCCTCTCGGACGCCTGCATTCGTAGGATCGAGCCGCTCGGCCCAGGCCGCAAGTTGTGGCGACGTAGACGTTTCCGTCTGGTTGAGCCAGGCCAGGGCCATCCAGGCTCTGGCCTCGGCAGGTCGCTCGCTGAGGTGGCTGCGAGCTTCGCCTTCGAGAGTCGCCCGTCTCAGAGCGGTGGCAGCAAGGGGTCCGGCCCGGCGCAGCGGTTCGGGGTCGTAGCGCGCCGAGTGCCAGTTCGTCGTGAGTGCGAGCGCCAGACTGGCGAGAACCGCTGCCCCGGTTAGCCCCGCCAGGCCGCGCGGGTGCGCCGGGGCAGGCACGTACGCGAGCAGCACTGCAGCAAGAGCTGCGAAAAGGAGCGCGTTCGACGGCAGGTGAAGGTTGAAGTCGAACAGGCTGTGCACGCCGAGGGCGAGGACGCCGGCCAGGGCACCGGTGGCGACCGAGCGCTGGAGGCGCTGTGGCTCGGAGCGCGCAGCGCGAAGGCCCGCGAGGAGCAGCGAATCCCGCGAGGCTTGCGATCACGAACGCTCCGACCACTCCGCCCTCTGCGACGGCCTCGAGGACGTCGCTCTCGGCGTGCTCGACGTCGACCTCGCCGGCCGCGGTCCGGAACCGTCGGCAGCGCGTCCGCGTAGGCGCCGAAGCCGGAGCCGACGAGCGGGCTCGAGGCGATCAGTCGTCGCGTGTCGCGCCAGACGGCGAGCCGATAGGAGCCCGAGGCCTCGGACGTCACGGCGCCCAGCGAGATGACGCGGTCCCGCGCTTCCGTCGGAAGAAGCGAGGCGACACCGATCGCGGCCAGCGCGAGCAAGGCGATCGCGGCGAGCATTCCGCGGGGCGAGAGGCGCGACGAGCCTCGTGCCCAGAGCCGAAGCAGCACGAAGGCCGCGAGCCCAGCCGAGACGGCGAGGACGCCGCCGCGCGAGAGCGAGACCAGCACGGCCAGCACGAGCACGAATGCCACGCCCCAGGCGAGCACGACCCACTTCGCGCGGCGGCTTTCGATCCAGCTCAGCCGGCCGCGATCGCGGCGGGCTTCCTCGGCGAGGCCCGTCGCGAGACCAACGGCGAGGAGCGCCGCGAGCTCGACGTAGCCCGCGAAGTGGTTCTTGCTGACGAAGGGGCCGAAGGGCGCGACGGTTGGCACGCTCCACACGCCGTAGAGCTTGTTGCCGAACGCGAGCCGCGCCACGAGGCCGAAGACCGCGACTGCGGTTCCTCCGGCCGACGAGCGCGATCGTCGCGCGCAGAACGAGCGTGCGCTCACGGCAGCGCCGGCGCCGCGGCCAGCGCGAGCGCCACGAGCCCGCTCGTGAACGCGAGCCAGCGCCGCGTCGCCTCGGGGTGAAGCGAGATCGGGAACGGCCCCGGCCCCAGGACGGCGGCGGCTTCGCTCACGTCGGGGTGCCAGACGAACGCCGAGCCGGGCGCCAGGGACGCGTGAAGCGCTGCCGGCAAGGGAAGGAGTTGCAGGACGGCGAGGAGCCACAAGCCCAGCCAGGCCCAGGTCGGGAAGCGAGCGAGCCGCAGCGCGCCGTGTCGCGCGTCCCACGCCAGCGCGACGATCGCTGTCGCTAGAGCGACGAGCGCGATCGCTCGCGTCGCCCAGGGATCGACGCTGCCGAACGGCCACGGCGACAGGACGGCGAGCGCCACCAGGACGACGAGGGCGAGCTTCGATCCGGGGCCCGCGAGAGGCGAGTCGGAAGGCTCGGGGGACATGCCGGGCTATCCTAGCGCCGCATGTGCGGCATCTGCGGGTTCCTGGCGCGAGGCGCTTCGCCCGACCCGAAGACGGCGAAGGCGATGGCCGGCGCGCTCGCTCACCGCGGTCCGGACGGCGAGGGGGTGCACCTCGATCCGCCGGTGGCGCTCGGGCACCGGCGGCTTTCGATCATCGACCTCTCCGAGGCCGCCAGCGAGCCGATGACCAACGAGGACGGCTCGCTCTGGCTCGTGTTCAACGGCGAGATCTACAACTTCCGCGAGCTGCGCAAGAGCCTCGAGGGGCGCCACCGCTTCCGGAGCCAGGGCGACGGCGAGGTGATCCTGCACCTCTACGAGGAGCAAGGGCGACGAGCCGTCGTCCAGGAGCTCGACGGCATGTTCGCCTTCGCGCTCTGGGACGCGAAGCGAAGGCGGCTCCTGCTCGCCCGCGACCGCGCGGGCAAGAAGCCGCTCTACTACCACGACGGGCCGCGCGTCTTCGCCTTCGCCTCCGAGGTGAAGGCGCTCTTCGCGCATCCCGACGTCCCGCGCGAGCGCGACCCGGGGGCGCTGCCGCTCTTCCTGACCTACGGCTACGTGCCGACGCCGGGGACCTTCTACCGCGGCATTCGCTCGCTGCCCCCCGCTCACCGGATGGTGGTGACGGAGGCCGGAGCGCAGCCGCCGGTGCGCCTACTGGAGGCGCGCTTCCGGAGCGATGCGCTCGACATGAGCGACGCCGAGGCGGAGGAGCGCTTCCGCCGCCTGCTCGCAGCGCGCGGTGGAGCGCCGGCTGGTGGCGGACGTGCCGCTCGGCGCCTTCCTCTCCGGCGGGCTCGACTCGGCGAGCGTGGTGGCGCTCATGGCCCGGGCCGCGGCGGGCCGGGTCAAGCACCTTCACGATCGGCTTCGCGGAGCCACAGCGAGTACGACGAGACGCGACGCACGCGAAGGTGGTCGCCGAGCACTTCGGCACCGAGCACACCGAGTTCGTGGTCGAGCCCAAGGCGCTCGACCTCGATCGACCGGCTCGTCTGCCACCACGACGGGCCCTTCGGCGACTCCTCGGCCGTGCCCACCTACCTCCTCGTCCGAGCTGACGCGCAGCCGGGTGACGTCGCGCTGAACGGCGACGGCGGCGACGAGGTGTTCGCCGGCTATCTCCGGCTCTACGGCGGTGCGCTCTCCGAGCGCATGCCGCGCGCTGGGCGTTCGCGGCGGCTCGCGCGCGTGCTCGGGCTGCTGCCGGAGCCCGCCGACCGCCGCCATCCGCTGCGCTTCGCCAAGCGCTTCGCCGAGGCGGGGAGCCTGCCGCTGCTCGAGCGCTACCTGCGCTGGAACGCGTACTTCCCGAGCGACCTCGCTCCTTGCTCCAGCCCGGAGCTCGCGCGCTTCGTCGAGCCCGATCGGCTGTCCTCGACAGCTTCGCGCGCGGGCTACGGCGACGGCAACGGCGCGACGCTCGCGCGGCTGCTCCAGCTCAACTTCGAGACCTACCTGCTCGACGACCTGCTCGTGAAGATGGACCGCATGTCGATGGCCCACGGGCTCGAGGCCCGCTCGCCGTTCCTCGACACGGCGGTCGTCGAGTTCGGCGCCGCGCCTGCCCGACCGCCTGCGCATGCGGCTCGGGCAAGGGCAAGATCCTGCTGCGCCGCGCGATGCGCGGGGTGCTGCCGGAGTCGATCCTGGCCCGCGGCAAGATGGGCTTCGGCGCGCCGCTCGGCGCCTGGTTCCGGGGCGACCTCGCGGGCTTCGTGCGCGAGCGCCTGCTCGACCCGGCGAGCCCGCTTCACGAGTACGTCCGGCCCGAGGCCGTCGCGGCGGTGCTGCACGCGCCACGGCACGTCGGACCTGAGCGCGCAGATCTGGGCGCTGCTGACCCTCGAGAGCTGGCTGCGCCAGGAGAAGGCGTGGGGCCGCTAGCGGGGGCACGGGGGCGCTGGCGCCCGTTGAGCTCGTCGCCGCGAATCCGTGGCCTCTCCGTCGTGCTGTGCCCGGCCGTTCTCGCCGTTTCGCTGCGCCGGCGATGTCCCGGCGCGCTGGCTTCCTGATCGCGCGCGATCCGCCGGCGTCGCGCCGACGCCGTCGCTGGTGCTCGCGGGCGACCCCGACTACGAGCGCACGAAGTCGGGCGCCCGCCTCGTGCTCGCGGGCGAAGCGCGGCTCCTGATCGTCACGGGGGGAGAGCCCGGCCCCGGCGACAGCGCGGCGAGCCTGCGCGCAGGAGGCGATTCGTCTCGGCATCCCGCCCGAAGCGATCCGGATGGAAGAGGTCTCGCGGAGCACCCACGAGTCGCTCGTCGCGGTGCGGCCGATCCTGGAGCGCGAGAACGTGCGCCGCCTCGTGGTCGTCACATCCCCCTACCACCAGCGCCGGGCGCTCTGGGCCGCGCGGAGGACGCTGACCGGCGTCGAGATCGTGAGCCGGCCGGCCGATCCATCGAGTTGGCAGCCCGTAGGCTGGTGGAAGAGCCGCTCGAACCGGCGGATCGTCGCTGGGGGAATACGCGAAGCTCGCCTACTACATCTTGCGGGGCTGGGCTTGAGCTTCAGGAGCACGAAAAGTGCCCGAATCTCACTCATTCAGCGCAAGTTAGGTTGACGCACTTCGAGCGGGGTGCTACCCTCCGCCAACCCGGCGACGTGTGCCCGGGAGGGGTCGTCGTGTGCGGGTGTCTATGACCGAGGCTTGGGGTGAATGATGCGGGGGGGCCGAGGGCGCGCGTCCTCCGGCTGTTCTCCCGTCTGAACATCGGAGGACCGTCCCTGCACGTGATCCTCCTGAGCCAGGGTCTTCGTCCCCTCGGGTACGACACGAGGCTGGTGATCGGCCGGGAGTCGCCGCGGGAGGGGAACATGCTCGCCCTCGCGGCGGAGCGGGATGTCGCCTGCGAGACGATGTCCGGGCTCGGGCGCGAGATCGCGCCGCTCTCGGACCTGCGCGCGCTCTTCGGGCCTCGTGCGGCTGATGCGGGCGTGGCGGCCCGCGATCGTGCACACGCACACCGCGAAGGCCGGCGTGCTGGGGCGGCTCGCCGCGCGCGCCGCGCGCGTGCCGACGGTCGTGCACACGTTCCACGGCCACGTGCTGCGCGGCTACTTCTCGCCGCCGAAGGCGAAGCTCTTCCGCGGGCCTCGAGGCGTTCCTGGCCCGCGCGGCCGACGCGCTCGTCGCGGTGTCGGAGTCGGTGAAGCGCGATCTGGTCGAGCTGCGCGTGGCGCCCGCGCCGAAGATCCGCGTGGTCCCGCTCGGCCTCGAGCTCGGGGCGCTCGCCGGGACGCTTCCGCGCGGGACGCTGCGCCGCGAGGCGCGGATTCCGGACGACGCGCCGCTCGTCGGGCATCGTCGGACGCCTCGTGCCGATCAAGGACGTGCCGAGCTTCCTGAACGCGGCGCGGCGCGTGCGCGAGCGGCGGCCCGACGCGCGCTTCGCCGTGGTGGGGGACGGCGAGGAGCGCGCGGCGCTCGAGCAGCAGACGACGGCGCTCGGCCTCGCGGGCGCCGTGTCATTTCTTCGGCTGGCGCCGCGACCTGCGCGGCGGTCTACGGCGACCTCGACGTGGTCGTCAACGCGTCCCTGAACGAGGGCACGCCGGTCGCGCTGATCGAGGCGCTGGCCGCCGCGCGCCCGGTGGTCGCGACGGCGGTCGGCGGGACGCCCGATCTCGTCGGGCGCGACGAGCGGGGCCTGCTCGTGCCGCCGGGCGAGCCCGAGGCGCTGGCGGCGGCGGTCGTGGCCGTACTCGAGGGGTCCGAGGCCTCGCGCCGGCGCGCGCAGGCTGGTCGGGAGCACGTGCTAGCCCAGCACTCGTCCGAGCGGCTGTTCCACGACATGGACGCGCTCTATCGCGAGCTCCGGGTATCGAGGGCCGCATGACGCTCGCCTCGTGACGACAGCCCTGCTGCCCACCCTGGTCCTCGTCGCGAGCTTCGTGCTCGCCGCCGCCCTCGTCCCGATTGCGCGTGCGGGTCGCGCGCCGCTACGGCGTCCTCGACGCACCCGGGCCCCGCAAGGTCCACGCCGCGCCGACGCCGCGCGTCGGCGGCGTCGCCGTCTGGGGCGCCTTCACGGCCGTGGTGTTCGCGGGCTACCTCGGCGCGCCGCGTGCTCGCACGCCTGCCGTGGATCGAGACCAGCCTCGCCGGCCCGCTCGCGCATGCTGCAGGAGGCGTACCGCGTCGAGGTCAAGCTGCTGGCGATGATGCTCGGCGGGGCGATCGCCTTCGGCGTCGGCCTGCTCGACGACGTGCTGGGCAGCCGCTTCCAGGTGGGCTCAAGCTCGCCGGCCAGGTGCTCGCGGCGCTCGTGCTCGTCGCGGCCGGGATCCGTACGACTTCCTGGCCTACGAGCTGGATGAACATCGCGATCACGATCCTCTGGCTGGTCGGGATCACGAACGCCTTCAACCTGCTCGACAACATGGACGGCCTCTCGGCGGGCGTCGCGTTCGCCGCCTGCCTGGTGCTGCTGCTGAACGCCTGGCTGCTGGGCGAGTTCTTCATCAGCCTGGTGCTGGTCGCCTTCATGGGGAGCCTGCTCGGCTTCCTGGTCTACAACTGGCACCCGGCCTCGATCTTCCTCGGCGACTGCGGGAGCCTGTTCATCGGCTTCACGCATGGCCTCGCTCACGCTGCTGCAGCGCTACGTGTCGCACGCCTCGAGCACCTACTTCCCGGTGCTGATGCCGGTGCTGGTGCTCGCGCTGCCGCTCCTCGACACCGCCACGGTCGATGTTCATCCGCTGGCGCGAGGGGCGGCCGATCTACGTCGGCGACAGCCGGCACCTCTCGCACCGGCTGGTGTCGCTCGGGATGTCGGCCGCCGCTCGCGGTCGCCACCATCTACCTGATGTCGTTCTGCATGGGCCTGGGCGCGGTCGGGCTCGCGCACGCCGACCTCGTGCACTCGATCCTGATCCTGGTCCAGGCGCTCGCGGTCGTGGCCGTGGTGCTGGTGCTGCTGTTCTACGAGCGGCGCGCGCCGAGCCGGGCGGATGGCCCGTGACGCGGGCGCTCGCCCTGCTGGCTGCGTTCGCGGCGACGGCTGGCGCGGAGGAGCCGGAGCTGCGCGCGGTCCGGCTCACGAACCTCGACTACCGGCCGGCGCTGCGCCTGCTGATCGCGCCCGAGCTGCCGGCGGCCGAGGTCGTGCGCGAGGGCGAGTACGTGCTGATCAAGGTGAAGGGCGCGGCGGCCGACCCGCTCGCGCTGCCGAAGCTCGAGCCGCCGCTCGAGGAGCTGCTGCTCGACCGCCAGCCGGGCCAGAGCGTTCTCAAGGTGAAGGTGGCGCCCGAGGTGCCGTTCGAGGCGAGCCACGAGACCGGCATGCTCACCGTGCGTGTTCGGCGAGCAGCCGGCGCCCGAGCTGCGCGGGCCGGTGACGCCGGAGCTCTACGCACGGCTCTTCCCGCCGCCCGGTGCGGAAGGAGTGGCCGCCGCTCCCGAAGACGCCCCCGTGGCCGGCGCGAGCGAGGGAATCACGGTCGGCCGCCTGACGCTGCGCCCCTACGTCTCGGCCTCGCTACGTGAACGCCGACGTGCTCGCCTTCTCGCCCGGTCCCCGTCCGTGACCAGTACCTGCAGGTGGCCCCCGGCGTGACGGCGTCGCTGCCGGTCGGGCAGGGCACGCTCGCGGCGGAGTACGAGCCGCGCCTGCGCTTCTTCTCGAGCATCCCGGAGGTGGGCGAGACCTCGCATTTCGCCGCGGCGCGGCTCGAGCTGCCGCTCGGGAGCCGGACGCTCGTGCGGCTCGCGCACCGCTACACGCGCGCCACGCTCGAGACCACGGTGGTCGACCCGGGCCGCGAGTACTTCTTCGACCTCGAGCGCTACACCTACAACGAGAGCTCCGCGCTCGCCCGGGTGGACGTCGGCTCGCGGGCCTGGGTCGAGGGCGAGGGGCGCATCAGCTGGAACCGCTTCGACGAGCAGCAGCAGGCGGGCTTCTTCGACTACGACCACCGGGCGCTGCGAGCCGGGCTGGGCTACGATATCGCCCAAGATTTGAGGGCTTCGGTGAGCTATTCCTACGATCGGCTGCCGCCCTCGCCGGACCGGGCCATCGTCGAGTCGGGCGCCCACAGCGTGATCGGGGCGCTCGCCGGGACGCTCGGGCCGCAGACCCAGGCGACGGTCCAGGCGGGCTTTCGCCACCAGAGCAATCCCCAGGCGACCGGCGAGAGCCGCTCCTACGACGGCCTCGATCCTCGGCGGCTCGCTGCGCCGCGAGCTCGGAAGCGCGACGTCCGTCGAGCTGGGGTTCAACCGCTCGACCGACCCGTCTCGGCTACGACACGAACGCCTACTACGTCAACAACTCGGTCGTGCTGTCGCTCAATGCTCCGCTGCCCTTCGAGGCTGTCGCTGCGCGGCGCCGTCGGCTGGCTGCGCAACGACTATCCGAACGTCGCCGCGCCGCCGGGCTCGCCGAGCCGCGCCGCGACGACATCGTCGGCTGGAGCGTCGGGATCGGCCGCAACCTGGGCTGGCGCGGCTTCATCCGCGCCGACTACCGCCGCGATCGGCGCACCTCGAACGTCCAGGGCTACGACGTCACGACGTCCGGGTTCATGATCCAGCTGGGGCTGGGGCTGTTCGGGCCGGGGCCGACGCGATGATCCTCGCGATCGCGCTCTCGGCCGTCGTGCAAGCGGCCCCCGCGTCCGCCGTCCAGACGCAGGCGCCGCCAGCCGCCACGACGAAGCCCGCGGAGGCGCCGGCGCCTCCCGAGCCACAGACGGCGCCCCCCGGCGACGCCGCCGCGGCGCCTGTCTCCGAGGGCGACTACGAGGTGGGCGCCGGCGACGTGCTGGAGATCAACGTCTTCGGCAACGACGACCTCTCGCGCATCCCGACCGTCCAGACGAACGGCGCCGTCTCGCTGCCGCTCCTCGGCGAGGTGCAGGTCTCCGGCCTCACCATCGCCGAGGTGAAGCGCAAGGTCACGAACCTGCTGGCGAAGGACTACCTGATCAACCCGCAGGTCGAGGTGAAGGTCAAGGAGTACCAGAGCCAGTACGTGTCGGTGGTGGGCGAGGTGAACAACCCGGGCAGGAAGCCCATCCGCGGGCGCATGCGCCTGCTCGACGCGCTCATCGAGTCGGGCGGCTTCAAGGCGAGCTCGTCCGGCGACGTCATGATCACCCGCACCGACGGCAGCTTCGACGACGGCAAGAAGACGATCACCGTGCGGATCTCGGCGTCGGCCACGATCCAGGACCAGATCAACCTCGAGCTGCGGCTCAAGAACGGCGACATCATCAGCGCGCTGCCGAAGTCGTTCGTGACGGTGGACGGGGAGGTGAATCGCCCGGGCCGCTACGCGATCGAGTCCGACCTCACCGTCACCGGCGCGGTCTCGCTCGCGGGCGGGCGCACGCGCTTCGGCAGCAGCGGCGCCAAGGTGCGGCGCATCGACCCGCAGACGGGCAAGGTCTCGATCATCGAAGTCGACATCAAGGACGTGCAGAACGGCAAGAAGCCGGACGTGACGCTGCTGCCGAACGACGTCGTCTCGGTCGCGCGCCGGGTGTTCTGATGGCGAGCGTTCCGGTCGGCTCGGCGGACCCGCCCCTCGTCGGCGATCGCGACATCGACCTCCGCTACTACGCCGGGCTGGTCTGGCGCCACCGCGTGTTCCTCGCGGCGTGCGCGGCCGTGGGGCTGCTCGTCGGGCTGGTGGTGGCGCTCGTGCAGACGCCGGAGTACCAGGCCGGTGTGATGCTGCAGATCGAGCCGCCGCCGCCCGCGTTCGCGTCGGTCTCCGACGCGCTCCTGGTCGGCTCGGGGAACTACTGGCAGAACACCGACTTCTACAACACGCAGTTCAAGGTGCTGCGCTCGAAGGGCCTCGGCGAGAAGGTGGTCGCGCGGCTCAAGCTCACGGATCGCGAGCCGTTCAAGTCGTCGATCGGACTCGGCCTCGCTGTTCATGAGCTACGTGGGCGTCGAGCCCGTGCCGGAGAGCCGGCTCGTGCTGGTGACCGTCACGCACCGCGACTCGCGCGAGGCGGCGCTCTGGGCCAATACGCTCGGCGACGTCTACATCGAGCAGTCGCTCGCGACCCGCGTCGAGTCGGCGCGCCGCGCGATGGAGTGGCTGCAGGAGCGCCTGTCGGCGACCCAGCAGGGGATGCGCGACGCGCAGGACCGGCTCTACCAGAGCCTCAGGACCCAGGATCTCTTCGTGCCCGAGGGCAGCGTGACGGCGGTCAGCACCTCGATCGCCAAGCTGCAGGAGGACTTCGTCCAGGCGCAGGCCCGGCGGATCGCGATCGAGGCGGCGCTCAAGCAGGCCGCCGAGATGAAGGGCCGCCAGCGAGGAGCTCGACTCGCTGCCGCAGGTCTCCTCGGACGCGGTCGTCGCGGGCTTCAACGCGCAGATCGCGGGCCTCTCGGTCGAGCTCGGGCGGCTCGGCGAGAAGTACCGCGAGGGCCACCCCGAGGTCCAGAAGATCAAGGCGCAGCTCGAGCAGCTCAAGAAGGCGCGCCAGGCGCGCGCCAGCCAGATCCTGGAGGCGCTCCAGGCCGAGTACACGCAGCTCAAGAAGCGCGAGGAGGAGCTGCGCGGCGCGATCGACGTCCAGCGCTCGCAGGCCGCCAACCAGAGCCGCAAGTCGACCGAGCTCGAGGCGCTCAAGAAGGAGACCGAGTCCCAGAAGAGCCTCTACGAGGTGCTGCTGCAGAAGCTCAACGAGACCGACATCGCGGCCTCGATCCGCAGCAACAACGTCACCGTGGTGGATCGCGCGAGCATTCCGCAGTACCCGGTGCGCCCGCAGAAGCGCAAGATCGCGGTGGCGGGCTTCGTGCTGGGGCTGCTGGCCGGGCTCGGCCTGGTCTTCGTGCGCGACCAGCTCGCCAACACGATCCGCGACCCCGAGGAGATCGAGCGCTACCTGCACCTCGACCTGCTCTCGGCGGTGCCGCGCTACGACCAGGAGCAGGACTCGCTCGCGACCGAGGCCTACCAGAACCTGCGCACGGCGCTGATCTTCGCGCGCCGCGACGAGCGCGGCCAGGTGGTGCTCGTGACCGGCACCGCGCCGCAGGAGGGCAAGACCACGACGATCGTGAACCTCGCGCGCCTGCTCGCGGGCTCGGGCGAGCTGACCGTGGTCGTCGACTGCGACCTCCGGCGCGCGCAGCTGCACCAGCGGCTCGGGCTCTCGCGCGAGCCGGGGTTCACCGACGCCTTCGTGCGCAAGGAGCCGGTCGCCGCGCTGCTGCGCGAGACCTCGATCCCCAACCTGTTCGCGATCACGGCGGGGCCGCTGCCGCCGAACCCGCCGGCGCTCCTGGCGCGCAAGCAATTGCCGGCGCTGCTCGCCGAGCTCACGGCCGAGTTCGAGTGGGTGCTGGTCGACTCGCCGCCGCTCGCGTCGGTGACCGACGCGCTGCTGCTGGCGCGCCACGCCGACCACACGGTGCTCGTGGTGCAGCACGACAAGGTCGACAAGAAGCTGATCAAGCGCAGCGTGAACGCGCTGCGCAAGGTGACGACGCACCTGCTGGGGGCGGTGCTCAACGTGGTCGACGTGCGCGGCCAGGACTACCACTACTACTACTACCCGCACCGCGAGGCGCACGGCGATCCACCCAAGGCCGCGACCACGGCGCGGACGCGGACGGGATGAGCCGGCGCACTCCCCGCGCGCTGCGGGGCGGCACGCTCGTCGTGGCTCTCGCCTTGCTCTCGGCCGCGGCTTCGGCTCAGCCGTCGCGCCCGGCGGCGACGCCCACGCCCGCGCCCACTCCGCGGCCACGCGGGGCCGGGATCGGGATCGGCACGCTGTCGTGGCTGGACCGCGAGATCGAGCGCGCCGAGCTGCCGGCCAAGACCTCGTGGCAGCACCTGCGCGAGGGCGACAAGGTTCGCACCGGCGACAGCTTCAAGACCGGGCCGGACGCGACCGCGCGGCTCGAGTTCCCCTGGATGGCGGTGACGCT
Organism: uncultured Acidobacteriota bacterium; assembly: GCA_963744315.1. Classification (GTDB taxonomy): domain Bacteria; phylum Acidobacteriota; class Vicinamibacteria; order Fen-336; family Fen-336; genus DATBSL01. The sequence goes on from CAVUTB010000016.1 coordinate 319,259, forward strand.
CGGCGGCTCGACGCTGCTGACGATCCCCGCGAGCACCGTGCTCTCGACCGTGCTCGAGCAGGGCCGCGCCGAGTTTTCCGGCGAAGGCCGCGACATCGTCAAGATCAAGGTGGGCGACGGGGAGGTGCGGGGCGGCGGGCGGCTCGTGCTGCGCCGCTCGGTGGGCCGCACGAGCGCGGCCGTCCTCGCGGGAAGCTTCCGCTTGCGGGCCGCGGGCCGGACCGTGGAGATCAAGAGCGGCGAAGGCACCGTCATCCACGACGGGCGCCCGCCGGAAGCGCCGCGGCCGCTGCCGGCGTCGCCCGGCGGCCTCGTGCCCGGCAAGGACCCGGCCTTCGTGCGTGAGGGACGTCCGGTCGAGCTGCGCTGGGCGGCCGGCCCGACGCCCTATCACGTCGAGGTGCTGGCGCTCGATCGCGAGCATGTGCTGCTCGCGCGCGACGTGAGCGCCCCGCCCGTTCGCCTCGAGCTGCCGTGGCGCGGCACCTACCGCTGGCGCGTGAGCGCGCGCGACGGCCTCGGCATCGAGAGCCGGCCGTCGAGCGAGGGGCTGATCTGCTCGGTCGAGCGCTAACTGGCCAGCGTCACAGAAGCCCCGGATCTCCTTTGCGATCCGCTTGAGCGTCGAGCGGCAGCTCCGAGTAGAGCGGCACCAGCAGCACCTCGTGCGACAGCCGCTCCGGGACCGGAAGGTCGCACCAAGGCGACGGGCGAACGCTAGATGGCGACGCTATGATGGCGTCGCCAGCGGGGCCGGCGGCAGCTCGAGCGTTCGGGACGGGAGGAGACTCATGCCGGTGTTCGTGCACCCACAAGGGCTCTGCGAGAGCCAAAGTGTCGGCGAGGCGACACGCGTCTGGGCCTTCGCCCACGTCCTACAGGGCGCGCGCATCGGCCGTGACTGCAACATCTGCGACCACGTGTTCGTCGAGAACGACGTCGTGCTCGGCGACCGAGTGACGGTAAAGTGCGGCGTGCAGCTCTGGGACGGGCTGCGCGTCGCAGACGACGTGTTCATCGGCCCGAACGTCACTTTCACCAACGATCCGTTTCCCCGCAGCAAGCAGCACCGCCAGCCGCTTGTAACCACGATCGCGCAGGGGGCCAGCATCGGGGCGAACGCCACGATCCTGCCCGGGATCAGCGTCGGCCGCCAGGCCGTGGTGGGTGCCGGCGCAGTGGTCACCCACAGCGTGCCGGCGCGCGCGATCGTGGCGGGCAACCCGGCCCGCATCGTCGGCTACGTGGACGTCGAGATCCAAGCGCAGGCGGGGCCGAAGCCGCTCGAGCGGTGCGAGCTGCCGGGGGGTGCCGCCGTTGTGCCGCTCGTCACGCACCTCGACCTGCGGGGCTCGCTCGCGGTGGCCGAAGCCGACGGAGCACATCCCGTTCGTGCCGCGCCGCGTCTTCTTCGTGTCAGAGGTACCGGGCCGCGAGGTTCGCGGAGAGCATGCGCACCGCCGCTGCCAGCAGTTTCTGGTCTGCGCACACGGCTCGTTGTCGGTGATCGTGGACGACGGCCGCGAACGCAAGGAGGTTCTGCTCGATACTCCAGCGATTGGGCTCTACCTGCCGCCGATGGTGTGGTCCGTCCAGTACCGCTTCTCGCCGGACGCCACGCTCGCCGTGTTCGCCTCCGACCCATACGATGCGGCCGACTACGTCCGTGACTACGAGGAGTTCCTGGGACTGGTGGGCGCGAGCTCGCGATGATTGAGACTGCTAGCGCGGGACATCTGGGTCTGAGCGTCGTGGTCCCGGTCTACGGGAATGCCGCGGACCTGCCCGAGTTACACGCCCGCCTGAGCGCGGCAGCAGCGGGAGTGCTGCCGATCGAGTGCGAGTTCGTCTTCGTCGATGACGACTCCGCCGACGCCTCGTACGCAGTACTGACCGACCTTGCATCCAAAGACCCGCGGGTGCGCGTGCTGGGCCTCTCCCGCAACTTCGGCTCGAACGCCGCGATCATGGCGGGCCTGGGGCAGGCGCGCGGAGACGCGGCCGTGACGCTGTCGGCGGACCTGCAGGACCCGCCTGAGATCCTGCCCGATTTCGTAAGATCCTGGCGCACAGGGGCGCAGGTGGTGCTCGCGGCCCGCCGCAAGCGCGATGACCCGATCGTAAGCCGGATACTGGCATCCATCTTCAACCGGCTTTTCCGTCTGCTGGCATTCCCGCAGTTTCCGAAGGGCGGCTTCGACCTGGTGTTGCTGGATCGGGTAGTGATCGACGCGATCCTCGCGATGCCCGAAAAGAACTCGTACATCTTCGGTCAGGTGCTCTGGGTCGGATACGAGCGCGCGACGATCACCTACGACCGCGCGGCACGCGGGAGCGGTCGCTCGGCTTGGACGACGTGGCGCAAGGTCAAGTACTTCATCGACGCTTTCACCGCGTTCTCGTACCTGCCCGTGCGTGCGGCCTCGCTGCTCGGCCTGCTGCTCGCCGGCTTCGGCTTCGCCTACGCGGCGCTTGTCGTCGTACTGCGCCTACGCGGTGACCTCGTCGAGCCGCGCGGCTTTTCCACGCTGCTGGTGACGGTGCTGGTCACGGCGGGCGCCCAGCTTGTGGTAGCGGGGCTTACGGGCGAGTACGTCTGGCGGATCCTCGAGGAGGTGCTGGCCGTGGCCGCCCTTCATCGTGGCGCGCCGCATCAACGCGCCACCCCGCTAGCGCGCGCCGCCGCCCGCGGGCGCGACGCTGGTCGGGCTGCCGGGCGGTAGCGGCGGGATGATCGGCGGCGGGACGTTGCCGCCGCCTCCGGTGTTGCCGCCGCCTCCGCCGGTGTCGCCGCCTCCGCCGCGCCGGCTGTCCGCCAGCCGGTCGTGTTCGACGCGGAGGTGATCTCGGCGACGAGCGTCCCGGGACGCAGGATGTCCCCGCACAGCTCACGCTGCCGCTGCGCGCGGCGGCCCTCGAGGAAGCGCCGCGCTTCGTCGGCCTTCTCGCGCGTCACCGGACCGGGGGCGCCGAGCGCGAGGCCGAGCCGCTCGAGCGTCGCCAGGTAGTCGGCCGGCGTGTCCTTCTTCTGCTCGATCTTCAGCCGCTCGACGCTGGTGTCGGGCCCGAGCGTCGCGGAGAAGTAGTGCTTGCCCTTCGGGAAGACGCCGCTCAGCACGTCGCGCCAGCGCGCGGCCTCGTCGACGTTCGGGCAGATCAGGCAGGTGCGGCAGCCGTCGGCGAGCCAGCGCTGTCCGCCGGCGGCCGTCCCGAAGACCGAGAGCGTGTAGAGGCCGCTGTCGGGGATGTCGACCATCAGCACGACGCGCGAGCCCCGCGGTCCGCTGCGGAATCCGCCCTCGCCGGAGCTGGCGCCCAGCGCTCGAGCCTTCCTCGAGCTGCAGGTCGCCGCCCTGGAACTCGAGCGGCGCGGCCGCTGGCGGCAGCTCGGACTCGAGGTCGAGCCCCTGCAGCACCGTCATCCCCACGTCCTCGGTGGAGGCGATCGCGGTCGGCTTCCATCCGCCGCGCGGCTCGATCGGGTGGACGCACGGCGGCTGGAGCTCGACGTAGTCGAGCGCGCCGCCGTCGGGCAGCAGCACCGTCGTCTCGTAGGCGCCCGGCTCGAGGTGAAGCGCTCCGGCGTCGATCCAGCCCATCGTGCCCGCCGCAGGCACGCTGAACGAGCGCAACACGTTCTCGGAGCCGGCGGGCGTGATCTCGGCCTCGGCCGGCGCCGGCGCCGCGAGGTGCAGGCGCAGGCGGTAGTCGCCGCTGCGCGCGACGCCGAAGGCGTAGCTCGCCTCGCCGATGCCGCCGGCGGCGCGGATGCCCTTGGCACCCGCGGCCTCGAACGTCTCCACGCGCTGCCCCGCGCACGTACTGCGGCCCGGGCCAGGAGCGGCTCTCGCGGCCCGAGAGCGTCGCGAAGACCTGGGCGGCGGAGTCGTTGATGCCGGGGTCATCGCTGAGCAAGTCCAGGCCGCGCAGCATCATGCGGGCCCATTCCGGGTGGGTGACGATGTCGTTGGGCCGGACGTCACCGTAAAGCGGTAAGAGAGCGACCGCAGCGATTCCGCTCAACAGCAGCAGGCCCCGAAACGCGCGCACGCTCTCACCCCCGCGGTTTGACAACTCCGCGAATCCAAACCTACGCTCCTTCGATGGTTCCGTCAAAGGCGCGGGCCTACGTGCGCGAGCTCGTGACTTCCGGCGCACTCGCCCCGCTGCCTGCGGACCTCCGCGCCGAGGCCGTGCTCGAAGCGGCGTGCGAGCAGGGTCTCGCATCGCTGCTGCTCGCGGCGCTCGATCGCGAGCGGCCGGCGTGGGCCGCCGAGCTCGAGCCGCGGCTCGCCAACGAGCGGCGCGCGCTGCTCGTGCGCACGCTCGGGCAGATCGCCCTCGCGGCGAGCAGCATCGAGCGGCTCGGCGCGCGCGGGATCCGGGCGCTGCCCATGAAGGGCGCGGTCGTGGCGGAGTCGGTCTGCGGCGTCGAGTCGGAGCGGCCGATGTCCGACGTCGACGTGCTCGTGCTCGAGCGCTTCCAGGACGCCGTGGCGGCGCTGCGCGAGGCGGGCTTCGCCGAGGTCGCGCGCGGCGACCACGCGTGGGCGTTCCGCGACCCCGCGGGCAGCGGGATCGTGGAGCTCCACCGCAGCGTGGTGTCGGCGCCGGGCCTCTTCCCGCTCGACCGCGAAGGGCTCTGGCAGCGGCGGCGCCCGGGGCGCAGCCAGCTGCCGGCCTGGCCGTCGGCCGAGGACCTGCTGCTGCAGCTCGCGCTCCACGCGGCGTTCCAGCACGGGCTCGTGCTGTCGCTCGTGCAATGGCTCGACTTCCGCCTGCTGCTGGAGCGCGAGGCGCTCGACGTCGCCCGCGTGCTGGAGCTCGCGGCGGCGTCGCGCGCGCGCGCTCCGCTCGCGGCGGCGCTGCGCGTCGCCGAGGTCGTGGTGGGGGCTCCGGTGCCGAAGGCCCTGCTCGCCGGCTTGCCGCGCGGCATGGCGCCGTTCCTGGACGCGCAGCTCGCGACGCCGCTCGCGTTCGTGGCGCCGTCCGAGCCCGACCTCGCGCGCGTGCGGCTCGACCTGCTCGCCGGCCGGCGCGCGGAGCTCGTCTGGCGCACGCTGGTGCAGCCCGAGACGCCGGAGGGCGACGAGCGGCTCGTCTCTCGCCTGCGCTTCGCGTTCTCGCGCGGGTGGCGCCTCGCGCGCGCGAGCGCGGCCGTCGCCCCGCCGCCGAGCGTCCGCGATCTCGGCGAGCCTCTGGCTCCGCCGGCCGACGGGGTCGAGGTGCCGTTCGGCGAGGAGCTGCTGCGCGACTGCCTGGCGTCGTTCCCGCACGTGCGGCTCACGGTCACCGGCTGCTGCATGGAGCCGGCGATCGCCCACGGCGACAAGGTCCAGCTCGTGAGCGCCGCGCGCCAGAGGCCGCGAGTCGGGGACGTGGTGCTGTCGCGGCAGAAGGAAGGCCTGCGGCTCCATCGCCTGGTGTTCGGGCCTCCCATCGCGCCGCCGGGCAGCCGCTGGCGCACCAAGGCCGACCGCGGGCTGCTGCTCGACCCGCCGCTCGACGCGCGCGACGTGCTGGCCAGGGTCGTGGTGATCGAGGGACGGCCAGAGGTGCGGCCGCGGCGCGCGCTGCGGGCGCTCGTCTCGCTCGCCCGCGGCCTCGCCGCGCGGGCGCGCGGCGCCGCGCGCCAGGGCGCCGAGGCGCTCTCGTGAGCCGCTCCGCGCAGGGCCGGCTCGCCGACGTGTGGGCGCGCTCGGCGCGCATGGTCGGCCGCAGGATCGGCGACGAGTACGTGCTGGTGCCGCTCGCCGGCCGCGGCGCCGACCTCGACTCGATCCTCAACCTGAACAGCGTCGCGGCGTTCGTGTGGGAGCAGCTCGACGGCTCGCGCAGCGGCGGCGAGGTGGTCGACGCGGTGATCGAGCAGTTCGAGGTCGAGCGCTCGCGCGCCGAGCACGACTACCTCGAGCTCGTCGAGACGCTGGTCGAGCTCGACGCGGTCAAGCGCGCCTCGAAGCAGGCCTGACGCGTGGCCGGTCCCGCGCGTCCCACGCTCGCGCGGCTCGCGGGCGCGCTCGCGTACCAGCAGCTGCTGCTCGGCGACGCGCGGCGCAACCGCGCCTTCGCCCGCGCGATCCGGGCGCGCGTGCGCAAGGGCGCGAGCGTCCTCGACCTCGGCTCGGGCAGCGGCGTGTGGGCGGTGCTCGCCGCTCGGCTCGGCGCCCGGCGCGTGGTCGCGGTCGAGCGCGAGGCCGTGCTGGTGCCGGTGATCGAGGCCTTCGCGCGCGAGGCGGGAGTGGCCGACCGCGTGCGCGTGGTGCGGGGCGAGGCGGCCCGCGTGCGGCTGCGCCGCGAGTTCGACGTCGTGATCGGCGAGCTGGTGGGCAACGAGGGGTTCGAGGAGGGACTGCTGCCCGTCTTCGAGCGCGCGCGCGACCGCTTCCTGCGCCGGGGCGGGGCTCTCGTCCCCGAGTGGCTGGCGCTCGTGGCCGCGCCGGCGCGCGTGCCGGTCGCGCTCGGGATCACGCCGCCGATCCTGCCCGCGCGCCGGGTCGCGTCGCTCACGACGCACGCGCCCCGCAGCCTGCACCCCGCCGAGCTGCGAACGCTCGCGCCCGGCCGCGAGCTCTTCCGGATCGACCTGCGCACGGCGCGCGCCCGCGACCGACTGCCCACGGCGCGCAGCGCGCTTCCGGGTGAAGGATGCCTCCGCCGTCTCCGGCATCGCCGTCTGGGTGCGGATGGGTCTCGCGCCGGGTGTCGTCCTCGAAACGCGCTCCGGGACGCACTGGCGGCCCACGCTGCTGCCGATCGAGAGGCTGCCGAAGGGGCCCGGAGTCCTCGAGGTGCGAGATCGACTGGACGCCCGCGCGGCGCCGCTGGACGGTCGGCTTCGCGAACGCGCGCGGCTCGCAGCCGGCGGTCAGCTACTCGCCGCTCTTCGCCTGGGGCATCGTGCGGGCGGCGCTCGCACGTCGTTGACAGGCCGAAGCTGCGAGGAATAGGCTCGTTTCCACCATGACCCCCACGGCGAGCCGCGCGGCCCTGACGCCGCCGCGCGAGGAGCAGCGCGTGCTCTCGGAGTACCTGGTCCAGCACGGCCTGAAGCGCAGCACGCAGCGCGAGGTGATCCTCGACGCCTTCCTGCGCGCGGGCAGCCACGTCTCGGTCGAGGACCTGCTGAAGCATCGTCAAGCGCAAGGACCCGGCGGTCGGCCGCACCACGATCTATCGGACGCTGAAGCTGTTCCAGGAAGCGGGGCTCGCGAGCGAGCTGCTCGTCGGCGCCGAGGCCCGCTTCGAGCCGCTCTGGAACCGCGACCACCACGACCACCTCGTCTGCGTCCATTGCGGCGAGATCATCGAGTTCCAGAGCCCGGAGATCGAAGATCTGCAGGACAAGATCGCGAACGGGCTCGGCTTCGTGATCGAGGGCCACCGCCACACGATCTTCGGCCGCTGCCAGAAGTGCGCGCTCAAGGCCCCGCGCGCGCTCCGGCCGCGCTAGCCCGCCGCTCACCGGCCGATCGGAGCGCGACCCCTTGAAGCTCGAGCGCATCGAGGTGCGCCGGCTGACGCTTCCGCTGCGGACGCCGTTCGAGACCTCGTTCGGCCGCACCGAGGTCAAGCAGTTCCTGCTCGTGAGCGCCAGCGCCGACGGCGTCACCGGCCTCGGCGAGTGCGTGGCGGACGTCGACCCCTTCTACCTGCCCGAGACCAACGAGACGGTGCTCCACGTGCTGCGCGACTTCCTGGCGCCGATCGCGCTCGGGCTCGAGATCGCGCATCCGCGCGAGCTGCTGCCCGCGTTCGCGCGCGTGCGGGGCCACCAGATGGCGAAGGCCGCGCTCGAGATGGCGGTCTTCGAGCTCTGGGCGCGGCGCGAGCGCGAGCCGCTCTGGCGCGTGCTCGGCGGCCGCTCCGGCGAGATCCAGTCCGGGGTCTCGATCGGACTGCAGCGGGACGACGCGGCGCTCGTCGAGAGCGTGGCGCGCGAGGTCGCGGCCGGCTACAGGCGCGTCAAGATCAAGATCAAGCCCGGCCGCGACCGCGGGCTCGTCGAGGCCGTCAGGCGGCGCTTCCCGGAGCTGCCGCTGATGGTCGACGCGAACAGCGCCTACACGCTCGCCGACGCCGAGCGGCTGGCCGAGCTCGACCGCTTCTCGCTCATGATGATCGAGCAGCCGCTCGGCTGGGACGACATCGTCGACCACGCGACGCTGCAGAAGCGGCTCGCCACCGCGATCTGCCTGGACGAGTCGATCCACGGCGAGGACGACGCGCGCCGCGCGCTCGAGCTCGGCGCCTGCCGCATCGTCAACGTCAAGGTCGGCCGCGTCGGCGGCTTCGCGGGAGCGCTCGCGGTCCACGACCTCTGCCGCGCGCGCGGGCGTGCCGGTCTGGTGCGGCGGCATGCTCGAATCCGGGATCGGCCGGCTCGCGAACGTGCACCTGCAGACGCTGCCCGGCTTCGTGCTGCCGGGCGACACCTCGGCGAGCGCGCGCTACTTCGAAGAGGACCTGGTCGATCCGCCGGTGGTGGTCACGCCGCGCGGGACGATCGCGGTGCCCGAGCGGCCCGGGATCGGTCACGACGTGGTGTGGTCGCGGGTCGAGCGCGCGACCGACTTCCGCGAGGACTGGCGCGCTTGAGCCGCAGCACGGCGCCCACCAGGTAGAGGCTGCCCGCCACCACGACCTGCGTCTCCGGCCCGTGGGCGCGCGCCAGGCGACACGCGAGGGCGAGCGCCCGGCCGACGCGGGGCTCGTGGCGCGCCCCCGCCGCGAGCTTCCCGGCGCGGCGCGCGAGCGCCCGCGGCGTCGCGGCGCGCGAGACGCGCGGGGTGGTGAGCACGATCCCGCTCGCGAGCGGAAAGAGCGGCCGGGCCAGTCCGCGCACGTCCTTGTCGGCCATCGCGCCGAACACCAGCACGAAGGGCGGGCCGCCCCGAAGGTGCGCCGCGAGCGCGCGCGCACCCGCGGGGTTGTGGGCGCCGTCGAGCAGGATCGGCGGACGCCCGGGCAGCCGCTGCAGCCGTCCGGGCCAGTCGACGCGCGCCACCGCGCGCGTCACGCGCTCGAGCCGGGCCGCGATCCCCGCGCGGCGGGCTTCCTCGAGCAGTCGGATCGCGACCAGCAGGTTGTCGCGCTGGTGGGCGCCGGGCAGCGGCACCACGCCGCGGTAGCGGTGCCCCGGCGTGCGCAGGTCGAAAGCCTCGGGCTCGTCGGGGCTCGCACCACGCACGGGAACCAGGCGTGCGCCGCGCCGCGCCTCCACGACGCGGGCGCCCCGGGCTCGCGCCAGGGCGAGGACGGCGCGCCGCGCGGCGGGAGCGAGCGGGCCCACGACCGTCGCACGCTCGGCCCGCAGCACGCCGGCCTTCTCGCGCGCGATCTTCGCGAGCGTGCGGCCGAGGTAGATCTCGTGGTCGAGGTCGACGCTGACGATCGCCGAGGCGACGGGCTCCGCGACGTTCGTCGCGTCGAGCCGCCCGCCGAGGCCCACCTCGAGCACGGCCACGTCGACGCGCTCGCGGCGGAAGTGCGCGAACGCCGCGGCCGTCAGCATCTCGAAGAAGGTCGGATGGCCGCGCAGCACGCGGCCGCGCCACGAGCCGCGCCGCGGCATCCCTCACCTCGTGCACGGCGCGCGCGAAGGCGGCATCGGTGATCGGGCGCCCGTCGACCGTGATGCGCTCGTTGACCCGCACGAGGTGCGGTGACGTGTAGCGCCCGGTCCTTAGCCCCGACGCCCGCAGCGCCGCGTCGCAGTACGCCGCGACCGAGCCCTTGCCGTTCGTGCCCGCGATGAGCAGCGTCGGATAGGCGCGCTCGGGATGGCCCATCTCGGCCACGAGCGCGCGCATCGTCTCGAGGCCGAACTTGATGCCGAAACGGACGCGCTGGGCGAGGTAGCCCGCGACGCGATGCGGAGGAAGCGACGGCATGTGCACGTGCGCGGCAGCGTAACCCACGGGGGTCCTAGGGGGTGCGCAGCACCCCCTAGATCAAGGAACGCAAGCGTGGACTCGATCCTCTATCCATCCCACTTGGAGAGCCGACGGGCTGGAGAAACGGACAACGGACAACAGCCCGACGGAATTGCCAGAGATCCTTCGAAGACCCTCATTGCCAGGCGGGAGGGTCTTCTCAGGATGGGCGGTGTGTGGAAAAGTGGAAGAAAGTGTGGAATAGTCCTAGGCCGCTGTGTTCAAAGGGACTTATCGGCACAGGATCGACGGGAAGGGGCGGCTGCCGATACCGGCGGCGTTCCGCCGGGCGCTCGGCGACGAGGGGCGCGTCGTCGTGACACCGCTCGATCAGTGCCTGGCCGCCTACCCGCCCGCGGAGTGGGCGAAGCTCGAGGCGCAGCTCGCGGCGCTGCCGGCGTTCAGCAAGCCCGTCAAGGCGCTCACGCGCCTGCTCGCCAGCCGCGCGGCCGATTGCGAGATCGACGTGCAGGGCCGCATCCTGCTGCCGCCCGCGCTGCGCGCGGCCGCGGGGCTCGAGCGCGACGCGGTCGTGATCGGCGTGCTCAACCGCTTCGAGGTCTGGGCGCCCGAGCCCTGGGCCGCATTCGTGCGCGACTCGGAGCGCCTGCTCGAGGACGTCTCGCTCGACGTCCAGTGGCCCCCCCCGCCCGCACCCCCCGCCGGAGTCGCCCGGACCCCCCTCCAGGCGCCGTTCCTCCCCCCGCGATCCACAGGCAAACTCCAACGGCTAGTGCAGTTTCGGCTTGACACTGCGTTTAACCGACGCATAGACTCCCTGTGGAATTTTGTGGAGTGAAGTGGTCCAGTTGTCGCCCGCGGTGGGTGACAGGGGGATGACTTCCTGCGAGGCGAGTGACGGGATGCTGCGCGGCAATCATCCGGCGCGGATCGACGACAAGGGACGGCTGAAGGTCCCGAACGGCTTCCGCACCGCGATCGAGACGCAGTGGGGACAGGAGCTCTTCGTCACGAGCGTGACGGGGGAGTTCGTGCGCCTCTATCCGATGGCGGTGTGGCTCGAGATCGAGCGCCGTCTCGCCGCCGTGCCGGGCGCGCATCCGTCGAAGCTGCGCTTCCTCGACCGCGTGAACTTCTTCGGCCAGGCGGGGACACTCGACCGCCAGGGCCGCATCGTGATCCCGCAGCCGCTGCGCGACGGCGCCGCGATGGCGGGCGAAGTGAGTGTGCTCGGCCAGCACAACTACCTCGCGGTCTGGAACCTCAAGCGGCTCCAGGACCGCTTCAAGAAGGAGCCCTTCAGCGACGAAGACGGGAGGCTGCTCGCGGAGTATGGGATCTGATGCGGGGCACGTTCCGGTCCTGCTCGCGGAGACGCTGGAGCTGCTCGGCGTGAGACCGGGCGGGCTGTGGGTCGACGGAACCGTGGGCCTCAGGCGGCCACGCCGAGGCCGTGCTGCGCGCGACGGCGCCCGCGGGCCGCCTGCGCGGCTTCGATCGCGACAGCGAGGCGCTCGAGCGCGCGCGCGCGCGGCTCGCTGCCCTTCGGCGACCGCGTGCGGCTCGAGCACGCCGACTACCGCGAGATCGACGGAGCGCCTCGCGGGCGAGGCCGCGGACGGGATCCTGCTCGACCTCGGCGTCTCGTCGCTGCAGCTCGACGACGCCGAGCGCGGCTTCAGCTTCCAGCGCGAGGGCCCGCTCGACATGCGGATGGACCGCTCCGAGCGCGGCAGCGCCGCCGAGCTCGTGAACCGGATGCGCGAGAGCGATCTCGCGGACCTGATCCACGAGTACGGCGAGGAGCCCTACTCGCGGCGCATCGCGCGCGCGATCGCGCGCGCGCGAGAGAAGGCGCCGATCGCGACCACGACCGAGCTCGCCGAGATCGTGCGCCGCGCCGCGCCCAGGAGCCGCCGCCCCGGCTTCCACCCCGCGACGCGCACCTTCCAGGCGCTGCGGATCCGCACCAACCGCGAGCTCGACGGGCTCGAGCCCGCGCTCGAGCGCGCCGCGGCAGTGCCTGCGGCCCGCCGGGCGCATGGCCGTGATCGCGTTCCACTCGCTCGAGGACCGCGCCGCCAAGCAGGCGTTCCGCGCGCTCGAGACGCGCGGCTTCCGTGTTCTCACGAAGAAGCCGCTGCGGCCCGGCGAGCAGGAGACGCGCGACAACCCGCGGGCGCGCAGCGCACGGCTGCGCGCGATCGTTCGCGAGGAGGCCGCATGAGGGACGCCGACGTGGTGCGGCTCGGCAAGCCGATCGACAACTCGCGGGTGGTGCGCCAGGTCGACCCGCGCTCGCGCCGCGAGCTGCTGCTGCTGATCCTGCTGGTGAGCGTGCTCGCCGCGGGGCTCGGGCTCTACGCCTGGCCCGCGCTCGAGATCCGCCGCGCCGGGCAGGCGGGAGCGCGGCTCGACCGCGAGAAGCAGCGCCTGATCGAGGAGAACCGCAAGCTGCGGCTCGAGAAGGCCGCGCTCGAGAACCTGCGCCGCGTCGAGCAGCTCGCGACGCGCGAGCTCGGCCTGAAGGCGCCGGCCCCCGAGCAGTCGGTGGTCGTGGAGGTCGAGAAGCCGAAGGCGGCGGGCACCAGCGTCGCACGGCGCGAGGCGCGCAGCGACGTGCCCGCGGCGGAGGCACGCCCCTGAGACAGCAGCGCCTTCCGCTGGTGCCGTCCGCGGGCTACGCGGAGCCGAGCAAGCCGCGCGAGCGCCGCACGCGCCTGCGGCTGATGCTGCTCGCGCTGTCGATCTCGCTCTGGGCGCTCGTGATCTTCATCCGGCTGGTGCACCTGCAGGTGCTGGGCCGCGAGTTCTTCGAGCAGCAGGGCACGCGCCAGAGCGAGCGCACGCTCAACATCGACCCGCGGCGCGGCCCGATCCTCGACCGCTCCGGCCGCCCGCTCGCCGTCTCGGTCGACGCCGAGAGCCTGTACGCGGTGCCGCAGGACATCGTCGACGCGCCGGGCACCGTCCAGGCGCTCGCGCGCGCTCTCTCGCTCGACGCCGCCGAGCGGCGCGAGGTGCTCGGCAAGCTGCAGCAGCGCAACAAGGCCTTCGTCTGGATCCAGCGCAAGCTCGACCCCGGCACGGCGCACCGCGTGCGCGAGCTGCAGCTCGAGGGGATCGGCTTCCTGACCGAGCACCGCCGCTACTACCCCCAGCGCGAGCTCGCGGCGCACGTGCTCGGCTACGTCGGCCTCGACAACGACGGCATGTCGGGGATCGAGCACGGGTTCGAGAAGGAGATCCGCGGCCGCGCGGCCAAGGTCGTGGTGCACACCGACGCGCGGCGCCGGCCGGTCGCGCAGACCGAGCGCCCCTCGACCGACGGCGCGGCGGTGACGCTCACGCTCGACGAGCGCGTCCAGCACATCGCCGAGCGCGAGCTCGAGCGCGCGATGGCCGAGACGCAGTCGCAGTCCGGCAGCGTGGTGGTGGTGGAGCCGTTCACGGGCGAGGTGCTCGCGATGGCCGGCCGCCCCACCTTCAATCCCAACCGCTACAACGCCTACCCGAGCTCGCGCTGGCGCAACCGCAGCGTCTCGGACGCCTTCGAGCCCGGCTCGATCTTCAAGATCGTGACCGCGGCGGCGGGGATCCAGGAGAACGTCGTCGCCCCGAACGAGACGCTCGACTGCGGCAACGGCAAGATCGAGATCGCGGGCACCGTGATCAACGACCACGCGATCTTCCAGCAGCTCACCTTCACGCAGGCGGTGGCGCGCTCGAGCGACATCGGGATGATCCGCGTCGCGCAGCGCCTGGGGCGCGACAACTTCGCGCGCTACGTGCAAGGCCTTCGGCTTCGGCGCCGCGACCGGCGTCGACCTGCCGGGCGAGTCGGCGGGGCTCTTCCGCCCGACCACGCGCTGGAGCGCGCTGTCGCTGCCGACGCTGTCGTTCGGCCAGGAGATCGGCGTCACGCGCGCTGCAGATCACGATGGCGGCCGCGGCGGTGGCCAACGGCGGCTACCTGATGAAGCCGTTCGTGGTGAAGCGCGTGGAGGACAGCGAGGGCCGTGCGCTGCGCGAGACGAAGCCGGTCGTGGTGCGCCGCGTGCTCGAGCCCGGCACCGTGGAGACGCTCACGGAGATCCTGCAGGAGGTCGTGCGCGGCGGGACCGGGAGGAACGCCGCCGTGCCCGGCTACGTCGTGGCCGGCAAGACCGGCACCGCCCAGAAGATCGACGCGAGCGGCCGCTACTCGATGATCGACCACGTGGCGTCGTTCGTCGGCTTCGCGCCCGCGGCGCGTCCGGCGCTCGTGGTGCTGGCGTCGCTCGACACCCCGCGCGGGCCGCACAACGAGGGCGGCGACGTCGCGGCGCCGCTCTTCGCGCGCGTGGCCGCGGACGCGCTGCGCGTGCTGGCGGTGTCGCCCGACGACCCCGCGCGCGTCCTGCACGCGGTGGCGGCGATCCCCGACTCGCTCACGCCCGCGGCCTTCCGGCCGCAGGCCCCGCTGCGCCCGCAGCTCGCGCCGCCCGCGGACGAGCCGGGGCTGATGCCCGACCTGCGCGGGCGCCCCGCGCGCGAGGCCGCGATCGCCGCGGCGCGCCGCGGCCTGGTCGTCGAGCTGCGCGGCTCGGGCCAGGTGATCGCGCAGAGCCCGGAGCCGGGGACCGAGATCGAGCCGGGGCTGACGTGCCTGCTGACGCTCGGCCGGGAGCCGCACTCGTGAGGCTCGCCGACGTCGTCGCGCGCCTGCCGGGCAGCGAGATCACGGGCGAGCCGGGCGCTCGAGATCGCCTCGGTGACGCACGATTCGCGGCGCGCGGGTGCGGGCGCGCTCTTCGTGGCGATCCGCGGGCTCGCGACCGACGGCAACGACTTCGTCGACGCGGCCCGCAAGAAGGGGGCCGTCGCGGTCGTCTCCGAGGGCGCTCCGCGCGGCACGGGCACCTGGGTGCGCGTCCCGGACGCGCGCGCCGCGCTCGCGCTCTTCTCGGCCGCCGTGCTCGGCGACCCGGCCCGCTCGCTCGAGCTCGTCGGCGTGACGGGCACGAACGGCAAGACGACGACGACCTACCTGATCGACTCGGCGCTGCGCGCCGCCGGCGAGACGGTGGGCCTCCTCGGCACGGTCGAGTACCGGATCGGCCGGCGATTCGCCGAGGCGGTGCGGACGACGCCGGAGTCGTCCGACCTGCAGGCGCTCTTCCGCGAGATGGTGGACGCCGGCTGCCGCCGCGCGGTGCTCGAGGTCTCCTCGCACTCGCTCGCGCTCGAGCGCGTCCACGGCCTCGAGTTCAAGGTCGCGGTCTTCACCAACCTGACGCGCGACCACCTCGACTTCCACGGCGACATGGACGCGTACTTCGCGGCCAAGCGCCGGCTGTTCGAGACGCTGCTGCGCGCCGACGGCCACGCGATCGTGAACCTCGACGACGACCGCGCCCCGGAGCTGCTGAAGGCGACCCGCGGCAAGGCCTGGACCTACTCGCTCACGGACCCGAAGGCCGACCTCTTCGCGGAGGAGATGCGGCTCGGGCTCGACCGCACGCGCCTGCGGGCGCGCACGCCGATGGGCGTCCTCGAGCTCGAGACGGCGCTCGTCGGCCGCTTCAACGTCCAGAACGTGCTGGCGGCGCTCGGCGCCGGCCTCGCGCTCGGCCTCCGCCCCGACGCGGCGCAGCGCGGGATCGCGACGCTGCCGGGCGTGCCCGGCCGGATGGAGAAGGTCTCGGCGGGCCAGGACTTCACGGTGCTGGTCGACTACGCCCACACCGACGACGCGCTCAAGAACCTGCTCGAGACGGTGCGCGGCCTGTCTCCGCGGCGCGTGATCACGGTGTTCGGCTGCGGCGGCGACCGCGACCGCACCAAGCGGCCGCTGATGGGCGCGGTGGCGGCGCGGCTGTCGGACGTGGTGATCCTCACCTCCGACAACCCGCGCACGGAGCCGCCGGAGGCGATCCTCGAGGAGATCCGCCGCGGAATTCCGGCCGCGCGTGCGCAGGACACG
The DNA here is from genome assembly GCA_963744315.1 of uncultured Acidobacteriota bacterium. Lineage (GTDB taxonomy): Bacteria > Acidobacteriota > Vicinamibacteria > Fen-336 > Fen-336 > DATBSL01. The sequence continues at coordinate 335,120 of CAVUTB010000016.1, forward strand.
CTGGTGATCCCCGACCGCCGCGACGCCATCGCGCGCGCTCTCGAGATGGGGCGCGAGGGCGTCGTGGTCGTGATCGCCGGCAAGGGGCACGAGACGTACCAGGTCCTGCGCGAGCGCACGGTGCCGTTCGACGACCGCCAGGTGGCGCGCGACGTGCTCGCCCGCCTCGCCGGGGCGGGAGGGAAGAGGTGAGCGCGGTGACCGCCGCCGTAGGGCTCAGCCTGCAAAGCGTGGTCGAGGCGACCGGCGGCCGCCGCGTCACGGGCGCCGGGGCGCAGCCGATGCTGACGTCCGTCTCGATCGACTCGCGCACGCTCGAGCCGGGCGCGCTCTTCGTGGCGATCCGCGGACCGCACTTCGACGGGCACGACTTCCTCGCCGCGGCGCACGCGCGCGGGGCCCGTGCCGCGCTCGTCGAGCGCGACGCTCCCGCTCCGCCCGAGCTTCAGCTCGTGCGCGTCCCGGACACCACCCGGGCGCTCGCGGACCTCGCCCGCCACGTCCGCCGCAGCGCCGCGCTACCGATCGTCGCGGTGACCGGCTCGGTCGGCAAGACCACGACCAAGGACATGACGGCCGAGCTCTTGGGCGCGCGCGGGCCCGTGCTCAAGACCGAGGGCAACCTCAACAACCAGTACGGCCTGCCGCTCACGCTGCTCCGGCTCGAGCCGCGCCACACCGCCGCGGTGCTCGAGCTCGGCATGTCGGCCGCCGGCGAGATCCGCGCACTCACGACGCTCGCCGAGCCCGACGTCGCCGTCATCACGCGCATCGCTCCGGTCCACCTGGAGTTCTTCGACTCGCTCGACGCGATCGCGGACGCGAAGGCCGAGATCCTGGAGGGGCTGCGCCCCGGCGGGACCGCCGTGCTGAACGGCGACGATCCAGCGCCTGCGCCGAGTCGGCGAGCGCTTCGCGGGCCGCACGGTGTGGTTCGGGCGCGACCGCAGCTTCGACGTCTCGGCCGAGCGCTGGCGCGGCACGGCCTTCGGGATGCGCTTCGACCTGCGCGTGGCGGGCCGCTCGCTCGACGTGGCGCTGCCGCTCGCCGGGCCGCACTTCGTGGAGAACTTCCTGGCCGCCGCCGCGGCCGCCCACGTGCTCGGCATCCCGCCCGAGACGATCGCGGACAAAGCGCTCCGCCTCAAGCCGGCCCGCCACCGCGGCGAGCTGCTGCGGCTCGGCCAGGGCGTGCTCGTGCTCGACGACTGCTACAACTCGTCGCCCCTGGCGCTCGAGGCCGCGGTGGTGGCACTCGGGCTCGTCCCGGGCCTGCGGCGCGTGGCCCTGGTCGGCGACATGCTCGAGCTCGGCGCCACGGGCGCGGCGCTCCACCGCGAGGCCGGCCGCGCGCTCGCCGGGCGCGTGGACGTGCTGGCCGGGATCGGCCCGCTCTCCCGCGAGATCGTCGAGGGTGCGCGCGCCGCCGGGTTCACGGGGAAGGGGCTCGTTCATTTCGAAGACGCCGCGCAGGCGCGCGCCGCGGTCGCGAGCCTCGTGGCTCCCGGCGACGCCGTGCTGGTGAAGGCCTCGCGCGGCATGCACCTCGAGCAGGTGGTCGACGCGCTCGTGGCGCGCTTTGGGAAGACAGCGGGAGAGGCGGCGGGGGAGCCCGCGAGCTGATGCTCTACCACGTCCTCTACTCGATGCGCGGCGAGCTCAGCGTGCTGAACGTGACGCGCTACATCACCTTCCGCACCGCGGTCGCCGCGCTCACCGCGCTCTTCCTGGTGCTCGTGCTGGGGCCCTGGGTGATCGAGCGGCTGCGGCGGCTCTCGATCGGCCAGTACATCCGCGACGAGGGGCCGCAGGCGCACAAGAGCAAGGCGGGCACGCCGACGATGGGCGGCGTGCTTGATCCTGGTCGGCATCCTGGTGCCGACGCTGCTCTGGGCCGACCTCACCAACCGCAGCATCTGGATCCTGGTGCTCTCGACGCTCGCCTACGGGCTGGTCGGCTTCGCGGACGACTACATCAAGGTGGTGCAGAAGCGGAGCCTGGGGCTGACCGCGCGGCGCAAGCTCGCCTGGCAGCTCGCGATCGGGCTCGCGGTGGGGCTCGCGGTCTACGCGCTCGCGCAGGCCGACCCCAAGGAGTACTCGACGCGCGTGCAGTTCCCGTTCTTCAAGCAGCTGGTGCCCGACCTCGGGCTCTTCTACGTCGCCTTCGCCGTGTGGCTGCTCACGCTGTCGTCGAACGCCGTGAACCTGACCGACGGGCTCGACGGGCTCGCGATCGGCACCACGCTGATCGCCGCCGCCGCGTTCACCGGCCTCGCCTACGTCACCAGCCACTTCCGCTTCTCCGAGTACCTCGACCTGCTGCACCGCGCGAGCGCCGGCGAGGTCACCGTCTTCTGCGGAGCGATGGTGGGCGCCGCGATGGGCTTCCTGTGGTGGAACTGCTACCCGGCCCAGGTCTTCATGGGCGACGTCGGCAGCCTCGCGCTCGGCGGCGCGCTCGGAACGGTGGCGGTCCTGATCAAGCAGGAGCTGCTGCTGTTCCTGGTGGGCGGGCTCTTCATGATCGAGGCGTTCTCGGTCATGCTGCAGGTGGCCTCCTTCCGCCTGACGGGCAAGCGCATCTTCCGGATGTCGCCGCTCCACCACCACTTCGAGCTCGTGGGCTGGAAGGAGCCGCAGATCATCATCCGCTTCTGGATCGTGGCGTTCATCTTCGCCACCTTCACGCTCATGACCCTGAAGCTGCGGTGAGGAGCGCATGCTGAACGCGGGCAAGCGCGTCGTCGTCGTGGGGCTGGCGCGATCGGGCGTCGCCGCCGCGGCGTTCCTCGCGCGGCAGGGCGCTATCGTCACCGCCGTCGACCGCAAGCCCGAGAGCGAGCTCGGGCCCGAGGCGCTCGCGCTCGGGACGCTCGGCGTGCGGCTCGAGCTCGGCCCGCACCGCCGCGAGACCTTCCTGGGAGGCGAGCTCGTCGTCGTCTCCCCCGGCGTGCCCTGGGAGCTCGAGGAGCTGGAGGCGGCGCGCGGCGCCGGCATCCCGGTGATCGCCGAGATCGAGCTGGCGTTCCAGCACCTGCGGGGCGAGGTGGCGGCGATCACCGGCACCAAGGGCAAGTCCACGACCACCGCGGCGCTCGGCGCGATGCTGCGCGAGGCCGGCCGCGACGCCCGCGTCGGCGGCAACATCGGCGCGCCGCTCGTCGGGCTCGTCGACGGCTCGACCGAGGCCACCGCGTTCGCGGTCGAGGTCTCGAGCTTCCAGCTCGAGGGCACCACGAGCTTCCGGCCGCGCATCGCGGTCTGGCTCAACCTCTCGGCCGACCACCTCGACCGCCACCCGACGCTCGACGCCTACGTCGCGGCGAAGGCGCGCATCTTCGCGAACCAGCGAGCAGGAGGACTGGGCCGTCGTCAACGCGGACGACCCGGTGGTGCTCGCGCAGGCACGCCGCGCGCGCGCGCGCCAGCTGCCGTTCCGCGTCACCGGCGAGCCGCTTGCGGCGGGGGACGGGGCCTTCTTCGCGGGCAACGCCGCCCGCCTGCGGAAGGACGGCGCGGAGGAGACGCTCTTCGCGCGCGCCGACCTCTCGCTGCCGGGCGCGCACCTGCACGGCGACATGCTGGTCGCGGCCGCCGCCGCGCGCCTGATGGGCGCCCCCGCGGAGGCGATCGCGCGCGCCGTGCGCGGCTTCCGCGGCGTCGAGCACGTGCTCGAGCACGTGGCGACCGTGGACGGCGTCGCCTACTACAACGACTCCAAGGCCACGAACGTGGAGGCCGCGCGCCGCAGCCTCGAGGCCTTCGACACGCCGGTCGTCGTGATCCTGGGCGGCCGCTACAAGGGCGGCGAGTTCGGGGAGCTGATCCCGCCGCTTCGCGCCCACGGCCGTGCTGTCGTTGCCATCGGCGAAGCGGCGGAACGCGTCACTTCGGCTCTTGGAGGCGACGATCCACCTCGAGCGCGCCCCGTCGCTCCGTGACGCCGTTCTCCAGGCTCGTTCCCTGGCCAAGCCCGGCGATGTCGTGCTGCTGGCCCCGGCCTGCTCGTCCTTCGACATGTTCAAGGACTACGCCGAGCGCGGCCGTGCCTTCAAGTCCGAAGTTGCGAAGCTCGCGAGCGAGGGCGGCCGTGGCTAGGAAGCTCAACAGCGACATGGTGCTGCTCGGCGTCACGCTGGCGCTCCTGGGCTTCGGGCTCGTGATGGTGTGGAGCGCGTCCTCGGCGCTCGCGCAGGAGCGCCACGACAGCCCCTACTACTTCCTGGTGAAGCAGATCGCCTGGGGCTCGATCGGTCTCGTCGGGATGGTGCTGGCGCTGCGGCTCGACTACAAGACGCTGCGGCGCCCGGCCTTCATCTACCCGCTGCTGATCGTCTCGACGCTGCTCCTGATCGTCGTGCTGTTCCTGCCGGCGGTGAACGGCACGCACCGCTGGATCCGCCTCGGCGCGCTCAGCTTCCAGCCGGCCGAGCTCGCGAAGATCGCGATCGTGGTGTTCCTCGCCTACCACATCGAGCGCCGCGCCGAGCGCATCAACGAGCTCGTCACGCTCTTCCCGGCGCTCCTGCTGCTTGTCGTGGTTCGGCTTCCTGGTGCTGATCCAGCAGGACCTCGGCAGCGCCTTCTGCCTGGTGCTGACGGGCTGCGTGATGCTGTTCGCCGCGGGCGTGCGGCTCAAGTACTTCGCGGCGCTCGCGGTGCCGGCGCTCGTCGTGCTCTACGCCGCGGTGATGGCGGTGCCGTGGCGGCGCATGCGCATCACGAGCTTCATCAACCCGTGGGCCGATCCGCAGGGGGCCGGCTACCACGTGATCCAGAGCCTGATCGCGGTCGGCACCGGCGGCGTGACGGGCGTCGGCCTGATGGAAGGCCGCCAGAAGCTGTTCTACCTGCCCTACCCGTACAGCGACTTCGTGTTCGCGGTGATCGGCGAGGAGCTCGGGCTGCTCGGCGCGGTGGCGGTGGTGATCGCGTTCGTGGTGCTGCTCTGGCGCGGCCTCAGGGCGTCGTGGAGCGCGCCCGACGAGTTCGGCCGCTTCCTCGCCGCGGGCCTGACGCTGTCGATCGTGCTGCAGGCGCTCATCAACATCTCCGTGGTGCTCGGGCTGCTGCCTCCCAAGGGGATCCCGCTGCCGTTCATCAGCGCGGGCGGCTCCTCGCTCGTGTTCGCGCTCTTCGGCGTCGGCCTGGTGGCCAACGTGTCGCAGCACGGGGACTGACGTGGCGCGCACGATCCTGATCGGCGCGGGCGGCACCGGCGGCCACATCTTCCCGGGGATCGCGGTGGCGGACGAGCTCGTGCGGCGCGACGCCGCGACGCGCGTCGTCTTCGCCGGCACGCCGCGCGGCCTCGAGACGCGGCTGGTGCCGAAGGCCGGCTACGCGCTCGAGCTGCTGCCGATCCTGCCGCTCAACGGCGTCGGCCTGCTGCGGACGCTCGGCGGATTGCTCGCGCTGCCGTGGGGGCTCCTGAAGTCCGCGCTCGTCGTGCTGCGGCTGAAGCCGGCCGCCGTGCTCGGGATCGGCGGCTACGCGGGCGGACCGATCACGCTGATCGCCGCGCTCATCGGCGTGCGCGCGGTGATCCTCGAGCCGAACGCGCGGCCCGGCTTCACCAACCGCGTCCTCAAGCCGTTCGTGGACGCCGCGGCCTGCGCCTACGAGGAGGCGCGCGTCTCGTTCGGCGCCAAGGGCGTGCTCACCGGCAACCCGGTGCGCGGCGGCTTCGCGGCGCTGCCCGAGAAGCCGCACCGGCCGCCGCTCACGCTGCTCGCGTTCGGCGGCAGCCAGGGCTCGCGCGTGCTGAACCGGGCGCTCGTCGCCGCGCTGCCGAAGCTGCCGGGGCCCGACGCCCTGCGGATCGTGCACCAGACGGGAGCGGCGATGCAGGCCGAGGTCGAGGCCGCCTACCGCGCGGCCGCTCGCCCCGCCGAGGTGGTGGCCTTCCTCGACGACATGGAGCGGCGCCTCGGCGACGCCGACCTGGTGCTCGCGCGGAGCGGCGCCACCACCTGCGCGGAGCTGGCGGTGGCGGGCAAGGCCGCGCTGCTCGTGCCGTTCGCGGGCGCGGCCGACGACCACCAGACGACGAACGCGCGCGCCATGGAAGCCGCGGGTGCGGCGCGCGTGCTCGAGGAGCGGAGCCTGACGGGCGACTCGCTCGCGGCAGCGCTCCGCGCGCTCGTGGAGCAGCCCGAGACGCTCGCGGCGATGGACCAGGCGGCGCGGCGGCTCGGGAGGAAGGACGCGGCCGCGCGCGTCGCCGACCTGCTGGAAGCCGGAGGCCCGCGTGCTTAGACGCATCCAGCACGTGCACTTCGTCGGCATCGGCGGCTCCGGCATGAGCGGCATCGCCGAGGTGCTGCTGAACCTCGGCTACACGGTCTCGGGCTCCGACCTGAAGCTCACGCCCACGACGGGGCACCTGCAGGCGCTCGGCGCGAAAGTGTTCGAGGGCCACTCCGCGGGCCACGTGACCGGCGCCCACGTCGTGGTGACGTCGACCGCCGTCCGCCCCACGAATCCGGAGGTCGCCGAGGCGCGCCGGCTCGGCGTGCCCGTGATCCCGCGCGCCGAGATGCTCGCCGAGCTGATGCGGCTCAAGTACGGCGTCGCGGTGGCCGGCAGCCACGGCAAGACCACCACCACCTCGATGGTGGCGCTGGTGCTCGACAAGGGCGGGCTCGATCCGACGGTCGTGGTGGGCGGGCGGCTCAACGTGCTCGGCTCGGGCGCCCGGCTCGGCAAGGGCGAGTTCCTGGTCGCCGAGGCCGACGAGTCGGACCGCTCGTTCCTGAAGCTCACGCCCACGCTCGCCGTGGTGACCAACATCGACCGCGAGCACCTCGACGCCTACCGCGACCTGGCGGACGTGCAGGAGGCGTTCCTGGGCTTCGTCAACAAGGTGCCGTTCTACGGCTGCGCGGTGATGTGCCTCGACGACGCGCCGACGGCCGCGATCCTGCCGAAGGTCGAGCGCCGCGTGGTGACCTACGGCCTGACGCCGAAGGCGAGCGTCTCGGCGCGCGACCTGAAGCTCGAGCCGACCGGCTCGAGCTACACGGCCACGCACGGCGGGCGACCGCTCGGTCCCATCACGGTGGCGGTTCCGGGCGCCCACAACGTGACGAACTCGCTCGCCGCGGTGGCGGTGGGCCTCGACCTCGAGCTGCCGTTCGAGGCGATCCAGCAGGGCCTCGCCTCCTTCAGCGGCGTCGACCGGCGCTTCCAGGTGCGCGGCGAGGCCGGCGGCGTGCTGGTGATCGACGACTACGGCCACCACCCGACCGAGATCAAGGCGACGCTCGAGACGCTGCGCCGCCGCGCCGCCGGGCGGCGGACCGTGGTGCTCTTCCAGCCGCATCGCTTCACGCGCACGCAGGCGCTCTGGGACGACTTCTGCCAGGCCTTCGGCGAAGCCGACGTGCTGCGGCTCGCGGACATCTATCCCGCCTCCGAGGACGCGATCCCGGGCGTCAGCTCCGAGGCGCTGGCGCGCGCGATCGCCGAGCGCGGCCACCGGGACGTCGCCTGGGCGGGCGAGCTGCGCGCGGCCGGCGAGCGGCTGGCGAAGGACGTCCGCGAAGGCGACGTGGTGCTGACGCTCGGCGCCGGCAGCGTATGGACCGCCGGCGAAGAGCTCCTCAAGAGGCGGCGCGCATGACGCGCCGCGGCTTGCCGGTGGGACCGCCGCCCGAGGACCTCGTGGACCTGCCGCTCGATCCCACGGCGGACGAGTCGCCGTTCCTGCGGCCGCGCCGCCGCACGCCGATCCGGCCGCGCCGGCGCGGCTTCTCGGGCCGGGCGATCGTGGCGGTGCAGATCGCGGCGGTGGCGCTCCTGGGCGTGGTCGGCGCCTGGAGCGCGTGGCAGCGCGTGTTCGCGAGCGATCGCCTGCGCGTCGGCCGGCTGGAGGTGCGCGGCAGCCACTTCCTCTCCGAAGGCGAGGTCCGCGAGATGATCGGCCCCGCGGTCGGCGAGAGCATCCTGGCGCTCGACATCGAGGCGCTCAAGGCGCGCCTGCGCGCGTCGCCCTGGGTGGCCGACGCGACCGTGACGCGCGCGCTGCCCGACACGGTGCGCGTCGAGATCCACGAGCGCGTGCCGCTCGCGCTCGCCGAGCTCGACCATCTCTACCTGATGGACCAGGACGGCGGGCTGATCGACATCTACGGGCCGCGCACCGGCGCCTTCGACCTGCCGATCGTGCGCGGGCTGCACGACGTCGAGGAGGGCTCGCGCCGCGAGCGCGCGCGGCGCGCGGGGGCGCTGCTCGCCGACCTCGGAGAGCTCGGCAGCGAGATCTCCGAGGTGTTCGTCGAGCCCTCGGGCGACCTGCGCGTGGTGCTGCGCGGCGCGGGCGAGGTGCTGCTGTTCGGCGATCCGCCCTATCGCACGCGGCTCGTGACGTTCCTGAGCCTGCGCCGCGAGCTCGCGGAGCGCGCGCCGGGCGCCGAGCACTTCGACCTGCGCTTCCGCGGCCGCATCTTCGCGAAACAGCCGAAAGTGCCCGTCACACCTTCCGAGCCGGGTGCCGCCGCACCCTCCCACCCGGCGGCGGAGCAGAAGAAGCCGTCGCACCGCGCGCGACGCTGATTACACCCGGCCCCGAGCCCTCAACGACTGACGGTTCAAATCCGCAACGGGCTCGCCGCGTAGCCGAATTCACTTCGGCGCAGCGGCGGGGGTCTGGGGGGTGCGACGCAGCACCCCCAGAAGAGAGATAGGGAGGCAGATCCTGGCGAAGAAGAAGGATCGTTACATCGTGGGCCTGGACGTGGGCACCCACAAGATCTGCGCGATCGTCGCAGAGCTCACGGACGAGGGCCGCCTCGACGTGATCGGCATCGGCCAGACCGAGTCCAAGGGCCTGCGCAAGGGCGTCGTGATCAACCTCGAGGCCACCGTGGACGCGATCAAGCGCGTGCTCGAGGAGGCCGAGCTGATGGCCGGGGTCGAGATCGACTCCGTCCTACGTCGGCATCGCCGGCACCCACATCAAGGGCTTCAACTCGCGCGGCGTGATCGCGGTCTCGAGCAAGAACCGCTCGATCGACCGCGAGGACGTGCGGCGCGTGATCGACGCCGCCAAGGCGGTCTCGATCCCGATCGACCGCGAGATCCTGCACGTGCTGCCGCAGGAGTTCGTGGTCGACGACCAGGACGGCATCGGCGACCCGAGCGGCATGACCGGCACGCGGCTGGAGGTGAACGTCCACGTCATCACCTGCTCCACGACCGCGGCCCAGAACACCGTCACCTGCGTCAACCGCGCCGGGCTCGAGGTGGTCGACACCGTGCTGACGCAGCTCGCGGCCTCCGAGGCCTGCCTGACGCCCGACGAGAAGGAGCTCGGCGTCGCGATCGTCGACATCGGCGGCGGCACCACCGACCTCGCGATCTTCGAGAAGGGCTCGCTCTGGCACACCGCGGTGCTGCAGGTGGGCGGCGAGCACTTCACGAACGACGTGGCGGTGGCGCTCAGGACGCCCGTCAACGAGGCCGAGAAGATCAAGAAGAAGCACGGCTGCGCGCTCACCTCGATGATCCCGGAAGAGGACTCGATCGAGGTGCCGAGCGTCGGCGGCCGCAAGCCCCGCATCATGGCGCGCCAGGTGCTGGGCGACGTGCTGCAGGCGCGCGCGGAGGAGATCTGCCAGCTGGCGCTCACCGAGATCCGCCGCGCGGGCTTCGAGCGCAGCCTCAACAGCGGCGTCGTGCTGACCGGCGGCGGCGCGATCCTCGAGGGGCTGCCCGAGATCGCGGAGCAGATCTTCGACATGCCGGTGCGGCGCGGGACGCCCACCGGCATCGGCGGGCTCGTCGACGTGGTGGCGAGCCCGGTCTACGCGACGGCGGTCGGACTCGTGCAGTGTGGCTACCGCAACCGCGCCGGACGCGCGCTCGGCGGGGGCCGTCAGGCGGCGACGGGGACATTCGGCAAGGTCACTGGGCGTCTCATGGGCTGGCTGTCGGACTTTTTCTGAGGGAGGGGAGATGGAGACGAAGCGCGAAGGCGCTGCACTGCCGCCGCTGCCCGTGACCGATCCGCGCGTGACGCGTGCGCGGCGCGGTCCCTTTCCGATGACCGACAACGGCGAGTTGCCGTGTGAGATGTGCGGGGCGGCCGTTGTCGCATACCATTGCAAGCGCATCTGCCTCCACTGCGGTTTCATGACGGGTTGTTCCGAGGGGATTTGAGGAGCATGACCAAAGAGACCGATCGTCCGGGCCGCATCCAGTTCGCCGACGAAGAGGTCCACGGCGCCCGCATCAAGGTGGTGGGCGTGGGTGGTGGTGGTGGCAACGCGGTGAGCCGCATGATCGCGTCCGGGCTGCAGGGCATCGAGTTCATCGCGGTCAACACCGACCTGCAGGCGCTGCGCGCGAACCGCGCTCCGGTGAAGATCCAGGTGGGCAACAAGCTCACCAAGGGTCTCGGCGCCGGCGCCAACCCCGACGTCGGCCGCCAGGCCGCGATCGAGGACACCGAGAAGATCTGCGACGCGCTCGAAGGCTCGGACATGGTGTTCATCACCGCCGGCCTCGGCGGCGGCACCGGCACCGGCGCGGCGCCGGTGGTGGCGTCGATCGCCAGCCAGCTCGGCGGCGAGACCGGCAACGTGCTGTCGGTCGCCGTCGTCACGCTGCCGTTCGCGCTCGAGGGCAAGCGCCGCATGGCGCAGGCGCTCGACGGGCTCGGCCAGCTGCGCGAGTGCGTCGACTCCGTGATCGCGATCCCCAACGACCGCCTGCTCACCTCGGTGGCGCGCAACACGCCGGTGACGGAGGCGTTCCGCGTCGCCGACGACGTGCTGCGCCAGGCGGTGCAGGGCATCTCGCGACATCATCACCGTCCCCGGCCAGATCAACCTCGACTTCGCCGACGTGCGCGCGGTGATGAAGGGCATGGGCCAGGCGGTGATGGGCACGGGCATCGGCCAGGGCGAGAACCGCGCGGCCGAGGCCGCCCAGCGCGCGATCTCGAACCCGCTGCTCGAGGACTCCTCGATCGAGGGCGCCAAGGGCATCATCGTGAACATCACCGGCGGCTCCGACCTCTCGCTGTCCGAGGCCTCCGAGGCGACGGCGCTCATCACCAAGGCGGCCGACCCCGACGCCAACGTGATCTACGGCATCGTCACCGACGAGTCGATGGGCAACGCCGTCAAGGTCACCGTGATCGCGACCGGCTTCGGCAAGCAGCCCGCGCAAGGCCGTGCCGACGCCGGTCGATCTCGCCAACTACATGACGACGCCGCAGACGCAGGCGGCGGCCCAGGCCGCGGCCGCTGCGGCCGGCGGCGCCGACTTCTACCGGAAGACGCCGAACGCCAAGGTGGCCTCCGGCGGCAGCCGCTTCGACCTCGACGTGCCGGCGTTCCTGCGCAGGAAGGGCAGCGAACCGGCGAGCGGAGGCGAGTGAAGCCCTTCGAGCGCGACGGCCGCTGCCCTGGCTGCGGACGAGAGTTCAAGATCACCGGAGTCGCCCTCCACCCGGGCGCGGAGACCGAGGGTCCCACGCGGCTGCGCTGCGCCTGCGGGGGCTTCATCGCGGCCTTCGTCCCCGGCAGCGTCAACACCGAGAAGCTGGTGGTGACCCCGAAAGGCGAGCCGAAGCAGGCCTAGAGCCGAAAGGGCCTAGAATAGAGGGTCGGCCACTCCTCCGAGGGCCGGCCCTTCTATGTCCCGACGCCTGCAGGAACGCCACCGCCGTCTGCGCGAGGCGGAGGTCTTCCTGGAGGACGTGCCGCGCCAGGGCTCGTTCCGCGTGGCCCTCGTCTAGCCGAACCTCTACTTCGTCGGGATGTCGAACCTCGGCTTCCAGGCGGTCTACCGGCTCCTGAACCGGACAGCCGACGTCGTCTGCGAGCGGGCGTTCCTGCCCGACGACGTGGACAAGGACGAGCTCGAGCGCACCGGGAGCCCGCTCACGAGCTTCGAGACGGGGACGCCGCTGCGGGACTTCGACGTCGTCGCCTTCTCGATCTCCTTCGAGAACGACTACCTGCACGTGCTGCAGGTGCTGCGCCTCGCCGGGATCCCGCTTCGCGCGAGCGACCGCGGCCCGCGCGACCCGCTCGTCGTGCTCGGGCGGGGCCGCGATGTTCCTGAACCCGGAGCCGCTCGCCCCGTTCGCGGACCTGATCGCCGTCGGCGAGGGCGAGCCGATGGTGCCGCGAATGATGGAGGCGCTGCTCGGCGCGAGCGACCCGCGGGCGGGCCTCGAGTCGCTCCAGCCGAAGGACGGCTTCTACGTCCCGTCCCGCTACGAGGTGCGCTACCACGACGACGGCACCGTCGCCGCCTACGACGGCCCGGGCAGGCTCGTGCGCCAGCGCGGCTGGCCGGGCGCGATGGCGCTTCCCGCAGTCGGTGATCCTGACGCCGCACACCGAGATGTCGATGAAGTACATGGTCGAGATCTCGCGCGGCTGCCCGTGCATGTGCCGCTTCTGCTGGGCCGGCTACAACTACCTGCCCGTGCGCGGCTTCTCGCGCGCCGAGATCGTGGCGCGCGCGCGCGAGGTGCGCGGCGTCGCGAGCAAGATCGGCCTCGTCTCGACCGCGGTCTGCGACCACCCCGAGATCGACGGGATCGTGGACGACCTGGCGGCACTCGACTACGAGGTCTCGGTGGCCTCGCTGCGGCTCGACGACCTCACGCCGGAGTTCGTGTTCAAGCTCGCCGACACCGGCGTCCAGGGCCTGACGCTCGCGCCCGAGTGCGGCTCCGACCGCATGCGGACGATCCTGAACAAGCAGTTCACGAACGCCGAGATCCTCGACAAGGCGCAGCTGGATCTTCGAGAACGGCATCGAGAACCTGAAGCTCTACTACATGGTCGGGCTGCCGTTCGAGGCGCACGAGGACGTCGAGGCGATCGTCACGCTGACCGCGCAGATCCGCGAGCGCATGCTGAAGGTCGCGCGCGGCCGCGGGCGGATCGGGCGCATCCACCCGTCGGTGAATCCGTTCATCCCCAAGCCGGGGACGCCCTACCAGTGGCTGCCGATGGAGGATCCGAAGGAGACCGACCGCAAGCTCCAGTACCTGCGCAAGGCCTTCGCGCGGATGCCGAACGTCGACGCGATCTGCAAGAGCGCGCGCACGGGCGCCGTGCAGTCGGTGCTCGCCGTGGGCGATCGCCGGGTGGGCGACGCGCTCGAGCTGCAGGCGACGCAGGGGCTCGACCTGAAGCGCGCGCTCCGCGAGAGCGGGCTCGATCCCGCCTTCTACCTGTTCCGCCGCCGGCCGAAGCAGGAAGCGCTGCCCTGGGACCTGGTCGACAACGGCGTCAGCAAGGACTACTTCTGGCGCGAGCTCGTGAAGAGCGAGCAGGGGCAGCTGTCGCCCGCACTGCCCGGAGCTGCAGGGCTGCATCCGCTGCGGCGTCTGCATCGAGACGCCGAGCCCGACCTACGCGGTGCCCGAGAAGTGGAAGGGCCTGGCCGTGCTGCCGCTCTACGAGAAGCTGGGGGCGAAGCCGGCCTGAGCCTCGAGCGCGCCTACTCCGGCCGGTTGCGCCAGTGCCGCTCGTAGGCGCGCCAGTCCTTCTCGTCGGTCGTCCACTCCGCGTAGATCGCGACGCCCTCGAAGGTCCCGCCGGCGCCGAGCCCGCGCAGTCCCGCGACGACGCCGGCAAGGGCGTTCTCGGGCGTCTCCACGCCGCGCCGGTGCATGAAGCCGTAGGGCTCGTAGGTCGGGATGCCCATCAGCACCCGCGCGTTCGAGCCCGAGCCGTCGAGGGCGCCTGCGACCGAGCGCGCCGCCCAGCTCACGTAGCGCCTGTAGAGGGACGACGTCGGCAGCGCCGTGTCGTAGGCCATGATCACGAGCTGGTCCACGATGGCGGCGACGCGCGCGTAGTAGTCCGGGCTCCAGGCGAAGTTGGGGGCCCGCGGCAGGCCGAGCGGCGCGGGCCGCGTCGCGGCGACCGACAGCAGGCGGTGCTCGCCGACCGCCGTGCGCAGCGCGCGCAGCAGGGCCAGGAACTCGACGTTGTCGTCGTCGATGGGCTCGACGTTCAGGTGCACGCCGTCGAAGCCCTCGTCGACGAGCCCGCGCACCTCGGCCACGATCCGCTGGCGCTGCTGCAGGTCGTTGAGCTCGATCGTCCCGGCGCGCTGGCGCTTGTAGCCCTTGCGCAGGCCCCCGACCCACGGCAGCAGCTTGAGCTGGGGCGCCACGCGCCGCGCGCTGGCCAGGAACGCGCGCATCTCGTCGCGCGAGTGCGGCGGCAGCTGGCCCGACGGCGTCGAACGGGATCAGGTGCGGGTAGGCGTAGGCGATCCCGCGCTCGTGCAGCCTCGCGAAGAGCGCCTCCATCTCCGGCACGTCGTGGGGTTGCTCGAGCCAGCGGTGCTCGAGCCAGACGGCGTTCCGGTCGTGGTTGAAGGGATGCGCGGCCTCGTCGCCGAACGGCGCGTAGGCGAAGTACACGAGCCCCGCCGCGCCGGCGACGAGCCCGAGCGCGGCGAGCCGCGCTACGAGCGGGCCCGGCTTCAAGCCTCGTCCCGCAGCAGCAGCACCAGCGCCGCGGCGTGTCGCCGCTCGTGGGTCAGGCTGACGAGCGCGCGCGACGCGCCCAGCGCGAGGAGCCGCTCGCGCGCGCGGCCGGCGAGCGCGAGCCGCGGCGGGCCGTAGTCTCCGCGCACGACCTCGACCTCGAGCGGCACGGCCCCGCCGCCGAGCAGCTGCACGGCGGCGCGCTTGGCCGCGAGCCGCGCGGCGAGGCGCCGCGCCGGGTCGACCCGCGCGCCGGCGAACGCCAGCTCGCCCGGGCAGAAGACGGAATCCGCTCCGGAGGCGAGCAGCGCCTCGGCCTCCTCGAGCGCCACGAGACAGACGGCGCTCGCGACGACACCGTCCTCGGCCGCGGGGGCGCTCACGCGCGAACAGCCTTCATCGGCTTAGTTTAGTCCGCCCGCCGCTGCTAGCATGGCGAGCGGGTGGAACGAACGGCAGAGGTCGAAGCGCTCGCCGCGATCACGGGCCTGGTCCACGGCTTCGGGCGGCGCGCCCCGGGCCCCCAGCCCGAGACGCGCGAGGAGACCGTGCGGCGCGTCCGCTCCGGGCTCGACGCCGACGGAGAGCTGCAGCTGCTGCGACAGGTGCACGGCTGCGCGGTCGCCCTCTCGCCCTGGGACGAGCCGCCCGAGGCGGACGCCGCCGTGGCCGCGCGCGCCGGGGCTGCTGCTCGGCATCCAGACCGCGGACTGTCTGCCGGTGCTGCTGGTCGACCCGCTGCGGCGAGCGGTGGCCGCTGCCCACGCCGGCTGGCGCGGGACGCTGCGGGGCGTCACGCGCGAGGCCGTGCGCGCCCTCGAGACGCGCGGCTCGCGGCCGCAGGACCTCGTCGTCGCGCTGGGCCCCGGCATCGGCGCGTGCTGCTACGAGGTCGGTGACGAGCTGCGCGAGGCGTTCGGCCGGGAGGGGCGTCGTTCTTCCGCGCGACCCCGAAGGGAAGGCTCCACCTCGACGTGCGCGCCGCCAACGTGCGCCAGCTCGAGGAAGCCGGCGTGCGCCCCGAGTCGATCTACCACGTCCCCGACTGCACCTACTGCCTCCCCGGCGGCTACCACTCCTATAGGAGAGACGGTAAGGGGGCCGGACGAATGATCAGCTTCGTCGGATTCAAGAAATAGGCAACACAGGGGGGCCTGGGGGGACGAAGTCCCCCCAGAACAAGGAAGGAGGCAACAGCTCCGTTGTCGATCGTCCCCCTTCGAAGACGGCACTTGAAGAGCGACGAGCTACTAAGAGCGACGAGCCACGAGCCGAAAGACTCGCTTCCTGGTTCCTAGACGTTCGACCCGCGCTCGTCGACCGCGCGGTTGGCGAGCGCGTCGGCTTCGCGGTTGCGCTCGCGCGGGACGTGCGCGACCCTGGCCTTCGCAAAGCGGGCGAGCAGCGACTGCGCCTCGCGGTGGAGCGGCTGGAGCCCGGCGTTCTTGACCTTGTAGCGGCCCTCGAGCTGGCGGACCAGCAGCTCCGAGTCCGAGAAGACCTCGACCGTGGTCGCGCCCTTCGCGAGCGCGAAGCGCAGGCCGTGCAAGAGCGCCTGGTACTCGGCGACGTTGTTGGTGGCCTTTCCGATGTAGCCGAAGAGCGAGGCGACCACACCGCCCTGCGCGTCCGTCACGTGGATGCCGAAGCCGGCCTCGCCGGGGTTGCCCCGGCTGGCGCCGTCCACGTGGAGGGCGCAGCGCGAGCGGCGGGCTCACGGCTCGGCGACGACCGTCGGCGGAGGCGGCTCGTAGTAGAGGATCCGGCTGCACGACTCGCACTGGAAGATCTGCTCGTTCTTGCGGACCTCGACCCAGATCTGGACGCGCATGCGGACGTGGCAGGCCTGGCACATGGCGTCCCGCACCTCGGCCACTCCAGTGCCGCGCGCCTTCGCGATGCGCGTGTAGCGCGCGCGGGCTTCCTCGGGAACCGAGGCGGCGACGCTGTCCCGCTCGGCGCGCAGCCTGACCGCCTGGCTCTCGAGCCGGCCCGCCGCCGCGTCGAGCTCGGCCGCGGACTTCTTCGCCTCCGTCTCGACGGCCTTGAAGTCGATCTCCTCGCGCTTGACCTCGGCTTGCAGGCCCTCGGCCTTCTCCATCTCCTCGAGGATCAGGTCCTCGCGGCCCTTGATCTCGCGCTCGACGCCCTCGATCTCGTGGAGCACCGCGGTGTACTCCTTGTTGGTCTTGACCTCCATCAGCTGGCCCTTGTACTTCGAGCGCTTGGTCTCCAGGTCCTGGACCTGTGCCTCGTGCTGCTTGCGGGCCTTCTGGGAGACGTCGAGCGCGGCCCGCGCGGCGTCGAGGCGGGCGCGCTCCCGCGCCGTCGCGTCCTCGCCCTCGCGTCGTCGGTGCGGGATCTCGGCGAGCTCGGCCTCGATGCGCTTCAGGTCGCCTCGGCGTGGTGCAGACGGACCAGCTTCTCGAGGTCTGGGTTCATGCGCAGGGGGTTTGCGGCGCGGGCACGATTAGGAGCTGCATTCTAGCATCGCTGCGCGGCGAGGACCGGGGCGGGGGGAGGAGTGGGCCTGGAAGGACTCGAACCTTCGACTAGCCGGTTATGAGCCGGCCGTTCTAACCAGCTGAACTACAGGCCCATCGGGAAGCCTAGCAGAACCGGCGCGGCTTCTCTCCACGACCGTGAAGCGCCGCTCGACCGTCTCGCCGCGCTCGTCCACCAGCACCAGCCGGTGCGCCCCCGGCCGCGGGGCGAGCGCCATCTGGTGCCGCTCGACGGTCTCGCCCTGGTACTCGTCGTCGAGGTGCCAGAAGACGCGCGCGAGCGGGTCGCGGTGCGCGGCCTCGAACACCACGCGGCCGGTCGTGCCGTCGAGCTCGACGCGGGACGAAGACGAAGGCGCCCTCGCTGCGGAGTACACGAAGGACAGCGACGCGACCTCCGAGCGCGCCGAGGCCGCCCGGCAGTCGGACCGGTAGGGCGGCGGCGGCTGGTAGTCGGCGTGCAGCCGGCGGAAGTGGGTCTCGAGCGCCGGCGGAAGCACGAACCACGACACGCTCCGGATCGCGGCGAGCGGCTCGCAGTCGGCGTGAACCTGCCAGGCGAGCGCCTGGTCGGCGTGGATCAGCCGGCAGTAGGCGCACGGCGGCGAGTCGAGCCCGGCGCGCGGCACGAGCTCGCTGCGCCGGCTCGCGCAGTGGGGGCCGGCGCGCATGCCGCTGCGCGCGCAGACGTCGATGTCCTCGAGGCTCGCTCGCCGGGCTCGGCGAACCAGGCTCCGCCGCCGGCAGCGTGCCGACGAGATCGAACAGGATCGGCGCGGCCGCCGAGTGGCCGGTGAGCCCGGGCCGGCCCTCGCCCGAGGCGTTGCCGACCCAGACGCCGACCGCGTGCTCGCGGCGTCACGCCGACCGCCCAGGCGTCGCGGAAGCCGTAGCTGGTGCCGGTCTTCCAGGCGACCCTGCGCGACGAGGCGAACGCGCGCCACGCGAGATCGTCGCCCGGCCGCTCGACCTCGAGCATCGCCCGCAGCGTCAGGTAGCTGGCCGCCGGCCCGAGCGGCGAGGCCGCGGGCCGTTCGCTCGCGCCGATCCGGGCCGCGCTGGCCGGAAGCTCGGCGCGGAGAAGGGAGCGCGCTCCTGTCCGAGCGCGGCGCGCGCGAGGCCGGCGTAGACCCCGGTCACGTCCCAGAGCGAGCCCTCGGCGCCGCCGAGGATCAGCGCGAGGCCGTACTCGGAGCCGGGCGCGATCGAGCGTCGTCAGGCCCAGCCGCCTGAGCTCGGCGGCAGAAGCGCTCGACGCCGTAGCTGCGCAGCAGCCGAACGGCGGGCACGTTGAGCGAGCGCGCGAGCGCCTGGGCCGCCGGCACCGCGCCGGCGTAGCGCGCGGTCGAAGTTCTCGGGATGGAAGCTGCCGAGGTGGGTCGGCACGTCGGGGACCAGCTGCTGCGGCAGCACCTCGCCGGCCTCGAGCATCGAGGCGTAGAGCAGCGGCTTCAGCACGCTGCCGGTGCTGCGGCGCGCGGGGATCACGTCGACGTGCTCGCCGTGCTCGTCGCCGCCGGGCGGCCACTGGTTCCCGACGTAGGCGAGCACCTCGCCGCTCGGCGACGTCGAGCACCAGCGCGGCCGCGTTGCGCACGCCGTTCTCGGCCAGCGTGCGGCGGTGGCGCGCGAGGATCTCCACGGCCCGCTGCTGGACGCTCTTCCTGAGCGTGGTCACGACCCACGGGCTCGGGTCGCCGGTCCGGAAGCGCCGCGCGCGCCGCTCCGCGCTCACGCGCGCGAGCAGGTGCGGCGCCAGCATCGGCAACGGCTCGGGCAAAGGCGGCAGCGGCTCCCGCTTCGCGAGCGCTGCGGTCGCCGCGTCGATCGCGCCCCGCTCGCGCAGCGGGTCGAGCAGGCGGTCGCGCTTGGCGAGCAGGCGGTCGCGGTTGCGGCCCGGGTGGACGAGCGCGGGCGCGTTCGGCAGCACCGCGAGCGTCGCGGTCTCGGCCCAGGAGAGCCGGCTCGCGCTCGCGGCCGAAGTAGCGCCAGGCCGCGGCGTCGAGCCCGACGGTGTTGCCGCCGAACGGCGCGTAGGCGGCGTAGAGCCCGAGGCACCTGCCGCTTCGAGAGCGACAGCGTGAGGCGCAGCGCGAGCACGGCCTCGACCGTCTTTTCCGCGAGCGTGCGGGGCCGTCCCTTGCGCGCGAGGCGCACCACCTGCATCGTGAGCGTGCTGCCGCCGCTCACCACGCGCCGCCCGCGCAGGTTCTGGCGCGCGCGCGCGTGCGAGTGCGAGCGGATCGACGCCGGGATGGAGGTAGAAGCGGCGGTCCTCGAAGCGCAGGATCGCCTGCGCGAACTTCTCGGGCACCTCCGGGGCGACGCCGAAGCGCCACTGGCCGTCGGCCGCGATCGAAGCGCCGATGAGCTCGCCGTCGCGGTCGAGCACGACGGTCGAGAGCGGGTCGTCGAACCGCGACGACCGGGACGAGCAGCCAGAACCCGAGCAGCAGGCTGGCGGCGGCCGCCGCCAGCAGCGAACCCGGAGCACTCGCAGCGTCGGCATCGCGCGCCGCCTACTTGCCGGCCTCCACGATCTCGACCCACTGGCCCTTGGCGCGGGCGTTGATCGTGGCGTCGTACATCGCCTCGACCGTGACCATCGGCTGGTAGAAGCGGCCGAGGTAGCTCGCGTTCGCCGCCAGCGTCACGGTCTTGCTCTCGCCCGCCTTCAGGTCGAAGTAGGTGTAGACGCGGTCGTCGCGCACGTCCTGGTACGCGAAGGGCGAGCTCGCGCGCGCCGCGGCTCGGGTCGAGGCGGTCGTTTCGGATCTCGAAGCCCGAGGCGACCACGTGCGACAGCGCGAGCTGCTGATAGGCGCCGCGCACGCCGGTGTTCGTGACCTTCACCACCACCTTGAAGTCGGTGCCCTGGGCGAGCCGCGACGGCTCGAGCGGCTTGTCGTCGGGCGTCAGGTACTGGACGTCGAGCGCAAGGCCGCTCGCGCCCGCGGTCTCGCGGCCGACCGGCGGCAGGCCCGAGAGGATGAGCCGCGGGTAGAGCGTCGCAGTGCCGGTGTTCCGCACGACCAGCTTCGGCGCCGTGGCTTTCGAGACGTCGAGCTTCCGCTCCACGAGCGGCGCCGCCGCGCTGACCGCGGTCGCCGCCCCGCCGTTCCACTCGAAGCTGAACGCCGTCTTCGCGTCGCCCTTCGGGTCGGTCACCGCCTTCGACAGCGCGAGCAGCGCGTAGGCCGTCTCGTGCGTCGAGAGCCACTCGTTCTTCGAGAGCGATTCGGAGAGGCTCTTCGCGAGCGGCCCGATGTGCTCGGAGAGGCCGAGCAGCACGACCGCCTCGAGCACCATCGCCTTGTCCCGAGGTCGGAGCCGAACGTGCCGCCGAGCTCGCGGTACGGCTGGACCTGGGGCGGCCCGGCGCTCGCGAGCGCGCGCGCCGCCTCGGGCTGGCCGGCGAGCTGGTACGCGGCCGCGAGCCGCCACTTCGCGGCGACCGGCAGGCTCGGCCGCTCGCGCAGCTGGTTCATCGCCGGCAGCTCCGGCGCCCCCGCGAGCGCCAGCGTGAACAGCCGGTAGGCCTGCGTCAGCTCGGCCTGGCCCTCGCCGGCCACCCACGCCCGCGCGCGGCGGCGCTGGAAGCCGGTCCACTGGTCGAGGAGCCCGACGGGCGGCAGGTAGCCGGCCTTCTGCGCCTCGATCGCGAAGTGGCCGCCGTAGCTCGTGGCCCAGTCGTTCGAGTCGTCGTCACCCGGCCAGTAGCCGAAGCCGCCGTTCGTGGCCTGGAAGCGGCGCAGCTTCTCGAGCGCGGCCTTCACGTTCGTCTCGCTGCGTGCCTTGCGGTCCGGCGTCAGCTCCAGGAGCTTGTCGAGGTAGAGCTGGGGGAACGCCGCCGACACCGTCTGCTCGAGGCAGCCGTGCGGGTAGGCGATCAGGTACTCGAGCCGGCGGCCGAGGTCGAGCGGCGGCACGCGCGAGACCTCGAGCGTCGCGAGGTTCGTGCCCGGCGAGCCCCGGCAGCGCGACCGTCGGCGTCCAGGCCTCGCCGGGCTTGAGCGTCCCGCCGAGCACGTCCGTCACGCGCGCCGTGGAGCTGCGCACGTCGAGCTCGATCTTCTGCGGAAGCCTTCTCGCTGCCGGAGCTGGCGGTGACGGTCGCGCTCGCGACGCCGAGGCCGGGCTTGCTGCGCAGCCGGAACTCGACCACCTGGTCGCCGACCTCCTTGAAGGTGGCCGTCTGGCTGGCCTCCGCCGCGACCTCGAGCGGGCCGGACGTCGAGACCTGCAGCGCCACGTCCTTGACGCTCGGCTCGAGCGCGAACACCGAGACCGGCAGCGCCACGCTCTCCTCGGGCCCGAGCACGCGCGGCAGCGTCGCGAGCAGCATCAGCGGGCGGCGCACGAAGGCCGCCTTTTCTGCCGCGCCGAAGGCGCCGTCGCGGCCGGCGACGACCATCACGCGGACCGCCCCGACGTACTGCGGGATCGCGACGTCGTGGCTGGCGGTGGCCTTCGCCGCCAGGCGGAAGGGGCCCAGGAAGCGGACCATCGGCGGGAAGCGGTTCGCGCGGCGGCCCTTGGCCGAGACGCCCGCCTCGTCGCCGCCGATCGCGAGCATCCGCTCCATCGCCGCGCCGAAGGCGCCCACCACGTCGTCGTAGAGGTCCCAGCTGCGGACCGCGAGCGCCTCGCGCGCGTAGAAGGAGTCCCACGGGTTCGGGGTCTGGAAGCGGGTCAGGCCGAGCAGGCCCTCGTCCACGACCGCGAGCGTGTAGGTCATCGGCCGCCCGCTCGCCTCGCGCACGTGGACCTTCGAGGTCGTCTCGGGCGCCAGCACCTCGGGCACCTCGAGCACCGGCGTAAGGCGCGTCGTCGGGTTCACGACCTTGACGGGCGCGACGCCGTAGAGGCGGATCGGCAGGTCGTTCTGCGTCTGGGCGTGAGGCTGCAGCAGCGTGACGTGGGCGTAGATGTTCGGCGCCATCTCGGGCGTCGCCTTGAAGGCGTAGCGCGTCTCGCTGCCCCTTGACCTCGATCCACTCGGTGCGCAGCACGCGCGCGCCCGACTCGAGGCTCACGAGGCCGCGTCCCTTCTGCGGCGTCGGGATCGCGAGCGTCACCGTCTCGCCGGGCGCGTACTCGGGCTTGTCCGGGGCGAACGCCAGCACCGTGGCGCCGCCGCCCTGCTCCTTCTGGCCGCGGCCGGCCCAGCCCGGCCAGTCGATGTAGAGCGTGCGCCCGGCCCGGTGCCCGCCGGTCTTGTCTTCGGCGACGAGCAGGTAGCGGCCCCACTCGGGGTACTTGATCTCGAGCTCCCAGGCGCCGGCGCCGTTCTTCACCTTCACGACGCCCGTCTGCAGCGGCGAATGGACGTTCGCCTCGGCCCAGGTGGCGAGATCCTCGTCGCCCTTCTCCCACCACCAGCGCCACTCGACCTTGTAGAGCTTCAGCTCGACGTCGCCGTCGCCCGCCGGGCTGCCGTCCGCGTTGAGGAGCGCGATGTCGACCTGGTGCTTGGTGTCGGTGAGCAGCATGCCGCGCGCCTTGTCGCCCTTGGGCGTGCGGATCCCGACGTAGCGCGCGTAGGGCGAGTACGGGATGCTGAAGCGGTCGATGCTGAAGGCGCCGCCCGGCTCGAAGACGCGCGTCGTGAAGTCCGCGCGCAGCTTGCCGGGCGCCACCGCCTGGGTCTCCACCGCCGCGTCGACCCGCGCCTTGCCGGTCTCGTCGAGGCTGCCGTCGAAGATCGTCTGCCGCTCGGTCTCGTACTTGCGGGTGGGATCGTCGAACACGTACTCCTCGTAGCGCTTGAAGCCGGTGCGCGCGGGCGACAGCGCGAGCTCGACGTCGGCCTTGAGGCTGCGGGCGGGGGCGCCGTGGAGCCAGGCCGAGCTCAGGAGGCCTCCGACCCGTCCCTGCGAGCGGAGCTCCTCGGCCCCGAAGTCCATGCCGATCTTGAGCCGGTTGGGCATCACCGTCTCGACCTTGAGCGTCTTGTCGAAGGTCGCGCCGCCCACGCTCACGCGCGCGTTGTAGTTGCCGGTCGGAGCGTCCGGGGCCGTCGCCACCTCGAAGGCGTAGAAGCCGTCGGTCGACTGCGTCCGGGTGTAGCTGCGCACGAGCTGCCCGCGCGGATCGACGAGGTCGAGCCGCACCGGGTGGTCGGCCGCGAGGCGCTTCGTCGGGTCGTGGAGCACGAACGTCAGGTGCATCGCGTCGCCGGGCCGCCAGATGCCGCGCTCGCCGTACAGGAAGCCCTTCAGGCCCTTCGGCGCGCGAGCGCCCGCCGACGTCGAAGTGCGCGACCGGCAGCGCCGAGCCCGGATCGAGACGCAGGTAGCCGGTCTGCCCGCCGTGGCGGACGGTCGCGAGGAAGGCGGGCCGCGGCACCGAAAGCCGCGCGAAGCCGTCGCGATCGGTCTTGCCGTTCGCGAGGGTCTGCTGCTGGAAGTCCACGAGCGTGACGTCGGCGCCGGCAACGGGGTCGGTGCTGCGCAGGTCGTTCACGACCACCGTGACGCGTGTCGTCCTCGCCGACCTTGGCCATCAGCCCGAGGTCCGAGACCAGCACGTTGCGCGCCGCGGCGACGTTGTGGTCGTAGAAGCGCTGGTAGTAGCCGGGGTGGCAGGGGTTCTCGCGGTTCTCGTAGCGCTCCTCCCAGTTGCCCGCCTCGTTCTCCGCCCAGCTGTCCCAGTAGCTCTGCTCCTGCTCGTCCTCGTCGCCCGCCCGCGTCTCCGCGAGCTCGGCCGGCGCCGGCTGGTCCGGACACGGCCAGGCCACGTGGGGCCGCCGGAACGAGAGCGTCAGGCGATACATGCCGCCCGCGCCCTTCGCGAGCAGCGGCTCGACGTCGAGCCCGACCTTCAGCCAGTGGTTCTCCTTGTCGGGCGTGAGGTCGAGCGACAGCGTCTTCTTCCAGACCACGCGGCCGACGCGCCTGAGCTCCTGCTCGCCGTCGAGGTTGTTGACCTGCAGGAACTGCGGCATGTTCGAGCTGGCGATCTGCAGCGCCTCGACCGTCACCGCGCGCAGGTTCACGGTCTCGATCGGCACCGTGAAGCCGGCCGAGCGTCGGTACGATCACGCCCTTGCCGGCGAAGCGCACCGCGGGCTTCAGCTGCTCGAACAGCACCTCGAGCTCCTTCGCCTCCTTCATGCGATAGCCGAGGACGTTGCGCACGCCGGTCTCGACGCGCACCGTCAGCTTTCCCTGCCAGCCCTTGCTGCCGTAGATCTCCACCCGGCTGCCGTCGACGATGAAGCGCAGGTCGTCTCGCTCGGCGATGCGCAGCAGGCCCTTCAGGTTCTGGCCGGGCTTGAGCGGATCGGTGAAGCGCAGCTCCACGTGCGGCTCGGGAGCCGCCACCGCGCGCGCCTCGGCGACCGTGAAGGTGTCGAGGCCCGGCACGCTCACGTCCTGGCCGTCCTTCTTCTGGACGCCGATCGGGGCCGCCGTCCCAGCTGACGCGCACGACCGAGGCCGCTTCGGCGCGCTCGATCCCCGAGGCGCTCCACGAGTGCACGCGGCGGTCGGGGCCGTGGGCCCAGACGACCGGCAGCTCGCGGCCTGCGTGCTCTGCCTTGAGCAGCTTCTCGACCCCGGGCGCGTCCTCGACGTCGGCCGTCAGCAGCCGGCCGGCGAGGGTCTGGCGCTTGACGTCCGAGGCGTCCGAAGCCTCGAGCCCTTCGATGCTGACGTCGAACGACTGGCGCATCGTCCCGAACACGAACTCGAAGCGCGCGAGCGGCGCCTTGCCGGCCGGGAAGAGCGAGCGCGAGGTCGAGCCGGGCGGCGTAGGCCTGGCCGTCCGGCAGGCGATCCTTCGGACGGAACTCGATCCGGTCGGGCGCCGCCCAGACCGCCGTGCCGGCGATCGCCGGCTCGAAGCGGAAGGGCGAGGGCGAAAGCGGCGCCCCCACCTGCTCGGGCCTGGCGAGCGGCTCGTGGAAGGCGACGCGGATCGGGCTCTCGCGCGAGATCGTGCCGCTCGTGAAGGCGGCGATCGTGGCCTTCTCGACCTCGGTGAGCTCGCCGCGCTCGCGCGGCGCGCGGCTGCGGGCGCAGCTCGACGAGCAGCCCGCCATCGCGACGGCCGCCGCGAGGAGGCACGCGAGAGACCCGAGCCGATGCCGATGCCGCCGCATATCCACCCCTGTCTGAAGGCGAAACCCGCGGGCGCCCTCGACCCGCCGCGCATTGTAGTGGCGCTTGACTCGCCTCGGCGGCGCGCCCGCCGCCCCAGTAGCTTGACGAGGCTAGAAGTTGAACTTGACGACCAGCTCCACGAGCCTCGGTCCCGAGAAGGTGTGCTGGATCCTTCCGAAGCTCGTGGGGTCATCGAAGTTCGTGGACAGGTTGTTCAACGCAAAGTTGGGGTGGTTGAGCACGTTGAACGCCTCGACCTTGAAGGTGAGGTAGCGCTTGTCGTCGATGTAGAGGTTCTTGCCGATTCCGAGGTCCAGGTTCCAGTATCCCGGACCCGTGAGGATGCCGACACCGGAGTCGCCGAACCGTCCCGGCGGCGCGCGTCGGAAGCAGTTGACGTCGATCCACAGGTCGTCGACGCCGGGATTCGGGACCGCGCCGCTGCAGAGGCGATCGGGTCGTTCGAAGGACCGGGTGGCCTGCAACGACTGGCCGCCGGTGTCGATGACGGTGACGGGGAGGCCGCTGCGCGCCTGGAAGATGGCGTTGCACGTTCCAGTGGCCCAGGACCGCGTCCTTCAGGCCATTCCATCCGCTGCCGAACTTGCGGTTCCTGCCGAAGGGCAGCTCGTAGGTACCGGCCAGCGAGACGCTGTGCCTCACGTCGTAAGGCGAGCGGCCGTAGTCGCGGCGCGGATCGCGGTTGTCCATGTAGTAGAAGCCCTGGATCGACCCCCCGAAGCCGATGCCGTAGTAGCCGACGCTGTCGCTCAGCGCCTTGGCGTAGGTGTAGGACGCGAGGAACTCCAGTCCCCCCTGGGAGCGCTGGCGCAGGCTCGCCTGCAGCGCGTTGTAGTTGCTGATGCCGATCGAATCCGTTCCGCTCATGGCGCCGATCGAGGGGTTGAGCGGATGGAGCGGCCGCCGCTCGTCGAGGGGTCGCCAGGTCTCGACGGGACCCGGGTCGGGTGCGGGCTGGTTGAAGTCCCTTGGCACGACCATGTGGGTAGCGTGGCGGGCCCACGTATCCGATCCCACCCGAGAGCGACTGGCTCAGCTGGCGCTCCACGAAAACGTTCCACTGCTGGGTGAGCTGGGGCCGGACGTCCTTCGCGAAGGCTCTGAACAGGTAGCCGGACCCCGTGACGTTGGGGTCGACGTCGGCGAAGCCGTCGGCGGCCTTCCCGGGTCCAACGGAGGCGTCGTAGAACCTCTGGCCCTCGGCGAAGTACGGCGGGTTGAGGGTCAGCCGGAGGTTCTTCCCCATGCCTTCCATGTACTGGACCACGCCGTACCCACCGCGGACGACCCACTTCTCCGCGGGGATCCAGGCGAAGCCCAGCCGGGGTTCGAAGCCGCCGTAGTAAGCGTCGTAGAGCGCTCGGCTGTTGCCGTCCCGTCCGGCCAGGAGCAGTCGCCCGGTGGTGAGATCGAGGGTGGACTGACGGTCGTCCTTCTCCACGAGCGGCGAGGTGAACTCCCAGGCGAGGCCCAGGTTCAGCGTCAGGTTGCTCGTGACCCTGAAGTCGTCCTGGGCGAAGAGGCCGATGCGGTGCTGGAGCTGCGTCCACGGATCCGCCCTGCTGCCGCGGCCCTTCACGGACACCGTGTCGAGAAGAAAATCCGCGAAGGGGAAGCCCGTGAACGCGCCGGTGTAGAAGAAGTAGCCGAGCAGGCCCGCGTCCCCGGACTCGAAGCCCGTCTGCCGCTGGTAGAGCCAGCGCCCGCCCAGCTTCATGTTGTGACGGCCCGTGGAGACCGACAGCTTCTCGGTTGCCTGGAAGGTCTTGATGTCGTTGAGCTGCTCGTTGCCGGAACTGCCGAGGCCCAGGGGAAAGAACGCGAGCACGCTCAGGCCGGGAATGGCCTGGCCACCGGGGATCCCGACGGTCGCGTTCGCGTTGCCGATGCCGGCCCAGTCCGTGGAGTGGTCCGCGGCCTTCACCCGGGCGAAGCCCAGCACAAGCTCGTTCAGGCGGTGCGCGGCCGAGGGTGCGAGTCCAGTTGAGCGCGACGCTCGTGAACGGCGAGTCCGTCGTTTGCACGAGGTCGCTCGCCAGTGCCGCCCTCTCGGGCTCCGCCTCGTACGTCTGGATCGAGAAGCGAAAGAAGAATCGGTCCTTGTCCGACAGGTTCGCGTCGATCTTCAGGTCACCCTGGTGAGTCCTCTTCCTGTCCGACGTGTCGACGATCAAGTTGTTCCTCTCCCCGGGCCGCGTAGGCAACGGATAGAGCGCGGGGTTCGCGAGGACCGCCGTCGCCACGGGCTGAACCGGTCCACCGGGATCACGTTGCCGGGGAAGGGCTCACCGGTGGCCGGGTCGACGATGACCACATCCACACGCGAGAAGTCGCCGCGGCGCCACTCTGCGGGGGCCACGCTTGCCGAGGCCTCGCCTGGCGCGTCCCGGATGAAGGCCTGGTAATCCGCGAAGAAAAAGACCTTGTTCTTCTGGATCGGGCCGCCCACGGTCGCCCCGAAGATGTGCTGGGAAAGGTCGCTCCGCTTCGCGCCCGCGCGGTTGTTGTCCCACGAATTCGCGGCCAGGCTGTTGTCCCGCCAGTACTCGAAGATGCTGCCGTGCAGCTCGTTCGTCCCCGACTTGATCGTGCTGTTGATGATCGCGCCGGCCACGTTGCCGTATTCGGCCGAGGGGTTGCTCGTCTCGACACGGACCTCCGCCAGGGCGTCGGGACTGGGCTGGTAGGGCAGCGAGTTGTCGATCGCCTCGTTCATGTCGGCACCGTCGAGCATGTAAGTTGTTGGCCGATCACGCTGGCCGTTCACGAACGGCCGGCCGGGGAGGTAGAAGAAGTTCTTGGGCTCGGTGAACGAGTCCGGCGACGTGGTCACGACGCCGGGCAGGAGCAGCGAGAGCTGCGAGAAGTTGCGCCCGTTCAAGGGCAGGGCCTGGATGGTGGTGGCCGAGAGCGTCTCACCGACGACCGCGTCCGACGTCTGGAGAATGGGAGCCACGTCGGTGACGACGACGGATTCGGCGGCTCCCACCTGCATCGAGACGTTCACGCGCGCGTTGCGGCCCGATTCCAGGGTGATGGGGTTCGTCTCCCAGATGTGGAAGTTGTCGGCGGTCGCCCGGATCGTGTACCTGCCGATCGGCAGTGCCGCGATCGTGTACAGGCCGATCTCGTTGCTCAGAGCCGAGTAGGCCACGCGGGTCGCCACGTGCGTGGCGATCACGGCGACGCCCGGGAGAGGATTGCCATCGTGGCCGGTGACCGTCCCGCTGACGCTCGCGAAGGGAGTCTGGGCGAGCAGGGGCGCGGGGCACACGAGCGTCAGCGCGGAAAGGGCGAACGTCATCGGCGACCACGCGGGGCGGCTAGGGATCACGGCGCCTCCCAGTCGAGAGCGAAGATCTCCTGGACGCTCAAGTCCCGCAGCGTGATCATCGAGTCGTCGGGTGTCCGGCCGACCCAATTCCCGAGATCCGAAACGATTCGCAAGCCCTCGAGGTTGGCGACCACCTCGCGCCGGCCGTCGGCGATCCCAAGGCGGATGCGAGCCGACCCCTGGTTGACGAAGAGGGAGCGACCGTCCCGGCTCCACCTGGGCCACCCGAGCCGCTGGTTCCCGGCGAGGACCTCGCGCCACCGGCGCGAGGCGAAGTCATGGACAAGGAGGCGGAGGCTGTCGCTCGAGAGCGCCACGAGGTGGCCCCCATCCTGCGACCAATGCGGGTCGAAGAGGCCCTCGGAGCCGGGCATCTTGGAGAAACGGCCGGTCTTGAGCTCCAGGAGCTGGATCGGGCTGGCGCCGTTCCCGTCGTGTTTCCACAAAGCGAGGGTCCCACCGTCAGGCGACCAGCTATTGGCCACCCACTCCTGATCGTCAGGCGTGGGCACGAGCTCTGGCAGCCCCCCATCGGCGGAGATGGAATAGCTGGCGCCCTTGCCGGGGCCGGCGCCCTCGCCCCACCAGGTCTCGCCCCAGAAGACGAGTGTCTTGCCGTCGGGAGACCAGTGTGGATCGGCTGGCCCGGAGCGGGGGGCGGGTCAGTTGGAGGCGCTCGCTCCCGTCAGCGCGACTCCGCCAGAGCGTGGCTTCCGGGTAGGCGGCGTAGGCGACCCACTGGGCGTCGGGGGAGAACTCGACGGTGTGGGCAGAAATCCCCGAGAGAAATGGGACCAACTGGCCCGAGCGAGGATCGTAGCGGACCAGCTCCCCGCGCGCCTTCACGCCGACCGCGAAGATCCTCCGGCCGTCCCGGCTCGGAACAGGGTTATGGAAATTGACTGGACCCTGTGTGAGCCGCACGGGCTCAGCGCGCTCGTGCGGGACAGCCACCGCGTCCCTTCGCGCAGGACCCAGAGGTCGAAGGTGTGTCGCCCCATCACGTTGAAGAGGAAGAACTTGCCGTCGGGAGTCCAACGACCACAGCACGAAAAGCTCTCGAAGGCCGGCAACGGGGAATGAGCATTCTGGCCATCCGCCCCGATCTCCCAGATGGAAGGCGGTCCGCTCGGGGCGAACACGGTCAGGCGCAGCCGGCGCCCATCGGGGGACCACGCCGGCCAACGAGCCTCACCCGGGGCCGTCCAGATCTTTCGGGAACCGGATCCGTCGCTGTTGGCGACGGACACCTCATTGCCGATCGGACCCGCCGTGTAGACGACGTTTCTTCCATCCGGAGACCAGGCCGCTTCGCGAGCACGGAGGTCGCCGACCCGGCGGGGGGCGCCGCCCACGACGGGTACCGCCCATACCTCGGGGGTCGAGGCCGACGGGCTCGCGGGGAACGAGCACGAGCAGCTCGGACCCGTCCGGGGACACGTCATCGACGTAGGGAGCCGCAAACGGGGTCGCGATCTGTACCACATCGCCTCCGCTCGCAGCGACCTGAGCGAGGACGGAACTGCCCGCCCGCGGCGTTTCATTGAAGTAGATGCGAGAGCCGTCGGTCACCAGCCCGTACTTCCCCATCAGGTCCGACGTGATCTGCGTGGAGCCCGTGACTCGCGGCAGGGGTGGTGGGGCAGACTTCAGCCAGACGGTGAAGGCAGCGAGGGCGAGGACGGTGAGGGCTGCCGTCACGACGAGGAGGCGTCGTCGCGCCGAGTGTGGAAGACAAGAACTGGACCCCGGCTCTCGTCCCCGATACGGCCTCCAAGGCAAAGGCGACGTCCCGCGCCGACTGGAATCGCTCCTCGGGCCTCTTCTCGAGGCAGCGCCGGACGATCGCCTGAAGCCCCGACGGAACGTCGCCTCGCGCGCCCGCCAGCTCCGCGGGGTCCTCCTTCAGGATCGCCCGCATCGTCTCGATGGAGGAGTCGCGCGCGAAGGCTCGCCGACCCGAGAGCATCTCGTAGAACAGGGAGCCGAAGGAGAAGATGTCGGACCTGTGGTCCGCCGGCTTGCCCTCGGACTTGTTCCGGGGACATGTAAGCCACCGTCCCGAGGACCGTGCCCGGCGCCCGTGACTTCCGACGCGGTGGCCTCGTCGGTCATGAAGGCCGGCCTCGCCGCGGCTCGGCCGCAGCTTGGCCAGGCCGAAGTCGAGGATCTTGACCCGGCCGTCTTCCGTCATGAAAACGTTCTCGGGCTTCAGATCCCGGTGCACGATCCCCGCCTGATGCGCCGCCGCGAGGCCGTTGGCGATCTGGACCGCGCACTCGACGGCCTTGCGAGTCGGGAGCGGACCGGGAGCCGAGGCGCTGTCGCAGCGTCTCGCCCTGGAGTAGCTCGAAGACGATGTAGGGTTCCCCTTCGTGCACGCCCGTGTCGAAGACGGCCAGCAGATTGGGGTGGCTGAGGGCGCCCGCGGCCTTGCTCTCCTGCTCGAAGCGTTTCAGGCGGTCTGGATCGGTGGAGGATTCAGCGGGCAGGACCTTGATCGCCACCTCTCGTCCGAGGCGTGAGTCCAGCGCGCGGTAGACCTCCCCCATCCCGCCCGCGCCGAGCGGACCGAGGATCTCGTAGGGGCCGAGACGCGAACCCCGTACGGGCCGGTTCTCGGCGCCGGTCGGGCCAGAGGGGCTCACTCCTGCTCGCGCTTCGTCGAGGTGGCTTTCGGGAAGGACCGGAAGGTTATGAAGACACGGCCGATCCGAATCTCGTCGCCATCGACGAGGGACGCGGGGGCGTGGATCCGCTCGCCCCGCAGGTAGGTCCCGTTCCGGCTGCCCAGGTCTTCGAGCGTCGCCATTCCGTCGCTGACCAGAATGCGGGCATGCCGTCGCGAGACGGTCGGCGAGTCGAGCCAGGCCACCGCGTCGTCGTCGCGGCCGAGGACGTTTTCGCCGGGCCGAAGCGCGATTTCCCGGTCCTGGTAGACGAGACGCAAGTGGGTTACCCGTGACCTGCGGCCCGAGGCGCTCCTGCGCTTCGGTGGCGGCGCCGCAGAAGGAGTACCCGAAGCCTCGCACGGTGCGCACGAAGCGTGGCTGCCTTGCGTCGTCACCCAACGCGCTGCGCAGCTCCGTGAGGAGGCTCGTCAGGTTCGAGTCCACGACGCTGGTCCTCGGCCAGACCGTGTCGCGGACCTGGGCCCGCGTGACGGCCCGCGGCCGGCGCCCGACGAGCAGGTCGAGGAGAGCGAAGGCCTTGGGGGTGAGGTGGACCTCCTCGCCTCCGCGAAGGAGCTGACGGCTCTCCCGGTCGAGCGCGAATTCGCCGAACAGGATCCGCATGGCTCGTGACCACGAGGGAGCCGAAATCCACGGTTCTTCTGAAGGTTTTCCTGATGTTAGCCGCGTACCTTTGACACCGCAAGAGTAGGAGTCACGCCTGGCCAGGCGGCTCTCCCGAAAGGAGCCGCCGATGCGCAGCCGAACAGCGTCTTCCCGCGCCGGGTGTGTCCTCGCCGCCGCCGCCGCGATCCTCGCCGGAGCCGCGAACACGGGCGCGGAGTCCGAAATCGACACCCCTCTCGGCCAGGAGCGCGCGGGAGATGGAAGCGAGCCGAGCCGGCGCTGTGCGGAGACTGCAAGCGCCGGAGTGCCAGAAGCTGCTCGCCGACTTCACCGACAGCCAAGGCCACCCGCTGCGAGAGAAGCTGGAGTCGCGGCGCCTGAGCGCCGCCGACTACCTTCAGACGATCAACTTCGTGGACGGGTCGTCGACCCGGTCTTGTCGGCGGGGGGGGTGGGTGCTCCTCGTGACCCGGCCGGGATCCGGGTCGGTGGGCGTTTGCCCGATGGTCGGCGGCCCCTTCAGCAGCCGCCTTGCCGAGGTCCAGCTCCGAACACCCGCATTCGCCGAGTCGATCGTCATCCACGAGATGCTCCACACTCTCGGACTCGGCGAAGACCCACCTACGAGCCTGGAGATCACGCGGCAGGTCCAGCTCCGGTGCGGGTCCTGACTTGGCGGCTTCGCCCCGCGCGCATTGTAGTGGCGCTTGACTCGACCTGGCGGCGCCCGCACGATGTGCGCCAGGAGGGAGTGCCGTGTCCAACCGAAGGCTGTCCCTGCTGGTCGCTCTGATGGCGCTCGCCGCGAACACGCTCGCCGACACGCTGGTGCTGCGCTCGGGGCGGCGGGTCGAGGGCGACCTCGTGGGCGTGCGCGGCAGCACCGTCGAGTTCGACGAGAGCGGCTCGACGCGCCGCTACGACCGCTCCGAGGTGGCCCGCATCGAGCTCGGGTCGGGGAGCTCGAGCTTCTCGAGCTCCTCGAGCTACGACCGCAACGGCGGGCGCCCCTCGGGCCTGCGCGAGCGGACGGCGTCGGTCGACGCGGCCTCGCAGTGGAGCGACACCGGGATCGACGTGCGCTCCGGGACGAGCGTCTACTTCGAGGCGAGCGGCAAGGTGCAGTGGGGGCCCGACCGCAAGGACGGACCGGCCGGCGAGGGTGGGAACCACAAGAACGCCGGCCGCCCGATGCCGAACCGGCCCGGCGGAGCGCTGATCGGACGCGTCGGCGGCTCCGAGCCCTTCCTGATCGGCGACGAGCGCGGACCCATCCGGATGCGCGAGTCGGGCCGCTTGAGCCTCGGCGTCAACGACGACTTCCTGGAAGACAACCGCGGCAGCTTCCGGGTGACGATCTACTACTGAGCGTCCCACTCGCGCCGAGGCTCGGCCTCGGCTGCATGCGGCTGTCGACCGCAGCCGACCGCGACGACGCGGCGGCCGTCGCGCTGCTGCACGCGGCCTTCGACGCCGGCGTCGACTTTCTCGACAGCGCCGATGCCTACTGCCTCGACGCGAGCGAGGCCGGCCACAACGAGCGGCTGATCGCCCGGGCGCTCGCATCCTGGAACGGCGACCGTTCGCGGATCGTCGCCGCGACGAAGGGCGGGCTCGTGCGGCCCGAGGGCCGCTGGGTGGCGGACGGCCGCGCGCGCCACCTGCGTCGCCGCCTGCGAGGCGAGCCGGCGCGCGCTCGGAGTCGAGCGCATCGCGCTCTACCAGCTCCACGCGCCCGACCCGCGCACGCCGCTCGCCACCAGCGTGCGCGCTCTCGCCGCGCTCAAGCGCGACGGGCTCGTCGAGCGCATCGGCCTCTGCAACGTCGGCCTGAAGCAGCTCGAGGAGGCGCTCCGGCTCGCGGAGATCGACGCCGTCCAGGTCGAGCTCAGCGTGCTCCACGACGACAGCCTCTGGAACGGCGTCGCGCAGCGCTGCCTCGCGGAACGGATCCCGCTCGTCGCCTATCGGCCGCTCGGCGGCTACGACAAGCGCGCGAAGCTGGCGCGCGACCCGGTGCTCGTCGAGCTCGCGGCGCGCCACGGCGCGACGCCCTTCGAGATGGCACTCGCCTGGCTTCGGAGCCTCTCGCCGCTCGTGCTGCCGATTCCGGGCGCGACGCGGCTCGAGTCGCTGCGCTCGTCGTGCGGTCCGCAGCGCTCGCGCTCGACGACGCCGATCGCGAGCGGCTCGACGAGCGCTTCCCGGCGGCGCGCCAGCTCCGCGGCGAGCGCCCCAAGGGGCCGGCCGTGGCTCAGTCCGACGGCGAGCTGGTGCTGGTGATGGGCCTGCCGGCGGCCGGCAAGAGCACGCTGGCCGCGCGCCTCGTCGAGGAGCGGCTACGCGCGGCTCAACCGGGACGAGCAGGGCGGCCGGCTGGCGGATCTCGTGCCCGAGCTCGAGCGCGCGATCGTGGCCGGCACGCGCCGCTTCGTGCTCGACAACACCTACGCCACGCGCAAGTCGCGCGCGCCGCTCGTCGAGCTCGCCGCGCGCCACGGCCTGCGCGCGCGCTGCGTCTGGCTGCGGACGCGGATCGAGGACGCGCAGGTGAACGCGGTCACCCGCATGCTGCGGCGCTACGGCCGCCTGCTCGGCCCCGAAGAGATGCGCGCCGCCTCCAGGAGCGACCCCGGGGCCTTCCCGCCGGGCGTGCTGTTCCGCTACGAGCGCGCGCTCGAGCCGCCCGACGCCGCGGAAGGCTTCTCGGCCATCGAAGAGGTGCCGTTCCGGCGGGAAGCCGACGCATCCTTCGAGAATCGGGCGCTCGTCGTCTGGCTCGACGACGTGCGTGTGGCGGAGCCGCTCGGGAGCGCGCGTGCCAACCTCACCGGAGGACGTCGAGCTGCTGCCGGGACTCGAGCTGCTGCGGCGCCACGCGGCCGAGGGGTTCCTGCTCTTCGGCCTGACGTGGCGGCCGGACCTCGGCGAGGCCGACGGGATCTCGAAGGAGTCGCTCGAGGAGTGCTTTGCGCGGCTGCGCGAGAAGCTCGGGCTGTCGTTGCCGATCTCGTACTGCCGCCACGCCGCCGGGCCGCCCGTGTGCTGGTGCCGCAAGCCGCTGCCCGGGCTCGGCGTCGAGCTCGTCGTGAACCAGCGGCTCGACGCGGCGCGCAGCCTCTTCGTGGGCCGAAGCCGCCTCGACCAGACCTTCGCGGAGCGCGTGGGCTTCGCGTATCGCGACGCCGCGGCCGCGCTGCGGGGCTAGGGGCGCGGCCCTCCGAAGGCGTAGAGCGCCTTGTGGGTGCGGACGTAGATGCGGCCGTCGGCGATCGCCGGAGTCGCCTGGGACGCCTCGTCGAGGTCGCTCGAGCCGAGCACCTCCCACTGCGCGCCCGCCTTCAGCACCGTCAGCTTGCCGGAGTGGCTCAGCAGGAAGACCTTGCCGTCCGCCGCCACCGGCGAGGCGAAGTACTCGTCGGTTCCTTCCACAGTCCGCGCGGCCTTGAGCACTTCGCCGGTCCGCGGGTCGAGCGTCGTAACGATGCCGCCGTCCTTCACGAATGTACAGCACGCCCTGGTAGACGAGCGGCGTGACCAGCTGCGAGAACGCCTTCTTGTACCGCCAGACGAGGTTCGACGCAGTGCAGTCGCCGCGGCCGCCGATCCGGCTTCCGGTGGCCCCGTGCTCCGAAACGCTCTCTTTCTGCCGAGCCTCCCACTCCGCCCGCGTGATCCGCGCGTCCTTGTCCGCGTCCAGCCAGCCGAAGTGGTCCTTGAACATGGCGTGGTGGCTCCACTCCTCGGGCGAGAGCCACTCGTCCTTGCTCGTGTCGAGCTCTTTCAGCATCGCGTCGAACGCCGGATACGCCGGCGTGTCGCCGCCCTCGCTGACCGCGATCACCATGTCGCCGAACAGCACCGGCGAGCCGATCGGGTAGATCCCCTGCCGGCCGATCCACCACAGGTTCTCGCCGCTCTCGAGGTCGTAGCCGTCGACCCGATAGGTGCCGCTCACCACGAGCTGCGGCCGCCCGGCCGGCGGCACGTAGACGGCGGGCGTCGAGTAGCCCTCGGTCGTCGCCTGCTTGCGCTCGGCCCGCCACCGCACGCGGCCCGTGTCCTTGTCCACGGCCACCACGAACGCCCCGGACGGCTGGTCGCACACGAGCGCGAGCGTGCGCCCGTGCACGACGGGCGACGACGAGATGCCGTAGAAGCTGTCGAACGGGCCGAGCGCCAGCCGCCAGCGCTCGGCGCCCGCGGCGTCGAACGACACGAGCCCGAGGTCGGGGAAGAACACGTAGAGGTTCTCGCCGTCCGAGGCGGCGGTCGGGGTGGCGGTGGAGTTGCCGGCGTAGATCCTGGTGCTGCGCGCGCGCGGGATCTCGCGGCGCCAGCTGGCCGCACCGGTCTTCGCGTCGAACGCCAGGGTGACGAGCGTGTCGCCCTCGAGCGCGGTCAGGTAGAGGCGGTCCTTGACGACGATGGGCGAGGAGCGACCCATCGGCACGTCGACGCGCCACAGCAGGTTCTTGCCGGGTCCGAGCTCGACGGGCAGGCCCGTCGAGCCGGAAACGCCCCCGCCCTCCGGTCCGCGGAAGCGCGGCCAGTCCTCGGCACTCGCGAACGTCGCCAGGAGCAGCAGCCAGCACCAGCGCACGGCGGTCACTCTAGCGCCGCAGCCTGCGCGAGTACAGCGCTTTTCGGCGAATCCGACCGCAGCTTCAGGAAGGCGTGTCCGACGCGCCACGACACCGCGATCGGCCGCGAGCGGCCGTCCAGCGTGCTGAGCGCAAGCGTCACCGTCTTCGCCGCGGGATGACGCTCGCCCCAGCGCCGGAGCCCCCGCGTCACGTCGACGCGATAGCTGACCGGCGGGCGCGAGCCTTCCGCGCCCGCCGCGTCGGCGAGCACGCCGAAGCCGCCGAGCGGCACGTCCGCTTCGCCCTCGCTGCGCGCGCTCACCTGCACCTTGAACGCGATCCCGCGCGGCGTCGTCACGTTCTCGAGCATCAGCACGACGTGGACGCCCAGCTGCCACTCGGGCGGCAGCGCGACCTCGAGCTGTTGGACCGAGCCCGGCGGGCTCGCTTCCCGCCGCGAGAAGCATCGCGAGCACGAGGCCCGCCGGGCTCGGGCCGTGGCTCACTCGACCTGCGCGACCGAGAAGTGCACGGCGCGCGCCCGCAGCGGCAGCACGCGGCCCTTCTCGCCCCGGGGGCCCCGCTCGACGAGCGCGAACTCGAGCGGCGCCTGGCGCTCGAGCAGCTGCGCCAGCCGCTTCGTGACGTTGAACACCGCCCGCCGTTCGGGCGGGGTCGGATGGCGATTGTCCTTGTCGTTGAGCACGACGGGCACCACGCCGATGAAGGCCGGGCTCTGCGCCCCGCGGGCCGCTTCGGCTTCCCTCACGTCAGCGTACACCGAATACACGGCGCTCTTGTCCACCGGCACCTGCAGGCCGTCGAAGTGGATCCGCAC
The DNA here is from genome assembly GCA_963744315.1 of uncultured Acidobacteriota bacterium. GTDB lineage: Bacteria > Acidobacteriota > Vicinamibacteria > Fen-336 > Fen-336 > DATBSL01. Next base: position 372,280 of record CAVUTB010000016.1, read on the forward strand.
CTGCGCCTGGCTCGTGACCGCCTTGGCGAGCGTCTCGCGCAGCCTCGCGTCGATCGCGAGCGTGCGCTGGAACGGGCGCGGCGGCTGCACCTCGACCCACTCGAGCAGGCGCGGCAGCACGTCGCTCTCGATCGAGGGCCCGTAGCTGTAGCGCAGCTTGCTCTCGTGGTCGAGAAGCCGTGCGGCGGTGATCGAGCGCCAGACCTTGTTCTCGTCGTAGAACCGGAAGCGCAGGTTCAGGAACGCGGACGCCGTGGGGTTGTCGTGCGTGGAGGAGCCCTTGTTCCAGTCCGACCAGACTTGTCCACGTTCGAGTGATGGGCGTAGAAGATCGGGTCCTTGCCGGCCGTGCCGAAGGCGCCCATGTCGCCGCCGACGTCGACGTGGACGGCTCCGTGGGGCGCGCCTTCCGGGATGCCCGTGGACGAGGCGGTGCCGCCGAAGTCGCTGAAGTCGGCCGCGGTGAGCACGGCGTCCATCACGTCCGTGCCCACGTCCTCCTCGGGGACCTCGTCGTTCGCGTCCATGAAGCGCGTGCCGTTCCAGAGCGGGTTCGAGGCGTCGCCGGGCGTGGCGTACGCGGGCGGCAGCTTGCGGTGCGCCGGAACGTCCCAATCCCAGTAGGGAAGCCTGAACGTCATGTCGCCGACGAGCTTGCCCAGGATCCGCTCGTGGAAGTAGAGGTACGCGCGGTGCCAGGCGAAGAACTGCCAGCTTCCGTGCACCTGGATCGTCGAGCCGATGCCGCCGCAGTTCCAGCAGTGGACGTTCGCCTGGTGCGCGAAGCCGCGCGGATCGCTCGGATCGCTCGCCGAGAGATCGCGCATCGCCTTGTAGGCGTCGCGCAGCTTCTGGACCTCGGCCGTGCTGAGCGTCGAGGCCGCCTTGCGCTGACGGATCGGCCGGTTGTCGCGCCGCCACGCTTTCGCGGTGCCGGGAGGCCCGGGGGGCGCGCAGGCCTGGGCGCTCGCCTCGCGCGCGACGGACAGGAAACCTGCCCCGAAGAGCGAGATCGCCCCCGCGCCGAAGCCGATCTGCTCCAGGAAATCACGACGTGACTCGTCGTTCCGCCGACCGCTGCTGGTCATCTGCGCCACTCCTTTCGCGGGCGCTCAAGCCCGCTCGGCCCGGTGGTGAGAATCGGGAATATCAGGAGTTGTTAAGCGAGTGATCAGCAGGCGTATATCAACCGAACGTCGATGCATGTCAATGAGATTCTTGGGCTCGGGGGCGCTGCACAATAAAGAACCCCCACGGGCGAGCGTCGCCGTGGGGGTTCATTCCCCGAGGGCCGGAGGGCCGTGCCGGGGTTCCGTCGTGCAGCCTAGTTGCGCCGGCGACGCCGGAGCGCGAGGCCCGCGAGCCCACTGCCGAGCAGCAGCAAGCTGGCTGGTTCGGGAACGGGGGCGGTGTCCACCCGGAACACGTGTGCCCCAGGTTGGCCCGCGGTCTTGAAGAAGTCGAGGGAATGGTCCCCGGCGCCAAGCAAGAAGGAGCCGCGGCTAAAGGCGGGATTGGCGATCGCGGCCGCGATGTTCCCTCCTACGGCAGAACCGGGAACGGGCACCGAGGTGAGCCCCAGCGACACGGCGTTGTCGAACACCTCAAACTGGTCGACGCTCAGGAAGAGGTCCAGGACGAACAGGACGGCTCCCTGCGGCCCGACCGTGATGGTGTAGTCGGCATCGCCGGGTTCCGCCGACAGGGGGACCGTCGGGTTACAGGAGCCAAAACAGCCATGTGCATTGTCGCCAATCGCCACCGGACAGGAACTCATACCACTGCCCGAAAGCGATCGGTCCAGCCGACACGATCGGGGCCGCGAGCAGCAGGGCCAATAGGGCCACCGCCAACCGGGTGAGCCGTTTCATCCTCCACCTCCCTACCACCAGAACCTTCCAGCTCGTCCTGGTCGAAACCAACGTTCAGCGATTAAGCATAATCCGTTCCATGAGTGACCGATACACAGAAAGCGCATCAGATGAGAGAGTTGGATCGTGGTGCTCGCCGCGACATGGCGTGGTGATGTGTAAAGAGGCCTGACAAAGTGGAAGGCGCCATGCTCTTCATTCGGCCTCCTGGCAGGTGATCGACTCGCAGCAGCCGAAGATGCGGCAGACCGGCTGCGCCTTCTTGGAGTAGAAGAGCTTGCCGCTCCAGATACGCTGGCCCGGGAAGCCGTAGGGCCCGAGATCGTCGAAAAAGGGATGCGCGAAGGTGCCGACGTTGGTGAAGTCGAACCGGTCGCCGCGGCCCGCAGGAGAGCGCAGGTTGGCTGCGCGCCGGGGCAACGGCGGCTGGTGCAGGTGGCCGCGGCCGTTGGTGTGGGCCTTGATGTTGATGCAGCTCCTGTCGGTCTGGCCGGACCACCCGCCGTCGCCGTACTCGTGGTGCTTGCCCTTGGAGAAGTAGATGACCATGTGCGTAGCCGTGCCGTTGGCACCCGACTCGCCTTCGAAGCGCGGCCCGCGCAGGGACCGATCTCCCGCCTCCCAGTACATGTCCTGCTGGACTCCGCCGCGGACGCGGCGCACGTACCAGAACCGGTCGCGTTGAGCGTCGCCCGCGGGAGCGGTCCGCAGGTACAGCCGATGGTGTTGGGAATCCCCTTCGTGGCCGCCGCAGAGAACCTTGTCGTACACGTCGCGCCGCCACAGCTTCAAAAAACGGATGACGATCTCGTCCTTCCCCTCCGGATGGACCTGGAAGAGCGTCGCCGGCTCGCTGACCCTGTCGCCGGCGACCGAGCGGTAGACGTCGGTGCGGGTGCCGTCCTCGCTCGAGTGGTTGACGTAGATCGGCCGGAACGCCGCAGCCAGCCGGTTCTCCATCGCGTCGTCGAGCCCGTCCCGATCCCGGTCCTGCGGCCCCGACTCGGTGTGGAGCCGGTTGTCGAGCAAGGTCTGGGGCAGACAGCGGCCCTGGTCCCGGGCGAACGCCGGGCACCTCGCAGCGCCGGCCATGATCCGGAAGGACCGCACGCCGAAGCCCGGATCGTAGGCCTCCGGACGCGGCCCGGAGGCGTGGAGCGACTTGAAACGATTGTCGGGATCGCGGGCCCCGAAGTCCGTCCCGTTCCAGATGTCGGCCGTACAGTCGTCGCCGACGAGCTCGCCGACACGGTCCATCGCCGGCACCTCCGGATAGAGGCCGGCGAAATACGTCATGCGGACCCCGCCGCCGCCCAGCCGCAGGCGGCACGCGGTGTCCATCCGCTCCATGCGCACGGAGCGGATGCGCCAGGTCTCGCCGCCTCCCTTGTCGCGCCGCTCGACGCCGTCCAGGCCGGCCCGGATGCGATCGTCCAGCTCGGTGCCCAGCTGGACGGAACGCCCTGCGAACCCTGCGCTGTTGTAGACGATGAAGACGCACGGTCCGGAGGTGCTGCGGATGAAGTCGCTGGCCGGGACGCCGTCGAAGCGAGCGTTCTGGCCGGGGGCGAGCCTTGTGCCGTAGCGATGGCTCTTGCCGCCACCGCCGATGACGATCGCGCATTCCGCCGTCTCGGCGGCGCTCGAATGCGCGCTGGCGATGACGATCGCCAGCGCGCCTCCGAAGGTCACGAAGCGCAACGCAGCACCAGGTCCGATCCCTGGATCTCGGCGGACCGCACGTTGCGCACGTCGAGCGTGTCCAGCGCTCGGCGCATCGCGTCCGCGAACCGCGTCCGGAAGTCGCTGCCGTTGAACAAAGCCCGGATCGATTCCTGCACGTTGCCTCGCAGGTCTCCCTCCCAGTCCCCCAGGATCCCCTTGCACTCGTTGCCCGCTCCGCACACGCCGTTGAGCTTGAAGTCGCCCTCGACCTTGACCGACTTCGCGTACCAGACCACACCGCCGTTCAGGACGTCGGGTACGAACTCGACCTTCACGCGCGGCCGGACCCAGTCCACGTCGGGGGTGTTCCCGTCGCCTTCGTTGCGGCCGGGGCACTGGGCGTAGTCGCCGCCGGGCTTCTTGTAGCGGCACAGGCCCTTGCCCTCGCGGCCTTCGTCCTCGAAGTTGGCGTAGAGGACGAAGCGGCCGGGCTCGAACTGCGTGTCGATGCCGCCCGACCGCAGGTTCACGTCGTTGACGTAATAGAAATAGCGGTAGATGCCCTTACTGCGCCGGTACGTCCACTCGTCGATGGTGAACCGGAAGTTGACGTCCTGAAACCGGACCCAGGAGTCTTTCTCGCGGTGCCAGCTGTTGCCGTGCCGCTCGCCGATGTTGTTCAGGCGGACGTCGATGCTCCCGAGCACCTTGCTGATCGCCACCGCCACTGCGCGGGCGTCCACCCGCTTGGCCACGGTGCCGGCGGCGTCGGCGATGGCGCGGGTGCGCACGCCGATCTGGTCGATCTCCCGGCCCGAGCGCCCGGTGAAGCCGATGATCTCCTCGCCGTTCTCGAAGAGCGAGAACTGGCGGGGACCCGGTTGGCCGAACCAGCCGGACACGCGGTTCCTGCTGGTCAGGAAGCGCAGGGAGCAGATGCGCTCCGAGTCCTTGTTGCAAGTGCCGGTGGTGCCTTCGATACGGGTCAGCACCTCGTCGGCCAGGATCTTGAAGTCCGCGCGGTGTCCGCCGGCCCCGGCCCGCTGCTCCTCGACCACCGTCTTGGGTACTGCCCCCTTGGGCACGCAGTGGATGGCCACGCCGTCGATGCGACGTCCGGAGCGGACGCTGACGGCGCCGATCTTCTCGTCGGGCGCGCAGGCCAGCGAGAACGCCGAGCCACCACCGCCGCCGACGGGGCCGGTGTCGGCCAGGGCCGAAGCGGCCAGCGCCGAGCACCACGCGAGAGACAAGACGAGTCCTCTAGACTTCATCACGACCTCCTGAATGAACGACGCGCGGTTACGCCGCCTCCGATCGGAATGCCGATCGGACCGGCCTCAACGACGCACGGGCGGGGCCACCACCGACCGGGCCCGGGCCCGGAGCGGAGTCAACGGCAGGGTCAGCACGACGTCCCGCGCGGCCTGGACGACCACCGCGCGCTCGCTGGCGGCGAAGCCCGTCGCCTCGACGACCAGACGATGAGAGCCCGGGTCCAGGTGCGGTAGGCGGAACGCCCCTGCCGCGTCGGCCACGGCTCCTTTCCCGGCTAACCGCAGCCGCGCGCCCGCCACCGGACGTCCCGTCTGGGCGTCCACGACGTGGCCACGCACCGTGCCGGCGGGCCGAGGAGAGGGTGTCGTCCGGACGGGCGCCGTCGGTGTCGTCCGCGTGGGCGCCGTTCGCAGGCGTGCCACGTCGATGGTCCCCGGCTTGCGCAAGAGGCGGAAGGTCAGGACCTTCGTCTCGCGTGCGCTTAGAGTCAGCGCCACCGCGCCCGTCTGGAAGCCTGCTTTCGAGACGAGCATGTGGTATTGCCCGCCCTGGACGCTCGCGACCGCGTACGCGCCCCGCGCGCTCGACACGACCGACACCGTCTGCGCGGCGCGCACAAGTCGGATGCGGGCGCCGACGACGGGACGTCCCTCGCGGTCGACGACGACACCGCGCACCTGTGCGGTCGCTCCGGGGCCCCGCCACGCGACGCGCGTCGGGACCGGGCGGGGAGTCGCGCTCAGCCGCACGCGCAGATCGGCCCGGGTCTTGGTGGCCACGCGTACGGCCTCGAGCTTCGGCTGGTGGCCGCGCAACTGCACGGTGATCCGGTGGGCGCCCGCGGGCACGCCCAGGAACGCGAAGCGGCCGCGGGAGTCGCTGCGCACGACACCGAGGTGGTGCAGCGCGACGGCCGCCCCCGCCCCGGGACGCCCGCGCGCGTCCCTGACTTCGCCGAGGATGGTCCCGGACGCCTGGCCGGGGGCCGAGGGCACGCGCATGATCGAGGGACGAAGTCGCACGGCGCCCGAGGTCGCTTTCGCGGCGCCGCCGAAGTCGGCCACCGCAGGCCGGCCGGCCGTGGGCAGGACCTGCTGCTGACCGAGCGGACGGCCTGCCTTGCTGGCGACGAGCGTGACCAGGCGCCCGGCCGGCACTCCGACGAGATGGAAGAGCCCGTCGGCGCCAGTAGTGGCCTTGACTCCGGTCTCGGGGTCGGCCACGGTGACGCCTTCGACCGGCCGCCCGTCCTCGGTGACGGAGCCACTCACGTCGGCCTGGGCCTCCTCCACCGGCTCGGGCTCGGCTCCACCAGGAGCCGCTTCCGCCGCTTCCTCGTCCTTGGCGCTGCCGAGCGCGGTGCGGATCTCCTGGAGCCGCTGCAGCACGCCGGCCGCGTCTTCCAGTGCGCTTCCGAACGAAGCCAGGACGCCCTCCGTCGGCCGGGGGCCGGCGGCCTCGGGGACCGTCTCGACCGACGCCGCCCGCTCGGCGACGCCCGCCGACAGCGCTTCGAGCTTGTCGGCAGTGCTTTCGAGCGGCGCGTCGACCTCTTCGGTGGGCCCTCCCGTTTCGAGACGCTCGGCCTTCTGCTCGAGGGCCTCCTTCAGCTCGCGCATCAGGCGGCTCAGCTCCTTCACCTCCGCCGCGCTGGCCATCCCGCCCGCGGCGAGCGCCTCGGCTTCGCCGATCAGGCGCGGAGAGCGCTCCTCCGCGGACTCGGGCGCGGACTCGTCGACCGCCGGCGCCTGAAGCTCTTCCTCCGGCGGTGCGGGTGGCGCCGGCTCTTGGGCGCATCCCGCCTCCAGACGCGTCGGCGTCCACGACCCGCTCGCCAGCGCCGCCGTCAGCAACCCGACGGCCAGTGTCCGCAGCGCTCGCTTCTGCATGGCTTCATCTCCTCCTGGGCTCAGCAAGAGGAACGAAGAGGGGTGGGCGGTTCCCTCAGCGCCGGCGGGCGCCGGAGCAGTGACAGGAGGGGCTAGGCAGTTGTGAGCGTGATGGCCATCACGCCGGGTGTGACCGCGCGTCGATGGGCGCTGATCAGAACGGCTAGCGGCGTCGATCCACGACTTCCGCCAGGGACGCGGTCTTTCGAACATCCGCTCCCGCGTAGCCGAGCGGGGGGCTTGGGGAGCATCAGCGAAAGGCAAACGAACAACGGGCGCGGAGCGGAGCCGGATTCACTCCGGCGGAGCGAAGGGGGGGTCTGGGGGGCGCGACGCAGCGCTACAAGCAACGGGCAGCGAGCGCAGCGGGATTCACTCCCGCGTAGCGAGCGGGGAGTCTGAGGGGGGCGGCGCAGCCCCCCTCAGAACAGAGTCAGATCCGGCTGCCCTCCAGGAACGCCTTGAGCTTGCGGCTGCGGCTCGGGTGGCGGAGCTTGCGGAGCGCCTTCGCCTCGATCTGGCGGATGCGCTCGCGCGTCACCTGGAAGCTCTGGCCCACCTCCTCGAGCGTGTGCTCGGAGCCGTCGCCGATCCCGAAGCGCATCTTGATCACCCGCTCCTCGCGCGGCGTGAGCGTCTTCAGGAGCGCGTCGGTCTGCTCCTTGAGGTTGAGGTTGATCACGTTCTCGGCGGGCGAGACCGCGGAGCGGTCCTCGATGAAGTCTCCCAGATGCGAATCTTCCTCTTCCCCGATCGGCGTCTCGAGCGAGATCGGCTCCTGCGCGATCTTCAGCACCTTCCTGACCTTGGAGACCGGGATGTCCATCCGCTTCGCGATCTCCTCCGAGGTGGGCTCGCGGCCCAGCTCCTGGACGAGTGCCCGCGAGGTGCGGATCAGCTTGTTGATCGTCTCGATCATGTGCACGGGAATGCGGATCGTGCGCGCCTGGTCGGCGATCGCGCGCGTGATGGCCTGGCGGATCCACCAGGTCGCGTAGGTCGAGAACTTGTAGCCGCGCTTGTACTCGAACTTGTCGACGGCCTTCATCAGGCCGATGTTGCCCTCCTGGATCAGGTCCAGGAACTGCAGGCCGCGGTTCGTGTACTTCTTGGCGATCGAGACCACCAGGCGCAGGTTGGCCTCGACCAGCTCCTTCTTCGCCTGCTCGGCCTGCGCCTCGCCCACGATCACGACGTCGAGCGAGCGCTTGATCTCCTCCGGCCGGGCGTCGAACTCCTCCTGGATCTGGTCGAGGACCTGCTTCTGGTCCCGGACCATCTGGCGCACCTGCTTGCGGTAGTCGTCGGAGACGTCGCGCCTGAGCTTCTGCTCGAGCCGCGCGATGCGCTCCTCGGCGTCGCGGACGCGATCGACCGCCTCGCGCACGCGCTCGACCAGGCGCCGCTTGAAGGCCTCGGCGAAGTCGATGCGGCGGATCGAGAGCGACATCGCGATCCGCAGCCGCGCCAGGCGCCACTTGCCCTTCACGAACGAGCGCGACTTCTTCTCGAGCTTGACGAAGTGCTTGCGGTAGGCCAGGTACTCCGCGTGCGCGTCGTTGGCCTTGCCGATCAGCTTCAGCGTCCCCTTGATCTTGGCCTCGAGCTTCTCCTCGGTGACCTCCTCCTCGTTGAAGACCACCGCGTCGCGCACGCCGATCTCGCGGGCCCCGAGCCTCTCGCCGAGCCGCGCCACCTCCTGGGCCGCCATGTTGGTGCGCGAGATCGCGCGCAGCATCGCGTTCTTGCCGCGCTCGATGCGCTTGGCGATCTCGACCTCGCCCTCGCGCGTCAAGAGCGGCACCGTGCCCATCTCGCGCAGGTACATGCGCACCGGGTCGTTGGTCTTGTCGAGCGTGCCGGGCGTGAGGTCGAGCTCGACGCCCTCCTCCCCCTCGGACTTCTCGCGGAACTTCTGCTCCGAGTCGACCACCTCGATGCCCATCGACCCGAACATCGAGAAGATGTCGTCGAGCTCGTCCGACGAGCCGATGTCGGAGGGCAGGAGGTCGTTCACCTCCTCGTAGAGGAGATAGCCCTTCTCCTTGCCCATCGTGATGAGCTGTCTTACCTCGTCGTACTTTTCCTCGATCGTGAGCGCCATGCCGTTCCGCCTGCTCCTTCTTGCTTAAAGCTCCGCCATTTGCCGCCTGAGGCGCATCTTCTCCGCGAGGAGCGCGTCCTGCGCGTCCCCGCTCGCCCCGGCGAGACTCTTCTGGATCTCCGCCATGCGCGCCTCGAGCGGCTGACGCCGCAGCACGCGCACACACTCCTCGGCCGACAGGTGCTCGGCGGGAGCCCCCGCGACCGCGATCTCCGACATCAGCCGCCGCGCGTCCTCGTCCAGCTCCGCGAGCACCAGCGGCAGCGTCACTCGCTCGTCGCGCTGCGCGAGCGCGCGCGCCGCGCGCAGCAGCTCCGCCGCGCGCAGGCCCTCGAGGTGCTGGTCCTCGAGCTCCTTGAGCGCCTCCTCGACGCCCGCCGCGCTCTGCGCGACGAGCGCCAGCAGCCAGCGTTCGGCGGGCAGCAGGGTCCGCACCTGCGAGACCGCCGGCTTGCGGGCCGCGGCTTCCGCCACGGCCGAGCTCTTGCCCGGCCGGCCGGCGATCGTCCGGCGCAGCTCTTCGCGCGCCGCCGCCGGGTCGAGCCCGCCGCGCTCGGCCACGCGCGCGAGCCACGCCTGGCGCTCGACCGCGTTCTCGGTGCGCACGAGCGCCGGCAGCACGTCGGCGAAGTACGCCGCCTTGCCCGCGGGCGTCGTGACCGCGTGGCGCGCGAGCGCGCGCCGCATCAGCCACTCGACCGCCTCCGGCGCCTCGTCGAGGCGCCTGCGGTACGCGTCGGCGCCCTCGGCCTTCAGGTACGTGTCCGGGTCGTGGCCCTCGGGCAGCTCGACGATGCGGACGCGCACGCCCTCCTCGAGCATCACCTCGAGGCTCTTGCGCGCGGCCTTCTGGCCCGCCTCGTCCTGGTCGAAGTTCAGCACCGCCGTCTCGGCGAAGCGCTTGAGCAGCCGTGCGTGGGACCCGGTGAGCGCGGTGCCGCAGGTCGCGACGACTTCGGTGACGCCCAGCTCGAGCGCACGCGCGACGTCCAGGTAGCCCTCCATCAGCACCGCGCGCTTGCCCTGCACGACCGCGTCGCGCGCCCAGTTGAGGCCGTAGAGGATGCGGCTCTTCGAGTAGAACGGCGTCTCGGGCGAGTTCAGGTACTTGGGCTCGCTGCCGTCGAGGCTGCGCGCTCCGAAGGCCACCACCTTGCCCTGCTCGTTCAGGATCGGGAAGACGGCGCGGTTGCGGAAGCGGTCGTAGTGGCCTTCCTTGCCCTGGCGCTCGAGCACGAGTCCGGCCTTGAGCAGCAGCGCCGGAGCGAACTTGCCGCGCAGCGCACCCAGCAGATCGTCCCAGGCGTCGCGCGCGGCGCCGGCCCGGATCTTCTCGAGCGTCTCCTTCTGGAAGCCGCGGCCGAGCAGGTACTCGCGAGCCTTGGTGCCCTGCGCCGTCCAGAGCGTGCGCGTGAAGTGCTGCGCCGCCGCCTCCATGAGCGCCAGCAGCTCCTCGCGCTCCTTGCGGTCGGGGCCGGGCTCGACGCGGCCCTCGGGCACCGGCACGCCGAAGCGCCGCGCCAGCATCTCGACCGTCTCGGGAAAGCTGGTCCGCTCGCGCAGCATCATGAACTTGAAGACGTCGCCGCCCTCGCCGCAGCCGAAGCAGTGGAAGACGGCCGGCTCCTGGCGCACGTTGAAGGACGGGCTCTTCTCCTGGTGGAACGGGCACAGCCCCTTCCACGAGGTGCCGGTCTTCTTCAGCGGCACGTGGTCGGAGATCACGCGCACGATGTCCGCCACCCGGCGGACGTCCTCGACGAAGCTCTCGGGGAAAGCCATCGCTAGTCCTTGAGCTCCACGACCGTCGCCCCGCCGCCGCCCTCGCTCGGGCCGCCCGCGCGCCACGACGAGACGAGCGGATGCTGCTCCAGCAGCGTCGCGACGGCCTTGCGCAGCTTGCCCTCGCCGAAGCCGTGGACGATCCGCAGCTCGCGTCGGTCGGAGAGCGCGGCGTCGTCGAGCAGCTTCGTCACCCGCTCGCGCGCGTCCTCGACCGTGAGGCCGATCAGGTTGAGCTCCGCGGGGACTGTCTTCGTCGGGAAGCGAAACGGAACCGCCACTCGAAGGGGCGCGATGGAGAGGAGCTGCGCCCCCCCAGACCCCCCTGTGTTGCTTGTCGGCCAGTAGGACCAGCTCGCTCGTGGCGACCTTCAGGCGCTTGCCCGAGATCGCCAGCTCGGCCTTGTCGCCCTGGAGCGCCATCACCTCGCCGGTCACCCCCATGGGCTTGAAACGCACGCGCATTCCTACCGCGAGCGGGAGCGAGAGTGTCTCCTGCTCCTCGGGCAGCCCGAGCGCAGGGTCCTTCAGCACCGCCTCGTGCGCCTCGCGGACCTTGGCCACGGCCTCGCTCTTGAGACGCGGCGCGGCGGCCTCGGTCTTGCGCGCGGCTTCGAGCTTCTGGACGGCGTCCCGGATCGCCTCGGCGGCCTTCTGCTCGGCCTCCCCGGCGCGCCGCCGGAGCTCCTTGGCGAAGACCTCGACCTCGCGCCGCTTCTTCGCCTGGATCTCGCGCTCGGCGGCCGTGGCGCGCGCCAGGGCCTCCTCGGCTTCCGCCTTCAGGGCGTCGAGGCGCTCGCGGTCGCGGTCCTGCGCCGCCTTCTCGCGCTCGAGCCGCGCCAAAAGCGCCTCGGCCTGCTCGTCCTTGTCGTCCCGCCGCGCGCGGGCGTCCTGCACCACCTCGGCGGGAAGGCCCAGCCGCTCGGCCATCTCGAGCGCGAGGCTGCGGCCCGGCTTGCCGATTTCGAGCCGGTACGTGGGCTGGTAGCTCGTCGGGTCGTAGCCGAAGGAGGCCGCCTCGACTCCCGGCGTCGACTGCGCGTAGGCCTTCATGAGCCCGTGATGGGTGGTGACGACCACCATCGCCCCGGCGCGCCGGAAGTGCTCGACGATCGCGACGCCGAGCGCTCCGCCCTCGGTCGGGTCGGTCCCGGCCCCCACCTCGTCGAGCAGCACGAGCGCGGGACGCGCGAGATCGCGCGTCATCGCGGCGATCGCCGCGAGGTGCGCGGAGAACGTCGACAGGTTCTCGGCGATCGACTGCTCGTCGCCGATGTCCGCGAACACGCGGCGGAACACCGGCAGCCGGCTGCCGGGCGCCGCCGGCACGTGAAGTCCGCACTGGGCCATGAGCGCGAAGAGCCCCACGGTCTTGAGCGCGACCGTCTTGCCGCCCGTGTTGGGGCCGGAGATCACGAGCACCGGCCGCTCGCCGCCCACGCGCAGGCTCACCGGCACGGGCTCCGCCGAGCGCTTGATCCCGAGCCGCGCCGCGAGCTCCGGCATCAGCAACGGGTGACGCGAGTCGAAGAGCTCGAGCTCCGGGCGCGCGCCGTCCACGATCTGCGGCGGGTGCGCATCCATCGCGACCGCCAGCAGCGCCATCGCCTGGACGGCGTCGAGCTCGCCCAGTGCCTCGGCCATCGCCGCGATGGCATCGGCGCGCTCGCCGACCCTGGCCGTGAGCTCCTGGAGGATGCGGACGACCTCGCGGCGCTCGGCGTCCTGCAGCTCGACGATGTCGTTGTTGAGCTCGACCGCCGGCAGCGGCTCGACGAACAGGCTCGCCCCGGAGCCGGAGCTGCCGTGGATGATGCCCGGCAGCTTCGCCTTCTGCTCGGACTTGACCAGCAGCACGTAGCGGTCGTTGCGCGTGGTGACGATGCGGTCCTGCAGCAGCCGCTCGCTCTCGGCGCCGCGCAGGTAGCCCTCCATCACGCTCGTCAGCTGGGCGCGCAGCCGCACGAGCGCGCGCCGCAGCTCGGCGAGGTGCGTCGAAGCGTCGTCGCTGACCTCGCCCGAGGGCAGAAGCGCCCGCCGGATCGCGACCGCCACGGCGCTCGTGTCTTCGACGCGCGAAGCCAGGCCCGAGAGCGCGGGAGTCCCGTCCACGCGGGCGACGCGGCGCGCGATCTCGACGCCGCCCTCGACGAACGAGGCCAGGTCGGCAAGGGCCCGCGGCTCGAGGTGGCTGCCCCGGACCCGGGCGCCGGCGAGCGCCTCCTGGGTGTCCGGGAGGTCGTGGTACGGCTGGCGGCCGAGCTGCCGGAGGAGCGAAACGCCTCGCTCGTCCGGGCCAGGGCGAGCCGAACGGCCTCCGGCTCGACCAGCGGAGCGAGCCCCTCGAGCCGCTCACGGCCCGGACGAGAGCCCACCTGCTGGAGCAGGAGGGTGCGAATGCGGTCGAATTCCAGTGTTTTAAATGAGTTGGCGTTCACGCGCGTCGGCCCGGCCGTTTCGTTTCGACCCCCACCGCGCTCCGCGCGCCCTAGGGGGCGCCTATCGCGCACAGCCGAGGCCCTCTTGCGCGTCGCAGGGTGGGACACGGCGGGTACAGAACAAAATACAAGATCAGCAGAATCAACGCTTTTGTCAAGGACGGGCGAGGCCCTATGACGTAGGTTTGACACCGCCGGGAGGGCGCTTTCCGCGCAGGATCAGGCAGGCGAGATGGGCCGCCCCGAAGCCGTTGTCGATGTTGACGACCCCCACCCCGGAGGCGCAGGAGTTGAGCATCGCCAGAAGCGCCGCCAGGCCCTGGAAAGAGGCCCCGTAGCCGACGCTCGTCGGGACGGCGATGACCGGGGTCTCCAGCAGACCGGCGACGACCGAAGGCAGCGCCCCCTCCATCCCGGCCACCACGATCACCACGTCGGCGCTCCGCAGCGACTCGGTGCGGTCCAACAGCCGGTGCAGGCCCGCGACGCCGACGTCGTAGATGCGCTCGACGCTCGCGCCATGGAACTCGGCAGTCACCGCCGCCTCCTCGGCGACCGGCAGGTCGGAGGTGCCGGCCGCTGCGATCGCGATCCGGCCGGGAAGCGGCTGCGCCGGCTCGACCTCGACCGTGATGCAGCGTGCGGCCTCGTGGAAGCGGGCCTTCGGCTGGACCGCCGCCACGCGCACGTGGACCTCCGCGTTCGTTCGCGTCACCAGCACGCGCTGTCCGCGCGCCGCGATGCGGCCGACGATCGCCAGGATCTGCTCCGGCGTCTTGCCGGCCCCGAAGACCGCTTCCGGAAAGCCGCGGCGGAGCGCGCGGTGGTGGTCGAGCTTCGCGAAGCCGAGATCCTCGTAGGGCAGCGTCGCCAGGCGCGCCGCCGCCTCGTCGGGGCTGAGCACGCCCTTGCTGACCTTGTCGAGCAGCTCCTTGAGGTCTCGGGGATCCATTGACTTGCGCCGCGCCTCCGATAGACTTATGCCGTCGTAGCCGTGAGGCCCGCGCGGGCCCGCCGGCACCGAAATCGGCATCTTCCACCGGCGTTTCGGACACTGTCAAGGAAGGCGCGTTCGCTTCCGTGCGCGTTGGCGCAGGGGTGCGAAGGGGCGCGAGCGGAGAGGCTGGCGAAGGGGCGATGAGCGTGGTCGAGTTCGGCATCCTGGGGCTCTACTTCCTCACCCTGGTGATCCTGGCCATCATGGGCTGCCACCGCTACGTGATGGTGTGGCTCTACATCAAGCACAAGGACAAGAAGGCCATGCCGGCGCCGCTGCCCGCGGTGCTGCCGCGCGTCACGGTCCAGCTGCCGATCTACAACGAGATGTACGTCGTCGACCGGCTGCTCGCGTCGGTGGCGGCGCTCCGCTATCCGAAGGAGCTGCTCCAGATCCAGGTGCTCGACGACTCGACCGACGCCACGACGGCGATCGCGAGCCGCGCGGTCGAGCACTACCGCGCGCAGGGCTTCGACATCCACTACCTGCACCGCAGCGACCGCACCGGCTTCAAGGCCGGCGCGCTCGACGCCGGCCTCGAGCGCGCGACGGGCGAGTTCGTGCTGATCTTCGACGCCGACTTCGTGCCCCCGCCCGAGATCCTCGAGCAGACGCTCGGCCACTTCGACGACCCGAAGGTCGGGATGGTGCAGGCGCGCTGGGGCCACATCAACCGCGACTACTCGCTGCTCACCGAAGTGCAGGCGATCATGCTCGACGGCCACTTCATCATGGAGCACGGCGCGCGCAGCCGCTCGGGCCGCTTCTTCAACTTCAACGGCACCGCGGGCATCTGGCGCCGCAGCGTGATCGCCGACGCGGGCGGCTGGCAGCACGACACGCTCACCGAGGACCTCGACCTCAGCTACCGCGCCCAGATGAAGGGCTGGCGCTTCGTCTACCTGCCCGACTCGTGGCGCCGGCCGAGCTGCCGGTCGAGATGAACGCCTTCAAGAGCGCAGCAGCAGCGCTGGGCCAAGGGCTCGGTGCAGGTCTGCAAGAAGCTGCTGCCGCGCGTCCTCGCGTCTCGACCTGCCCTGCGCGAGAAGATCGAGGCCACCTTCCACCTGACCGCCAACCTCGCCTACCCGCTGATGGTGCTGCTCGCCGGGCTCATGTTCCCGGCGATGGTGCTGCGCTACAACATGGGCTGGGCCGAGATGATCGTGGTCGACGTGCCGATCTTCCTGGCCGCGACGGTGTCCGTCTGCACCTTCTACGCGCTCTCGCAGAAGGAGCAGTTCAAGGACGGCTGGAAGCGCAAGCTGCGCTACATCCCGGCGGTGCTCGGGATCGGGATCGGGATCTCGATCAACAACGCGCTCGCGGTGATCGAGGGCCTGCTCGGCAAGCCCTCCGAGTTCGCGCGCACGCCCAAGTACGGCATCGAGGGCGCGTCCGATACCTGGAAGCAGAAGGCCTACAAGGGCAAGTCCAACTGGGTGCCCTACGTCGAGCTGCTGCTCGCCTGCTACTTCACCTTCAGCCTGGATCTACGCGATCGCCAACGGCCTCGTGGGGACGCTGCCGTTCATCGCGATCTTCCAGTGGGGCTTCCTGTACACCTCGGGGATGTCCCTGGCGCAGAGCTACGACTGGCTCGTGCCGCGCCAGCAGGAGGCCTGAGGGCCCTCGTCATCGACACCAGCGTCCAGAGCCGCGGCGTCCGTCGCGTGCTGCTCGTCACGCTCGGGCTGAACGTCGCCGTCGCCGCGCTGAAGGTGGTGGTCGGCCATCTCTCGCTGAGCCTCGCGATGGTGGCGGACGGCTACCACAGCCTGGTCGACAGCTCGAACAACGTGATCGGCCTGGTGGTGGCGGCGTTCGCGTTCCGCCCGCCCGACCGCGGGCCACCCCTACGGCCACCGCAAGTTCGAGACCGCGGCGACGGTGGTGATCGGCCTCGCGCTGCTCTCGCTCGCCTGGAGCCTCATCGCGGGCGTCCTCGGCCGGACACGAGCGCCGGCGCTGCCCGAGATCTCGCTCGTCAACTGGGCGGTGATGGGCGCGACGATCGCCGTGAACCTCTTCGTGAGCGCCTACGAGGCGCGCGAAGGCCGGCGCCTGCAGAGCGCGTTCCTGGTCGCCGACGCCGCGCACACGCGGGCCGACCTCTACGTCTCGCTGGGCGTCGTGGCGTCGTTCGTGGCGGCGCTCGCGGGCCTCGGCTGGGCCGACCCGCTGGTCGCCGTGCTGATCGCGGCGATCATCGGCTGGCAGGCGCTGCGGATCCTGCTCTCGGCCTTCGACGTGCTGACGGACCGCGCGGTGCTGCCGGCGGAGCGGCTCGCGCGCGCTCGCGGCCGCGGTCCCCGGCGTGCGCGAGGTGCGCGGCGTGCGCACGCGCGGCCGCGGCGACGCGGTCTACGTGGACCTCATCGCGCGCCTCGACGGCGGCATGCACGCTCCACGCGGCCCACGACGTGGCCGACCGCATCGAGGCGGCGCTCCAGCAGTCGCATCCCGAGATCGCCGACGTGGTCGTGCACCTCGAGCCGGACGGGCCCGAGGGCCCGTCGCGCTAGCGCTTCTCGCCTCCGCAGGCGTCGCAGGGGCAGAGCTTGCGCAGCAGCCGGAAGCTGTAGATGCCGGTGCTGTGCCCGTCCTGCCAGGTGAAGGCGACCGCGTAGTTGCCGACGCCGTCGAGGTGCACGAGCTCCTGGCCCTCGAGCCCGAGGTAGCGCGCGACCGGCTCATGGCCCTGGCAGCTGGCGCACGGGCACCAGCTGCGCAGGTAGTCGAGCGGGAAGACCGACTGGTGGCCGTCCTCCCAGGCGACGACCACGCGGCGCGCGGCGCGCTCGTGCCGGATCTCGACCGGCTCGGGAGTCGCCGTGCTCACGGCCGGGAGGCTACTCGGTGCCGAGCGTGACGCCGTCGACCTTCCAGCCTCCGCCCTCCTTCACGAGCCGGATCACGACCGGCTGCGGCGCCCCGCCGCCGGTCAGCAGCCCGGTGAGCGTCGCGCGGTCGTTGTCGACCGAGCGCATCGGGAAGGTGGCGTCCTTGGAGCTCGCGATCATCTGCGTGAGGCGCTCCAGCTCCTGCGCGTCCACGCGGTTTCGATAGCCCTCGCTGAGACCGGCCTGGATCGCCTCGGTCTGGCCCTGGCGGACCTGGCCGAGCCAGGCGTGCGTCGCATCGGCGGCGCCGCGCGTCGCGAAGAAGGGGATGCCGACGACCGCGGCCGCGATCAACGCGCAGATCAGCAGGCAGCCGCAGCAGCCGACGCCGATCCAGACGAGCGGGCTCTTGCCCTTCCTCATCGGGGCCGCTCCCGCCGGCATCTGTGGCACCGGCGCGGCGGCGGCCGCGGAAGGTCCCGCCGTCGGCTTGAAGCGCTCCTTCGCGGCGGCAGCGCTCGGCGGCGCGGCCGCCGGCAGCGGCGGGAGCGCTGCGGCCTTCGGCAGCGGCGGGGGCGGCGCGGGCTTGGGAGCCGGCGGGGCCGGCTCGGGCTGCGCCATCACGGTGGCCGAGCTGTCGACGAGCGCGATCGGCGTCGCGACGGTGGCCTCGGGATCCTCCTTGAGGTCCACGCGGAACGCGAGCGCCCCGAAGCGCAGCTCCTGGCCGTGCTTGAGCGCCTGCTCCGCGATGCGCAGGCTGTTGAGGTAGGTCCCGTTCGCGCTGCCCTGGTCGACGACCCACCAGGCTCCCGCGCGCCGCTCGAGCCGCGCGTGGCGTCTCGAGACGGAGCCGTCGGATACGACGACCTCGCAGCTCGGGTCCCGCCCCACGACCGATTGGTCCTTGACCACGTCGATCGGCAGACCGGACACGGGCACGAGCCTTAGGGATGCCATCTCGGACACCTCGCCGTGCTTGCCGCCGCGCCGGGGCGGAAGTCGCTGCCGATTCTAGAGATGCGGTGGTAGGGCGTCAATCGGCCCTCCCGCTCGGCGCGTCGAAAAGCACGCCCGATTAGAATGACCGTCTCGCCATGAACCACCGCCGAAAGACGACGCTCGCCGTGTGTCTCGCGCTCGCTGCGGCCGCCGCGTCGGCCGACTCCCTGCGCTTCGAGCGGGACCTCGAGGTGCGCATGCGCGACGGCGTCGTGCTGCGCGCCGACGTGCTGCGGCCGGATCGCCCGGGCCGCTTGCCCGCGCTCCTGGTGCGGACGCCCTACGGGAAGACCTGGGAGCGGAGCGACGACAGCTTCGCCGTCCGTGCCGCTCGCGCCGGGCTACGTGGTCGTGTTCCAGGACGTGCGCGGGCGCTACCGCTCGGACGGCGTCTTCGATCCGTACCGCCAGGAAGGCAAGGACGGCTACGACACGATCGCGTGGGTGGCGGGGCTGCCGTACTGCGACGGGCAGGTGGGACTCACCGGGCTCTCCTACCCGGCCGCCGTCCAGTGGCTGGCGGCCGTCGAGTCGCCACCACAGCTCAAGGCGATGGCGCCGGCGATGACGTTCTCGAACGGCCGCAGCTTCGTCTACTTCGGGGGTGCGTTCGACCTGTCGTGGCTCCCGTGGTTCTACAGCAGCATCGCACCGGACGTGCGGCGCCGTCTGGGCCTGCCCGGCCCGCGCTCGGACGCGGAGGCCGAGAAGGCCTGGACCGCGAACGGCGAGGCCTGGCTGCGTCACCTCCCGCTCGGCACGCACCCGGCGCTCGCGGGCGTGGCGCCCGCCTTCTTCGAGTGGCTCGATCACCCGGACGACGGTCCCTACTGGGACTACCTGCGGATCGAGAGCCGCTACGACCGGGTCAGGATCCCGGTGCTCAACCTCTCCGGCTGGCACGACGAGGGCTACAGTCCGAACGGCGCGGCGCACAACTTCATGGGAACGCGACAGTGGGGCGGCCGGCTCGTGATCGGGCCCTGGACCCACGGCACGCCGACGCCGAAGAAGACGCGCGTGGGTGCTATCGATTTCGGCAAGGACGCGGGGCTCGACTACTTCGCGCTGCTGCTGCGCTTCTTCGACCGCTGGCTGAAGGGCGTCCCGAACGGCATCGACCGCGAGCCGCCGGTGCGGATCTTCGTGATGGGCGACAACGTGTGGCGCGACGAGACGGAATGGCCGCTCGCGCGGGCCCGGCCGACCGCGTACTACCTCCGGGCCTCGGGCCGGCTCGCGAGCGACCCGCCGAGCGAGCCCGAGGCCTCCGACGGCTACGTCTACGACCCGGCCGACCCGGTGGTCGATCCGCACGAGGGCCGGCTCGGGCCCTTCGACCAGAGCCCGCTCCAGGCGCGGCGCGACGTGCTCGTCTACAAGAGCGAGCCGCTCGCGCGCGACCTCGAGGTCAGCGGCCCGATCGAGATCGAGCTGTGGGCGAGCTCGAGCGCGCGCGACACCGACTTCGTGGCGCGGCTCCTCGACGTCCATCCGGACGGCAAGGCCTACAACCTGATGAGCCCGACGCTCGAGGTGCTGCGGCGCGCGCTACCGAAACGGCGAGGACCGCCCGGAGCCGCTCGAGCCGGGCCGGCCGGTGAAGCTCCGGCTCGCGAACGGCGTCACCGCGAACGTCTTCAAGGCCGGCCACCGCATCGGCCTGCTGGTGACGAGCTCGCTGCACCCGCATCTCGACCGCAACCCGAACACCGGCGGGGTGATCGCGAAGGAAGAGCGAACGCTACGGGCGGACCAGCTGATCTTCCACGACGCCGGGCACCCGTCCCGCATCGTGCTTCCCGTCGTCCCGCGCTGACGCTTTCGGAAAGCACAGCCTGCGGAAGTTGCAACGGCGGCAGACGCTCGGCCGGTCGATCATCGGGAAGTCCTCGAGCCGGGCGAGGTTCCCGAGCGGGTCGACGAGCAGCGCCTTCATGTTCCCGGCGCTCTTCTCGATGAAGCGGCGGGCGTGCTCGATCTTCTTGCCGTCCACCGAGCGGCGCACCGCCTTCGGGATGCACGAGGTAGGTCGAGCTCGGTCGAGATCTCCTCGGGCTGCTGCACCCAGCCCTGCTCGGCCGCGTAGAGCGCGTAGCCGGCGACCTGCACCTCGTTGAAGCGGCCTTCGTCTGCGGCCGGTCTTCCAGTCGACGATCACGACGCGGCCGTCGGGGTCGCGGTAGGCGAGGTCCATGCGCAGGAACACCTCGGTCTCGCCGACGTGGAAGGAGACGAGGTCCTCGAGCGCCAGCCAGCGCTCGCGGCCCGACCTCGAGCGCGCGCCGCAGCGTGTCGCTCTGGAAGAAGTGCTTGCAGCGAGCGCATCACGATGTTGACCGCGAGGCTGCTTGTCTTCCGCTCGACCGGGATGCCGTACTCGTGCTCGAAGAGCCGGAACGGCAGGGGCCCCGCTTCGGCCGCCGAGCCGCCCTCCTGGTAGCGGCCGCGGCGGCCATCGCGTAGGCGCCGGCGGGCCCGCCTCCCGTTCGCTGACGCGCCAGTCGGTGAGCATTCCGGAATGGACCACGGCGCGGACGAGCGCCTCCTGCTCCTCGGCGGAGGGCACGCGGTCGTGCGCTCGCAGGAACGCCTCGATCGTGTCGTGCACGACGCTGCCGGCCCAGAGCGGCAGCGCCGAGAGCTTCTTCAGCCGGTAGATCTCGGGGTCGTCGCGGGCGGCGTAGTAGGAGTAGAAGTAGCGCCGCTTGCACGACATGAAGGTGTCGTGGCGCGAGACGGACCACGAGAACGGGCTTGGGACCGCTGGCTTCTCGCGTCGGCAGAGTCTACGACATCGTCCGGACTCTGCACGCGGTCCAGCGCAGGACCAGGACCGTTTTCAAGGACGCAGCGCGACCGCCTACGGCTGCGTCCGAGCGCCGTGAACAGGACGAGCCGCTCGCGCACCGGCAGCCCGTGGCCTGGGCCAGGCCGCGGCCGTAGAGCTGGAGCTGCGGCGCGTGGTGCGCGGCCTGGGCGCAGCGCCTGCTCGGCGGCGATCGCGGTCGGTCTTGTAGTCGACCACGACCAGCTCGCCGTCCTCCTCGAACACGAGGTCGACGACGCCCTCGACCAGGTCCTCGCCCTCGGGGAACCAGAGCGGCAGCTCGCGCCAGACGCCGCGCGCCGCGCGCGCGCGCTCCATCACGGGCAGCGCCAGGGCGCGCGCAGGCCGCCTCGCCGGCGCGCGGCGGCGGCTTCGGCGTCGAGGCCGAAGCGACGGGGCCAGCGCCTCCGCCATCGCCTGCGACGCGCCGCGCGCGGGGCCGCGTCGTCGAGCGGGATCCACTCGAGCAGCCGGTGCACGAGGCTGCCGAAGTCGCGGCCCGCCGGTGCCCGCCGGGCGCCGGCGACCCGGGGGCGGCGCGCTGCGGCGCGGCCACGGCGCGTGGCGGAGACCGGCACGAACGGCCGCTCGGCCGCGCGCCTCGATCACGCTCGCGCCGCTCGCGCGTCCCAGCGCGCGGCCACCGCGTCGCCGCCTTCGGCGCCCGCCAGCGCCCAGAGGTCGGCGCCGCGCGCCCGCGCGTCTCGGGCCGCGGCAGCGTGTCCGCGTCGACCACCGCGCACGTCCGCGTCGCGACGCGGCCGGCAGGCGCGCTCGACAGCTCCTTCCAGAAGTCGCCGATCGCGCGTCCATCGGCGGGCGCGGGACCACCAGCCAGTCGCGCGCGCGCGTGCAGGCGACGTAGAGCAGGCGCCGCCCTTCGGCGCGCGCGCTTGCCTCCTCCTGCGCGGCCGAGCGCGTCCCAGCCCGGCGGCTGGCAGCCGCCGCGGAAGCCCGACCGCGATGCTGCCCTCCGTCCCAGAGCGGCACGGTGTCCGCGGCGAGTGCGGCGTCGTCGGCGCTGTCGAAGAGCGCCACGATCGGGCGCCTCCAGGCCCTTGGCCTTGTGGATCGAGAGCACGCGCACGGTGTCGGGATCGCCGGGGCGCGTGGCCGGCAGGTCCGGCTCCTCGCGCGCGCTGCTCGATGCGCTCCGCCAGCAGGCGCGCGAAGCCGCGCAGGGTGAGCGACGCCCAGCTCCGCCGCCTGGCGCGCGAGCGCCGCCACCTTCTCGAGGTTGGCGATCTGCGCCTCGCCGCGCCGCGTGCCGGTGAGCGCGGCCAGGATCCGCGTCTCGCTCGTAGAGCCGCTCGAGCAGCGCGGGCACCGGTCGCGTGGCGGCGCCGCGCGTGCAGCTCCTCGAGCAGTCGCAGCGCGGGCGCGAGCGCCGCGGCGCCCGGCTGCTCGTCGTCGATCGCGCCGACGCCGAGCCAGGCCGCCGCCCGAGAGCGCGTAGCTGCACGATGTCGCGGTCGCTCACGCCGAAGAACGACGAGCGCAGCGCGGCCACCAGCGCGACGCGGTCGCGACGGGTCGTCGATCGCGCGCAGCACGGCCAGCGCCTCGTGCACCTCCTGGCGGTCGAAGAACGACTTGCCGCCCTCCACCGCGAAGCGCAGGCCCGCGCGCCTCGAGCGCCTCCTCGAGGTAGCGAACCTGGGTCAGCCGGCGCGCCAGCACCATCACGTCGCCGGCGCGGCTCGGCCGCGGCTGCGCCGTGTCCGGGTCGCGCACCTCGTAGCCGCCGCGCGCGGCCCCGGCGACGAGACAGCGCGCGAGCGCGCCGGCCTCCGCCGCGCAGCAGCTCGGCGCCCTCGGCGTAGGCTCCGCGGCGAAGCGCAGGGCGACGACCGCCGGCTCCTCGGCCAGCGCCGGGCGGCGGGGCGATCGGCTCGTAGGCCGGCTGGTCCGCCTCGTCTCGGACGCCTGGATCAGGCTCCGCGAACACGCGGTTGACGAAGCGCAGGATGGCGGGCCGCGAGCGGAAGTTCTGGGTGAGGTGCAGCACCGCGTGCCCGGCCGCGCGGCCGGCCTCGCGCGGCCAGCGCGCGGAACAGCGCGCACCTCGGCGCGGCGGAAGCGGTAGATCGACTGCTTGGCGTCGCCCACCACCACCAGCGCGCCCGGCTCGCTCGCCGGCCAGCAGCTCGCGCGATCTCGACCTGCAGCGGGTCCGTGTCCTGGAACTCGTCGATGATCAGGAAGCGGAAGCGCTCGCGGAAGTAGCGCGCGCACCGACTCGCGGTCGCGCAGCGCGTCGCGCGCCTTCAGCAGCAGGTCCAGGAAGTCGAGCACGCCGCGCTCGGCCTTCTTCGCTCGTAGCGCTCGCACGACGCCCGAGCAGCGCGCGCCACGAGCCGGCCGTGCAGGCTCGGCGCCGAGCGCCGCCGTCCAGCGCTGGCGCGCGCGTCCTTGGTCCAGCCCGCGATCTGCGCGGCCCTCGGCGAGCGCCTCGGTCGTGCGGCCAGCGCGGCCTGAAGCCGAAGTTGCCTGCGACGGCCTCGGCGACGCGCAGCAGGCGCTCGACCGCGCGTCGCGCGGCCCTGCGGAAGCGCGCACGTCTCGCGCGAACGTCGGCGAGCCTCGCGAGGCGCGCCGCGAGCAGGTCGCCCGGCGCGCACCGTCGCGGCGAGCTGGCCGCGCGCGCGCTCGCCCTTCTCCAGCAGCTCGCGCGCCACGCGCGTCGGGTCGACGGCTCGCCCTCCGCGCGCGAGCGGCGCGAGGTCGCGCTGCTCGAGAGCGTGCGCGCCAGGCCGCGCAGCGAGCGTGCGCTCGCCGCAGGGCCCGTCGCCCTCGAGCGGGATGCCGCGGTCCGAGCGCCTCGAGCAGGACGTCGTCGCCGCTGCGCCAGCCGCTCGGCCAGCCACTCCTCCCAGGCCTCGGCGAAGAGCAGCGTCGGCCTCGCGCCTCGTCGGCCATCGCGGAAGCCCGGGCAGCACGCCGCACTCGAGCGGCCGCTCCTGCAGGATCGCGGCGCAGAGCGCGTGGATGGTCGAGACCTGCGCGCGCTCCAGCACGTCGAGCGCGGCCGCGACGCGCGCCGCGCTCCGGCCGCCGGCGCGGCGGCGTCGGCCCGCGCGCGCTCCAGCCGCTCGCGCAGCCGCAGCTTCATGGTGGTGGCGGCGTTCTCGGTGAAGGTGACGGCCGCGATCTCGGTCGAGCGCGCGCGCGCCCGCTGCGCACGAGCGCCTCGATGCGGTCGACGAGCAGCGTCGTCTTGCCGGTGCCGGCGCCGGCCTCCAGCACCAGGCTGGTCGCCGTGGTCGTCGCGCGCGCGCGCTCGCGCGCGTCCTCGTCGGCCGGGCGGAAGCGCGCTCATCGCGATGTCCCGCAGGCGCAGGTACGCGCTGCAGGCGCGGGTCGCCGATGCTTGTAGCCGGCGCCGCCGCTCGAGCAGCGGCTTGGGCCCGCAGACCGCCGTGAAGTCGCACCACGTCGCAGGCCGCGGGCTCCTGCACGAAGACGCCCTGCCGCGATCGCGTCGACGAGGTCCGCGCAGCAGCTGCGGAAGGCGTCGCCGCGGCACGAGCGTCGGGGTCGAACGCCACCTGCCGGCCGCCGTCCACGTAGTCGAGGAAGGCCTCCACCACCGCTCGCCGGGGAAGAGCTGCCGCGGCCGCCAGCACGTAGAACGGGATCTGGAGCTGCTTGCCCGCCGCGGAAGAGCCCGCCGTCGTCGCGCGGGCGCCCGGCCGGTCTTGTAGTCGCGCAGCACGAGGCGCGCCGTCCGGCCGGCGGTCGATGCGGTCGATCTTGCCCGAGACCCGCAGCACGCGGCCGTCGCCGAGGTCGATCGCGCAGCGGCTCGCGGCGAGTGCGGGCTCGCCCGGCGCGCCGGCTCGCGCGCAGGCCGAAGCCCACCTCGAAGTGGGCGGGCGTCGCGCGCCCGCGCCGCGGCGGCCTCGCGCTCCAGCCACTCCAGCAGCGTGTCGCGGAAGCGCTCGCGCTCGCGCTCCCAGAGCAGCGTGAAGCGCGGCGGGCTGCCCGCCACCAGGCCCGTCGAGCGCCTCGTCGGCCAGCTCCGCGAGCCGGCTCGCGCGCGTCTCCGGCGTGTCGCGCACCGGCAGCTCGCCGCGGTCGCGCCGCTCGCGCAGGAAGCGCTCGGCCACCTCGTGGAACAGGTTGCCGCGCTCGAGCGGCTCGAGCCGCTTGCGCTCCTCGGGCTCGCGGCGCGGCCTCCAGCCGCAGCACGTACTGCAGCAGGTACTGGAAGCCGCAGCGCGGCGTAGTGGCCAGGCGGCTGGCCGAGACGGGATGGCGCGCCGGCGAGCGGGTCGAGCGCGCGCGCGCCGAGCGTCGGCCGGCAGGTCGGCAGCGACGAGGCCGTCGTAGCGGCGTGAGCCGGCCCGACCAGCGCGCCTGCGCGCGCGAGGCGCGACTGCTTGAAGAAGGACGAGCCGGCCGCGATCGGCCCGACGGCCTCGTCGCCGCCGCGCCGCACGCGGAGCCGGTCGCGCTCGCCCGCGTCGAGCGCGTCCTCGAGCGGCAGCGCGTCGAGGTCGTCCTCGCCACGATCGCGCGTCCAGCTCGGCGCGCCCGAGCGGCCGCCCGCGCGAGCGCCGACGGCCGCGGCCACGAAGAAGAGCGAGGGCAGCCGCTCGCGCCCGCTGCGCGCGTCGGCGCGCGGGTAGGAGAGGATCAGGCGCTCCGTGGCCTGGCGAGATCGCGCGGTGGAACAGCGCGCCGCGCCTCGAGCAGGCGGTCCTGCGTGGTCGGGCAGGCGCGACGCGCGGCGTCGGCGGCGCGTGGCGGCCGCCGGCGGCGGCTCGCCTGCGTCGAACAGCGAGAGCTGGCGCGTTCGGCGCGGGCCGGCGCGCGCGGCGGGGGCAGGCGGCGCGGCGACGCGGCTCAGCGCCTCGCGCTCCGGGTCGAGCAGGAACGGATCGGGCCGGAGCACGCCCGGGATAGCCGCCCTCGACCAGCCCGGGGATCGCCACCACGCGGAAGGGCAGGCCCGCCATCGCGTCCATCGCGCCCACGTGGATGGCGCCGCCCGTGGCAGGCGGCTCGAGCGGGCAGGCGCTCCCACTCGAAGCGCGCCTCGAGCACGCTGCTCGACCTCGCTCCAGGCGGCGCGGCCGGCGACGGACGCCGAGGCCCGCCAGGTCGGCGATCACGTCGCGCACCGCCTCGCGGTCGCGCTCGCGCGCCGATCCACTGGTCGACGACCGCCTGCAGCCGCTCGGACCACTCGGGCCAGGTCGCCTCGCCCGCGAGCGCGTCGAGCGTCGCGGCCAGGCAGCTCCACCAGCGCGCAGCAGCGCCTCCGCGTCCGCGGCGCGCGCTGCGCCGGCGCTCGCGCCGCTCGGGGTCGCGCTCGCTCGCGGCCGCGCTCGCGCTCGTGCTCCGGCGTAGGCGCGCAGGCCGACCATCCAGCGGTCGAGGCCGGAGACGATGCCGGCGTCGCGGCTGATGCTGCGTCCCAGCGCGCGGGCCGCGGCGCGTCCGTCGGCGCCGAGCAGCTCCTCGAAGGGCACGGGCGCGAAGGTCAGGAACTCCATCACCGCGGCGCGCGCGCAGGCCGCGGCAGCGGAAGAGCAGCAGCAGCGAGCGCGCCGCGCGGCCGAAGCGCAGCGGCAGCGACGGGTGCAGCCGGTGGGGCACGCCGAGCCGCGTCAGCAGGTCGGTGAAGAGCGGCGCGTAGGTCTCGGGCCGCGGCAGGACGACGCCCATCTCCTCGAACGGGACGCCGCGCGCGGCCTCGCGCAGCAGCCGCCGCACGATCGCGCGCACCTCGGCCGCCTCGCCGGGCGCGGTCAGCAGCTCGACGCGAGTCGTCGTCGCACCGCCGGCTCGCCCGCGGCGGCTCGAAGAGCCCTCGCGCAGGCGCGCGAGCGCCGGCGGCGCGGCCGGGCGGCGCGAGCGGCGGCGAGCGGCGTCTCGGCCAGGCGACCTCGCCGGCACGCCGTGCTCGGCGGCCCAGGCCGCGGAACGACGTACGGCGCAGCGACGGCGGGCAGCGGTCGGCGCAGCAGGCGCACCGGGAACGCGCGCGGCGAGCGCCGCCACGAACTCGACCTCGCGGGCGTCCAGCTCGAGGTCGTCGACGACCAGCACGTCCGCGCCCGTCGAGCCAGCGCGCGCGCTCCGAGGCCGCTCGCGCGCCGCGGCCAGCAGCGTCGCGGGGTCGGCGAAGCGGCCCTCGAGCGCTCCGTGGAACGCGCGGTAGAGCCGGCGCGAGCGCCGCAGGCGGCGCGCGTCGTCGGGCGTCGCGCCGTCGCCTCGGCGAGCGCCGCCACGCGCGGCGGCCGCGATCCCCGCGCGGCGCAGCGCCGACGAGCGTCCGCGCGAGCGCCGCGCCACCGGCGCGCGCGGCAGTCCGTCGGGGAGCGCGAGGCCCGCGCCGCGGGTCTCCGTCCAGCAGGCGCGCGGCCAGCAGCGCGTCGTGGCCGCTCGTCCAGGGCAGCGAGGCCGCGGCCGAGCAGCGCCGGCTCCGCCAGCGCGCGCGCGAGCTCGAGCACCTTGAACGCGTAGACGCCCGCCACGCGCGCGGCCGGTCGACGCGAGCCGGCGCGGCAGCTCGACGGCCGCGGCGATGGACGGCATGAGGAGGACGAGGGGGCGCAGGCTCACCGGTCCTGGCAATGCTAGCACCTGGCCCCGTCGCACCTGGTCCCGTCTGGGCTCGGGCGATAATCGCGGCGTGGACCCGCTGGTTCGGCTGGAGTCGTACATCGAGTGGCTGATCAGCCACCCGGTGGCCGAGCTCAGCCAGGCGCAGCGCTCGCTGCGCTTCACGCTCGACCTGATACGCCACTGCAGCCGCGAGCTCGAGGACAACGACGCCGCGCAGATGGCGGCGGCGCTCACCTACCGCACCATCTTCGGGCTCGTGCCGCTCCTGATGGTGAGCATGCTGGCGTTCCGCATGTTCGGCGACATGGAGGTGGCGGGCCGCCACCTGCAGTCGGCCGCCTACGCGTTCTTCAACTACGAGGTGGACGCGACGGCCCCCGAGGCCACGGCCTTCAAGCAGGAGCTCGACGAGCGCGTGCTCGACCTGATGCGCAGCGTGAGCGGGCTGAGCTTCGAGGCGATCGGAGCCGTCGGCGCGCTGCTCCTGATCTGGGCGGCGCTCGGACTGCTGGTCTCGCTCGAGAACGCCGCCAACCGCATCTACCGCGCGCCGAAGGGCCGCCGCTGGACGATGCGGATCGGCATCTATTGGACCGTGCTCACGCTCGGCCCGATCCTGCTGCTGCTCGTGCTCTACGCGGCCGAGTTCTGGCTCGGCCGGGCCGAGGCGCTGCCCTTCGTCGGCCCGCTCTTCGCGCTGCTCGCCGAGTTCGGCGCGCTCTTCGGCAGCTTCCTCACGCTCACGCTGCTCTACAAGCTGATGCCCAACACGCACGTGCGCTGGCGGCCGGCGCTCTGGGGCGCCTTCGTGGCCGCCGTGCTGACCGGGGCCACGAAGTGGGGGTTCGGGCTCTACGTCAGCCAGGCGCTGCCGTACATGAAGCTCTACGGCGCGATCGGGCTCGTGCCGCTGTTCCTGTTCTGGCTCTACCTCAACTGGCTGATCGTACTGTTCGGGCTCGAGATCGCGTACACGCTGCAGGCGATGAAGGGGCGCGTCTTCGAGTACCGGGAGGGCCGCGGTGCCCTCGCGAGCGCCGACCCGCAGTGGCTCATCCCGCTCATGGTGGTGCTCGCCCGCCGCGGCCTCGACGGACGCCCCGTGAGCCGCCAGGAGCTGGCCGAGGACCTGGAGCTGCGGCTCGAGGCGGTCAACGAGCTCGTGGGCCGGCTCGAGGCCGAGGGGCTCGTGCTCCAGGTCTCCCGGGAGGGCGACGACGTCGGGCTCGCGCTCGCCACGGGACCCGAGCGCATCCCGCTCGCGCGGCTGCTCGAGCTGGCGGCGCGCTCGACGGTCGGGACGCCGCCGCGCGGCGGCCCGGAATGGGACGCGCTCCAGTCGCTGCTGGCGCAGCAGCGGACGGGCGCCGGCGAGCGCACGCTCGCCGAGATGCTATGAGGACGCGGTGCTGAGGCGCACGGTCTGGCCGAGCGCCACCGCCAGCACCAGGTAGCTCCAGAAGGCCGCCGGGAAGAAGCCCACGCAGCAGAGCACGATCCCGAACTGCGCGACGAAGGCGGCGACCAGGTAGCCGACGAGCGAGAGCGCGTAGTTCGCGAGGTTGTGCTTGATGAACGCGAGGTTCTCGCGCCACTCGAGGCCGGCGCCCACGCTGCCGGCGAGCGAGCTGCGCACGAGCGCCGCGGGCAGGTAGATGGCGACGGCCAGCGAGACGACCATGATCAGGCCGTACATCGCGACGATCAGCAGCGCGCCGAACGGGCCGAGCGCCTCCGCCGGATCGTGCGCCTTCGAGAGGATCATCGGCGTGAGCAGGATCCCGACGAAGACGCCCAGCACGACGATCACGGCGAGCACGTGGAGCAGGTACACGCCGGTGAGCCGCAGGCCCTCGTTGAAGAGCCCGCCCAGGTCGTCCCAGTCCGGCAGCGGCCGCGCCAGGCCCGCCGCCACGTTGCGGAGCGTGCGCGAGAAGTAGCCGAGCACGAACGGGATGCCCACGAGCAGGCTGCACGCGAGCACGAAGACGCCGCCGATCAGGATCTTCGACACCCACTCGGGGTCCTCGCTCGTGAACGTGAACGAGCGTCCGAAGTCGATGCTCGGCGGCGTCGCGGGGGGTGGCGCAGTGGTCATGGGCTCCTCGGCCTCGTCGAGCGGAGGCGACGAGAGCTTACACGCGCGCGGGCCGTTGTCGAGGTCCGCGCGCTGGCATATGGTGGCCGCACCCAAGGAGGTGTCCGTGGCGGCTCCGCGACGCGGTTTCCTGAAGGCGCTCGCCGTCGCGCCGATCCTGCCGGGCGCGCTCGTACGCGAGCTTCCCGCTGCGCCGCCGCTGCAGGCCGCACCGGCGAGCGCGCCGGATGCCGTGGCCGAGGCGCTCACCGAGGCCGTGCGGCGCCAGTTCGGCGCGCACCTCGACGCCCAGGAGCTCGAGGAGGTGCGCAAGGAGCTCGAGCGCAACCGGGCCGCCGCGTCGCGGCTGCGCGCCGCTTCGCGGCTCGCGAACGCCGACGATCCGGTGGGCCGCTTCGAGGCGCGTCCGCCCGCGAGGCGGCAGCCGTGATCACCGAGCAGGCGCTCTTCGGCGGCATCCGCGAGATCGGCGCCCAGCTGCGCGCGCGCACGTTCAGCGCGGTCGAGCTCGCGGAGCTCGCGCTGCGGCGGCTCGAGACGATCGGCCCGAAGCTCGGCGCCGTGGTGACGCTCACGCGCGAGCGGGCGATGAGCGAGGCGCACCGCGCGAACCAGGAGCTGCTGCGCGGCAAGGACCGCGGGCCTCTGCACGGCATCCCGTACGGGCTCAAGGACCTCGTCGCGGCGAAGGGGGCGCCGACGAGCTGGGGCGCGCTGCCGCTGCGCGAGCAGGCGATCGATGCCGACGCGACGGTCACGAAGCGCCTCGAGCAGGCGGGCGCCGTGCTGGTCGCCAAGCTCGCCCTGGTCGAGCTCGCCGGCGGCATGGGCTACAACAACCCGGACGCGAGCTTCACCGGTCCGGGGCGCACGCCGTGGAACCCGGACTACTGGAGCGGCGGCTCCTCGAGCGGCTCGGCCGCTGCGGTGGCGGCCGGGCTCGTGGCGTTCGCGATCGGCAGCGAGACGTCGGGCTCGATCCTCACCCCGTCGGCCTTCTGCGGCGTGACGGGTCTGCGGCCGAGCTACGGGCTGGTCTCGCGCCACGGGGCGATGGCGCTCGCCTGGACGCTCGACAAGCTCGGCCCGCTCGCGCGGAGCGCCTCCGACTGCGCGCTCGTGCTCGCGGCGATCGCGGGCCCCGACCCGGAGGACGCGACGACCAGCGGCGACGCCTTCCGCTACAAGGCACCCGCCGGCAAGCCCGCGCGGCGCTTCCGCCTCGGGCGTTCTCCGCAACGCCACGCTCGAGGCGGACGCCGACGTCGAGGCGGGATTCAAGCAGGCCGTCGCGGCGCTCCACGAGCTCGCCGACGTCGAGACCGACGTCGCGTTTCCCGAGCGGCCGTACGGCGACGCCGTGCGCCTGATCGTCTCCGCCGAGGGCGCCGCGGCGCTGCGGGAGCTCGTCGAGAGCGGGAAGGTCAAGCAGCTCCAGGACCGCGCCGATCGCGTGCGTGGCTTCGCGCGGCTGATGACGCCAGCGGTCGACTACATCGACGCGATGCGCGCGCGCGTCGCGATGCGGGCCGAGCTCGACGCGCTCGTCTCGCGCTACGACGCGCTCGTGGCGCCGACCCGCACGAAGCTCGCTCCCCGGATCGGGGAGGACTTCGACGCGCCGACGCCGGGCTCGCCGCCGCAGCCGGAACCGAAGCCGGGCGCGCCGCGCCCGCCGGCCACGATTCCCGCCGGCAACCTCGCGGGCCTGCCCGCGCTCGCGCTGCCGATGGGGTTCGGCAAGGACGGCCTGCCGGTCTCGCTGCAGCTCCTGGGGCGCGCCTTCTCGGAGTCGACGCTCGTCGCGATCGGGGACGCCTACCAGCAGATGACGGACTTCCACCGCAGGCGGCCGCCGGCCTGAACGACGGAACGCTCGAAGGCAGCCGCTCGAGCTCGTCGAGCGGCTGCCTCGAGCCTGGCCTCAGGCCTTGCCGGCCGCGACCTCCTGGACCGGCGTGACCGCGGCCTGGTCCTCCTCGCCGGTGCGGATGCGGTAGACCTTCTCGACCGGCAGCACGAAGATCTTGCCGTCGCCCGACCTCGCCCGTCCGCGCCGCGGCCAGGATGGCCTTCACCGTGGGCTCGACGAAGTGGTCGGAGACGCCGATCTCGCAGCCGCACCTTCTCCGAGAGCTCCATCTTCACCGTGGTGCCGCGGTAGGTCTCGACCTGCTCGGTCTCGCCGCCGTGGCCCTGCACGCGGCTGATGGTGAGGCCCGCGCACCTCGGCGCGGAACAGCGCCTCGAGGACGTCCGGCGAGCTTCTCCGGCCGGACGATCGCCACCACGAGCTTCATGCGCGGCCTCCCTGCGCCGGCGCGGCGACGCGCTGGCCGGCGCTGCGGACGCGCGTCGACATCGGCTCGCGGCAGCACGAGGATCGCGCCCTCGCCGCGCGCGTAGGCCTCCTCGCCGTGCTGGCTGACGTCGAGGCCGAGGCCCTCCTCGCGCGCGTCACGCGCGGAGCGGCGTGACGAGCGCCGATCAGCTTCAGGATGCACGAACGGTCCCGACGCGCGCTGTAGGCGATCGCGGCCAGCACGCGCGACGGCCTGGATGCCGAGCTGCCGCGGGTTGCCGAAGAGCAGCCCGTCCGCCGACGCCGTTCCAGGCCTTGCTGGCCAGGACGCCGGTGAGCAGCGCGCCCACCGTGCCGCCCACGCCGTGCGCGGCCACCACGTCGAGCGAGTCGTCGAGGCGCGTGCGCGCGCGCCAGAGCAGCGCGAAGTAGCTGGGGAACGCGGCGAGGGCGCCCAGGGCCAGGGCGGCCATGCGGGCCCACGAAGCCGGCCGCCGGCGTGATGGCGACCAGGCCGACCACGATGCCGGTGGCGGCGCCCACCGCGGTCGCCTTGCCGGTGCGCGCGAGGTCGAGCAGCGTCCAGACGACGAGCGTCGCGGCCGGGGCGAGCATGCGTGTTGACGAACGCGAGCGCGGCGACGCGTTGGCGGCCAGCGCGCTGCCGGCGTTGAAGCCGAACCAGCCGAACCAGAGCAGGCCCGCGCCGAGCACGCGTGAACGGCGACGTTGTGCGGCAGGATCGCCTGCCGCGCGTAGTCCTTGCGCGGCCCCAGCACCAGCGCCGCCACCAGCGCGGCCGCGCCGGCGTTGACGTGCACGACCGTGCCGCCCGCGAAGTCGAGCGCGCCCATCTTGGCGAGCCAGCCGCCGCCCCAGACCCAGTGCGCGACGGGCGCGTAGACGACGAGGCTCCACAGCGTGAGGAAGGCGAGGTACGGCGCCGAAGCGCATGCGCTCGACGATCGCGCCCGAGATCGAGGGCGGCGGTGATGATCGCGAACGTGCCCTGGTAGGCCATGAAGAGCAGGTGCGGGATCGTGCCCTGCGCCTCCAGGCCCACGCCGCGCAGGAACGCGAACTTGAGAGGTCGCCGACCAGCGGCGTGCCCGGCGCGAAGGCCAGCGAGTAGCCGAGCAGCGCCCAGGCCACGCCCACGAAGCCCGAGCGCGGCCACGCTCATCATCAGCGTGTTGAGCGCGTTCTTCGACCGCACCAGCCCGCCGTAGAAGAACCCCAGCGCGGGCGTCATCAGCAGCACGAGCGCGGTCGACGACCAGCATCCACGCGACGTCGGCGCGCGATCATATCGGACCTCCTCCACGAAGCCTCCGGCGGCCGGAGTTAGCAAGAAGCGTGCGCAGCCGCGGCCGCGCTGTCGCGCGTCCTGATCACGAGCGCACTGACGTCGGCAAACGCTTTGCGGCCGATGGCCGGCGCTCGTCGCCTGGCGACGTCTACGAAATGTCGCGGGGCTGGCCGGAGTCCGACGGAACGTGTCGGGGCGAGGCTCAGGTCCGGAAGCGCTGCGCGGTCGATCCCGTACTTGCGGATCTTGTAGCCGATGATCCGCTCGGTCGGTGTCCAGCAGGCGCGCCGCCTTGGCGCGGTTGCCCCGCGCGGTCTTGAGCGCGTCGAGGATCAGGTCCTTCTCGTAGGCGCCGACCGCCGCCTCCAGGGACGCGCGCGGCAGCGTGCCCGACACCTCGGCCGTCTGCAGCGTGGGCGGCAGGTGGTGGGCGTGGATCACGCCGCCCTCGCAGACCAGCACCGCGCGCTCGATGCAGTTCTCCAGCTCGCGCACGTTGCCGGGCCAGTGGTAGCTCATCAGCATGTCGATGGCCGTGGTGGCGATGCGCCGCACGTCCTTGCCGTGGGCGGCGGCGTACTTCTCCACGAAGTGGTCGGCCAGCAGCGGGATGTCCGGCCGCGCGCTCGCGCAGCGGCGGCAGGTAGATGCTGAAGACGTTCAGCCGGTAGTAGAGGTCCTCGCGGAACGTGCCGCTGCCTGACCGCCGCCTCCAGGTCCTTGTTGGTGGCGGCGATCAGGCGGACGTTGACCTTGATCGGCTGCACGCCGCCCAGGCGCTCGAACTCGCGCTCCTGCAGGACGCGCAGCAGCTTCACCTGCGTGGCGGGCGACAGCTCGCCGACCTCGTCCAGGAACAGCGTGCCGCCGTGGGCCAGCTCGAAGCGGCCCTTCTTCTGGTGCGCGGGCGTCGGTGAACGCGCCCGGCTCGTAGCCGAACAGCTCGGACTCGATCAGGCGTCTCGGGCAGCGCGCCGCAGCTGACCTTGACGAACGGCTTGCCGGCGCGCGGCGAGTTGTAGTGGATGGCGTGCGCGACCAGCTCCTTGCCGGTGCCCGATCTCGCCGCGCACCAGCACGGTGGTGCTCGCGGGCGCCACCTGCGCCACCTGCTCGTAGACCTGCTGCATGGGCCGGCTGTTGCCGACGATGTTGCGGAGGTCGTAGCCGCTCGCGCAGCTCCTGGCGCAGCTGCGTGTTCTCCTGCAGCAGGCGCTGCCGCTCGGCCTCGACCAGCCGGTGCACGCGCAGCGCCTGGCCGATCATCGACGCCCACGATCCCGAAGAACTTCGACCTCGCTGGTCGTACGCGCGGTCCTTCTGGTAGGGCAGGCCGACGCCCGAGCGCGCCGACCGTCTTGCGCGTCGAGCGGGATGGGCACGCAGACGTAGCTCAGCTCGTCCCGGCCCGAGCCGCTTCCAGACGCCGGTGCGGTTCGAGGAACAGCGGCTCGCTGGCTGACCTGCGGCACGACGACCGGCTTGCCGCTCTGGGCCACGCGGCCGGTGATGCCCTCGCCCACGCGGTAGCGCGCCTTGCGGGCCTGGCCGGCCGGCGTCCCGACCGCGGCCTCGACCGCCAGCTCGCCGGTCGTCGTCGTCGAGCAGGAAGATCGGCGCTCGAGCGCGCCGTGGTGCTCCTCGAGCATCTCGAGCACCCGCTGCAGCGCCTGCCCGCAGGTTCAGCGTGGAGCCGAGCGTCTGGCTGACCTCGAGCAGGTCGGACAGCTGGCGCGGGTCGGAGGACCGGGAGGCCATTGCCGCATTATTACAGAAATGTAGGCCCTGCCGTTGCTCGCCGACAAAGCTGTCTGGGGTGGATTCGGCGCCGCCGAGGCGGCCCTACGCCCGCGAAGCCTAGAAGAGCGAGAAGCCGAAACGCGGGCCAGCGCTAGCCGCCTGGGCGCGGCCGCGCGTGATCGCCTTGAACCAGGCCTGCGCCATCACCTGGTAGCCGGCGTCGTTCGGGTGCACGTCGTCGAAGAAGAGCGCGGCCAGGTTGGGCTGCGCCTTGAACTCCGCGTTCATGTCGCAGAGCACCACCTGCTGCTGCTGCGCGAGCGCCTTGATCTGGACGTTCATGTCGTCGTACCAGCGGTTGCGGCCCTCGGGCGTCTTCGCGGGATTGACGGGCGGGAGCGTCGCCAGCACCGGCAGGCTGTCCCAGTCCTTGATGTCCTCGATGATGTCGCGGAGCGCCTCGATCGTGTAGCAGCTTGACGCCGGCTTGCCCTGGCACTGCTGGTCGTGCCAGTCGTTGGTGCCGTAGAGGATCAGCACGTAGGCCGGGTCGTACCAGCGGAGCGTCTCGCGCGTCTTGCTCGCGCCCTCGACGCTGACGGTGCCGGGCCGGCCCCAGGAGCGCACCTCGGCGCGCCCGAAGTGCGGCCCGAGCAGGTTCTGCAGCTTGATCACGTAGCCCTGGCGGTCGCTCGAGCCCTCGCCGTAGGTGATGCTGTCGCCGAAGCCGAGGTAGAGGTTCGCGTGGTTGTCGCCGATCGGCAGCGTGAGCGGGATCCGCACCTCGCTCGCGGCCGGCACCTGCACCGAGCGCGGCGACTCGGGCTGGAAGTAGGCGGGCAGGCTGTCGGTCCGCAGCGCCACGCTCTGGGTGCCTTCGGTGACGCCGCTGACGACCGCCTGGCCGGTCCCGGGAGCGCTCTTCCCGGTGCCCGGCCCGATCACCACGTCGACGCCGGGAACCCGCGTGTTCTCGCCGGCGTCGAGCTGGCCGTTGCGGTTCTGGTCGTAGAAGACCGTGGCCATCACGGAGTAGGTGGGGACGGACGGCGTCGGAGCCGTTCCCGGGGGAGGTGGGACCGCCGCCGCCGCCGCAGCCCGAAAGGCTCAGGGCCAGCGCGACTGGCGGGGCCCAGATAGAGGGGCTTCGTCGGCATTCCAACCTCAGAGCTTATCACAGCTCGGGCTTCGGCGGCGGGGCTTCGGGAGCATTGGCCTCGTCGGCCCGGAGCTTCTCGTCCACCTCGACGTCGAAGCGCCGATAGTGGCCGTAAGTGAGCGTCGTGCGCACGCGCAAGGCGCTCACCAGCAGCTTGCGGCCGACCACGAGCGTCTCGAGCGAGCGCGGCAGCCAGACGCCGTCCTCGAGGTGGGCGAACTCGGCGCGGAAGGCGAGTGTCTTGACCGTGAAGGCGAGGCCGAGCGCGATCTTGATCCCGGAGCTGTTGTCGACCGCTACCTTCGCGACGGCCTTGTCGGCCTCGTCCACCCAGAGCCGCCCACGCAGGCGCCGGAACACCGAGTCCCAGTCGAGCTCGAAGTCACCCGGCCGCGGCTCGAAGTCGAAGGCGATCGCGCAGCGGCCGAAGAGCTCCTCGCGCCCGACGGCAAGGAAGCGGTAGCGCGCGAGCAGCTTCGAGAGCCGCACTCCGGGAAGCTCGCTCGCCGTCTTGCCCTTCGTGATCGCCTCCGCCTCCTCGCGCGCTCGCCGCTCCTCCTTCTCCCGCTCGCGGCCCGTGAGCGGCTGTCCGTTCCTGCCGACGAGCCGCCGCACCGGCCGGCCCTTCACGAAGTAGACCTCGAGCTCGCGCGTGCGCCGCTTGCGCACGCCGCCCGCGCGCATCGAGGTCCTCGACGACCTCGCTCACGTCGTAGCTGTAGCGCGACAGCGCCTCCTCGCGGCCGCGCTGGGCGTCGAGCAGGCCGCGCACGTACGCGTCGCCCTCGGGCAAGGGCAAAGCCGCCGGGCAGGCGCTCAGCAGCAGGGCGGCGAGGATCACCCTCCGATCTTCGCGCGGAGAGGGGCTGCCGGAAAGCGGAGCGCCGGTCTAGACGGTCGTGAGCAGCGGCGCGGCGTCGCCCGGGTCGAGGAAGCGGACACCGACGTCGAACGCGGGCTCGATCTCGCCCGGGACGCGCTCGACGCGCACCACCTGGCCGCGCAGGCCCACGGGAGTGGAGCCCATGCGGCTCGATCGTCAGGCTCACCGCGCTGCCGAGCGGCACCGCTTCGCGCAGGCTCACGAGCAGGCCGCCCTCGGAGACGTTCTTGACCCGCGCGGGCGCGCGCCCGGCGCGCGTCGCCACCGTGACGCCCGAGGGCCGACATCTGGCGCCGGAAGCGGCGCCTCTCGCCCTGCGGAGCAGTGATGCGGTTCTTGCCCGCGGCCTTGGCGCCGTAGAGGCCGGCGTCGGCCTGCACGATGCAGGTCGGCAGGCGTGCCGGCGTCGTCGGGGAAGACGGCGACGCCGCCCGAGATGGTGACGCGAGTCGCCGCGCGCCGGCGCGCGAAGTGCTCCTCGATCCGTCGGCGGATGCGCTCGGCGACCAGGTGCGCGCCGATGCGCGGGGTGTCGGGCAGCACCACCGCGAACTCCTCGCCGCCGTAGCGCGCCGCGACGTCGATCTCGCGCAGGCTCTCGCGGACCAGCGCCGCTGCCTGCATCAGCACGCGGTCGCCCTCGACGTGGCCGTGCGCGTCGTTGACCTTCTTGAAGTTGTCGAGGTCGAGCATGCGCAGCGCGACAGCTTCAGGCCGTGGCGCTTGGCGCGCAGCACCTCGCGCCGCAGCGCCTGCAGAAGAAGGCGTGGTTGTAGAGCCCGGTCAGCCCGTCGGTGAGCGCCGAGCGCTCGGTGCGCTCGTAGATCGAGAGCTCGATCACCTTCGGGTTGTGCAGCTCGCGGTTCACGTTGACGAAGTAGTCGAGGATCGGCACGCGCAGGCCCGGAGTCGCGCCCGATCGCTGCGCGAAGTGTATCCCTATGTGTGAGGATCTTCTTCCAGTGACGCGCCGCTTGCACGCTCAGAGAAGTTGAGATGCGTCAGGAGATAGAGCAGCGAGGAATACAGCGGATCGCCCTGGCGCTGCTTGCCGCTCGAACTCTTCGAGCAGAGCCTCTTCGTGCCCCGGCCCTGCCTCCAGGAACTCGAGCAGCGACTGTCGGAAGTTCAGAGTCTCGGCAGGGCTCTTCACTGTAGTTGGATCGTGGGGTCTCTCGTCAGCGGCGAGACTGTATGATAGTCGCGCGCGACTTGTCTAGAGTCGTTTTCGGAGACGCAAAGTGATCCTTGAAGTCTTGCTTGTGCTCGCCGGATCGAGCGAGACGCCCGCGCGCGCGTCGACGTCGACGCCGTCTGCGGGCCTCTACTTCGAGCAGACGACCGTGGTCGTGCCGCAGGGCGGAGTGGCCGGCGCCGGCGTGCGCTCGCGCGTGTGGCACTCGGCGCGCCGCATGCGGCTCGAGGCCGGCGACGCGCCCGGCGGTCCGGCGCTCGTGCTGCGGCTCGACGAGGGGCGCGCGCTGCGGCTCGACCCCGAGTCGAAGGTGGCGTTCGAGATCGACCCGGCGGGCTGCGCGCGCGCTCGCACCAGGACGCCTCGGTCGTCGCGTCGCTCATGGGCGGAGGCGAGGACGCGATGCGCACGACGGCGCTCGAGGGCGAGCGCTCGATCGCCGGCCACGCCTGCCACGGCTATCGCCTGAAGAGCCGAACCGCGAGCGTCGACCTCTGGGTCGCGGGGGACCTGCCGCGCGGCGGATCCGTCTTCGCCGACTTCCTGGAATGGTCGGGCGCGGCGCAGGCGCTGCCGGGCCTCGTCGCGGCGATCCGCGAGCTGCCGGGCTTCCCGCTCGAGACGCGCGCGCGCGTGAGCGTGCTGGGCGAGACGCAGGAGACGCTCTCGACGGTGACGAAGATCCGGGTCGGGCCCCAGGCGGAGTCGCTCTTCGAGGTGCCGAGCGGCTGGCGCGTCCAGCCGAGCGCGCCGGCCGCACCCTAGCTGAAGGAGGTCCTCAGGCGATGAGACTCATCCTGACGATCGTCGGCAACGCCCTCGCGCTGCTGGCGACGGCGTACTTCGTGCCGGGCATCCGCTTCACCGGCAGCATCACGCAGCTGCTGCTGGCGGGGCTCATCTTCGGGCTGCTGAACCTGATCGTGCGGCCGATCGCGGTGATCCTCTCGCTTCCCGCGCTGGTGCTGACGCTCGGGCTCTTCTACTTCGTGCTGAACGGGCTCCTGCTGTGGGGCTTCTCGAAGTTCATGCCCGGCTACGACGTGAGCGGGCTCTGGCCCGGGATCCTCGGCAGCCTCGTCATCATGGTGGTGAACTGGGTGGTCGGCCTGCTGCTGCCGGGAAAGAAGTAGAAGCTGCCGGTGAAGAGGTAGCTCTCAGGCGAGCGGGCTCGTCGCGACGAGCGCCAGCACCTCGGCCGGGGTGCGCGCGCGCTGCAGCAGCGGCAGGTCCTCGGGACCGATCTTGCCGCGGCTCAGGAGCGACCCCTTCACCCAGGCGACGAGCCCGTCCCAGTAGTCGTCCTCGCCCGCGAGGATCACGGGAAAGGCCGGCACCTTCCTGGTCTGCACCAGGGTGACGGCCTCGAACAGCTCGTCGAGCGTGCCGAAGCCGCCCGGCAGGATCACGAACGCCTTGGTGTACTTCACGAACATCACCTTCCGCACGAAGAAGTAGCGGAAGCTCACGACGCGCGTGAGGTAGGCGTTCGGCTTCTCCTCGTGGGGCAGCTCGATGCAGGCCCCGATCGACTGGCCGCCCGCCTCGAAGGCCCCCTTGTTGACGGCCTCCATGTGCCCGGGGCCGCCGCCGGTGATGACCGCGTGCCCGGCCTTGGCGAGCGCCCGTCCGAGCTCCTCGGCGTACGTGTAGTCCGCGTCGCCCGGGCGCGCGCGGGCCGAGCCGAACACCGTGACGGCCCGCGGGATCGAGCTGAGCGTCTCGAAGCCCTCCACGAACTCCGCCATGATGCGGAAGATGCGCCAGGTGTCCTCTCTCAGGAAGTCGGCCGCCGGTTCCGCCAAAATCAGCTCCTTCAATAGGTTCTGGATTATCGGCTGGCGCTTTCGGGAAGGCAACGACGGCGCTCCGCGGGGAACCGGGCCGCCCGGCGGTGCGTTACGAAGCCGGAGGGCAAAAGGCCGCGCCCGTGTTCCAATGACCCGACCGAGCGAAGGGGCGCGAGAGGGCGAAGCGGCGGATGGGGGCCGAGGGTGGAGCCGATGACCGCGAGCTCATGGAACGCCTCGCACGTGGCGACAGGGACGCTCTCGCGCCCCTCGTCGAGCGCCACTACCGCAGGCTCTACCGGATCGCTCTCGGCTATCTTCGCGCAGCGCGAGGACGCGCTCGACGTCGTGCAGGAGGCCTTCGTGAAGGTGTTCCAGGCGGCCTCGCGCTGGGACGGCTCGGCCGACGCCGGGCCCTGGCTCTCGCGCGTGACCGTCAACCTCTCGATCGACCGCTGGCGGCGCAACAAGCGCCGGGGCCAGACCTTCTCGCCGCTCATCGAGGGCGACCATCTCGACGTGCTGGCGGACCACCGACCGGCTCCGGACCGCGGCGTCGAAGGACGCGAGAGCGGCGAGCGGCTGGCGGTGGCGCTCCGCGCGCTCCCGGAGCGCCAGCGCGCGGTCGTGGTGCTGCGCCACTACCAGGAGCTGAGCCTCGAGGAGATCGCGACGACGCTCGGCATGAGCCTCGGGACGGTGAAGAGCAGCCTGCACCGCGCGCTCCACCGCATGCGCGACACGCTCACGGAGGCCGGGCCGTGATCCTCGCCCACCTGCGGCTGCGCCGCCGCGTGAGCCTGCTCGCCGCGGGCCTCGCTCGAGGGCCGCGAGCGCGACGAGGCGCTCGCGCACCTACCGTCGTGCGCCCGCTGCCGGGCGGACCACGAGGAGCTCTCGGCTGTGGTCGCGGCGATCGAGCGCGATCCGCTGCGCTCGGCGGAGCCGCCCCTCACGGCCTCCGTCCTGGCGGCGCGCGTCCTGCACCAGCTCGACCGGGCGGAGGCGCCCGCGCGGCGGCCCCGCTTCTGGCTGATCGCGCTGCCGGCGGCGGCCGCGGCGATCGCCGCCTTCTTCCTTGCGCCGACGTTCATGGAGCGGCTGCGGCCCGAGCCGCGCGTCGCGCGCGTGCCGATCCCGCCGGCGGAGCCGAACACGTTGCTGAGCGAGGACGCGCTCGCGCGCATCGAGCGCAACCTGGCTCGCGAGCAGGCCGCGCGCTACTTGAACGAGGCCGGCGAGGTGCTTGGTCTCGGTGGCCGCGACCGGCGTCGACTGCGACCGCACCGACGACCGCCTCGACATGGGCGCCGCACCCGAGCGCAGCCGCGAGCTGCTCGAGAAGCGCCGGATGGTGGTCGACTCGGGCGAGGCGGTGGCGAGCGTGCAGGGCGTCTTCGACGACGTCGAGAGCGCGCTGCGGCAGGTGGCGGATCTGCCCGCGTGCGTGAAGCGGCACGACGTGGAGCTCGTGCAGAAGGACGTCGAGTCGCGGCAGCTGCTGATGCGGATCCGGCTGATGCAGCGGGAGCTCGAGGGATGACGCGGACTCCATGGCCTCGCGCTCGCGGCGTGCCTGTGGTCGGCCGCGGCGTCCGCAGCCCAGCCCGACCCGGAAGCGCTCCGCCAGGCGAAGGCGCTCTTCTTCGACCGCCAGTACGCCGAGGCGCGCGCCGCGTGGCAGGGTGTCGCTCGACGCGGGCGGCGTCAAGGACGCCCCGGCTGCGCCCTACTGGATCGCGCGCTGCAGCGAGAGCCTCGGCGAGAACGAGCGCGCGCTCTCCGAGTACGGCCGCTACCTCGCGACGAAGCCCGCCGACCGCGCGCTCGCGGAGGAGGCGAAGACGAGCCGCGTCTCGCTCGCGGTCAAGCTCGCGAAGGAAGGCGAGCCGCGGCACACGCGGATCGCGCTCGACGGGCTCGGCGACGTGAGCAGGACCGTGCGCTACTTCGCCGCGCTGCAGGTGGCCTCGCTCGGACCCGAGCAGGGCAAGCCGGCGATTCCGGTGCTGAAGGAGATCGTCGCGAAGGAGAAGGACGACGATCTCGTCGAGCGCGCCAAGCTGGCGTTGCTCAGGCTCGATCCCAACGCGCTCCCGCCGCCCGCTCCCGTGCCGCCGAAGCCGGCGGCCTCCGGGAAGCCGGCGGCCTCCGGGAAGAGCGCGAGCTGGGTGCACATTCGCATCTACGAGAAGGGCCAGTCGAAACCGAACGTGGCGATCAACCTGCCGGTGGCGCTCGCCGATCTCGTCTTCAAGTCGCTCCCCGACAGCGCGATCGCGGACCTGCGCAAGGAGGGCTACGACGCGCGCAGCTTCTGGGAGGCGCTCAAGAAGACGGGGCCGGCCGAGATCCTGACGGTCGAGGGCAAGGACGGCGAGCGGATCCAGGTCTGGCTCGAGTAGGACGGGGAGGAGGGGATATGCGGCGGATGCTGGCGTTCTCGATACTGGGTGCGGCGATCGCGGTGCCGGCTGCGGCCGACCGCGGGGACGACGACCTTCAGGTGGTGCGCAAGGCGGTCGCGTCCGCCTCGGTCCCGACCACGGCGCAGGAGAAGTCGAGGCCGCCGGCCGAGGAAGAGCCGATGCCGCCCCAGGCGCGCCGCCCGCTGAAGAGCAGCGATCTCAAGTGGCTGCACGTGCGCGTCGCCCCGAAGGCCGGCGGCAAGAGCGGCCGCGTGTCGGTGAACGTGCCGCTCGGCCTCGTGCGGATGTTCGGCGACGACTGGCCGATCCCGACCGGGCCCGGCTGCCGGCGCCACGACCGCTGCCACCTGACGCTCGGCGAGATCCTGCGGGCGCTCGACTCCGGCCAGACGCTCGTCGACATCGAGGACGACGAGGCGACGGTCAAGGTCTGGGTGGAGTAGCCCGCTCGTCCTCCCCTGGCGACAGCCGTTGCGCCCCCGCGGTGACGCCTGGAGAGCGATGCCTGCTCGAAGTGCTTGAGCTGCAAGAGGGTCGCTCCGGGAATGCCGCTTGCAACGCCAAGCTCGTGGCAGACGCACTCGGAGGATCGCGATGAAGGCTGCACTGAAAGCGATGATCCCGGCGCTGGCGCTCACCGGCGCTCTCCTGCTCACCCCTTCGGCGGAGGCGAACGACCGCCGCGGCTACGGCGATGGCTACCGCGGCTATTCACAGGGCTACGGCCGCGGGGGCTACTCGCGCGGCTACGGGCACGGCTATACGGGAAGGGGTACGGGCACCGCTACTACAGAGGGCGCGGAAACGGCTATTACGCTCGTCCGTACCGCTACTACCGCCCGTACGGCCGCGGCTACTACGCACCGCCGCCGTACTACTCGCCCTACCCGCAGCCCTACTACTACGGCTACGGGCCCGGCTACTACGCGCCGCCGCCGCCGGTCTACGGCAACCCGCGCTTCGGGATCGGGCTCTTCTTCGGCTTCTGATCCCCTATCCGGGCGGGGCGTAGTACCCGAGCTTGTGGCGGATCTGGACGCCCTCGCGCTCGGGCACGCGCACCACGATGCGCCGCCACTTGCCGTCGCGGCGCAGGTTCGAGGAGATGTAGCCGACGCTGTAGAGCGTGCGTAGCTCCTCGGCGATGCGGTCGTAGACCGAGTCGAGCTCGCCGATCGAGCTCGGGAAGTAGGCGCGCCCGCCGGTCTCGCGCGTGAGCGCGTTGAAGAGGTACTCCGCCTGGCTGAAGGCGGCGCGCGCGCGGTCCTGCGCGCGCGCGGGCCGCAGGCTGATCGTGTAGATGTTGATCTCGCTCTTCTTGGCGAGGTCGAGCACCTGGTCGTCGGTGACGAGCGAGGCCGTGTCCTCGCCGTCCGACAGCATCACGACCGCGCGGCGCCGCAGCTCGGCGGCCTTCTTGTCGCGGGTCAGGTCCTTGAGCGCGACGTAGAGCGCGTTGTGGAGCGCGGTCGGCCCGGAGGCCTCGGTCGAGCGGATCGCCTTCTCGAGCGCGACGAGGTCGTTCGTGAAGGTCCTGCAGCGGCGTCGCCCGCTCGTTGAACTGCACCACCTGCGCGAGGTCCTGCTGACGCAGCGTCTTCGTGAAGCGGATCGCCGCGTCCTGCGCGGTCCTGAGCTTCTCCTCCATCGAGGCCGAGGTGTCGATCATCAGCACCATCGAGATCGGCAGGTTCTCGTGCGTGAACAGGCTCAGGTCCTGGCGGATGCCGTCCTCGAACACCGCGAAGTCGCGCTGCGTCAGGTCGGTCACGAAGTTGTTGCGGGCGTCCGTCACGGAGAGGGTGAGGTTGATGATCTCGATCCCGGTGCCGAAGATCGGTCCCTGCTGGCGCGCCTGGGCGGGCGCGTGGCTCGGCAGGGCGAGGGCCGCCGCGAGGGCGAGCGCGAGAAGCCGCGGCGTCTTCATGGAAGGGGAGCTCGGGACCTCTCAGCGCTTGCGGGAGTCGTCCCGCAGCGGGAGTTGGGGAATCAGCACCTTGGTGCCGGGCCTCGCGACCTTCAGCTCGAGCTTGCGCTTCTTCAGGTCGGGCACGCTCGCGTAGCGCAGCCGGTACGCGGAGACGAGGCTGGCGGACAGCTTGCGCAGCGCTCCGTCGAGCGCCATGTAGGACAGCACCGTGTCGGCGCGGCCGCCGCTGCCCGACGCCAGGCGGTCGAGCGCGTAGCTCAGCCGCTGGCGCACGTCCATGTCGGCAGCGCCCGACTCCACCTGCACGGAGAGGAAGACGTCGGCCTTGCCCTCGGCGTTGTCCGCCGCGCTGCTGCTTGTCGCGGTAGCTGAACTCCGGACCCATCCCGCTCACGGCGATCACCGCCCGCCGCTCGCCCTCCTCCGCGGCCTTGTT
Source organism: uncultured Acidobacteriota bacterium (assembly GCA_963744315.1). Lineage (GTDB taxonomy): Bacteria > Acidobacteriota > Vicinamibacteria > Fen-336 > Fen-336 > DATBSL01. The sequence continues at coordinate 416,826 of CAVUTB010000016.1, forward strand.
GAGGTCGGCCGACGCCTCCGCCAGCGCGTCGAGCATGTAGTTGCCGCCCTGCGGGGCGACGCGCCGCAGCGCGGCGCCGGCGGCGCCGCGGTCGTCGGTGTAGTCCACGACCTTCGTCGGCCGGTCCCCGGTCGTCCAGAGCGCGTAGCGGGTGCCCTCGGGCAGCCGCGAGACCAGCCCGACGATCGCGTCGACCGTGTTCAGCCGGTAGGAGCTGCCGACGTCCGCGCTGGTGTCGACGAGGATCGCGACCACGAGCGGGCGCGTGTCGCGCTGGAACGACGCGATGTCGCGGTGGACGCCGTTCTCGGCGAGCGCGACGTCGTCGGCCGAGACGTCCGCGACTTCCTGGCCCTTCTCGTCCACCAGCGTGACCGTGAGCGCGCGCATCTCCGTGGACGTTGCCGCGTCAGGGCCCTGACCGACGAGGAGGAAGAGAAGAGAGGAGAGCAGCGCCGACATGCCGTATCCTGAGACCACTATAGGTTCCGCCGAGAGGCAGCGTCAAACCCGGAGACGAGGCTGATGCCGCGCGCCGCGGTGATCACGGTGAGCGACGCCTGTGCGCGCGGGGAGCGCGAGGACGTCTCCGGGGCCGAAGCCCGCCGGCTGCTCGCCGAGGCGGGGTTCGAGCTGGGCCCGCCCGTGGTGGTGGCCGACGAGCGCCCCGCCATCGCGCGGGCGATCCGGGAGGCCGCCGCGGCGGCGCGGCTCGTCGTCACCACCGGCGGCACGGGCCTCGCGGCGCGCGACGTGACCCCGGAGGCGACCCTCGACGTCCTCGAGCGGGAAGCCCCGGGCATCGCCGAGCACCTGCGCGCGCTCGGCCTCGCGGAGACGAAGCTCGCGCCGCTCTCGCGCGGACGCGCGGGGCTCGTCGGGACGTGCCTGGTCGTGAACCTGCCCGGCTCGCCGAAGGGCGTGCGGAGCGGGATCGCGGGCCTGCTGCCGCTCCTGCCCCATGCATTGGATCTACTCGACGGGCGCACCGGCCACGGGCCCGGATGACATATGATCCGCGCGGCGCCTGGCGTTCGCCCGAGGTGACATGCGGCCTTTCCTCCTGCTGATCCCCCTGCTGCCGCTTCTGGGTTTCATTTTCAACATCACGCTCGGCCGACGGCTGTCCGCGCGCGCCGCCTCGGACGAGAGTCCGCACGGCCACGGCACGGCAGCTCCGCACCCGCTGATCGGCGCCGTCGCAGCCGGCAGCGTGCTGCTGTCGTTCCTGGTCGCGGCGCGGGCGGTGCTGCTGGCGCACGCGGCGAAGGACCACGCGATCGTCGAGACGCTCTACACCTGGCTCCCGGGCGGTCTCGCCGAGACGTCGGTGCGCACCGCGCCCGGCGCCATGCCGTTCAACGTGGAGTGGGCCTACCTGCTCGATCCGCTGTCCTCGGTGATGGTGCTGTTCGTCACGTTCGTGGGCTTCCTGATCCACGTCTATTCGATCGGCTACATGGGCCAGGACCCCGGCTACGCGCGCTTCATGGCGTACCTGAACCTCTTCATGTTCGCGATGCTCACGCTCGTGCTGGCCGCGAACTACGCGGTGCTGTTCGTCGGCTGGGAAGGCGTCGGGCTTGTGCTCGTACCTGCTGATCGGGTTCTGGTTCGACAGGCCGAGCGCGACCGACGCCGGCAAGAAGGCGTTCATCGTCAACCGCGTCGGCGACGCGGGGTTCCTGCTCGGGATGTTCCTGGTGTTCGTCAGCTTCGGGACGCTCGACTTCCGCAGCGTGGCGGCGGCCGCCGCCGAGCTGCCGGTCGAGACCGCCTGGGGCGGCGCGCTCACGCTCATCGGCCTGCTGCTGTTCGTGGGCGCCGCCGGCAAGAGCGCCCAGCTCCCGCTCCACGTGTGGCTGCCCGACGCCATGGAGGGCCCGACCCCGGTCTCCGCGCTGATCCACGCGGCGACGATGGTGACCGCCGGCGTCTACATGGTCGCGCGCTCGGCGCCGATCTACGCCCACGCGCCGCGCGCCATGATGACGGTGGCGCTCGTGGGTGCTTTGACCGCCTTCTTCGCGGCCACGATCGGGCTCGTCCAGAACGACATCAAGCGCGTGCTCGCCTACTCGACGATCAGCCAGCTCGGCTACATGTTCCTCGCCTGCGGCGTCGGAGCCTTCGCGGCCGGCGTCTTCCACGTCTTCACGCACGCCTTCTTCAAGGCGCTGCTCTTCCTGGGCGCGGGCTCGGTGATCCACGCGCTCGCGGGCGAGCAGGACATGCGCAAGATGGGGGGGCTGCGCGCGAAGCTGCCGTGGACGCATCGCACGATGCTGGTGGGCTGCTTCGCGATCGCCGGCATCCCGCTCTTCGCCGGGTTCTTCTCCAAGGACGAGATCCTCTGGTCGGCCTACCGCGTGGGCGGCTACGGCCGCACGGTGTGGGCGATCGGCATCGCGACGGCGGCGCTGACGGCCTTCTACATGTTCCGGCTGTACTCGCTCACCTTCCGCGGCAGCTTCCGCGGCCCGGAGGAGGCGCTCTACCAGGTCCACGAAGCGCCGGCCACGATGCGCCTGCCGCTCGTGCTGCTGGCGGTCGGCTCGATCCTCGCGGGGCTCGTGGGCGTCCCGGGCGTGCTGCTCGGGTCGAACCGGATCGAGCGCTTCCTGGAGCCGGTCTTCGCGCCCGCGCACCACGCGCTCGCCTCCGTGTTCCCGACTCCGGCCGAGGGCGGCAGCTTGGAGCTCGCGCTCATCCTGCTGAGCGTGCTGGTCGCGGCGGCGGGGATGGTGCTGGCACGACGCTTCTACTCCGGTTTGTCTGCGGTGCCGGTCCGGCTGGCGGAGTCCTTCCCGGTGACCTACCGCGCGCTCGTCAACAAGTACTTCGTGGACGAGCTCTACGAGGCCGTGTTCGTGAGAGGCATGGCACTCGGCGGCGGCTTTGCCCTCCACGCGAACGACCGCTTCGTGGTCGACGGCGGCGACGGCGAGCTCAGGCCCGGGCTCGGCGTCAACGGCCTCGCCTGGGGGGTGCGCGAGCTGCTGGCGAAGGCCTCGAACCTGTGGGACCGCTACGTGGTCGACGGCGCCGTCCAGGCGACGGGCATGGCGCTCGACAACGCGAGCTACGCGCTGCGCGCGCTGCAGAACGGTCTCGTCCAGCACTACGCGCTCGGCATGCTGATCGGCCTGTTCCTGCTGATCGCGGCCGGCCGCTTCCTGCTCGGGCTCTACTGAGGAGGTTGCAGAGCGAGCGTCATGAGTTTCTTCCGCGACCACCTGCTCTCCCTGATCACCTTCACGCCGCTCGTCGGCGCGCTGGTGCTGCTGCTGCCCGCCTTCGCGCCCAGGTCGAAGGAGCAGACCGTGCGCTGGGTGGCGAACGGCTTCGGGCTGCTCGGCTTCCTGGTCAGCCTGCCGCTCTGGTTCCGCTTCGACCGCAGCTCCGCGGACTTCCAGTTCGTCGAGCGCGTGGCGTGGATCCCCTCGATCGGCGTCCAGTACCTGCTGGGCGTCGACGGCATCTCGACGCTCCTGATCCTGCTCACCACGCTGCTCGGGGCGATCGCGATCCTCAGCTCCTGGAACGCCATCACCGAGCGCGTGCGCGCGTACTACGTCTTCCTGCTGCTGCTCCAGACCGGGATGATCGGGGTCTTCTGCGCGCTCGACCTCTTCCTGTTCTACGTGTTCTGGGAGGTGATGCTGGTCCCGATGTACTTCCTGATCGGGATCTGGGGCGGGGCGCGGCGGCTCTACGCGGCGATCAAGTTCTTCCTGTACACGCTCGTCGGCTCGGTGGTGATGCTGCTCGGGATCCTGGCGCTCTACTTCCGCGCCATGTCGCTGCCGGAGTACGCGGCGACCGGCAGCTTCGACTACACGGCCTGGCAGCGCATGGACATCCCCGCCGACCTGCAGTTCTGGGTGTTCCTCGCCTTCTTCGTGGGCTTCGCCATCAAGGTGCCGATGTTCCCGTTCCACACCTGGCTGCCCGACGCGCACGTCGAGGCGCCCACCGCGGGCTCGGTGATCCTGGCCGGCGTGCTGCTGAAGATGGGCACCTACGGCTTCATCCGCTTCTCGATTCCGCTCCTGCCGCAGGCGACGCTCGACGCCGTGCCGTGGATGGCGACGCTCGCGATCATCGCGATCGTGTACGCGGGGCTGGTGACGCTCGTGCAGAAGGACATGAAGAAGCTGGTCGCCTACTCCTCGGTCAGCCACCTCGGCTTCGTCATTCTCGGCATGTTCGCGCTGAACCCGCTCGGCCTCGAGGGCAGCGTGCTGCAGATGGTCAACCACGGCCTCTCGACCGGCGGGCTGTTCCTGGTCGTCGGCCTGCTCTACGAGCGGCGCCACACCCGGGAGATCGCCGCCTACTCCGGCCTCGCGCACGTGATGCCGGTCTACGCGACGCTCACGCTCGTGCTGTTCCTCGCTTCGATGGGGCTGCCCCTCCTCAACGGCTTCGTCGGGGAGCTTCTGATCCTGCAGGGCGCCTTCGCGGCGAACCGCGTCTGGGCGTGCTGGGCGGTCTCGGGCGTGGTGCTGGGCGCCGCGTACATGCTCTGGCTCTACCAGCGCGTCTTCTGGGGCAAGGTCACGCACGAGGAGAACCAGAAGCTCAAGGACCTCGATCGCCGCGAGCTCGCGACGCTCGTGCCGCTCGTGGCGCTCTGCTTCTGGATCGGGGTCTACCCCAAGCCGTTCCTCGACTTCCTGCACGAGCCGGTGGCCCGGATCGCAGCCGTCGTCCAGCCCGCCAAGTTCGCTCCGGCGGCGACCGACGCGCAGGCCGTCGACCCAGCAGCCGCCAAGCCGCCCGCCAGCGGCAACTGAAGCCGCGCCGAACCTGTCACTTTTCGCAGGTACGGCGCCTCGCGAGATCGGATAGCCTAGTCTTCTGACCGCGACGTTCGCCGCGGCAGTTTTCTCGACACTCGGGCGGGAGGATCACATGAAGTGGCTGGGTTGTCTCGGCGTGCTCGTCGTGCTCGCGCTGGTCGTGGGCGGAGTCGTCGTCGGGAAATACAACAGCCTGGTGGGCCTCGGTCAGGGCGTCGACGCCCAGTGGGCGCAGGTCGAGAACCAGTACCAGCGGCGCGCCGACCTCGTCCCGAATCTCGTCGCGACGGTGAAGGGCGCCGCCGATTTCGAGAAGTCGACGCTCGAGGAAGTCGTGAAGGCCCGCGCCAGCGTCGGCCAGACGACGATCGACCCGAAGAACCTGCCGAACGACCCCGCGGCGATGGCGAAGTACCAGCAGGCGCAGGACCAGCTGTCGAGCGCGCTGTCGCGGCTGCTGGTGGTGGTCGAGCGCTACCCCGAGCTCAAGGCCAACGCCAACTTCCGCGACCTGCAGACGCAGCTCGAGGGCACGGAGAACCGCGTGAGCGTCGAGCGCATGCGCTTCAACGAGAAGGCGCAGGCCTACAACACCGAGCGGCTGCGCTTCCCGACGGTGATCTTCGCGAACCTGCTCGGGATGAAGGAGAAGGCGTACTTCCAGGCGACGCCCGGCAGCCAGCAGCCGCCCGACGTCAAGTTCAACTTCGGCGCCTCGCCGTCGCCGACACCGGCTGAGCGTCGCTAGGGCGGAGCGCCGGATGCGCGCGCTCCTAGGCGCGCTCGTCGCCGCCGCTCTGCTGTGGAGCGGCGCGCCCTCGTGTGCCGAGGAGCCGCTTCCGCCAGCGCCCGCCGCCTACTTCAACGACTACGCCGGCGTCGTCTCGGCCGGCGACGCCGCGCGGCTCGACGCCAAGCTCGGCCAGTTCGCGAAGGAGACCTCCACGCAGGTGGTGGTGGCGATCTTCGACCACCTGCCGTCGCCGGCGCTCGAGGACTTCACGGTGCGGACGGCCGAGTCCTGGCGGGTCGGACGCAAGGACTGGGACAACGGGGCGGTGCTGTTCGTCTTCGTCAAGGACAGGAAGCTGCGCATCGAGACGGGCTACGGCCTCGAGGGCGCGCTGCCCGACGCGCTCGCCCGCCGCATCCTCGACGAGCAGGTGGTGCCGCGCCTGCGCCAGGGAGACTGGGCCGGCGGGCTCGAGGCCGGCATCGACGGCATCCTGGCCGCGACCCGCGGCGAGTACAAAGCGGAGCCGCAGCCCCGCAGGCGGGAGGGCGTCCCGCTGCTGACGCTGCTCATCATCCTCTTCTTCGTGGTCCTCCTGATATGGCTCGCGAGCCAGGGCGCGCGCCACATGCCGTCCGGCCGCACCTACTCCCGGCGCGGCCCGCGGCGGGACAGCAGCTACTGGGGCGGCAGCTCGTGGGGCGGCTGGGGAGGAGGCGGCGGCTTTGGCGGTGGGGCTCGTTCGGTGGCGGCGGCGGCGGCGGCTTCTCGGGTGGGGGAGGGTCGTTCGGCGGCGGCGGCGCCTCGAGCAGCTGGTGAGGAGGCGAGGGTGAGGCAGGACGAGTTCCTGGCGGCGATCGACGAGCCGCGGATCGTGGCGGCGATCCGGGCGGCCGAGGCGCGCTCGCGCGGCGAGATCCGGGTCCACGTCGCCGAGGGCGGCGTCAGCGATCCGCGGCGCGCCGCCGAGGCGGATTTCGAGAGGCTCGGGATGGCGGCGACCGCCGAGCGCAACGGTGTCCTGATCCTGGTCGCGCCGGAGAGCCAGTCCTTCGCCGTGATCGGCGACCGTGGGATCGACGAGCGGCTGCCGCCGGGATTCTGGGACGAGCTCGCCGCATCGCTGCGGGACGAGTTCCGCGCGGGCCGCTTCAGCGACGGGCTGGTGACGGCCGTGACGCGCGTCGGCGACGAGCTGGAGCGGCACTTTCCGCGCCGCGCCGGCGAAGCGGACGCGAACGAGCTGCCCGACAGCGTGGGCCGCGGGTGAGCGGCGCTCGGCGGTAGAATGCTCGACGACGCCATGCCGGAACGCAGACGCCGCGACATGCTGACACCGCTGCTGCTCTCGCTCGCGGTGATCCTGCTCTTGGCGTTCTGGGTCTTCAAGCCCTTCATGCTGGTGTTCTCGGTCTCCGCGTGCGTCGCGCTGCTGCTGGCGCCGGCGCAGAAGCGATTCGACAAGGCGCTCGGCGGCAAGCCCACGCTGGCCGCCGCGATCCTGGTCCTGCTCACCACGGTCGTGATCCTGATCCCGATCCTCACCTCGCTCTTCCTGCTCGCGCGCCAGACGGCACTCTTCCTCGACTGGATCCGCCTGCAGCCGCTCGTGGGCCCGGAGGAGATGCGGCGCTTCTGGGAGGAGCTGCCGCGCCGCTACCCGGGCCTCAAGAGCTGGATCGCGTTCCTGCAGGCGCAGGTCACGCCGATCCTGAGCGGCGGTATCGCTCAGCTCGCGGGCGGCGCGAACGGCCTGCTGCAGAACGTGCTCGGCCGCGTGACGCACGCCGCGATCGACCTGGGTCTCTTCCTGCTGATGCTGTTCTTCCTGTTGCGCGACGGCGGGCGGCTCAAGAAGGAGCTGCGCCCGATCTCGCCCTTCTCGGAGGAGCAGGAGCACCAGATCTTCGACCACCTCGAGCGCACCATCAAGGGCGCGCTGCAGGCGGTGGTCGTGGTGCCGGTGATCCAGGGCATCCTCGCGATGATCGGCTTCGTCGTGTTCGGCGTGCCCTCGCCGCTCGTGTGGGGCACGGCCGTGATCCTCGCGGCGACCGTCCCGCTGCTGGGCTCGCCGCTCGCCTGGATGCCGGCCTGCGTCTACCTCTTCCTGAACGGTGCGACGGGTCCCGCGATCGGGCTCGTCGTCTACTGCACGCTCATCGTGAGCGGCAGCGACAACGTGGTGAAGCCGCTGCTGCTGCGCGGCTCGGCGCGGATCCACCCGCTGCTGGGCTTCCTCTCGATCATCGGCGGCGTGCTGGCGTTCGGCGTGTTCGGCTTCCTGATCGGCCCCGTCGTGCTCTCGCTGGTGCTGTCGGCGATCCGCATCTATAGGCTCGACGTGCTGCGCGTCGTGGGGTCGCAGGCGAGCTCGCCGGATCTCCGGTCGGACGACCGATCCACAACCGAGTCAGCGGCTTAGGCTATGTTGCCGGGTCTGCGCGCTCATGATAGGTTCTTAGGCCGTTGTCGTCGCCATCGACGCCGTCCGTGACGCCTCCGGGCTCGCGCGGGAGCGGTCGGGGCTTTGCGAACGGCCTGCGCGACGCGGCGCCTCTCTTGGGGCTCGGAACGACCCTGGCGGTCACCGTGCTCGCGGGAGCTGGGCGGGGGCTACTGGCTGGACGGCCGAGTGGGAACCCGCCCGCTGTTCCTGCTCCTGGGGGGCACGCTCGGGCTGGCCGCAGGACTCTACTACTTCTTCAAGACCGTAGCGGGACTAAGGAAGCGATAAGCGGGCGACAGGTCACGTGAGCCTCCTCCGATACTCGACCTTCGTTCTGCTGGTGGCGGCGGCGACACTCGCGGCCGTCGGCCTCCTGGTCCCCGCCGAGACGAAGGCTCGCGCCGCGATCCTGTTCGGCGCGCTGCTCGCCGTCCTCAACACGCTCGTAGCGCACGCTCTCGTCTCGTGGTCGCAGCGGCGGTCGACGCCTGCGTTCTTCGGCGCCGTGCTCGGCGGGATGGTCGGCCGGATGGCCGTGTTGCTCGCGGCGGTGATCGTCGGCGTCCTCCTGCTCGGGCTGCCGCGGCTGCCGCTCGTCGTCTCGCTGCTCTCCTACTACACTCTGTTTCTCGTCATGGAGCTCACGGTGCAGCACCGGCGCGCCCAGCATCCCGCGGAGACGCGATGACCGCTTTCCTGCTCGCGCTCTTGCTGCAGGCCGCGCCCGCGCACCCGGCCGAAACGCCGGCGGCCTCACCCACTGCGCCGGCTGCCGAAGCGGCGTCCCCGGCACCCGAGCAGCAGGCGCCGGCAGCCGAGGCTCACGCGCCGGGCGAGGGCGCGACTCCCGCCGCGGAGGGTCACGCGCCCGAGGCCGCGGCGCACGGCGGCGAGGCGGCCGAGCACGGCGAGAGCCCGGCCGACATCATCTTCCACCACGTGATGGACGGGCCCTACTTCTTCGGCGTCTTCAAGTCGAAGCACCTGCTGTTCCTGTTCCTGGTGGCGCTGCTCGTGATCCTGATGGCGCAGCTCGCCGTGCGCAGCTATCGGGGCGGCCACGTCCCGAAGGGGCTCGGCGCCGCGGTCGAGAGCCTGGTGCTGTTCATCCGCGACGAGGTGGCCGAGCCGAACATCGGCCACGGCGACGGCCGCAAGTTCACGCCGCTGCTCTGCAGCTTCTTCTTCTTCATCCTGCTGGCGGCGCTCGTCGGCCTGCTGCCCTTCTCGGCCACCACCACCGGCAACATCTCGGTGACGCTCGCGCTCGCGACGGTGTCGTTCGCGGCGCAGCAGTGGGCCGGGATCTCGAAGTACGGGCTCGCCGGGCACTTCCACAACCTGGTGCCGCCCGGCATGCCCTGGCTGCTGCTGCCGATCATGATCCCGGTCGAGATCCTCGGCATGTTCACGAAGCCTTTCGCGCTCACCGTGCGGCTCTTCGCGAACATGCTGGCGGGCCACATGGTGATCACGACGCTGCTGCTGCTGATCTCGCTGATGGGCCAGCAGCACTGGCTGGCGGGCGTGGCGATGACGCCGATCTCGATCCTGCTCGCCGTCTTCATCATGCTGCTCGAGCTGCTGGTGTCGTTCATCCAGGCCTACATCTTCACGCTGCTGACCGCGATCTTCATCGGTATGTACGCGCACCCGGCGCACTGATCTCGTCATGACGACCTCAAGGGCTTAGGAAAGGAAAAGCACAATGGATCCCAAGGGACTGGCGTACCTCGGCGCGGGCATCGGGGCCGGCCTCGCCATCATCGGCGGCGGTGCGGGCATCGGCCGCCTGGCGGCTGCGGCGCTCGAGGGCATCGCGCGCCAGCCGAACGCGGTCGCCGACATCCGCGGCGCCATGATCGTGGCCGCGGGCCTGATCGAAGGCGCCACGTTCTTCGCGCTGATCGTCACGATCCTGCTCGCGATCAAGTAGGGCGCCATGGCAAGTCACGTCGCGGTCCTGCTGGCCGCGGCGGAGGGCGCGGGCGGCAACCTGATGAGCGTGGACACCACGCTCTTCATCGCCACCATCGTCACCTTCGTCGTGTTCGCGTGGATCCTCGCGAAGTTCGCCTGGGGCCCGCTGCTCCAGATCGTCGACGCTCGCGAGAAGTCGGTCCGCGAGCAGGTCGAGTCCGCGGAGAAGGCGGCGGCCGACGCCAAGGCGACACTCGCGCAGCACCAGGAGCTGCTGCGCGGCGCCGCCCGCGAGCGCGACGAGCTGCTCGCCCGCGCGGCGAAGGACGCCGAGGCGCTGCGCGCCGACCTGCAGGCGAAGGCGCGCGGCGACGCCGAGCAGATCCTGGCGCGCGCCCGCGAGCAGATGACGCGCGAGAAGGAGCAGGCGGTCGCGGAGCTGCGCGCCCAGGTGGCCGACATCGCGATCGAGGCCGCTTCCCGGATCGTCAAGTCCTCGCTGAGCGAGGACGCCCAGCGCAAGCTGGTCGACGACTACATCAAGGAGCTCCCGCGCGCGCTCGAGGAAGGCCGCGCGTGAGCGAGATCGCCAAGGTCTTCAAGGGCCTGCCCAAGCGCTTCAACAAGGCAGGCGTGAAGGCCGCGCGCACCTACTACTTCTCGCTCGGCGACGACGAGAAGTGGACGGTGCACATCGGCAAGGACAAGTGCACCGTCGAGGAGGGCAAGAACGAGGACGCCGACTGCTTCTTCAAGGCGTCGCCCGAGCTCTTCCTCGACGTCTGGAGCGGCAAGCACCAGCTCGGCGCGACGGACTTCCTGACCGGGCGGGTCAAGAGCAACAACCCGCTGTTGCTCAAGGAGTTCGTCGCCGCGTTCGAGAGGTCGAAGTAGCCACGCTCTCGATGTGACAAGCGCCCGCCTGGCCGTGCTCGTGGCCGTTTCCGCGGGCTGCGCCGTGGCCGCAGCGGCGCAGGGCGCCCTGATCCAGGCGAAGCCCGAGGCGCCCACTGTCGCGCGGCCCGTCGACGAGCCCGCGCTGCCGCCGCCGGCGCCCGAGGCGCAAGAGCGCAGCGTCGGGCCGACCCCGGGCGCCCCGACGATCGACCTCGCCGCCGCCGTGCGTCTCGCGCTCGGGCAGGCCTTCGTGCTCCTCGACTCGCAGGACGCCGTGGCCGCCACGCGCTGGCGAGAGCGCACCGCCTTCGCGGACTTCCTCCCGGCCGTCACCCCGCTCTACCAGCGCGGCGAGGGGCGCAACGTCTTCGGCGCGGACTTCTCCCAGAAGCTGCCCTGGACCGGCGGCACCGTCACCGCGACCGGCCGCTACCTGAGCGATCCGACCGTGGACGCGCCTTTCCCGCGGACGACCGACCTCAGGCTGCTGCTGTCGCAGCCGCTGCTGCGCGGCGTGGGCCCGAACGCCACGTACTTCGAGCTCCGGAACGCGCGGCGTGCCGTCCAGGGCCAGGAGCGCAGCCTGATGCTCGCGCGCCAGCGCACCGCGGTCGAGGTGGCGGCGGCGTACTACGGCGTGATCGCGCAGCGCCAGCTGCTCGACGTGGCGCGCCAGAGCCTGGAGCGCACCGAGGGCCTGCTGAAGTCCTCGGAGGCACGGCTCGAGGTCGGCCTGGCGAGCAAGCTCGACGTGTTCCGCGCCGAGCTGCAGGCGGCGCAGGCGCGCGACGCGATGGTGCGCGCGCAGTCGGCGCTCGCCACCGCGCTCGAGCGATTCCGCGGGCTGCTCGCGCTGCCGCCGGGCGACCCCGTGGAGCCCGAGGCCGTGGAGCTGCCGGACACCGCCGACGTCTTCGAGCCGGTCGAGGTGCTGGTGCGGCGCGCGCTCGACGCGCGGCTCGAGCTCCTGGAGTCGCGCGACCTGGTGGACGACGCGCGGCGCAGCGCCTCGCTCGCCAAGCAGAACCTGCTGCCGCAGTTCGACCTCAACGTCGGGGTCGCCCAGCTCGGCTTCGGCTCGTCGTTCGGGACCGCATGGCGCGCGGGCGACACGCAGGTCAACGTGTTCCTGAGCGCCTCGATCCCGCTGCCGCAGGCGGGCCAGCGCGCGACGCGCGCGGTCGCGGACCTCGAGGTCGGCTCGCGCCAGCGCGGCGTGCGCCAGCGCGAGCTGGACGTCGAGCAGGAGGTGCGCCAGGCGCTGCGCGAGCTCGAGCAGATCCAGAAGAGCGTCGAGCTGCAGCGGAAGGCGGTCGAGGTGGCCGACCAGCAGCGCCGGCTCGCGGTGCTGCGCTACCAGCGCGGGCTCGGAAGCAACTTCGACGTGGTGGACGCCGAAAGCAGCCTGGTCACGGCGCGGAGCGCCCTCGTGCAGCTGCTCACGAGCTATGCCGTGGCGCGGCTGGACCTCAAGCGCACGACCGGTACACTGGACGTCGATACGGAGTTCGCCCCGTGACCGAAGCCCCCCCGCCCGCGCCCGAGCCGGTCGCAAGCCCCGCGCTGCGTGCGCTTTCCGGGGTCGAGCGCCTCGCCCGTCGCGCCGGGCCGTGGCTGCGCAGCCACCCGCGCCGCGCCGTCTCGACGCTGGCCGGAGCGCTCCTGCTGCTGCTCGTGCTCGGGTGGGCGCTCGCGGGCGGCCGCTCCGACCTGCCGAGCGCCGTCGTGCGCGAGGGGCCGTTCCGGGTCTCGATCACGGAGGCGGGCACGCTCCAGGCGGTGCGCTCGGTGACCTACGCCTCCTCGATCCAGAGCAACCAGGCCAAGATCACGGCCATGGCGCCCGAGGGGAAGCCCGTGCAGAAGGGCGACCTGCTGATCCTGTTCGACGCCGCGCCCTTCGAGGAGGAGATCCGGCGCAACCAGGCGCTGCTCGGGCAGGCCGAGGCCGAGCTCGCGAAGGCGCGCGAGGACCTGAAGCTGCAGGGGCTGCAGAACCGCGAGGAGATGCTGGCGGCGCAGCTGCGCGTCGAGAAGAGCGACCTCGAGCTCAAGGACGTGCAGCAGGGCAAGGGCCGCGTCAAGGAGGACGAGGTCACGCAGGCGGTGGCGAACGCGCAGCGCGAGCTGCAGAAGGCGGAGACCGCGCTCCAGGACCTGCGCCCGCTGCTCGCCGAAGGCTTCATCACGCGCGCGGAGCTCGAGCGCGCGGAGCAGCAGGTCGCGAGCTCGCGCGAGGAGCTGCAGCTCGCCGAGCGGCGCCGCGACGCGCTGCTCGGCTTCGGCCGGCCGCTCGAGCTCAGCCAGGCCCGCTCGGACGCGCAGTCGAGCCGCGAGACGCTGCGCCAGCTCGAGAGCGCGAGCTCCTACCGCGTGGCCCAGAAGCAGGCGGCGATCGCCGCCGCGCAGAGCCGGATCCAGGAGGCCGCGGCGCGGCTCGAGCTCGCGAAGCAGCAGCTGGCGCGCTGCGAGGTGCGCGCCGAGGTGCCCGGCATCGTCGTCTACAAGGACGTGTTCTTCGGCTCGGAGCAGCGCAAGCCCCAGGTGGGGGACCAGGTGTGGGCGAACCAGCCGCTCGTGATCCTGCCGGACGTCTCCCGGATGGAGGTCGAGACGCGCGTGCGCGAGACCGACGTGCACAAGGTCGAGCGCAACCAGAAGGTCTCCGTGCGCGTCGAGGCCTACCCGGACCTGCGCCTCTCGGGGACGGTCTCGCTCGTGGGGACGCTGGCGCAGGAGGAGAAGGAGCGGCGCGGCACCAAGTTCTTCTCGGTGCGCGTGCTGATCAAGGAGAGCGAGCCGCGGCTGCGGCCCGGCATGACGGCGCGCGTCGAGATCGAGGTCGAGGAGCGCCCGCGCGCGCTCTCGGTGCCGCTCGAGGCCGTCTTCGAGCGCGACGGCCGCAGCGTCGTCTACCTCGCTGGCCGCCAGCCGCGCGAGCGCGAGGTGGTGCTGGGGCCGTCGAACGCCGACTTCGTCGTGATCGAAAAGGGCCTCGCGCGCGGCGACCGCGTGCTCCTGCAGGATCCCGGCCGCGGCGCCCCGGACACGAGCGTTGCCCCGGGCTCATGAGCCCGTGGGGGGTCTGGGGCGTGAAGCACCCCCCAGACCAAGGGCCCCCCCGCTCGTCGTCCTGCGCGACGTGGTGCGGGCCTACTCGCGCGGCTCGTCGCAGGTGGTGGCCCTCGCCGGCGTGAGCCTCGAGATCCAGGCGGGCGAGAAGCTCGCGATCATGGGTCCGAGCGGCTCGGGCAAGACGACGCTCCTGTCGATCCTGGGCTGCCTCGACCGCCCGACCGCGGGCGAGCAGCTGTTCGAGGGAAGAAGCGTCGCCTCGCTCGGCGACGACGAGCTGTCGCGGCTGCGGAACCGGTCGGTCGGCTTCGTGTTCCAGGCCTTCCACCTGATCGCACAGCTCACGGTCGTCGAGAACGTCGAGACCCCGCTGCTCTACGAGGGCGCGCCGCTCCACGAGTGGCGGCCGCGGGCGCTGCGCGCGCTCGAGCGCGTGGGCCTCGCGCACCGCGCCGACCACCGCCCGTCCGAGCTCTCGGGCGGCGAGGCGCAGCGGGCCGCGATCGCGCGCGCGCTCGTCACCTCGCCGCGCCTGCTGCTGGCCGACGAGCCCACCGGCAACCTCGACACCCGGACCGGCGAGGAGATCCGGGCGCTGCTCGACGAGCTCCACGCGCAGGGCGCGACGGTCGTGCTCGTCACGCACAACGAGGCGCTCGGCCGCGGCGCCGAGCGCGTGGTGCGCCTGCGCGACGGGCGGGTCGAGTCCGAGGAGCGCCGGTGAGCCCGGCGCTCGTCGTGCTGCTGCGGCTCGGCGCGCGCAGCCTGCGGCTCCACAAGCTGCGCTCGAGCCTGTCGATCCTCGGCGTCGTCTTCGGCGTCGCGGCCGTCGTCGCGATGTCGTCGGTCGGCGAGGGGGCGCGCCGCGAGACGCTGGCGCAGATCGCGGCGCTCGGGATCGACACGGTCACGCTGAAGCCGCCCGCGCCGACTGCGGGCGAGCCCGCGGCGACGCTGCCGCGCGCCGCGGCGGAGTCGCTCGCGCGCGTGGTTCCCGGCGTGCAGGCGGTGGCGCCGCTGCGCGTGGCCGAGCTCCAGGCCGACGCCGCGGGCCGCAGCGCACCCGTGATCGCGCTCGGGACGACGCCGGGCTACGCCGAGGCCGCGCGGCTCGAGCTCGGCGCGGGGCGCTTCCTGGCCGACCTCGACGTCGCCGACCGGAAGCGCGTGGCGGTGCTCGGGGCGTCGGTGGCGCGCGCGCTCTTCCCGCTGCAGAGCCCGCTCGGCGAGAGCGTGCGGCTCGGGGGAGACTGGTACCGGGTCGTGGGCACGCTCCAGGAGCGCGCGGCCCCGCGCGCGAGGGCAGCCGCGATCCGCGCCCGCGACCTGAACCGCGCGGTGATCGTGCCGCTGCCGGCGCTCGACCGTGGCGGAGACCGCCAGCCGGAGGGCGTCGACGAGATCGTGTTCCGGCTGGCGAGCGCGGACGGCGTCGCCGCGGCGGCGGGCGTCGCCCAGGCGCTCGTGCGCCGGGCCACCGGTGCGGCGCCCGAGGTGGTCGTGCCGCGCGAGATCCTGCGCCAGCGCGAGCGCACGCAGCGCGTCTTCAACGTCGTGACCGGCGCCGTCGCCGCGATCAGCCTGCTGGTGGGCGGGATCGGGATCATGAACATCATGCTCGCGAGCGTCGCCGAGCGGACGCGCGAGGTCGGCGTGCGCCGCGCGCTCGGGGCGCGCCGCCGCGACGTGGCCGCGCAGTTCCTGGTCGAGAGCTCGCTGCTCACCGTCACCGGCGGCCTCTTCGGCAGCGCGCTCGGCCTCGTCGGGGCCGTGCTGATCCAGGCGTTCGCCGGCTGGCCGACCGCGGTCCATCCGCTGATGCTGGCGGCGGCCCTGGTGGTGGCGCTCGCGGTCGGCATCGGCTTCGGCTTCTATCCCGCCTGGCACGCGGCCGGTCTCGACCCGGTGGAGGCGCTCCGACGGGAATAGGGGTCAGGTCTTGAATTCGCGCATCGCAGCGTCCCGATCCGGGACGCTCCAGGCGCGATACAGTCGAGCCAGCACCAGCGAAGCCCAAGGAGGCCCGTGATGCGAACCGCTCTCGTCATGGCGCTGCCGGCCGCTCTGCTCTCGCTCGCGGCGGGAGCGCCGCCCGCGACCCCGCGCCACCCGCCCTCGCTGCCGGGAACGATCGTGGACCTGACGCACTCCTTCGACGCGCAGACGATCTACTGGCCGACCGCGGGCAGCTTCGTGCTGGAGTCGGTCGCCCACGGCGTCACCGACAAGGGCTACTTCTACGCCGCGAACAAGTTCTGCGCCGCGGAGCACGGCGGGACCCACCTCGACGCGCCGATCCACTTCTCCGGAGCGCGGGCGGGCCGCCGACGCGATCCCGGTCGAGCAGCTCGTCGGCGTCGGGATCCGCGTGGACGTCAGCGACAAGTGCGCCAAGAACCGCGACTATCGCGTGAGCGTCGCCGACCTCACCGCCTGGGAGATCCGCAACGGCCGCATCCCCGAGGGCGCGATCGTGTTGCTGCAGACCGGCTGGGCCGCGCGCTGGAACGACCGCGCCGCATACCTCGGCACCGCGAAGACCGGCCCGGAGGCCGTGCCGGAGCTGCACTTCCCCGGCCTCGACCCGGAGGCCGCGCGCTGGCTCGTGCAGTCGCGCTCCGTGAAGGCCGTGGGCCTCGACACGCCGAGCATCGACTACGGCCAGTCGGCGCTCTTCGAGAGCCACGTGATCCTGTTCGCGGCCAACGTGCCGGCGCTCGAGAACGTGGCCGCGATGGACGCGCTGCCCGTGAAGAACTTCGTCGTCGCGGCGCTCCCGATGAAGATCAAGGGCGGCAGCGGCGGCCCGCTGCGGATCGCCGCCTGGTGGTAGAAGAGGTGGGAGGGTTAGTGTGGAGTATGTGGTTTGGTAAGTGTTATGGGTGATATGTAGTAGATGGTGTGTAGTATGGTTTGAGGGTTTTGTGTGGGTTGTGGGTGTGGTGAAGTTGTGGGTGGGTTTTGTGGTTTTTAGAGGGATCGATCTTGCGTGCGAGTCGGAAGTCCAGGATCTTCACGACGCCTCTCGGGGGTGACGAACACGTTCTCGGGCTTGAGATCGCGGTGGACGATGCCGCTGTCGTGAGCCGCCGCCAGGCGGTGGGCGATCTGCACCGCGTACTCGACGGCGCTTGCGCGAGGGCAAGGTGTCGCCATCGAGCGGGTCGCGCAGCGTCTGCCCTGGAGCAGCTCGGTGACGACGTAGACTGCCGCCGCCGTCGCGTTCGCGACGTCGTAGAGGCGCGATGACGTTCGGGTGGTTGAGCGAGCCGCGACGGTGCGCGCTTCCTTCTCGAAACGCTGCGAGTCGTGAGGCGTTCGCTCCGCCACGGCCGAAGGAGGATGCTACAAGGCCCTGAGCGTGTGGGCGACGTTCGCGCGGGCGGCGCGAATCGCGGGCGGCAGGCCGCCGATGGCTCCCATCACCAGCGCGAACAGCATGCCGAGCGCGAGCAGGTCCGGCGTGATGCGGAACGCGAACGCCAGGTGCGAGAAGGTCTGCCAGTTGATCGTGCCGGTGGTGAGGCCGTTGACCGGCAGCACCGCGACGCAGCCGACGAGACCGCCGACGAGCGCGATCAGGAGCGACTCGACGAAGAACGACAGCACGATCGCGCCGCCGCCGAAGCCGAGTGCCCGCAGCACCGCGATCTCGCGCGAGCGCTCGGAGACGGCCGAGTACATCGTGTTGAGCGCCCCGAAGACGGCGCCGAGCGCCATCACCGCGGCGACCAGCGAGCCGAGCACGGTGATCAGCGTCGTCACCACCACCGACTGCTTCTCGTAGTAGGCCTGCTCGCGCAGCGCCTGCACGTTGAGGCGCGGATCGCCCTTGAGCGTCGCCTCGAATGCCGGGAAGTCGTCCGCGGAGCGCAGCCTCACGGTCGCCGCCTGGGAGATCGAGGGCGGCCGCTGGTAGAAGCCGTTGAGCGTCGCGGCGTCGGCCCAGACTTCCGAGTTGAAGGCCGTGCCCTTGCCGTCGAAGACGCCCACGATCGTCCAGGTGCCGGCGCCGAGCCTCACCGTGGCGCCCAGGTCGAGCCCCTGGTAGGCGTCGCGCGCGCCCTTGCCCACGACCGCCTCGGCCAGGCCCGGCGTGAGGAAGCGGCCCTCGACCAGCTTGACGTTGTCCCGCACCGCGAGCACGCGCGGAGAGACGCCGCGGACCTGCACGTTGGCCTCGCCGTCCTCGCCGCGCATCGGGACCGCCGCGATCACGACGACCTCGGCGCTCACCAGCGGCCCGTCGGCGCCGCGCGCGATCTGCGGCGCGTCCTCGACGATCCGCACCTCCTCGAGCGTGATGGCGCTCGTCATCTCGTTGTCCGCGCCGGAGCGCTGCACGATCGCGTTCTGCGGCTGGCCCGAGGAGGTGAGCGTGGCCTTGAAGCCGCGCGCGAGCGCGAGCATGGCGACGAACACGCCGACGGTGCCCGCGATCCCGAGCACGGCCACGACCGAGGAGGTCCAGCGCTCCTTCGCGCTCAGCAGGTTGTAGGAGACCGGGATCGCCACGTCTACACCCTCCGCAGCGCGTTCACGATCTGCATCCGCATCGCGCGAAACGGCCGGCAGCAGGCCCGCGAGCAGGCCCGTCACGAGCGCCATCGCCACCCCGGCGGCGATCGAGGCGCCGGAGAGGTAGGTCGGCAGGATCCCGCTGGTGATGTCCTTGCCGGCGACGATCGAGGCGAGCCACAGCCCGACGGCGCCGCCGAGCGTCGCGATCAGCAGCGACTCGGCGAGCACGAGCCCGAGCACGAAGCGGTCCGAGTAGCCGACCGCCTTCAAGACGGCGAGCTCGGCGGTGCGCTCGCGGACGGCGATCGCCATCGTGTTGCCGGTCACCAGCAGCAGCGTGAAGAACACGATCGTGCCGATCGCCACGATCAGGAACTCGATGTTGCCCATCTGCTTCATGAAGGACGAAGCGAAGGCGGACTCGGTCTGGGTGCGCGTCTCCCCCGAGGAGTTGGCGAACTCCGCGTCGATCGTCCGTGGTGACGGCGACGGCCTGCGCCGGGTCCGTCACCCGCACGACGTACCAGCCGACGATGCCCTTCCAGTAGCTCGGCGCCTTCTCGTGGAAGTACTTGTGATGCAGCCAGAGCTGGCCCTCGTCGTCGGACTTTCGCGTGCCGTGATAGATGGCGCGCACGTTGAACTCCCAGCTGGTGCCGCCCAGGTAGCCCGGCGCCTTGAGCGGCACGCGGTCGCCGAGCTTCCAGCCGAAGCGCTGCGCGAGCTTCTGGCCGATCACGACTCCCTGGCGGTCGCCGAGGAAGTCCTGCCACTGCGCGTCGGGCACCGCGTACTCGGGGTAGAGCCGCCGCCAGTCCTCGGGCTCGATCACGAACTGCGCGAAGAAGTTCTTGGGGTCCTGGTAGACGCCGCCGAACCAGGTCACGTGCGCGACGTCCTTCACGCCGGGCAGCCTTCGGATGCGCTCCATGTAGGGCAGCGGCAGCGGCTGGATCAGGCCGGTGCGCCCGACCACCACGAGCCGGTCGGCTCCCGCGACATCGACGCCCTGGCGGAACCCCGCGCGCACCGCCGCCAGCAGCCCGAACAGGAACATCGCGACGGCGAACGACCCGATCGTGAGCGATCGTGCGGATCTTCTTGCGCTTGAGGTTGGCGAAGAGCAGCGGCAGGTACTTCACGACGCCACCATCGCCCTGCCTTGCGCGGCCTCGACCAGCACGCCCTTCTCGAGGTGCAAGAGCGCGCTCGCGCGCTCGGCGGCGCGCGGGTCGTGGGTCACCATCAGGATCGTCTTGCCGCGCTCGGTGACGAGCAGCGAGAGCAGGTCCAGGATCTCGTCGGCGCTCTTGCGGTCGAGGTCGCCCGTGGGCTCGTCGCACAGCAGGAAGGTCGGGTCGGCCACGATCGCGCGCGCGATCGCGACGCGCTGCTCCTGCCCGCCCGAGAGCTGGCGCGGGAAGTGGTGCATGCGCTCCTGGAGCCCCACGATGCGGAGCGCGGCCTCGACGTGCTGGCGCCGCTCGGCCTTTGCGAGGGGCGTCAGCAGCAGCGGCAGCTCGACGTTGCGGAAGGCGGAGAGCACCGGGATCAGGTTGTAGGCCTGGAACACGAAGCCGACGTGGCGCGCGCGCCACGTCGTGAGCCTGCGCCTCGACATCGAGGTGATCTCGTCGCCGGCCACGCTGACGGTGCCCGAGCTCGGCACGTCGAGCCCGCCCAGCAGGTTCAGGAGCGTCGTCTTGCCCGAGCCGCTCGGACCCATGAAGGCGATGAACTCGCCGGCGCCCACGTCCAGGTTGAGCCCCTGGAGCACGTGGATCTCCTCGCCCCCGCGCACGTAGCTCTTGTCGAGCCCGCGCACGCTGATGAGAGACCCGCCGCCGCCGACCCCGTCGACTCGGACCATGAGAAATGCCCCCGCTTCTCTGACAAGCCTACGCGAGCTTCCGGCTCTGCGTTCCCTGGGATCGGTGAACGGCCGGTCGGGGCCGGTGGACGGCCGGCCGCGTGACGGCTAGGAGACGGGCTCGCGGAACCGCTCGCAGAGGTCCACGAGCGTCTTGACGCCGAAGCCGATGGCGCCGGCGTCGTAGTACTTCCACTCCTTCTCCTTGAACATCGGACCGGCGATGTCCAGGTGGGCCCAGGCGGCGCCCGAGGGCACGAACTCGCGCAGGAAGAGCCCCGCGGTGATGGCGCCGGCCAGGCCGCCGGCGGCGATGTTGTTGAGGTCGGCGTAGGGTGTCTTCAGCGAGTCCTTGTACTCCTCGACGAGCGGCAGCTCCCAGAACGGCTCGCCGTGGTGCTCGCCCGAGCGGATCACGCGCTTCACGAGCGAGGCGTCGGTGCCCATCACGCCGGCGACGCTCGGCCCCAGCGCGCGCACGACGGCGCCCGTGAGCGTCGCGATGTCGACGATGTGGGTGGCGCCCTCCTCGCCGGCGCGGGCGAGGCCGTCGGTCAGCACCAGCCGGCCCTCGGCGTCGGTGTTGTCGACCATCACCGACTTGCCGTTCTTCGCGACGAAGATGTCGCCCGGCCGCTGCGCGTTCGCGTCGGGCAGGTTCTCGGCGCAGCAGAGCACGCCCAGCACCTTGACGTCGGGCCGGATCTTGCCGATCGCGCGCATCGCGAAGAGCACGGCGGCGGCTCCCGCCATGTCGCCCTTCATCTCCCACATCTTGTCGCTCGGCTTGATGCTGATCCCGCCCGAGTCGAAGGTGATGCCCTTGCCGACGAGTGCGATCACCTCCTTCGAGGGCTTGCGCGGCACGTGGCGCAGCACCACCATTCGCCCCGGGTGGGGGCTGCCGGCGCCGACGTGCAGGATGCCCTGGTAGCCCTTGGCCTTGAGCGCCGTCGGGTCGAGCACCTCGAACTCGAGCTCGACCTCGCGCCCGATCTCGGCGGCGGTGGTGGCGATCACCTCCGGCGTGACGACGTCGCCCGGCTCGTTGATCAGGTCGCGCGCCCGGTTCACGTTCTCGGAGACCCACAGGTAGCGCGCGCGGCGGGCCTCGGCGTCGGCCTGGTGGTCGGGGTGCGTCAGGATCGTGAGCGAGGCCTCGCGCGAGAAGAAGTCGTCCTTCTCCTGGCGGTAGCGGTCGAACACGTAGCTGCCGATCACGGCGCCCTCGACCGCCTTGCCGACGAGCGGGGCCGCGTCGGCGCTGTTGAGCAGAAGGCCGATCTGCGGCAGGTGGTAGTCGCGCGCGAGGCGCAGCGCGCGCGCCGTGAACGTCTTCACGTTCTCCCACAGGTTGTAGCTCTTGATCTGCGGGCTCCAGTAGACGACCAGCGACTTCGCGGGCGAGCCCTCCGGCAGCGTCGCGTAGTACTCGCGCTTCAGGTTCTTCTCGCGGAAGCCGGCGGCCGCGCGCTCCACGTGCGACGCGACGAGCGCGTCGTCGATGGCGTGAAGCGTGCTGCCCTCGTCGAGCACCACGGCCAGGAGGTCGAGCGACGAGCGCGAGACGGGAGCGAAGGAGAGCTTGACGTTCATGGGGCGGCGATTATACCGCCCCGGCGCGGGGCGGGCCTCCAGCAGGAGCGCGCGAGGTCGCGCCTGCCGCGGCGCACGACGGCCCAGAGCGCCGCCGCCAGCAGCAGCACGGCGAGCACGACGGCGCCGACGAACAGCATCACGGTCGAGAACAGGATGCTGCGCTCGTCCATCTCGGCGCCGAACTCGAGCCGGCCGCCGTCGAGCGCCGCGGCGGTTTCCTGCGGCCAGCCCAGGATGTTGCCGCGCTCGACGCCGAAGGCGGCGTTCTTGTGGCCGTAGACCTTGCTCGGCAGGTGGAAGCGCACCGCCATCAGCCCCTCGCGGTCGTGCTCGCCTCCCGCCAGCGCGTCGAGCGGCCGCTGCCAGCTCCCGTCGAGGATCAGGCGCCCGCCCTCGCGCCGCACCCCGACGCGGAGGTCGGGAAAGGCCGGCGTGTAGGAGATGCGGTTGACGTCCCGGAAGTCCGCGGAGACGAACAGGTAGCGCTGGCCGCGCTTCGTGGTGAGCGTGACGCGCTTGACCGAAAGCCCCGAGCGCGCGAAGAGCTCGGAGGCCTTGCGCTTGAGCTCGTCGGGGTCGCCCTGCGGGTCGAGCGGCAGGCTCTTGAACGCGGTCCAGAGCGCAGGCCGCCCGGTGACGTTGACGGTGCCCGAGCCGTCGACGCGGAGCCAGATCTCGTGCTCGTACTCGTAGCTCGCGCAGCCGCGGAGCGCCGTGGCGGCGAACAGCAGGGCCATGAGGCGGCGAAGCATGGCCGGGGGATTCTAGCCGAGGCGCGCCGCGGGTTGGACTCCGCGGCGCGCCCCGGACCAGAATCGCCGACGGATGGCCTCCGCGCAGACCGTGTACCTCGTCGACGGCTCCGGACAGTTCCACCGCGCGTTCCACGCCATCCGCGGCCTCGCCACCAGCAAGGGCCTGCCCACGAACGCGACGTACGGCTTCACCACCATGCTGCGCAAGCTGCTGGCGGACGAGAAGCCCGGGCACATCGCGGTCGTGTTCGATCCGCCCGGCAAGACCTTCCGCCACGCGGACTACGCCGGCTACAAGGCGAACCGGCCGCCGATGGACAAGGACCTCGCGCTGCAGCTGCCCTACATCCGGCGGGTCTGCGAGGCGCTGCGCATGCCGCTCGTCGAGGTGGCGGGCTTCGAGGCCGACGACGTGATCGCGACGCTCGTGCGCCAGGCGCTCGAGCGCGGGATCGAGGTCGTGGTGGTCTCCGCCGACAAGGACCTGCTTCAGCTCGTACAGGACCACGTGCGCGTGCTGAACCCGGGCCGCGAGGGCTCCGGCTCGACGAGCTACGACAGCAAGGCCGTCGAGGAGAAATGGGGCGTTCCCCCCGAGCGGATCGTGGACGTGCTCGCGCTCGTCGGGGACTCGGTCGACAACATCCCCGGCGTCGCCGGGATCGGCGACAAGGGCGCGCGCGACCTGGTGCGCGAGTTCGGGCTCGGTCGAGGCGGTGCTCGAGAACGCCGACAAGGTGAAGCGCGCGGCCTACCGGGAGGGGCTGAAGGCCCACCGCGCCGAGGCGCTGCTCTCGAAGCAGCTCGTGACGCTGCGCCGCGACGTGCCGGTGGAGCTCGACATGGCCGGTCTCGAGTTCGTCGGCCCCGACCACGCGGCCGCCCACGCGCTCTTCAAGGAGCTCGAGTTCCAGGTGCTGGCGCGCGAGTTCGCGCCGGAGCTGCCGAACGTCACCGCCGAGCACCGCCTGGCCACGACGGCGGCGGACGTCGTGGAGCTGGTGAAGGAAGCGCGCGCCGCGAGCCGGCTCGCGCTCGGCGTCGTCGTGACGAGCGAGCAGGCGATGCGAGCCCACCCGCTCGGGATCGCGCTCGCCTGGGCCCCCGGCCGCTCGGCCTACGTGCCGCTCGGCCACTCGGCGATCGATCTGCCGCAGGCGGTTTCGCGCACGGATGCGATCGCGGCGCTGCGCCCGCTGCTGGAGGACGCGGCGCTCCCCAAGGTCTCGGCACACGCCAAGCGCGACCAGGTCGTGCTCGGGCGGCTGGGCGTCGAAGGTCGCGGCCCTCGGCTTCGACACGCTGCTCGCGAGCTACCTGCTCGACCCCGGCCGCCGCGCCTACGCGCTCGAGGACGTCGCGATGGAGCACCTCGGCGAGCGGCGCGCGTCGGGAACCGACGGCCTCGCGGCCGCGGACGCCGCCGCCCTTCCCACCTCGCGCACCGCGGGCGGCGAGACCGAGCTCGTGCTGCGGCTCGCGCAGCCGATGAAGGAGCGGCTCGAAGCGCGAGGGCCTGCTCGCGATCTACGAGTCGATGGAGATGCCGCTCGTCGCGGTGCTCGCGGACATGGAGCGCGCCGGCGTCAAGGTCGACACGAAGCTGCTCGCAGGCATGAGCCGCGACATGGACGCGCAGCTGCACGACGCTCACGCTCGAGATCCATCGCCTGGCCAAGGGCGAGTTCAACATCAACTCGCCGATCCAGCTGCGCGAGGTGCTCTTCGACCGCCTCGGGATGAAGAGCGCCAAGAAGACCGCCAAGACCCGGGCCGCCTCGACCGCGGAGGACGTGCTCGAGGAGCTCGCGCTCGTGCACGAGCTGCCGCGCAAGATCCTCGACTACCGCTCGGTGCAGAAGCTCAAGTCGACCTACGTCGACTCGCTGCCCGAGATGGTGAGCCCGGAGACCGGCCGCATCCACGCGACCTTCAACCAGACCGTGGCGGCCACCGGGCGGCTCTCCGCCACGGAGCCGAACCTGCAGAACATCCCGATCCGCACGCCCGAGGGCCGGCGCATCCGCCAGGCCTTCGTGGCCGAGCCCGGGCACCTGCTGCTCTCGGCCGACTACAGCCAGATCGAGCTGCGGGTGCTCGCGCACCTGTCGGGCGACGCGACGCTGATCGACACCTTCAGGAAGGGCGAGGACGTCCACGACCGCACCTCGCGCGAGATCTTCGGCGCGCTGTCGCCGATCCCGCCCGACGAGCAGCGCCGCATCTCCAAGATGGTCAACTACGCTCTGCTCTACGGGAAGAGCGCCTTCACGCTCGCAAAGGACATCGGCGTCTCGCGCGGCGAGGCGGCCCAGTTCATCGACGCCTACTTCGCGCGCTACCCGAAGGTGCGCGGCCTTCATCGACGACACGATCGCGCGCGCGCGCGAAACAGGCCACGTGCGCACGCTGCTCGGGCGCCTGCGCAGGCTGCCGGACCTGCGCTCGAAGAACGTCCCGGTGCGGATGGAGGCGGAGCGGCAGGCCATGAACACGCCGGTACAGGGCTCCGCGGCCGATCTCATCAAGCGCGCCATGATCGACCTGCACCGGGCTCTCGGCGAGCGGAAGCTGCGCTCGCGCCTGATCCTGCAGATCCACGACGAGCTGCTGCTGGAGGTGCCCGAGGCCGAGGCCGAGGCCGCCCAGCAGCTCGTGAAGCAGGTGATGGAGGGCGCGCTCGAGCTCGTGGTGCCGCTCGTGGCCGACGCCCGGCTGGGCCGGAGCTGGGCCGACGTGCACTGAGGCCGGCAAGGCCCTCCGCACGCCGGCGCCGACCCGGTTTTGACCGATCGGTCCCCGGGTGCTAAGAAAGAGGATTGGGAGGCCGATAAAGTTGCCGCTCTACGAGTACCACTGCCCGAAGGACGGGACCTTCGAGCTGGTGAGGAAGTTCTCGGACCCGCCGCTCGAGGCCTGCCCCACCTGCGCCGGACCGATCGAGAAGCTCGTCTCCGCGCCCGCGATCCAGTTCAAGGGCACGGGCTGGTACATCACCGACTACGCGCGCAAGTCGACGGGCGGCGAAGCGGCCGGCAACAAGGACGTCGGCAAGAAGGACGGGGCCACGGACAAGGGCGGCAGCGGCGCCTCCGAGGCGTCCAAGGACACGTCCTCGGCATCTTCGTCCTCGTCGAGCGACGGCAAGACCTCGACGTCGTCGAGCGGCTCCGACAAGAAGTCGAGCGGCTCCGACAAGAAGAAGTAGCTTCGTTCAGCGGCCCGAGCGGCCGGCCTTGACGCGGGTCGCCCACAGGAGCGCCTGCCGCTCCGGAGCAAGCTCGGGCACGACCTCCCACGGCAGGAAGCGCCCGAACGAGCGCAGCGGGTGGGCCAGGAGCTGGCTGAGGCGCGTCTCGTGCACGAAACGGCCGCCCGGGGCAAGGACGCGCGCGATCTCGCGGAGCGCCCGCTCCCGCCGGGCCACGTGGTAGCAGGTGCCGAAGTCCACGACCAGGTCGAAGGACGCGTCGGGGAACGGCAGCGCGCGCACGTCGCCCATGCGGAGTTCGACGAGACCCACGCGTCCAGCCGTCCTCTCCCTCGCGCGTCTCGAGCAGCGAGCGGTCGACGTCCAGGCCCGACGAGTCGCTGCGGCCGCAGCAGCCTGGCGAGGGGCTCGGCAGCGCGACCCCGCGGCCGCAACCCACCTCCAGCACGCGGCCGCCCTTGTGCGAGCGCCGAGCGCCCAGCGCCATTGCAGGCACCTCGAGCGTCTCCTGGACAGAGATTGCGACGGGCCTTGTCGGGGAAGGGCCGGTATTCTTCCGGCGTCGGCGTCGAGCGCCCGCGGGCCAGGCCCGACGCGGCCCGGACGGCAGTCGCAGTCGCCATGGCTCCTCGAGACCCCCTCGCGTGTATCTGAAGCAGGCGGCGGGATTCGTTACGGCAGGGCCGGGGCGGCTAGGCGGGAGGGCTCGGCTCGGCGTGACGCGTCGTGGCGAGGCGTCGCCGGCGCGCTGCGCTTCGGAGGCCGGCCGGTTGTCCTCCCACCACGGCGCGGGCGCGTGTCCGGCGTCCAGGCTCCGGCGGTCGGCGCACTCGGCGAGCCGCGCCGCGAGCCACTCGGCGGACTGCGGGCCGGTCGTCGGGGTCCTTGGCGAGGCAGGAGAGCACGAGCTGCTTCGAGCGCGTCCGGGATCTCGCGTCCGGACCGCTCGGACGGCGGCACGGGCGGCGTCTTCACGTGGTGCAGCAGCACCTCCACCGGCGTGCGGCCGACGAAGACGCGCTCGCCGGTGAGCAGCCAGTAGGCGACGCAGCCGAGCCCGTAGAGGTCGACGCGCGCGTCGAGCGGCACGCCGCCGAGCGCGGCCTCGGGCGCCATGTAGGCCGGGCGTGCCGGTGATCGTGCCCTCCGAGGTGAGGTGGTCGTCGTCGCCCAGGCTCCAGGCGGTCTTCACGAGCCCGAAGTCGAGCACCTTGACGAAGTCCCACTTCAGGCCCCAGTGGCAGGTCAGGATGTTGGCGGGCTTGACGTCGCGGTGGATGAGGCCCGTCGGCGTGCGCTTCGGCGAGCGAGTCGCAGGCCTGGATCAGGAGGTGGATCGCGCGCTCCGGCGGCACCGGCCCGAAGCGGCGCACGAGCGTCTCGAGGTCGAGCCCGTCGAGCAGCTCCATCACGTAGTAGAAGGCTCCCTCCGGCGTCACGCCGAAGTCGTGGAGCGAGATCGTGTGGGAGGAGTGGAGCGCCGCGGTGGCCTCGGCCTCGCGCTGGAAGCGCGCCGACGAGCGCGGCCGCCTCGACCGGGGTGCTCGACGCCGAGCAGCTCGGGCCGGATCAGCTTCACCGCCACCGGCCGCGCGAGCATGCGGTGGCGCGCCCGCCAGATCTCGCCCATGCCGCCGTGGTCGAGCTTCTCCACGAGCCGATAGCAGCCGAGCTCCTGCAGGCGGCGGATCACGACCGTCGCGAACATGGCCACGCGCGACCGCGATGTAGCCCGTCGAGCGAGTTCAGGACCAGCACGTGGCGCGGGCACGGCCGGGTTGCCGAGCGCGCGGCCGACGAAATAGGCGAGCGGCCAGGTCGTGGCGGACGCGAGCCCGGCGACGAGCGCCCAGCGCGGCGGCGCCGGCACGAGAGCCGGGAAGATCACGATCCAGACGCAGAGCCAGGAGACGTGGCGAGCGTCACCTCCGTGCGCATCGGCTCGAGGTGGTCGCCGAGCGAGATGGCGAGCGACGACGGCGACCTCGTAGCCGAGGCTCGACGCGCAGCAGCCGCGTGGGCGCGAGCCGGCCGGAGTGGGCGAGCCAGCGCCACGGCCGACCGACGCCGCGACCATGCTGCCGGCGATCACGTTCTGCAGCGCAGGTGCGCGACAGCGTGTGCCAGCCCGCGGCCTCGATCAGGTTGTTGCAGCACGATGCTGCCCGCGAAGCAGAGCGCCACGCCGATGCGGCGAGCCGCAGCCGCTGCGCGGCCTGGCGCAGCAGCTCCGCGGGCATCGCCCAGGCGGGCGCCACGATGCCCGGCTCCCACGGGGCTCGAGCGTCGCGGCCGCGAGCGCCGGCGGCTGGATCCGGCCGCGGCCCGGTCGCCGCGGCCACTGCGGCTCGGCGGGCCCGTCCTGCGAGAGCGCCGAGCGACAGCAGGCAGCCCGAGCAGAGACCCTCGACCGCGGCCGCGCCGGCGAGCACCGTTCCGCATTGCGGGCAGCGCGCGTGGCAGCGCTCGATCATCGCGCTCCCGCGCGCCGTCCCGCAGCGGCTCGAGCATCCAGCGGATCTCGGCGTCGACCTCGCGCGGGTCGGTCACGCGTGCGCGCCACCTCCTCGCGCAGCACCGCGGCGAAGCGCCGGCGCAGGCGGTGGACGGCCACCCGCAGCCGTCGACTCGCGCGAGCCCGAGCTCGCGGCGCCAGCGCCGCGTAGCCGCTGCGCGCCGTCGCCGGTCGAGGAACGGCTTGAGCCGCTCGAAGCGGCCGCGCGCGCCCGAGGCCGGCTGCTCCTGCGCGCAGCCGGCTCGACGCAGCGCGCGAGCAGCGCCGCGGTCCACTGGCGCTCGAAGATGGCCTCGGGCGTGAGCCGGTCCGACCGGCTCGAGCCGCAGCCGCTCCTCCGCGCTCGTGGCGTCGAGCGAGAGGTGGCGCGCGCCGCCGCCGCGCTTCTGCGCGCGCTCGCGGTCCCACTCGTTGGCGAGGAAGTGCGCGACCGAGGCGCGCAGGAACGTGCGGAAGCGGCCCGCCTCCGGGCGGAAGTCGTCGAGGTAGCTCTTCTCGAAGAAGCGCGCGAAGTAGGCCTGCGTCAGGTCCTCGGCGTCGGCGGGCGACAGGCCCGCGGCGGCGGATGAACGCGTAGACCGGCGGCCAGTAGCTCTCGCACAGGCCCGCGAGCGCCGTCCGCGCCTCGCTCGTCGAGCCGTCCCGTGCGCCTCAGGATCAGGCTCCAGTTCGTGGTCTCGAACCGCACGCGCGCCTCCGCACGTCACCCGCCGGCCGCCGGGTGGACTCGCCGCCCGGATGGTACGGCAAAAAGGCGAGGCGAATGGCGAGTAGAGTGACGGCGCGGCGGGGAACTACAGGGTCAACGACTTCAGGTACTCGCGGAACGGGCCGCCCAGGTCGTCGCGCTTGAGCGCGAACTCGACGGTGGCCTTCAGGAAGCCGAGCTTGTTGCCGGCGTCGTGGCGCACGCCCTCGAACCGGTAGCCGTAGAGCGGGCGCGCCTCGGCGAGCCGGCGCAGGCCGTTGGTGAGCTGGATCTCGCCGCCCTTGCCGCGCGCGGTGTCGTCTCGAGCTCCTCGAAGATGTCGGGCGTCAGGATGTAGCGGCCGATGATCGCGAGGTCGCTCGGGGCTTCCTCCGCCTTCGGCTTCTCGACCATGTCGCGCACGCGGAAGAGCGGCCGCTGTCGCCCTCGGGCGTCGCCGTCGATCACGCCGTAGGCCGAGATCTCGGCGCGCGGCACCTGCTGCACCGCGACCACCGGCCCGCCGTAGCTCTCGAAGACGTCGATCATCTGCTTCATGCAGGGCACCGGCGCGTCGATGATGTCGTCGCCGAGCATCACCGCGAACGGCTCGTCGCCCACCAGGTCCCGCGCCATCAGCACCGCGTGGCCGAGGCCCGAGCTGCTCGCCCTGGCGCACGTAGGAGACGCTGATCATGTTGGAGATCGCGCGCACCTGCTCCAGCAGGTCGGTCTTGCCGCGCTCTTCGAGGTGGCGTCTCCAGCTCGTAGGAGACGTCGAAGTGGTCCTCGATCGCGTTCTTGCCGCGGCCGGTCACGATGATGATCGATGGTGAGGCCCGAGGCGACCGCCTCCTCGATCACGTACTGGATGATCGGCTTGTCGACGAGCGGCAGCATCTCCTTCGGCTGCGCCTTGGTGGCGGGCAGGAAGCGCGTGCCGAGGCCGGCGGCGGGGAACACGGCCTTGCGGATCTTGCGCAGCGCGGACATCTGATCGCGATCGTACCACGCAGGTCCGGAGCGTCCGGTAGCGGCGTGTTATCCTGCGCGGTCATGCTGGACCTGAAGTTCGTGGTCGAGAACAGGGACGCCGTGCTCGACGGCGCTGCGCCGCCCGCGGCCAGAGCCTCGCGGCGATCCAGGCCTTTCCCGGCCTCGAGGGCGTCGACCCGTGGGCGCTCGACGGCGAGCGCCGCGCGCTGCATCCAGCGAGGTCGAGGAGCTGCGCCACAGGCAGCGCACGGTCGGCGAGGAGATCGCGCGCCGCGGCAAGGCGAAGGAGGACGCCTCGGCGCTCAAGGCCGAGATGAAGGGCGTCGCCGACCGCATCAAGCAGCGGCGAGGCCCGGCTCGAGGAGGTCGAAGGCCGGGATCGAGCGCTTCCTGCTGGTGGTGCCGAACCTGCCCGACGCGAGCGTGCCGGTCGGCACGGACGCGGCGGCCAACCAGGAAGTCCGCCGCGTGGGCGAGCCGCGCGCGTTCGACTTCACGCCGAAAGACGCACATGGGAGCTCGGCCGCGAGCTCGGCATCCTCGACTTCGAGCGCGCGGCGAAGATCTCCGGCGCGCGCTTCGCGGTCTACTGGGGCGAGGGCGCCCGGCTGGAGCGCGCGCTCGCGCAGTTCATGCTCGACCTGCACACGCGCGAGCGCGGCTACACGCGAGGTGATCCCGCCGTACCTGGTCACCGCCGAGACGCTCACCGGGCACCGGGCAGCTCCCGAAGTTCGAGGGCGACCTCTTCAAGACCTCGGCCGGCGACCGCGACCTCTACCTGATCCCGACCGCCGAGGTGCCGCTCACGAACCTGCACCGCGACGAGATCCTCGAGGCGGCCGAGCTGCCGAAGAAGTACGTGGCCTTCACGCCCTGCTTCCGCTCGCGAGGCGGGCTCCTACGGCAAGGACGTGCGCGGGCTGATCCGCCAGCACCAGTTCCACAAGGTCGAGCTGGTGAAGCTCACGACGCCGGAGTCGTCGATGGCCGAGCTGGAGCGATGACCGCGGACGCCGAGGAGGTGCTGAAGCGGCTCGGGCTGCCGTACCGCGTGGTCGTGCTCTCGACCGGCGACATGGGGTTCTCGGCGGCGAAGACCTACGACATCGAGGTCTGGCTGCCCGGGCAGCACGCCTACCGCGAGATCTCGTCCTGCTCGAACTGCACCGACTTCCAGGCGCGCCGCGCAGGACTGCGCTACCGGCCGGAGCCGGGCGCCAAGCCGCGCTTCCTGCACACGCTGAACGGCAGCGGCCTCGCGGTCGGCCGCACGCTCGATCGCCGTGCTCGAGAACTACCAGCAGCAGGACGGCTCGGTCGTGATCCCCGAGGCGCTGCGCCCGTACATGGGCGGCCTCGAGCGCATCACTCGGCGCGCCTGAGGCGTTTCTCGTAGCGCCGGGAAGGGACCGGAAGCCGCCCGCCCTCGATCTCGGCCTGGTAGTCGAAGCCGCCGACATCGCGCCAGCCGCAGCGCTCGTAGAAGCGTCGCGCGCGGCGGTTGCCCTCGACGACCGCCAGCCAGGCGGCGTCGAAGCGAGTGGCGATCCCCTCCTCGGCGTGGCGCAGCAGCGCGTCGGCTATGCCCCGGCCCCGCGCCTTCGCGTCCACGAAGAGCTGCTCGACCTCGTCGTCGTGGATCGTCACGAACCCGACGAGCTCGCCGTCCGTGACGGCCACCGTCGTCGCCGGGATCCGTGGCGGCACGCGCGCGCGGAAGTGCTCGAGCCGGCGATGGGGTAGGAGAGCTTCCGGAACGTGGCCGAGGTGGCCGTCGCGCCAGCCCCTGTGCCAGATGTCGGCGACGGCTCTCGACGTCCTCGAGCGTCGCGCCTCGCAGCGTCCACTGGGCGCCGGGCGCCCGGTCGGTCATGCAGCGATCCGAGCGGGGCGCTGCACGCAGGCGTGCGAAGCCGGCCTCGGTGAGCGCCGGCAGCGTCTGCACGATGCCCTTCTCGCGCGCCAGCGCCTCGAGCGCGTCGAGCTCGCTCGGCAGGAAGGCCGTGAAGTTCTCGACGCCGGTCTCGGTCACGACCACGGTGTCCTCGTAGCGGAAGTAGAGGTTCTCCTCCGGCACCCACAGCTGCGGGTCCACCGAGAACACGTGGCCGGGCTTCAGCAGGCCGCGGTAGCCGCCGACGTCGTGGACGGCCATGCCGACCGTGTGCGAGAAGACGCCGCCGCCCGTCTCGACCAGCTTGCGCGCCGCCGCTTCGTAGACCGGCTTCGAGAAGCTTCGTCCGCGCGAAGACCGCGTCCATCGCCTGCTTCGCCTCGGCGCTGGATCTGCGTCGGCCGTGACGCCGGGCCGGATGCGCGACATCACGGCGTTCCGGTACTCGAGCACGAACTGCAGCAGCTCGCGCTGCCAGGGCTGGTAGCGGCCGTCGACCGGCCACATCCGCCCGATGTCGCTCACGTAGTAGTGGTAGTCGGGCGCGTAGTCCATCAGCACCAGGTCGCCCGCCACCAGCTTCCTGCTGTTCCTGAAGTAGTGGATGTTCCAGATGTTCTCCGTGCCCGCGGCGGTGATCGAGCGGTAGCCGTCGAGCCGCGCGTCGTTCATCAGGAAGACGTAGCGGCAGGCGGCGTCGAGCTGGTACTCGTAGACGCCCGGCTCGGTGCTGCGCGCCGCCTCCATCACGCCGAGCCCGGCGAGCTGCGACGCGCGGCGGACGAGCGCGATCTCGCGCGGGCTCTTGACCGACCGCAGCTCGTCCAGAATGGGTGTCAGGTCCTGGATCGTCGCGCGCGGGTGGCGCGTGCGCAGCAGCTCGACGAAGCGCCGCTCGCGCGAGACGCGGCCGTCCCAGAAGTCGTTGGCGATCGCGGCGTCCCGGCGCCTGGAGCTCGTAGCGGCTCTCGGCGTAACCCTCGGCCGGGACGCTCTCGGCGTAGATCGCCGACCGGCGCGCCCTCGCCGAGCGGCCAGCGCGCGTCCATCGCCTCGGTCGAGAGCACCTCGTCGGCGCCCGTCAGGCGCTTCACGAGCTCCGCGTCGGCGGCCGAGAGCACCTTGCCTTCCGGCGCTCGAGCCGCTCGTTGCGCGGCGGCAGGTAGAGCGTGGCCTTCCGGCTGCGCCCGTCGAGCCGCAGGTAGGCGTGCGGCGTCTCGATGCCGCGAGAGGTAGTAGATCGAGTTCGCCTGGCGCGGCAGCTGGAAGCCGCTCGTGAGCGGCACGCCCTGGACGACGGCGACGGCCTCGGCCCCGATCTTGTCGAAGACGGCCGCCCAGCGCGCCTTGAACTCCTCGGGCGGGAAGTCGCGACTGGTAGTGCTGGCCGCTCGCGCGCGGCGCCGCGGCGCCGAGCAGGAGCAGCGCGGCGGCGAGCGCGAGCGGCCGCCTCAGGGCCGGTCCTTGAACTCCTGGTAGAGCCGCGTGTGGCGCGTCTCCAGCGACTGCGGCACGCCGTCGATGAAGACGTGGGTCACCTGCGTGCGGGGGTCCATGATGTCGCCGGTGGCCAGGAACAGGTTGGCGTCCTTGCCCCGGCCGCGATCGAGCCCAGGCGGTCGGCCACGCCGAAGATCTCGGCCGGCGAGAGCGTGATCGCGCGCAGCGCCGCGTCCCGGCAGGCCGAAGGCGCGCGCCATGGCCGCCTCGTAGGGCAGGTTGCGCGACTGCGGAGCGTCGTCGGTCACGATCGCGAAGCGCACGCCCGCGCGCTGCAGCGCCGCCGCGTTCGCGTAGGCCGCGTCGTAGGGGTCGGACTCGCGCGCGGCAGCCGCGTCCACGTTGAGCAGCACCGCGACGTCCTTCTCCTTGAGCACGTCGGCGCAGCGCCAGGCCTCGAGCGCCGCCGGCGATGACGAGCTTGAGCCCGTGCTCGGCGGCGAAGCGCCACCGCGCCGCGGATGTCGTTCTCCTCGTCGGCGCGGATCACGACCGGCACCTCGCCGCGCGCGACCGGCGCCAGCGCCTCGAGCGCCAGGTCGGGTTTCCGGCGCCGGGCGCGACGCGTCCGCCTGCGCCGGCGGCGTAGGCCTTCGCCTCCTCGAAGCAGGTCCGCCAGCCGGTCGCAGCGCCTTCTCCTGGTTCTTCTTCTTGTCCTTCTGGCGCTCCTCGAACGTCTTCAGCTCCGGCTCCTCGAAGAGCCGCGCGAACGTCGAACGGCGGCCGGCCGCTCGGGTAGACGGCGTGCATCGCGGCCGGCGCCTTCACCACCATCGACGTCGGGCGTCGTGCCGGCGAGCCGGATCAGCGCGCTCTGGCCCGAGACCAGGCCGCCCGCCGGGCGCGCCAGCGCGGCGGTGACGCCGTTGGCGCGCGCGACCGGGATCAGGTCGCTGTGCGGGATGGAGCGCGACCCAGGCCTTGCGCGTGCGGGTTGACGTCGCCGACCTCGGTCGGTGTCCACGAGCCGGCGACGCTGCCGATCTCGGTCGAGGCCGAGCGTCGGTCAGCCCGTCGATCGAGGCCGGGGTAGAGCGTCTTGCCCGGCGGCGTCGATCGACGGTCGCTCCGGCCGGCACGGCGCACGTCGGCGCCGACGGCGGCGATGCTGCCGCGCTCGACGACCACGCGTGCCCCTCTCGATCGCGGGCCCGGAGACCGTGACGATGCGCGCGTCCACTGATGGCGAGCGGCTTGTCCGGCGCGGCGTCCGGCGCCGGCAGCGGCCGCGAGAGCGAGCGCGAGCGGCCAGCGAGCGCCTTCACTGCGCGCCTCCCGGCCGCGCGCGGCGCCGCACTCGGCGACCGCGCGGCCAGGTCCGTCGCTCGCGGTCGAAGTAGACCGCGCCGTCGACGAGCGTCATCTCCACGCGCGCGTCCGGCGAGAAGCGGGTGCGCGCTGAAGATCGGCGAGGTCGGCGTCCTTGCCCACCTCGAGCGAGCCCACGTGCTTGTCGACGCCGAGCTGCCAGGCCGGGTTGAGCGTGATCATCTTGAGCGCCTCGCCTCGCTGACGCCGCCGTACTTCACGGCCTTGGCCGCCTCCCAGTAGAGCCGCCGCGCCAGCTCGTCGGAGTCGGAGTTGAGCGAGACGCGCACGCCCTGCGCCGCCATGATCGCCGCGTTGTAGGGGATCGCGTCGCAGGCCTCCATCTTGTAGGCCCACCAGTCGGAGAAGGTGGAGGCGCCGGCGCCGTGCTTCGCGATCTCGCTCGCGACCTTGTAGCCCTCCAGCACGTGCTGGAAGGTGCGGATCTTGAAGCCGAACTCCTCGGCCACCCTGATCAGCATCAGGATCTCGTCGGCGCGGTAGCAGTGCGCGTGCACCAGCACCTTGCCGTCGAGGATGTCCGCGCAGCGTCTCAGCCGCAGGTCGCGCCGCGGCGGCACCGGCTTGTCGCCCTTGGCCGGCGCGCCTTGAGCCTGCGCTCGTAGTCGTCCCACTCGCGCTGGTAGGCCCGCGCCTCGCTCGAAGCGCCTCGCGCATCACCACCTCCACGCCCATGCGCGTGCCCGGGTAGCGCGCGCTGGCCCGGGCACGTTGAAGTTGGCGCGCTTGGGGTTCTCGCCCAGCGCGAACTTGATGCCGCGCGGCGCGTCCTTGAACAGCAGCTCCTCGGGCGTCTTGCCCCAGCGCAGCTTGAGCACCGCGTTCTGGCCGCCGATCGCGTTGCAGGAGCCGTGCAGCACGTTGATCGCGGTGACGCCGCCCGCGAGCTGGCGGTAGATGTCGACGTCGTGGTGGTCGATCACGTCGCGCATGCGCACCTCGGCGGTGACGACGTCCGTGCACTCGTTGACGTTGCCCTCGATCGCCGATGTGCGAGTGCGCGTCGATGATGCCCGGCATCACGTAGCTGGCCCGTCGGCGTTGATCGACCGGCGCGCCGCCGGGCACCGCGACGTCCCTGCCCACGGCGGCGATCTTGCCGTCCTTGATCAGCGAGCGTGCCCTTCTCGATCGTGCCCTGCGGGCCCGACGGTCAGGATGGTGCGCGCCCATGATCGCGACGGCGCTTCGCCGCGCCGGGACGGCGCCGGCGGCGGTCGGCCAGCGGCGGCGAACGGCGCGTCGCCGGCTTCTGCCGCCGCTCCGGCGCGTCGCCGCGCGCTCGTCGCTCGTCGGCCTTGCCGCCGTCGGGCTTGTCCTCGGCGTCGGGCTCGTAGAGCCGGCCGTCCACGAACACCAGCTGCGCCTTCGTGTCCTTCGCGAGCGGCTCGCCCGACCAGGCGACCACGTTCGGCGATCTTGCCCGGCTCCAGGCTGCCCGGTGCGGTCGGCGATGCCCGAGCGCCTCGGCCGCGCCCAGCGTGAGCCGCGCGCAGCGCGGCCTCGCGCGGCAGCCCCTTCTCGATCGCCTTGCGCATGCCCGCCAGCGAAGTCGGGCGCGTGGCCGGAGACGAGCGCGAACGGCACGCCGGCCTTGTGCAGCTCGGCCGGGTTGCGCTCCGCCTCCTCGATCTCCCGCCGCTCCTGCTCCTCGTCGGCGCCGCCGAAGAAGCGTCGCCGCGCGCGGGCGGGTCGAAGTTGACGCTCACGCAGGAGCGGCAGCTTGCGCGCCTTGAGCAGCTCCGCCAGCGCGCGCCGCCTGCGGGGCGCCCGCCGACCACGACCTTGATCTTGAACTCGTCGGCGAGCGCGAGCGCGCGCCGGACGTCGTTCTCGCGCGGTGCGGTGACGATCAGCGGCAGCGCCCCGCGAGCACGTCGCTGCCACGGCCGCGAGCGGCGGCGTCGTAGCGCGGGCGCTTCTGCCCGCGCGGCGCCTTCTCGTAGGCCGCCCAGTCCTCGCGATAGCGCGCCGCGTCGTAGCAGCGCCTGCCGCGCGTAGGCCATCGTCCCCATCAGCGAGCCCGGGTACTGGCGCGCGGCAGGTCGCCATGTGCAGGTGCAGCGCCGCGGGCTGGCGCAGCACCATCGCCTCGGCCGGTCGCCGGCGAGGTTCAGCAGCACGCTGCGTCCGGGCAGCACGCCCTCGCGCGGGATCACCAGTGCGGTGGTGATGCCGCTGTCGCGCGCCTTCAGCGGCGTCGGCCGCCCGCACGCGGTCGAGCGCCAGCGCCTGCGGCGCGAGCGGGCTGCGGGCTCGGCGCGCCGGCAGGCCGCGCCCGACGCCGGCGCCGCTGCCGGCGCGCGCGCCGGCGCGGGCAGGCCGACGCCGCCGAACCCGTCGATCAGCCCGGGCGTCACGATCAGGCCCTTGCCGTCGATCACGCGCGCGCCGGGCGGCGGCGGTCACGTCGGGCCCGACCGCCTCGATGAGGCCGTCGCGCATCACGAGCGTCGCGCTGTCGTAGACGGGGCCGGAGACGGTGATGACGCGCGCGCCGACGATCGCGTGGGTATCGGCCTGCTGGGCGCCGGCCGCGATCGGGGCGAGCGTCAGCACGACGACGAGAGGCAGTCGTCTCATGGATCCTCCGAGGGTTGTCGAGGGAGCCGCGAGTCTACAACGAGTTCAAGCCCGGCTGTGGAGCGTGGCGAAGCGGTAGGCGAGCCCGGTTCGCGCCCCGAACGCCTCCAGCAGCCGGTCGTCGGGCGACTCGCCGTTCGGATCGAGCAGAGCGAGGCAGCCGACGTAGCCGTCGGGAGCCACGAGCGGCACCAGGTAGGTCTGCTCCGTCGGCAGCTCCATGCCGAGCACCTCCGCCACGTCGAGCATGCGGGCGGCGGGCAGGCGGCGCGCGACGGTCGCCGCCAGATCGGCGGGCGCGTTGCGGCCCACGGCCGGCAGGAACGCTTCGCCGTGCGCCGCCGCCACCACGGCGCCGCGCGGCGGTCTGCAGCACCAGCAGCCCGCCGCGGTAGCCGCCGATGCGGCACGCGCCGTCCAGGATCGCCGGAGCGATCGTCTCGGGCCGCTCGCCGCGGAACACGCGCTGGTCGACGTCGGCCACCTGCTCGAGCAGCGTCGCGTAGCGGCGCAGCTGGTCGAGCTGCTGGACGCGCCGCAGCGTCGCCGCCGTCCAGAAGGCGACGGCCTTGGCGCGCTGCAGGTCCTCTGCGCTGAAGGTGTCGAGCGCCTGGCGCCCCGCCACCAGCATGCCCACGACCTCGCCCTCGAGCAGCAGCGGCAGCGCCATCCACGAGCGCTGCGGAGGCGCCCCGACCAGCGGGAACGGCGCGCCGTCCGCCTCGGAGTCGGGCACCGCCACCGCGACGTGCTCCTCGCGCGCGCGTCTCACGCGCGGGTCGTCCGTCAGCAGCGCGCCCGCGAACACCGACGGCTCGGCGCCGCGCACCGCGGCGATCCGCAGCCCGGCGCCCGGCTCGGACACCGCCAGCACCGCGAAGTCGGTGGGCACCACGCGCTCGAGCTGCTTCAGCACCTCCTCGAGCGCCTCGTCGGAGCGGACCGGGCGGTGGATCGCCTCGAGCGCGTCGCGCAGCTCCTCGGCGTTGACCCTCCGCTCGCGCTCGCTCTCGACCGTGAAGGTCGGGTCGAGGAAACGCCGCTCGCGCGCCATCGCCTCGCGCAGCAGCGTCCATCACCTCGAGCCTCTGGGGCTCCGCCCAGTCGGCGAGCCGGCCCTCGATCTCGCGCAGTAGCCGGTCGATGTTCAAGCCGCTGCCAGTGTAGCACCCGCCCGTTTACAATCGCATCTCGTGACCGTCGATCTCACTCCGCGCGAGCGCATCCTGTTCGTCTGCACCGCCAACATCGACAGGAGCCGCACGGCCGAGGACATGTACCGGGAGGACGCGCGCTACGAGGTGCGCTCGGCGGGAGTGGCGCCGTTCGCCACGGTGGTGCTGACGCGGGACCTGCTGCTGTGGGCCGACCGCGTCTTCGTGATGAACGAGCGCGAGGACCAGCACCGGACGCTGATCCGCATCCGCTTTCCCGACGTCGACCGCCCGATCGTCGACCTCGACGTGGAGGACCGCTGGCACCGCGGCGACCCCGAGCTCGTCGCGCGGCTCACCCGCAGGCTGCGCCCGCATCTCGGGGCTCCCGCGCGCGACCGCAAGGGCCGGACGGGCGCATAATCAGGGGTCGGAGGGCTAGTCTAATTGGTAAGGCAGGAGCCTTGAAAGCTCCCGGGCCTCACGGCCCTTGGGGGTTCGAGTCCCCCGCCCTCCGCCAAGCCGCGCTTCGAGTCCGCGCGTCCAGCTCCTTGTAGTAGACTCGCGTCGGCGCGGGCGCCCCCACAGCCTGCCGTCCGTAACACCATGAAGATCCGGTTCTATCCGCGGCCGAACGCAGCCTGGTTCGGCCGTGAGCCCGTGGAGGTCACGATGGCGTCGATGTTCCATAGCGTGCGGCGTACGCTCGTCTTCTTCCTGCTTCTCCTGGCCGCAGTGCCGCTCCATGCCCAGCAGACCGGCGCGATCCGCGGCAAGGTCACGTCCGTCGACGGCGCGGTGCTGCCCGGCGCGACGATCTCGGCGCGCTCCGACGTGCTGCCGCAGCCGCGCGAGACGGTGTCCGGGGCGGGCGGCGAGTACCTGCTGCCGGCGCTGCCGCCGGGCAGCTACACGCTCGAGTTCGCGCTCTCGGGCATGCAGACCGTGACCCGCAAGGCGCGTGGTCCAGCTCGCGCAGCAGACGCTCGTCGACGTGGCGCTCGGCGTCAGCATCAGCGAGACGATCACGGTGACCGCCGAGTCGTCGGTGATCGACAAGGACTCGGCGACGATCGCCTCCGCGCTCAGCAGCGACCAGATCGTCGGCCTGCCGCTCGCGCAGGACTACCGCGACCTGCAGAAGCTGATCCCGGGCGTGCAGTACACGCAGGACCAGATCCGCGGCCCGAGCGCGGGCGGCAGCGGCCAGGACAACGTCTACAACTTCGACGGCGTCAACGTGACGCTGCCGCAGTTCGGGACGCTCTCGGCCGAGCCCGCGTCCCACGACATCGCCCAGGTCACCGTGATCAAGGGCGGCGCGCGGGCGGTCGACTTCGACCGCGCCGGCGGCTTCTCGATGGACTCGGTCAGCAAGTCGGGCACGGCCCAGTTCCACGGCGAGCTCAGCTACCAGTTCCAGACGAAGGGCATGGCCTCGGAGCTCGACAGCGGCATCCAGTCCCGCTACGAGCAGGACCGCGACTGGCTCACGGCGAGCCTCAGCGGCCCGATCGTGAAGGACCGGCTCTACTTCTACGGCTCGTACTTCCGCCCGACGCTGTCGAAGGACAACCAGGCCAACCTCTACGGCGAGCTGCCGAAGTACGACAGCACGCGCAACGAGGGCTTCGGCAAGATCACCTTCACGCCGACGAAGTCGATGCTGCTTCAACGCCAGCTACCGCGACTCGAAGCGCGTCGAGACGGGCGCGCAGTTCGCCGCGAACGCCTCGCCGACCTCCGGCACCGGCTACGAGGCGCGGCTCAAGATCTTCACCGCCGACGGCTCGTGGGTGATCAACACGCGCAGCCTCTTCACGGCCAAGTTCACGCACTTCGCGAACCTGACCCAGGGCCGTCCCGGACCACGTCGCCGACGTCGTGCCCTCGACGGCGCCCGGCACCGTGCTCGACGTCAACAGCCTCGACACGCAGGGGCGGCTCACCGTGCCCGTGCCGGTCGCGGGCGACGCGGCCTACAACGCCTTCGTGCAGCCGCTCATCGACCGCTACGGCTACGTCCAGAACGGCGTCCACGTGGGCGGCGGGATCGCGGGCTACGGGCTGCAGTTCGACGACGACGACTTCTTCCGCGACGCCGTGCAGTTCGGCTACAACCTCACGCTCGGCACGGGCGTCGTCCACGAGCTGCACGTCGGCTACCAGTACCTCTCCGAGTCCGAGGACCTGCAGCGCACCTCGAACGGCTGGGGCGTGATCTCGGTGCCGGGCGGCCGCGTCGCGGCGGTGAGCGGCCAGCGGCCCTACTACACCGCGCGCATCCAGCAGCAGCTGAACGGCCAGGACGCGGTGATCCACTCGGAGTCGAAGACCCACAACTTCGAGCTGAACGACACGATCAAGTGGGGGAACTGGACCTTCAACGCCGGCGTGGTCGCTGAGCCAGGACACGCTCTACGGCCAGGGGCTGCGCGAGGACGCGTCGACGCTCTCGGGCTACGTCGCGGCGCCCGGCAACAAGTACAAGATGTACGAGATCCCGTTCAGCAAGATGTTCCAGCCGCGGCTCGGCGCGACCTGGGCCTACAACGGCAAGGACACGGTCTACGCGAGCTACGCGCGCTACAACCCGGCGGCCAGCTCGCTGCCGCGCGCCGCCTCGTGGGACCGCAACCTCGATCGGCACGTTCGTGGACGTGCACTTCGACCCGAACGGCGTCGCGTTCGCGGCGGTGCCGGTCGGGCTCCTCGTCGGGCAAGCTGTTCGTCCCCGACCTGACGCCGCGCACGATCAACGAGTACCTGGTCGGGCACCGCGCGCCAGCTCGGCGACGCGCTGGACCGGCGCGCGCTCTACGGGCGCTACCGCAAGGCCAGCCACTTCTGGGAGGACACCAACAACAACGCGCGCCAGCGCCTTCAAGCCGCCGGCGGGGATTCCGCGCGAGCTCTACATCCCCGACCTCGCCGCCCAGCTCGCGCAGATCGGCAGCGGCTCGACCTACGTGATCGCCGAGCTCGACGGCGCCTACACGCAGTACTACGAGGTGACGCTCGAGTCGGAGTGGCGGGGCGACAAGACCTTCGTGCGCGGCTCGTACACCTGGAGCAAGTACTACGGCAACTTCGACCAGGACAACACGACCGGCGCCAACAACGACGAACATCTTCATCGGGTCGTCGAACATCGCGGACGGCGCCGGGACGCCAGCTCTGGAACTTCAAGGACGGCGACGCTGCGCGGCGACCGGCCGCACCTGTTCAAGCTCTACGGCTACCGCCAGCTGCCCTGGCGGCGCGAGCGTCGGCGCCTTCTTCGTGGCGCAGTCCGGCCAGCCCTGGGAGATGCAGAGCTTCGAGCCGTACCGCAGCCTGACGACCGCACGAGCGACTCGAACCGCTACGCCGAGCCGGCCGGCTCGCGCCGGACGGACTCGCACTGGCAGCTCGACCTCAACTACATCCAGAACTTCCGGCTGAAGGACCGCGCTCAACCTGCAGCTCGCGCTCGACGTGTTCAACGTCTTCAACAAGCAGACCGGCTACAACATCGAGCCGCAGGCCCACAACTCGGCCTTCGGCTCGCCGCGAAACTACTTCGACCCGCAGACGCTTCCAGCTCGCGGCGCGATTGCAGTTCTGATCTCAGGGGGTTCGGGGGGATGGCCAGCTCCCGGAAGTCCGTTAGCTCGTTTCCGTTGTCCGTTGTCCGTCGTCCGTTTCACTGA
The DNA here is from genome assembly GCA_963744315.1 of uncultured Acidobacteriota bacterium. GTDB lineage: Bacteria > Acidobacteriota > Vicinamibacteria > Fen-336 > Fen-336 > DATBSL01. The sequence continues at coordinate 459,015 of CAVUTB010000016.1, forward strand.
AATAGCCGTTCCCTCGCGATCAACGCCCGCGTCGTGGCGTCGGCGCGCTCTCGCGCCCGCGCGATGCGCGCGGCGCGGTCGGGCTCGTTCAGGAGCACGCTCACCTGCGCGCGCTTGAAGAGCGCCATCGGGTACTGCGGGTGCGAGGCCGGGACGCGGTCGAGCGCGTCGCGCGCTTCCGGCAAGCGCCGGGCCGCCAGGTACAGGACGCCCAGCTCGAGCTCGTGGCGGAACGCGCTCGCCCTGGAGGCGTCGCGCCCGCTCGAAGGCGTCGCGTGGCCGCGGCGGTCTGTCCGACGCTCATCGCCAGCTGCCCGAGCCGGACGAGCTCGGCAGCCGAGCGGCGCGCGCAGCGCGTAGATGCTGCTGGCGCACGGCGACCGCCTCCGGAAGCCGGCCCTGCCGTTCCCGCACGACCGCGAGCGCCTCGAGCGCCGGCAGCCGATCGGGCGCCTCCGCCAGGACCTGCTCGAGCAGCGGAACGGCCCGCTGCCAGTCCTTGCCGCGCGCGTAGTGGAGCGCGCGGTAGGTGCGGACGTCCCGCGAGCCGGGGGCGATCGTCGCGGCCCTGTCGAACATCTCGAGCGCGCGTGCGTCGTGCCCGAGCGCGGAGTGCGCCGTCGCGAGGCGCAGCGCCGCGTCGAGGTTGTGCCCGGTCCGCCGCCAGGATCTTTTCGAAGAGCGGGATCGCCCTGGCGTACTCGCTCGCCGACGAAGAGGAAGGACGCGCGCTCGATCGACGTCGAAGAGCGGGCTCATGTCGACGGGCCGCGGCGCGTCCTTGCGGACGACGGGCGCTGCGCCCGCAGCTGACGTAGCCGAGGCTCGCGAGCTTGCGGCGCTCGTCCTCGTCGAGCGCTTCGACCGCGGGGCGGCGCCGCGGTCGACGGCGTCGGATAGTCGAGGAGCGCCGTGCGCAGCGGGCGCGAGGGCGGAGCGCTCGCGGCGAGATCGTGCGCCTCGCGCGGATCCGCGACGACGTCGTAGACCTCCTGCCTTCCGGCCTGGATCACCTTGAGCCGCCCCTCGACCGCCATCACCTGCGGCTGCCAGCCATAGGCCAGGAAGGGCTTCATCGCCTCGCCGAGGACGATCTCCTGCTTCGGCGCGCGCAGGCTGTCCGCAGTCTCGAGGCCCGCCCAGTCGAGCAGCGTCTGGAAGACGCGGCGCGTGCTGACCGGCGCGTCGCTCACGCCGGCGCTGATGCCCGGGCCCGACGAGCAGCAGCGGAACGTGCATCGTCGCCTGGTAGAGCAGCCGGCCGTGCTGCGACTCGCCGTGCTCGCCGAGCCCCTCGCCGTGGTCGCCCACCACCAGGATCGCCGCCGGCCCCGCCACGCGCCGCTCGAAGGCGTCGCGCAGCCGTCCGAGCTCCGCGTCCATCGCCGCGACCTCGCCGCGGTAGGGGTCCTTCGCGTACCGGGTCCGGAAGGGCTCGGGCGGGCTGTAGGGATGGTGCGGGTCGTAGTAGTGGACCCAGAGCAGCAGCGGTTGCGGCGCGTCGCGCGCGAGGTACGAAAGCGCGCGCTCGGTCGTCTCGGCGGCGCTCCGCTCGGCCAGCCCGGCCGGCAGCTCGTCGTCGTAGACCTCGAAGCCGCGCGCCAGGCCGAAGCGGCGCGCGAGCACGAAGCTCGAAACGAAGGCGGCCGTGCGATAGCCCGCCTTCTGGAGTCGCTCCGCGGCCAGCGGTGCGATCGCGAGCCAGCACGCGCGCGTTCTCGTGCACGCCGTGGCCGGCGGGCAGCAGCCCCGTGAAGATCGAGGCGTGGGACGGCAGCGTCTCGGGTACCGTCGCGTACGCCTGGCGGAAGCGAAGGCCGCGCGCGGCGAGCGCCGTGAACGCGGGAGTCTCGATACCCTCGGCCTCGGGGCCGATCGCGTCGGCGCGCGTCGTGTCGAGCGTGACCAGCAGGATCGACGGGCGCTCCGTCCCTCCGCGGGCCGTGGCCGGGGCTTTCGGTCCCGGGCCGCACCCCGCACCCGCCATTGCGCTCACGAGCGCCAGTCCCTGTGCTAGTCTTACGAGTCCGGTCCCTCCAAAAAGACGTTCCCTAACTGGAGAGCCGCCTCCGCGGAGAGGTGCTGGAGTGGCTGAACAGGGCAGATTGCTAATCTGTTGTACGGGACTAAAGCCTGTACCGGGGGTTCGAATCCCCCCCTCTCCGCCAGCCGCCTTCATTCGCGAATCTTAGCCGTGCGTCGCTTCTAGGCCGCAGTGTCGTTCGGGCGAGTCGCTGGCGGCTGTCCGACAGCCGTCCGGGCTCTGTCGACTACCGAATAGTTCGATTGGTATACATTAAACGGGTCCTACGACTGCCTGAGATAGGATTTTAATTAGACATTTCTATTGACATGAGGTGTATAAACGTATAGATTGCGCAGCTGAGAGAGGTGGGTCATGGCCAGGCGCATGGACCTGATCGATCAATTCACGGAGCTCGTAGTGGGTGCGGATGATCCACGCCGGCTCGCGGAGCGTACGCTCGAAGTCGTGATGTCGCTGCTCAATGGTCGCAGCAGCGCCGTTTTCACCAACAATGGCAGCGAAGTGACGCTCTTCGCGTCGCGCGGCATCGACCAGGCCGTGCTGGAGATCGTCCCGATGGCGTGGGCGGGGCAGAAGCGACGCCCTGCGCCGCGGCGATCTCGTCTACGTGCCCGACCGCAGCGCCGAGCGCCGGGTGCCGACGGTGCCCGCCGACCGGCCGGGGCCGGCGAGCTTCGTGGTGGTCCCCGTGATGGAGGAGGACGTCCTCCTCGCGCTGCTCTACGTGGACAGCTCGAGCCGCACTTCTGCGCGCGCCACGACCTCGAGCGGCTCGCGAAGTTCTCGCGCATCGTCGCGAAGGCCGTCAACTGACAGCGGCTCGCCGCGGCCCGTCGGCGGCTCCGGCGACGCGTGGGAGACCTACCTCGAGCGCACGCCGGTCGAGGACATGGAGCGCGAGAAGCTGCTGCTGCTGCTGAACCGGAACGAGTGGAACATCGCGCGCGTCGCCCGCCTGATGGGCGTGACGCGCCGCACCATGTACCTGCGGCTGCAGCGCTACAACATCCCGCGCGAGCGCGTCCCCAAGTCGCGGCTCAAGTCGGTCTCCTAGACGCTCGCTCGTCCGTCTTCGACAGGCCCGCGGCCCCTCTGCAGCGGGCCTCAGTCGTTCTGCTGGCCCTTGGCCTGGACCTCGCCCAGGTGTCCTTGAGCGTGACCGTGCGGTTGAAGACCGGACGGCCCGGCCGGCTCGAGTCGGGGTCCAGGCAGAAGTAGCCGAGCCGCTCGAACTGGACGCGTCTCGCCCGACCGGCAGCGCCGCCAGCGGCCGGCTCGAGCGAGCAGCCGGTCTTCAGCACCTCCTCCGACGCCGGGTTCAGGTCGGCGAGCAGGTCGCCCTCGGCGCCCGGGTCGGGCCGCGTGAAGAGGTGCTCGTAGAGCCGCACCTCGGCGCGGACGCGTGCTCGCGCCGAGACCCAGTGCAGCGTCGCCTTCGGGCGGCGGCCGTCGGGCGCGTCGCCGCCGCGCGTCGCGGGGTCGTAGCGTGCAGCGCAGCTCGACCACCTCGCCGCGCCGCGTCCTTCACGACCTCGCGGCAGGTCACGAAGTACGCGTAGCGCAGCCGCACCTCGCGGCCCGGGCGCGAGGCGGAAGAACTTCTTCGGCGGGTCCTCCATGAAGTCGTCGCGCTCGATCCAGAGCTCGCGCGAGAACGGCACCTGGCGCGTACCCGGCGCCCGGTGTCCTCGGGGTTGTTGACGGCGTCGAGCTCCTCGACCTGGCCTTCCGGGTAGTTCGTGATCGACGAGCTTCAGCGGCCGCAGCACCGCCGAAGCGCCGCAGCGCCGTCTTGTTGAGCACGTCGCGCACGCAGTGCTCGAGCATCGCGTACTCGACGACGCCGTCGCGCTTGCCGACGCCGATCATCGCTCGGCGAAGTCGGCGCATGCCTTCGGCCGGGAAGCCGCGCCGGCGGATGCCCGAGATCGTCGGCATGCGCGGGTCGTCCCAGCCGCGCACGCGGCCGTCCTCGACGAGCTGCAGCAGGAAGCGCTTCGACAGCACGGTGTAGGTCAGGTTGAGCCGCGCGAACTCGATCTGGCGCGGCCGCGACGGCACCGGCAGGTTCTCGAGGAGCCAGTCGTAGAGCGGCCGGTGGTCCTCGAACTCGAGCGTGCAGATCGAGTGCGTGATGCCCTCGATCGCGTCGGACTGGCCGTGCGCGAAGTCGTAGGTCGGGTAGACGCACCAGGCGTCGCCCGTGCGCGGGTGCGCGGCGTGCAGGATCCGGTAGAGCACCGGGTCGCGCAGGTTGATGTTGCCGCGAGGCCATGTCGATCTTCGCGCGCAGCACGCGCGCGCCGTCCGGGAACTCGCCCGCGCGCATGCGCGCGAAGAGGTCGAGGTTCTCCTCGACCGGCGCGGTCGCGCCAGGGGCTGTTGCGGCCCGGCTCGGTGAGCGTGCCGCGGTACTCGCGGATCTCGTCCGCCGAGAGGTCGTCGACGTAGGCCTTGCCCGCCTTGATCAGGTGCTGCGGCCCACTCGTAGAGCTGCTCGAAGTAGTCGGACGCGTGGTAGAGGTGCTCGCCCCAGTCGAAGCCGAGCCAGCGCACGTCGTGCCTCGATCGCGTCGATGTACTCCTGCTCCTCCTTCGTCGGGTTCGTGTCGTCGAAGCGCAGGTGGCAGCGGCCGCCGAACTCCTGCGGCGATCCCGAAGTTGAGGCAGATCGACTTGGCGTGGCCGATGTGCAGGTAGCCGTTCGGCTCGGGCGGGAAGCGCGTGACGACGGTCTTGTGCTTGCCGGTCTGCGAGGTCGGCCGCGACGATCTCGCGGATGAAGTCGCTCCTGTCCGGCGACTCCGGGTGTCTCATGTGCTCAATTCTCCGCCACTCGCGCGTCTGCAGAACGCTCCGCCGCGCGCCGCAGCCGCCTCCGGCAGGTCTCCTTGCCGAGCACGGCGAGCGTCTCGAAGAGCGGCGGCGAGGCCGCGCGCCCCGTGGTCGCGACGCGCAGCGTCATGAACAGTCTCGGCCGCCGGCCAGCCGGCTCGCTCCGGCGAAGGGCGCCGGATCGCCGGCTCGAGCGCCTCCTGGCGCCAGTCGAGCAGCGGGTCGAGCTGCTCCTCGAGCGAGGGCCCGCAGCAGCTTCGCGGCCTCGGCGGGCGTGCGTCCCTTGCGGGACCATGCGCGGCGAGCGCGCCGTCGTCGTAGTCGAGCTCGCCCGGTGAAGAAGAAGCCGCGTAGTCGAAGAAGCCCTCGAGCGTGTCGATCCGCTCCTGCACGAGCGGCAGCACCTGCGCATGAGTAGCGCGTCCGAGAGCGGTCGCCCGCGCAGCCGGCCGAGCAGCTCCGGCGGCGACAGCCGGCGCAGGTACTTGCCGTTCAGCCAGGTGAGCTTGGCGAGGTCGAACACCGGCCCGCCCAGCGAGATCCGCTCGAGCGTCGAAGGCCGTCGACGAACTCCTGGAGCGTGAACTCCTCGCGCTCGTCCGGCATCGACCAGCCCATCAGCGCGAGGAAGTTGAGCAGCGCCTCCGGGCAAGAAGCCCGCGCGCCGGTAGTAGTTGAGGCTCACCGGGTTCTTGCGCTTCGAGATCTTCGAGCGGTCGGCGTTGCGCAGCAGCGGCAGGTGGCAGAAGACGGGCGGCTTCCAGCCGAAGCCTTGGTAGAGCCGCACGTGCTTCGGCAGCGACGAGAGCCACTCCTCGGCGCGGATCACGTGGCGTGATCCCCATCAGGTGGTCGTCGACCACGTTCGCCAGGTGATAGGTCGGAAAGCCGTCGCTCTTGAGCAGCACCTGGTCGTCGACCTGGGCGTTGTCGATCGTGACCTCGCCGCGCAGCAGGTCGTGGACGACGCTCTGGCCCTCGCGCGGCATCGCGAGGCGGACCACGTGCGGCTTCGCCCGCCTGCCGGCGCCGGGCCGCCTCCGCGGGCGCGAGCCCGCGGCAGTGGCCGTCGTAGCCGAAGTTCGAGCTTCTTCGCCTTCTGCTCCTCGCGCAGCGCGTCGAGCCGCTCGCGCGTGCAGAAGCAGGGGTAGGCCGCGCCCCGCTTCACCAGCTCCGCGGCGTGCTCGCGGTAGATGCGCGCTGCGCTCGCTCTGGCGATAGGGCGCGTGGGGGCCGCCGACGTCCGGGCCCTCGTCCCAGGCGAGGCCCAGCCAGCGCAGCGCCTCGAAGATCATCGGCTTCGCTGGCCGGCGAGCTGCGCTCGCGGTCGGTGTCCTCGATCCGCAGGATGAACTGGCCGCCGTGCTTGCGCGCGAGGGCGTAGTTGAACAGCGCCACGTACGCCGTGCCGACGTGCGGGTCGCCGGTCGGGCTCGGGGCGATGCGCGTCCTGACCGTCATGGAACCGTTGAGGCTATCACAAGGCCTGCGGCGGCTCAGGCGTGAGCTTGACGCCCTGCTTGGCCCCTCAATAGACTGGAGACTGTCGCGTGGCGCTATCGTCTAGGGGTTAGGACGGATGGTTCTCAGCCATCAAACCAGGGTTCGATTCCCTGTAGCGCTACCAACGCTCCCGCCTCGCCGGAATCCGGCAACAAACGACTGAAGAACAAACCGGTTGCGACGGTTGCAACTCGCTCATCGTCCCACGTGAGCTCGGTTGCAACGAGAAGCGCCTGCAGCTTGGCCTTCTGCTGGGCCCGGCCTCGAGCCACGGGCACCGACCGTGGCACCTGAGGGCGCTGGGCGCGTCGAGCATCAGAAAGCGGGTCTTCGAAGCCGTCTGAAAACCTCGAAATGAACAACACCCAGAGCTTCACGACTTTCGGGATCCACAATCTCGTGGGGCTGGTGTGCCTCGCCGTCTTTGCCGACGCAGCCGTCCCTGGACCAGTAAGCAAGGAGGCGCCATGAGACTGAATAACCAGAACGAAATTGCGCTACGTGATCACATGTTGGCGACGTACAGCATGCTGCGCCGCGGTCTGGTCGTGCTGGGGGTCGCATTCCCGCTGCTGCTGTGGGGGATCGGGAAGTATGCGTATGGCATCCCTCTGCAGCACTCGATGAGTGCCTACTACTTTGCGCCCTACCCCGACAGCCCAGACGAGAAGACATTTCCGATGCGGATCTGGTTCGCGGGAATACTCTTCGCGATCGGTACAGCCCTGTATCTCTACAAGGGATTCACGAACTGGGAGAACGTCGCACTGAACTTCGCGGGGGGATTCGCCGCGCTGGTTGCGCTCATCCCAATGATGATCGACTGCGGGACCGACTGCACCTTCAGCCCCCACGGCATCTTCGCAGGCCTGCTGTTCCTCAGCCTGGCCTTCGTCGCATTGGTCTGCGCCCAGGCAACTCTGGCCTACCTGCCGCCTCAACATGAGGATCTCCTCCCGGGGTTTCGCCTTCGGTACAAGGTGATCGGGGCGTTGATGGTGGCGTCACCACTCGTGGCGTTCGTGTTGACGCGGACCACGAACGGCCGCAGCTACTTCATCTTTTGGGCTGAAGCCTTCTGCGTGTGGTGCTTCGCATGGTACTGGTTGGAGAAGACTCGGGAGATGAAGAAGTCAAACGCCGAGAAAGAAGCACTGGAAGGAAGACTTAAACCCCCGACAAACAAGGGCGGCAAGGTCCTGCCGAAGCTCGCGGTGTAGCCGACAGACTGTGGCCCTCCACACGAGATCTCCTGGCTCTCTTTGGCTAGAATCTGCGAACGATGCTGGCAGAGCGCCGACACAAGGACCCGGGTTGACCTCCTCACTGGCCCTGCGCGTGTTCATGCGCGGGGTGGTGGTCCTGTTCCTTCTCGTGGCTGGGACGGTGCCGGGCGACCGGCAGCTGGTGGACGAATCGCTCGATTCGTTCGTCGACCGGACAACTCGGGAGTGGTGTGCGGAGCACGGGAAGCGGGACGATCTGCAGGCGGTCGTGGTGGACGTGCGCTTCAGGCCGGAGCCGCCGCTGTTCGCGGAAGGCGAGGGCGTAGTGGTTGTGCCGCTCGCGCTGGAGCTGCCGGGTGGGCAGCGGATCCTCGATGTGGCGACGCGGCCGGCCCACCTGCGCAGGCTCGAGGTCCAGGGGATCACGGCGGTCGCGTGGGAGTACGGCGGGACGGGTGCACCGGGAGATGCACTTTGCCGGCGTGGCGCTCGTGGAGAGGCCCGCGCTGGCTCGAGTGACGGCGCCGGCGAAACCCACCTTCAACGAGCTTCCCCGCGGAGCAGATGCCGGAGGCGCTGGCACGCGCCGCGGACTTGGAGGAGCACGGGCTGCACAAGTGCGCGGCCTTTGCCGAGTGGGCGCGCACGACGGCCGGGCCGGGCCCATATACCGACCAGATGGTCCGCCTCGTCAGGGCGGTGGCGAAGCCCCACGTTGAGGGTCAGCGGGAGCCAGACGACGTGTGCGCGGCGCTCCGCGAGGGGCGGTTCTCGCCCCATAGAAGGCAGGTGGCGGTCGTGATGGCTGCTCGGGAGCTGGGCATCCCGGCCGACGGCTTCGCGTCCGCATCGCGCGAAGCAGATCCACCTCGTCGGCACCTACACGGACCAGGCGGGCTGGATCCTCCTCGACGTGGAGAAGCCGGAAGACGGCTGGTTCACGGGCGGGCCGCCTCTGCTGACTCGGGCGCCGCTGCTCGGCGGGTTCGCTGCGGCGCCGCACGACTTCTGGACGCCCGCAAGGCGCCGCCTACCACAAGACCGACTGGGGTGGCGTGCAAGCACTCTCGGGCACGGAGTGGCGGGGCGGCGCGAAGGGCGACCAACCGATCGGACACGACCGAGGCGCGAGCCGTCAGCCTCGCGGAGGCCTGCCGATGAGCACACCGGAGCCAGGGTCCGCCTCCTCGAGCCTGTCGCCCTTCGAGGCGCGGCTGCTGCAACGCGCCACGCGGGCCGACGTGGCCTACTGCGTCGCGATTCTGTCCCTCGCCGCGCTGGCGCTCTGGTCGGGCAACGCGGCGGCCCGCTCTCTCTCCCCGAAGGAGCCCAGAAGACCTCCGCGCTGCTCGACGAGCTGGAGCTGCCGCGCGCGCTGCCCGAACGCCGCGCTCTCGCGGAACGACGGCGTCGAAACGCGCCTGTGGGACGTGACGACCGAATCGCGCACGCTCCTCACGTTCTACGCACCATGGTGCGGGCCGTGCCAGGAGGAGCTGCCGATGCTGATCAACGGTACGCGCCAGAAACCCGACGCAGCTGGTCGTCGTGGTCGGGCGCGGACGAGGATCCGGCCGAGGTCAAGCGCCAGCTCGGGAATCTGGGCCTTTCCGATCTGCGCTATCACGTCGACACAACCCGCGCCGTGCAGTCGGGAGGCCGGGTGTCCGCGCTGCCCACCACGTTCCTTCTGGGCCGCCGGGGACGAGTCCACGAGCGGGTCGTAGGCTACTCGGGCTACCGGCTCCACACGCTCGTCTGGAAGGCGACGCAGGAAGATGTCGCAGCCCGACGCCGATGTCGAGTGAAGCTGTCGCCGCCGCTGCGCCGGCCGTCCGCTTCGACGACCTTCACATGGTGTTCGCAAACGGCATCAAGCGGCCGGTCGAGGCGCTCCGCGGCTTCAGCATGGATGTCCCGCGGGCGCGGTCGTCGGCCTGCTGGGCCCGAACGGCTCCGGCAAGACGACCGCCATCTCGTGCCTGCTGCGGCTTGCTGCGGCCACAGCGCGGCGCCGTGTACCTCAGGGGCGAGCGAGTCGGGGCCGACCTGCCGTCCCGCCCCGCACAAGCGCATCGGCGTGCTGCTCGAGGATACGCGGCTGCCACCGTTTCTCTCGGTGCGTGACGGCGCTCGCCGCGGTGTGCCGCCTCCGCGGCTATTCGGGACACGGCTTGCGGGCCGAGATGGACCGCGTCGTCGCGCAGGCGCGCGTGGAGCCGCTCCTCGACCGGCGCGTGGCGGTGCTCTCGAAGGGCCAGGCGCGGCGAGTGGGACTGGCCGCGGCGCTTGGTCGGGGACCCGCCGCTCCTGATCCTGGACGAGCCCTCGGCGGGCCTGGACGTGAGCGCCCGCGAGGAGTTCAACGAGCTGGTCCGCAGCCTGCGCGGTCGAGACGCGCACTGTAATGATCGCCTCGCACCTGCTGGGCGACGTCGAGAGCACGTGCACCCACGTCGCCATCATCCAGCGGGTCGGATCCGGTCTTCCAGACGGCGGAGCAGCTGCTGCGCGAGGCGCGCGAGCGGCGCGCGGAGAAGGACATCCACGTCGAGGCACGCTCGGCCTCGAGCTGCGACCGGCTGGGCGTCCGCTACGAGCCGTCGCGCTACCCGGGGCTGGTGCGCCTCCTGGTCGAGGAGCCCGAGCACGAGCTGATCGGCCGCCTGGCCGCGGAGCGGATCGTGCCCGCGCGGATCGAGCCGCGGGTCAACCTGGTCTCGGTCTACCTCGAGGTGACCGGCGGGGCGGGCGAGTAAGCGATGCGGCAGTACCTCACGCTGGTGCGGCTCTTCTGGCAGCAGCTCATCCGCCGCAAGTCGCTGTCGGATCGTGATCGGCCGTGGTGGGCGCGGCCCTGCTCGTCAACTACACGATCCAGTCGCAGATGAAGACGATGCTCGAGCAGGGAGTGCGCTATGACATCGCCACCCGGAGAGCCGCCGCGGAGCTCGAGTCGTACGCCGAGCAGATTCGCGGAGGGAGCGTCTTCCTCGTGCTGTTGATTGCCGCGTTGGTCGCGCCCGCCGCGCGCCGGGACGGCACGACGCAGTTCGTCCTGACGCTCTCGGTGAGCCGGCTGCGTCTCGCCTTCGCGCAGTACGGTGCGCTCGCCGTCTTCATCCTGATCAGCGTGCTCGTCGTGCACGCCGGGTACATGGCCGCCGCGTACCGGCTCGGGATCCTGCGCTGGTCCGAGGCGCTCCTGGCGTGGCCTCTGCTCCTCCTCCCTCTGCTGCTCGTCGGCTCGGCGAGCTTCGCGCTGTCGTTGACGCGGCCGGCGCTGCTCGTGTACGGGATCCTGCTGGGCGTGCCGGCGCTCCTGCTCCCCGTGCTCGAAGGCTGGGTCGGTGACCTGGGAGGCCGCGCGAGTGCCGTTGGTGCTTCGCCAGCTGTCGGCCGCGCCATCGACGACCTCGGCCTGCTGTTCCCGGCACTGGCGGAGAGCTCATCGTGTGGCCGCGGCTCGCGCTGCCCACCCCGGAGCGGCCGCCGCTCCGGCGTCGGGCCTGGAGACGCTCCATGCGATTCGGCACGGTCGTTTGGGTAGTGGCCGGGTTCTGGGCCTATAGGCGCCACGACTTCGGTCCGCGGCTGCCGACGAAGTAGCCGTCCTACCGAAGCGCGCCCTCGCCGCGCTCCACGGTGAAAATGCGAGCGACCCGAAGTCGCGTACGTGTCGCATCTTCAGGGAGCCGTGAGTCCATTGGCTGACTCCCTCTGGCGGGAGAAACGGGTCGTCGATGCGACCATCTGCCAGGCTGAGTCCCCTACAAGGTCGCCTGAACACCACAAGGTCGCGGTCAGCTGCCGCGCGCGCAAACGCAGCCTCGTAGCCGCGTCGGTCGTAAACGACCACATCCTGCTCGTATATCGAGAATGGGCGCACCCTGCCTGAATCGATCCAGTCGCGCCGCCCAAGGAGCAGATACGGGCTCGCGACGCATGGTGACACAAGCAGGGTCTTGCCCGTCATCGTCTGCTCGAGCCAGCGATGAAGGTCCGTGTCTCGTACTGTCCTGGGCGCACCGGCGACAGCATTCCGAGGCGACGCCCCAGCACACCACGGTCATGAAAGGCAGCCAGGCTATAGGCCGCGTAAAACATGATCAGCGAGAGGCCGGTGAACGTGAGCTGCACTCGCGGCCGGGCCAGCATCGTAAACCGACTGCCGAGCCAGGCGATTCCATCCGGGACGAACATGCACGCGAGGCCGTAAGCCGGAAGGGCGTAGCGGTACTCGAGTTGGAAGTGTCGCGTCACGCTCATCACCGTCAGCAGTGACAACCATGCCAGGATCGCCATGGCGAACGGGCCGGCGCTGGCGTCTCGAAGCGCACGGACGATACCCAGGAACGCTACAGCTGCAACGAACGGCGTCAGCACCGCTGCGACACTCAGGAACCAGAAGGACGCTGCGAACGGGATGTAGATGCTGCTGGGCCAATTGACATTCCTGCCGTCCACGAAGAACTGCGCCTGGTTGATCGCTGTTGCGCTGAAGAAGTAGAGCGGATCACCGTGAAGGATCCACCAACGGACGGCGAGAACGATCGGGTAGAAGGCAAGCGGCCAGGCAGAACACAACAGCGGACTTCACGCGACGCCATTCGAGGCGCGGCCTGAAGGTGGGTTCGAGCGGCGAGAGGATCAGGAGACCCGACAGCACGGCCCAGAAGCCCGCCTCGTATCGGAACGACGCTGCGGCGGTGAAGCACAGACCCGCGAGTAACGCCTCGACGAGGGACACCCGGGCTCTCTGTCGTGCTGCCAGCAAGAGTCCGAGGAACACGAGGAAGATGAACGGGCACCTCGGCGGTGGCGCCCTCGAGAGAGTTCACGAGTCGATAGGGATTCAATGCGAACAGCATCCCCGCCCAGACGGCGGCCTCATGTCCTCGCACATCCCTTGCGAGGAAGAAGAGCACGGGGATCGTGGCCGCGCCAATCAGCGCATAAAGCACCCTGACGGAGTAGAAGAGATCGCCGCCAAGTGCGATCGCCAGCGCAGGCAGGATGTAGTTGCCGTCACCCCAGATTTGAGTGCCGATGATGTTGTATGGCGCCATCAGCCAGCGTGCGGCTACCCAAGTACGGCCTGTACCATCCACGATGGCACCTTCGAAGAAAAGGAGTCCTGCCAGCGCTATGAGCGCGGAGGCGCCGAACAGCCAGAGCGCCTGGGAACGCGCCGAGAGCCGCAACCACGCGTCGATCATGGGTGCAGTCCTCCGTCAGTACGGGAGCCGATCACGGGCTCGCGGACGCCGCGGCACGGCATCTGACATGGGACGCCAGCCGTAGGAATTCAAGTTCGCGGGAGTAGAGGCGAACATGGCTCCAAGATAGGGCCCGAAGCGCTACCACGCTTCCCGCCTCCGTCGACTCCAGTGCAAGCCACTCAACGCCCCACCGGCTGGGACACCGACAGAAGCGTCACAGCGAGGGTAAACGGACGGAGCTCAGCTCGTTACGCTCCGTGCCCATGATCTACGTGCGCTATGCGAGCAGCGGGACAAAATGCATCTGCTTTCACGGCGAGGAGATGCCCGAGGGTAGCCCACTGCGCCTGGTGGCCACCTTCAACGACGACGAAGTTGCAAAGGCATGGAACTATTTGCACAGGCTCAGTAGCCTGCTGTCGAGCGAACCAATCCGAGGCCGGGCAGGACACTCAGGCGTCCTCCGCGCTCGAGGCAGAAAGGAGCCAGCCATGTTGCTCTCAGCCGAGGTGCGGTGGTTCTGGGAGGGCCGCATCCCAGAGCTGACACGGTGGTTCGGTAGCGGCCCGTTCGCGCCCGGAGGCGGAGAGGTTCGCGTGGACACCTACGTGGTGGATCCCGCGCAGCTCGAGCTGGGTGTGAAGAGCCGCGGCAACAAGCCGGGGCTCGAGCTGAAGGTCCTCGTGAGCGAGCGGCAGAGTCGTGGCATCGGGCAGCTGCGCTCGGCGACTCAGATCTGGACCAAGGTCGGCTCGACGGTACTCAGCCTCAGACGGCCTTCCGGCAATGGCGACCCACAAGCGGCGCTGGCTGCGGAAGTTCGACACGGGCGGACCGACCGTGACGGAGATCGAGTTGGGTGAGGACGAACGACCGAAGGCTGGCGGTTTGCCGGACGACGGTTGCAACGTCGAGCTGACCGAGGTGTGGCTCGAGGACCCTGCGCGGGTGTGGACGACGCTGGGATTCGAGGCGTTCGGCTCGTTCGACCGTGTCGAGCGCAGCCTTGCAGCGACCTTGACGCAGATGAGCGCAGTGGCGATGCCAAGCATCGGGGCGGGCGAGGCGCTGAGCTACCCCGCCTGGCTCGCCGCGCGGGCGGGGAGCCGAGCTGGCGCTTAGGTCCGGTCAGAGCGTGACGGGCGTCACTGTGACATGGCGGCGCCCGCTACCGCTTCGTCGCGGCCACCGAGACCTGGGCGGAGGCGAACGCGATCATGGAGCAGGTGTACAGGGCGATCGAGGCTCGAGAGCTCTAGGGGTCCTGCTTCTCGAGAGCCTTCAAGCGCTTGAGCGCTTGCTTCATGAGCTCTGCCGCATCGCGGGCGATCGCCGCTTCGCCCACGCGTTCGATGTGCGGCACTCGCCGGTTCAGCGCGTCGATGAGTTGCCGCAGGTGCCGGATGGCGCGCTGCCTCTCGGCGTCGTTATTGCTGGTCGTCATGACGACGCGAGTCTAGCATCGCGGCTTCATCCAGTGACCACCGCTGTACGATGCTACCCGGTTCCAAGTGAGGCCCTCGAGTCGTTTCGCGCCTGATTCTCTGCCGATGCGGTCAGCGCTTCTGCTGGCTCGGCCCGCTCTGCTGCTCGCTCCTCTTCTCCTGCCCTTCGTCGTGCCGCTGGCTCTGCTGCCACCGGCAGTGGCCTACGTCGTCAGCGAAGCTCGATGGCTGGTCGTGCTGGGGGCAGTCTGCGCCGAGACGTCGCTGGTGCTCGCGAGAGCGGGCTGGAACATGGAAAGCGTGCGCCTTCGGGTCTCGCGCCTGATCGGTGCTCTCCGGCCCCGCTTCTTTGCCATTCTCGTGTGGACGCTGGCGTTCGTCGGCATCCTGCTGCTCATCCCTGGCTACTGTTTCAGGGGCGATTCATTCGGTGGCGACGAGCCCAAGTACCTGCGGCTCACCGAGAGCCTCTACCTTGACCTCGACGTGGACGTGGCGAGCAACCGCGAGGCGCCGCTCACCCCGAGCCGTCTCGCAGCCAACCTTCGCGCCCTGGCCGCTTCGACCCGCAAGGCCGTCGCGGGCTTGTCGCGCGACGAGCCGGTGCCCGCCAGCCACGTCTGGAACCGCGGGAACTGGACGCTCGCGGGCCGCGCGGGTGGCCTCTACTATCTCCAGTCTCCAGGCTTGCCCCTCGTGCTGCTGCCCGGACTCGCCGTCCAACGCATGTTGATGCCCGAGCACGGCGGGCCGCTCTTCGCCATGATCACGCTCGCCGCGCTGTGGGCGACGGCGCTGCTCCAGACGGCGCGACTGGCTGCGGAGGTCGTGGGCTCGCGGGCGGCCGGGCTCCTGGCGGCGCTCGCGATCGCCGTCTCCGCCCCGCTCTTCGTGGGCGGCTACGCCATCTACCCCGAGGCCGTCGCGGCCGCCGCCGTGCCCTGGCTGCTGCGCCCTGCGTGCCTGGCCACGCCGCAGCCCGGCCTCCTGCGCGGCGTCTCGCTGGTCCTGGTGGCGGGTGCTTTGGTCTGGCTGCATCCCAAGTTCCTCTTGCTCTCGATGGTGCTGCTGGTCGCACTCCTCGCGCGGCTGCGGCGGCCAGGCCTCGTGGTCGTGGCGATCCTGCCCCTGCTCGCCCTGCTGCTCTTCGACCACCGCGTCACCGGCCTCCTCCGCCCGGACGCGCTGTACGTGCGCTACAGCGCGGACGTGTATGTGGCCGGCGCTTCCTCTTTTCTGTCGCTGGACATCGTCCGCGGCCTCCTCAACGCGCTGGTGTCGGCGCGGGACGGACTGCTGATCATCGCTCCCGTCACCATCGCGGGCGTCCTCGCAATTCCCCTGCTCGCGCGCGAGCAGCGGGGGATCGCTCTCACGCTGGCCGCGACCTTCGGAAGCCTCTGGCTGGCCGCGGCCGTTCACGACGGCGGCGCCCCCGGAACCCCGGGGCGGCTCATGGCCCCCGTCGCATGCGTGCTGGCCGTGCCGCTCGCGCTGGGCCTGCTGCGCCTGGAGCGCTCTCTGGAGTATCGCTGGACGGTGGCCCTGCTCGCGATCCTCACCGTGCTCATCACCCTCACCATGTTGAGCGACTGGCGCCGAGCGGTGAATCCCTATCGACACATGTTCACACCCGAGACCGACTTCTCGCGCGACCTGCTTCCGGGTCCGCTGGTGCCGGAGGACGCACCGGCGGTCGTACGCCGAGGCCTCGAGATCGCCCGGCGCTCGATTCCCCTGGCCCTCGTCGGTTTCTGGGCCTGGATCTGCACGCGACTGCGTCCCACCGATCCGCAGCCCGAGGCGCGCTGGCGCGCGATCCGTAACGTCCACCTCGCGTGGTGGAGCACCCTCGCCGTGGGGTCCGGCCTGCTGCGCGCACTCGGGACGTACGAGCAGTTCGCGTTGCGCCTGTCCTGATCTTCATCAGCCAAAAGTGAGCCTTTCGATAGGGCGCCTGTGTCCCTGCGGGACGATGTTTGTGGACAGCAGGAGGGGGACATGGTGAAGCGATTCAGATTGCAGGCAGTCAGGGCGGTCGTCGGGAGCCTCGCTGTGATCGCGGCGGGCTGCGGCACGGAGTCAGGGCTCTCGCCGACCGGACCCACCCCGGGGTTCTCCGGCGACACGATCGAGATCGCGCCGGCCGGGGCGATCGTCGGCACACGGGTGATTCTCGAGAGCCGGATCGCATCGACTCGCACGGCGGGCAGTTCCTTCTCCTATTACTGGGACTTCGGAGACGGCTCAACCGCCTCGGGCGGCGAAGCGATCAGTCACGTCTACGCCGACGCAGGTACCTTCGTGGCCACAGTGACCGCGAGCAGCAGCGAGACAGGCTCGGTCCAGAGCGACGCTGAACATCCCGGTCAGGAGCCTCACCGGCGAATGGTCGGGCGATTACGGCCGAGTGTCGATCACGCAGGACGGTCTCGACCTCCGGGGAAGGTACCTGGACGATCCGCGCGAGGGCATCGTCGAGGGAAGAGTCAGCGAGACGGGTACGGTGACCTTCACCATTACGCGCCCGGGCCTCGCCCCGGTCACGTTCACGGGAACGGCAGGCCCGGACGTGATGACGCTCGTGGGCACCGCGAACGTGCGCGACGCCGGCGACAGGCCTTGGAGGCTCGTCCGCAACTACTGACTCAGGCCACCAGCCGCTCCAGGATTTCGTAGACGCGCTCCCAGAGGTCCAGGCCGTCCGGCGCGAACACCGAGCGCGCGTCCGCCGGCTCGAGTATCCAGGCGCCCGCGCGCACCTCGATCTCGAGCTGGCCGCCGCCCCAGCCCGCGTACCCGGTGAAGAGCTTCACCTTCGTAGAGGCGTCGGGCCGGGCGAGCGCCTCGCGCACGTCCGCGATGTCGCCAGTGACGTGGACGTCACCCAGCACGCGCCGCGCGCTCTGGGAAGGCCAGTTGCTGCGCACGAGGGCGTGCACGGCCTCGGGCTGGACCGGCCCGCCCCAGTAAAAGCGCAGCTCGCTCTTCTCGGCTTCGGGCGTGCTCTTCAGCAGCTCGCGCAGCGGCACGCGCGTCGGCCGGTTCACCACGAAGCCCATCGCCCCCGTCTTGTCGTAGGCCACGAGCAGCACCACGGTCTCGGCGAAATTCGGGTCGCCCATCCCGGGCGCGGCGTAGAGGAAAACCCCGGGGCGGAGCTTCTTCGGATCGCGCTCCGGTCCGCCACGCGCCTGTCCGGGCCGCTCGCGTCGCGGCGTGCTTCGCTCGCTCGCGAGCGAGAGCGCCAGCACCCAGCAGCGTCGCGAACAACGCGGGCCTCGTGCACCTCATCGCCAGCCGCTCACCGGCACACGCCGCCCCCGCTCTCGACGAAGCGGCGCTGCAGCTCGCCGGCGGCTTCGCGGTAGGCGCCGAGCGCCACCGGCTCGGACTCGTAGAGGTTCAGGATCCGGATCGTCACGAGCTCCTCGACCTTCTCGAGCGAGCGCCAGAGGTAGCAGGCGTCGTCCGCGGAGGCGCGCACCGGCGCGCCACCGACGATGACGTAGACCGGGCTCGTGAGCGCGTTGTGGCTGCGCGCGGCGATCCACGAGCTCCGGGCCACCGGCAGCCTGACCTGCGCGAGCTGCGGGCCCTCCGGCGAGCGACACGCGCGCGCGCGGCTCGCCGTTCACGAGCACCTCGACGTCGGCCGCGACTCCGGCCGTCTCGAGCGTGACGGTGACGTCCTGCGCTGCGGCGAGCTGCAGCTCGTCGCCGATCCGGTGCCCGTTCACGCGCAGGTTGAGGCGCGTGCCGACACGCGCGGAGGCGACCGTGCGCCCGGCCTTGATGCCCGCGAGCCAGCTCTCGTACGTGAGCGGCCCTTCGACGATCACGTCGGTCCGAGGCGTGCGCTCGTGGAAGCGGTCGGCGATGCACGACCAGTCGCTGCCGCCCGTGATCGCGACGCGGAAGCCCGCGTTCTCGAGCGCTTTCCACAGCCGGAACGTGGCCGGCTCCTCCTCGGGCATCCGCTCCATCGACAGGAAGTCGAGCCGTCCGCGCACGGCGTGGACGATCGCGTCCCAGGGCGTGCAGCAGCCTCCCGGCCGGGTCTGGATCCCGTCGGCCGGCCAGAACTGGGCGTGAGCCATCCCGACGACGGCCCGCGGCTGCCGGCGCGCCCACTCGACGACCGGGATGCCCGAGTTCGGCGCGTGGAAGACGTCGCTCGAGAACGCGATCGAGTCCAGACCGAGCAGGAGCAGGTGGCCGCCCCTCGCGGCCTGGAAGTGCGAGACCTCCAGGTCGTAGTGGAGGATGAAGCCGGGGGACGACAGCGGGTGGTCGCGGCCCGTGAAGAAGGCCGCGTCGTTCGCGTAGCCCTCGCCCCAGACGAGCGCGGCGCCCAGCTGGATCTGCTGCGCCTTCAGCAGCTCGGCGACCCGGGCGGGGCTCGCGTCCTGGCCGCAACCGCCGCTGTGGACGTGCACGTCGCTCGTCACCCACGTCACCGGCCGCTGGCACGTCGCGAGGCACGCGTCCGCATTGCTGGCGTTGCCGTCGTCGCACTCCTCGGACCCTTCGGCGACGCCGTTGCCGCAGAGCGGGGCCGCCGTCGCCGAGGCGACGGGCGAGCCGCCTCCTGCCGCACAGGCCGCCCCGAGCACGACGCTCGCAGCAGCCAGGACGGACCCGCAGATGCGCGCGACCGGCCCCGCCCGGCGGCGATCGCCGCTGTTTAGGCGAGCTCTTCTGAACGTTCATCGATCCTGTACACTCGGAAGTGGTCGCCACGCCTGTCCCGGTTGGCCTGGAGCGCTCCCGTGGCCGCTTTCGCGGCTTCCTGGGCAACGTCCTGCTCGCGGCAGCGAGCTGCAGCCTGCTCGCTGTCGCCATTGTAGCGACCGAGTGCCTGGTCCGCCGTCTGACGCCCGCGTACCTGGTCGAGACGCGCGGCATCCACGTCTTCTCGTCCGCGTACGGCTGGATCGGAAGGCCGGGCGCCGTCGCTTCGATGGGAGGCGGCCGGGTCACCCTCAATCGCCTCGGCTTCCGCGGGCGCGAGCTGCCCCCGCGGCGGGACGGTGGCCCGACGCGCGTGGTCGTGCTCGGCGACTCGATCGCGTTCGGCTACGGCGTCGCCGACGAGCAGACGTTCACGCACCTGCTCGACGCGCGCGACAACGGGATCGCCGCGGCCAACATGGGGGTCCAGGGCTTCGGCCCCGGCCAGGAGCTGCTGGTGCTGCAGCGCGAGGGCCTTCGCGCCGACCCGGACGTCGTGGTGCTCGCCGTCTGTCTGCGCAACGATCTGGCCGACGCGGTGCTGCCGGTCGCGCTCTACAACGGCGTCAACCCGCGGCCGCGCTACCGGCTCGTCGGGGACGAGCTCGTCCTCGACGACGCGGGAGTGCGGCTGTCGGCTCCCGCGCGCGTCGTCGGCTGGCTGAGCGACCACTCCCACCTCTACAACCGGCTGTCCGCGCTGCTCGCAGCGAGACCCGAGCCTTCGGAGGAGAGCTGGCGCGTTCGCAAGGAGGAGGCGCTCCGCGACAGCGACTACGCGCTGCGGCTCTCGGTCGCGCTCGTCCTCGAGATGCAGAGGCTGTGCCGCGTGCGCGGCGTCGAGTTCCTGGCGGCGACGTTCCCGGGCGAGCACGCCTACGAGTCCGAGCCGGAGCTCCAGCGGCGCTTTCACGCCGCGCTGCGGAACGCCGGCGTGCAGACGCTCGCGCTTCGGGAGGAGCTGCGCGCCCGCGGGCTCGGTGCGTCCGATGTCACGCTCGACGAGACCGGCCACCTCGCGCCCGCCGGCCACCGCGCGACGGCGGAGGTGCTCCAGAGCGAGATCCGCCGCTCGCAGTAAGATGCGGCTCCGCACCGATCCCGACGTCGGCCTGAACGAGGAGGCAGAGCGTGGCACGAAGCAGGCGTGAGTTCTTCGAGACGGTGGGCGCCGGCGCCGCGGGCCTGGCGATCGGGATGCCGACGGCGGAGGCCGCGGCGGCCGGGGCGAGCGACGGCCCCGTGCTGCAGATCGGCGACGACATCGCCGTCGTCAGCACCACCCACGGCAAGGTCCGGGGTTACGTGCTGCGCGGCATCCACCAGTTCCTCGGGATCCCCTACGGCGCCGACACGTCCGGGGCCAACCGCTTCATGCCGCCCCAGAAGCCCAAGCCGTGGACGGACGTGTATCCCGCGCTCTGGTGGGGCAACTCGGCGCCCCAGAACATGGACAACCGCTACGCGAACAAGGCCGTCGCGTTCCGCGACCACTGGAACTACGACGACGTCAGCGAGGACTGCCTGCGGATCAACGTCTTCACTCCGGCCACGGGCGACGGCCGCAAGCGGCCGGTGCTGTTCTGGATCCACGGCGGCGGCTTCACGGCGGGCAACGGCATCGAGCAGGACGGCTACAACGGCGAGAACTTCGCGCGCTTCGGCGACGTCGTCTTCTGCTCCATCAACCATCGGCTCGGGGCGCTCGGCTTCACGAACCTCGCCGGCGTGGGCGGCGAGCCGTTCGCGGCTTCGGGCAACGTCGGCATGCTCGACATCGTCGCTGGCGCTCGAGTGGGTGCGCGACAACATCGCCGCCTTCGGCGGCGACCCCGGCAACGTCACGATCATGGGGCAGTCGGGCGGCGGCGCGAAGGTCTGCACGCTGTGCGCGATGCCGAAGGCGGCGGGGCTCTTCCACAAGGCCGTGGTGCTGAGCGGGGCGTCGCTGCGTTCCGGAGAGAAGGAATACTCCGAGAAGCTCGGCGCTTTCGTGCTGAAGGAGGCCGGGCTCGAGCCGGCCGCAGATCGCGAAGCTCCAGGAGCTGCCGTGGAAGGACTACATAGCACTCGCCACGAAGGCGCAGCAGAAGCTCGCCGCGGAGAGCGGCGGAGCGGGCGGCGGGCTGCGGCGCGGCTTCAACCCGGTCGTGGACGGCAGCGTGCTGCCGCAGCACCCGTATCATCCCGAGCCCGCGCCCCCGGCGGCGCAGGTGCCGATGCTCATCTGCTCGACGTTCCACGAGCAGTCGCCGAGCTGGATCGACGCGTCGCTCGAGAGCATCACGCTCGACCAGATTCGCCGCCAAGGTCCGCGAGCGGGCCGGGTTCGGCCCCGGGTTCGGGGACAAGGCGGAGGCGGTCGTCGCGGCCTACGCGAAGGCCTTCCCGGCCGGAAGCCGGTCGAGATCTGGTCGCTGGTGACAGCACCCGGCAGAGCGCCGTGGGGCTCGCCGACGCCAAGTCGAAGCAGGCCGCGCCCGTGTTCGTCGCGTGGTTCGGATGGCAGCCGCCGATGTTCGACGGCCGCATGCGCGCGTTCCACTGCGCGGACATCTGCTTCTGGTTCCACAACACCGACCTCATGTGGAGCCACACCGGCGGCGGTGCGCGGCCGCGCAGGCTCGGAGCCCAGATGGCGGCCCAGCTGCTCCAGTTCATGAAGACCGGCCAGCCGAACGGCAAGGGCCTGCCCGCGTGGCCAAGTACACGTCCGCCCGCGGCGAGACCATGGTCCTCGACGACGTGAGCGAGGCCCGGAACGATCCCGATCGCGAGGCGCGGAAGGCGCTGCCGTCGGTCTGAGCCCGAGCGGGGCTGTCGGGCGTAGCTCTCGGTGAGCAGCTCCCACTGGTGCCCTTCGGGGTCGTTCCAGTAGACGATGCGGCCGCCGTGGGCGGTGTCGACCGCCCTGTCGACCGGCCCGTGAACGGCGCTTCGGTACGGGATGCCTGCCGCTCGGATCCGTCCGAGGACGCGGTCGAACTCGTCCTCCGCGACGCGGAAGCAGAAGTGCAGGATGGGGAAGGGCTCGGTCGTCTCGTCGAAGTCGAGCGTCAGGCCGTCGTTGACGTAGACCGGAGCGAAAGGCCCGACGCCGGTTTCCGACCAGGGGACTCCGAGCAGGCTCGCGAGCCGCTTCGCCGCGGCCACCTTGTCGCGCGCGGGCACCGTGAAGTGATCGAGAAAGGCCGCCATCGGGAGCTCTCCTGCTCCTCCCACTCTCGCGCTCCCGAGCACGCCGTGCAAGGCGCCCACGATCCGTAACTGGCTGGAGGGCAAGGCCCCGGGCCGACCCCTCGTTTCGCGGTACACTCGGCCCCCCGAGCAAAGGCGATGGTCGAGCTGAATCACCGCGACCGCACGATCAAGGTCAAGCTGGTCTATTACGGCCCGCCGGTCGGCGGAAAGACGACGAACCTGCAGATCCTGCACCGTGCGGCCGCGGCCAAGCGCCGCGGGGACCTGATCTCGATCAACTCCGCCCAGGACCGTACGATCCTCTTCGACCTGCTGCCCCTGCGCACGCCGGGCTTCCGCGGATTCGACCTGCGGCTCCAGGTGCTGGCGGTGCCGGGCCAGGCGATGTACTCGGCCACCCGCCGCCTCGTGCTGAAGGGCGCCGACTCGCTCGTGTTCGTGGCCAACTCGGCGCTCGACCGCTGGGAAGAGAACATCCAGAGCTTCCGCGAGATGACGCAGAACCTGCTCCAGCACCGGCTCGACGTGGAGCAGATGCCGCTCGTGCTCCAGTACAACAAGCGCGACCTGCCCCAGGTGCTCGAGGTCGAAGCCCTCGACCGCGCGCTCAACACGCGGCGAACCGACGTGATCCCGGCGGTCGCGGTGCGCGGCGAGGGCGTGCTCGAGACCTTCGGGACGGTGCTGGCGCGCACGGTGCAGGACCTCGCGCAGCGCTACGCGATCCTCGACGTCAAGGAAGCCGCGCCGGCCCGGCAGTGGGCCGAGCAGGCGCTCGTCGATCTCTTCGGCAAGACCCGCCTGGGCGCCGAGGCCGCGGAGGCCCCGCCGTCCGCCGCCGCCTCGACTCCGCCCACCGCGACGCCGGGAACCCATACCGTCGTCCGCGTCGCGCCGACGCCTATGGCGCCGGAGGAGGCGGCTGCGCGCACAACCGGCGAACAGCGCGCCAGCGAGCTCGTCGAGACCTACGCCGAGGCTTCCGCCCAGCTCGGCCGCGCCATGACGGAGCTGCGCGAGGAGCGGGACGCGGCCCGCCAGCGCCACGACGACCTGCGGCGCACGATGACGGCGGCCCAGGAGCTGCTGAGCGGCCAGACGCTCGCGGCGGCGATCGAGCCCGTGCTGGCGCGCATGGCACAGATCGCCGACGTCGAGCACGCGTCGTTCTGGGTGCCGGAGCCGGCGCGGCCGCCGCGCGCCGCGGCCCTCTTCGGCCTCCACGGCGACCCCGTGCTGACCTCGCCCGCGGCGCTGCGCCACGTGATCGAGAACGCGGCGCGCGGAACCAAGCCGGCGTTCGCGTTCGCGGCGGAGAACCCCGACCTCGCCAAGTCGCTCGACCGGCCCGAGGGCCGCTTCACGGCGCTCCTGGCGGTGCCGTTCCGGACGTCCGCCGGCTTGCAGGGCCTCGGCGTCTTCTACTACGGCGCCGACACCGCGCGGCCGGGGCCCGACACGCTCGAGCACCTGGCCGAGATCCCCCGCTCGATCTCGGTCGCGCTCGAGCTCGTGGCGACGCTCGACACCGTGAAGGCCGCCGAGCGCGCGCTCGAGCTCGCGCTCACCGGCCGCGCGTCGCTCGGCGGGCTCGAGCACCTGGTGAGCTCGGTGGAGACGCTGCGCGACCGGCTGGGCGAGATCCGCAACCGGCCCGACGTGCCGCCCTGGTTCGCCGAGCAGTACGTGCGCCTGGCGCCGGCGCTCGGGGCGTCGCTCGACGACGCCCGCTCGCTGCTCGCCTTCGGGCGCGGCGAGATCCGGAAGGACACCGTCTACCTCGAAGACCTGCTGGCCGAGCTGCGCACCGCCGACGTGACGGTCGAGCTGGAGCCGGCCGCGGAGACGGTCGTCGCCGACGCGGCGCTGCTGCGGGTGGCGCTGCGCGCGCTCGCCGACGAGATGCGCTCGCGTGCCGGGGCCAACTCGGCGCCGCTCGCGATCAAGGTCGGGGTGTGGACCGACGGCGTGCGCCTGACCGTGCGCTCCGCGAGCGCGAGCCCGGCCGAGACGCCCGGCTCGATCAACGCGGGGCTCGGCCTCGGCCTCGCCCGCCGCATCGCGGAGCTCCACGGCGGCACGCTCGAGGACGATGCGGCGAGCGGCACGGTCGTGATGACGTTGCCGCTCGCCTGAACGCGCCCCGCGCCGACGCGGCCTAGGGCTCCTTCTTCTCCTCCGGCTCGCGCCGCAGCCAGGAGAAGAGCGAGAAGCGCCGGACGCTCGGGCTCGCTCGCCGAGGACGCCGAAGCGCCGTTCGGCGCTGCCGCCGGCTCGGCCGCCGCGATCTCGCCCGAATCGTCGTCCTCGTCGTAGCCGTCGTCTCCCTGAGGCGCACCCTGCTCCTGCGGTGCTCCGGGAGCCGTGGGTCCCCCCGGCCGCCGGCCGCGTCCGCCGCGTCCGCGCCGCCTGCGCCCGCCGCGTCCGCCGTTCGCCTCCGTCTCACCCGCGGCCTGAGCCGGAGCCGGAGCGCGGGAGCTCCGCCTGCGGGGGAGGCTTCGACCTTGCGCTCGCCGCCCGCCTCCGCGACCGCCGCCGCGGGCCCGAGGTCCTCGATGATGTAGCTGCCCGACTTCTGGTCGCGGCGCAGCATCACGATCCCGCGCCGCTGAGCGTCCTCGAGCAGGTGCGAGAAGGTGCGGAAGCCGTAGTAGCTCTCGTTGAACGAGGGCCGCTTGCGCTTCATGGTCTCCTTGACCATCGAGCCCCAGAGCAGCTCCTTGTTCTCGCGCTGCAGCGCCACGATCGCGTCCACCAGCAGCCCGAAGCAGTCCTGCAGCTTCTCGGTCAGCGAGCCCGTGATCGCCGGCATCGGGCGCTGCTGCACGCGGACCAGGTCCTCGTAGAAGATGAACTCGTCGCAGTTCTCGATCAGCAGGTCCGAGGTCGAGTTCTTCACGCCGAGCCCGATCACGTACTTGTTGTTCTCCTTGAGCTTGGAGACGAGCGGCGAGAAGTCGGAGTCGCCCGAGCACACCACGAAGCAGTTGATGTGCTCCTTCTGGAACGACATGTCCATCGCGTCGACGACCAGCCGGATGTCTGCCGAGTTCTTGCCGCCCACGGACTTCTGCGGCACCTCGATCAGCTCGATCGCGGACTCGTGGAACGAGCGCTTGTAGTCCGAGTAGCGGCTCCAGTCGGCGTACGCCTTCTTGCTGAGCACCTTGCCCTTCTCGAGCAGCCGCTCCAGCACGAGGTTGACGTCGAACTTGCGGTAGTGGGCGTCGCGGACGCCGATGGCGATGTTCTCGAAATCGATGAAAAGGGCGAGCCGCTGCTCGTCCTGTGCGTTGACAGCCAAACTTCCTCCTGTCGGAGCCTTTGCCCCTTCCCACTTCGACCCTGGGGTTCCGGGCGGGGGCGCCCGGGAAGACCCGGGCCTCGGGGATGCCGAAGGTTAACACGAGCGTCCCGGCAGCGGAAAGATTGGGGAACGACTATACCGTCCGGTACGTATAGAGGATGATGGCCACTGTACTGGTTCGGAGCAATGACCGCATCTTGAAGAGCGCCTTGGAGTTGTTCTCCGAGAAGGGCTACGAGGCCACGTCAGTCCGCGAGATCTGCGAGGCCGCCGGGATCACGAAGCCCACGCTCTACCACTTCTACGGCAGCAAGGAGGGCGTTTATCGGGCGCTCGTCGAAGGAGCCCTCGAGCGCTTCCGCTCCGACATCCTGCGCGCGCTCGCCGGCGAGACGCCGTTGCGCGAGCAGCTCGGTCGCGTCGCTCGTGCCTACGTCGACGCGGCGATGCGCGAGCCCGATCTCGCGCGCTTCGTGATGGCGCTCAGCCACAACCCCCGGCGCTCGGCGCCCGCCACCGATTTCGTCGGCTTCTACAACGGCCTGCTGACCGAGATCGCGCGGGCCGTCGACGCAGCCGTCGCGCGCGGCGAGATCGCTCCCGGCCCCACACCCGTGCGCCTGCTGGTGCTGATGGGCGCGCTCGGCGAGGCGCTCTGCGGGCACCTGCTCTCGGGCCAGCCGGCGCTCACGCACGAGCTGGCGGACAGCCTGGTCGACGTCGTGCTCGGCGGCTGGAAATCGCCGGGAGGCGGACGCGCATGAAGCGCTTCGGCCGTTCGCTGGTGGT
Organism: uncultured Acidobacteriota bacterium; assembly: GCA_963744315.1. Classification (GTDB taxonomy): domain Bacteria; phylum Acidobacteriota; class Vicinamibacteria; order Fen-336; family Fen-336; genus DATBSL01. The sequence goes on from CAVUTB010000016.1 coordinate 485,324, forward strand.
CCTCTTGCCGCTCGCGGCTTCCGCCGCGGCCGAGCCGCTTTCGCGCGCCGAGGCGGTGGCCCGCGCGCTCGAGCGCAACCCCAACGTGCTGCGCAGCCTCGCCGACCGCGACTCCCTGCGCGGGCGCGCCACCGAGGCGCGCGCCGACGCGCTGCCGGAGCTGAGCGTCTACGGCTCCTTTCAGCGCTACCAGGACCCCGGCCTCTTCAACAGCCCCAACATCGACGAGTTCCCGCCCGAGTTCCTGCAGGCGTTCCGGCCGCTGGCGTCGAACCTGTGGGGCGGCTCGCTGGCGCTCAAGCAGACGCTCTGGAGCTTCAGCCTCGGCAAGGCGATCCGCGCCGCGCGCTACGCCGAGCAGCTGGGCGACGAGAACGTGCGCTCGGCCCGCCAGGACATCGCACTGCGCACGGTCTTCGCCTACAACGCCTACCTGCTCGCGATCGAGCAGCGCAAGGTGGCCGAGAAGGTCGTCAAGCAGAACGAGGTCCAGCTCGAGATGGCGAAGAACCGGCACGGCGCCGGGGTCGCGACCGAGCTCGAGGTGCTGCGCTTCGAGGTGGACCTCGCGAACGCGCGCACCACGCTGCTGCGCCTCTCGGGCGCCGTCGACCTGGTGCGCGGCGACCTCAATGCCGTGATGCGCAACCCGACCGACACTCCCATCGAGCCGACCGACGCGCTCGAGTTCGTGGACGAGACCGCCGAGCAGCAGCAGGTCGTCGCGGAGGCGACCGCGAGCCGTCCCGAGGTCAAGGCCGTCGCCTGGAACGAGAAGATCTACGACGAGGCGATCGGCATCTACAAGGCCGACATGCAGCCGCGGCTCGACCTCGACGGCGCCTACGGCTGGTCCACGCGCGAGCCGCGGACTTCTTCGAGACCAACTACCAGCGCTGGTCGTTCGGGATCACGCTGAAGGTGCCCGTCTTCGACGGCTGGCGCACCGCCGGCAAGGTCGCGCAGGCGCGCGCCGACCGCGCCAAGGTCGAGCAGGACCGGGCCGCGCTCGAGACGCAGATCGACCTCGAGGCGAAGCAGGCCGTCGACCGGCTGCGCGTCGCCGCGAGCGTCTACCGCTCGGCCGAGCTGAGCGTCGCGCAGGCGCGCCGGGCCTCGGAGATGACCAACGCCAACTACCAGCTGGGCGCGGCCACGACGCTCGACGTGCTGGACGCCCAGGCCGCGCTCACCCAGGCCGAGTGGAACCGCGTGGAGGCCCTCCATGCCCACGCGAACGCGCGCGCCGGGCTGCGCTACGTGCTCGGCCGCGATCCGCTCGACGCCAGCGCGCCCTTGCCTTTGACCCGAATCTCGCGAGGACCGTCATGACGACCCGAAGCCTTCTCCTGCTCGCCGCGCTCCCGCTCACCCTCTCGGCCTGCGGCGGCGAGCCGCGCGCCTCTGCCGCTCCGGTGCAGCGCGGCGTGCCCGTGCGCACCGCCGCGGTCGAGACGCGCGACCTCGACGAGACGCTCGTGCTGGCCGGGACGCTGCGGCCGCGTGCACAGATCGAGCTGGTGGCGGAGCTGCAGGCGCGCCTCGTCCGCGTCGTGCGCGACGAAGGTGCGCGGGTCGCGGCGGGGGAGCTGCTCGCCGTGCTCGACGCGACCGACTACCGCCTGAGCAACGAGCGGGCGAAGGCCGCGCTCGCGGTGGCCGAGGCCAACCGCAGCCACGCGCTCGCGGAGAAGGAGCGCGCCGACAATCTGCTGAAGACCGGCGGCATCACGGCGAAGGACAACCTCTCGGCGCAGGTCGCCCTGCAGGTGGCCGAGGCGTCCGTGGCGCAGGTCAAGGCCGAGAGCGCCATCGCGGCGCAGCAGCTCGCGCGCACCGAGATCCGGGCGCCCTTCGCCGGACGCGTGGCGAAGCGCCACGCCGACCCCGGCGCGATGCTGACGAACGGGGCGCGCGTCTTCACGTTCGTGGACGACGCCGTGCTCGAGTTCCGCGCCCCGGTTGCCTCCGCGCAGTTCGGAAAGGCGCGGCTCGGGGCCGCCGTCGAGGTGCAGGTCGACGCGGTCTCCGGCCGCACGGTGAAGGGCCGGCTCGCGCGCATCTCGCCGATCGTCGACGAGCGCACGCGCTCGTTCGAGGTCACGGTGGAGGTGCCGGGGGACGCGACGCTCGTCGGCGGCCTCTTCGCGCGCGCCGTCGTGAGCGTGGGCCGGCTGCCGGGCGCCCTCGTCGTGCCGCCGCAGGCGCTCCAGCGCGACGCGGCCGAAGGCGGCGTGGCGCAGGCCTTCGTGGTGAAGGACGGCAAGGCCGAGCGCCGCAGCGTCACGCTCGGCGTCGAGACGCCGGACGCGATCCAGGTGCGCGAAGGGCTCGCCGCGGGCGACCAGGTCGTGCTCGACCCGCCGGTGGCGCTCGCCTCGGGAGCTCCCGTCGAGCTCGCCGCGGCGCGCAGCAAGTAGCAGCGAGGCCGCCATGTTCCTCACGCGCATCTCGGTCGCGCAGCCGGTGTTCGCCACGATGATGATGCTGGCGCTCGCCGTGCTCGGGCTCACCTCCTATCGCCAGCTCAACGTCGACCAGTTCCCGAACGTCGACTTCCCGATCGTCACCGTCACCACCGTCTACGAGGGCGCGACACCCGAGGCGGTCGAGCGCGAGGTGACCAAGAAGATCGAGGAGTCGATCAACACCGTGCAGGGCATCCGCCACGTCGAGTCGACCTCGCAGGAGGGCCTCTCGAGCATCATCGTGATGTTCCGCGTGGGGGTCTCGACCCAGGTCGCGTCCCAGGACATCCGCGGCAAGGTGGCCGCGATCCGCGGCCTGCTGCCGAGAGAGATCGAGGAGCCGGTGGTCCAGCGGCTCGACGCCAACGCGCTGCCGATCGTCTCCGTGTCGGTCGAGGCGCCGGGTCTCACGCCGCAGGCGGCGACCGAGATCGCCGACAAGCTCGTGAAGAAGCGCCTCGAGACCGTGCCCGGCGTCGGGGCCGTGAACCTGGTGGGCGAGAGCACGCGCGAGGTGCAGGTGGTCGTGGACCGCGCGCGGCTCGAGGCCTACCACCAGTCGCTCGCGAACGTGGTGGACGCGCTGCGCAAGGAGAACGTCGACTTCCCGGCCGGCTCGGCCGACCGCGGCACCACCGAGGCGATGGTCCGCGTGGCGGCGCGCGGCCGCGGCGCCGCGGAGATCGCACGCATCCCGGTGAAACGGGCCGGCTCGACCACGATCTTCGTCTCCGACCTCGCGCAGGTCGTGGACGGGGTCGAGCAGCCGAAGAACCTGGCGATGCTGGACGAGGCGCCCGCGCTCGCGCTCGACGTCGTGAAGCAGTCGGGCGCCAACACCGTGTCGGTCGCCGACGGCGTGAAGGCCGCGGTCGACAAGCTGGCCCGCGAGCTGCCGCCGGGCGTGGCGCTGCGCGTGGTGCGCGACGACTCGCAGTTCATCCGCGACTCGATCCACGACGTGAACCTGACGATGCTGATCGGCGGCATCCTGACGGTGCTGATCGTGTTCGTGTTCCTGAACTCCTGGCGCTCGACCGTGATCACCGGCCTCACGCTGCCGATCTCGGTGATCGCGGCCTTCACGGCGATGAAGCTGTTCGGCTTCACGCTCAACATGATGACGCTGATGGGGCTGTCGCTCGCGATCGGGATGCTGATCGACGACGCGATCGTGGTGCGCGAGAACATCGTGCGCCACCTGCAGCGCGGCAAGGACCACGTGCAGGCCTCGCTCGACGGCACCAACGAGATCGGCCTCGCGGTGATGGCGACCACCTTCACGATCGTCGCGGTGTTCATCCCGGTGGCCTTCATGGGCGGCATGGTCGGCCAGTTCTTCTTCGAGTTCGGCATCACGGTGGCCTCGGCGGTGCTGGTGTCGCTCTTCGTCAGCTTCACGCTCGACCCGATGCTCAGCTCGCGCTGGGTCGACCCGGCGCTCGAGCACGACCGCCACGAGGGCTTCATCGGCACGCGGCTCGCCCGCTTCAACCACTGGTTCGACGCGCTGCACCTGCAGTACGAGCGGCTGCTCGGCTGGGCGCTCGGCCATCGCAAGCGGGTCGTGTTCATGGCGCTCGTCGCCTTCCTGGCGAGCTTCCCGATCCTGCGGCGTGCTGGGCGGCGACTTCATGCCCGACTTCAACCGCGGCGAGTACCAGGTCGCGTTCCGCGCGACGCCGGGGGCGACGCTGCGGGAGACGGGCGAGCGCGCGCGGGAGATGGTGCGGCGGCTCAAGACGCTGCCCGACGTCGAGTACACCTACACCACGATCGGCGCGGCGGGCACCACCTCGCGGCCGGTGACCGAGGGCGTGACCTTCGTCAAGCTGCGGCCCGGCAGCGGCAAGACCTTCAGCCAGGTGCTGGGCGACGCGCGGCGCGTGATCCAGGAGGTGCCCGGCATGACGTACGGGCTCTTCGAGGCGGGGCCCTTCGGCCAGAAGCCGATCCAGATCAGCGTGCGCGGCGCCGAGATCGACGAGCTCGACCGCATCTCGCGCGAGCTGATGCAGGAGATGGGGAAGATGAAGGGCGTCGCCGACATCGAGACCAGCCTCGAGAAGGCGAAGCCCGAGCTGCGCGTGCGCGTCGACCGCGAGCGCGCGAGCGACCTCGGCGTGCCGGCGGGCGTCATCGGCACCACGCTGCGCGCGGCCGTCTCGGGCGAGGTGGCCTCGGTGATCGAGGACAGCGAGGGCGACAGCTACGACGTGCGCGTGAGGCTGCGCGCCGACCAGCGCCGCTACGCGGAGGACCTGCTCGGGCTCACCGTGCCCACGGACAAGGACGACGACAACAAGGACAAGCTGCTCGTGCCGCTGCGCGAGCTGGCGCACACCGAGCCCGGCACGGGCCCCTCGACGATCCGCCACAAGGACCTGGCGCGCGAGGTGCGCGTCTCCGCCAACCCCGACGGCCGCTCGCTCGGCGAGATCAGCGCCGACGTCGAGGCAGCCGTCGCGCGGCTCGACGATGAAGCCGGGCTACGACGTCCTGCTGGGCGGCGACGCGGAAGAGCTGAAGGACATGTTCGCGAACATGCTGCAGGCGCTGTTCCTGGCCGTGGTCTTCATCTACCTGATCCTGGCGAGCAGTTCGGCTCGTTCCTGCAGCCGTTCGCGATCATGCTCTCGCTGCCGCTGTCGCTCATCGGCGTCGCGCTCGCGCTGCTCGCGACCGGCGACAATCTCAACATCATGACCATGATCGGCATCATCATGCTGATGGGGCTCGTGACCAAGAACGCGATCCTGCTCGTGGACTTCGCGAACCAGGCGCGCCGCGAGGGCCTCGCGCGGAGCGACGCGCTCGTCAAGGCCGGCGCGACGCGCCTGCGGCCGATCGTGATGACGACGCTCGCGATGATCTTCGGCATGCTGCCGCTCGCGCTCGCGATCGGCGCGGGCGCCGAGATGCGCGCGCCGATGGCCCGCGCGGTGATCGGCGGGCTGATCACCTCGACGCTGCTGACGCTGGTCGTGGTGCCGGTGGTCTACAGCTACCTCGACGGCCTGCGGCCCGAGGCCGTGCGGCAGTGGTTCCGCGCGCGCCGCCGCCCGTCGGGCGCGATCGAGACGCCCGCCACCGCACCGGCGCCGACGGAGCAGCAGCCGGCCTAGCCCTAGTGGCCTGACTCGAACCACCACAAGGTTTTCGGGATTGACGCGATCGGCGTTCGCGCCGATATTGAAGCGAAGAAAAAGCGAAAGACGCTCTCCACCTGAACCCGCGAGAAACCCCACCATGAGCGCCGCGACTCTCCCCGCCGCCCTGCCCTGGACGCCGCCCGTCGCCGACGTCGGCGAGCGCAAGCGCGCTCTCGAGGACCTGCTGAAGGCGCGCCGGCTGCAGGCCGACGAGCCGCCGCTGCGCGGCGAGGACTACAGGCTGCGACCGCTCGCGACGGGCGTCGCCGCGCTCGATGAGATCCTCGCGGGCGGCTTCCCGCGCGGTGAGCAGAGCGAGATCCACGGGCCCCCCTCCTCGGGGCGCACCGGCGTGCTGCTGGCGCTCCTCGCACACACGACGCGCGCGGGCGCGCTCGCGGCGCTCGTCGACCCGCTCGACCGGCTCGATCCCGGCTCCGCCGCCGCCGCGGGCGTGGACCTCGAGCGGCTGCTCTGGCTGCGCGGCCCGCGCGGTGGCGGGGAGGAGCCGCAGACGAAGGCGCTCGGCGCCGCGACCGCGGCGGTCGCGACGCTCGTCGGCTCCGGGCTTTTCGACGTGGTGGCGCTCGACCTCGCGGGCGCCGACGGCGCGCGCCGCCGGCTGCCGTCCACCACCTGGCTGCGCCTGCAGCGGCTCGTCGAGGACGCGAAGACGGCCCTCGTGCTGGTGGCCGACGGCCACGTCGCCTGCAGCCCCGGCGGCCGGGCGCTGGCGCTCGAGCCGCTGGGGCTGCGCTTCTCGGGACCACCCGGCCCGGCGTGCCTCCTGAAGTCGCTCGCCGCGCGCGCGCGGGCCGGACGCCACGGCCTGCGCACGGCCGAGCTCGCGCTCGCGGCGGTCTGACGCCGGAGCGTTGGCGTGTTCGGCGGCCTGCACGCTCCCCGTCCGCTCCCCGAGGCGGGAGCGCTGCTGGCGATCGCCCGGAGCTTCACGCCGCGCGTCGAGGCCCTCTCGCCGACACCGGTGCTGCTCGACCTCTCCGGGCTGGGCCGGCTCTGGCCGACGCCCCACGAGCTCGGGCGCGCGCTCGTCGCCGCGGCCGCGGCGAAGGCGATCGAGGCGCAGGCGGCGCTCGCCTTCACGCGCGCGACCGCGCTCGTCGTGGCGCAGGGCTGCCCGGGGCTGACCGTGGTGCCGGCAGGCGGCGAGGCGGCGGCGCTCGCGCCGCTGCCGATCGCGCTCCTGGAGCTTCCGGAAGACGAGCGGCAGCTCTTCGCGCGCTGGGGCCTGCGCACGATCGGCGACCTCGCGCGGCTGCCGCCGGCCGCGCTCGCCGCGCGGCTCGGTGCGGGCGGCCCGCGCCTCGTCGAGCTCGCCCGCGGCGAGGACGCGGGCGTCTTCCGCAGGGCGCCGCTGCCCGAGCGCTTCGAGACGACGCTCGAGCTCGACTGGCCGGTGGAGGGCCTCGAGCCGCTCGCGTTCCTGCTGCAGCGGGCGCTCGAGCCGCTCGGCGAGGCGCTCGCCGCGCGCGGGGCGAAGGCCGCGGCGCTCGCGTTCGAGCTCGGGCTCGCGGACGGGAGCAGCCACGCGCGCACGCTGCGGCCCGCGGCCGCCTCGGGCGACGCGCGCACCTGGCGCACGCTGGTGCTGCTCGACCTCGAGGCGCACCCGCCGCGCGACGCGATCGCGCGCCTCACGCTGCGCGCCGAGCCGACTCCCGCGCGCGCCTCGCAGTTCTCGCTGCTCGACCCCGCGCAGCCCGCGCCGGAGAAGCTCGCGGAGACGCTGGCCCGGCTCCACGCCTGGACCGAGCAGGGCCGCTCCGGCTCGCCGCAGCTCGTGGACACGCATCGGCCCGGCGCCTTCGCCGTCTCGACCTTCGCGCCGGGGCCGCTCCCGCGCGGCCGGCCCGCGAGAGCGCCCTGCGGGCCGCGGGTGGCGCTGCGCGCCTACCGCCCGCCGCGGCTCGCGCACGTCCTCACGAAGGCGGGCGTCCCGAGCTTCGTGGCGGCGCCGGGGCTGCGCGGAGCGGTCACCGCCGCGGCGGGCCCCTGGCGCGTCTCGGGCGACTGGTGGGACGAGTCGTTCTCGCGCGAGGAGTGGGACGTGGCGCTCGCGACGCAGCCGGGACCGGCCGCGGCGAGCGCGGCCTTCCGCCTGTTTCTCGACCGCCTGCGCGGCGAGTGGTTCGTCGAAGGCGAGCTCGACTAGCCGCCGCTCTTGATGTAGCCCTCCAGCTGCCGCACCGTGAAGCGCAGGTCCTCGATCACGCTGCGCACCACGTCGCCGATCGAGATCACGCCCACCACGCGCCCGCCTTCGACGACGGGCAGGTGGCGGATGTGGCGGTCGGTCATGTGCACCATGCACTCGCCCGACGTGGTGTCGGGCGAGATCACGAACACGTCCGGCGTCATCACCTCGCGCACCTGCGTTTCCTTCGAGCTGCGGCCGTGCAGGATCATGCGCCGGGCGTAGTCCCGCTCGGAGAAGATCCCCGAGAGCACGCCGCCCTTCATCACGAGCAGCGCGCCGATGTTCTTCTGCTCCAGGAGCCGCAACGCGTCGAGCACCGTCGCGTCGGGGTCGATCGAGTAGATGTCCGGCTTGCCGGCGAGGATCTGTCGGATGGTGGTCATCCCTCCTCCTGCGCGGACGGCGAGGAGGATTCTACTCCCGCGTCAAGCCGGCGGCGGCGACTTTCTGCGCTCGAGCCAGCGCACGACGAGCGCGTCGAGGCTCACGGGGCCGGGGCCGTAGAGCACGAGCCACGCCAGGAACAGCAGGTAGACGAACGGCACGACGTCCGTCAGGCCCTTCTCGCCGGCTCCCTCGAGCGCGCCCAGGAAGTCCGCGCGGTCGGCCGTCGCGATCGCCACCACCATCGTCGATGCGAGCCCCGCCGCCACGACGCGCGTCAGCAGGCCAGCGATCAGCAAAAGCCCGCCCCAGAACTCGAGCCGCGACACGAAGAACGCGTTCGCCTCCGGGAAGGGAATGCCGAGCTCGCCGAAGAAGCTCACCGTATTCGCGAAGTTCGCGATCTTGCCGGAGCCCGTCTGGTGGTAGGCCTGGCCCATCACCAGGCGTGTGACGAGCGGGGCGAGGAAGGCGAGGGCGGCAGCCAGCTTCAGCGCCTGGGCGCGGGCGCGCCGCAGGGAATCGATGCTCGGCATGGAAAGCTCCTTCGAGACCGGCGGTCCGAATCCTCACGGCGGAGGCGGTCCGCGGTCAAGGGCCCGCGCGGGCGATGTACGATAGCCGTGCGGCCCGTGCCTCGCGGGCGCGTTCCATGCTCCGACGCCAGGCCTTCACCGCGTGCCTGCTGCTCGCCGCCGCCCTGCTCACGGGCGGCTGCGCGACCTTCGGCCACAAGGAGCCGCCGCCGCCGCCGCCGCCTCCTCCGGGGACGGCGCTCACGCCCGAGGCCGACAGCGGCGACGAGGAGCCGCTCCCGGTCACGCCGGTGGCGGAGCCGATCGTGGTGGCCGCCTGGGCCGAGCCGAAGCAGCTTCCGGCCGGGGGCGGCCAGGCGCAGATCATGGTGCGCATCCAGAAGCAGGGCGGCACGCGCTTCCCGGGCGTCGAGGTGCGCCTGCGCAGCTCGGGCGGGGCGCTCTTCTCCGCCGGCCGCGTGCTGGTCACCGACGCCTCCGGCATGACGCGCGACCGCCTGACGGCGCACAAGACCACCACCATCACGCTGAACGCCGGCGGCACGCGCTACCGCTTCCAGGTCCCGGTCGCGGAGCCTCTGCCGTGAGCGGCCCGGTGCTGCGCGAGACCGACCCGCGCGTGGTCGAGGACCTCGAGCGCATCCTCGCGCCCGAACGCGTGCTGACGCGGCCGATCGACCGCCTGGGCCGCTCGGCCGACGCCTCGATCTACCGGCTGATCCCGCAGGCGATCGTGCGTCCGCGCGGCGTCGCCGAGGTCCGCGAGCTCTTCGGCTGGGCGCGCCAGAAGCACCGTCACCTCACCTTCCGCACCGCCGGCACGTCGCTCAACGGCCAGGCCGTGAGCGACGACGTGCTCGTCGAGCTCGCTCCCTTCTTCAGGCAGGCGCGCGTGCTCGACGACGGCGAGCGGATCTGGAGCGAGCCCGGCGTCGTGGGCGGCCACCTGAACCGGCTGCTGGCGCGCCACCGGCGCAGGCATCGGGCCGGACCCGGCGTCGATCGACGCCGCGATGATCGGCGGCATCCTGGCGAACAACTCCTCCGGCATGTGCTGCGGCGTGGCGCAGAACAGCTACCACACGCTCGAGAGCCTGGTGATGGTGCTCGCCTGCGGCGCGGTCGTCGACACCGCGCGAGCCCGACGCCGACGACCAGCTGCGCCGCGCGCAGCCCGCGCTCCACGCGGAGCTGCTGGCGCTGCGCGACGAGATCCGGCGCGACCCGCCGCTCGCGAGCCGGATCCGCCGCAAGTTCGCGACCAAGAACACGAGCGGCTACAGCCTGAACGCGTTCCTGGACTTCGACAGCCCGGCCCAGATCCTGGCGCACCTGATGGTGGGCTCGGAGGGGACGCTCGGCTTCGTGGCGGAGATGACCCTTCGCAGCGTGCCCGAGCCGCCCGCACGCGCGACGGCGCTCGTCTTCCTGGACGAGCTCGAGGACGCCGGCCGCGCCGTGGCTCCGCTCGCCGTGGCCGGCGCCGACGCGCTCGAGATCCTGGACGCGGCGTCGCTGCGCGCGATCCGCGACGAGCACCCGCTGCCGTTCGAGGTCGAGAGGCAGCACGCGGCGCTCCTGATCGAGCTGCGGCGGGCGGACACCGAGACGCTGGCCGAGGCGATGACCGACGTCGAGACGATCCTCAAGGGGCACCGCCTGCTCGAGCCGCCGCGCTTCACGACGGGCGCGGCCGAGCGCGCCGCGCTCTGGCACCTGCGCAAGGGGCTCGCCGCGCGCACGGGAGCGATGCGGCCGACCGGGACGGCGTTCCTGAGCGAGGACATCGCCTTCCCGGTCGAGCGCCTGGCCGAGGCGATCCGGGACTTGCCAGGCCCTCTTCGAGCGCCACGGCGTGCCGGACACGGCCGTGTTCGGGCACGCCAAGGACGGCAACCTGCACTTCGTGCTGGCCGAGGACGTGCGCAGCCCCGCGGCGGTCGAGCGCTACGGCGAGTTCACGCGCAGCCTGGTCGAGCTGGTCGTCGAGAAGTACGACGGCGCGATCAAGGCCGAGCACGGCTCGGGCCGCAACATGGCGCCGTTCGTGGAGACGGAGTGGGGCGAGCGCGCCTACGGCCTGATGGGGCGCGTCAAGCGGCTGCTGGACCCCGAGGGGATCCTCAATCCCGGCGTGGTGCTGAACGCGAACCCGCGCTGCCACCTGGAGGACCTCAAGCCGCTGCCCGACGATCTCGCCGCTCGCCGACCGCTGCATCGAGTGCGGCCTGTGCGAGCCGCGCTGCCCGTCGCGCGACCTCACGCTCACGCCGCGCCAGCGCATCGTGGTGACGCGCGAGCTCGTGCGCCTGCGCGCCTCGCGCGAGGCCGCGGACGCCGCCTGGCGCGATTCGCTCGAGCGCGACTTCGCCTACGACGGCGTCCTGACCTGCGCGGGCGACTCGATGTGCCAGACGGCGTGCCCGGTGAAGATCGACACCGGCGCGCTCATGAAGGAGCTGCAAGGCAGCGTCCCACTCGGCGGGCCGAACGCGCCCTCGCGACCGCGGCGGCTGTGCGCTTCTCGAGCCTCGCCCGGCTGACGCGACTCGGCCTCGCGGCGCTCGGAACGCTGCGGGTCCACCCGCTCGGCGCGCGCGCCGTCGCGCTCGTCGCGGAGGCCGCGCACGCGCTCGCCCCGCGGCGTGCTGCCGAGGCTGCCGTCCGCGCCTGGCGCTGCCGCGGCCCGCCCCGCGCTTCTCGATGCCGGCGCCCGCGCCGTTCGCGCCGCGCGAGACCGCGTCGCGCGGAAGCGTCGTCTATTTCCCGAGCTGCCTGACGCGCGTGATCGGTCCGCTGCCGGGCGAGAACGGCACGCCGACGGCGCTCGCGATGCGCGAGGTGCTGAGCTGGGCCGGCTTCAACGTGCGCGTGCCGGACGGCGCCTCCGGGCTCTGCTGCGGCATGCCGTTCGCGAGCAAGGCGCTACTCCGGCGCGGCGCGCGCCGCGGCCCGCCGCACGGCGGAGGCGCTCTGGCGCGCCACGAGCGGCGGCCGGCTGCTGGTGGTGACGGACGCGTCGCCGTGCGCCGGAACGCTCGCCGACGCCGTGGCCGGGGTCCTGCGCGAGTCGAAGCGCGAGGTCCGGATGCTGGACTTTCCGTCGTTCTGGGCGCGCGAGGTGCTGCCGGGCCACCCGGATCCGCCCCGGCGCCCGGGGACCGCGATCCTGCACCCCACCTGCTCGCTCGTGAAGGCGGGCGGGCTCGACGACCTGCTGCACGGTGGCGCGCGCGCACGCCGAATGCGTGGTAGCTGCCGCTCTTCGCCGAGTGCTGCGGCTTCGCCGGCGACAAGGGCTTCCTGGTGCCGGAGCTCACCGCGAGCGCGACCGCCGCCGAGGCCGCCGAGGTGCGCGGCCTGCTCGAGCGCTCGCCGGGGGCCGGCTGCTACTCGACGTGCCGGACCTGCGAGATCGGCATGTCGCGCGCGGTCGGGCGCCCGTTCCAGCCGCTCGCTCGCACCTCGTCCACGAGGCCGTCACGCGTGCTTGAGCGGCTGCTCGACGCGCTCGCGTCGCTGCCGCTCGTTCCCACCTATCTCGTGCTGATGGCGCTCTCGGCGCTCGAGAACGTCTTCCCGCCCGTGCCCGCCGACACCGCGGTCGCGCTCGGCGCGTTCCTCGCCCGCCGCGGCGAGGTGTCGGTGGTGCCGCTCACGCTCGCTGTGCTGGCTCGCCAACACTCGCCTCGGCGGCGGGCATGTACTTCGTCGGCCGCAGCCACGGCCGCGCCTTCTTCGAGGCCGGCTGGGGCCGCAAGGTCCTGCCGCCCGAGGTGCTGGCGTCGCTCCAGGAGGCCTACGCGCGCTGGGGCACGGCGGGGATCTTCGTGAGCCGCTTTCTTCCGGGGCTGCGCGCGGCGGTGCCGCCCTTCGCGGGCGTCGTCGGGCATCGACGCGCGCCACGCGCTCGTCCCCGCGGCGATCGCGTCTCGCATCTGGTACGCGTTTCTCGCCTGGGCCGGTTATTCGCTGGCCGACAACTGGGAGGCGGTGAAGACGGTCGTCGCCGCCACGAACCGCGTGCTCGGGATCGTGGCGATCGGCCGTCACGGCGGCCGCCGCGTTCTGGCTCTGGCGCCGTTCGAGGCGCCGCGCCGCCTAGCCCTTCGCCTTCAGGCTCGCGACCGTCGCGCGGATCCGCTCCCGGGTCGCCGGCGAGAACCAGCCGTCCAGCCATGCGTCGAGCCGCTCGCTCTCGTGCGCCATCATCTCGGCCAGCACCCCCTCGCGCAGCCAGGCTTTCGTGGCCGCGAGAGCCCGCGCGTCCTTGTCCACGAACTCCTCGAGCCGCGCGCGGCAGAGCGCCTCGAAGCCGTCGGCGTCGGCGAGCTCGTCCGCGAGGCCCGACTCGAGCGCCGCCTCGTCGCTGAAGTTCCGGCCCAGGAGCGCGATGCGCGCAGAGCGCCTGCGGCGCCACCGTCGCCCGCAGCAGCCGCGTCACCGACCACGGCAGCGGGACTCCCGACCTTGACCTCGTTGAGGCCGATCGGCGCGCCGCGCTTCAGCACGCGGAGGTCGGCGGTCAGGGCCAGGATGCAGCCTCCCGCGACGGCTGCCCCCGAGACGGCGGCGACCACCGGTTTCGGCAGGCCGTAGAGCGCCCAGACCGCCACCGAGAAGGCGGCCATGAAGCGCTCCATCGACGGCCGGTCGTACTCGAGCGAGCGTCACGAGGTCGAGGCCGGGGCAGAAGAGCTTGGGGTGCGCCGAGGCGAGCAGCACGCCGCGAACCTCCGGCGTCGCGCGCCAGCTCGGCCGCGGCCGCGGCGAGCGCCTCCACGAGCGGCTCGTCGATCGCGTTGCCACGCGCCTTGTCGAGCCGCAGCACCGCGAGCCGGCCATCCCGCTCCACGCGCACACCGCTCATGCCGAGACCTCTTCGGCGGAGTATAGCCGGGCGAGGCGGAGCCGCCGGGACGGGGCGCATAATCGAGAGGGAGAGCGAAAGTGGCGACCGCGGACCAGACGCTGGCTCAGATCCTCGCGCGTTCCACGCGCGAGGGGCGAGCTCTACGAGCGGCTCGACAACGGGCGCGTGCGCTGCTTCGCCTGCGGCCACCGCTGCCTGATCCCGCCCGGCCGCGACGGCATCTGCCGCGTGCGCTTCAACGAGGCCGGGACGCTCAAGGTGCCGTTCGGCTACGTGGGCGCGCTGCAGCTCGACCCGGTCGAGAAGAAGCCGTTCTTCCACGCGCTGCCGGGCGCGCGGGCGCTCTCCTTCGGCATGCTCGGCTGCGACTATCCACTGCGGTTACTGCCAGAACTGGCTCACCTCGCAGGCGCTGCGCGATCCAGGCGGCCACGGCGCCCTCCGAGGACGATGACGCCGGCCGAGCTCGTGCGCCTGGCGCGCGAAGCGCGGGGCGCGCGATCGTGACCTCCACCTACAACGAGCCGCTGATCACCAGCGAGTGGGCGGTGGAGGTCTTCCGGGAGGCGAAGGCCGCGGGCCTGGTCTGCTCCTACGTCTCGAACGGCAACGGCACGCCGGAGGTGCTCGACTACATCCGGCCCTGGGTCTCGCTCTACAAGGTGGACCTGAAGAGCTTCCGCGACCGGCCGCTACCGCGAGCTCGGCGGCACGCTCGAGCGCGTGCTCTGGACGATCCGCGCGCTCCACGAGCGGGGCTTCTGGCTGGAGATCGTGACGCTGGTCATGCCGGGCTTCAACGACTCGGACGAGGAGCTCACGGGACATCGCGCGCTTCCTGGTCTCGGTCTCGCCCGACATCCCCTGGCACGTGACCGCCTTCCACCGGACTACAAGATGACGGAGCCCGGCGACACCGGCGGTGCGCGACGCTGCTGCGCGCGGCGGAGATCGGGCGCCGCGCGAGGGCCTGCGCTTCGTCTACGCCGGCAACCTCCCGGGAGCCGTGCGGCCGCTGGGAGAACACGTACTGCCCCGGCTGCCGCGCGCTGCTCGTCGAGCGGAGCGGCTACCGCGTGCTGCAGAACCGCATGGACGCGCGCGGCCGCTGCCCGGAGTGCCGGCCGCGCGATCCCGGGCTTCTGGGGAGAACCGATGCGGACGACGGACTAGTTACAGCCGATCCGACGACTACTTGGCGCCCTCCGACCCCCTGCGTAGCGCGATTTGCTCTCGCTCGGCGCGCGCTTGTAGTCGCCGGCCTTCATCTCCGCATCGAGCTGCTCGGCCGTTGCGTTGCCGATCGGCGCCGTGTAATCCGGCTGGCGCAGCATCCCGTCGATGTTCGGAAGCGCGGCCTTCGCCGCCGGCCCGAGCGCGCCGAGCGCGTTCGTCGCCGCGATCCGCACGTCGAAGTTCGGATCGGTCTGCATCATGACGACGAGCGCGGGGACCGCGTCGGCACCGGCGGCCGCACGATGCAGCTGCTGCACGGCCTTATCCGCGTCTGCGGGTTGCGCGAGCGGACGGCGTTGTTCGCCTGCTCGAGCTGCTTGGATCTCGCTCGTGGGCCTGCTGCTGCTCGCGCGCCTTCTCCATCTCGGCCTCGGTCGCTGCCGCGCCGCTCGCGACTGCCTTCTCGTACTTCTCGACGTTCTCCTTGACGAGCGCGTCGTTGCGGCCGGCGGCCGTCGCCTTGTCCGCGAAGGCGCTGCGCCTGCGCCATGTCGCGCTTGAAGAAGTAGCTCCAGGCGATCCCGATGGTGGCGTCCGGCGTCGCTTCCTTCGGGTCGATCTGGATCGCCTTGCTCGTAGGCCTTGATCGCCTCGTCGTACTTCTTCGTGTACGAGTACGCCCAGCCGAGGCCGAGCGCGGCCTGCTCCTGCTTGGGGTCGAGCTCGAGGGCCTTCTTGTAGGCGGCGATCGACTCGTCGGCGCGGTTCATGTTGCGGTAGATCCAGCCGAGGTTGACCCAGGCCGGCGGCGTCCTTGTAGCCGGGCGTGGTCGTCACCTTCTGAAGCTCCGCGAGGCCTTCCTCGAGCTCGCCGGCCTGCCCGAGCAGCGAGCCCGAGCGTCGTGCGGTAGCCGATGTTGAGCGGCGACAGCTAGACGGCCTTCTTGTAGGCCTCGGCGGCCTCGTCGAAGCGGCGGTTGTAGTGGTAGGCGCGGCCGAGCAGCGCCCGCCGTCGGCGTTGCCGGGCAGGCCCTTGGTCGCCTTCTCGAGCGCGCCGAGCGCCGCGGCGTAGTCGCCCTTGCGGATCGCCATCTCGCCGAGCAGCATCTGGATCTCGGCGCTCGTCGGCATCTCGGCGGCCAGCCTTCTGGGCCTCGGCGAGCGCCGCGTCGCGGTTGCCGCGGTTGAGCTCGGCCTGGATGGAGCGAGCCGCGCCGGGGCGAAGCCGTTGTCGGTCGCGAGCGCCTTGCGGTAGGCGCCCGCGGCCTGCTCGTACTGGCCGCTCGTCTCGAAGATCTTGCCCACCGCCGAGTTGACGAGCGGGTTCTTCGGGGTCGAGGAACGCGCCCTGCTGGGCGTGCGCGATCGCGTCGCTCCAGCTCTTCGGGTTCTCGGCGAGCGTCGCGAGCCCGAGCATCGCGAAGCCCTCGCCGAACTTGTCGTCGAGCTCGGTCGCCTTCTTGGCCGAGGCGACCGCGTCCGTCGCGCGGCCGGTCTGCGAGAACTGCGCGCGGGACAGGCGCGAGTAGGCGAGCGCCGACTTGGGGTCGAGCTCGACGGCCTTCTTGAGCTCCTGCTCGGCCTCGGGGTTTTTTCCGAGCGCGATCAGCGCCTCGCCGCGGGCGACGTGCGCCATCGCGCTCGACGCGCCGGCCGCGACGGCCTTGTCGGCGGCGGCGAGCGCGCCCGGCCCGTCCTCGTTGCGGACGAGCGCGCGCGCCAGCGCGGCGAGCCCGCTCGCCGATCCGGGGGCCGCGACGAGCGCCTCGTTCGCGATGGCGAGCGCGTCCTTGCCGGTGCCGCGCCGTAGCGTGAAGCTCGAGATGGCCGCGAGGATCTCGCCCTTGGCGGCGCCCTGCGCCGAGCTGCGCGCCTGGGTGTAGGCGGCCTGCGCTTCGTCGAGGTTGCCGAGTCGCTCCTGCAGGCGCCCGAGCGCCATCTGACCTTCGGCGCCGTTCTCGGCGGCCGCCTTGGTCATCGTCTTCACCGCCTCCTCGGGCCGGCCCTTCGCGACCTGCTCGAGAGCCTTCGCGTACGCCTGGTCGAGCTTCGACTGCTGGGCGAGGGCGGGGGAGGCGAGGAGAATGAGTGCGACCAGGGTGATGAACGCTCGTGTCATTCAGGGCTCCGTCGGCAAAGTTTTGCTATGTCCTTGTAACCCAACGTCTTTGCATTCAGCGGGGCGGGGATTATATCCCTTGGGGCCCTCGGGCCGGCCGGACCTGTTACGCACCCTGTAGGACTATGCTATCGTAAATCTCGCCTCACGCCGCCGCCGTCGCGGGACCCCCCTATGGAGCCACCTGGCAGTTGTCAGTCGTGTCGGCAGGCCGTTACCGAGAGCCGGCTCGAGTACCGACGGGGCGCCGAGATCGTCCACAACGCCGCCCTGCTGCAGTGTGACATCTGCGAGCGCTTCGCATGCGCGGACTGCCTGAAGGTCTACGACATCTACTCGGGGTACGACTTCATCTGTCACGAGTGCGCGCACGAGCTGGAGTCGGCGAGGCTCAAAGTCGGCCACTGACGAGGTGAAGCCGCGCGCAGGAATCGCGGCTCCTCGTCCAGCTCCCGGAAATTCGTTCTGACGCTCGGACGGGAGTGTCGTCGCACGCCGTAGTCCGTTGCGAGGTAACGCTCGCGGCCAGAGTCCGTTGCGGGCACGCGCTCCCGCATCCAACCCCGGGCACGACGCTTGCTTTGAAGTCCGGCAGACGTGCAACTGCTTTCCTAGCGAATCACCCACCTATCGAGATCCCATCTCAGAACTCCCACCCCCCGAATAGGGGATGACCTTCTAGGTCGGACTCCCGGGGCGCCTCACGAGGCGCCCCGGGCCTTTCCTGGGCGACGGTCGTAGCGGGCGACGCGAGACCGCCAGGCACGCCCGGCGCACGTCGACGACGCCCCAGCCCTGGCGGTCGACGTCGACGTGCTGAAGCCGGCGAGCGGTGGCCTGGATCACCAGCTTCAGCTCGCGCGGCGTCAGCGCGGGGTTCGCCTCGACGAGCAGCGCGGCGAGCGAGGCCACGATCGGTGCGGCGAAGCTCGTGCCGTCGACGTGCTTGTAGGCGCCGGAGATGACGTTGTGGTCGCGGATCTTGGCCTGCACGAGCTGGCGCACGAGCGGAGGCTCGAGGCCGCTCGCGGCGTCGAGCTGCGCGTCGATGCCTCGCCCCGCCTCGAGCGCGTTCCGTAGCTCGGCGTCGCTCGCGCGCGCCAGGCGCGCGAGCAGAGCCGCCTGGTCGGCCGTCGGCGTACCGGGGAGGATCGGCGCGGCCACCCAGATTCCAGGCGCGATCACCTCGGGCTTCTGCAGCCCGTCGACCGTGGGGCCGTAGCTCGAGTGGTACATGTCGTAATCCGAGAACGGCAGCCGGTTCTTGTCGTCGAGGCCGCCCACGGTGAGCACCGACGGCGCCGAGGCCGGCGGCAGCACCGGATGGCCCGGCTTGTTGCCCAGGTTGCCGGCAGCGGCGACCACCAGCAGCCCGGCGCGCGTCGCGGCCTCGGCGGCCCGCGACAGGCCGTCCTCCAGGTAGCTCGCCTCGTAGTCGCCGCCGCAGCTCACGTTCACGATGCGGATCCCGTAGCGCTTGCGGTTGCGCGTCACCCACGCGAGGCCGCGGCGGATGTCGTCGTGGCGGATGCGGCTCGCGCTTCCGACCTTGACCAGCACGACCTTGGCGCTCGCCGCGAGGCCGCGGTAGAGGCCGTCCGAGAGCCAGCCGTTCCCGCAGGCGACGACCGAGGTCATCATGCCGTGCCAGCTCGACACGTCGGGCTTCTCGAGATCGCGCAGGCGCGCGCGTGGATTGTTGACGTCCACGTACGCCAGGATGCGGCTGCGCGGGCGAACGAGGTCGGGATGGGCGTAGAAGCCCGAATCGAGGAAGGCGATCGTCGCCCCGCGTCCGCTGAGCGCCTCCGGTGCGGAAAGCCGCACGGGCGTCGGCAGGATCGGCACGCCGCCGTGCGCGAATCCCGCCGCGTGGCTCATGACGTAGCCGAGCGTGCTCTCGAAGCCGCGGGCGCAGTCGTCGCAAAGGCCCGACTCCGGGCGCCACCAGGGGTTGTTGGCGGCCACCAGCAGGAGCGCGCCGGGGGACAGCTGCTCGGCGTGCAGCGTGTGGCCGAGGCTCGCGGTGCAGAAGGGGCACTCGCGCGGCTCGCTCATCTGTGATTGACCTGGGGGACGCGACGCAGCGCCTCCCAGAAAAAAAGAACGGGGGCCGCCTCGAACGCTTTCCACCGCCCCGCACATCCGGTCAGCGCATCGGAGCGAGGCTCCCTCCAACCCCACCCCGCCACGCCGCCCGGCGCCGGTCGGCCGCGTTCTTGCGACCCCACCCCCTGAATAGCAAGCGCGATGCCCGCTGCCGTGGTCGTTGAATCACAAGCACTTGGCGTCGCCGCTGCTCGCTTTGCGTCACGGCGGGCGTGTCCGCCTGTCTGCTTTCGCGTCAGGCGGGTCAGCGGTCCGGCCGTCCCGGCAGTGCCGTCTGGGGCCGGATGAAGGTGTGGGCTCGGGCGGCTTCGTGGATGCCGACGACCGCGTCGAGGCCGACCTGCGCCGCCGCCAGGAGCGACTCGCGCAGGGCGTCGGTGCGCGACACCGTGCTGTTGTCGCTGCACAGGGCGACCGGCACGCCCGCCTCCAGGAAGGCGTGGAGGGGATGGCGGGTGCCCTGCCGCACGGCGCCGGTGTGGTAGTTGCTCGAGAGGCACACCTCGACCGCGATCTTGTCGCGTGCGAGCCGCTTCAGCAGCTCTGCGATCCCGCGCGGCAACGCAGCCGTGGCCGATGCGATCGACGCCCAGCTCGTCGACGGCCTGCCAGACGTAGTCGGTGGGCCCGTCCTCGCCGGCGTGGGCCGTGAGCCCCAGCCGCCCGAGCCGCGCGATCTCGTAGGCGCTCCTGAAGAGGCGCGGCGGATTGCCGCGCTCGGGCCCGGCGATGTCGAAGCCCACGACACCGGTGCGCTCGTGCAGGTGCTGCGCCTCGGCGAGCGCCTGGCGCGCCAGGATCTTCGCGATGTGCGGCCCGTGCTGGCGCATCGTGATCACGATCAGGCCGAGCTTCATCTCGGGGTTCTTGCGCTGCGCGCGGTTCATGCCCGAGAGCGCGGCGCGGATCGACTGGCGCGGCGTGAGCCCCGCGTAGGTGTGGATGAGCGGCGCGTAGCGCAGCTCGAGCGTCTTGACGCCCATGGCGGCGGCCGCGAGTCCGATCTCCTCCACCACCTTCGAGATGTTCTCGTAGAACTGCGTGACCCAGAGCGGGTAGTGCATCTTGTCCAGGTAGGCGAGCAGCGTTCCCTCTTCGCCCTCCTGGATCTCCAGGTGCCGGCGCATCTCGTCGAGCGAGTCGACGGGGTTGAGCCGGTAGTGGTGCATCAGCTCCCAGGTCACGTCGGCCGGGATCGACCCGTCCACGTGCTGGTGCAGCTCGACCTTGTCGAGCGAGCGGAGGCGCTTCCCCGCGTCGGGCGGCAGGGGGAGGGCCTCCGGAAAGAAGGGCTCCAGCGCCACGCGCGAACGGTAGCACGCACGCCCGCGGCCCGCCACGCCCGAGCCCCCGCCCGGGGCGGCTCGAGGCCGGGTCTTTTCCCGTGAGCCCGGACATGGCAGCATGGGGGTCCTTTCCCGAATCGCCGTGTCTCGAAACGCTCCCCTCCGCCTTCGACGCCTGGTTCGCCGCGCGCCACCCCGAGATCCCGGTCGCGGCCGCGCGCGCCGTGCTGGAGCTCGCGCAGGCGGGCGCGCCAGGCGCCTTCATCGCGCGCTACCGGCGCGACCGCACGGGCGGCCTCGACGCACCGGCGGTGCGCCGCGTGCTCGAGGCCGCCGAGCTCGCCGCCAAGGTCCGCTCGCGCCAGGCGATCATCGTCGAGTCGATCGAGCGGCACGCGACGCTCTCGCCCGAGCTGCGCGAGCGGATCCTCGGGACCTTCGACCCCGACGCGCTCGAGGACCTCTACCACCCGTACCGGCAGCAGAAGAAGAACCGCGCGCTCGCGGCCCGCGAGGCGGGGCTGCAGCCGCTCGCCGACTGGATCTGGAACTGCGGCCACGGCAGCGAGCAGCCGCAGGAGGGCCAGACGCTCGAGCTGTGGGCCTTCACCTTCCGCAACGAGGAGAAGGCCGTGCCCGACGCCAAGTCGGCGATCGAAGGCGCGCGCGACATCCTCGTGGAGCGGCTCGCCGGCGCGCCCGAGCTGCGGGCGCTCGTGCGCCGCGAGTACTTCGAGAAGGGCTGTCTCAACTCCGCGCGCACCGCCAAGGCCAAGCCGCACTCCCGCTTCGAGGCCTACTTCTCCTTTCAGGAGCGGATCGCGGTGCTGCGCGAGCCGCAGCATGCGCCGACCTACCTGGCCCTGCGCCGCGGGCAGGCCGAGGACGAGCTCCAGCTCTCGCTCGGCGGCGCAGCCGACGACGCCGAGTTCGAGACGCGGCTGCTCGCCGCCTTCGAGGCGGCCGCGTGCAGCGTGCCGGACTCGCCGGGGGCCGAGGTGCTGCGCCACGCCGGCCGCATCGCGCTCAAGAACGACGTCCGCACCGGGATCGAGAACGAGGTGCACCGGGTGCTCAAGGAGGCGGCCGACGCGGTGATCGTGGCCGGCTTCGCCGAGAGCGCGCGGCGGCGCCTGCTGGCGGCGCCCTTCGGCGCGCGCCCGGTCCTGGGCATCGACCCCGACCCGCGAAGCGGCTGCCGCATCGCGGCGCTCGACGCGGCGGGCGGCTTCGTGGCGAGCCGCGTGGTCGAGCTCGCGAGCGACGAGCAGAAGGCCGCGGCCGGCGAGGCGCTCGCCGGCTTCGCCCGCGAGCACGCAGCCGCCGCGGTCGCGGTGGGCGACGGCTCGGGCTGCCGCGAGGTCGAGCTTCTGGCGCGTGCCGCCCTGCGCTCCGCGTCGCTCGAGGCGCCGGTCGTGCTCGTGAGCGAGTCGGGCGCGAACGGCTGGGCGGCGAGCGAGCCGGCGCGCGCCGAGCTGCCCGAGGCCGAGCCGCCCGTGCGCGCCGCGGTGTCGATCGGGCGCCGGCTGCAGGACCCGCTCGCCGAGCTCGCCAAGCTCGAGCCCAAGGCGCTCGGCTGGGGGCAGCACCATCACGACGTCCCGCACGCGCTGCTGCAGCGCGCCGTCGATGCCGTGGTGGAGGACGCCGTGACGAGCGTGGGCGTCGACCTGAACGCGGCGCCGCGCGCGCTCCTCGCGCGCGTGCCGGGGCTCTCGCCTGCGCTCGCGACCGCGATCGTCGAGCATCGCGCCGCGAACGGCCGCTTCGCCACGCGGCACGCCCTCGCCGAGCTGCCGCAGGTCACG
Organism: uncultured Acidobacteriota bacterium; assembly: GCA_963744315.1. GTDB lineage: Bacteria > Acidobacteriota > Vicinamibacteria > Fen-336 > Fen-336 > DATBSL01. The sequence goes on from CAVUTB010000016.1 coordinate 507,453, forward strand.
CCCACGATCTTCGAGCACGCCGCCGGCTTCCTGCGCGTCAAGGGCGGCGGTCACGCGCTCGACGACAGCGCGGTCCATCCCGAGCGTTACGCCGCGCTCGAGGCGCTGGCGGGGCGGCACGGCAAGACCGTGGCCGACCTCGTGGGTGCAGGAGCGGCGCTCGTGCGGGAGGCCGTGGAGCTCGAGCAGGAGCTGGGCCCGCTGACGAAGGCCGACGTGGTCAGGAGTCTCGAAGCGGCCGGCAAGGACCCGCGGCCGGCGTTCGTGCCGTTCGCGTTCCGCGACGACGTGCGTTCGCTCGATCAGCTGAAGCCGGGCATGGTGTGTCCGGGCCTGGTGACGAACGTCACCAGCTTCGGCGCCTTCGTCGACGTGGGAGCGCAGCACGACGGGCTCGTCCACGTCTCGCAGCTCGGCCCGGCGCGCGGAGCCGGATCGGCGCCGGCGCTCCAACCCGGCGACCGCGTCGAAGTGCGCGTGCTGAAGGTGGACCTCGAGAAGAAGCAGGTGTCGTTCACGATGCGGCCGCAGCCCCAGCGCAAGCCCGCACCGTCTCGCAAGCCCTCCGCGCGCCCGGCGGCGCGCCGGCCGGTCGCGCCGAGCGCCGCGGCGGAGGCGAAGGGCGACGCGGCGCCGGGTGCGAGCCGCGCCGTGCCGAAGGAGCGGCCGAGGCCGCAGCGGCCACGGCCTTCCGCGGAACGGCCGGGACGCCGCGACGCGCCGCCCGCCGCTGCAGGCCGGCCCCCGCGGGAGCGACCCGCCGCCGAAAAGCGGCCTGACTCGCGGCGTCCGGCCTTCAACAATCCGTTCGCCGTCCTCGCCGAGCTCAAGAAGACCGGCAAGGGCTGAAGGACTTCAGAGCTTGAGGTAGATCCTCCGGCGGTCGAGCCACGCCGCGATCAGGTAGTAGACGACCACCATCATCAGCGCCCAGGCCAGCGATGCCGCGTACGGGGGCAGCACGCTCGCGGGGAAGGCGCGATAGAGCCGCTCCTGGAGGCTCAGGACGCTACCGCTCGCGGCGGGCCACTTGATCGCGCTGAGGGTGTCCGCGACGAGGCCCGACGCAACGTAGACCGCGATCGGGTTGCGGCCGTAGGTCACGAGCGGCGCGGCCCAGCGGCGCACACCGGCGACGTCGACGACGGCGTAGGCGAGACCGAGGCACGCCGAGGCCAGTCCGCCCGTGAAGAGCACGAACGACGGGCTCCAGAGGTTCTTGTTGATCGGGAAGAGCAGCGCGGGCGGAGCCGCCTCGCCCCAGAGCACTCCGAGGAGCGTCAGCACGAGGCCGCCCCCGACGAGCCCGAGCGTGGTGCGAAAGGGCGTCCGCTCGCCGCGGCCCGCGAGCCACGCGCCGCAGAGCAGCCCCAGCAGCGGCGTCGCGATCGCCGGCAGCGTCGAGACGAGGCCCTCCGGGTCCCAGGTCTTCGTGGCCGCCCACATGTGCCCGCCGAGCAGCATCCGGTCCACCTGCGCGGCGAGGTTGGTCTGCATCTCGAGGTTGGGGGGATGGCCCTCCGGCCCCGTCACCTTCGTCATGAGCGCCCAGTAGCCGACGAGCAGGACGGCAGCCAGCGCGGCCAGGCCGCGCGGCCCCAGGAAGCGCCGGGCCGCCCAGGCCGCGAGGTAGCAGACTCCGATCCGCTGCAGCACGCCGGGCCAGCGCAGCTCGAGGAAGGGGAAATAGGGGTAGAGGGCGAGCAGCAGCCCCAGGCCGATCAGCTTGAGCGCACGCAGGAGCGCCTCCCGGAAGCTGGCACGCTTCGAGAAGGTGAGCGCCACACCGACGATGAAGAGGAAGAACGGGAAGACCAGGTCGGTCGGCGTCCAGCCGTGCCAGGGCACGTGCAGCAGCGGCCAGTAGACGGTGTTCCAGTCGCCGGGGTTGTTGACGAGCATCATCGCGGCGATCGTCGCCCCGCGGAAGACGTCGAGCGACTCGAGCCGCCCGGAGAGCGCGTTCGAGGAGTCGGCTTCACGCGGCGCATGCTATCAGCGGTCGAGCCGAGCCGAGCGCGGTACCAGAGCGAATGGCCGTCTTGGGGCGCGGGCAGTCCAGGGCGCAGCCATCGTAGCCAACAAGCCACGGGCGCGGAGCGGAGCGGGATTCACTCCCGCGGGCGTGGGGGGGTCTGGGCGACGCAGCGCCCCCCAGACAAGAAAACGCCCGGAGCCTTGCGGCTCCGGGCGCTTTTCGGTTCAGTGGCTCGAAAGAGTCCCTTAGCCGATCTTGGTTACATTCGCAGCGCGCGGCCCCTTCGGGCTGTCGACCACGTCGAAGCGCACGCGGTCACCCTCGTTGAGCGTCCGGAACCCCTCCGCCTTGATCTCGCTGTGGTGGACGAACACATCCGGCCCACCCTCGCGCGAGAGGAAGCCGAAACCCTTCGACTCGTTGAACCACTTCACCGTACCTTCGACCATGAACGTATAGGCCTCCCTAGCCTTGCCTGGCGAAAGCTACGTGCGCGCCCGCTCACGCCGACGCCGCCCACCGTGGGCGGCGCGCCGACAGGCGCCAGAGCGACAATCACCAGCGCGGCGCAAACGCTAGCAAAAGAGCATTTGGCACGTCAAGGTGCCAAGTCAGCGGTCGCGGACGGGCAGCAGGCCGCCGAGCGCCCAGCCCACGGCCCCGGCGATGCCGTTGATGAGGGTGTTCACCACCAGGCCGACGGCCCGGAAGCCGAGCGCCGCGGCGAACCCGAGCGGCTCGGGCTGGCCGCTGATCGCCAGCGGCTGGTTGAAATAGCTCGAAATGCCGAGGACATACGAGGCGGCCGTCGAGCTCATCACGACGAGCTGGGACACCAAGGCCATGAACATCGTGAAGCCGGCCGCCTGCGCCAGCTTGTAGCCGAGCCAGCGCCTCGTAAATGCCGCCGAGAAGAGGGACGCGAACAGCGTCAGTGTGACGATGCTCAGCTTGTCCGTGCCCTTCGCGTAAGGGACGTCGAACACGTTGCCCATCATCCAGCGGCCGATCGTCACGATCGCCAGCAGCACGAAGTACGGGCGTGCCAGCCGCGCGTATTCCTTCACCATGCGCCTCCTCCCCTACGACCAGCCGAGGCCGTCGCCCGCGCGCTCCGCGAGCTCGCGCGCGAAGGCCTCGATGTCGTCGAGCACGCTCCCCTGGGGTGCTATGGCCGGCGCCTCGAGCTCGAGGCCCAGCAGCCGTTCGCCCTCGCCCGGAGCGACCACCGCCTCGGCCGCGCGCGCCCGCGTCAGCTCGCGCGCGTAGTCCTCGAGCGCCACCAGGCCGAAGGCCCCGACCGTATGAGGTTCGCGGAACCGGATCGCGACGCGCCCGCTCGGGTCGGGCTCCGTCATGAGGCCGCGTCCGGCGGCAGCGGCGGCGTGCCGGCCGCCAGCAGCAGCTTCTCGAAGCCGCGCACGTCGGGGAACTGCAGGTTGAGCCGGGTCACGCGGTCGTGCCCGACGTAGACGTTGCGCACCACGGCCTCGCAGCTGACGGTGGCGTCGAGGTCGCTCACCGTGAGCGTCTCGCCCTTGGAGACGGGCAGCGTCGTGAAGACGCGCGCCCCGCCGCGGCTCAGGTTCTCGGTGACGGTCTGCTCCTCCATCACGCCCACCATGCCCGCCCGCTTGAGCTTCAGGTCCACGAACAGCTGCAGCCGCTCGTTGCGCCGCCGATCCGCGGCCGAGATGTTCGAGGCGGGCGTCATCGCTCCGCGCGGGTCGGTCGGGAAGGCGGTAGCGGCCGCCCGGCTTGGCCTCGAAGCCCTTGGGCGGAACGCGGCCCAGGAACATCACGCCCACGACGCGGGTGCCGCTGTCGGTCGAGCGCGAGTTGCGGACGAGCGCGTAGCTCTTGTACGAAGTCTCTTGGAGGTCGTAGCGGCGGAAGTTGCGCGGCAGCGGCGCGGACAGCAGCAGGACCTGGCCGACGCCGTGGCCGTGGCGCAGCGGGAACGACGCGCCGCCGTACGAGATGTCGTCGCTCGCCGTCATCTCTTCCCACGCGGTCCCGTCCTGGTCGTGGCCGCGCACCTGCACGGTCACGTTCATCCCCATGCGCGGGTCGCGGCGGCGCTCGGAGGGGGGCACGCTCGGGCTCTACGCTACTTCTTGTTGCGGTTTACGTACCAGTCGGCGTCGATCTTGGTGAAGTGCGCCCACTTCTCCGGCAGCTCCTCGACCGGGAAGATCGCCTGCACAGGGCAAACCGGCACGCACGCGCCACAGTCGATGCACGTCTCGGGATCGATGTAGAGCTTGGTCTCGGCCCCGAAGTCGGTCGCATCCTTCTTCGGGTGGATGCAGTCCACCGGGCAGACCTCGACGCAGGCCGTGTCCTTGGTATTGATGCAGGGTTCAGCGATCACATACGCCATGAAACGACCCCCTCCTTGGTGGACTCCCTCCCAGGCAGCCCCGGTAGACTAGGCATCGTAGCCCAAAAACGCGGGTATCGGCAGCCGGTGGTACGCTCGCGAGCCGTGCGCGCCGTCGTCCAGCGGGTGAGCGAAGCTTCCGTCCGCGTCGAGCGCGAGCTCAAAGGCCAGATCGGCCCGGGGCTCGTCGTGCTGCTCGGCGTCCAGGTCGGGGACGGCGAGGCCGACGCCGAGGCGCTCGCCGACAAGGTCCTGAACCTGCGGATCTTCCCGGACGAGGCCGGCCAGATGAACCGCTCGGTCCTCGATACCGGGGGAGGCCTGCTGGTCGTCTCGCAGTTCACGCTGCTGGGGGACGCGCGCAAGGGGCGACGCCCCTCGTTCATCGACGCCGCGAGGCCCGAGGAGGCCGACCGGCTCTACCTCCACTTCGTGGAGCGGCTGCGGCTGTCGAAGCTGGTCGTCGCGACGGGCGTCTTCCGGGCGATGATGGACGTCGCCCTCGTCAATCAGGGCCCGGTCACGATCCTGCTCGACTCGCGCAAGCAGTTCTGAACGCAGCCCACGAGCAGGCAGGCTGCGTAGTGACGCGGCGCAGCGCCCCCCTACTAGGAGCCGCAGCCGCAGCTCGTCCCGCAGCCTCCGCCGTGCGCGTCGCCCGCCGCCGTCTCCGCCACCACCGGCAGCCGGCGCTTGAGCGCGTCGGGGAGCGCGACCGGCCGGTTGCCGGCGTAGATCTGGTGCCGTCCGCGCTGCGCGTACCAGTCCTTCGTCGTGGCGACCGCGCGCATCTGCTCGATGATGTTGCGCCAGCCGACGCCGGTGTTGTACGCGCAGAACGAGATCTCGCCCTCCTGCGTGCCGTAGGGGATCACGCACATCTCGGTCCGGCGGAAGTCGTAGTTCCAGAGGTCCTGGAACCACATGCTGAGGATCGTGGTGATGCGCCAGTCGCTCGCCTTCTTCCGCTGCTCGCCCGTGACGCTGCCGCCCATCTTGCCGTTGAACAGCTCGACGAGCGCCATCGGCGTCATGCCCGCGGGCGCCTTCTTCTCGTCGAAGTTGCGCAGGAAGGAGAGCCCCAGCTGGGTGAGCGTGAGCGCGCGACCGCGCGCCGAGTCGGTCACGACGTCGAGGTCGCGGAAGAAGCGGTCGAGGTCGAAGAACGACGTGATCGGCGCCCAGACGTCGGTCTTCCTGTTGTGCAGGATCATGGTGGCCGCGCCGCAGTTCGGGTGGCAGCCGCAGGAGAGCTGGCCGAACTCGGACTCCGGCCCCTTCAGGTGGTCGGTGAGCGCGGCGAACGCGGTGGCCGACCCGAGCGGGTACCAGTCGCGCAGCGGGTCGATGCGGCCGTCGTAGTAGCGCGCCAGATCGTGCGCGAGGTGCGACGTCGTGTAGCGCTGGCGCAGGCGCGCCTCGTCGGTCACGTCCTCGTCGCGGCCCGTGAACGAGACCGGCTGGAACGCGGGCCCGCCCATCTTGGTGTGGTTCTTCATGCAGTAGTCGAAGATCGGGCCGACCATCTCGTTGTTGACGCCGTTGACGACCGTCACCACCGGCGTGATCCGCACGCCCGCCGCCGCCAGGTTGTCGATCGCGATCTGCTTGACGTCGAACAGGTTCGAGATGTGGCGGTGGCGGTTCGACTCGTTGGTCGTGCCGTCGAACTGCAGGTAGACCATGTCGAGGCCGGCTTCCTTCGCCTGGTAGGCGAACTCGGGCTCGATCGCGAAACGAAGCCCGTTGGTCGCCGCCTGCACCAGCGTGTAGCCGACCTTCTTGGCGTAGGCGCAGGCCTCGAGGAAGTGCGGCGACATCGTCGGCTCCCCGCCCGAGTACTGGACCACCATCTGCCGCCGCGGCTTGAAGGAGACCGAGTCGTCGAGGATCTTCTTCACCTCCTCGAACGTCAGCTCGTGCACGTAGCCCACCTGGTTCGCGTCCATGAAGCAGGGGTTGCACATCATGTTGCAGCGGTTGGTGAGGTCGACCGTGAGCACGGCGCCGCGGCCGTAGCGCACGCTCGAGGTGCCGTGGCGGTGGACGAGCTTGTCGCCGAGCGTCCGGAAGTCGCGCCCCGGGTAGCGCGCTTCGATCATCCGGCTGAAGCCGGCGTCGATCGAGAGGATGTCGTCGAAGGTGCCGTGGTCGGGGCAGGTCTTGCTGATCCAGACCTCGTTGCCCTTCTCGTAGAGCGTCGCCTTGACCTCGCCGAGGTGCCCGTCCACGAGATCGGAGAGCGCGCGCTCGCCGGACAGGATCGCCTTGCGGGTCTCGACGACGCAGCGGGGGCAGAGCGAGTCGGTCTCGCGCGGGTAGCCGAGCGGCGGCCGCGTCCGCTCGTACGACTTGGGAAGTGCTCCGGGTGCCCAGGCCGGCGCCACCGAGGCCCCTTCGGGCACCCTCACGTTGACCGCCTGGAACGCCTGCCACGCCTTCTCACCCAGCTGCTGGAGCATCGTCTTCCTCCGTTGCCTTTCCCCCGAGCCTCGTCGTTTCGCTAGAGCGGCTGCTCCACGACGAGGTCGATCCCCACGGCCGCCACCGCCGCAGCGGTGGCTTCGTCGACGCGGCGTTCCGTCTCGACGTAGCGCAGCCGGTCGCCCAGCCTCTGCTGCAGGCGCCGTCGCGCACCGCGGCGGCCGAGAGCGGCCGGCCAGCGCGGCCCGCAGCCCCGGCACGCCGCCTCCAGCCACTCGGCGCCCACGCGCAGCCCGTGCGGCCGGAGCCGCGCGACCTCTTCGCCCCCAGCACCGTCGGCGCCGAGCGCCGTCTCGGTCAGTCCGTCGCCCACGTACGCCGCCAGCGCGAGGCGGGAGGCGAGCGTCACGCTCGGCGGCTGAAGGTACACGAGATCGCCCCGCTCCGGCGGCCGCGCGCGCAGCCGAAGGGCGACGCGCTCGATCGCGCGCGCATGGCTGAGCTTCTCGATCCCGCGGGCCGAGGCGTGCCAGAGCGCTTCCGCCTCCGGCTCGAGGCGACGGCACAGCATGCGGAAGGCCTGCGCGCGCTCGGGAGTGTCGAGCGTGCCCCCGAGCTCGAGCAGCTGGCCGAGCGCCAGCGCCTCTCCGGCCGGGGCGTCACCGTCAGCGGCGATCAGGGGGACTCGTGGCGCGAGACCGCTCGAACGCAGCTCCAGGAGCCGCTTTGCGCTCGCGGCATCCGTCGCCACGACGAAGCGCGGAGCCGCCTCCCGCAGCGCGGCCAGCAGCGCGTCGTCCGGCACGTCGTGCTCGATTCCCACCGCCGCGGCCCCGAAGCCCAGGACCGCGAACTCGGCGGCCGGCCAGAGCCAGCCGAGCCGCCCGAAGACGACCGCCCGCGTCCCGGGCTCGAGCCCCAGCTTCTCGCGGCCGTAGAGCGCGATCCGGATCACGAGGCGGTCGAGCTTCCAGTCGGGCGCCGCCTGAAGCTCGGCGCACTGCAGCACCGCACGCCGCGCGTGATGACGCATGCCCCTGTCGTAGAGCGCGCCGAGCGTCGCGGGAACGCCCTGGAGCGGACCCGGTCCGCGCGGCTCCGGTGCGCTTCCCAGGACGTCCTCGGCTGTGATGTAGAGCAGCATCGTCGCTCAGCTCACGAGCCGCGACCAGAGCGCGTTCACGAGCGGGTCGTGGAGCCCGTGCTGGTCGAGCGCCTGGGCCACCGTGCGCACGTACTCGGTGCCGTTGCCCACGATGCCGTGAGCGGCGCGCAGGCGGGCCTCGAGTGTCGCCGCGTCGTCGCGCGCGCCTTCGCCGCTCACCCAGACCCAGGCACTCACCTCGCCGTCCGGCGTCTCGACCGTCTTGACGACACGTTGGCGCTCCTTCGCGGCCTCGCGGTGCGCCAGGCCGCGCGCGATCCGCGCCTCGTCCTCGGGCGGCACGGCATACGCGAGGCCCCAGCATTCACCGCCCTGGACGAGTCCCAGGATCGGGCAGGGCCGTTCGGGAGAGCCCCAGCGCCGGCGCGACTCGTGGGCGAACTCGCGGTGATAGCCCGGAAGGCGCGCAGGCCGGGCCGGATACCGGGCGAGCACGGCGTCGCCCATCAGGCTCCCGTATGCGAAGACCCAGCCCATGGCTCTGATCGGCCTGGCGCAACGCAACCACCGCCGGCCGAGTGGACTGACCCGGCCCGGGGTCTTGCGGAGCGCGGCGGTATGGTCGTCAGTCTAAGCACAGCGCCCACCGCCAATCAAGCGTTTCGGGCCATGGCGCGGCTCATAATGAGGAAGCGCCCATGTCCGAAGAGGAGCGACTCGCACACTACCGGCTCAAGGAGCGCCTCGGGTCGGGAGCCATGGGCGAGGTGTGGCTCGCCGAGGACACGCGCCTGCACCGGCTGGTGGCGCTCAAGACGCTGGCCGCGGCGGCCGCGCGGGTGACGAAGCCGCGGCCCGCCTGGTGCGCGAGGCGCGCGTGGCCTCGGCGCTCACGCACCCGAACGTCGCCGTGGTCTACGACGTGGGCGAGGCGGATGCCGAGAGCGAGCAGGCGGCGCTACATCGCCATGGAGTACGTCACGGGGCGGACGCTGGCCGAGAGCCTGCGCGAGGGCCCGCTCACGGCGCCGAGCAGGTCCTGGCGATCGGCAGCAGGTGGCGGAGGCGCTGGCCGACGCGCACGAGGCCGGCATCGTGCACCGCGACGTCAAGCCCGGGAACGTGATGCTGACGGAGCGCGGGCGCGTCAAGGTGCTCGACTTCGGCCTCGCGCGCTTCGCCCCGCCCGCGCACGAGGACTCGCTCACCTGGAGCGGCAGGCACGGTGGCGCTGGAAGGGCGTGACCATGGGGGCACGCTCGCCTACATGTCGCCCGAGCAGGCGCGCGGGCAGCGCGTCGACGGCCGCAGCGACATGTTCTCGCTGGGCGTGCTGCTGCACGAGATCCTGACGGGCCGCCGCCCTTCGACGGGCAAGAACGCGGTGGAAGTCAGGTCGACGCGATCCTGACGCGAGGCAGCCGCAGCCGTTCTCGGCCGAAGGCCCGCTGGCCCGGGCCTCGGCGAGCTGGTGGCGCGCATGATCGAGAAGGAGCCGGCCGCCGCCCCGCCGACATGCGCGAGGTGCTGCGCGACCTCGAGGCCATCGCGCGGGGCGAGGCGGCCGCGCGCACGCCCGGGCGCGACCACATGGTCGCGGTGATCGGCCTTCGCCAACATCACCGGGCGCCCGAAGACGCCTGGCTCGGGACCGGCCTCGCGGAGAGCGTGAGCGGCGGGACTGGCGCCGTGCCTGGGCTGGTGGTGGTCTCGCGCGAGCGGGTGCTGGAGGCGGTGCGCGAGCTGGGCCTCCCGGCGAGCGCGACGACCCCGCGCTGGCGGTGCGCCGGGCGTGACGTCGGCGCGCGCAGCGTGGTGACGCGGCGCGTACCAGAGCCTGGGCGAGCGGTGCGGGTGACGGCGCGGGTGACCGAGACGGCGAGCGGGCGCGTGACGCTGAACGCGAAGGTGGACGGCGCGCGCGCGGAGATCTTCGCGCTGCAGGACCGCCTGGTGGCGCGAGCGGTGAGCGGCCTGCGCGGCAGCTGCCCGGCCGAGGGCCGCGCGTGCCGACGAGACGCAGAGCCTGCAGGCGTACGAGGCCTACTCCAAGGGGATCCTCAACCTGCGGGCCGAGAGCCAGGAGTCGATCGAGCGGGCGCTCGTGTTCTTCGAGCGTGCCATCGCGCTCGACCCGGGCTACGCGCGCGCCCACATGAGCTCGGCGTCGACGCTCGACCTGAAGGGCGATTTCCTGTCGATGATGGAGCTGAGCGAGCGGGGCTCGGCCGCCATCGAGCGCGCGCTCGCTCTCCGTCCCGACCACGCCGAGGTCTGGCGCTACCTGCGGCGGCACCTTCACAGCCTGGGCCGCGACGCGAGGCGCTGGCGGCCTTCGAGATGCGCGCTGGAGATCGATCCCACGGACGCCTCGGCGCACAACGGCGTGGCGCGCATGCACTTCATCCTGCGGGGCGACTTCGCGCGGGCGGTGCCCGCCTACGAGCGCGCGCTGGCGCTGAACCCGCGGGCGGGCTGGAGCGCGCTCCAGCTCGCGCACTGCGCGACGCTGCTCGGCGATTTCCCAAGGCCGAGGCGGCGGCGCGCCGGGCGGTCGGAGCTGCAGCAGGCCTTCCTGTCGGGGCGCGCCGGGATGGTGATCGTCGGCGCACACATGCGGCTGGGCCACGCGTCGGCGCTGCAGGGGCGCCACGCGGAGGCGCTCGCCGAGTTCGAGCGGGAGGCGGAGTTCGTGCGGACAGGTGGACCACGCGCTGCGCGGGCGGATCTTCATCGAGCTGCAGCAGCGGATCGGCGAGGCGCAGCTGCGGCTCGGCGAGCCGGCCTCGGCGGCGCGCGCTCGACCTGGCGATCGAGGCCTACGAGCGGCGGCTGCGCAGCGCCGTCGACGACGCCATGAGCCCGTACTACGTCGCCTGCGCGCACGCGCTGCGCGGCGAGAGCGAGCTGGCGCTCGACTGCCTCGAGCGCGCCGCCGCGCGGCGGCCTCGGCTCACCGCGGCCCGCGCGGCGCTCGAGCCGGCGCTGGAGACGCTGCGCGACGAGGCGCGCTTCCGCGCGATCGTCGGGCCGGTGGGCGCGCCGGCGTGAGCCGTCGCCGGTACCGGACCACTTCAGCCTTCGGCTGCGCGCTGCTCGGCCTGCTGCTGGCCGGCCCGGCCGCAGCCGCCGCTCCGCAAGCCGATCCCCAGGCGCAGTCGGAGCGCGCCAGGCAGCTGATGGCGGCGGGCCGCTACGCGGAGGCCGTGCCGCTCTACCGGGCGCTCGCGGCCGCGGCGCCCCGGCAACGCGGGGCTGCAGCTCAATCTGGGCATGGCGCTGCAGCTCTCCGGGCGCGGATCGCGACGCCGTGGGCCGCTGGCGGCGGCGGCGCGGCTCGATCCCGGTTCGTTTCCGGCGGCGTTCTTCCTGGGAGCGGCACGGCTCCGGCTCGGCCAGGCCGAGGCGGCGCGTGGCGCCGCTTCGAAGGCCGTGCGGGCTTCGCGCGGACGACGCGAAGGCCCGTTCGCTGCTCGCCCGCAAGCGCTCCTCGCGACGGGGCGCCGGCAGCTGGCCGAGCCGCACCTCGAGAGCTCGCGCGCCTAGACGCCGGGCGATGCCTCCGTGTGGCTCGAGCTCGGGCGCGGCCTACGAGGCGATCGCGACCGCGCCTTCGAGACGATCGTCGCCCGCGATCGCCGAAGCGCCCAGGCGCTCGCGCTCGTCGCCGAGGCGCGGCTCGACGGCGGCGAGCCCGAGGCTGCGCTTGGGCTGTACCGCAAGGCGATCGAGCGCGCGCCCGCGATGCGCGGCCTGCACGCGGCGGTGGCGCGGCTCTATCGTGAAACCGGTCACCCGACTGGGCGGCGCTCGAGGACGAGCGCGAGCGCCGGCTCCAGGCCGCCCGACTGCGCGCGTACGCCGCTCGAGTGCCGCTTCGCCGAGGCGAAGCACCGCGAGGTGCTCCGCGCCGGCGCGGGCTCGGCGCGCCGGCCGCAGCGCTACTGGGTGGCGCGCTCGGCCAACGTGCTCGCGGGCGAAGCCTTCGCGCGGCTCGAGGCGCTGCCGCCCTCGGCGCCGCTCCACGAGTGGCGCGCGGCACGGCTCCGCGACGAGGAGCGCTATGCGGAGTCGGCCGCGGAGTGGCGCAAGGCGCTGGCGCTCGCCCCCGGCGATCCGCGGCGGCGCCTGGAGCTCGCGGTGACGCTGCGACTCGACGCAGGACCTGGCGGGCGCCGAGCGCGTGCTCGAAGAGCTCGGCGCGACGCGCCCGATTCCGCCGCCGTCAACTACCTGCTCGGCGACGTGCTGCTCGCGCGCCAGCAGCCCGAGCCGTCGCTCCCGCTGCTGCAGAAGGCGGTGCGCCTCGACCCGGGGCTCGCGCACGCGCACGGAGCGCTGGGCCGCGCGTACGCGCTCGTGGGCCGGGAAGCCGAGGCGATCCCGGAGCTCGAGAAGGCGCTCGCGCGTCGACGAGGACGGCAGCCTGCACTTCCAGCTCGCCCGCGCGTACCAGGCCGTGGGTCGCAGCGCCGACGCCGAGCGCACGCTCGGCGCCTGGAAGTCGCTCCGCGGGAGCGCGGGTCCGCAGGACGCCGCGGCCTCGAAGCCGACGATCACGCCGCCCTGACGGCGGGCGCTAGCCGCGGCGGACCTCGCCGCTCGGCGAGTGGCGCGACGCGACGGGGAGCCCCACGGTGATGCAGGCGCCGCCGCCGGGGCGGTTGCGCGCGACGATGGTGCCGCCGTGGTCCGTCACGATCCGGTACACGATCGACAGCCCGAGCCCGGTGCCGCCGTGGCGGCGCGTGAAGAACGGCTCGAACAGATGGGGCAGGTCCTCGGCGCGGAAGCCGGGGCCCTTGTCCTCGACCACGCACTCGACGCGCGTCTCGCCGCCGCGCCGCACGACCTCGGCTCCGACGCGGACCTCGCCTCCCGCCGGCGAGTGCTGGACGCCGTTCTCGACGAGATTGCGGAACACCTGCGACAGCCGCTTGGCGTCCATCCGCAGCGCCGGCAGGCCGGGTGCGATGCGGCTCTCCAGCACGACGCGCGCCCGCTCGGCGATCGGCGTACAGGCGGTGAGCGCCTGCTCGACCACCCGCTCGATCGGGCCGTAGGCGAGCTCGCCGCCCCCGGGCTTGGCGTACTCGAGCAGGTCGTTCATCAGGCTGGTCAGGCGATCGAGCTGCTCGCGGAAGACCGCCACGTACGGGCGGTGGTCCGTGCGCCCCGCGAAGCGCGCCTCGAAGGCGTCGAGCGTCGAGCTGATGCCGAACAGCGGGTTCCTGACCTCGTGGGCGACGCCGGCGACGAGCGAGCCGAGCGCCGCCATCGTCTGCCCGCGCTGCAGCTCCTCCTCGGCCTGCTTGCGCTCCCGGATGTCGCGCGCGATCGTCGAGAGGAACTCGACGGCACCCGCGCCGTCGCGGTGCGCGACGATCACCTGCAGCACCGGGACCTCGAGCCCGTCGCGCCGGCGCACCGCGATCTCGCCGCTCCAGGTGCCGTCGCGGATCGCGGCCTCCAGCACCTCGCCCGTCACGCGGCGCACCTCGCGCGCGGGGTAGTAGCGCGAGATGTGGTCCGCGAGCGGCTCGTCGTCCGCGAGCCCCAGCATCCGGCGCCCCGCGCGATTCAGGTAGAGCGGGCGCCCCGCGGCGTCGGAGGTGCCCACGAGGTCGGGGGTCGCCTCGATGATCGCGACGAGCCGCGCGGCGGCCTGCTCGGCGTGGGCGCGCTCGCTCACGTCGCGGAAGCTCCAGACGCGGCCGACCACCTCGCCCGCGAGCCGCTGCGGCAGCGAGTAGCGCTCGAAGACGCGGCCGTCGCGGAAGCGCAGCGTGTCGAGGCTCTCGGTCTCGGGCCGCGCGTAGCAGCTCGCGCACGCTTGTCGAGAAAGGCCTGTGGCTCCTGGAGCTGGTCGAGCACGGAGGCGAGCGCGCGCTCGCTCGCGCGCGGCCAGGAGCTCGCGCGGGACGCGCCACATCGCGCTGAACTTCTGGTTGAAGCGGCTCGCGCGCCCCTCGAGGTCGGCGACCAGGATCCCGTCGGCCGTCGACTCGAGCGTCGCCTCGAGCAGCGACAGCGAGTGCTCGCGCTCGGCCTCCGCGCGCCGCCTCTCCGTCACGTCCCGGAAGTTCGCGACGAGGCCGCGGACGGCGGGCTCGTCGAGGCGGTTCACGAGCTCGACCTCGAGGTCGCGGTAGCTGCCGTCCTTGACGCGCGCGCGGTAGACGCTCAGCACGCGCTCGCCGGGCGAGCGGACCACGGTGCGCACGGCGGCGCGAACGCGGTCGGCGTCGTCGGGGTGGACGAGATCGAGGGCGTTCTTCCCGATCCGTTCCTCGGGGCGGTACCCCAGCCCCTCGATGGCGCCGCTCACGTAGCAGCACGCGCATGTCGGGCCCGTACACGCCGACGACGTCCTCGCCGGTGTCGAGCAGGGCGCGGAAGCGCTCTTCGCCCTCGCGCAGCACCTTCTGCGCCTCGTTCAGCAGGAAGAGCTGACGGGCCAGATAGAGCCCGGCCACCAGCAGCGTCCCCGCGAGCGCGGCCGCGGCGCGCAGCTGCGAGCGCGGCGAGCGCGGCTCGTCCCCCCAGGCGAGCAGGATCTCGACGAGCGGGAAGAGCAGCACGGCCACGAACGCGACCACCGTCGCGCGGCGCGCGCTCTGCCAGGCGCTGTGCAAGGGCGGCGGCTGCTGCACGGCGGCATCCAGCCGATAGCGCAGCGCGACGAACCCGATCCAGACGAACGGCAGCGTCCACGGCAGGTCGTAGAAGCCCGCGTGATACGGGCCGGCGATGCCGTCGGTGAAGGACTGGTTGGTGATGCCGCCCCCGAGCTGCAACAGCACGAAGGCGGGAGCGAGCCGCGCGTAGACCGGCCGCCACGCGGGCTCGGCGAAATGCAGGGCCCAGAGCAGCGCCGGCAGCAGCGCCAGGCCGCGGAAGTCGTAGAGGAAGGTCGACCAGGCCTCGTAGGCCGGGACCTCCCGCAGCGCCAGGTGCACGTACGCGACCTGGAAGAACAGGTAGAGCATCGCGACCAGCACGACGAGCACGTCGATCACCAGCAGCGGCCGGCGGTGGTCGCGGCGATCGGGGCGCAGCACGAAGGCCGCCACGAAGAGAGCGGTCGAGGCCGTGAACGCGAGATCGGCCTCGGCGTAGCTGGCCTCGAGCTGGAACGGCACGCCGCGCACGACCCAGAACCCCTGGCCGGTGGCCCACGCCGCACAGCCGAGCCCGAAGGCGGCCCAGAAGGCACGCGCGCCCGGCCGCGCGGCCGCCGCCAGGCAGGCCAGGGAGGCGAAGCAGGCGATGCCGAGCTGCAGCACGTCGCTCGCCCGCTGCGCCGTGCCGCCCGGGAGCCGCCCGGCCTCGAGCCAGCCGAGCAGCAGCAGGACGGCGGCGGTCGCGAGCGCTCCGGCGAGCCGCAGCGCGCGGCGCGTCGCGCTCACGGAGCACCTTCCGCCGCCCCGAGCGCCGGCAGCCGCAGCCTGAAGCGGGCGCCGCCGGTCGCGCGGTTGCTCGCCTCGATGCTGCCGCCGTGGTCGGAGACGATGCGCTGCACGATCGAGAGGCCCAGGCCGGTCCCGCCGTGGCGGCGGGTGAAGAACGGCTCGAACAGGTGGGGCAGGTCCTGGATCTGGAAGCCGGGGCCGTCGTCCTCGATCGAGCACTCGAGCCAGCGCGCCGGCCGCGTCGCTCGCGAGCTCGGCCCGTACGTTGACCGTGCCGCCTCTCGGGGAGTGCTGGACCGCGTTCTCCAGCAGGTTGCGCAGCACCTGGCTGAGCCGCCGCTCGTCCATCCGCAGCTCGGGCAGGTCGGGCGCGATCTGCGTGGCGACCGCCACCCCGGCGCGCGAAGTGAGCGGAGCGCAGGCCGCGAGCGCGTGGTCGATCACGTCCTCGAAGCGGCCGTGACCGAGCCGCAGCCGGGTCGCCTTTCCGTACTCGAGCAGGTCGTTCATCAGGTGGGTCAGGCGGTCGAGCTGCTGGCGGAAGAGCCCCACGTACTCGCGGTGGTCGTCCTGCCCGGTGAAGCGCGCCTCGAAGGCGTCGAGCGTGGAGCTGATCCCGAAGAGCGGGTTCCGGACCTCGTGCGCCACGCCTGCGACCAGCGAGCCGAGGGCGGCCATCGTGTGGCTCCGCCGCAGCTCGCGCTCCGCCTCGATGCGCTGGGAGATGTCGCGCGCGAGCGTCGACAGGAACTCGACCTCGCCGTGGGGCGAGCGGTGGGCGAGCACCACCTGCAGCACGGGGATCTCGCGGCCGTCCGCGCGCCGCAGGCGGCTCTCCCCGCTCCAGGCGCCGTCGCGCAGCGCCGTCGGGATCGCTTCCTCGAGCACGCGGGCGGCGGCGGGCGCCGGGTGGAACTGCGCGATGTGGCGGTCGCCGAGCGGCTCGTCGTCGCCGATCCCGAGCATGCGCCGCCCGGCGCGGTTCAGGTAGAGCGCGCGCCCGGCGGCGTCGCTGGTGCCGACGAGATCGGGGGTCGCCTCGAGGATCGCGACCAGCCGTGCCATCGCCTGCTCGGCGCGCGCCCGCTCGGTGACGTCGCGGAAGCTGTAGACGCGGCCCATCACCTCGCCGGCCAGGCGCTGCGGCAGCGAGTAGCGCTCGATCACGCGCCCGTCGCGCAGGCGCAGCGTGTCGAAGCCTTCCGACTCGGGCTCCGCGTAGAGCTCAGCGAGCCGGTCGAGGAAGTCCTGGGGCTCCTGCAGCTGATCCAGCACGAAGCGGGTCGAGCGCTCGGCGTCCCCGGCGGCCAGCAGCTCGGGCGGGAGCCGCCACATTGCGGCGAACCTCTGATTGAAGCGCGTGATCCGGCCGTCGCGCCCGACCACCAGGATCCCGTCGGCCGTCGACTCCAGCGTCGCCTCGAGCAGCGAGAGCGAGCGCCCGCGCTCCTCCTCCGCCCGGCGCTGCTCCGTCACGTCCCGCAGGTGCAGCACCACGCCGGAGACGGCCGGGGTCTCGAGGCGGTTCACGATCTCGAGCGCGCCGTGGCGCAGCGAGCCGTCCCGGTGCTGGTAGCGGACCGCGCGCCCTGCGCGGCTCCCCGGCGACGCGCGGAGCTCCAGCAGCGCGCCGCCCAGCTCGGGGCGTTCGCCCGCCTGGGCCAGCTCCAGCGGCGAGCGGCCGATGAGCTCGTCCGGCCGATAGCCGGTGACGCGCTCGCTCGTCGCGCTCACGTAGCGGAAGAGCCCCTGCGCGTCCACCACGCCGATCGCGTCGGCGCTGTTCTCCACGAGCGCGCGGAAGCGCTCCTCACGCACCTGCTGCGTGTTCTCGGCGCGCCGCAGGGTGTGGAGCTGGCGCGCGAGATAGAGCCCGCCCACCAGCAGCGTCCCGCCGAGCGCTATGTGGCTGCGGAGCTGCGCCAGCGCGGGCGGCGGCGAGCTCAGCAGGACCGCGAGCTGATGGACGGCCGGAACCAGCGCGACCGCCCCGATCGCGACGATGTTTCCCTGGCGTGCCGCCTGCCAGTCGCGGTCGTCCCAGCCGGGCGGGTCGAGCTCGGCGAGCGACCGGCAGCTCGCGCGGCCGCGCCGCCCAGTCGCGCGCGGCGAGTGCGATCCACAGGAACGGCAGCGCCCACGGCAGGTCGTAGAGGCCCGGCCGATAGGTGCCGCCGAAGAGCGCGCGATTGGACAGCAGCCCGACGCCGTGGAACACCGCCATCGCGAGCGCGAGCTCGTCGTAGAGCCGCCGCCAGGCTCCCGTGGAGCCGCGCAGCAGCCACAGCAGCGCCACGAGCAGCATCAGCCGCTGCGGGTTGTAGAAGAGCGGCGAGAGGTCGAGGTAGGGATCCTCGGCGCCCAGCGCCATGGCGGCGACGGGGAAGTAGACGCAGACGAAGAGCGCCAGCACGCAGACGAGCCCGACGTCGGCCGCCGAGGCCGAGCGCGCCGGGCCGCGGGCGGTCCGGCCGGACGCACGCAGGCCATGATCAGCGGCGTGGAGCAGCTCACGAAGGCGGCGTACTGCACGGCGAACAGCCAGCCCGAGAACGGCGCCGGGCGGCAGCAGCATCCAGAGCACCTGGCCGCTCGCCCAGAGCGCCATGCCCGCGCCGATCAGCAGGAAGAACCAGCGCGCGAGGAGCGGCTCGCCGCGCGCCGCGCGCCAGCAGGCGAGCGCGGCCGTCGCGGCGAGCGCGAGCTGCAGCAGGTCGCTCGTGAGCTGCGCCTCCGGGCCCCGCAGCCAGCCCAGGTGCAGGCCCAGGAAGGCCAGGCAGACCGCGGCGGTCGGCGCGAGCCGCCGCCTCAGCCAGTCGCCTCCCGTCGCCTCGTGGCCCTCGCCCATCCCTGGTCCGCGCCGGCCCGAGCTGCCTCCGGCACCGCGCGGCACGGAATTGTCGCGCGTTCCCGGGGGCTCGTGTCGGCTCGGGCCTCGGGGCCCGTGGTAACGTCTCGCCGCAGGCCTCCGGCCCGACTCGCAGGGGCCGCCTCTTGCCATGGCTCGCCGAGCTCCCGCGCTTCTCCTCGTCTCCCTCGCTGCCGTCGGGAGCGGCCTTCGAGCCGCCCTCGAGCCAGCCGGTGCCGGCCCTCCAGTTCCGGGACGTCGCCAGGGAGGCCGGGCTCGAGTTCGTGCACGAGAACAGCCCCACGCCCCAGAAGCAGCTGATCGAGACGATGCCGGGCGGCGTCGCGATCCTCGACTACGACGGCGACTCACGCCTCGACGTCTTCTTCACCAACGGCGCGAGCGTCCCGGGCCTGGCGAAGGACGCTCCGCGCTACTCGAACCGGCTCTTCCACAACCAGGGCGAGCGGCGCTTCGTCGACGTGACCGAAGCGGCCGGCCTGCGCGGCGAGGGCTACGCGATGGCGGCGGCGGTCGCCGACTACGACAACGACGGCGACCCCGACCTCTTCGTGGGCGGCGTGAAGCGCCAGCAGCTCTTCCGCAACACCGGCGGCCGCTTCGAGGACGTGGCGGCCGCAGCGGGCCTCGCGAGCGGCGAGTGGGTGGTGGGCGCGGGCTTCTTCGACTACGACAACGACGGCTGGCTCGATCTGCTCGCGGTCAACTACACCGTGTGGGCGCCGAGACCGACCGCTTCTGCGGCGACGCGGAGCGCGGGATCCGCGTCTACTGCCACCCGAAGCACTTCGCGCCCGTGGCGCTCTCGCTCTACCACAACCGCCGGGACGGCCGCTTCGAGGACGCGAGCGTCGCGAGCGGGATCGCGCGCCACCGCGGGCGCGGCATGGCCGTGGCGTTCGCCGACTACGACCAGGACGGCTTCGTCGACTTCTACGTCACCAACGACAAGCTGCCGAGCTTCCTGTTCCGGAACCTCGGGGACGGCCGCTTCGAGGAGCGCGCGCTCCTGGCGGGCCCCGCGCTGCCCGAGCACGGCGGCGAGATCTCGGCGATGGGGGTGGACTTCCGCGACTACGACAACGACGGTCTGCCGGACCTCCACGTCACGGCGCTCGCGGGCGAGGGCTTCCCGCTCTTCCGCAACCTCGGCAAGGGCCAGTTCCAGGACGTGAGCTACCGCTCGCAGCTCGCGGCCGCGGTCCAGGCGCGCAGCGGCTGGAGCAACGCGCTCGTCGACCTCGACAACGACGGCTTCAAGGACCTCTTCACCGCGAACTCCCACGTCAACGACGCGATCGACCGCTTCCAGTCCAATAGCTACCGCGAGACGAACAGCGTCTTCCGCAACCTCGGCGACGGCCGCTTCGAGGACCTCTCGGAAGCCTCGGGCCTCGCCGCGGCCCCGCGCCAGGCGCACCGCGGCGCGGCGTTCGGCGACCTCGACGGCGACGGGCGGATCGACGTGGTGGTGAGCGCGCTCGGGGCGCCCGCCGAGCTGTGGCGGAACGAGTCCTCGGCGGGGCACTGGCTGGAGCTCCGGCTCGTCGGCACCAAGAGCAACCGCGACGGGATCGGCGCGGTCGTGAAGCTGGAGCAGGCGTCCGGCACGCGCTGGCGCGCAGCAGTGGAACCACGCGACGACGGCCTTCGGCTACGCCTCCGCCAGCGCCGGCCCGCTGCATTTCGGCCTCGGCCCGGCCACGAGCGTCGACCTCGTCGAGATCCGCTGGCCGAGCGGCACGCGTCAGCGGCTCGAGAAGGTCGCCGCGGACCAGGTCGTCACGGTCCGCGAAGCGCCCTGAGCGAAGGCCTCCGAAAAACGAACGGGCCGGAGCGCCGCGAGGCGCCCCGGCCCGTCTCTGGCGGAACGAGGAGCTAGAACTCGAGCCGCAGGCCGATCTGGATCTGCCGCTCGCGCGTGCCGGTACCCCAGGTCGTGTCGACCTGGTGCGCCGCGGTCGGGTTGAACATCATGAAGCGCGGGTCGGTGAAGGTCGTGACCGGGCGGCCCCAGTTCGTGTGGTTGAACAGGTTGGTGACCGAGACGCGGAGCTCCGGCCGGAAGCGGCCGACCGGGAACGCACGGAAGACGCCGAAGTCGAAGTTCCACACGGACGGCGTGCGGAACTGGTTGCGCCCGCTGGTGCCGAAGCCGTCGATCCCGGTGCCGGTCGGCTGCGAGAAGAGCCGACGGGTCGTACCAGGGCTCGGTGTAGGACCCGGCCGAGCCCGCTCGGCTTCGGATCGCCCTGCGCGTTGATCAGCATGCCGATCGACGAGCAGCCCTGGCAGTTGAGCGCCGGGTTGGTGCCGCCGACCGAGAACGGCGTCCCCGAGTAGGCGGAGAAGATCCCGTTGAGCTGCCAGTTCTTCACGATCGCGGCCAGCACACCGCTGGAGTTCTTCGCGAACGGCAGGTCGTAGAGGAAGCCCATCGGAAGTTGTGCGTGCGGTCGTAGGTCGCGAGCGCGAAGTTGTCGTCCAGCTTCGAGGGGTGGTACCAGGGGAGGTTCACCCAGCCGTCCTCGTCGGTCTCGTTCTGGGCCTTGCTGAGCGTGTAGGCGCCCTTCAGCAGCAGGCCGTTCTTGAACGGCCGGTTGATCGCGACCTGCAGCGCGTTGTAGCGGCGCTTGGTGCGCGCCGCCCAGTCCGTGATGTCGGAGGTCCCGGCCACCGAGAAGTACTGCCGGCGCCGCCTGGCCGCCGCCGGGCTCGCCGTAGTTGAGGTTGCGGTCGGCGTAGCCGCCGTCCGAGCGCGCGTGCACGTACGCGAGCTCGATCGCGATGTCGCCCGGGAAGCGGTGCTCGACCGCCACGTTCGCCTGCTGCAGGCGGGCGCGGTTGACGTCGGTCGGGTTCGGCGTGCGCATGAAGGTGTTGCGGCGGGAGCGCCACGCGGCCGCTGCTGAGGTCGGGCACCGGCACGGGCGGGATCCCGTGCTCGAGCGTGCCCAGCCAGCCGTACTGCTCGGCCGTGCGGTTGTAGTAGATGTCGAACGGATAGGATCCCCGCATCGGGCGCGACCACGGCAGCGGGTTGATCGTCTGCCCGTAGCCGGCGCGCAGCACGGTGTCCTCGGTCAGCCGGTACATCGCGCCGACGCGCGGCGCGAGGTAGAAGCTCTTGAGGTCGATGCCGACGTCCTCGGGCGTGTTGCCGAGCCCGCCCAGCAGCACCTCGTAGGTGGAGAGGTCGAGCCGCTCGATCCCGCTGTCCTTGCGCGTCATCAGCGGGTAGTACTCGAAGCGCAGGCCCAGGCTCAGCGTCAGCTTCTGCCCGATCATCCAGCGATCGCGGATGTAGGCGGCCATCTGCCACTCGCGGCCCGTCATCTGGATCTCCTGCACGTCCTTGGCCTGCGTCGACTGCAGCCCGAGCAGGAAGCCGCCGAACGAGTTCCAGCCGGGCGAGACGTAGCCGGGCGTCGAGGTGAGGTCGTTGCCGAAGGTGAAGCGGCCGCGCACGCCGCCGATCGAGCCGAACTCGGCCTGGAAGTGGTTGAGCTCGTGCTTCACGACGTCGACCCCGAAGCGCAGCTCGTGCTTGGTCATCACCTTGGTGAGGCCGGTGCTGAAGGTGAAGCTCTGCTCGGTGCGGAAGAGCGGCATCCAGTTGGGCGTGGTGCCGAAGTCGTAGTCGGTCCCGCGCGTGAAGGCCTGGGCGCCCGTGGTGTCGAAGAAGGGGATGCCGCTCGCGCGGAGATTGCTGCCGTTGGTGCCGGGGATGCCGTAGCGGTCGGTGCCGACGTTGTTGCCGTAGTCGGGGCCGGTGACGGTCTGCTCCATGCGGTTGAGGCCGAAGTAGCCGTCGAGCACGAGCGTGGGGCTGAGCGTCCAGGTGTGGCCGATCGTCCCGTTGTAGATTCGCGTGTCTCCGAGGCTGCCCTGGTCGAAGCCGAGGATGAACTCGTCCACGACCTCGGCGTCCAGCATCCCGAACTTGGCCCAGATCGAGTGCTGGGAGTTGCGCTGCCAGGTCGCTTGACGTCGAAGTTGTCGCGGTCGTTCGTGACCGTGCGCGGGATCACGATGTCGTCGAGGATGCCGTTGCGGTTGACGTCCACGGTCGTGTTCGGCATCGGCCAGTCGGCCAGCACCTTCTGCGCGGTCGGGTTCAGCATGCCCGCCGGGATCTGGTTGTTCGGGAACAGCTCGCGGCCGACGCCGCCGGCGCCGCCCGTGAAGGGGTTGTAGAGGCGGAAGGCCGGATAGGCCCCCGCGACCTCGCTGAAGTCGCCGGCGCGCATCCTCGCGGTGGGAGCGGCGTAGGTGACCTGGTTGCCCGACTTGCGCCGAGTAGCGCTCCCAGGACCCGAAGAAGAACAGCTTGTCCTTGAGGATCGGCCCGCCGAGCGTGCCGCCGTAGATGTTCGAGGACAGGTCGGGCTTGGCCAGGCCGTTGGCGTTGTTGTTGAACGTGTTCGCGTTCAGCCCTTCGGAGTTGCGCAGGAAGAAGGCCGAGCCGTGGAGCTGGTTGGTCCCGGACTTGGTGACGACGTTGACGGCCGCGCCGGCCGCCATGCCCTGGTCCGCGTCGAAGTTGTTGGTCGAGACGTTCACGGTCTCGATCGTCTCGGCGGAGTTGACGTAGCCCACGTGGTGCGGCAGCCAGAGGTTCACCGACACCGCGCCGTCGATGCGGAACGCGTTGGAGTTGCGCTGCATGCCGTTGAAGTTGGTGCTGAGCGCGCGGCCGGGCGTGTCGATCTCGGCGTTCTGCAGCTGGCCGGGCGTCGCGCCCGGCACCAGGTTCAAGAGCGACTGGTAGTTGCGGAACTGGTTGAGCGGCAGGTTGACGATCTCCTTCGAGGCGAGCTCGGTGTTGAGATCGGCCTTCTCCGTCTGCAGCAGCGTCGTCTCGCTCACGACGTTCACCGTCTCGGTGAGCGTGCCGACCTCGAGCTTGATGTCGACGCGCACGCGGGTGTTGGCCGTGACGCGCAGCCCCGTCTGCTTCAGCTCGCGGAAGCCCGTGAGCGCGGCATTGAGGTCGTACGTACCCGGGAGCAGGTTGTGCACCGTGTAGTTCCCGTCGCTGTCCGTGGGCACCGAGACCGTGTGCTGGGTGCCGACGTTGGTCGCGGTGACGGTTGCCCCGGGGACGGCGGCTCCCTGCGCGTCGGTCACGGTTCCGGTGATCGACCCGTAGAGGGTCTGCGCCCCTGCGGGGAGCGAGCACAGCATGGCGCCGAACAGGAGCGCCACGACTGCCGCCCTCATGGGGAAGCGGATCGGATGAGCCATCCTGGATTCTCCTTTTGGGTTTGCGCGATTCCGGCGTGGTGCAACGACAGGACACCCAGCCTTGACGATCCCGAATGGCAACACTCGTGCCCCGGTCGTGTCGGACTTGGCCCGTCAAATCAAAGGGTTATGGATCAGCGGATTGTACGTTGAGTGGACAAACATCCCTCGGAGCGATCCAGTGGTGTGATTCCAATCCGTTGGCGTCGCTCCGAAGTTTTGCATCGTTTGACGCCAAGTGGGACTTTATCAGAGCGTCTCGGTGACCTTGCTGAGCCCGCGCGGGCTGTCGGGGTCGAGCCCGCGCGTGCGCGCGAGCGCGACCGCGAAGAGCTGCCCGGGCAGCACGGCGACGAGCGGGGAGAGCCACTCCGGAATCCCGCCCGGCAGGCGCAGCCCGACGCGCGCCCGCGCGAGGATGCCCGGAGTCGTCGGAGATCGCGACGAGCTCCGCGTGCCGCTCGGCGAGCGTTCCCATGAGCGCCGCGAGGTCCGGCAGCACGCGCCCCGAGGGCGCGATCACGAGCGCCGGGAAGCCGCGGTCGATCATCGCGACCGGCCCGTGCAGCAGGTCGGCGGGCGAGTAGGGCTCCGCCACGAGGTAGCTCGTCTCCTTCATCTTGAGCGCGACCTCGAACGCGGTCGAGTAGTTGAAGCCGCGCCCCACCACCACGAACTGCTCGGCGTAGCGGTAGCGGGCGACCGTGTCGTCGAGCGCCTGGTTTCCCTCGAGCGCCGCCTGAAGCGAGGCCGGCAGCCGGCCGAGCTCCTCCCAGCGCGCGGCGCTCGCCTCGAGCGCGGCACTCACCATCGCGAGGGCGCCGAGCGAGGCGCTGTAGGTCTTGGTCGCCGCGACCGCGCGCTCGGGTCCGGCGCCGAGCGGCAGCACGTGCTCGGCGGCGCGCGCCAGCTTTGACTCGGGCTCGTTCGTGATGGCGAGCGTGAGCGCGCCGTCGCGCCGGCCGGCCTCGAGCACCGCGACGATGTCCGGGGAGCGGCCCGACTGGCTGACGCCGACCACGAGCGCGCCCGCGAGCGAGGGCCCCGCGCCGTACACCGTGTAGAGCGACGGCGTCGCCAGGCTCACCGCCAGCCGGTTGTGGGCGCCGAACAGGTACTGCGCGTAGCGCGCGGCGTTGTCCGAGCTGCCGCGCGCGGCGATCACCACGTAGCGCGGCGCGCGCTCGCGGATGCGGGCCGCGATCTCCTCGGCGCGCGAGCGGCCCTCGCGCAGCAGGCGCGCGAGCACGTCGGGCTGCTCGCGGATCTCGGTCTCCACCTGGCTCATCGCTGCTCTCGCCGTGCTTTCGGGCGCTGGATTATAGGCTCCTTGACACCCGCGGAGCGCGTCCCTTAGCGTAGCCGGCGCCGCACGCGAGACTGCCGCCAATGCGAGGAGGCCAGAGGTTGGCGATCCGGCTCGAGGTCCAGCCGCGCCACAGCCCAGAGATCGATCCCGGCTTCCTGCCCGCCGTGCTGTGGAACCGCGCCTTCGCCTCCGCCGTGCGCGCGAGCCGCGGCGGCGTGCCGCTCGGGATCGCGCTCGTGCGCCAGGACGGCACCGTGTTCCGTCACGCGGCGCGCATCCTGCCGACGAGCGCCGCGAACGCCGCGCTCAACCTCCGCTACGTCGAGCGGCTCGTGAAGTTCCTGCTCTGGCAGAAAGGCGGCGCCACCGTGCTCGTGAAGGGCGCCGACGCCGTCGCGCGCGCGCTCGCGAGCCACTATTCCGCGAAGGGCGCCCGCGCCTTCGACCGGGATTTCCTGGGCCGTCGCGTCTTCGGCGCGCCGATCGAGGTCAGGGCGGCGAAGCAGCTGCCGCCCGCGCGCGAGACGCAGCGCCCGCTCGGGCGCCACCTCGACGGCTGCCGGATCGGCTTCGACCTCGGCGGCAGCGACCGCAAGGCGGCGGCGCTCGTCGACGGCAAGGTCGTCTTCTCGGACGAGGTGAAGTGGAATCCCTACTTCGAGAAGGACCCCGCGTACCACCTCGAGGGCGTCAACGACACGATCCGGCGCGCCGCGCAGCACCTGCCGCGGATCGATGCGATCGGCGGCAGCGCGGCCGGCGTCTACGTCAACAGCGAGCCGCGCGTGGGCTCGCTCTACCGCGGCATCTCGGAGCCCGATTTCGACCGCCACATCCGCGGCCTGTTCCGCGCGCTGCAGCAGTGGTGGGGGGGCGTGCCGTTCGAGGTGGTGAACGACGGCGAGGTGACGGCGCTCGCCGGCTCGATGTCGCTGCGCTCGAACGCCGTTCTCGGCATCTCGCTCGGGACCAGCACGGCCGCCGGCTACGTGACGCCCGACGGCAACATCACGCCCTGGCTGAACGAGCTCGCCTTCGTGCCGATCGACTACCGCGCGGGCGCGCCGGCCGACGAGTGGTCGGGCGATCCCGGCGTCGGAGCGCAGTACTTCTCGCAGCAGGCGGTGAGCCGCCTGCTGCCCGCGGCGGGGATCGCGCTGCCCGCCGAGATGCCGCTGGCCGAGCGCCTCGTCGAGGTGCAGACGCTGATGGCGAAGGGCGATTCGCGGGCGCGCCGGATCTACGAGGCGATCGGCGTCTACCTCGGCTACGGCATCGCGCACTTCGCCGACTTCTACGCGATCGAGAACGTGCTGGTGCTCGGCCGCGTCACCTCGGGCGAGGGCGGCGACCGCATCGTGGAGACCGCCTCGCGCGTGCTGAAGGACGAGTTCCCGGCGCTCGCCGAGCGGATCCGCCTGCGCACGCCGGACGAGAAGGAGAAGCGGCACGGCCAGGCGATCGCGGCCGCCAGCCTCGCCCCGCCTGGGGGGGCGCGGGGGCGCGGCGGTAGAGCGCCCCCCGGAGCGTCCGCGGCAGGTCAGCCGGTCCAGAAGCGAGGCCTAGATGAAGTTCTCCCGCCGCGACGCCGACGTCTTCGTGCCGGACGCGACCCCGATGCCGGAAGCGCTGCGGCGGGCGACCCACGTCTGCGTCGGGGCGCACCAGGACGACCAGGAGTTCATGGCCTTCCACGGCATCGCCGAGTGCTTCGGCAGCAGGGACAAGCACTACGCGGGCGTCGTCGTCACGAACGGCGCCGGCAGCTCGCGCACGGGCGTCTACGCCGACTACACCGATGCCCAGATGATCCAGATCCGCGTCCGCGAGCAGCGCAAGGCCGCGGTCGTCGGCGACTACGCCTGCGAGATCCAGCTGATGCACCCGAGCGGCGACGTCAAGAACGCCGGCCATCCCGGCGTGACCTCTGACCTCAAGGCCATCTTCGAGACGGTGCGGCCCGAGGTGCTCTACGTCCACAACCCCGCCGACAAGCACGACACCCACGTGGCCTGCTGCCTGCGCACGCTCGCGGCGGTGCGCTCGCTGCCGAAGGACAAGCGGCCGCGGCGCATGCTCGGCTGCGAGATCTGGCGCGACCTCGACTGGCTGAACGACGGCGACAAGCAGGTGCTCCCCGTCGACCGCCACAAGAACCTGGCGGCGGCACTCTCGGGCGTCTTCGACTCGCAGATCACCGGGGGCAAGCGCTACGACGCGGCGGTCGCCGGCCGGCGCATGGCGCACGCGACCTTCTTCGAGTCGCACGCGGTCGACAAGGTCGACGCGCTCAACTTCGCCATGGACCTGACGCCGCTCGTCGAGGACGAGAGCCTCGACGTGTTCGCGCACACGCAGGGGCTGATCCGGAGCTTCGAGGACGAGGTGCGCGCACGGCTGGCGCGGCTCGGCTGAGGCTCCGCGCGCTCGCCGCGCTCTCGCTCGGGCTCGCCGTGCCCGCCGCCGCCGCTCAGCCGGGGTCGGCCCGCGTGCTGCGCGCGCTCCGCTCGACGGGCGAGATCCGGCTCGACGGCCGGCTCGACGAGGCGGCGTGGCAAGCGGCCCCGGTCGCCGACGGCTTCCTGCAGCGCGACCCCGAGCAGGGCCAGCCGGCCAGCGAGCCGACCGAGCTGCGGCTGCTGTTCGACGACCACGCGCTCTACGCGGGCGTCCGGCTTCGCGACAGAGCACCCGCCTTCATCTCGCGGCAGCTCTCGCGGCGCGACACCGTTCCCGAGGCCGACAGCTTCGCGCTCTACCTCGACCCGCAGCACGACCACCGCACCGGCGTCGTGCTCGAGGTGAGCGCGGCGGGGGTGCAGCGCGACGCGGCGCTCTACGACGACAACTTCGAGGACGTCACCTGGGACGCGGTCTGGGAGTCCGCGGTGTCGCGCGACGAGTCGGGCTGGACGCTCGAGCTGCGGCTGCCGTTCTCGCAGCTGCGCTTTCCCTCGGTCGTCGGCCACAGCTGGGGCGTGAACGCGCGGCGCGTGGTCCACCGCAAGAACGAGAGCTCCTGGCTCGAGCTCGTGCCGAAGAACGAGAACGGCCTCGTCTCGCGCATGGCCCACCTCGAGGGCATCGCCGAGATCCACCCTGGCCGCCACCTGGAGCTGCTTGCCCTACGCGTCGGCACAGGCCGAGTACATCGAGCCCGCCGCCGGCGGCAGCCCGTGGAACGACGGCTCCTCGTACTCGGGCGGGGCGGGACTCGACCTGGAGTACGGGCTCGGCACCGGCATGACGCTGGTCGGGGCGTTCAACCCCGACTTCGGGCAGGTCGAAGTCGATCCCGCGGTCGTGAACCTGACGGCGTTCGAGACCTTCTTCGAGGAGAAGCGGCCGTTCTTCACCGAGGGCAGCCAGGTCTTCCTGCGCTTCGGCCGCAGCGGCGCGAGCGACTACACCAGCTACTTCTACCCGGAGCCGCTCCTCTTCTACTCGCGGCGCATCGGGCGCGCGCCGCAGGGGCAGGCGACGGGCGCCTTCGTGGACGCCCCGGCCTCGACCACGATCCTCGGCGCGGCGAAGGTCGTCGGCCGCAGCCACGGCTGGAACCTGGGCGTGCTGGAGGCGCTCACGGGCCGCGAGTACGCGCGGATCGCCGACGGCACGGCGCGCCGCGAGCTCGAGATCGAGCCGCTCACCAACTACTTCGTGCTGCGCGGGCAGCGCGATCTCGGCGCCCGCGCGGCGATCGGATTCCTGGGGACGGCCACGAACCGCAACCTGCGCGCGGCGAACCTGGAGGCGCAGCTGCCGCAGCAGGCGTACGTGGGCGGCGTCGACGGCCACGCCTTTCTCGACGGCCGCCGCGACTGGGTCCTGTCCGGCGGGGTCTCGGGCAGCACGCTCTCGGGCAGCCAGACCTCCGTGCTGCGGCTGCAGCGCGCGGCCCAGCGCTACTACCAGCGCCCCGACGCGCCGCACGTCGCGGTCGATCCAGCGGCCACGTCGCTCTCGGGCTGGAGCGGCCGCCTCGGGCTCAACAAGAACAGCGGCAACGTGACCTTCAACGCCGGCCTCTGGGGCATCAGCCCGGGCTTCGAGCCGAACGACCTCGGCTTCGCGACGCAGTCGGATCGCGGAGGCGCGCACGGGCAGGTGCTGTTCCGCAAGCTCACGCCCGACCGCTTCACGCGCACGCGCCAGGTCGCGATCGCCAAGTGGTGGACCTTCAACTACGGCGGCGAGTCGCAGGGCGACGGCGTGCAAATCGCGTCGAGCGCGCTGCTGCGCAGCTACTGGAAGCTCGACCTCACGCTCGGCAAGTCGTGGAACACCTGGGACGACAAGCTGACGCGCGGCGGGCCGACCGCGATCCGGCCCGGAATCGAGACGCTCGGGCTCGGGGTGACGAGCGACGTCAGGCGGAGGCTCTGGACGACGCTCTCGTTCGTCGCCCAGAACCGCGAGTTCGGCAGCCGCAGCCGCCAGCTGCTGGCGACGCTGAACTACCGGCCGTTCACGGCTCTCACGCTGCAGGCGACGCCCTACTGGCTCGACGTCCAGACGGTCGCGCAGTACCTGCAGACGGTCCTCGATCCCGACTGCGAGCGCGACGTACGGCAGCCGCTACGTCTTCGGAGGCCTCGAGCAGCGCGAGGTGTCGATTCCGCTGCGGCTCAGCCTCGCGCTGTCGCCGAAGCTGTCGCTCCAGCTCTACACGCAGGCGCTGCTCTCGGCCGGCGACTATCCGGAGCTCAAGGAGCTCGCGGCGCCGCGCAGCTACGACTTTCCGGTCTACGGGCGCGACGTCGGCACGATCGTTCGCGATCCCGAGCTGCCGTTCTACACGATCGATCCCGACGCGGGCGGCGAGGCGCGGCCGTTCCGGATCGCGGTCCCCGACTTCAACTTCAAGTCGCTGCGCGTGAACGCGGTGCTGCGCTACGAGTTCCGGCCCGGCTCGGCCGCGTACCTCGTCTGGACCGACCGCCGCCAGGACGGCCGCAACCCCGGCGATCCCTCGTTCGGCCGCGACCTCGGGGACCTGTTCGCCGCCCCTGGAGACGACGTGCTGCTCGTGAAGATCGCCTGGTGGTTCGGGCGTTAGCGCGCCTTTGGGCCGATCGCGTAGAGGTGGCTGGCCGTGCGGATGAAGAGCTGGCCCGAGGCGGCGGCGGGCGAGCTGACGGTGAAGCCCTCGAGCACGTTCTCGGCCAGCAGCTCGAAGCTGGTGCCCGCCTTGACCACGCTCGTCACGGCGTCCTCGCTCGTGATGTAGAGCTTGCCGTCCGCGAGCAGCGGCGAGGAGCTGTAGGTACCGGTCCGCAGCCGCTCCGGCCCGTAGTGCGTCTTGCCGGTCGCCAGGTCCATGCAGTAGAGCAGGCCCTTGTCGGTCAGCACGTAGAGCAGCGTGCCGTCGGTCGCGGGCGTCGGCACGTCGGGCCCGCGGTCGAAGGACCACAGCACGTTCTTGGTGACGTCGCCGCTGCCGAACGCGCGGAGCACCAGCATCGGTTTGACGCGCGTGGGCGCCACCACCAGGTCGCCCGCGGCCACCGGCGACGCCACGATGCGCTGGAACGGGTTGTTGTCCGGGTTGAGGCCGTCCGCGCGCCACAGCTCGCGCCCGCTCGCGGGATCGTGGCCGGTCACGACGTCTCCGCCCGTGACGACGATCTCGACCTTGTCGCCGCGGCGCGCGACGCGTGGGGGTGGTGTAGGCGTCGGGCGACTCGGTCTGCGCCTTCGTCGGCCGCTCCACGCGGAAGCGGTTCTTGCCCGTCGCGGCGTCGAGGCCGACCAGATACGAGGCCTCGTCGGTCTTCATGCCGTGGAGCACCGCGACGTAGAGCGTGCCGTCGAGCAGCAGCGGCGAGCTGCCGTAGCCCCAGTTCGTCCCGAACGGGCCGTAGTCCTTCTGCAGGTCCCGCGCCCACAGCTCCTGCCCGTCGGCCGTGAAGCCCTTGAGCACGCCCTGTCCGGTCATCGCGAAGACGCGCTTGCCGTCGGTGACCGGCGAGGGCGTCGACATGTTGTGCT
Source organism: uncultured Acidobacteriota bacterium (assembly GCA_963744315.1). Classification (GTDB taxonomy): domain Bacteria; phylum Acidobacteriota; class Vicinamibacteria; order Fen-336; family Fen-336; genus DATBSL01. The sequence continues at coordinate 538,171 of CAVUTB010000016.1, forward strand.
TCTTGTGCGCGTGGCCCGCCGCGGGGCCGAGCGGCTTCTTCCAGGTCGCGGCGCCGCTCTTGCGCTCCAGGCACCAGAGCGAGACGGTGTCGCCCTCGGCGACGCTCAGGTAGATGCGGTCTGCGCTGATGATCGGCGTCGAGCCGCTGCCCGTCGGCAGCGCCAGCGTCCACGCGAGCCCCTCGCTCGTCGACCACTTCACGGGCAGCTTCGTCTCGGGGCTCGTGCCGCGCAGCTCGGGGCCGCGCCACTGCGGCCAGTCCGACGCGGTCGCGGCCGCGGCGACGAGAGCGAGCAGGACCAGGGCGGCGAGGGAATGCTTCCGCATCATCGGACCTCCGGGGGTGCTCTCCGTAGCGTAGACCAGTCGAGTGCTTTTCGCGACGGTCGTCCGGATCAGCTCACGGCCGCGGCCCGAAGGCCTGGCGCAGGACGTCGTAGCTCTTCGGAACGGCGACCAGCGGGTCTTCCTTGCCTTCCATCTCGAGCGACACCCAGCCGGCGAAGCCGGCCTTGCGCAGGATCCACGGCGATGCGCGGGTAGTCGAGGTCGAGCGTGTACCACTCGCCGCCGCCGTAGTAGGTCTTGGCCTGCACGATCACGGCGTGCGGGGCGAGCAGCTCGAGCCCCGCGTACGGGTCGCCGGGGAAGTTGCCGGTGTCGAGGTTGATGCCGAGCCAGGGCGACTTCACCGCCTTGTAGATGCGCAGCAGGTTCTCGGGGCGCGTCGTGAGGCCCCAGTGGTTCTCGAGCGCCAGCATCACGCCTTCCTTCTCGGCGGTGGGAAGGCAGGCCTCGATCGCGGCGATGCACCACTCGTAGGCCTCGTCGTCCTTGTGGCCGGGCAGCGGCGGCTCGTCGCCCTTCACCTTCATGAGGTCGTCGAAGGACTTGATCGAGTTCCAGCGCCCGGAGTTGAGCCGCACGACGGGGCAGCCGAGCCGGGCCGCGAGCTCGAGGCAGTGCTTGGTGTGCTCGACGTCCTTCTGCCGCGCCGCGGGATCGGGGTCGACGAAGTCCTGGTGGATCGACAGCATCGGCAGCGCCAGGCCGCTGCGGAACGCCGCGCGCTTGAGGCCGTTCACGTAGGCCGGCGTCTCGTCGGTCATCTGGCGGTGCAGGATCTCGACGCCCTCGAAGCCGAGCGAGGCCGCGTGCTCGATCACCCGCTCGATCGGGTACTTCTCGGTCTTGAAGTGCCAGTAGGAGTAGGTGGAGACCGCGAGCGCCACCCGCGGCGCCTTCGCCGGAGCCGAAGGCTGCTCCGCGCGCGCGGCCGCAGGAGCGACCGCCGCCGCGGCCGCGAGCCGCAGTGCCTCTCGTCTCGTGACGGCCACGATCAGGCTCCCGCGGCGACCGGCTTCTGCGCCGGCGAGGAAGCGGTCGAATCGCGCCGAGACGTCCTTCAGGTAGGCGGCGTCGCCGCCCTGCGAGCTCGACGGTGGCCCAGCCCTCGTAGCCGACGTCGGCGAGCGCCTTGCGGACCTCGGGCCAGTCGATGTCGCCCTCGCCCAGGTTCTTCCACTGGAACGTCCCGTTCGGCCGGTCGAGCTTGAAGTCCTTGAGGTGCAGGCGCACGGTGCGCTTGCCCACGGTGCGGATCCAGTCCTGCGGGTAGCCGTAGAAGACCATGTTGCCGACGTCGACGTACGCGCGCACCCAGGGCGAGGCGAACTCGTCCACGTACTTGTTGAGCTCGAGCGGGGAGAGCAGGAACTTGTTCCAGACCTCCTCGATGCCGACGATCACCTTGAGCTCGCTGGCGAGCGGCAGGATGCGCTCGCGGATCACCTTCTGCGAGCGCGTCCAGGCGTCCTGGTAGCCGGTCTCCGGGTTGACGACCGCGGGCACCAGCAGCACGACGCTCGCGCCCCAGAGCTTCGCGTTGCGCAGCGAGGTCTCCATGCCGGCGACGCTCTTCGCGACCACCGCCGGGTCGGCGCTCGACAGCGGCGAGCGCCAGTGCTCGGCGTTCATCACCGAGTGGACCAGGAGGCCGGTCTTCTGCGAGGCGTCCTTGATCTCGTCGGCCTCCTTCGGGTCCGAGACCGTCCCGATCTCGATGCCTTCGAAGCCGACGTCCTTGGCGAGCTGGAAGCGCTCGCGGAAGCCGAGCTCCTTCGGCAGCATCGACAAGCAGCACGGCCTTGCGGATCGGGCCGGCGGCGGCGGCCGTGCGCGGCCGCAGCGCGGCGAGGGCCGAGGCGGCGAGGGCCGTCTCGAGGAAGGCGCGTCGGTCGGTCGTGCTCATGGGGTCCTCCGCTCGCCCCGGAGGCTACTCCCAAGAGCCCCGCGTGCTCAACCGTGTGTTGACACCCCGCGCGCGCAGGGGACTAGAATGCCCGCGCGACCATGAGGAGCAAAGCCATGAGCAAGCCCAAAGACGCGACGATCGGCCGGCGTGACTTCATGGGCAAGACCGCACTAGCCGCGGGGATCACGATCCTCAAGCCGCGGATCGTGTTCGGCAGCCAGGCGAACTCGGCCGTGCGCCTCGGGCTGCTCGGCTGCGGCGGCCGCGGCAGCGGCGTGACCGCCTCGTTCCTCGAGCACACGGGCGCCGTGCTCACGGCGCTCGGCGACGCCTTCCCCGACCAGCTCGACAAGGCGAAAGCGCGGCTCGACGAGGTCTCGGCCAAGTTCGGCAAGCCGGCGGTCGACGCGAAGAACCTCTTCAAGGGCTTGCGCTCCTACGAGGCGCTCTTCGCGAGCAAGGACATGGACGCGGTCTACATCGCGACGCCGCCCTGGTTCCACGCGCAGCACCTCGAGGCCGCGATCGGCGCCGGCAAGCACATCTACCTCGAGAAGCCGGTTGCGGTGGACGTGCCCGGTGCGAAGACGGTGGTGGCGCTCGGCGAGAAGGCGCGCGCCCGGAAGCTCAGCCTCGCGGTGGGCTTCCAGATCCGCCACGCCTCGCCCTACGTCGAGCTCGCCCGGCGCGTGCACGCAGGCGAGATCGGCACGCCGGTCTCAGGCCAGATCCACTACTTCGCCTCGGCGATCAAGCGGCCCGACTGGCCCGACGCGACGCCCGCGGCGCGCCGGCTCCGCAACTGGGTCCACGACATAGCACTCTCCGGCGACATCATCGTCGAGCAGAACATCCACATCATCGACGTCACCAACTGGATGCTGAAGGCGAATCCCGTGAAGGCCGTCGGCTCGGCCAGCCGCGCCGGCCGCACCGACCAGGGCGATTGCAGCAGCCACTTCAACTGCGTCTTCACCTACCCGGGCAACGTGCACGTCAGCTTCGCCTCCACCCAGTTCACCAGCGCGAAGTGGGGCGGCGTCGGCATGCAGTACTACGGCACGAAGGGCTGGGCCGAGGCGCGCTACGACGCGCCGGTGCGCATTTCGGCCGAGAGCGAATGGGAGTTCCCGGGGCTCAAGAAGCCCGAGCCCACGGACGCGGCCGCTGCCGTGACGGGGGCCTTCCGCGGCGCGCTCGACGATGCCGACCCCAACAAGCAGAAGGCCTTCATCGAGTCGATCACGAGCGGCAACCTCCTCAACGAGGCGCAGTCGGGCGCCGACTCGGCGCTCGCCAGCATGCTCGGTCGCGAGGCGGCCTACACCGGCAAGGAGAGTCACCTGGGAGAAGCTGCTGAAGTCGAAGAAGGTCTTCGACCCGAAGATCGACTGGAAGCAGTTCGCCTGAGCGTGAGCGGGCGGCCGGCTCGCAGCGGCCGCCCCGCCTTCTAGCGGTCGACCTGGATGGTGCCGCAGATGTCCTCGCCGCGGCACGCCTGGTACTTGCCGCCCTTCTGGATGAAGAGCGACATCGGGTTGGTCGGGTTGTGCTCGCAGCCCGACTCCTCGAACGTGGTGCACCAGTGCTCGAGGTCGCGGCTCCAGGTGGGGCCGGGCTTGCCGGTGTCCTCGGCGTTGCCCATCAGCCAGGCCTCGCACGCGCGACGCTCCGCGTTCTGCTCGAGCCGGACCGGGCACATGTCGCGCCCGTCCCAGTAGCCGATCTCCGTGCAGTACTCGAGGTTCGGCCCGACGATCGGCGTCGAGTCGAGCGTGAAGTACTCGGGCGCCTTGACGTGGAGCAGCATGCGGATCTCGGTGAGCGGAGGCGGATAGGGCTTGCCGCAGCCGCTGCTCTCCGGCGGGATGCCGACGCCGGGCTGACGGCGTCGGAGTGGGAGCGGGAGTCGGAATCGGAGTCGGGACCGGAGGTGTGGGGGCGGCCGGCGCGCTGCCGCTGCCGCACGCGACGTGCGCGATGAGCGCGCCCGCGGCACAGAACATGAGGATGGAGGGCTTCAATGTCACGAACTTACTCCCATACAAGGCTCCCGGCTATTCGGGGCCTTGGAAGTGTAGCCAATTCGAGGCCGTAGACAAGGCCCGGGCCGCTCTCGACACATGAATTGACAGCCTCATCTCTAGCCCTTCCGGCGGGGCCCTTGTCCGTGCTCTCGGCCGAGGGGAGCGCCGGTCTCCCGAAGGGGCGTCGAGCGACGCGACGAGGCGCTTCGGCGCGACAGCTCGATAGCTCTCGTCGATCCACTGCTTCAGCAGGTCGACGGGCGGCTTCTCGCGAAGCGCGAAGCGCGCCGTCACCCAGCCGCTCTTGCCGAGGCCGTAAGCCGTGGGCGAGGCGAACGGCAGCCCGAGCGCGAAGCTCGCCGAGCTCGGCAGCTTGACGCTCAGCCCGAGCATCTGCTCGTGCTTGCCGAGGAACAGGAACACCTTGCCCTTGACCTTCACCACGCGCTCGCCCCAGGGGAAGTCCTCGTGAGCCTCGGGATACGAGAGCGCGTGCTTTCGCAGCGCGGCCTCCGCGGGAGACATCGTCTTCGGCATCGGCTCACTCCTTCCGGAACACGAGCTCGTCGCCCTGGCGCGGCAGCTCGCGGCCCTGGATCTCGGGGACGCTCTCGTCCCGCTCGTGGTGGTAGACGACGATGCGGCGCGCGTCGATCCGCCGCCCGGCCTTCGCGGCCGAGCGCAGCAGCCACGGGCTGACGAAGGCCGCGTCGAGTGCCTTCTGGCGCAGGAGCTGGTCCAGGTCGTCCGTGTCCCCCGTGAAGTAGAAGCGCAGCCCGCTCCACTCCACGAGGTACGAGTAGTGCTCGAGCCGCGCGTGCGCTGTCGCGAGCGGACGGATCACGACCGGTCCGAATCGAAGCTCGGCGGCCATCGGCAGCGCGCGCTCGGGGAACGCCCTGGTGACGTCGGCGGGTCCCACGAGCTTCGGGCAGAAGCGCGGAGCGAGGGACGCGAGGAAGTGGTCGCGGTGCGAGTGCGTGATCAGGCAGACCGTCTCGCCGGTCGCGGGCGGAACCAGCGCATCGCTCCAGGTCATGTACCCGGAGTAGCCCGACTCGTAGGGGAAGTCGCTGCGCAGCGTGACGCGGCCGTCGCTCAGCTGGAACGCCATGTTGCCGATGAAGCGGGCGCGGATCTCCGCCGGCTCCGCGAGCGTCGCCGCGGCGAGGAGCGCCGCGGCCAGGCGAGCCGGGCCGCTCACCGGCCGGTCATCTTCTCGGGCGCGACCCAGGCGTCGTACTGCTCGGCCGTCACCAGGCCGAGCTCGATCGCCGTCTCGCGCAGCGTCTTCCCGGTGGCGTGCGCCGTCTTGGCGATGCGGGCCGCGGCGTCGTAGCCGATGTGCGGGTTGAGCGCGGTCACCAGCATCAGCGAGTGCTCGAGGTTCTGCGCGATGCGCGCGCGCCGCGGCTCGATCCCGAGGGCGCAGTGCTCGCGGAAGCTCGTGCAGCCGTCGGCGATCAGCCGGCAGCTCTGCAGCACGTCGTGGGCGATCACCGGCATGAAGACGTTGAGCTGCAGATGGCCCGACAGCCCGGCGCTGCCGACCGTCACGTCGTTGCCGATCACCTGCGCGGCGGCCATCGTGAGCGCCTCGGCCTGCGTGGGGTTGACCTTGCCCGGCATGATCGAGCTGCCCGGCTCGTTCTCGGGGATCGCGATCTCCCCGATGCCGCAGCGCGGACCCGAGGCGAGCAGCCGCACGTCGCTCGCGATCTTGAAGAGCGAGACGGCCACCGTGCGCAGCGCGCCGTGGGCGTGGACGAGCGCGTCGCGCGCTCCGAGCGCCTCGAACTTGTTCGGAGCCGTCACGAAGGGATGGCCGGTGAGCTCGGCGAGCTTCCGGGCGACGCGCGGGCCGAGCTCGGGGTGCGCGTTGAGGCCGGTGCCGACGGCCGTGCCGCCGAGCGCGAGCTCCTGAAGGCCGGGCAGCGCCTGCTCGAGCCGCGCCACGCCCTGCTCGAGCTGCTGGACCCAGCCGGAGATCTCCTGGCCGAGCGTGAGCGGCGTCGCGTCCATCAGGTGCGTGCGGCCGATCTTCACGACGTCGGCGAAGGCCTGGGACCTGGCGCGCAGCGTATCGCGCAGGGCCGCGAGCGAAGGGATCACGCTGCGCCGCAAAGCGTCGGTGACGGCCACGTGGATCGCGGTGGGGAAGGCGTCGTTCGTGGACTGGCCGCGGTTGACGTCGTCGTTCGGGTGCACGAGCCGCTTCTCGCCGCGCTCGCCGCCCATGAGCTCGCTCGCACGGTTCGCCAGCACCTCGTTGACGTTCATGTTGGTCTGGGTGCCGCTGCCCGTCTGCCAGACGACCAGCGGGAACTCGCCGTCCCAGCGGCCGGCCAGCACCTCGTCGGCCGCGGCCACGATCGCGCGGCCCTTCGCGGCGTCGAGCAGCCCGAGCTCGACGTGCACGAGCGCCGCCGCCTTCTTGACCCGCACCAGCGCGTGGACGAGCTCGCGCGGCATGCGCTCGCCCGAGATCCGGAAGTTCTGCCGCGAGCGCTCGGTCTGGGCGCCCCAGAGTCGCTCGGCGTCCACCTCGATCGCGCCCCAGCTGTCCTTCTCGGTGCGGGTCCTGGCCGGATGGGACGGGGTCGGTTCCATGCACGCCTCCGAGCGGCTTGGCTGGCCCTTGGAAGGGACCGCAACAGAGAGGATAGGACAAGGACGCTCCGCGCGACACCCGAAGCCCCCGCTTCTGGTAGCCTCGAAGCGATGACATCGTTGCGCGCGACGCTCGCTCTACTGTTGCTTTCGTGTCTCGCAGCCTCGGCTGCGGCCCCGCAGGCCGACGAGTGGGAGGCGCTGCGCGTGCCGGTGAAGCCCTTCGTCGTGAAGGATCTCGACGGCAAGCCGCTCAAGCTCTCCGACCTCGCGGGCAAGATCGCCGTGATCGACTTCTGGGCCACCTGGTGCAAGCCGTGCGTCTACGAGCTGCCCGAGCTCGCCCTGTACCACCGGCGTCTCGAGGGCCAGGACCGTGTGGTGCTGCTGAGCGTCAACGTCGGCGAGAAGCGCCGCGACGTGGAGGCGTTCCTCAAGAAGTCGCCCGTCAGCTTTCCCGTCTACTTCGGGGACGCGCTCGTCGAGCCGCTCGAGCTCGCGGCGTTTCCGACCAAGCTGATCCTCGACGCGCGCAAGCCGGGGCCCGGCGGCACCGCGACGCTGCGCTACCGGCGCGAGGGCCTCACCACGGTGGCGAGCATCGAGGCCCGCGTCCTGGAGCTGTTGGCGGAGCGCTAGCGGAGGCTAGGCGCCCGCCGCGAGCGCCTCCGCCCGCTTCACGACGACGATCGTGGCGTCGTCCTCCCACGGGCGCCCGTCGCCCCAGGCGAGCGCCGCGTCGAACAGCGTCGCCAGGATCGTCTCCGCCGGCTGGGCCTGCTGCTCGCGCACGACGGCGCGCACGCGGTCGTCGCCGAAGAACTCGCCGTTCTTGTCGCGGCGCTCCAGGATCCCGTCGGTCAGCATCAGCAGCACCTCGCCGGGATGCAGCCGCGCGAAGCCGCGGCGGAAGTGCGCCTCCGGCAGCGGCCCGATCACCGTGCCGCCGTTGCTGAGCTCGATCTCGCAGGCCTTGCCGGGCGTGCACTCGCGGAAGAACAGGATCGGCGGCTGGTGGCCGGCGTTCACGTAGACCAGGTTGCCGTCGCGCTCGAGCTCCGCGTAGAACACGCTCACGAAGCGGCTCGACAGCCGCGAGCGGTGGATCACGCGGTTGAGCTTCTCGAACACGTGCGCGACCTTCAGCTCCTTCTCGATCCCCATCCGCAGGCCCGTCACGACGTCGCGCACCAGGAGCGCCGCCGGCAGCCCGTGGCCGCTGGCGTCGCCGATCGCGAGCCCGAGCGTGCCCTCGCCGAGGTCGTGGAAGTCGTAGAAGTCGCCGCCCACCTCCTCGGCCGGCAGCGAGCGCGCCGCGAGCTCGAAGCCGGAGAAGGCGGGCGGCTCCTCGACCAGCAGGCTCTGCTGGATCTCGGCCGCCTCGCGGAACGAGCCGCGGACGCGCGCGTCCACCAGCCGCGCGTCGAGCGAGGCGCGGATCGTGTTGAGCGCGAAGTCGAGCTCCTCGAGCTGCCAGCCGTCGGCGAGCAGGAACAGGATCGCGTGGCGGTGCGGGCGCTGGCCCACGATCAGGCCCGCGGCGGCGCCCTTGGGCAGGAAGCCGAGCTGCTGCGGCGAGCCGGCCGCCTCGGGCGAGCTGAAGATGTACACGCGGTGCCGCACCAGCTCGGTGAGCGGCGTGAGCGTGGGATCGAACGTCTCGGCGACCGGTGTGCCGGGCTCGCCCAGCGACTTTACGAGCGCGAAGTTGTCGCGGCGCTCGGCGTAGACGAGCCCCGCGCGCAGGCGCAGGTCGTCCTTCAGGTTCGCGAGCGCGTCCTCGACGAAGCCCTCGATCAGCTTGGACTGCGGGCGCTTCGTCTTCAGCGAGCCGAACAGCGCGTCCAGGCGCCTGTAGAGAAGCTTCGCGGTAGCCATAAAATCCTGTAATTATAACATCCTCAGGCAGTCAGCCTTGTGATGGAGCGGCTGCTTCCCGCCCGACGATCTCCAGCACTTCGTAGACGGCGCGGTTCGGGGGAAGAGCCCCGAGAGCCGAGCGCATCGCCTCGAGCCGCGCTGGCTCGCGAGCGAGCCGCGCCACCGCGGCCGGGATCTCGCGCCAGCCGGGAACCACGAGCCCGACGCCGCGGCGCTCCACGAACGCGGTGTTGAAACGCTCCTGCGGAATCGTGTGGATGTCGCGGGTCACGACCACCGGCAGCCGCCGGTGGAAGGCCTCCGAGAGCGACCCCGGGCCGGGCTTCGTCACCAGGAGGTCGCTCGCGGCGAGCAGCTCCGAGACGCGGTCGGTGAAGCCGAAACGCATGAGGCGCCCGCCGCTCCTGGCGTCGAGCGGCGCCAGGCTCTCGTAGAGCGCCGGGTTGTCTCCGCAGACGGCGATCACGCGCAGGCTCTCGTCCTGTTCGATCAGGCGCTCGGCGAGCGGCCCGATCTCGGGCGAGCCCTTGCCGCCGAAGAGCAGCGTGACGGTGAAATCGGAGGAGCGCGCTCCCAGCTCCGCCCGCACGCGCTCGCGCAGCTCGGCTCCGTCCGTCCGATAGAAGCGCGGGTGCAGGATCATTCCCGACACCTGCGAGACCCGCGCGTCCGGAATGCCGATCGCGCGCGCCTGCTCGGCGGCCTCGGGCGTTCCCACCACCACGCGGGAGATCCCGGGCTCGATCCAGAAGCGCGGCGGGAAATCGGCGAGGTCCGTGAGCACCACGACGAGCGGCACGCCGGGGTGCGCTGCGGCGAGCGCGTCGCGCAGCACGCCGTTGAAGTTCGGGAACACCGAGACCACGGCCTGCGGGCGCGGCTGCTGCTCGAGCCAGGCCGCGAGCGTCCGCACGAGCGCGCCGCGCCGCACGCGGATGGCACCGTGCATCAGGCGCAAGAGCGGCACCATCAGGACGCTCAGGCGTCGCCTCAGGATCAGGTTGTAGGCGGCCTCGAGCGAGAGGCCGGTCGTCCGCTTCAGCAGGTCGAGCGGCAGGAGCAGCTGCTGGAAGCTCTCGACCCGAAACTCGAAGGGCGCCTTCTGCTCCTCCGCCGCGGCCACCAGCGCCCGTGCCGCCGCGCGATGTCCCCCGCCCGCGTCGATCGTGAACAACAGAACCACGCGAGCGGAGGATAACAGAGGCCCCTTACTCGTTCTGGAACGATGCTCCGAACGAGATCGTCCAGCGGCTGAAGCGCGCCGGGCAGCGGCTCGGGCACGCCGGCGAAGTCGGGCGGGACGACCACTTGCGGCAGCATGCCGTCGCCCCAGGCGTAGCCGAGGCCGACCGCCAGGCGCATGCGCCCGCGGTCGACGCTGCGCCCGGCGGTGACGTCGATCGAGGTCCCACGGCGAGAAGGCGTCGCGGCCCGGCACGAAGGCCGACGCATTGCGGGCGACGCCGCCGTAGAGGTGGAAGTCGTCGCCCAGCCGCTGCTCGATGCCGACGCCGAAGTTCACGACGCTCTTCGCCTGGCCGCTGTAGACGAGCGGGATCGTCTCCGGCCGGCCGGCGATCGGCGCCGGCTCGGGAGTCAGGATGTCGTAGGGGTCGACGGCCGAGAACCACTCGAACGTCGTGTGGACCACCGTGCTCTCGAAGACGCGGCTCGCCCCGAACGCGACGGACCACGGCGCGTGATAGGTCGCAGGAAGGCCCGTCTGCGTGCTGGCCGAGAGCAGCGGGAGCGCGTCGACGCCGGCGACGCTCGCGTTGAAGACGGTCTTGCCGTTGGCCCAGAGCTTCAGCCCGGGAGCTCGTGACGGTGGCGCCGAGCTGCCATGAGCCCGGGACGCCAGGCGAGCGCCCAGCTTGGCGAGCACGCGCACGTGGTTGTACTCCTGCTCGCGGCCCGACGAACGCCGCGCGCGAGCACGCCCGAGGCGAGATCCTCGACGTTCAGCGAGCGCCGGCTGCGCTGGCCGCGGTACGCGAAGAAGGGCGAGACCCCGACCGACACGCGTCGCGAGACGCGGCGCGACCAGGTGCCGCCGACCCAGTACTCGACGACGCGCTGCTTGACCCGGCCGAAGCCGGCGCCGGCGATGGGCGAGACCGCCGACACGCTGACCTGGCTCACGCCGAGGTCGAAGTCGGAGTCGTGCCGCGAGAGGAACGCGAACGCGAAGTGGTTCCCGTCCTCCTCGTGCGAGCCGACGTGGAAGGCGAGCATCGCCGGCACGATGTCGAAGATCAGCTGGTCGAAGTCGAGCCCCGGCCCGGCCGCGCCGGCCACGTCGATGTTCGCGAGCTCGATCGAGGTCAGGTTGAAGACGAAGCGCGGGCGTTCGAGCAGCGCGCAGGCCGCCGGGTTGTAGTAGGTCGCGGACAGGTCGCTCACGCCTCCGACGAGCGTGCCTTCCGTGAGCTGGCCGATCGGCCCGTAGCCGTAGGTCCAGTAGTGCGAGTCCTGCGCGCGGAGCTCGGCCGCGAAGGGAACGAGCGAGCGCGCAGCAGCGCGAGCGGGAAGCGACGGAGCAGCGATCTTCAGGGCAGGGCTGCGGGATCTTACCTTCTCGCGATCCGAGAAGCGCATGGCGGCGGCGTGACGACGCCGCGTCGCCGCTCGACGTTCACGTGATGCGGCCGTCACCTCGGGGTCACGCCGAGTTTCCCTGTCGATCACGCGGGCGCAACCCTCCTCGCCTCCAATGATGGTGGCGTGGAGTGGCGGACCCACTACGGGAGGTAGCCATGAACGCGACGACGGTGGGCGGCTGATGCGCTGCGACCTGCACGTGCACTCGTGGTTCTCGGGCGGCGCCGGAGTCCCGGTGCTCGACCACCTGGGGCGCGAGTGCTATTCGGACCCGCTCGAGGTGTACGAGCGGGCGCGCTCTCGCGGAATGGACCTCGTCACGCTCACCGACCACGACACGGTCGAGGGCGCGATGCGGCTCGCGCACCTTCCGGAGCTGCTTCCTTTCCGAGGAGCTCACGCTGCACCTGGAAGGCGGCCGGCAGCTCCACGTGAACGCCTTCGGGATCGCCGAGCCGCAGCACGCGCAGCTGCAGGCGCGCCGGCGCGACCCCGAGGGGCTCTTCGCGTACCTCGCCGAGCAGCGGATCCCCGCGGCGGTCAACCACCTGTTCTCGGCGCTCACCGGCGCGCGCGAGCTCGCCGACCTGCGGCTGCCGCTCGGACGGCTGCCGCTCGATCGAGGTGCGCAACGGCGCGATGCCGGAGGCGCACAACGACCGCGCCCGCAAGGTCGGGCGCGTGGTGCGCATGGGCCCGGTGGGCGGGAGCGACGCCCACTCGCTCGCGCACGTGGCGCGCGCGTTCACCTGCGTGCCGAGCGCCGCGGACGAAGCAGGAGTTCCTCGCGGGCCTGCGGGCCGGCCTCTGCGTCCCCGCGGGCCGCTCGGGCAGCTACGCCCGGCTCACGAGCGAGGTCACGCGCATCTTCGCCGCCGGCTACGCCGAGACCTGGGGCGAGCTCCGGCGCGGCGCGGCGCATCCGCTGCGGCTGGCCGCGAGCGCCGCGCTGCTGCCGCTGCTGCCGCTCGTCCCGCTCTTCACGCTCGCGGTCCACGCGCACGAGCTCGCGTTCGGCCGCCGCCACTTCCGCGCGTTCCAGGAGGCGTTCGGCTGGCCGGCGCAGACGCGGCGGCGTCCGCCCTCGGCGCGCCGCCGCTCGAGGAGGTCGCGTGAGTGTCCTCGCGCAGGTGCTCGCCTCGGACGACCGCCTGCTCGGGCGCGTGCTCGAGTGGAAGGCGCCGCGCTGGGTGCGGCTGTGGATGATCACGGCGACGCGCCTCGGCGACGGCTGGGTCTGGCTCGCCGCAGCGCCGCTGCTGCTGGCGGCCGGCGGCCGGGGCGTGCGCGCGCTCGGCGCGGGAGTCGTCTCCGCCGTGATCGCCAACGCGGTGCTGGTGTGCGTCAAGCGCCGCGTGCGGCGCACCCGGCCGTGCGAGCGCGTTTTCTCGCCGAGCTGGGACGTGAGCCCGCTCGGCTGGTTCCCGTCCGACCGCTTCTCCTTCCCCTCCGGCCACGCGCTCAACGCCTTCGCGATCGGCAGCGTGCTCGCGCTCGCCTTTCCTGCCGTCGCACTGCTCGTGCTCGTGGTCGCGACGAACGTGGCGGCCTCGCGCGTCGTGCTGGGGCTCCACTGGCTCTCGGACGTGCTGGCGGGCGCCTTGGCCGGGTTCGTGATCGGGACCGCCGTCTGGCTGGCGTTGCTGTGCTGAATGCGCATTCATTCCCGTCATCGGGACAGAGGGACAAGGAGACCGCATGGGAAACCTCGCTCTGCCGAGCCGCGGGTCGTTTTCGACGTTCGCGCACACCTCGAGCTACGGGGAGGCGCTCGTGGCGCTCGCCGCGGAGCGCTCGGAGCTGGTCGTGATGGCCGCGCAAAGCCCGGCCCCGCTTCGGGGCGTGCGCGAGGCTCTGGGCAAGCGCTTCATCGACGTCGGGCTGTGTGACGAGACGCTGGTCAGCGCCGCCGCTCGCCTGGCGTTGCGCGGCCGGACGCCGGTCGTCCACGCGAGCGCCAGCGTCCTCACGCAGCGGGCCTTCGAGCTGGTGCGCAGCGAGGTCGGCGCGCCGAGGCTGCCGGTGACGCTCGTCGGCTTCGTGGCCGGCGGCCCTTCCGAGCCGGGCGGGCCCGGTGACTCGCTCGACGACCTGGCGCTGATGCGCGCGATTCCCGAGATGCAGGTGTTCTGGCCGGCCGACCGCGAGGAGCTGCAGGAAGCGCTGCCGGTGATCGTGGCGAGCGGTCGGCCGGCCTACGTGCGCTACACCGCCGCCGAGCCCGCGCTCGAGCACCTCGAGCGCTTCGCGATCGGGCGCGCGGAGGTGATCGCGAGCGAGGACGGCGTCTCGATCCTGAGCTGCGGACCCTCGCTGCGGGTGGCCGACGCCGCCCGGCGCATGCTCGCCGCGCGCGGCGTGCCGGTGCGGCTCGTGAACCTGCGCAGCCTGGAGCCGTTCGACGAAGAGGCGCTGGTCGACGCCGTGCGCCCGGCCGAGCTGGTGGTGACGCTCGAGAGCTCGCTCCGGCGCGGCGCGCTCTACACGATCCTGGCCGAGACCTGCCTCAAGCACCAGCTCGCGCCGCGGGTGCTCCCGCTCTGGCACGACGGCGCGAGCGGGCCGCGGCTCGCCGAGCGCATCCTCCACGCGATCTGCGAGACGGAAGAAGACGCGTGAGTGGACAAGCCGGCGCGTCCTGACCTAGGCTGAGCTCAAGAGCAAGCCGAGGTGCCCATGGCCGTCAAGATCCAGTGGCAGCCGCCACTCGTCCTGGAAGAGCGCAAGAAGGCCCAGTGGGAGAAGATCATCCGCTACGAGCTGGGCGAGCTCGACGACGCGCTCGACGTCAGCCTGCGCTTCGAGGCGGAGAACCTGCGCTGGAAGGTCGAGGCGCAGCCGGGAACGCCTTCGAACGCGCGCAGCGCCGCTCACACCCGCGACCGCGTCGTGGACGCGCTGCGCGCCGCCGGCAAGCCGGTCGTCTAGGCGAGCGCTAGCGCATCACCCGTTTCGATCTGCCCGAAGACGGAAGCCGGGCGAAGGTCACACGCTCGTCACCGCGGCGAAACGGCGATGCCGTGGCCGCGCCGCAAGCTCGAGTCGGCCGTCCACGGGAGGCGCCATGCTCGAGAATCCAGGCGATCCGGGCCGCGTCTCGCGCTTCGCGTTCGACCTCGTGCACCGCCGCAACCTCGTCTACAACCAGTGCTGGGAGGACCCGGCGGTCGACCAGCAGGCGCTCGGCCTCACGCGCGACGACCGTGTGCTGGTGATCACGAGCGCCGGCTGCAACGCGCTCGACTACGCGCTCTCGGGCGCGCGCGTGCTCGCCGTCGACGTCAACCCACGCCAGAACCACCTGCTCGAGCTGAAGCGCGCCGGCATCCGCGCGCTCGACTTCGAGGCCTTCTTCGAGCTGTTCGGGCGCGGCGGGTCGCGCCGCGCGCGCGAGGCCTACGCCGCGCTGCGAGGCGCGCTGCCGCCCGACTCGCGCGAGCACTGGGACCACGAGATCCGCCTGTTCGAGCCCGACCGCGCACGTGGGCGGAGCTTCTACTACCGCGGCAGCTCCGGGCTGGTGGCGCTCGCGCTCACGCGCTGGATCCGGCATGGCGCGCGGCTCTGGGCGTCCGTCGAGCGCCTGCTCGCCGCGGGCACGCTCGGGGACCAGCTCGAGATCTACCGCGCGGAGCTGCGCGAGCGCCTGCTCGGCGAGCGCCTGCTGCGGCTGGTCGGCAGCCCCGCGGTGATGTCGCTTCTCGGCGTGCCGGAGCCGCAGCGCCGCATGGTGCTCGAGCGCCGCGGCGGCTTTCCGGCCTTCCTGCGCGACTGCCTGGACCACGTGATGCAGGTGGCGCTGCTGCGCGACAACTACTTCTGGAGCGTCTACCTGAACGGCTGCTACTCGCGCGAGAGCTGCCCGCGCTATCTCGAGGCCAAGAGCTTCGCGCGGCTCAAGGCGGGCCTCGTCGACAACGTGACGACCTTCACCGGCACCGTCACCGAGTTCCTCGACCGCGAGCAGGAGCCGATCACCGCCTTCGTGCTGCTCGACCACATGGACTGGCTGGTCTCGCGCGCCGGGCTGCTCGAGCAGGAGTGGGCGGGCATCTTCAGGAGCGCCGGCCCGAATGCGCGGGTCATCTTCCGCAGCGGCGGAAGCGACGAGCGCTTCCTGCCGCTGTCGGTGCTGCGGAGGCTGCATTTCGAGCGGGAACGCGCGCAGGCGCTCCACGCCCGCGATCGCGTCGGCACCTATGGCTCCTTCCACATCGCCCGCCTCGCGCCCGCCTTCTGAGCCGGCCGACCGCTTCGGGCTCGCGGCGCTCGACGGCTTCTACCGCCTCCACGCGCCCGTCTACGACTGGACCCGGCCGCTCCTGCTCCTGGGCCGACGCAGCGCCGTGCGCGCGCTCGACCTGCGGCCCGGCGAGCGCGTGCTCGACGTCGGCTGCGGCACCGGCTACAACCTGCCGCGGCTCTTCGCGCACGGCGCGCGCGTGGTGGGGATCGAGCCGTCCCTCCCGATGCGGCGGCTCGCGGAAAGAAGGCTCGAGCGCCACGCGCTCACCGGCAAGGTCGAGCTCGACGCGCGGCCGTACGGGACGCACGCGGACTACGCGGACGCCGCGCACGCAACAGTCTTTTCCTACTCGCTCTCGATGATCCCGCCCTTCGAGCTGGTGCTGGAGCGCGCGCTCCTGGACCTGCGGCGGGGCGGGCGGATCGCGGTCGTCGACTTCCTCGACGCCTGGGGGCCGGTCGGCTTCGGCCTGCGCCAGAGCCACGTCGCGCTCGGGCGCGACCGCCTCCGCGCGCTGGAGCAGGCGTTCCCCCGCCACCGCTGCACGATCCGCACGACCGGCCTGTGGTCGTACTTCCTGTTCGTGGGCGAGCGCGCCTAGGCTACTGGGGGCGCTTGCCGAGCGCCCAGAGGCCGGCGGCGACCGTGAAGGCCGTGACCAGGCCGACCACGATCCAGAAGCCGCTCGTGGAGTCGGCGAACGGGATGCCGCCCACGTTCATCCCGAACAGCCCGCCGATCACGTTGAACGGCAGCGCCAGCACGGTCACGACCGTCAGCACGAAGAGCGTACGGTTGGTGCGCTCGTTGAGCAGCGCCGCCAGCTCCTCCTGCAGGATCTTGACGCGCTCGACGAGCGCCGCCGAGTCGGCGACCGCCGCCGAGAACTCCTCGGCCGCCTGCCGCAGGTCCTGGACGTCCTGCTCGGACAGCCACGACGGCGGCCGGCTCAGCAGGCGGAAGAGCGCCGCGGGCTCGGGCGCGAGCAGCCGCTGCAGCCGCACCAGCACGCGCCGCAGCGCGCCGAGCCGGGCGCGGCTCGAGCCGACGCGGTTCGCGAGCAGCCCGTCCTCGACGCCGTTCACGCGCGTCGTCGAGTCGCGCACGATCTGGACCATCACCACGGCCTGGTCGCGCAGCAGGTGCGCGAGCAGGTCGGCGGTCGAGCGGAAGGTCTCGCCCCGGCGCACCTCCTCGCGCAGCCGGTCGATCGAGCGCAGCGCCTTGGCCCGCGCGCTCACCATCAGGCGCCGCTCGGCGCACAGGCTCATGCTCGAGACGTGGGAGGCGTCGAACGCGAAGTCGAACAGCACGTCGTTCAGGTTGGCGAGCAGCCAGTCCCCGGACTGCTCGACGCGCGTCGAGCCGAGCTCGGCGTGCAGGGACTCGCGGAAGGCGTCGGGCAGCGCCAGCTTCTGGACGATCCAGCGCTCGGCGGCGGCATTCGAGGCGTTGAAGTGCAGCCAGAGGAACGAGCCGTCCGCCTTCGCCTCGAGCCACGCTGCGGCGGCCTCCGCCTCGATCGGCCGGCCGGCCGTGTCCGGCGCGAACAGATAGCCGCACACGAGCCCGTCCTTGTCCGACCCGTAGGTGGCGATGGCGTACTCCAGGGCGCCCTCCGCCTCCCCGCTAGTTGTAGCGCAAGTCGCGCCGCTCACGTCACCCGTTTGGAGGTGAGCTCGCAACCGGCGCCGATCTCCAGCTTCGCGATCCCGGCTTCAGGGCACGAGCGTCAGGAACAGGAACGCGGTGAAGATCACGAGATGCACCGCCCCTGCATCAGGTGTGTGCGGCCGGTGCCCAGCGTGATGGTGCTGACCACGAACGCGAGCATCAGCAGGACGAGGTCCTTCGGCGTCGAGCCCGAGCACCAGCGGTAGGTCCAGCAGGACCGAAGCCAGCGCCACTGCCGGGATCGTCAGCCCGATACAGGCGAGCGCGGAGCCCAGCGCGAGGTTCATGCTCGTCTGCAGCCGGTTGGCGAGGGCCGCGCGCACGGCGGCGAAGGCTTCGGGCAGCAGCACGAGCGCCGCGATCGCGACGCCGATCACGGCCGGCGGCGCCCCGACCGCATCCACGGCGGCCTCGATGGCCGGCGAGAGCACCTTCGCCAGCCCGACTACCGCCACGAGCGACACGAACAGGAGCGCGAAGCTCAACCAGGCCTGGCGCAGCGTGGGCGGCGCGGCATGGGCGCTCTCGTCCTCCGCGGCCTCCGGAGGCAGGAAGTAGTCGCGGTGGCGAACCGTCTGGACGAACACGAACACGGCCCAGAGCGAGAGCGAGGCGACCGCCGTGAAGGCGAGCTGGGCCTTGGAGTAGTGCGGCCCGGGCGCCGACGTCGTGAAGACCGGCAGGATCAGCACCATCGTGGCCAGCGTGACGAGGGCCGCGAGCGCCGGCCCGGCCCCTTCGATGCGGAACGACTGCTCGCGGTGGCGCAGCGCGCCGGCCAGCACGCAGGCGCCGATCACCCCGGTGCAGATGATCATCACCGCCGCGTACACCGAATCGCGCGCCAGCGCGGCCTTCTCCGGCCCGCCGGCGAGCATCATCGACACGACCAGGGCCACTTCGATCACCGTGATCGCGAGCGCCAGCACCAGGGTTCCGAAGGGCTCGCCCACCCGGTGCGCCACCACCTCGGCGTGATGCACGGCCGCGACCACGACGGCCATCAGCGCAGCGACGCACGCCAGCGGTCAGGACGGGGTTCGGCGGCAGATACAGGGCTGCCCCCAGCAGTAGCACCGAAGCGGCAGGGACGGCGACGGTCCAGTCCGCGAGAGCAGCCTTCACCGCGCGTCGACCTCGCTCTAGGCGACAAACTCCACCTTCCCGGTGGCCAGGTCGTACATCGCGCCGGCGATGCGGATCGAGCCCTTCTTCTCGAGATCGGCGAGGATCGGGCTCCGCCGCCGAATGTTCTCGAGCGTGACCACGACGTTTGTCCGGGCCACGGCGTCGACGTAGGCCGGATTCTTGCTGGACTTCTCGCCGTCGAAAGTGGTCGCGGTGATCGCCGGCTTGATCCGGGCGAGCAGGCCGGTGAGGTTGCCCATCTCGACGTCGTCGATCGCGCCCTTCACGGCGCCGCACGCCGTGTGCCCGAAGACCACGACCGCCTTGGCGCCGGCGACGGCGCAGCCGAACTCCATGCTCCCGAGCAGGTCGTCGTTCACCACGTTGCCTGCGATCCGCGCGTTGAAGGCCTCGCCGATGCCGGCGTCGAAGAGGATCTCCCCGGGCGCGCGGGAGTCGATGCAACCCAGCACGACCGAGGCCGGGTACTGACCGGCGGCGCTCGACTGCTGCTGGGCGATGTAGTCGTGGGGCATCATCTTTCCCGCCCGAAAGCGCTCGTTCCCCTTCTTCATCTCGGCGATGACCTGGTCCGGGGTCATGCGGTCGCGCGCCTCCTTGGTCAAGGCACCGCTGCCGGTCTGGCATCTGAGCGGACGAGGATGCGATCGGGGCGAGGACCCAGGCACCGACAGCGGTGCCGACGAAGCGACGGCGGTCGATCGACCAGTGTGGAGCCTTCGTCTTCGGTATCGACATCATGGTTTTCCCCCCTCGGCGTCACAGGACTGTCACAATGACAAACGCGGACCTCGCCGCGAGCATATGCCATTGCGGTCGCGTCGGAGCTACCAGCTCCCCGCGCCGAACTCGACGACGTAGCCGATCTGGTCGAAGTCCCAGAGGTCGACGGTGCGGATGCCCACCCGCAGCCCCCAGAAGTCCGTCCCGAGCTTGGCCAGGAACTTCAGCGGGCGTGTGGTGGATGTTGACCCTCAGCTTGACGCCCGTCTCGGTCACGAACAGGTTTCGCGCGCGCGTGCCGCCCTCCGCCACGTCGACCACGTCGCGCTCCCAGCCCGCGGCGACGTAGCCGTCCACCCAGCGGGAGGCGGAGCTCGTGTAGTGGAGCAGCCAGCCGAAATCGCGCAGCTTCGTCGTCCTTCAGGTAGAAGCGATTGACGAGCCAGCCCCCGCCCAGCGGCTCCTGCACGTTCTTGACGATCAGCAGCGGGAAGGCCAGGGACAAGCCGAGATCCCCGTCCGCCCGAAACGAGAGCGCCCACGACTTGGCAAAGGACTCGTCCTGGAGCCAGGTCTCGAACCGCTCGAGATCGGTGTCCGGACGACCTGCGGCCAGTCGGGTCGCCTTTGTCGGCGATGTACGGCTTGAGGTCGGGCGCCGCCGATTCCGGCCGCGGATAGGGTCGCAGGACGTACACGGCGTTGTCCGAAGCGTACTGCCCGTCCCGGGTGTACGCCTCGCGCAGCGGGCTGTCCTCCGGCAGCGGAGGAAACACGCGCGTGCTCTCGTCGCGCATCTTGGTCATCCACGACTGGTAGTGGCCGGTGAAGAACGTGCCGGTCCCCAGCGTGTCGCGCACGCCCCAGGCGTCGTTGACGCGCTCGGTCACGTCGAAGCCCGGGGTGTAGTGGCCGTCGGCGTTGCGGTCGGTGCAGGAGGCGTGCTTGCCTTCCTCGACGAGGATGTGCACGGGAAGGCTCGTCGCCCCGTCCACGGCGAGGGTGTTGTCGTACCACTGGATGCCGTGGGCCTTGCCGGTGACCCGCATCAGGCCGAGCACCCACGGGCACTCCGGGCAGCCCGGGCGTCGGGCCACGGCGAGCCGCGTCTCGATGTACTCGACGTCGTGGACGTGCGTGCCGCCGCCGAAGTCCATCGAGTAGTAGAAGAAGAAGTCGAGGTCGATGCCGCCGACCTTTGCGAGGTCGACGAGCGACTGCCCGCGCAGGTCCGGGTTCTCGACGTACGTCCCCGCTCCCGGCTCGTCGACCCGCTGCAGGATCCGCCGCACCCGGTAGTAGACGATCGGCCCGCCGGGGTCGGCCTCGAAAGGGAACGGCTCGGGGATGAGCGATCTCCTTGCCCCTGGCGGCTGCCCTGCTTGCGGCGCAGCTTCAACAGCGGCTCGTCGGGAGAGAACCAGAGCACGGGCGCGGCGTAGGCCGCCAGGCGCTCGATGGTCATCGTCTGGTCCATGCCCGTCCAGATGACGCCGTACTCCTCCGCGAGCTCCTCATGACGGCAGCAGTCGGCGTCGGGCGGCGCGGATCCCGGCGTCGCCCCCGCCGTGGGCATGGCTCCGGAGCCCGCCAGCACGACGACGAAGCTCACGAACACCCTTCTCATCGGGGAGCATTCTGGGCAGGCGCCTGCGGCGAGGCAACTCGTGGCGTCCCGTCAGCGAGGGCGTCGCGTCACGCTTTCTCGTCACGTGTGACCGCGTGATAGCACGCGCAGCGTCGCGGTCCACGGCTGAGATTCGATTCGCTCCGGCACGCGTGTGTTATGTTTCGCCCTTGCGCCAGCGTGGTGACGCGCTGGCGCAGTGCGATCCAGGAGGGAGAATGCGCAGTCCCTTTGTCTCAGCGATCGCCGGTGCCGTCCTCTTCGTGGGGTGCCAGGCGACGCCGACCTTCAACCCCGAGGATCCCGCCGTCGTCGCCGCGATCGAGTCGCGCCTGCAGGCCGTCATGGACGGCGCGGCGAAGGCCGACACCGAGCAGGTGGTCTCGGTGCTGGCCGACGATGCGACGTTCATCACGGAGGACGTGATGCTGAGCGGGCTCGGCGACATCCGCGCGCGGTTCGCGGACACCTATTCCGGTCTGGCGAGCCAGAAGCACACCGTCCGCGAGAAGCGGGTGCGGATCCTGGGCCCCGACGTGGCCCTCGTGATGGCCACCGGCGAGGGGACGTACACCGACAAGGCGGGATGGACGTCCGAGCCGGTCGGGCTGGCCGTGACGATCGTCTTCGTGCGCCAGAACGGCGTCTGGCGCGCGGTCCACGCGCACCAGTCGATCGCGGACTGATCCGCCGGTCTGGCTTCCCGTTGAAGGAGAGATCGATGCAGAAGCGTTTGCTCGCCACAGCCGCCGTCGTCGCTATGGCCGCCGCCGCGGCGGCCCAGGTCGCGAAGCCTCCGGCGCAGCCTTCCCCGACCCCGCGAGCCTCCGACGCTGGCCGAGGCCGGGATGTTCATCTACCCGACGCAGGGGCAGAGCCCGGAGCAGCAAGCGAAGGACCAGGAGGCCTGCACCCGCTGGGCCGAGGCCCAGACCGGCCTGCAGCTCCAGGCCGGAAGCGTCGACACCCAGGCTGCGGCCAAGGCGGCCGAGAAGGAGGTCGGGAAGGCGACGGAGGGGGCGGCGGTGCTCGGTGCCGCCAAGGGCGCGGCTGCCGGCACCGCCATCGGTGCCATCGCCGGGAACACCGGAAAGGGCGCGGCCATCGGGGCCGCGGCCGGCGCCATGGGTGGCTTCAGCGCCCGCAGGCAGGCCAAGGCCGAGGCGGGAGAGCAGGGTGCCCAGACAGGCCCAGGCGCAGAACCAGCAGGCCTTGGACACCTTCAAGAAGGCGGCCGGGGTGTGCCTGGAGGGTCGCGGCTACTCGGTGAAGTAGCGAGACGCTGATAGACTGAAGGAGGACAGGCATCCCCTGGCTAAGTGAGAGCCGAGTTATGCGGCCGTTGGTGTCAGAGGACTGCCAGGAACATGCGGATTACGAGCGCGTTTGCGATGTCGATGAAGAAAGCGCCGACGAGCGGCACGATCAGGAACGCGAGGTGGCGAGGGGCCGTAGCGCTGGGTGACGCGGTCATGTTGGCCATGGCGGTCGGCGTCGCCCGAGACAGAAGCCGATGAATCCGGCCGTCACCACCGCCGCGTCGTAGTCGCGCCCAGGACCCTGAAACAGACGTACACCGCGAAGAGCACGGCGAGCAGGAGCTGCAGCGCGAGCAGCGCCGCGAGCGGTCCGGCGAGGCCGCCGAGCGTCCAGAGCTTCATGCTCATCAGCGACATGGCGAGGAACACGCCCAGCGAGACCTCCGCGATGAGCGCCAGCGCTGCGGTGCGGTGGGCCAGGAGCCGGACGAGAGGAGGCGCGGCAGCAGATTGGTGAGGAGGATGCCGGCGGCGAGACAGGGCAGGAACAGCGGCACCTTGACGCCGGCGCTCGAGCCACGCGCTGGTCAGGATGCCGATGAAGCCGGCAACGTGGATGGCGAGGATCGCGCGCAGAAACGAGAAGTAGTCGATCTGCGGGTGCTCGGCTCGAGGAGGACACCGACGTCGAAGCCGTTCGGCGCGGCGCCTCGAGCCGGTGACTACGGATCAGGCAGCGGGCGACCGGCCCGCCGGCGAGGCTGGCGAGAACGAGGCCATGGTGGCCACACGATGCCTATCTCCATCGCTTCGCGACCGCGTCTCGGCGATCACGGGGGCCCAGGCGATCGCGGTGCCATGGCCGCCGGTCATGCGAGACGCTGCCGGCGAGCAGGCCGACCGAGGGATCGAGGCCGAGCAGGCGGGCCGTGCCGAGCCGACGAGATTCTCCGCGACATGAACGCCAGGGGTATGGCGAGCAGCGCCAGGAGAGGCTTGCCGCCCCGCCGCAAGTCGCCGAGGTGAGCGTTGATGCCGATGACGGTGAAGAAGTACACGAGCAGGATGTCGCGCGCGCTCGCTCGAAGTCGAGCTGGACGCCGGACAGGACGTACGCCAGGCCGAACGCGAACGAGAAGAGCAGACCCCGGTCACCGGCTCAGGGATGTCGTACTCGCGCAGCAGCGCGAAGCGCTGGTTGAGCGCCTTGCCACGAAGAGCACGACGATTCCGGCGTGACGATAGGAAAGGGCGAACGTGGAGCACGCTGTGCTCGAGCTCGAGCATGCGATGCTAGTGCGATGGAGGAGCAGGGGTTGCCGCCGAGGTGAGGAGATGTTGGCGATCGCCTTCTGCGCCGAACGCTGTTGCCGGCCGAGTCGAGAGGCGGCGAGATCGACCGCGATCCCGAACTTGCCGGGCGAGACGCGATGATGCCGCCGCCGACGCCGCTCTTGCCGGGGAGGCCGGTGCGGAACAGCCACTTGCCGAGTTGTCGTAGAGCCCCGCGGTCGCCATCACCGCCAGCACCTTGGGCACGTGCCGGCCTCGAGGACGCTTGCCCGTCACCGGGTTCGTCCCGCGATTGGCGAGCTCCCGGCCATCGTGGCGAGGTCCTTGGCGTGACGCTCACCGCGCACTGCTCGGTGTAGATGTCCGTGGCTCGAGCCGGGTTGTCCTTGATGTAGCCGTAGGCGTACATGAGGGCGGCGATCGCTTGGTTGCGCTGGTTGGTCTCGGCCTCCGACTTGAAGACCTCCTCGTCGACCGCGAGCGCGCGGCCGGCGAAGTCGGAGTAGTAGGTCAGGAGGCTCTTGAGATCTCGTCCCGGTCCTTGCCCTTGACCATGCTGGTCGCGGCATCGCGCCGGGATTGACGAGGGCATCATCTCGGGGCCGCCCATGAGCTGGGCGACTCGATCGAGACGATCGAGTTGAAGCGCATGCCGGTGGCATCGACGCCGATGGTGTTGGCGATCGCGTCGGGGCCGGACTCTGAAAGACCTTGGCCATCGTGAAAACCTTGGAGATCGATTGGATGGAGACGCGGGACTGCACGTCGCGGGTGTAGACCTTGCCGTTCGTCGTGACCAGGGCGATGCCGTAGATCTGTGGGTCGACTCGGGCGAGGGCGGGAATGTAGTCGGCGTTTTGCCCTCCGTGGAGGTCCTTGACTTCGCGTAGGCCGCGTCGAGGGCGCTCTGGATCTCGGCCGCGGTCTGTGCCCTCGCCGCGGAAGCGGCCCGGCCAGGGCCAGCACGGTCACCGCCAGCGACCGCAGAAGATCGCCTGCTGGCTTGCGTCTGTTCATCGCTCACCTCCGATCGAGCTGAGGTTCGAACTGGTTCGCGTATTGGTCGTGGTTGACCTAGTGCGGACCGATGAACAGCAGCTGGTACAGCGTCAGGACGATCTCGAACACGATCAGCGCCACGATGTACCACTCGACGCGCAGCGCGCGCTTGTTCTGCAGCAGGTCGACGAGCGTCTCGACCGTGCGCGCGATCAGGTCGAGCTTGCGCTCGAGCGCCGTGCGCCGCTCCTGGAGCTCGTACTCGTCCTCGAGCCGCGTGAACAGCCGGTTGAGACCCGGCTCCTCCCAGAGCACGTCGGGCTTCTCGGCGACCTCGACGCGTCCCACCATCTTGTGCTGCGTGAGCAGCGTGTCTCCGATGTAGCGCAGCAGGTCGCGGTCGTTCGGGGTCGGGCGGCTGCGATCGCCCTTCAGCCCGAGCGCGAACGGCTCGATCGCGTCGAACGCCGAGGCCAGGCTCGCCTCGTAGTAGCCGAGCACCACGCTCTTGGCGAGCACGTCGGCAATCACCTGGAGCGACGCGGCGGTCGCCTCGCGCAGCACGATCTCGCCGCCCTCCACCTTGTCCTCGCTCGCCGCGTCGACGCGCAGCCGCAGCTCCTCGGTCTCGCGCTTGGCGTAGGGCTGGCCCACGAGGCGCGCGAGCTGGTCGAGGAAGGTGACCTCCTGCAGCGGGTTCACTCCGAACAGCACCACCGCGCCGTAGCGGAAGAGCGCGGCGTACTGGTTCTCTCCCGCGGCGATCACGAGCGGGCTCACCGCCAGGCGGTCGGTCGCCTCGAGGCCCTTGAGGTCGATCCGCTCGCCGAGCAGGATCGAGCGCACGGAGATCACGCTGCCCGAAGGCAACAGGCTGGGCACGGCTCGCAGGGTACAACGAAGCCATAGCACCCGTCCCGAGACCGTGACAGCCGTGTTACCCCGAGTTAACGGAACGCCGCGTCCGGCCCGCTCGTGGTTTCATGTGACGGACGCCGGGCGGCCCGGAGAGCTGCCGAGGCTTCGAAAGGGGGCTGCGATGCTGTTCGTCCTGACTCTGGTGGCCGCCGTGCTCGCCGGGCTGGCGTGGCGTGTCGTGCGGCGCTTGAATCCGCAAGCGGGGATGGCCGTGGGAGCGGTCTGCGCCGTGCTCGTGCTGATCGCGCTCGCACAGACGGTGCGCGTGGTGCCCGCCGGCCACGTCGGCGTCGTCGACCTCTTCGGCCGCGTGGACCATGCGACGCGCAAGTCCGGCCTGAACATCGTGAACCCGCTCGCGCGCGTCGTCGACATGTCGGTCAAGACGCAGGAGCTCAAGGAGGTGATGGACGTGCCCTCGCGCGAGGGGCTCACGATGCAGCTCGAGGCGAGTGTCCTCTTCCACCTGGATCCCGAGCAGGCGGCCGAGGTCTACAAGTCGGTGGGGCCAGACTACGTGGCGATACTCCTGGAGCCTCAGTTCCGTTCGGTCACGCGCGGCGTCACCTCGCAGTACGAGGCGCGAGCGCTCTACACCTCCGAGCGCGAGCAGCTGGCGCACGGGATCGCCGGCGAGCTCAAGAAGCTGGTCGAGCCGCGCGGCGTGCTGATCGAGTCGACGCCGCTGCGGAAGATCACGCTGCCGGCGCGCCTCGCCGCGGCGATCGAGGAGAAGCTCGGGGCCGAGCAGGAGAGCCAGCGCATGCAGTTCGTGCTCATGCGCGAGAAGCAGGAGGCGGACCGCCGGCGCATCGAGGCGCAGGGCATCGCCGACTTCCAGCGCATCGTGAGCCAGGGCATCAACGATGCGCTGCTCAAGTGGAAGGGAATCGAGGCGACCCAGAAGCTCGCCGAGTCGCAGAACACCAAGATCGTGATCGTCGGCGCCGGCAAGGACGGCCTGCCCGTGATCCTCGGCGGCAACTAGGCCGCGGCTTCAGCCCGCGTGCGGCAGCAGCGGCCGCAGCAGCAGCATCCCCGTCCACACGATGATCACGCAGGCGACGTCGAGCAGGGCGCCGGCGCGGATCATGCGCGTGAGCGGGACGCGGCCGGTGCCGAACACGATCGCGTTGGGCGGCGTCGAGACCGGGAAGATGAAGCCGCAGGTCGCGGCGAGGCCGGCGGCGAGCGCCGGCGGCACCGGGTCGAAGCCCGCCTGGCGCGCGGCGGCGATCACGATCGGCACCAGCAGCGTGGCCGCGGCCGTGTTGGAGGCGAACTCGCTCACCACCACGGCCGCGATCACGGAGATCAGCATGAAGCCCTCGGGGCTCGACGCGAGGCCGGCGTTCACGACACTCTCGCCCGCCCACTTGGCGACGCCGGTCGCCTCCCCGAGCGTGCCGAGCGAGAGGCCGCCGCCGAAGATCAGCAGCACGCCCCAGTTGACGCGCTGGCCGTCCTGCCAGCTGAGCGCGAAGCGGCGCTTGCGCCACGAGAGCGGCGCCACGAACAGCAGGCTCGCCGCGAGCAGGGCGACCCCGGCCTCGGGAAAGTGCTTGCCGAGCGCGGTCGCGAACGGGTGGTCGCGCCCGAGCAAGCCCTGCGCGAGCGAGGGCGCGAGCCAGAGCGCTCCGGCCAGCCCGAAGGCGAGCATCGTGTAGCGGGCGCCGCGGCGGCGTTCGCGGGCGGCTTCGTCGTCGCTCGCGTCGGCGGCGGCCGCCACCTGGGAGAACTCCCCGCTCGCGAGGCCGCGCCCGAGCACGAGCCGCGTGAGCCCGAGCGAGACCAGCAGCAGCACCGCGGAGATCGGCGCGCCGAACGCGAGCCAGTCGGCGAAGCCGACGCGGGTGCCGGCCAGGCGCTCGAGGAAGCCGGCCACCAGCAGGTTGGGTGGCGTTCCGATGATCGTCGCCATGCCGCCGACCGAGGCGCCGTAGGCGATCATCAGCAGCACTCCCGACTCCGCCCTGGTCGGCCGCTCCTTGCGCTCGCCGAGCGCGCCGAGCGCGATCGGCGTCATCAGCGCGGCGGTCGCGGTGTTCGACAGCACCGTCGAGATCGCGGCCGACGCCGTGCCGAAAGCGGCCATGCGCCCCGCGGCGGTATCGCGCGAAGAGCGGCAGGCCGAGCAGCCACGCGGCCAGGCGCACGTCGAGCCCGAAGCGGCTGAGCGCCTCGGCCAGCAGGAACGAGCCGAGGAACAGGAAGATCACGGGGTCGGCGAAGGGCGCCAGCACCTGGCGCGCCGGCGCCACTCCCGTCACGATCGCGAGCGCCGCGGCCACGAGCGAGGTCGCCGGCAGCGGGATCGCCTCGGTGATCCACCAGACGATGGCGAGCGCGAGCACCGCGAGCAGGCGCCGCGCCTCCGGTGGGTGAGCGCCCGGATTCCAGAGATAGACGAGCACGGCGAGGAGCGGACCGCCCAGGAACCCGGCGGTCTTCAACCCGCGCTCGAGACGCGCCTCGATGTCGCCGCTCGACGCCGGGGTCGTCACGCCCGGGACTATACCTTCAGCCGCCTGGGCGAGGACGAGGCGCTCAGCGCGGAACGGAGACGAGGATCGGCTCGGTCGAGCGCAGCGTGAACCCGGATTCCCCGTCGGCGACCTTGGCGAGGAGGATGCGGAAGCCGCCCTCGGCCGGCTCGAGCTCACCGAGCAGCGCGACCGTGTCACCGTCCTTCGTCCCGCAGCTGTAGGCGAGGCGCCGACCCGCGAACGCGAGCGTGGCTCCGGTGCCGGCGAAACGGCAGGCGAGGCCGGTCGCGAGCGTGATCTCGGTCGCCCGCACGGGCACGGCCACGGCGGTCTCCGTATCCTGATCGCCGGTGCGCCAAGGAACGAACACCTTCTGCGCCACGAGCAGCCCCTCGGGGCCGGGCGTGAAGGGTCCGACGAGCGCGAGCGTGTCGCCGCCCGAGCGGCCGCAATCGAAGGAAACGCGCTGGCCGCGGAAGCGGAGCTCTGTGCTCGCGGCCGGGGGCCGGCATTCCGTGTTGTCGGAGAGCGTCAGGGCCGTGATCTCGCCGCGGTCCGTGGAAGCCGAGGCCGTTCCCGGCGGGGGTGGCTGCTCGGCGGCGTGTGCTGCCGCGGGCTCTGCGATCGAACAGCATCCGAGGCGAAGGGCCCCGTCGGGCAGCGAGACACGCGCGGTAAAGGAGTGGCGTCCGCCGCTCCCGCTGGCCTCGGCCGTCGTGTCCACGCACGCTTCCTCGGAGATCATCGCCACGAGGTCCGAGGCGGACGAGGCGGCGCGCCCGCGGTAGACGAAGGAGCGCGGACGACCGGGGGTTTGCGCCAGACGGCCTTCGAAGCTCGTCTGCTCGAGCCTGCCCGATCCGAGAGTGGCGAGGCTCGCCTTCCCGCCGTCGATCCTCAGGTTCCATTGCGGGTCGTGTCCACGGCAGACGAGCGCGGGCGATTCTTCGGCCGACGCGAAAGCCGCGCTCCCCACGGTGAGCAGGATGGCAATCAGCTGGAGCATGCCTGAGTCTACGCGGTAGCGTGGTCGGCCCGTGTGACCGCGGCGCGACCGGCGGAGTAGGCTCGCAGTCCGGAAGTGACTGATCGAGCGCCTCTTGGGCGCTCGCCGGCACGCGACAGCGGCGAAAAGATTAACAGCGCAATCACACGCTCGTCACATCCGCGTCACGACCCCCCAATAGATTTCCTGCGCGGCGCGCCTTCCGGCGCACCTTTTCGCGCGCCCCGTTCCAGTTCCAGAGGAGGAGAGACCGACAATGCGAACGACACTCCGGCGAGGATCCTTGCTCGTCGCCGCGGCGCTCCTGGCCGCTCGTCGGCGCGGGAGAGCGCCCAGGCCCAGGTCGCATACACGGCGAATACCGATCACGAGCCTGTACTACAAGGAGTTCAAGAAGGACGGCCGCTGTCTACGTGTTCAACGACCCCGCCGCCGCGGCCGCTTCGAGGCGATCGGGCGAGACGGGCGTCGGGCATCACGCAGGATCGGCGTCGGCCCGAACGGGGAGACCGTCTTCGCCGACAACGAGACCGCCATCGAGCTGTTCTTCTTCAAGCACGGCGTCATCGGAGAAGGTCGAGCGGCCGCCGCCGCCGCCGCTCGCGATCGTCTGGCGCGACGGCAAGACGCGCTTCACGATCGGCAGCAACTTCTACCTGGAGATGTCGAACCGCATCCAGGTCCGCTACTTCCACAATTTTCCCGACGACTCGGTCAAGCTGGCCGGCACCGAGAACGCCGGCGACAGCAAGGGCAACTTCCAGATCCGCCGCGCCAAGTTCAAGCTCGAAGGCTGGATGTTCCGGCCGGACATCGAGTTCGAGTTGCAGCTCAACTGGCCCGACGTCACCGGCACGCCGGCTTCGCGCTTCCTCGAGGACGCGAACATCGACTGGGACCCGACGCACAAGAAGCAGTTCCGCGTCCGCTTCGGCCAGTTCAAGGCGCCTTACGGCCGCCAGCAGCTCACCTCCTCGGGCTCCCAGCAGTTCGTCGACCGCGCGATCACCGACGCCCGCTACAACCCGGGCCGCGAAACGGGGCTCGCGCTGTGGGGCACGCTCGGCACGAACAAGTTCGAATATCGCGCCATGATCTCGAACGGCAACGGCCGATCGCAGGCGACGAACGACAACGACAAGTTCCTCTACACCGCGCGCGTGCAGTACCAGCTGATCGGCGCAGACGCGCATGAACCAGTGGACCTCCGGCGCTCTGCTACACCGAGGGCGACCTCGGCGACTCGGACGCCGGCGCGCTGCTCCACATCGCCGCCAACTTCCTCAAGAACGACTTGCGGACGTACCCCTCCGCGACGGCGACCCCAGTGCCCGGCGCGGCGAACGACAACACCCAGTACGGCGGCGACGCCATCTTCAAGGTCAAGGGCTTCGCCGCGCTCTTCGAGTACCACTACCGCGAGTCCAAGCCCTACCTGCTCGGCGGCACGGGCGCCGCGGCCCCCGAATTCGACGACAAGGGCTGGCTGGCGCAGGCGTCCTACGCCTTCAAGGTTCCCAGCATGGGCCCCGGCCCCGGCTACATCGAGATCGCCGGCCGCTACGCGGAGATCGACCCGAGCGACCTCCGCGGCGGCGACAAGCAGAAGGAGATCGGCGGAGCGATCAGCTGGTACTACTCGAAGCACCCGTTCAAGCTGCAGGCGGACTACCGGCAACTCGAGAACGAGTCAGCCAACAACAACGCCGGCACCAAGGACGACGAGTTCCGCCTGCAGATGCAGTTCATCTTCTAGCGCGCGGGTTATGGCGGCGACCGCGGGCGAAGCGAGACGCTGATTCGTTAACACGGAATTAACGTCGCCGAAACAAGGAGTTTCCGTCGCGCTTCTAGCATGAACTCGAAGCCAGATTTGGAGGAACGTCTCATGAAGCGTATCGCGACGTCTTTGGCGATCGTCGCTCTCGCGGTCACTGCGCTCGCGCAGCAGGTGCAGGTCGAGAGTCGGCGTGCCCGCGTACCAGAAGACCTCGGGCGTCTCCGGCAACATCAACAGCGTCGGCTCCGACACGATGAACAACATGATGGCGCTCTGGGCGGAGACGTTCCGAAAGATGTATCCCAACGTCAAGATCCAGATCGAGGGCAAGGGCAGCTCGACCGCGCCGCCCGCCCTGATCGCCGGCACCTCGCAGTTCGGTCCGATGTCGCGCGCGATGCGCTCGACCGAGATCGACCAGTTCGAGGCCAAGTACGGCTACAAGCCGACGCAGATCCGGACCTCCTACGACGCGCTCGCGGTCTACGTGAACAAGGACAACCCGCTCGAGAAGCTGACGCTCGCGCAGGTCGACGCCGCGTTCTCGAAGACGCGCCGCCGCGGGCGGCAAGATCCGTCAACAACTGGGGCGATCTCGGCCTCACCGGCGACTGGGCTTCCCGGCCGATCTCGCTCTACGGCCGCAACTCCGCTTCCGGCACCTACGGTTTCTTCAAGGAGCACGCGCTGAAGAACGGCGATTACCGCGACACCGTCAAGGAGCAGCCGGGCTCGGCCTCGGTGGTGCAGGGCGTCACCGAGGACCGCTTCGGCATGGGCTACTCCGGAATCGGGTACAAGACCTCCGGCGTCAAGGTGGTGCCGCTCGCCGAGACGACGGCGCGTTCTCGGGCGGCAGCTACGACGACGTGAAGTCGGGCAAGTACCCGCTGTCGCGCTACCTGTACGTCTACGTCAACAAGGCGCCTGGCAAGCCCCTCGATCCGCTGGTGAAGGAGTACCTGAAGCTGATCCTGAGCAAGGAGGGCCAGGAGGTCGTCGTGAAGGACGGCTACCTGCCGCTTCCAGCCAGCGTCGCGACGGAAGAGCTGAAGAAGCTCGAGTAGCTGGTCGATCGGGACGGAGGCGGCCTGCTGCCTCCGTCCCGGAGCCGACACACAAGAACCGAGGTCTGGAGCTCGATGGCCACCGCAAGTCTCGGCGTTCGTGAGCGAATGGCAGCCGCTTCCAAGCGGATCGCCCGCGTGAAGCTCGCCGACCGCGTCGCCACGGGCGTCATCACTCTCGGCGGACTGTTCATCATCGTCTGCGTCCTGTTCATCTTCGTCTTCATCTTCGAGCAGGCGCTGCCGCTCTTCCGTGGAGCCCAGGGCCGGAAGGTGGCCACGCTGGCGCTCGTTCCCCCGCAAGGCGCTGTCGCCGCGCCCAAGGAGCCGCTCGCGATCGGCGTCGACGAGTACCAGAAGTACCTCTACGAGGTCGCCCCCGACGCCCGCATCGTTTTGTACGGCCTCGCCGACGGTACGCCGCAGCGCGAGTTCAGGATCGCCGAGCTCGAAGGCGCCACCGTCACGGCCGCCGTAAGCAGCCTGACCGGCGATCTCGCGCTCGGCACCGCCGACGGCCGCGCGGCGCTCGTCCAGGTGTTCTTCCGTCCCGTGTTCGACGGCGCAGTCCTCAAGGACCTCGAGTCGGACGTGCGCGTCAAGCGCGTGGTCACGGTCGACCCCGGCAAGCGCGCGGTGCGGAGCGTCGCCTCTCAGATCTCGGCCGAGGGCGAGATCCTGCTGGCCGCGGTCGTCGGCGACGACGAGATCGTGCTGGCACGCGCGGCGGACGCCGCGGAAGGCCAGGCGCCGCCGGAGCCGGCGCTGGCGACGCTCAGGACCCATGGCGGCGAGAAGGTCAGCCAGGTGCGCGTGGGACGCCCGCGCTCGTGGCTGGCACCGAGTCCGGGCAGCTCTACTACTGGGAGCTCGCCGGGTCGGAGTCGCGGCTCACCGACATTGCGAAAGTGAGCGAGGCGCCGCTCACCGCGGTGGAGTTCGGCCTCGGCGGCAACTCGGTGCTCGTCGGCGACCAGAATGGCCGTTTGAGCGGCTGGTTCCGCGTCGCGCGCGAGCTCGGAGGGCGAGCTGTCGCTGGTCAAAGCGCACGAGTTCCGAGCCGCAGGGCGCCGCGATCCTCTCGATCGGCTCGTCGACCCGGGAGCGCAGCTTCGCGACGGCGGCTCCGACGGCTCGCTGTTCGTCAGGCACCTGACGTCGGAGCGGACGCTGTCGCGCTTCCCGGCGGGGCCCAGCCCGCCGCGCTCACGCTGGTGACGCCGCGTGCCGACGGCATCCTGGTGATGCGCGGAGCG
This sequence comes from uncultured Acidobacteriota bacterium, assembly GCA_963744315.1. Lineage (GTDB taxonomy): Bacteria > Acidobacteriota > Vicinamibacteria > Fen-336 > Fen-336 > DATBSL01. The sequence continues at coordinate 571,028 of CAVUTB010000016.1, forward strand.
AGCGTCGACCGCTACTCGCTCGCGAACCCGCACCCCGAGGTCTCCTGGCGCGCGGTCCTCGGCAAGGTCTGGTACGAGGGGTACCCGCGCGCGAGTACGTCTGGCAGTCGACCGGCGCCACCGACGACTTCGAGCCCAAGCTGAGCCTGGTGCCGCTCATCTTCGGAACGATCAAGGCGACGCTCTACGCGCTCGTCTTCGCGATCCCGCTCGCCGTCTTCGGCGCGCTCTATACCTCGCAGTTCGTCCACCCGCGGATCAAGGCTCGGGTCAAGCCGACCGTCGAGATCATGGCCGCGCTGCCGAGCGTCGTGATCGGCTTCATCGCGGGGCTCTGGCTCGCCTCGCGCGTCGAGACACGCCTCGTGCCGGTGCTGCTGCTGCTCCTGTTCCTGCCGCTCTTCGGCACCTCGGGCGTGCTGCTCTGGGATCGCCTGCCGAGGGGACTCCAGCGAGGGCTGCGCCCGGGCACCGAGATCGCGCTGATCGTCCCGCTGCTGCTCCTGGGTGGCGTGGTGGCCTTCCAGGCCGGGCCCTGGATCGAGGCGGGCCTCTTCGGCGGCGATGTGAAGGCCTGGCTCGCGAGATCGCTCGGGCTCGTGTACGACCAGCGCAACAGCATCGTGGTCGGCCTGGCGATGGGCTTCGCGGTGATCCCGATCATCTTCACGATCTCCGAGGACGCGTTCTCGAGCGTGCCGCAGCACCTGACCGCGGCCTCGCTCGCCCTCGGCGCGAGCCGCTGGCAGACGGCGACCCGTGTCGTGCTGCCGACCGCGAGCCCCGGCATCTTCTCGGCGGTCATGGTCGGCTTCGGGCGCGCCGTGGGCGAGACGATGATCGTGCTGATGGCGACCGGCAACACGCCGGTGCTCGACTGGTCGCCGCTCAACGGCATGCGGACGCTCAGCGCGAACATCGCCGTCGAGATGCCCGAGGCCCCCTACGGGGGCACGCTCTACCGCGTGCTGTTCCTGTCCGCCTGCGTACTGTTCCTCATGACTTTCTTCGTCAACACGCTCGCCGAGCTGGTACGCCAGCGCCTGCGCGAGAAGTACAAGGCGATCTGACGAATGGACCTCAAGAAGATACTGACCCGCGGCGATCACCTGGTCTGGCTCACCGGCAGCGCGCTCGGGATGTGCCTGGTGATGATCCTGGGCATGCTGGTCGTGATCCTCACGAATGGCCTCGGGATCTTCTGGCCGGCGGCGCTCGAGCAGGTGAAGCTCAAGGACGGCTCGTTGCTCGCGGGCGAGCTGACGCAGCGGCAGGTGATCCCCGACCCCGACCAGCCGACCCACCCCGAGAAGCACCGCCTGCAGTTCAAGGTCGGCAACCGCGACCTCTACGGGTTCGATTTCAGGTGGGTGGACGAGGACCAGATCGTCGAGCGCACGCGGCCGCGCGAGCTCTACTTGGTCGAGCGCAGCGAGTACGGACCGCTGATCGGCACGCCCGTCCGAGTGCTCGACGGTGACAAGGAGATGGCCTCGGGCTCCGGCGCCGGGCGGCCATGCTCGGCGAGCGTCGTGGCGCGCGAGCGCGACCGGCGGACGATCAAGGCGATCGAGAAGGACGAGATCGGCGGGGTCAACTACCGCTCGAGCGGATCCGCCTGGATCGCCGCAAGCTCGACTACCGGCAGAAGCAGGATCCCGCCGCGACATAGCACCCGAGCGCAGGCGCTCGACGAGCGCGAGACGCGCCAGAAGGCGGCCTACGCCGAGGCCGAGCAGAAGCTCGTCAAGCAGATGGAGTCCGTCGGCGGCTCGCGGGTGGTGTTCAAGACCGTCGACGGCGCAGGAGAAGGAGCTGCGCGCGCTCGACATCTACCGCGCCTATCCCGCGAACGACCTCGGCTGGGGCGGCCGCGCCGCGGTCTACGCGAGCCGGCTCTGGGACTTCCTGACCGACGAGCCGCGCGAGGCCAACACCGAGGGCGGCATCTTCCCCGCGATCTTCGGCACCGTGATGATGGTGTTCCTGATGAGCCTGGCGGTGGTGCCGCTCGGCGTGCTGGCGGCGCTCTACCTGCGCGAGTACGCCAGGCAGGGCGCGCTCGTGCGCACGGTGCGCATCGCGGTCAACAACCTGGCCGGCGTGCCGTCGATCGTGTTCGGCGTGTTCGGCCTCGGCTTCTTCGTCTACTTCGTCGGCGGCGACGATCGACCGCGTCTTCTTCCCGGAGGCGCTGCCCACGCCGACCTTCGGCACCGGCGGCATCCTGTGGGCCGTCGCTCACGCTCGCGCTGCTCACGGTGCCGGTGGTGATCGTCGCCTCCGAAGAGGCGCTCGCGGCCGTGCCGCGCTCGATGCGCGAGGCCTCGCTCGCGATGGGCGCGACCAAGTTCCAGACCATCCTGCGCGTCGTGCTGCCGGCGGCCGCGCCCGGAATCCTGACCGGCCTGATCCTGGCGATGGCGCGCGGCGCGGGCGAGGTCGCGCCGCTGATGCTGACCGGCGTCGTCAAGCTGGCGCCCGAGCTGCCGATGGACGGCTTCTTCCCGTTCTTCCACCTCGACCGCAAGTTCATGCACCTGGGCTTCCACATCTACGACGTGGGCTTCCAGAGCCCGAACGTCGAGGCCGCCAAGCCGATGGTCTACACCACCACCGTCTTCCTGCTGATCATCGTTGTGCTGCTCAACCTGACGGCGATCATCGTGCGCAACCGCCTGCGCGAGAAGTACAAGACGTCGCGCGTTCTGAGGACCGAGGCAATGGAGATGACCGAGCACGAGACCAAGACCACGGCCCCCGACAGCGGGCTGCGGATCAAGACCGAGGTCAAGGCGCAGGGACGCCGCCGCCGCGCCGGGCGCGCGAGCCCGGACATCGTCTGCAAGGCCGTCAACCTCGCTACGGCGACAACCACGTGCTGCACGACATCACGATGGACATGGACGACCGCCGGGTCACGGCGCTTGATCGGCCCTTCGGGCTGCGGCAAGTCCACGCTGCTGCGCTGCCTCAACCGAATGAACGACCTGATCGACAACGTCCGCGTCTGGGGCGAGATTCGCGTCAAGGGCGCTCGACATCAACGCGCTCAGCACCGACGTGATCGAGGTCCGGCGGCGGGTGGGGATGGTGTTCCAGAAGTCGAACCCGTTCCCCAAGTCGATCTACGAGAACGTGGTCTACGGCCTGCGCATCGCCGGCATCAACGACAAGGCGACGCTCGACGAGGCCTGCGAGCGCTCGCTGCGCGGCGCCGCGCTCTGGGACGAGGTCAAGGACCGCCTCGACGAGAGCGGGCTCGGGCTCTCGGGCGGCCAGATGCAGCGGCTGTGCATCGCGCGCGCGATCGCGGTCGAGCCCGAGGTGCTGCTGATGGACGAGCCCTGCTCGGCGCTCGATCCCATCGCGACGCTCAAGATCGAGGAGCTGATCTACAGCTGAAGGAGAAGTACACGATCGTGATCGTGACCCACAACCTGCAGCAGGCGGCGCGCGTCTCGGACAAGACCGCGTTCTTCTGGCTCGGGCGGCTGGTGGAGTTCGGACCCACGGCGGACATTTTTACGGCCCCCAAGGACAAGCTCACCGAGGACTACATCACGGGCCGCTTCGGCTAGACCGGGGAGAGACCGGGAGACCATGGAACGGCACCATTTCGAGACGGAGCTCGCCGCGCTCAGGAACCAGCTGCTCACGATGGGCGGCCTGGTCGAGGAGCGCGTACACCGCGCGATCCAGTCGCTGATCCACCGCAAGGAGGAGGAATCGCGCCGCATCATCGCCACCGACAAGGAGATCAACGATCTCCAGATCGACATCGACGACCGCTGCCTCAAGCTGCTCGCGACGCAGACGCCGCTCGCGATCGACCTCAGGCTGATCACGTCGGCGATGAAGATCAACGCCGACCTGGAGCGCGTCGGCGACCAGGCCGTCAACATCGCCGAGAGCGTGCTGGTGCTGCTGCCGCACCCGCCGGTCAAGCCGCTGATCGACATCCCGCGCATGGCGGAGATCGCCGAGAAGATGGTGAGGGACTCGCTCGACGCCTTCGTCAAGCGCGACGCGCTGCTCGCGCGCGAAGTGCTGCGGCGCGACGACGAGGTCGACGAGCTCAAGGATCAGGTGTTCCGCGAGCTGCTGACCTACATGATGGCCGATCCCGGCACGATCCAGCGCGCGCTCGCCCTGATCCTGATCAGCCGCAACCTGGAGCGGATCGCCGACCACGCCACCAACATCGCGGAGGACGTGATCTTCATCGCCGAGGCCAAGGACGTGCGGCACCACGCCGAAGAAACGGCAGGCAAGCCGTGAAGGCCGACCGGTCGGTGACGACGGTAGGCGGCGAGCGGCCGGAGCGCGGCGCGCGCGGCGCGGCTCCGCCGCCGAACGGCGGCGACACGCGGCGCCGCGTGCTGCTGATCGAGGACGACGCCGACATCGCCGAGGCGATCGGCTACCAGATGGAGAAGGCCGGGCTCTCGGTGCGCGTCGCGCGCACCGGCGAGGAGGGGCTCGAGGCGGTCCGGAAGGGCGTCGACCTGGTGCTGCTCGACCTCAACCTGCCGGGGATGGACGGGCTCGAGGTCTGCCGCATGATCCGGAGGCAGCAGACCACGGCGCACCTGCCGATCATCATCGTCTCGGCGCGAGCCGACGAGGTCGACCGCGTGCTCGGGCTCGAGATGGGCGCCGACGACTACGTGGTGAAGCCGTTCAGCCTGAAGGAGCTGGCCGCTCGCGCCAAGGTCGCGCTCCGTCGCAACTCCTCGAGCGGCGAGCCGCCGCAGGGCTACCGCGACGAGAACTGGGAGATCGAGTTCGACGCCTACGTCGTGCGCTTCAAGGGCCAGGAGATCCGGCTCACGCACAAGGAGTTCGAGCTGTTCCGCTACATGGTGGAGCGGCCCGGCCGCGTGCTGACGCGCGAGCGCCTGCTCGAGCGCGTGTGGGGCTGGGAGAAGGACATCGACGCCCGCAGCATCGACGCCCACATCCGGCGGCTGCGGCTCAAGCTCGGCGAGGCGCGCCACCACGTCGAGACGGTGGTCGGGCTGGGCTATCGCTTCGTGAAGTAAGATCGCCGCATGGCGATGATCGAGGAAGGGAAGAAGGCGCCGGACTTCGAGCTTCCCTCGTCCGAGGGCGGCGAAGTGAAGCTCAAGGACCTGCGCGGCAAGACGGTGGTGCTCTACTTCTACCCGAAGGACGACACCCCGGGCTGCACGCGCGAGGCCTGCGCCTTCCGCGACAACCAGGCCGCGCTCAAGAAGAAGGGCGTCGTGGTGCTCGGGGTCAGCGGCGACTCGCTCGCCTCGCACGACAAGTTCAAGGCCAAGTACAAGCTGAATTTCCCGCTGCTCTCCGATCCCGACAAGGCCGTGGCCAAGAAGTACGGCGCCTGGGGCGAGAAGGTGCTCTACGGCAAGAAGAGCGTGGGCATGATCCGCTCGACGTTCGTGATCGACGGCGAGGGCGTCGTGCGCAAGGTGTTCCCGCGCGTGAAGGTCGACGGCCACGCCGAGAAGGTGCTGGAGGCGGTCTCGAGCTTGTGATGCGCCGAGTTTCCGCGAGGCTGCTGCTCTGCGCCCTGCTTCTCGGCGTGCTGGAGTCGTGCGGAGGAGGCGACGGCGGGGGATCTCCAGTGGCGCCTCCGCCGCCTCCCACCCCACCGCGCCCCCGCCCTCGGGCTGGACCGGCACCGTCATCACGCTCGTCTCCGGCGAAACGGATGCTGCTGTCGCCGGTGCGCGCGTTCTGGTGTCCGGCGTGGCGCACCAGACCAACGACGCCGGGCAGCTCGTCGTGAAGCAGGCGGCGGCGGACGCGGCGACCGTGGACGTCGATGCGGAAGGATTCTTGCCGCGACAAACGTCGGTCAAGCATGCGGGCACGCGCCTGACGCTATGGCCCGACCACGCCAAGCTGCCAGGCTCTTACACGCAGACTCTGGTCTACACAGCCTCCACGCTCATCGACACCTCAAGCATCGTGCCGCTCGAGCGAATTCCCCCTCGCGTGAAGAGGATCGCTCTCGTCCCCGCCCCCGAGTTGGCCAGCGACGAGCGAGTGGTAGCAGCCCACCGGCAAGCGGCCGACTACTTCAACGTCGCCGTCGAGGGACGCATCGTCTTTACGGTCGGAGGCACCGGAGATCTCGCCGTCCAGACGCTCCTCTTGCCCGATGACCCCTCGTGCGAGGGGAAATCGGGCCGGCTGCTCGCGCGCACCTGGGTGACGCAGTACGAGGTCACCCGGGCGCAGATCACCTTTTGTGGCATGCCGCCAACGCGGCTACCGACTCCGATCGCCCACGAGCTAGGGCACGTCTTCGGGCTGGCCCACTCGCGCGACAACCGCGACGTGATGTACGCATTCTACGACGTGGCCAGCGAGCACGGCTTCACCGCGCGCGAAGTCCTGACGATGAGCCTCATCCATCTGCGGCGAGGCGGAAACGCCTGGCCCGACAACGATCGCGCCGCGGCCAGCAGCGGCACGCACATTCGGACGTTCGTCGACTGAACTCAGGGCGCCGGCGGGTGATAGTTTGAGAGCCGGAGCGTCTCGGCTCCGGTCGCGAAGACGTCCACGACGCTGATCGACCCGTTTGCGAGCGAGGGCGGATAGCGCTTCGGCGCCGGCGTGCCGCTCACCTCTCCCAGATAGGCCGCGATCACCTCGCTGTGGGCGACGAGCACCAGGGAGGCGCCGCGGCGGCTGCGCGCCAAAGCCCGCACGAAGTCGCCCACGCGATGGCCGACTCCCTCGATCGACTCGCCCTCGGCGGGAATCGGGTCGCGGCCGGCCTGCCAGTCGACGGCCCGTTCCTTCCAGCTGAGCGCGTCGTCCGTCGGGCGCACGTCCCAGCTCGAGCGGCCGCAGCCGCGGCTCGACCACCGGCGTCGGGACGCCGAGCGTTCGCGCCACCGCCTCGGCCGTCTGGCGCGCTCGCGAGGCGGGCGAGCTGAAGACCGAGGCGACGCCGCGGCCGGCGAGCGTCCGGCCGACGGCTTCCGACTGCTGCGTGCCGAGAGGCGTCAGCTGGTCGAGCTCGGCCGCGGAGACCCGGGGCGGCGGCTCGAGGTTGGAGAGCGCCTGCCCGTGGCGGACCAGGTAGACGCGCACGGCTCCCGACTGGAGCTCCGGCAGTCCGGCGAGCGCGTCCTGCGCGCCCGCGGGCGCCGCCGCCAAAAGGCCGACCCACCACGAGCGCGGCGGCGGCACGGACCGCGAGCCGAGCCGTCGCCGCGGCGAGGCTCACTCGAGCCGCAATGCGACGGTCGGGTCGACCCGCGAGGCCCGCCAGGCCGGCTGCGCGCTCGCGACGAACGCGGCCGCTGCGAGCAGCAGCGGGATGCCGATGAAGATCAGCGGGTCGCGCAGCGACACGTCGAACAGCAGAGTGGAGAGCTGCCCGGAGAAGAGCAAGCCCAGCGCCAGGGACACCGCCAGACCGAGCGCTATGCCGACGAGCGCCAGCAGCGACCCCTGCGTCACCACCAGCCTCACGACCGCGCCCGGCTCCGCGCCGAGCGCCATCCGGAGCCCGATCTCGCGCGTGCGCTGGTTGACCGAGTACGACATCACGCCATAGACCCCGATCACTGCCAGCACCAGCGAGAGCAGGCCGAACACCACGAGCAGCGCCGCGCCCATGCGCGGGGCCCACAGCGACTGGCCCAGGATCTCGCCGTAAGTGAAGACGCCCGTGATCGGCAGCAGCCGGTCCAGCGCCTGGACCTCGCGCCGCGCCATCCCGAGCGCCGTCGCCGGGTCGCCCGACGCGCGCACGTGCAGGCTCACCGCGGGCTCGAACACCTGCTCGAGCGAGAGGTAGATGTGCGGCGATGGGTTCTCGCCGAGGAAGTTGTACTTGCCGTCCTTCGCGATGCCGACCACCTCGTTCCACCAGTCCTGGCCGAAGAACTTGAAGCGCTTGCCGACCGCTTCCTGGTCGGGCCAGAACTGCTTCGCCATCGTCTCGTTGATCACCACCACGTGCGGGGCGTCGCGATGGTCGGTCGCGGCGAAGTCGCGCCCGCGCTTGAGCGGGATGCCCATCGTCTCGAAGTAGCCGGGCCGCACGGTGTTGAGCTGCACCAGCTTGCCGTTCTTGCGGTCCGAGCTGTCGACCCCCTCGGGGAAGACGGTGCGCGCCAAGCCGCCGTTGAACAGCGGCACGCCGCTCGCGAGCGTCGCGCGCTCGACGCCGGGCAGCGCGCCGACGCGCTCCAGCACGCGGTTGTGGAAGTCGCGCGAGCGCTCTTCGTCGTAGCCCTGCGCGCCGAGGTCGACGGTCAAGAGGGCGAGCTTCTCGTATTCGAAGCCTGGGTCGATCTTCTGGGCGCTGCCGAGGCTCTTGACGAATAGACCGGCGCCGATCAGCACGCACAGCGAGACGGCAACCTGCAGGCTGACCAGCATGTTGCGCAGGCTCCACAGCCGGCTACCGAAGCCGGAGCTCCCGCCGCGCTGCTTCAGTTCGGAGGTGAGGTCCGGGCGCGAAGAGCGCCATGCCGGCAACAGCCCGAACAGGACTGCGGTGAGGAGCGAGACCAGGAGCGTGAAGCCGAGCACGCGCAGGTCGGGCGTGAGATCGACCGCGTCCGCAGCCAGCCCGGGCGGCCGCTGCGACCAGAGCGCGCCCTGCGCCCAGTAGGCGATCGCCATGCCGAGCGCGCCGGCGATGATCGCGAGCAGCAGGCCTTCGGTGAGCAGCTGCCGCACCAGGCGCCGTGCGCGAGGCGCCGAGCGAGAGCCGCACCGCCACCTCGCGCTGGCGCACCGCCGCGCGCGCGAGCAGCAGGTTCGCGACGTTGGCGCAGGCGATCAGCAGCACCAGCCCGACGACCGTGAGCAGCAGCCCGGCGGCGCTCACCATGTTCTGGCGGAAGCCGGGGTTGATCGTCGCCTGCGCGAGCGGCAGGAGCGCCACGCTGCGGCCGGCGTTGTCGTTCACGTATTCCTTGGCGAGCTGCGTCGCCAGGTTCTTGAGCTTGGCCTCGGCCTGCGCCAGCGTCACTCCCGGCTTGAGCCGGCCGGCGATGTCGAAGATCAGCGCCCGCCGCGAGTCGATGTTCTCCTTCAGGAACCCCGTCGCGACCTGCGGGTGCGCCATGAACGGCAGCCACAGGGCGGGCTGCGCGATCGTGTTCACGCCCTTGAAGCCTTTCGGCGCGACGCCGACCACGGTGAACGCGTGACCGTTGAGCGTGAGGGTCTGGCCGACGATCCGGGGATCGCCGCCGAGCTGTCGCTGCCAGAAGTTGTGCGAGAGCACGGCCACGAGGCTTCTGCCTGGCACCTCGTCCTCGTCGGGCAGGAAGCCGCGGCCGAGCGCCGGGGTGACGCCGAGCACCGTGAAGTAGTCGCCGCTCACGATCTCGCCGAAGATCTGCTCCGGCTCGCCCTTGCCGGAGAACGAAAGCGCCAGGCCCTGGTGGGCGACGAGCCCCGTGAAGACGTCGCTCAGCTTGCGGTAGTCGGCGAAGTTGAGCGGCGACGTCGACATCAGGTTGAAGAACGCGCCGCGGTTGCGCTCGTCGGTGGTGAACACCGCCACCAGGCTGTCGGGGTCCTTCATCGGCAGCGGGTGCAGCAGCACCGCGTTGACGAGCGTGAAGATCGTGGTGTTGGCGCCGATGCCGAGCGCGAGCGACAGCACCGCGACGGCGGTGAAGCCGGGGCTCTTCAGCAGCAGACGAGCCGCGAACCGGAAATCCTGCAGCAGGGTCGCCATCTCCGAACCTCCCACCCCTCGGGAGAGATGCTAGCACCGCACCGCGGGCGGGACGTGGGGGTTGCATTCAGCGCGCTGAACGTCGCAGCATCGCGGCATGAAGCGAAGCCGCCCGCCCGCCGCCTATCAGGATTTCGTGAGCCGCTTCCCCCGGCTGGGGCGCGCCTGGGAGCTCGCCAACGACGAGGCCGCGAAAGGTCCGCTCGACGCGCGCACGCAGCGGCTCGTCAAGCTCGCGATCGCCATCGGCGCGCAGCGCGAGAGCGCCGTCCGCTCGGCCGTGCGCAAGGCGCTCGACGAAGGCGTCTCGCTCGCGGAGATGGAGCAGCTGGTGCCGCTCGCGGCCTCCACGATCGGCTTCCCGGCGAGCGTCGCCGCCTGGAGCTGGATCAGGGAAACAGCGCCGGCGGCCGCCTCCGCTTCGTCGCCTGCTCGAAGGCGTAGGCGAGCGCGATGAGCCGCGGCTCGCTGCAGGCGAGGCCGGTGAAGCTCACGCCGTAGGGCGAAGGCTGCGCCGCGAAGGCCTCCGGAAACGGCGGCGTCGGCGCGTTCGGCACCAGCCCGAACGGCACGATCACGGTCGGATAGCCCGGACGCGCCGCGATCGCGGCGCCGCTCGACCCGGGGAACAGAAGCGCGTCGAGCGACTCGGCCTTCATCACCTCCTGGATGCCGTGCGTGCCGGCGAGCTCCAGGTCCCGCGCGCGGTCCGCTTCGTAGCGGGCGCGATCGGCGCTCGACGCTGCATCTCGTCCGAGATGTCGAGCAGCGACTGGCCGTACTTGATCGCTCCCGCCTTCTGGTGGTCGGCGTTCCAGTGGCGCAGCTCCGCGAGCGTCTTCACGGGCGCGCGCTCGCCGAGGCTCTGGAGCCACTTGTCGAAGTCGCGCTTCATGCCGTACTTGAAGACGACCGAGCACGACGCGTCGCTGCCCTTGGCGTCGCCCGCGCCGCCGCAGATGCCCCAGAGCAGGAAGTTGCGCCGCTCGTCCTTGTCGACGACGCTCGGGATGTCGGCGGGATCCACGACCACGGCGCCCTGCTCCCGCAGGATCCCGATCGCCTCGGCCATGCTCTTCGCCTGGTCGGGGTTCAGTCCCCCGCGCGGCTCCTTCGCACCCGGGGGCGTCGTCTTGTCGTAGTAGAACGCGCGCGGCACGCCGATCCGCGCGCCCTTGAGCGCGCCGCGCATCGAGGAACTTCGTGTAGTCGCGCCCGGGCGGGGGAGCGCAGGTCTTCGTGGCCTCGTCCTGGGGATCGGGCATGGCGCCCTCGAGGGCGCCGAGCAGGATCGCGGCGTCCCGCACGCTGCGCGCCATCGGGCCGGGCGTGTCCTGGTCGGCCGTGATCGGGATGACGCCGTAACGGCTCACGCGGCCGACCGTGGGCTTGATCCCGACCAGCATGTTCTGGTTCGACGGGCTCAGGATCGAGCCCGAGGTCTCGGTGCCCACGTTCGCGGCCCAGAAGCTCACCGCCGTGCCGATGCCGGAGCTGGAGCCGCCGGTCGCGAGCGCGGGCCGCCCGTCGAAGGTCGCCTCGCGCGGGTCGCGCCGCGGGTCGTAGGGGTTGAAGCCGTAGCCGGCGAGCGCGTTGTAGTTCGCCGGCATCGGCGACGGCGGGCCGGCGACCCAGTTGGCGAGCTCGGTGAGCACCGTCTTGGCGAGGATGATCGCGCCCGCGTCGCGGAGGTTCTTCGTGAGCGTCGCCTCGTACGGCGGCACCAGGCCGTCGAACGCGAGGGCGCCACCCGTCGTCGGCATGTCGGTGGTGTGGATGTTGTCCTTGAGCGCGATCGGGATGCCGTGGAGCGGCCCGCGGATCCGCCCCGCCGCGCGCTCCTGGTCGAGCGCGTCGGCCTGGCGCAGCGCCTCGCGGTTCACCGTCATCACCGCGTTCAGCCGGTCCTCGTAGAGGGCGATCCGCTGCAGGTAGAGCTGGACGAGCTCGCGGGACGTGACGCGGCGCTCGGCGAGCGCGGCCTGGAGGTCGGCGATCCCGGCCTCGACGACCGAGAACGGCGGCCGCGCCGGCTTCGGTGCCGCGGCAGCCTGAGCGGCGAACGGCGCGAGCGCGGCGAGGGCGAGGACGGCGAGGGGTGGTCGCATGGGCGGGATTATCCCGCGCAGGAACACGAGCGCCAGCAGGCCCAGGCCCAGGTAGCTGGGCCAGTCGCGGCTCCTGCGCTGCTCGACGAGCACGTCCGCCCGCAGCACGTCCGGCGCGAGGAAGGTGCCGTGGAGCGAGACCGTCGCGTCGTGGTCCGGCAGCGCGCCCGTGGCGCGCACGCGCTCTCCGGTCCAGAGCTCGAGGAAGCCGCCCGCCGGGCTCGCGACGAAGTGCACGCGGTCGAGGCTGACGCGGCGGCCGCTGCGCGCGTCCTTCTCGCGCAGCGTCTTCACCGAATAGCTGTCGGAAGCCTCGATCCCGGAGAGGAACGGCAGCGGTGCGACGAGGTATGCCATGGCGAGGGCTGCGGCCGCAGCCCAGCTCCGCGGGCGACGCTCCCAGCCGACGGCGCCGTCGCGACGCCGCGCGATGTCCCAGAGCACGAGGAGCGCGCCGCCGACCGTCAGCAGCAGGTAGACCGGGCTCTCGCCCGGCAGCAGCTCGAAGCTCGTCATGCGCCAGGAGAAGGGCGCCAGCAGGTGGACGCCGTTGCCGAACTTGATCTCGGTCGCGTCGAGCAGCAGGTGGAGGAGCGCATTCAGCCCGAGCCAGGCGAACACCCGGCGCGGCGCGGTGGTGGCGACGGCGACGGCAGCCGCCAGCAGCAGCGTGATCGCGAGCGACGCGAGCCCCATGGTGTAGAGCCGCAGATCGAAGGCGTCCACGGGCACGCCGAAGGCCACGATCGCACGCCGCAGGATCCACGGCAGGTCCGGCAGCACGCAGCCGAGGTACAGGAAGCGCGGGTCCAGGCGGCGCCAGAGGGCGCGGCTCGCGGCGCCCTGCGCGGCGAAGTGGACGAGCGTGTTCGGCACTCGCCCGATCCTACTTCACGCCTCCTGGCGGTAGTGTCAGACTCGTACACACGGGGAGGGAGAACATGGCCGTCACGGTCAAGAAGATCACGGTCTATCGCGCCGAGGTCGACAACCGCACGGGCGCGCTGGCACGAGCGCTCGCCGGGGTCGTCGCCGCCAAGGGCAGCCTGGACGTGGTGATGGGCTACCGCATCCCGGGCCAACACGACCGCGCCGTGATCGAGGTGTGGCCCGTGTCGGGGAAGAAGGTAACCCAGGCCGCCGAGGCCGCGGGCCTGCGGGCATCCGACACGCCGACGCTGCTGGTCCAGGGCGACGATCGCCCCGGCCTGGGGCAAGCGATGGCGCGCGCCCTGGCCGACGCTGGGATCAACATCGCGTTCCTGGTGGCGCAGGTCGTGGGGCGGCGCTACTCGGCCGTCCTCGGTTTCGAGTCGGCGGCCGACGCAGACCGCGCTGTTGGGCTGATCAAGAAGGCCAAGCCGGGCAAGTAGGGCCCTCGGCCCTTCAACCCCGGACGATCGCCGGGACGGTCTCTCCTTCATACAGGCGTAGAGGCGCGCGACTTGACGGCCCGGGGCGCACGAAATACCTTCGCGCCCCGCCCGCCAAAGGAGGCGCGGCCTCTCCATGGGTCTCTACCTGGGAATCTTCCTCGTCACGCTGTCCGGCCTGATGTTCGAGATCGGGCTCACCCGCATCTTCTCGGCGACGATCTGGTACCACTACGCGTTCGTCGCGATCTCGGTCGCGCTGCTCGGCTGGGGTCTCGGCGGCTTCGCGCTCCACCTGCTGCGCGGCGCGGCTCACGCTGTCGCGCGAGCGCGCGGCGCAGCTCACCCTGCTCTACGGCGTCTCGATCCCGCTCGCGCTGTGGCTGATCGTGCGGGTGCCGTTCCACCCCGACCGGCTGCTCGTCTATTTCGCGGTGTCGCTGCTGCCGTTCCTGCTCGCGGGTGCGGCGCTCTCGATGCTGTTCGCCGTCGAGCGCGAGCACACCGCACGCCTCTACTTCGCCGACCTGGCCGGCGCCTCGCTCGGCGCCCTCGCCGTCACGTTCCTGCTCTCGTGGCTCGGCGGCGAGAGTGCCGTGCTGGCGGTGGCGCTCGCGCCGCTCGCGGCGGCGGCCGCGTTCTCGAGCCGGCTGCGCGTGCCGGCCGCGCTCCTTGCGGTGCTCGTGCTGGTGGCGCTCGGCGCGAACGAGCGCAGCGGCCTGTTCAAGATCCGCTCTGCGCCGACCAAGGGCCTCTATCGCCACATGGCGGCGACTCCGGGCTCGGCGATCGCGCTCACGGGCTGGAACGCGTACTCGCGGATCGACGCGGTCACGGGCTTCGAGCACCCGTACCTGGCCCGCCTCTACATCGACTCCGACGCCTGGACCAACATCCTGTCCTGGGACGGCGACGTCGCGAGCCTCGCGTCGAAGCGCGAGTGGTACCGGGCGCTGCCGTTCGAGGTCGCGCCCGCGAGCTCGAAGACGCTGGTGATCGGCCCCGGCGGCGGCTCGGACGTGCTGGTGTCGCTCGGTGCGGGCTCCGAGAAGGTGACTGCCGTCGAGATGAACCCGCTGATGCTGCGCTTCGTCCGCCACTTCGGCGCGGCCGCCGGGAACATCTACGATCACCCGCGGATCGAGACCGTGCTCTCCGAGGGCCGGACCTTCATCAGGCGCAGCGACCGCAAGTTCGACGTGATCCTGATGGGCTTCGTCGACTCGTGGGCGGCCGTGGCTTCCGGGGGGCTCTCGCTCTCGGAGAACCATCTCTACACGGTCGAGGCGTTCCGCGCGTACCTGGACCACTTGAGCGACGACGGGCAGCTCGTGATCCTGCGCTGGCCCGTGGACGTGCCGCGGCTGGTGTCGAACGCGATCGCGCTGCTCGGTCCGGAGGAAGCGGGCCGCCGCGTCGCGGTGCTGTTCGAGAGGCGCGAGGGCGACCGCGAGGACCCGCCGCAGACGATCTTCATGCTCAAGAAGCGGCCGTGGAGCGAGGCCGAGACCGCGCGCATCGCCTCCTGGAGCCAGGCGCAGCCGGTGATCGTGCCGGGCCACCACGTCGAGGAGCCCTACGCGTCCGTCTTCGACGGCCGCACGAGCTTCGCCGAATACGTCGCCCAGGCGAAGACGCGCGTCGACCCGGTGTACGACGACCGGCCTTTCTTCTTCGCGAACGTGAAGCCCTGGGGGCTGCCGAAGAAGATGCGCGAGCAGTTCGTCTACGTGCTCGACGTGCTGCTGCCGCTGGGCCTGCTGGTCGTGCTGCTCGGCAAGCCGCGCGGCGAGCGCGCCGCGCCGTACGCTGGCGTCGATCCTGTACTTCGCCAGCCTGGGCGTCGGCTTCATCGCGGTGGAGCTCGCGCTGCTGCAGCACCTGACGCTGCTGCTGGGCCACCCGATCTTCACGCTCTCGATCCTGCTCTTCACGCTGCTGGCGGCGGGCGGCGTCGGCAGCTGGGCGAGCGGGCGCTTCCGCCTGGGTGTCGTCTGCCTCGCGACCGCGGCGGTCGCGGCGCTCTACGCGCTCGCGCTGCCGCACGTCGTGCCGGCGCTGCTGCCGCTGGCGCTGCCGCGCGGATCGCGATCGCGATCCTGCTCGTGGCCCCGCTCGGCTTCCTGATGGGGATGCCGTTCCCGAAGGGGCTGCGCGCGACGGGCAGCGGCCCGTTCCCGGAGCCACCTCTCTATTGGGGCATGAACGGCCTCTTCTCGGTCGTCGGCTCGATGGCGACGATGGTGACCGCCGTGATCTTCGGCTTCACCTGGGCGATGCTCGGCGGAGCCTTCTTCTACCTGGTGGCCGCGCTCAGCTCGCGCGTGCTCCGCCCTCACCCGCGAGGAGCGTGATGCCGTGACGCGAGCGCGTCGTCTCGCGCCGATCGCGCTGCTGGTCGCGGCGGCCTTGCTGGTCGTCGCGTACCTGCGGCCGGTCGCGGTGCTGCGGGAAGCGGGCGAGCTCTGGCTCAGGCTCTCGGGGGTCCACAGCCGCCACGCGCAGGCGGGACCTTTCGAGCTCCGCTATCTCGAGGCGGGAAGCGGGCCGCCGCTCGTGCTCGTCCACGGCCTCGCGAGCAACGCCCTGCAGGACTGGGGGCGGCTCGTGGCTCCGCTCGCTCGCCGCTATCACGTCTACGCGCCCGACCTGCCGGGCTTCGGACGCTCGGCGCGGCCCGCCGACGCCGACTACTCGATTCCGATGCAGGTCGAGGCGCTGCGCGCGTTCCTCGGAGCCGTGGGCGTTTCGCGGGCTCGCGTGGCCGGGATCTCGATGGGCGGCTGGATCGTCGCGCGCCTGGCCGGCGAGCACCCCGAGCTCGTCGAGCGGCTGGTGTTGGTCGCCCCCGCGGGCATGCGGCCCGACGACAACGCTGCGATTCCGGTCGAGGCGCTCTTGCCGCACGACGAGGCGGGCGTGCGCCGCCTGATCGCCACGATCCGCCACAAGCCGCCCGCGGCGCCTTCGTTCCTGGTGCGCGACATCCTGGCCGAGCGGCTGCGCGAGGAGTGGATCGTCCGTCGCGCGCTGGAGTCGATGCGCCCCGGCAAGGACTGGCTGAACGGGACCTTGGGACACGCGACGATGCCGGTGCTGATCGTCTGGGGCAAGCAGGACGCGCTGCTCCCGGTGGCGTACGCGGCGCCGCTGCAGGCGGAGTTCAAGCACGCGACGCTCACGGTGCTCGACGGCTGCGGGCACGTGCCGATGGCGGACTGCCCGCAGCAGTTCGACGCCGTGATGACGGCGTTCCTCGCGGCGGACGCCCCCTAGGCCGCGAGGCGAGCCGGCCTAGGCGCTCTTCGCCTCGTCTGTCCTTGTCGGTCTTCTGCCCGAAAGCCGGCTTCGACGGCCCGGTCTGGCCTCGCAGATCGATGGTCGCGTCGGGCGAGGCGGCCTCGAGAGCCGCGGCGAGGGCCTCTGGATTGCGGAGCGCGGCCGCGAGGCTCGGCACGCCCTGGGGGGGCGTGATGGTCGCGAGCGCGAGCAGCGTTCCGGGCTCGGGCGTGTAGTCGGCCTGTGGCGCCGACTCGCCGATGTACACCGGCTCGTGCGCCAGCACGCGGTTGCGCCCGGCGCGCTTGGCCCGGTAGAGCGCCTCGTCGGCGGCGCGCACCAGGCCGACCGCGTTCCTTCCGTCGAGCGGGCACTCGGCGACGCCGCCGCTGATGCTGACGGAGCCGAGCGGCTGCGCGCCCGCGTGCGCGAACGGATACGCGGCGATCGCCTTGCGGATGTTCTCGGCGGCCGCCATCGCCTGCTCGCGCCGCAGGCCCGGGAAGATGATCAGGAACTCCTCGCCGCCGTAGCGGCCGAACACGGTGTCGCGTCGCAGGTTGTCCTGGACCAGCCGCGAGAGCGACTGCAGCAGCCGGTCGCCGGAGACGTGGCCGTTCTGGTCGTTGTAGACCTTGAAGTGGTCGACGTCGAACATGAAGAGCGACGCGTGCGCCGACTCCTCGAGCGCGCGCGTCGTCTCCTCGGCGAGGCGGTGCGTCAGGAAGCGCTTGTTGAAGATGCCGGTGAGCCCGTCGATGCTGGCGGTGGCCTTCATCTCCGAGTAGCGCGCGGCCGTGTGCACCGAGATCGCTCCCACCTGCGCGAGCAGGCGGAAGGCGTCCTTGATGTCGTTCGCGCGCCGCGCCAGCCCCTCGACGGCCACGACGCCCACCACCTCCTGGTCCACCACCATCGGCGCCACGAGGTCGGGCTGGAAGCCGGCGGTCGTCTCCTCGCGCAGGCGCTTGCGCGTGTGCGGCTGCTGATTGTCGAAGTCTCGCCGCTCCATCACCCGCTGGAGCTCGACGGCGTAGCCCACCTCGCCGGTGCCGATCCGGATCTCGTGGCCGAGCTCGATCCAGCCCTCGGGATGCACGGCGGCGACGGCCATGAACATGTGGCGGTCCGGGTCGGTCTCGGCGGCCTTGCGCCTCACGGCGATGATCGCCCGCCGCGGCTCGACGATGCGTTTGACCGCGCCGAGCAGCTGCTTCGGGATGTTGCGGCCGGTCGGCGTGGAGAGCAGTCCGTGGACGACCCCGGGCAGCTCGCGCACGAAGCGCGAGAGGAACTGCTGCGCCGCCTCGACCTCCGTGGCGCGCGCCCGTGCCGCCGCGAACTCCCGCTCGAGCGCCGTCTCGGCGGACTCGAGCGTCCGGATCCGGCGGTTGAGCTTCGAGACGGCCATCGTCAGGACGACGAACCCGAAGGCCGCCAGCGTCAGGAGGCAGAGGACGAGGACGCTCGACATGCCCGCCTGTGGAGCAACCCTCGTGCCGGGCGCTCCAAATTTGCAACCCGTTGAATTATAAGAGCTTATCCGGCCAGTCCGCGCCCGCTGTCACAGTCTCGGACGGTGAGCGGACTTCGTATCGGACGCGCGTGTCCTCTCAGGCGCGCTTGCGCGGGGGATCGAAAAACGGGAGCTTCGTGACCGTCGCACCGACGTCGCGGCGCTTGTGGTCGACGGTCATCTCCATCTGCAGCGACGTCCCCGGCTGGGCGGCGTCGCGAGCGACCGTCGCGAGCGCGATCATCTTCTTGAGCGTGGGGGACCAGGTGGTGCTCGAGGCGCGGCCGACCTGGACGCCGTCGCGGAAGACCGGCACCGACACGCGCGAGGCCGTGAGCGGGATCTGCGGCGCGAGCCCGGCCTCGTCGTGCAGCCGTTCGACGTCGTCCCAGCTCACGTCGAGGCCGACGAGCTCGCGCCGGCCGCGGCGCTGCTCTCCTCGCGAAGCGCGGCCATCCCGACGTACGGCGCCTTCTTGAGGCTGACGAGCCGGCCGAGCCCGATCTCGTAGGGCGAGTACTTCTGCGAGGGGATCAGCGCTTTCTTGGCGCTCGATGTAGTCCACGTCCAGCAGGATCAGCCCGGCCTCGATGCGCGCGACGTCGAGCGCCAGCATGCCGGTGGGCGTGATGTCGTAGGGCCGGCCCGCCTCCATCAGCGCGTCCCACAGCGCGAGCGCCTGCTCGGACCCCACCCAGATCTCGTAGCCGAGGTCGCCCGTGTAGCCGGTCCGCGAGATCTCGACCGGGATGCCCCGCAGCGTGGCCGGCATCACGCGGAAGTACTTGAGCCCCGCCACGTCGCCCTCGCAGCAGCTCTTCAGGATCTCGCGGCTCGTCGGCCCCTGCAGCGCGAGCGCGGCGAGCTTGTCCGAGACGTCCTCGACCGTCGATCTCGAGGCCGTGGGCGTTCTGCCGGATCCAGCGCAGGTTGGGCTCGGCGGCCGTCCAGCGGTAGAGCTCGCGCCCGAGCCGCGAGACGGTGCCGTCGTCGATCACCTTGCCGTCGCCGTCGCACCAGTTCGTGTAGGACACCTGGCCGACGGCCATCTTCGGCACGTCGCGCGTGACGATGCGGTCGACGAGCCGCGTGGCGTCGCGGCCCGACACGCGGTACTTGAAGAGCGGCGAGACGTCGATCAGCGCCGCGGCGTTGCGGATCGCGTTGTACTCGCGCTCGTGGGTGGCCTCGTACTGGCTCACGGCGAAGTAGCCGGCCCACTCGCGCCAGCTCATGCTCTCGCAGAGGGCGGAGGTGCGCGGATGGAAGGGCGTCCCGATCGGCATCGCGGCGAGGATTCTACTTCGTCTCGTCCCGCGCGGGCAGCAGCGCCACCAGGCGCTTGTTCGCGACGAGCCGGTAGGCCTGCTCGACGAGCCATGCGACCACGGCCCAGTCGGGCTTCGTGTCGAGCACGACGCCGACCCAGCCGCTCGCTCCGACGTACGGCGGCCGGAAGTAGCGCTCGGGATCGGAAGCGATCAGCGCTTCCTGCGCGCCGAGGCCCGCCGGCAGCCAGACCGACAGGTGCGGCGCGCCGTGGTGGTGGTCGTCGAGCATCGCGAACACCTTGCCCTTGCCCGCGAACCAGGTCGGCTCGCCGTGCGAGGTCTTCTCGACCGCCTCGGGCAGCGCGAGGCAGATCGCGCGCAGCTTCGCGACCTCGTCCTTGCCGCGGCTCTTCTTCTTGTTGCTGCGCGGAGCGGATCGGGCCATCGAGCGTCCTGCCTCTCGCCGCAAAGAACTATAGAATGTCCGGCCTGATGGCGGGAAGCTACGACGCGATCGTGATCGGCGGCGGCCACAACGGCCTCGTGAGCGCCGCGTACCTGGCGCGCGCCGGGAAGAAGGTGCTGGTGCTCGAGCGCCGCCACGTGCTGGGCGGCGCCGCGGTCACCGAGGAGGTGTTCCCGGGCTTCCGCTTCTCGGTCTGCTCGTACGTCGTCTCGCTGCTGCGGCCGGAGATCATCCGCGAGCTGGACCTGCCGCGCCACGGGCTCGAGATCCTGCCGCTCGACGGCACCTTCACGCCGATGCCGAACGGCGACCACCTGTGGCGCATGAGCGACCACGCGAAGACGCGCCGCGAGATCTACCGCCACTCGCCGACCGACGCCGAGGCCTACGACGAGTACGCCAAGGCGATGGTCGAGATGGCGCGCTTCGTGAAGCCGATCCTGTCGATGGTGCCGCCCGACCCGTTCGCCTACGACGTGAAGGGCCTCGGCAAGCTCGCGGGGCTGGGCCAGCGCTTCCGCAGCCTGTCGCGCGGCCAGCAGCACAGCCTGCTGCAGCTCATGACGATGAGCGCCGCGGACCTGCTCGACCAGTGGTTCGAGACGGACGTGCTGAAGGCCACGATGTCGGCGAGCGGGATCATCGGCACCTTCCTCGGCGTGCGCTCGCCGGGCACCGCCTACGTGCTGCTGCACCACTACATGGGCGAGATCGACGGGGCTTTCAGGTCCTGGGGGTTTTCGAGGGGAGGGACTGGTGCCATCAGCCTCGCGATCGCCGGCGCGGCGCGCGAGGCCGGCGTCGAGATCCGTACGGAGGCCCCCGTCGCGCGGATCAAGGCGCGCGGCGGCCGCGTCACGGGCGTCGTGCTCCCGAACGGCGACGAGATCGACGCGAAGCTCGTGCTCTCGAGCGCCGACCCCCGCATCACGTTCCAGAAGCTGATGGAGCCGGGCGACCTGCCCGCGGAGTTCCTCGAGGACGTGGGCCGCTACAAGTACCGCGGCTCCTCGGGCAAGGTGAACCTCGCGCTCGACGCGCTGCCCGACTTCAGCTGCCTGCCGGGACCGGGCGCGCACCTGCGCGGGGCGATCTCGATCTCGCCGGGCGTCGAGTACATGGAGCGCGCCTACGACGACGCCAAGTACGGCGAGTTCTCGCGCCGCCCGTACATCGACATGGTGATCCCGTCGCTCACCGACCCGTCGGTCGCCCCGCCCGGCAAGCACGTGCTGTCGTGCTTCGTGCAGTACGCGCCCTACAAGCTGCGCGAGGGCACCTGGGACCAGAAGCGCGAGGCGTTCGGCGACACGGTCGTCGACACGATCTCGGAGTACGCGCCGAACCTGAAGAAGATCATCCTGCACCGCCAGGTGCTGACGCCGCTCGACCTCGAGCGCGAG
The DNA here is from genome assembly GCA_963744315.1 of uncultured Acidobacteriota bacterium. Lineage (GTDB taxonomy): Bacteria > Acidobacteriota > Vicinamibacteria > Fen-336 > Fen-336 > DATBSL01. Next base: position 592,153 of record CAVUTB010000016.1, read on the forward strand.
TGGAGCCTGAGCGAGGGCAACATCTTCCAGGGCGAGCTGAGCCTCGAGCAGCTCTTCTTCCTGCGGCCGGTGCCGGGCTGGGCGCGCTACCGCACGCCGATCGGCGGGCTCTACCTCTGCGGCTCGGCGACGCACCCCGGCGGCGGGATCATGGGCGCGCCGGGCCGCCTCGCGGCGCTCGAGGTGCTGAAGGACGTCGGGGGAGCCGCGTGAAGGCCGACGTCGTCGTCATCGGCGGCGGGCCGAACGGGCTCGCCGCGGCGGCGCTGCTCGCGAAAGCCGGCAAGAAGCCGCTCGTGCTCGAGCGGCGCGAGATCGTGGGCGGCGCGGCGGTGACCGAGGAGTTCCACCCGGGCTTTCGGGCGTCGACCGTCGCGCACACGGCCGGCCCGCTCCGCGCGAGCCTCGAGGGCGCGCTCCAGCTCCAGAAGCACGGCCTCGAGTGGATCCGGCCCGAGCCGCGCGTCTTCGCGCCGCACGCGGACGGCCGCGCGCTCGCTGCTCTACGGCGATCCGGCGCGCACGGCGCAGGAGCTCGCTCGCTTCTCGGCGAAGGACGGCGCGCGCTACGCGGAGTTCCACGCCTCCATGGGCCGGATCGGCGCCGTGCTCGGAAAGCTGCTCGAGCTGACGCCGCCGGACGTGGAGCGGCCCGACCTCAGGGACCTGTTCCCGCTCGCCGGCTTCGGCTGGGCGCTCCGGCGGCTCGGCCGCCGTGACGGCCAGGACCTCCTGCGCTGGGGGCCGATGGCGGTCGCCGACTTCGCGCAGGAGTGGTTCGAGACGCCGCTGATGGCGGCCGTCGTCGCGGCGCGCGGAATCCAGGGCATGCTGGCGGGCCCGTGGTCGGCCGGCACGACGGCGAACCTGCTGCTTCAGGCCGCCGGCGGCGACGGCAACGGCGCGGGTGCGACCGTGCTCGTGAAGGGCGGCCTCGGCGCGCTGACCGGAGCACTCGCGAGCGCGGCGCGCGCCGCGGGCGCGACGATCCGCACCGGCGCCCCGGTCGAACGTCTGCTCCAGAAGGACGGCCGGGTGGTGGGCGTCGTGCTCGCGGGCGGAGAGGAGATCGAGACGCGCGCCGTGGCCTCCGCAGTCGATCCGCAGCAGACGCTGCTGCGCCTGCTCGACCCCGTCGCGCTCGATCCCGACGACGTCCAGTGCATCCGGAACTTCCGCACGGCGGGCATGGCTTCGAAGCTCAACCTCGCCCTCTCGGGCCTGCCGCGATTCAAGGGCGCCGCGGACGAGGCGGCGCTCCGCGGCCGCATCCACGTCGGCGCCGACATCGACACGCTCGAGCGCGCCTTCGACGACGCGAAGTACGGCGGCATCTCGCGCCGGCCGTACCTCGACGTCACGATCCCGTCGCTCAGCGACCCGTCGCTCGCGCCGGCGGGCCAGCACGTGATGTCGATCTACGTGCAGTACACGCCCCACAAGCTCAAGACCGGATCGTGGCCGGAGCGCTCGAAGGACGTGGCCGCGAGCGTGCTCGCGACGCTCGAGGAGTACGCGCCCGGCATCGGCACGCTCGTCGTCGGCCAGCAGGTGCTGACGCCGGCCGACTTCGAGGCCACGTACGGCATCACCGGCGGTCACCCGTCGCACGGCGAGCCGGCGCTCGACCAGCTCTTCCTGGCCCGGCCGTTCCTCGGTTTCGGCCGCTACCGCACACCGATCCGCGGCCTCTACCTGTGCAGCGCCGGCACCCACCCGGGCGGCGGCGTCACGGGCGCCCCGGGAGCCAACGCCGCCCGCGAGATCCTGCGAGACCTGGCCTAGGGCTTCGCGGCCGGGGCCGCGCGTCGCTCCGGGACGCGGTTGCCGGCGATCCAGACCGACTCGAGGCTGTGGGTGTTGCGGATGTCGGTGCGCGGGTCGTCGCGCAGCACCAGGAAGTCGGCCCAGGCCCCGGGCTCGAGCCTTCCGACCGACTTCAGTCCGAGACACTTCGCCGTCCCGCTCGTGGCGGCGACGAGCGCCTGCGTCGGCGTGAGGCCGGCCTCGACCATGAGGCGCAGCTCCTCGTGCTCGAAGTAGCCCTGGAAGCGCGCGGGCGGGCCGGTGTCGGTGCCGAAGGCGATCGGCGCGCCGGCGTCGGCGAGCGTCTTGAGATTCGCGCTCGCGGTCCTGAGCGCCTCGCGGTAGCGGGCCGTCGCGGGATTGGCGCGCACGCGCTCGCGCCGCTCGGGCGTGCGCAGCTCCGCGATCACGGCCGGATCGGCGTCCTTCTGGAAGAAGGGATCGGCGAAGAACGCCGGCTCGTCGGCGTAGGTGAACGCCGAGACCTCGCGCATCAGCGTGGGGCAGGTGCAGAGGCCCCGCCGCGCGAGATCCGCGGCGAACGCCGCGTCGATCGGCGCGTCGCGCACGCTGTGGGCGATCATGTCGACGCCGGAGGCCACGAGGTCCTTCGCGTCGGCCAGGTAGAAGAGGTGAGCGGCCACGCGCAGCCCGCGCTTGTGCGCCTCCTCGATCACGGCCCGGTACACCTCGGGCGGCATCTTCTTCGTGGTGCCGAGCGTGTCGTCGACGCGGATCTTGATCCAGTCCGGCTTCATCGCGGCGACCGTCGCGACCTGGGCGCGCGCCGCGTCCGGCGTCGTCGCATCGACGACGGGGCCGGCCACGTGGAGCCGGGCGCGGTCGAGCGTCGGCACGTCCTGCTCGTCGCGCACGCGGAAGCCGTCCTCGCGGTCGTCGCCCAGGCTGGTGACGGTGGTGACGCCGTAGCGGGCGTAGAGCCGCAGCTGCTCCAGCACGTTCTCGCGGCTGTAGAGCTCCGGTCCCGAGCGCAGGCCCCTGGTCGCGCCGACGTGGCCGTGGGCGCTCACGAGCCCCGGCATCACGAAGCGAGAGGCGAGGTCGACGCGCTCGGCGTCCTTCGGCACCGCGACGCCGGTGCCGGCCGCCACGATGCGGCCGTCGCGCACGACGAGCGTCGCGTTGTCGACGACGCGGCCCGTGCCGTCGAAGAGCCGCACGCCGGTGAACGCCCGCGCGCCGGCACCGGCGCCGTTCGAGAATCCCGCCGCCGAGCACGGCGACGACCAGCGCGCAGGCGGCGACGGTCAGCCGCTCCGCGGATCGCGCGCACGGGCTAGTAGTGCTTCCGCATGTAGTCGATGCCGAAGCCCATCACCTCGCGCCACGCGGCTTCGACCTCGGGCGTGAATTTCGGATCGTGCGTCCGCACCGTCACGATCAGGCACTCCAGGAAGAGGTCGTAGAGCTCCGGGCGGATGTCGAGATCCCTGTGGCTGTGGCGTTCGGCGATGCGCGGCAGGTCGCTGCGCGCCGGGCTGCCTTCCTCGCCCTGGACCGCGTTGGCCACCACGAAGAGCGTGTCCTCCATCACCCGCACCTGGTGCATCATGTCGGTCTTCGCGAACTTCGCGCGGACCTCGTCGGACGAGGCGACGAAACGCTGGTAGAAGGCGTCGAGAAAGCCCGCGGTCGCGCGGCAGCGGCCGAGGCTGGCGAGGAAGCTGTCGCGGCTGCTCGCGTTCACGGCGGGAATCATAGCCCAGCCTTGACCACGTCGTCGGCAGCGTCGTAGCCTGCCCGAGAGAAAGTCAGAGACGAGCGACGGACCCGCGAAGCCCGCGCTTTCTCCAACGACCGGAGGACCCGTGCGACTGCGTTGGACGTCCCTCGTTTGGCTCCTGGCGGCGGCGACGCTCGAGGCGCAGACGTTTCGCGGCGGGATCCGCGGGACGGTGAGCGACTCGACGAACGCGGCGCTGCCGGGCGTGACCGTGACAGCCACGCAGGTCGGCACGGGCCTGGCGCGCACGGCCGTCACCGACAACGCCGGGACCTACGCCTTCTCGGAGCTGCCGCTCGGCGACTGGAACGTGACGGCGGCGCTCACCGGCTTCAGCACCGGCATCGGCCAAGGGCGTCCACGTGGACGCGTCGTCGGTGCGTCGCGTCGACTTCGTGCTCGCGCCGGCGGGCGGAGCGAGAGCGTGGACGTCGTGGCGCGGAGCGCCCTCGTCGACAGCCACGCGGCAACACGCAGGGCGGCACGATCGAGGGCCGCCAGGCGGCCGAGCTGCCGCTGAACGGCCGCGACTTCACCAAGCTGCTGAGCTCGTGCCGGGCACCGCCGCCGACCCGAGCGCGATCAACGACTCGCCGGGCTCGTTCGGCCTGTTCAGCGCAACGGCAACCGCGGCCGCTCGAACAACTACCTGCTCGACGGCACCGACATGAACGACGGCTACCGCAACCTGCCCGCGATCAACGAGGGCGGCGTCTTCGGCACGCCCGCCACCATCCTGCCCGATGGACGCGGTCGAGGAGTTCCCGATCCTCTCCGGCGTCGAAGCCGAGTACGGCCGCAACGCCGGTGCGATCGTCAACATCGTCACGCAGGTCGGGCACCAACGACTGGCACGGAGCGGCTTTCGAGTACTTCCGCGACGAGGCGCCTCGGGGCGCGCAACTACTTCAACGCCAAGCCGCAGCGCCAAGAACGAGTTCCGCAACCACCAGTTCGGCGGCTCGCTCGGCGGCCCGATCGTCGAAGGACCGCACCTTCTTCTTCCTCGCCTACGAAGGCCAGCGCGAGGACGGCGGCATCCCGGGCCCGGCGCGTGTGCCCGACGGCCGCGGAGCTCGCGGACGCGATCGCGGCCAACGGCGGCGTCGTCAATCCGGTGATCGCGGGCCTGCTCGCGCGCCAGCCGTGGCCGTCGCCGAACCAGGCGCCCGACGAAGCGGCAACAACCTGCAGGCGACGACTCCGTTCTACGAATCGCGTCGACAGCCTGATCGTCAAGCTCGACCAGCACTTCGGCGCAGAGCGACCTGCTCACGCGTCCGCTACTTCTTCGGCGACAGCGACCAGAGCTTCCCGCTTCGCTGCTGGGCGGCGGGTGGTCTGCTGCCGGGCTACAACACGGTGACGCCGACGACGGTGCACCTGCGTCTCGGCCTCGCTCACGCACGTGCTGTCGCCGAAGCTGCTGCTCGAGCTGCGCGGCGGCTACAACCGCTTCGACGAGGACTTCTTCCCCGAGGACCACGGCTTCGACCCGAACTCGATCGGCCTCAACACGGTGAGCGACCCGCAGGACTTCGGGCTGCCGCAGATCGCGGTCGGGCGACTACGCGACGTCGGCGCCAACAACTACCTGCCGCGCGGCCGCGTCGACACGAACTGGCAGGGCTTCGCCAACGTCTCCTACAACGCGGGCCGCCACCGCATGAAGCTCGGCTACGAGTTCCGGCGCACGCACCGTCGATCGGTTCTTCGACGCCGGCTACCGGGGCGTGCTCGAATTTCGACAGCCTCGACGACTTCGTGGCCGGGCGCGCTGGCCGGAGGCCGGCAGGCGCGCGGCGACTCGCACCGCTAGACGTTCCAGAACAACCACTCGCTTCTACTTCCAGGACAACTACCAGCTGTCGCGGCGCCTGACGCTCAACTACGGCCTGCGCTGGGACTACTACGGCGTGATCGGCGAGGATGGAGGACCGGCTCACGCGCTTCGACACCGCGAGCGCGCAGCGTCGTCCGCGCCAGTCCGCTCTACGACAAGGACTGGAACAACTTCTCGCCCGCGCGTGAGCGCGGTCTGCGACCTCTTCGGCGACGGCCGCACGCTGCTGCGGGCAGGCTGGGGCCTCTACTACGACGCCTTCTCGCAGGACTTCTTCGTCGGCCAGCTCCCCTGGGACACCTTCAATCCCGGCGCCGGCCTACAACGACGTCGACTTCAGCTTCTCGCCCGCGTGCGGAGCTCGTGCCGGGCGCGCCCGTCTTCTCGGAGCTGGAGCGCCTCGCGACGTCTTCACGGTCGACCCGAGGCTGCGCACGCCGTACGTCCAGAACTACAACGTCAACGTGCAGCGCGAGCTCGGGGCGCACGCCGCGCTCCAGGTCGGCTACGTCGGCTCGCGCGGGCCGCAAGCTGTTCCGCTATCCGCGACATCAACCAGGCGGATCCGGCGACCGGGCGAGCGCCCGTATCCCGATTTCTTCTACATCAACCAGTTCGAGTCGACGCGCGAGCTCGCAGCTACAACTCGCTGCAGGCGAGCCTGCGCATGCGCCAGCTGGAAGGGCCTCACCTCGACGCGTCAACTACACACTGGGCGCACTCGATCGACACCGCGAGCGACGGCCAGGACTACGTGCCGCAACGCCTCGCAGCCCGACGACAGCCTCGAGCCCGGACGCGAGCGGCGCCGACTCGAACTTCGACGTGCGCCACCGGCTCGTCGTGGTACTTCAACTGGGAGATCGGGAACAACAGCGGCAAGCGGGCTGCTCTCCGGCTGGTCGCTGAACGGCATCGTCACGCTCGCGAGCGGGATGCCGTTCAACGTCGATCTACCTGTTCGAGGACGACTACAACGGCAGCGGCCAGTTCTTCGGGCGGCCCGACGTGGTCGGCAACCCGCTCTCGGGGACGGCGACGCCCGACCGCTTCCTCGACCTCTCGGCGTTCCAGGCGCCCTGCACGCCCGAACGGGGAGGGCGGCTGCGCCGGCGGCCAGCACTTCGGCAACCTGCGGCCGGAACGCCTTCGACGGGCCCGGCTACAGCAACGTCGACCTCTCGCTCGTCAAGAACACGAAGCTCGGCGAGCGGCTGCGGCTCCAGCTGCGCCTCGACGTCTTCAACGTCTTCAACCACCCGAACTTCGCGAACCCGCTGCTGCCGAACTTCGCCGTGGACTTCCTGCAGAACGGGATCGACCCGGCCACGAACCGCGGCGTCGGCTTCCTCCCGCTCACGGCGACCGTGGACGTGGGCGGCGGCAACCCGTTCCTGGGCGGCGGCGGCCCGCGCGCGTTCCAGCTCGCGGCGCGGGTTTCGTTCTAGCGCTAAGATTCCAAGCGCGCCATGCGACCGATCGTTCGAGTGCTCGAGCCGTCCCTGCCGCCGCGGATCGTCGACGAAGCGCTGACGGTCCTCGAGCGGACCGGTGTGCTGATCGAGGACGAGCACGCCCTGAAGCGGCTCGCGACCGTCGGCCTGGCACCGGACGCGGCGAGCGGCCGCGTGCTGTTCCCGCGCAAGGTCGTCGAGAAGGCGCTCGCCTCGGCGCCCTCGGCCGTGAATCTCCACGACCGCGACGGCGAGCCGTACGCGACGCTCGAGGGCGACCGCGTCCACTTCGTGCCGGCGAGCTCGGCGCTGCGCGTGCTCGACCGCAAGACCCAGGAGCAGCGCGAGCCGAAGACGGCCGACTTCGTCGAGTACGTGAAGCTCGCGGACGGGCTCAAGAACATCGACTACCTCTCGACCGCCTTCATCCCCAAGGACATCCCGCAGGACATCGCCGACGCCTGGCGGCTCTACCTGGTGCTCGCGCACTCGAAGCGGCCGGTCGTCTCGGGCGCCTTCACCTCCTGGGGCGTGCCGCGCATGGCCGAGCTGATGGCGATGTTCCGCGCGGGCAAGGACGACCTCGTGAAGAAGCCGATGGCGGTCTTCACCTGCTGCCCGAACACGCCGCTGCGCTGGGGCGAGGACCCGATCGCGAACATCATGGACTGCGCCGAGTGGGGGATCCCGATCGAGGTGGTGCCGGTGCTGCTGCTCGGGATGATCTCGCCCACCACCACGATCGGGGCGCTCGTGCTGCACACGGCCGAGGTGCTCTCGGGGCTCACGATCGCGCAGACGGTGCGGCCCGGCACGCCGGTGATCTTCGGCGGCGCGCCCGCGTCCTTCCACATGCAGCTCATGACCAACCCGATGACCGCGGTCGAGGCGCTGCAGGTCTACTGCGGCTACGCGGAGGTCGCGAAGCACCTGAAGCTGCCGACGCAGGCCTACATGGCGCTCTCGGACTCCAAGTTCAACGACCCGCAGGCGGGCATGGAGACGGGCGTCGGCGCATTCCTCGCCGCGAGCGCCGGGATCAACTCGGTCTCCGGGCCCGGGATGCTCGACTACGTCAACTGCTTCAGCTTCGAGAAGCTGGTGTTCGACGACGAGGTCGTCGCGCACGCGAAGCGCTTCGTGCGCCCGGTCGAGGTGAAGGACGACCTGCCGGCGGCGGAGCTGCTGGCCGAGCTGGTGCGCGACAAGCACCTGCTCACCTCGGAGCACACGCTCGCGCGCTGGCCGGAGGAGCTCTACCTGCCGGGGCCGATGGTCGACCGCACCAACTGGGACCAGTGGAGCGAGCAGGGCTCGCGCGACTGGCGCGCGCGCGCCAACCAGGTGATCGACGAGACGCTCACGGCCTACGAGCTCGAGCCGCTGCCCGACAGCCAGCACGCCGAGATCCGCGCGATGTTCGAGAAGACGTGCCGCGAGGAGGAGGCCTTCACTCTTCCCGCTCTCGTGGAGACAGCCTGATGCCGCCCGACTACGCCCTCATGAACCAGCTGCTCTTCGAGGGCAAGCACGAGCCGGTCAAGCAGATGACCGAGGCCGCGCTCGCGGAGGGCCGCCCGGCGATGGAGGTGCTCGAGGACGGCCTGATCGCCGGGATGCGCGTGGTGGGCGAGGACTTCAAGTACAACCGCGTCTTCGTGCCCGAGGTGCTGCTCGCCGCGCGCGCGATGAAGGCCGGGATGGCGGTGCTGAAGCCGCTCCTGGCCGAGCGCAAGGACGAGGCCGCGAAGGCCTCGGCCGTGATCGTGATGGGCACGGTCAAGGGCGACCTCCACGACATCGGCAAGAACCTGGTCGGGATGATGGCCGAGGGGGCCGGCTTCACGATCGTGGACCTCGGCACCGACACCTCGGCCGACAAGTTCATCGGCGCCGCGCGCGAGCACAAGGCGCGCATCGTCGGCATGAGCGCGCTGCTTGACCACGACGATGGTCTACATGAAGACCGTCGTGCAGAAGTTCAAGGAGGCCGGGCTCGGCGAGGTCGCGCCTGTGCGTGGGCGGCGCGCCGGTCAGCGCCGACTACGCGAAGCTGATCGGCGCCGACGGCTACGCCGCCGACGCGGCGAGCGCGGTGCAGCTCTTCCAGCGGCTGATCGCCGAGCAGGACGCGGCCGCCGCCGTGGCTCCCGCCGCCGGAGTCGAGGCGACGTGAGCGCGGCCGTCCCCGGCGCACGCCACGCGCACGGGACGCTGACGATCGACGGCGTCACGGGCGAGCTCGGGCCCGAGGAGTCGCTGTTCGAGCGCGCCGAGGCGCTCGGCATCCACGTGCCGACCTCGTGCGTCAAGCAGGGCAAGTGCCGCGAGTGCCTGGTCGAGGTGGAGGCGGGCGCCGAGCTGCTCTCGCCGCCGGCCCCGCAGGAGCGCCACCTCGAGGGCCGCTTCCGGCTCGCCTGCCGGACGCGGCTCGTGGAATCCGGCGAGGTCCGCTGCCACACGCTGCGGCGTGGAGCGCTTCGGATCGAGACCGAGACCGAAGGCCTCGACGAGAGCCGCGTGCGGCTCGACCCGGCGGTGACGCGCGACGGCCGCCACGTGCTGCTCGACGGCGCGCCGCTCGCCGAGGCGGAAGGCCCGCTCCACGGCCTCGCGATCGACGTCGGCACCACGACCGTGGCCCTCCGTCTCTACGACCTCGGCTCGGGCCGCCTCGTCGCCACGCACTCCTTCGAGAACCCGCAGCGCTTCGGCGGCTCCGACATCATGGCGCGCATCCACTACGACGGGGAGCACGGCGGCCGGCTGCTCCAGCGGACGCTGCTCGGCTACCTGACGCGCGCCATCACGAGCCTGCCGGCCGATCCGCTGACGATCTACGAGCTGGCCGTGGTCGGCAACCCGACGATGCGCGACCTCTTCTTCGGCCTCGACGTGCAGCCGATCGGCGTGATGCCGTACCGCTCGACCACCGAGGCCGCGCTCCACGACGGCCGCGCCGCGACCACGAGCCTCGCGCTCGAGGCCCGGCGCCTGCGGCTGCCGGTCTTCCCGAAGGCGCGCGTCTACGGCCTGCCGCTCGTCGGCAGCCACGTGGGCGCCGACGCTGCGGCCTGCCTTCTGGCGACGGGCATCGGCGAGGGCGACGAGCTCGCGGCGATCGTGGACATCGGCACGAACACGGAAGCCTTCATCGGCAACCGCTCGCGCCTGCTCGCGGCCTCCTGCCCGGCGGGGCCCGCCTTCGAGGGCGGCGGCGTGAGCTTCGGCATGCCGGCGCTCGACGGGCGCGATCGAGCGCGCCCGCCTGCGCGACGACGGCGCGGTCGAGGTCGAGGTGATCGGCGATGTCGCGCCCATCGGCCTCTGCGGCTCGGGCCTCGTCGACCTGCTGTCCGAGCTGCGGCGCACGGAGCGCATGAACGGCGCAGGGCCGCTTCACCGACGACAGCCACGCGTTCGAGCTGGGCCACGGCCTGTCGCTGAGCGAGCCCGACGTCAACGAGCTGGCGCAGGCGAAGGGAGCCAACGCCGCGGGCGTGCGCGTGCTGGCGGAGAGCTACGGCGTCCCGCTCCAGCGGATCGAGCGGCTCTACCTCGCGGGCGGCTTCGCGCGGCACATCGACACGGCCGCCGCGCGCCGCATCGGCCTCGTGCCCGACCTGCCGGACGACCGCATCGTCAAGGTAGGCAACGCCGCGCTGCTCGGCGCGTCGATGGCGCTGCTCTCACGCTCGCGCCGCGCCGAGCTCGAAGCGCTCGTGAGGCGCGTCGAGCACGTGCGGCTCGAGACGCACCCGCACTTCTTCGAGTTCTTCGTCGAGGGCTGCCAGTTCGAGCCGTTCGGGACGTCCCCGCCGGGCCAGCCGCGTCACCCCGAATGAGCCTGGACGTCTTCGAGCGGCAGCGACGCCTCGAGCGGACCTTTCGAGCGGCGTTCCGCGTGGCGGACCTGGCCGAAGACCTCGTCTCGTTCGAGGCCGGCCAGGACTGCCGTGACGTGGCGGCGGCGATGGCCGCGCGGGGCTTCACCGTCGCCGGCCTGCTCGAAGGCGAGACGCGTCACCGGCTACCTGCAAGCGAGCGAGCTGGCGCGGGCGCGGGGCCGTGCGCCGCGTTCCGTCGCGCATTCGAAGCATCCCGGTGCCTGGATGCCGACGCCCCGCTCGACGCCGGTCTCCGCAAGCTCCGCGATGCCGACTTCCTGTTCGTGTCCACTCTCGGCCGCGTGTACGGCATCCTGACCTGGACCGATGTCCAGAAGCCGCCCGTCCGCATGTGGCTCTTCGGCCTGATCACCCTCCTGGAGAGCGCGTTCACGTCGCTGATCGAAGCGTGGCATCCCGACGCAAGCTGGACGGAGCTGGTCTCGGACGGGCGCCTGCGCAAGGCGAGGGCGATCGCGGAGGAACGCCAGCGGCTGCGCGGCGAATCGGAGCAGCGCTTGCTGGACTGCTCTGCAGCTCTCGGACAAGGGCATGATCCTGCTGCGACGTCCGGAGACGCGACGCCTGCTGGGCGTCGCCTCGAAGGAGGCCGGCGAGCGCGCGCTCCATCGCCTGGCCGGCTTGCGGGACAGCCTGGCGCACTCGCAGGACATCGTCACGGGAGACTGGGACATGATCCTGAGGCTGGCCGAGCGCCTCGACGACATCCTCGGCCTGGCGAGCGCGTTCCAGCCCGCCCGCCGCGCCCGGCCACGACAGGACGGACGCGCCCGCTAGGGTGTCTCCGGTCCCAGGACGGGATTCACGAGCGTGCCGATCCCCTCGTACGTGCACGAGGACACGTCGCCGGCCTTCAGGAACACCGGGGGCGTGCGGCCGGAGCCGACGCCTGGAGGCGTCCCCGTGGCGATCACGTCGCCGGGCCGCAGCGTCGTGATGTGCGACGCGTAGGAGACGAGCTCGTAGACGTCGTGGATCATCGCCGAGGTGCTGGAATCCTGCATCAGCTGCCCGTTCAGCGTGAACTTCACGGCGAGCTTCTGCGGATCGGCCACGAACTCCTTGGGCACCACGAACGGCCCGAGCGGCGCGAAGGTGTCGTGCGACTTGGCGATCAGCCAATCGCCGCCGTGGCGCGGGTCGCCGCGACCGCCGCGGTCCGACACGTCGTTCTCGAGCGTGTAGCCGAAGATGTAGTCGGCCGCCTTCGCGACCTCGACCTGCCGCGCCTCGCGCCCGATCACGACGCCGAGCTCGCACTCCCAGTCGATCTGCTTGCGGCCGGGCGGCAGCCGGATCGCTTCGCCCGCGGCGATGACAGCGCTCGGCAGCTTCACGAACATGTAGGGATTCCAGCGCGCGTCGTCGGCCTTGCGCTCCCAGATGCCCGCGATGCTGGTCGTGCCGGGTGGAGGCGAGCCGGGCTCGGGGGCGCCCGACGGGTTCGTCGTGCGGCCGGCCATCTCGCGGCCGTGCTCGCGGTAGTTCACGGCGACGTTGAGCATCGTCGTCGGATAGAGGATCGGAGGCAGCGTCTTGACGCTGGCCAGCTCCACGACCCAGGAGGGTCCGGGCGGGTTGCGCAACGTGTGGTCCAGGATCGCCAGAATGCGTGCACGGAGCCCGCTGTCGTAACGCGTGATCGCGTCCTTCATGTCGGCGATCGGGCCGAGTCGGCCCGCGCCACCCAGCGCGGCGTCGGCGGCAGACAGGTCGATCACCAGGGAGTCCTTGAGCACGACCCCCACGAACCGTTTGCCGTTGCGCTCGAAGCTTCCGAGCTTGAACGCGTCGGCAGGATCGGCCGGCGACGCGTGACCGGCAAGGATGGACGCAGCGAAAACTGCCGCGAGTCATGCGTTTCATGGCGACACGATAGCGCAAGCCGAGGCCCATCGCCGCTGCGGAGCGAGACGGACGAGCGGCGCATCGTGCTGTTACGATGAACGGATGTCGCGCCGCGAATCTCCGAACCTGCGTGCGCTGTCAGCCGAGGGCGTGGCTGCGGCCGTCAGCGAGCGCGAGCTGCTGCGGCTTCTGGGGCTGCCGCGCGGCCGCGAGCTCGAGGGCGAGCTCCGCGCGCGCGCGGATACGGCACGCGCCTGGTACGCCCAGCACGGCAGGCCATTCGCCGCGACTGCGCCGCGTCGAAGTGCGGGACGCGTCGGGGGCCAGCGTCTCGCTCGCCGACGGCAGCGAGCTGCGCAGTGCCGGTCTCGCCGACGCGCTTCGCGCGACGCGCGGCCACGCCGTTCTCGTGCTGGGGGTGAGCGCGGGACGGGAAGTGGCGGCGGAGGTGAGCCGCGCCTGGGCCGAGGACCGGCCGGACGAGGCGTACGTCCTGGACCGCTTCGCGACGGCAGTGACCGAAGCGCTCGTGCTCGAGGCGTCCGGCGCGGCGTGCCGAGCGGCCTCGGGCGAGGGTGAGACGCTGCTGCCGCCGCGCTCGCCCGGCTGCGGCGACTTCGCGATCGGTGATCAGCACCGGTTGATGGCGCTGCTCGGCGGCACGCCGACGGGTGAGCGTGTCGCGCTGGGCCCGATCGAGCTCCTGCCGAGCGGGGCGCTCGACCCGCCGCACTCGCTGCTCGCAGCCCTCGGCGTGACGCGACACGCGCTCGAAGCGATCACGCCGGAGGCTCTCTGCCGCGGCTGCGAGCTCGATCCCTGCGCGTTCCGTCGGGCGCCGAGCGCCAGCATGGCGCGGGCGCGCGAAGAGAGGAGGTGAGCGCGTGAGCCGGCCGCCCTTGCTCGCGGCGCTCCGCGAGCGCGTGCTGCTGGGCGACGGCGCCATGGGCACCGAGATCCAGCGCGCGGGCCTCGAGTCGGGCGGCTGCGGCGAGGCCTGGAACCTGGATCACCCCGAGCGCGTGCTCGCGATCCAGCGCCGCTACGTCGAGGCCGGCTCCGATGTGCTGCTGTCCCACACGTTCGGCGCCTGCCGGATCATGCTGAACCGCCACGGCGAGGGCGACCGCACGGCCGAGATCAACCGTGCCGCGGTCGCGATCGCGCGCGAGGCGCTCGGCGAGCGCGGCTACGTGCTCGGGGACATCGGCCCCTTCGGCGGCCTGATGGAGCCCTACGGCGACATCGCCCCGGCCGAGGTCGAGCGGGCGTTCAAGGAGCAGGCGCGCGCGCTGGTCGAGGCAGGGGCCGACGGCGTCATCATCGAGACGCAGACGGCGTTCGAGGAGCTCGAGATCGCGATCGACGCGGCGAAGGAGGCGGGAGCCGCTGCCGTGATCGGCTCGATCGCGTTCGACAAGATGGTCGAAGAGGACGACGTGCGCACGATGATGGGGGTGTCGCCGGAGCAGGCGGCGGAGTTCATGGTCGAGCACGGCTGCGACGTCGCCGCGCTCAACTGCGGCACCTTCATCGACATGGAGATGGCGGCGCGCATCGTCGCGCGCTACCGCGCGGCCTGTGGCCTGCCGGTGATGGTGCAGCCCAACGCCGGCCAGCCGGTGCTCGAGAACATGCAGGTCCTCTATAAGGAGACGCCCGAGGAGATGGCCGCCGGGCTGCCCGCGCTGCTCGCCGCGGGGCCGCGCATCGTGGGCGGCTGCTGCGGCAGCACGCCCGACCACATCCGCCTCTTCCGCGAGATCCTGGACCGGGCATGACGGTCACCATCGCATTCGACCAGGCCAAGGCCGACGCCACGCTTCGGGGCGACATGCCCGACGGCTCCGGCGTAGGCGTGAACTACGTCGACGTCATCGTGAAGGCCTCGAAGCTGACGCTGCCGGACGGACGCAAGCTGCTGCTCAAGCGCAAGGGCCTGAAGCTCACGCTCGCGATCGGCGACAAGCAGGGCGAGGCGCTGCTGCGGCGCATCGATCACGGCCCGGACGTCCGCGCGATCATCCGCCAGGCGCTCGAGGCGGCCGCGCTCGCGGCCGGTGCCACGGCTCGCCTCGAGCCGGGCGCCGTCCACGTCGACGTGGACTAGGGCGCGACCGCGACCGTCGTGCGCAGCTTGAGGTCGGCGTCGGCCGACGACGGGCCGACCAGCAGCTCGACCTTGCCCGGCTCGACGACCCAGGCGTGCTTCTCCGGGCTCCAGTAGGCGAGGTCTTCGGCGTGAGATCGAGGGTGACGGTGCGAGTCGCACCAGAGGCGATCTCCACCCGCTGGAAGCCGCGCAGCTGCTTCAGTGGCCGCGCCACCTTCGAGTCCGGGTACGCACGTAGAGCTGCACGACCTCGTCGCCCGCTCGCGCGCCCTTGTTCGTGACGTCCACGCTCACGCTGATCGGCGCGCCCGGTTTGAGGCGCTTCGCGCTGGTGGCGAGGCCCGCATAAGAGAAGGTGGTGTAGCTCAGGCCGTAGCCGAAGGGATACTGCGGCTCGGCGCGCGCGTACATGTAGGTCCGGCCGTGGCGGATGTCGTAGTCCATCATCGGCGGCAGGTCCTCGAGCGCGCGCGGCCAGGTCTGCGCGAGGCGGCCGCCCGGGTTGAAGTCGCCGAGCAGCACGTCGGCGAGCGCGTTGCCGAGCTCCTGGCTGTTGTGGGTCAGGTGCACGATCGTGCTCGCGTTCGCGGCCGCCCACGGCAGCGCGACGGGGAAGCTGCTGATCACGACGACCACCGTCTTCGGGTTGGCCTCGTACACGCGGCGCACGAACTCCTCCTGCCCGGCCGGCAGCGTGAGCGCCTTGCGGTCGACCGCCTCCTTGCCCTGGCTGGGCGAGTCGACGACCGCCCAGCCGGCGTTGCCCTCCGGGTGGCTGCCGACGCACACGACCGCGACGTCGTGCTTCCTCGCCTGCTCGACGGCCACGTCGCTCATGTCGGCGACCCAGTTGACGCCGAAGCTGCTCGGCGCGGGCGGGGGGCCGGACACGGCCGCGCGCTCGAGCCCCTCGCGCGGCGACACCGTGTAGGGCGGCGTGCCCGAGTACCAGTCGAGCAGCACTGTGTTCGCGAGCGGGCCGACGACGGCGATCGATTCACCTTGCCGCGCTCGAGCGGCAGCAGCCCCGCCGAGTTCTTGAGCAGCACGATCGACTTGCGCGTCACCTCGCGCACGAGCGCGCGCGTCTGCGGCTGGCTCCACGGCTCGGGGTCGCTCGGCGCGCCGATCGCCGAGTACGGAACGCGCTCGGGCGGGTCGAGCAGGCCCGAGGCGGATCGAGACGCGGAAGAGCCCGCGCAGGGCCTGGTCGATGTCGGCTTCCTTGAGCAGGCCGCGCGAGAGGGCCTCGGTCACCGCCGGCTTGTGGCGGTCGAGGAAGTGGTTGATGCCGGCCTTGATGCAGGCCGCGGCCGCGGTCGGCAGGTCCGGGAAGGCCTTGTGCGCCCTCACCAGCAGGCGAGGCCGCCGCCGTCGGTGCAGAGGATCCCGTCCATGCCCCATTCCTTCACCACGATCTCGCGCAGCATCGGGTGCACGTGGGCCGGGCGGCCGTTGACGGCGTTGTAGGCGGCCATCATCGCGCGTGCGCCGCCCTGGCGGACGCCCATCTCGAAGGCTTTCGCGTAGTACTCGCGCCACAGCCGCTCGTCGAAGTTGGAGGACGAGCTCTCGCGGCCGTCCTCGTTGCTGTTCGCGAGGAAGTGCTTGAGCAGCGCGGCCGTCTTCCAGTAGCGCGGGTCGTCGCCCTGCAGCCCGCGCGTGAAGGCGACGGCCAGCGTGCCGACGTGGAACGGGTCCTCGCCGTAGACCTCCTCCGTGCGGCCCCAGCGCGGGTCGCGCGCGATGTCGGCGTTGGGCGCGCGCACGATCAGGCCCGAGCGCTCGTACTTCGCACTCTGGTAGAGGTAGCGCGCCTCCTGGGCCTCCTGCGCCGCGGCCTTGCGCACGAGCTCGGGATCCCAGGTCGCGCCGAGGCCGTAGGCCTGCGGGAACTGCGTCGTCGCGGTCGGGTTGCGGCGGCCCCAGTTGCTCGGGCCGCCCTGCGCGACGCCGTGGTAGCCCTCGATGTGCGGCGAGCCCTTCACGCCGAGCCGCGGCACGGAGGCGCGCGTCGCCAGGCAGTCGATCTTCTCGTCGAGCGTCATCCGCGAGATGAGGTCGCTGATGCGCTCCTCGGCCGGGCGGTCGGGATCCTGGAACGGGTACTCGTAGCGCGCGGGCTGGGCCGCGGCGACGGCGGCCGACGACGTCGAGCACGCCGAAGCAGACGGGCAGGGCTCTCTTCATAGGGCGTGCGCCGGACCCTATCTCCGCCGCGGAAGGCGTGTCAACGAGCGACAGGCCCAGCGAAGGCGTTGCGCGCGCGTCGACTCAGGACCGTGACGCTCGCCGGGCCGCGCGGCCTCGACTTCTGGAACCGGCCCTTCGCGGCGCCCGCCGTGCTCTGCGCCGCTTACACTCTCGGCGCGCTCGCGGTCTTCGCAACCCTGGGTTCCCTCGCGCACCTGGAGGAGATCGTCTTCAGTACGCGCGATGCGCGGGGCTATCGGAGCATCGCAGATTTCTTCGGTGGAGGGTCCGAGCACCCGGGCGCCGAGCTGCTCGCCCTGCGCCCGTTCCTCTTCCCGTTGCTGCTCGTCTCGTACCAGGTCATCGGCGTGGTCGGGCTCGTCGTCTTGCAGTGGCTGCTCAACCTGTGCACGGTCCTTTTCACGTTCTCAACGTTGACGCGGATCACAGGCTCGCGGCGAATCGGCATTGCGGGCGCGGGCGTCCTCATCCTGCACCCCACCTTCAGCTTCATCGCCCTGCACGCGTTGTCCGAGCCGCTCGCGCTTGCGCTGGTGGCGGCTGCGGTCTCACGGCTCGTCGTCTTCTTCGCCACCGGCGAGCGACGGTCGTTGGGGATGGGTTGCTTCCTACTCTGCGCGGCCTCCTGTGCCAAGCCGGTGTACCTGCCGATCTGCTACACCGCGTGCGCCTACGCTGCCTGGGGCCTGCTCCGGGATCGCCGGCGGACCGGCCGCGCGTTCGCCCTCGCCGCGTTGGCCGCCAGCCCCCTCTTCGTGCAGCTCCTCCTGTCCTATCTCTTGACCGGCCAGCCGACGATGTCCACGGCGGGGCGCGTCAACTTCGAGAACCGCTTCTTTCCGGCGGTGGTGGGCTTCCAGCGCGGCACCGGGTTCATCCCCTACGATCACGCGGAAGCCAAGGCGGCGCGCGCGCGCCATCCAGCGCTCGGCGACAAGGTGCGCTTCGTCGCCGCCCACCCCGCCGCCACCGTTCGAGCCGTGGGCTACCTCCTCCGGAGCAACGTGCTCTCGGGTTCGGACCTCGTGCGCTATCCGCCTGAGCTCTTCACCGCCGGCCGCCTCGGCGAATGGCTGGAGCGGTGGTCCGGGCTCCTCGACGCCGCGATCGCGCGGCTCCACGTCTTCGCCGCGGTGGTCCTGATCGGCGCAGCGCTCCGCAGGATCCGCGGCATCCCGGCCTGGGCGGGCGTGCTCGCCTGCGCCTCGTACGCCGTCCTCCTGATGTCGGTGTTGGCGTACTGGCAGGGCGACCGGCTGATCCTGGCGGCGGTGCCCTTCTGGATCGTCGCCTATGCCTCGTTGGGTTGGCATCTGCTGCGGAGAAGCACCGCGACTTCAGCCTAGCTGCTGCACTCGGCCTACCCTCGGCCTCCCGCCTGGATCGTCGAGGACAAGCTCGCACATGACGCAGAGGGGCGAGCCCGCTGACGCCGGCGCGCGACGGGGGCGGACTCCCGACGCTGCGTGCCGTCATCTCGTGGTGGTGCAGGTTTCGTTCGACGGCGCGCTCTGGCCGCCCCCGCTGCTGGCCGTGACCACGTAGCAATAGGTCGTGTGGTTCGAGAGCCCGTTGTCGACGTACGACGTCGTCGCGCTGAAGGTCGCCGTGGGCGTGGCCGGATACGTGCCCGTGCCGGTGCGGCGGTAGACGTTGTTCGCGGTGACGCCCGGCGTCGTGGACTGGGTCCAGCGGAGGGTCACACTGTGCTTTCTGGGGGTCGCGGTCAAGGCCGTGGGCGGAGCGGGCGGAGGTGGCTGCGGCGTCGCGCTCACCTGCGCGGAGTTGGGGCTTTCCCCGCCGCCGTTCACCGCCGAGACGACGTAGTAGTAGGTGGTGCCGTTGGTCAGCCCGGTGTTCGTGTAGCTGTTGGAGACAGGGCTCGCGACCACGGCGTAGGGGCCGCCGCTGACGGTGGCGCGCTTGACGTTGTAGCTGGTGGCGCCGGCCGAAGCCGTCCAGGTGAGGGCGACCTGTGCGTTGCCGGGGGTGGCCGTGAGGCCCGTCGGTGCTGCGGGCGGAGATGCCTGCGGCGTCGCGCTCACCTGCGCGGAGTTCGGGCTTTCCCCGCCGCCGTTCACCGCCGAGACGACGTAGTAGTAGGTGGTGCCGTTGGTCAGCCGGTGTTCGTGTAGCTGGTGGAGACCGGGCTCGCGACCACGGCGTAGGGCCCGCCGCTGACGGTGGCGCGCTTGACGTTGTAGCTGGTGGCGCCGGCCGAAGCCGTCCAGGTGAGGGCGACCTGGGCGTTGCCGGGGGTCGCCGTCAGGCCCGTCGGTGCTGCGGGCGGGGTGCCTGCGGCGTCGCGCTCACCTGCGCGGAGTTGGGGCTTTCCCCGCCGCCGTTCACCGCCGAGACGACGTAGTAGTAGGTGGTGCCGTTGGTCAGCCCGGTGTTCGTGTAGCTGGTGGAGGCAGGGCTCGCGACGACGGCGTAGGGCCCGCCGCTGACGGTGGCGCGCTTGACGTTGTAGCTGGTGGCGCCGGCCGAAGCCGTCCAGGTGAGGGCGACCTGGGCGTTGCCGGGGGTCGCCGTGAGGCCCGTCGGTGCTGCGGGCGGGGATGCCTGCGGCGTCGCGCTCACCTGCGCGGAGTTGGGGCTTTCCCCGCCGCCGTTCACCGCCGAGACGACGTAGTAGTAGGTGGTGCCGTTGGTCAGCCCGGTGTTGGTGTAGCTGGTGGAGGCAGGGCTCGCGACCACGGCGTAGGGCCCGCCGCTGACGGTGGCGCGCTTGACGTTGTAGCTGGTGGCGCCGGCCGAAGCCGTCCAGGTGAGGGCGACCTGGGCGTTGCCGGGGGTGGCCGTGAGGCCCGTCGGTGCTGCGGGCGGGGATGCCTGCGGCGTCGCGCTCACCTGCGCGGAGTTGGGGCTTTCCCCGCCGCCGTTCACCGCCGAGACGACGTAGTAGTAGGTGGTGCCGTTGGTCAGCCCGGTGTTCGTGTAGCTGTTGGAGACAGGGCTCGCGACCACGGCGTAGGGTCCGCCGCTGACGGTGGCGCGCTTGACGTTGTAGCTGGTGGCACCGGCCGAAGCCGTCCAGGTGAGGGCGACCTGGGCGTTGCCAGGGGTGGCCGTGAGGCCCGTCGGTGCTGCGGGCGGAGATGCCTGCGGCGTCGCGCTCACCTGCGCGGAGTTGGGGCTTTCCCCGCCGCCGTTCACCGCCGAGACGACGTAGTAGTAGGTGGTGCCGTTGGTCAGCCCGGTGTTCGTGTAGCTGTTGGAGACAGGGCTCGCGACTACAGCGTAGGGCCCGCCGCTGACGGTGGCGCGCTTGACGTTGTAGCTGGTGGCGCCGGCCGATGCCGTCCAGGTGAGGGCGACCTGGGCGTTGCCAGGGGTGGCCGTGAGGCCCGTCGGTGCTGCGGGCGGAGATGCCTGCGGCGTCGCGCTCACCTGCGCGGAGTTGGGGCTTTCCCCGCCGCCGTTCACCGCCGAGACGACGTAGTAGTAGGTGGTGCCGTTGGTCAGCCCGGTGTTCGTGTAGCTGTTGGAGACAGGGCTCGCGACTACAGCGTAGGGCCCGCCGCTGACGGTGGCGCGCTTGACGTTGTAGCTGGTCGCACCGGCCGAAGCCGTCCAGGTGAGGGCGACCTGGGCGTTGCCAGGGGTCGCCGTGAGGCCCGTCGGTGCTGCGGGCGGATGCCTGCGGCGTCGCGCTCACCTGCGCGGAGTTGGGGCTTTCCGCGCCGCCGGTCACCGCCGAGACGACGTAGTAGTAGGTGGTGCCGTTGGTCAGCCCGGTGTTCGTGTAGCTGGTGGAGACAGGGCTCGCGACCACGGCGTAGGGCCCGCCGCTGACGGTGGCGCGCTTGACCTTGTAGCCGGTGGCGCCGGCCGAAGCCGTCCAGGTGAGGGCGACCTGGGCGTTGCCAGGGGTCGCCGTGAGGCCCGTCGGTGCGGCGGGCGGTGGCTGCGGCGTCGCGCTCACCTGCGCGGAGTTGGCGCTTTCCCCGCCGCCGCTCACCGCCGAGACGACGTAGTAGTAGGTGGTGCCGTTGGTCAGCCCGGTGTTCGTGTAGCTGGTGGAGACAGGGCTCGCGACCACGGTGTAGGGCCCGCCGCTGACGGTGGCGCGCTTGACGTTGTAGCTGGTGGCACCGGCCGAACCCGCCCAGTTGAGGGCGACCTGGGCGTTGCCGGGGGTCGCCGCGACGCCCGTCGGTATCACGGGCGGTCCCTGCGGCGCCGCGCTCACCTGCGCGGAGTTGGGGCTTTCCCCGCCGCCGCTCACCGCCGAGACGACGTAGTAGTAGGTGGTGCCGTTGGTCAGCCCGGTGTTCGTGTAGCTGTTGGAGACAGGGCTCGCGACCACGGCGTAGGGCCCGCTGCTGACGGTGGCGCGCTTGACCTTGTAGCTGGTCGCGCCGGCCGAAGCCGTCCAGGTGAGGGCGACCTGGGCGTTGCCGGGGGTCGCCGTGAGGCCCGTCGGTGCTGCGGGCTGGGATCCCTGCGGCGTCGCGCTCGCCTCGCTCGAGTCGCCGCTCTCCCCTCCCGAGTTGGGGCTGCCGCTGAAGGCTCCCGAGACCACGTAGTAGTACGTGGTGCCGTTGCTGAGGCCCGTGTCGACGAAGCGTCGTCGCGGTGGGGCAGCCCACGGTCACGTACGGCCCGCCGCTCTCGGTGGCGCGCTTCACATGGTAGCTGCTCGCCCCGACCGATGCCGCCCACGACAGCGAGACCTGTCCGCTGCCCGGCGTCGCGCCGAGACCCGTAGGCGGCGCCAGGTTCACGAGGAGGGTGGTCGAGGCGGTGTGGGTCAGGGTCCCGCTCGTGCCGGTGATCGTGAGCGACAACGCCCACGGTTTCGTGCCGCTCGTCGTGTTCATGGTGAGCATCGAGGTGCCGGAGCCAATGATCGAGGCAGGGCTGAACCCGCCGCTGCTGATGCCGGTCTGAAACCCGGACTCGCTGTCGACGCTGAGGCTCACCGATCCGGCAAACCCGCTGAGCGGGGAAACCGTCACCGTGAAGGTCGTCGACTCGCCCGGGTTGACCTCCTGCGCCGGCGGGCTCACGGCGATGTGGAAGTCCGCGGTCGCGGGCAAGACGGTGATGGTGCGGGTCGGTGGGCTGGGATCCGAATTGCCCTCCGCGTCGCTCTCGGTCAGCGACGTCGTGTAGGTCCCCGGGGTGCTGAAAGTGACGATCCCGGGCGCCTGCGCTACCGAGGTCCACGGCGATCCCCCGGGGAAGACCCAGGAGTACTTCGCGGCGCTATCACTGGTGCTGAAGTTGACCGATCCGCCGGTCGGGATGGTGAGGTCGGTGGCGGGAGACGCGATCGTACCGCTCGGGGGCTGCCCCGTGTGGAGCGAGAGCTGGATGAACTGAGCCTTCGAGGGCACTCCGGCGCTGTCGAGCAGGAACAGCATGTAGTAGCCGGGCGGGGCGATGTTCCCGTTGGGCGGGCTCATGAGGCCCAGCCTCCCGGTACCCACATCGCTGCACGCGGGCTGCGGCGAGGCGCCGCAAAGCCCGATCAGCCGCTGCTCCATGTCTACAGCATGGGTGGGGGACCCGGGACGCACCAGCACGGCGGAGGCGATCGGCGAGCTGCTCGTATAGTCCACCGAGAACGGCTCGCCGTAGCCGATGACTCCGGAAGCGGGGCTGGTGCCGGTGATGCTCGGACGGCCCGTGGTGATCAGCTGGTCGTTCGCATCGTACAGATAGGACGGAGTGTAGATCTCGATGGCCGCCAGGTAGCTTCCCCTTTCCCGGGGTTGCTGCCCATGCTCGCTACGGTCGCGTCCGGAAGCAGCAGGGCGACGGAATGGTAGAGCCGCGAGTACGCGGCGGCGCCCGCGGGACTCATGGTGTTGGCCACGGGGTCGTAGAGGTCCGCCATCTTCCCCGCCGTGCTCGGGGACTCGTTGTTCACCGAACCGCCTTCCGCGAGCACCTTGCCGTTGGGGAGGATGACCGCGTTCATTTGGATGCGGCCGCTCGACATGTTGGGACCCGCCGTCCAGCTCGGAGAGGGGGCGGAGAGGTCGATGATCTCCGTCGTGGCGCTAGCGGGGTTGCCGCCGCCGAAGGCCATGACCCGCGGCCTGTAGCTCGGGGGCAGCAGCGGCAGGATGACGACGGAGCCGTAGAACCTGTTCCTCGTCGTCGGGGCCGAAGGGGTCCAGGTCCCGTTCGCAGGATTGAAGATGTAGCCAGTCGCGTTCGACGAGCCGCTCCCGTGTCCCGTGTAGAAGACGTTGCCGCTTGGCAGGAGTGCCATTCGCGGGTAAAGCGGCGGTGCCGTGGGAAAGTCCGTGGTGGTGCTCCAGCCGGCCCCCGCGTTGTTGAGGTCGTAGATCTCCACCTTCCGCGTCGTGCCGCCGGCGAGGTCGAGCCCGGAGAAGGCCATGATCCGGCCGTCGCCGAGCGCAGTGGCCGTGGCATACCACCGACCAACGGCCATGTTCTGCGACTGCACGAACGCTCCCGTCGCGGGATCGAAGAAGGACGCGCGGTTCTCGCCCGTGAAGGTGTAGTCGGAGGTTCCCCCGACGACGAGCGGACGCCCATCGGGCAGCGCCGCCGTGCCGCTGCAGAAGACGTCGTAGGTCAGGTTCTGGACGGCGATGCTGCTCTCGGTGGCGCCGGTCGGATCCCAGACGGCCGCACGGTAGCTCTCCGCGCCCTCCGAGTGGTTGTCGGCATCGTTCTCCGACCCGGCGACGATCAGGACCTGCCCGGTGCGCAGCAGGGTCACCGAGATCGGGTTGATGGGCATCTGATAGGGCAGCGTGACCCAGGTGCCGGTGACGTGCGGGACATTGGCGGCACACGTCTGCGCGAAGCTTCCATGAGGGAAGCTGGCCGTGGCTCCGGCCGCGAAGAGAAAGACGATCGCGAGGCGGCGAGGCATGTTCGTTTTCCTTTTGGCAACCGTTGCAGAGGTCTCTTCAGCACAGCGCAGCGCCGGTCGGCGGGGGCCGGTTCGGACGGACGCGCCAAGCCACCGCCGACGGGGCGACGAACGCTCGTCGGATCGGTGGACCGCAATCCGATCGCGCAGAGATCGACGAACCAGACTGGTACGCGCGACATGCGTGCACCAATAGTCTCGTGAGCGAACTAACTCTGGAGGGAGGGACCAGAGTTTCCTCCGCCGGGGCCGAGCTGTCAAGGCGCTGCAGCGGTCGGCGCTGCCGCGGTCGGTCGAGCCGATGACTCGACCCCGTTCGTCTTGTAGCTCTGCTGATCCCAGTCTTCCTCCAGAAAGGTTACCGGTCGTGTTACCGGTCCCATCGGTGGAGCGGTCACCAAGCGCGCCTTGACCGCTCGTCGCGCCTGCGGGTGGCGTTGATTCGACTAGAGTTGAGTCGGTTGGTGCCCGTCGGAGTCAGACTCAGACCAAGGAGTTCGAGGACCACGTGCACAAGCACGAGGAGTAGTCCCAGTTGGCTCAAGCTTTCGGAGAGGGCCCAGAGGCCTTGTTACCGGAAATGGCTGTTTCTGTTACCGTTTTCCTCGCGGCAACCCCGGAACAGCGTTGACAGACGATTCACTGCACGCGGCGCCGTAGCTGGGAACCAGGGAGCTGCGGCTCCACTCTGGTGCTCAGGACAACTACCGGCACCGCGCCAGCACCCTGCGCGTGATCTCATGGGACGAAGGGAATCCCTCGTAGCCTGCCGTCGACGCGATCGCGAATCCGAGGAGCGGGCAGCGCGATCGCGCGCGAGACGTGCGCGGCGAGGGGCGGATCGGAAGCCGCCGAGCGCGTGGCTGATCCCGCTCCAGCCGATGCCGAAGATCGCGGCCGGCACACAAAAGATGAGAAGCGCGGGGCCGACGGCCCTCGGACGTGAGCAGCCCGCTGTGGAACGGGTCAGAGGGCTACCTCAGGAAGCCGTCCTGCAGCCCGCCGTCGACCGGGATCACGTGACCAGTCGTCTTGCGCAAGCGCGCGGAGAGCAGGAGGAAGACCGCTTCGGCCTGGTCCTCCGGCTCGATCGGGAGCCTGGTGAGGGACCGCTTCGCATAGAACGCCGCGAGCTTGTCTCGAAAGCTCTCGTCCGACTCCTTCTCGTCGAAGGCGATCTCGTACTTCGTCAGCGAGGCGATCACGCGATCGCGGGGGAACATCGTGCTGCCCTTCACCACGGTCGCCGGCGCCACGGCGTTGACGCGGACGAGCGGGGCCAGCTCCACCGCGAGCTCGCGCACCAGGTGGTTGGCCGCCGCCTTGCTCGTATCGTAGGCGAGGCTGCCCTTCTTCGCCACCACGGCGTTGGCACTCGTCGTGAGGACCACGTTCGCGGGGAGGCCCTGCTGCTGGAAGACCCGGTTTGCCTCGTCGGCCACCACGTAAGCGCCCGTCACGTTGACTCCGAACGTCAGGCCCCACTGCTCGTCCTTGATGCGCCCCGAGCGATCCGGCGGCACGAAGACTCCGGCCGTCACCACCACCGCATCGAGGCCGCCGTAAGCGATAAGGACGTCCTCGAGCATGCGGGCGACGCTCGTCACGGTCGGTGATGTCACAGCCGAGGCCGATCGCGGGCCCGCAGTTGCTGATCCCGGTGCCGGCCACGCCGATTCCCTCGCCATGGATCTTGACGATCTCGTCGGCGGTCTCCTGCGCGCTTCTCGCCTCGCGGTCCACGCACACCGCGTGGGCACCCTCCCTGACCACGCGGTGCGCGGTGGCCTTGCCGATGCCGGCACCGGCCCCGATCACCGCCACGATCTGGCGCGCAAGCTCCTTCTCGGGCGGCAGCCGTCGGAGCTTGGCGTCCTCGAGCGACCAGTACTCGATGTCGAAGGCCTCTTGCTCGTCCATCGCCTCGTAGCGGTCGATGGCCTCTGCCCCTCGCATCACTTCGATGGCGCAGTTGTAGAACTCGGCCGTTACGCGCGACTCGCTCTTCGTCTTGCCCCAGGCGATCATTCCGAGCCCCGGGATGAGCACGACGGTCGGGTTGGGGTCGCGCATGGGCGCCGAGTCCTGCGCTTGCACCGCTGGTAATACGCGGCATAGTCCTTCCGGTACTGCACGAGGCCCGCCTCCAGCGCGGCCTGGAGCGCGTCGGTATCGCGGCTCGCCGGGTCCCAATCGACGAAGAGCGGCTTGATCTTCGTGCGCAGGAAGTGGTCCGGGCAGGACGTTCCGAGCGCGGCGAGGCGCGGACCATCGACGCTGTTCACGAAACGCAGCATCTTCGGGTCGTCCTGGACCGTGCCCACGAAGCGTCGCTCGGTCGAGATCCGCCCGCGCAGCACTGGCGCGATGCGAGCGATCAGGCTCCTCCGCTCGCCGTCGGGCAGTGGCGCGATGCTTCTGGCCGCCGAACGTTCGATTCCCCTTGTCACGGGCCTCGATGAACGCGGCGGCGCGGTCGATGATTTCGAGCGCCGTCTCGTAGCAGGTCTTGTCGTCGTCGTCCCACGAGCTCATGCCGTGATGGCCGAGCAGCACCCCTTTCGCCTTCGGGTTCTTCGCGATCAGGGACTCCATCAGGAGCCCGATGTCGAAGCCCGGCCGCTGCCAGGGCAGGTAGATCACCTCGTCGCCGTAGATCTCGCGGCACAGGCGCTCCTGATCCACCGACGCCGCCACCGCGATCACCGCGTTCGGGTGAAGGTGGTCGACGTGCCGCTTCGGGACGAAGGTGTGGAGCGGCGTGTCGATCGAGCACGCGCGCGGGTTGAGGTTGTAGACGCAATGGCTGTAGAGGGCGTACATCTGATCCTCGACTGCCGTCTTCGGGCCGCGCTCGGGCGCTTCGAGGTATCGGCGCTTCATGGCCCGGATCTTCTCGATATGGAGCGAGGCGAACCCGTCGCGCTTGGCGGTGCGCAGGTCGCCGCCCGAGCCCTTGACCCAGAGCACCTCGACGTCGTCACCGCCGAGAGGGTCCGGCTCGAGAGCTTCGACGAGGTGTTCCCGCCCCCGGTGTTCGTCAGCGTGAGGTCACTCCCCAGGGCGTTCGAGCGGTACACGAGTCGGTCGATCCCACGGAGCTTGCCGGCCTCTTCGTCACTCCAGAGATAGTCGACGTGCTTGAATCGGCCGTGCTTCGTGCTCAATCGATCTCCTTGCGCGTCGATAGGTCAGCGTCGGTTCAGTTGAACTGCGCGAGATTCCCCCGAGTCACGATGTGGCATCGGCCCAGCCGGATCTCGTCTTTCTGCACCAGGACGGTCCCCAGCCCACCGGCGCGCAAGGAGGCATGCCCGGAACGAGGCCACCCGTCGCCAGCGCGTGCGCGCTCATGCCAACAAGATACCCGAGGTTGCGCGTCTTCCAGATCACGACGCTGTCGACGACTCCATCTTCGATGTGAGCATGACAGAGGGACGGAAGCGACACACCCGTGAGGCGGACGTCCGATCGCCGAGCGACCTTCAAGGCCTCGGCGGCACCCGGAACGGCGGGCG
The DNA here is from genome assembly GCA_963744315.1 of uncultured Acidobacteriota bacterium. Lineage (GTDB taxonomy): Bacteria > Acidobacteriota > Vicinamibacteria > Fen-336 > Fen-336 > DATBSL01. The sequence continues at coordinate 619,463 of CAVUTB010000016.1, forward strand.
AGCAGAACCCGACGATCGCCTTGATGTCGGCGTGCTTCTCGAGGAGACGCAGCGTCTCGCTGGTGCGTTCTCGGCGCGATCGTCGCAGGGGACGACATCGAGCAGCCTGATGCCGGGATAGTCTTTCGCTATTCGCGTCTTGAACTCGGCCAACCACACC